>NZ_JBBBEN010000099.1:58101-62665 GCF_037137275.1 Streptomyces pratensis | reverse complement strand
CGACCGGATCGCGCGAAACCGCGTCCCGGTGGCGCGCGACATCACCTACTCAAAGAACCAGGGAAATGACCCCACCCCACCCCACCCGGCGTGTACCTGACGGGTCCCGAGGGGCGCATCACCCGCACGGGTGAGTTTTGCCAACTCGACTGGATTTCGTACCGGTTGGCAGGCATATGCTCACGCCACCACACATCAGACGTACGTCGGCCCCCGGCCGGGACTGCAATCCCGATCGAGGGCCTGACCACCAAGGAAGTTCGGAGCTTCCCTATGGCTACCCAGCAGAATACTGCGCTCACGCGCGCCCTGGCAGAGGTTCCCGGGCCTCACCCGAGGTCCGGCGTGATCCACGTCGTCATCCCGCACACCACCCGCTTCACCGTCGTCGGCAACCACCTCGCCCAGCACCCCGACCTCAGCTGCACCGCCGTGGGCATCGCCGTACGCATCCAGTCCCTGCCCCCAGGGGTCGAGGTGGGCATCAAGGCGCTCGCCGCCCGCTTCCCCGAGGGCGAGAAGCGCATCGCCGCCGCCCTGCGTGAGCTGGAGGCCCACGGCTACCTGGAACGGGCTCGCGTCCGCCTGTCGTGCGGCCGGATCGTGACCCGCACGGTGTTCTGCAACCAACCCCTGGCGCTGCGGCACTCCCGTACGGGCGGACAGCGGCCCCCCGTCGCGGCTCTCGTGCCCCACGCGCGGCGGGCCCAGGCCCCGGCGCCCGCGCCGGAGCCCCCCGGTCGGCACCCGGCCGCCCCGGAGCCGGGCCCGCACGGAACGACCACGGCTCCACCGCCCCCGGCACCCGCCGCCTCCCGGCCCGCACCGGCCCCGCCGCCACCCTGCGCTCCGTGGGACGCCCCGCCCTTCGTGCCGCCGCCGGCCGCGCCGAAGCCGCAGCCCCGGCCGCTCCCCCAGCCCCGCGAACTCACCCCGGAGCTGGACCGGGCCGCCACCGCACTCCTGAGCGACCTCCGCCGCCACGCACCGCAGTTCGTGCTGTCCGAGAGCGACGTACGCCACCTGGCCCCCGGCGTCGCGGCCTGGCTCGAACGCGAGACCCACCCCGACGCCATCCGCCGCACGCTCACCAGCGACCCGCCCCAGCCCCTCAGGCACCCCGCGAAGCTCCTCAGACACCGGCTGACCGCCCTGCTGCCCCCACCGCTCCCCAGCACTCACGCCCTCGCGGCCCCCGCTCACCGCGTCACCGTGACCCCCTTCCAGACCTGCGACGGCTGCGAACGCGCCTTCCGCTCCCCCACCCCAGGCCACTGCCGCGACTGCCGGGCCGAGCACGGAGAAGGCGCGGTCTGAGGCGCTGAGGGGGCCGGGGCCTTCTGATCGCGGCCCCGGCCCCTGTCCCGGACCGCCCGGCGTGCGCAACCCCACCCCCCGGCCGGGCAACCTCTCCGTCCCCTCCCCCGTCTCTCCCCCCGCAGGCGCGGGCTCGACCAGCCGCTGACCTGCACGGACTGCCAGGAGTAGGCGTACGCAGCACGGGGCGAGGGTTCGTCCGCTGCGAGGGGAAGCGGACGGAGTACGCGGCGTGACGGATCGACCTGCCCTGCCCCAAATCGGGATACCCGGGTCCGGGGCGCCCCGGACCGGAGTGCCCCGGCGTGCGGCCCTGGTCGCCGCCGGGGCCGCCGCCGCGACCGCCGCCCTCGCCGGGTGTGCCGTGCCGGCCCCCCGGCGTCGCAACCCCGCCCCCGACCCCGCGCCCGGTATGCCGATCAGCAGCGCGCGCCGGGCGCTGGTCCTCCAGGTGCTGGCGCACCCGGACGACGACCTGTACTTCATGAACCCGGACACCCGCGAGGCCCTCGACGCCGGCATCCCGCTGGTCTGCGTGTACCTCACCGCGGGCGAGGCCGACGGCGTCAACAAGATCCCCGGGGCCCCGCGCCCGGCCCCCGACCGCGCCGCGTACTCCTCCGCCCGGCACCAGGGCCTGCGGCAGGCGTACGCGACGCTGCTCGGGCTCGACCGCTTCGCGCCCTGGCAGAGGTCCGTGCTCACCCTGCACGGCGGCCACCGTGCCGAGGTCGACGTGCTGACACACGGGGCGCGCCGGGTCGAACTGGTCTTCCTCAACACCGCGATGCACACCGGCCGGCGACGCCTCGGGCTGCCCAGCCTCTGGCAGGACCGCCGACTGGTGCTGCGGACCGTCGTCGCCGAGGGCTCGCCGCTGGAGCGGGCCGGTTCCTACACGTACGAGGGGCTGATCGACGTCCTCGTCGGGCTGTTGGAGCGGTACCGGCCGACCCTCGTGCACACGCTGGACCCGGACCCCGACCTCCAGTTCAGCAGCGAGGAGGAACGCCGCCGGGACAGCGAGCAGCGCGGCTACTCCGACCACGCCGACCACACCGCGGCGGGCTGCTTCGCGTGGGCCGCCCTGATCCGCTGGGCGGCCCGATCGACCGGGCGGGGCGAGCCGGTGCCCGGGTTCGCCGTCGCCTCGTTCCGGGGCTACTACAACCGGCACTGGCCCAAGAACCTGCCGCCCGCGGTGCTGGAGCGCAAGGCCGCGCACCTGGTCCCGTACGGCGGCGCGCCCGACTGGGAGTGCGGCAACCCGTCCGGCTGCGGGGACTACAACGTAGGCGGCGACCGCCCCCTGACCAACCGCAAGGGCTGGGTCCGCTCCACGCACCAGCGCTATCCGGGGCCCCGCCCCGTGGTCGCCACCGGGCCGGACGGGCGGCTCACCGTGTACGGGGTGGTGGGGCTGCGGGCCGTCCGGTGGAGCGAGAACGCCCCGGGCAGCGGGACCCTGGGCGCGCCGCGGGACCTCGGGGGCGGGCCGCTCGCCCCGGTGCTGGGCGCGGCGGTCACGGCGGACGGGCGGCAGTTGCTGTTCGGGCTGCGTTTCGCGGCACTCGGCGGGCACGGCGCGGACAACGAGCGGGAGATCGTGCTCCTGGAGCAGTCCGGGGCGGGCGGCCCCTTTCTCGCGTGGCGGGGGCTCGGCAACCCGGCGAGCGGTCGCGACCACGGCCGCCGCGTGGGGATACCCGTGGCGGTGACCGCTGCGGACGGCCGCGTCCACCTCTTCGTGCGCAACGCGGAGAAGGGGCTCAGCACCCGGGTGCGCTCCGCGGACACCGGCCGCTGGAGCGCCTGGCGCGACATGGGCGGCGGCGAGGTGCAGGACGGGATGAGCGCGGTCGTGGACACCGCCGGGCGCGTCCACGTCTACGCGGCCGGCCACCACTGGGTGCACCACTGGACCCAGGACGCCCCGGACACCGACGTCACCGCCCGCACCCAGCTCACCGACTTCCCCGTCCCCTCCCACGCACCCGCCGCCCTCCCCGCGCCGGACGGGTCCGTGGAGCTGTACTACCGGCCGGCGGCGAAGGCGGGGCTGGTCGGCGTGCGGGCCGACCGCGCGCCGGTCCCCCGCTTCGACGGGTACGGGCCGGTGGCCGCCGCCTCCTCCCCCCGGGGCCCGGTGCTGCTCGGCCGGACCGCGGACGGCCGGAGCCAGTTGCGTACCGCCGACGGCACCGCCGTACGGTCCCAGGGCCCCGCCGCCCTGGACGGCGTCGCCCTCCACCTCGGCGCGCCGGACGGCGAGCCCGTGGTCGTCGGCTTCGGGCCGGACGCCGCGCCCTGGGTGTGGCGGCCGCGGCAACGTGCCCATTTCGGCCCAACTGCCGCCCCATAACGCCGTGTTATGGCCAAACGTTAGTACCCCGGCCTCGCCGCGCTCCGGCACCCTGTTGCCCACCAACCCCCACGGACACGCCCACCCCAGCGTGTCGCGCGAAACGAGGAATCATGCGCATATCCAAGCTCGTGCCCGCTGCCGCCGCCGCAGCGGCCTGTGTCCTCGCACTCTTCGCACCGTCCGCCTCGGCCGCCCCGGCGCCCCCGCTCCAGGATGCCCCGCCCCCCACCACCCAGATCATCGGCGGTGGCTACGCCCAGAACGCCCCGTGGGCCGCACGCCTCTTCTCCAACGGCCGGGAGACCTGTTCGGCGACGATCATCGCGCCGACCTGGATTCTCACCGCCAAGCACTGCGTCACCGGCGGCGGCCTGTCGTTCCGCATCGGCAGCCTCGACCAGCACAGCGGCGGCGTGGTGGCGAACGGCGTCCAGACGTACAACCACAGCTCGGACCTCTCCCTGGTCCGCCTGGACCGCTCCGTGCAGACCACCTACTCCCGCCTCGGCCAGGCCGGGACGGTCCGCGTCGGACAGAACGTGCAGGTCTGGGGCTGGGGCGCCACCTCCCAGTGCGGCTCCGAGGCCAACTGCCAGTCCCGCTACCTGAAGGTCGCCAACGTCACGGTGACGCACGGCTGCGGTGACGCGTACGGCGGCTCGGCCATCTGCGCCCGCCGGGGCGACGGCATCACGGCCGGCGGTGACTCCGGCGGCCCGATGACCTTGAACGGTGTCCAGGTCGGCGTGGCCTCCACCAGCGACCGGCAGACCACGACCGCGTACACGAACGTCACCGCGTACCGGTCCTGGATTCAGTCCATCGCGGGCGTCTGACCCACCGCCACACCGGGCAGGCCGGCCGGCGCGTCCGGCCGGCCGC
>NZ_JBBBEN010000099.1:0-58089 GCF_037137275.1 Streptomyces pratensis | reverse complement strand
GGCGGGCGCCTGACCGCCCGCCGTCCCTCGCAGCTGTAGGGCCCCCGTACCTCTCCGCCCTGAGGTACCGGGGCCCTACGTCCATAGGGGCCCCCGGGCCCCGCGGTGGCAGCCCCCGGCCGGGCCGTGCCCGTCGTACACCGGGCGCGGCCCGGCCGCGTACGCACACCGCACACCCAGCACGCACCGCACCCCGGGCATGGCGAAGGGCCCCCGCCTCTCTTCCGAGAGACGGGGGCCCTTCTTGCGACTCAATGAGCCACCAGGTCAGACGATCAAGCAGAGACTACTTGATGATCTTGGTGACCTGGCCGGCGCCCACGGTCCGGCCACCCTCACGGATGGCGAACTTCAGGCCCTCTTCCATGGCGACCGGCTGGATCAGCGCGACGTCCATGAGGGTGTTGTCACCCGGCATGACCATCTCGGTGCCCTCGGGAAGGGTCACAACGCCCGTCACGTCCGTGGTACGGAAGTAGAACTGCGGGCGGTAGTTGTTGAAGAAGGGGGTGTGACGGCCACCCTCGTCCTTCGACAGGATGTAGGCCTGGGCCTGGAACTCGGTGTGCGGCGTGACCGAACCCGGCTTGATGATGACCTGGCCGCGCTCGACGTCCTCGCGCTTGATGCCACGGAGGAGGAGACCGACGTTCTCACCGGCCTGGCCCTCGTCGAGCAGCTTGCGGAACATCTCGATGCCGGTGACCGTGGTGGTGGTCTTCTCGGTCTTGATACCGACGATGTCGACGGTCTCGTTGACCTTCAGGACACCACGCTCGATGCGGCCGGTGACGACCGTACCGCGACCGGTGATCGTGAAGACGTCCTCGATCGGCATGAGGAACGGCTTCTCGACGTCACGCTCGGGCTGCGGGATGGCCTCGTCGACAGCCTTCATCAGGTTGAGGACGGACTCACCCCACTCCTTGTCGCCCTCGAGGGCCTTGAGCGCCGAGACCTTGACGACCGGAACGTCGTCGCCCGGGAACTCGTACTCGGAGAGGAGCTCACGGACCTCGAGCTCGACGAGCTCCAGGATCTCCTCGTCGTCCACCATGTCGGCCTTGTTCAGCGCGACGACGATGTACGGAACGCCGACCTGGCGGGCCAGGAGCACGTGCTCCTTGGTCTGCGGCATCGGGCCGTCGGTGGCGGCGACCACGAGGATGGCGCCGTCCATCTGCGCCGCACCCGTGATCATGTTCTTGATGTAGTCGGCGTGACCCGGGCAGTCGACGTGCGCGTAGTGACGCGACTCCGTCTGGTACTCGACGTGCGCGATGGAGATGGTGATACCGCGCTGGCGCTCTTCGGGAGCCTTGTCGATCTGGTCGAAGGCCGAGGCCTCGTTCAGGTCCGGGTACGCGTCGTGCAGCACCTTGGTAATGGCGGCCGTGAGGGTCGTCTTACCGTGGTCGATGTGACCGATGGTGCCGATGTTGACGTGCGGCTTAGTCCGCTCGAACTTTGCCTTCGCCACTGGGGTCCTCCTGAGTGGTTCTGTACGCCTTGCTTCATCGGCGCCAGGTGATCTTTGCTGGGGTGCCGGTGCCGGGGGCGCCCGCCGTACAGCTCGCGCTGTGCGATGGATGCCCTACCGGGCTCCGGTGACAAGCCTAAAGCGTGAGCTCGGGAGAGTTACTCGCCCTTGGCCTTCGCGATGATCTCCTCGGCGACGTTCCGCGGAACCTCGGCGTAGGAGTCGAACTGCATCGAGTAGCTTGCGCGACCCGAAGTCTTGCTGCGGAGGTCTCCGACGTAGCCGAACATCTCCGAGAGGGGCACGAGGCCCTTCACGACGCGAGCGCCGTGGCGCTCCTCCATGGCCTGGATCTGGCCACGGCGGGAGTTGAGGTCGCCGATGACATCGCCCATGTAGTCCTCGGGCGTGGTGACCTCGACGGCCATCATCGGCTCGAGGAGCACGGGAGAGGCCTTGCGGGCACCCTCCTTGAACGCCTGCGAACCGGCGATCTTGAAGGCGAGCTCCGAGGAGTCGACCTCGTGGTAACCACCGTCGAGAAGGGTGACGCGGACGCCGACCATCTCGTAACCGGCCAGGATGCCGAACTGCATGGCTTCCTGAGCACCCGCGTCCACCGAGGGGATGTACTCACGGGGGATGCGGCCACCGGTGACCTTGTTGACGAACTCGTAGGAGGCGTCGCCGCCCTCGATGGGCTCAAGGGCGATCTGCACCTTCGCGAACTGGCCGGTACCACCAGTCTGCTTCTTGTGCGTGAAGTCGATGCGCTCGACGGCCTTGCGGATCGTCTCGCGGTACGCGACCTGGGGCTTGCCGACGTTCGCCTCGACGCGGAACTCGCGCTTCATGCGGTCGACGAGCACCTCGAGGTGAAGCTCGCCCATACCACCGATGATGGTCTGGCCGGTCTCCTCGTCGGAGTGCACCTGGAAGGAGGGGTCCTCCTCCGAGAGGCGCTGGATGGCGACACCCAGCTTCTCCTGGTCGCCCTTGGACTTCGGCTCGATGGCGACCTCGATGACCGGCGCCGGGAAGTCCATGGACTCCAGGATGACCGGGTTCTTGTCGTCGCACAGCGTCTCACCGGTGGTGGTCTGCTTGAGACCCATGACGGCGATGATGTCGCCGGCGCCCACCGATGCGATCTCCTCACGCTTGTTCGCGTGCATGCGGTAGATCTTGCCGATGCGCTCCTTCTTGCCCTTGACGGAGTTCAGCACCGCGGTGCCGGCCTCCAGGCGACCGGAGTAGATCCGGACGAAGGTGAGCTTACCGAGGTGCGGGTCGCTCGCGATCTTGAACGCCAGGCCGGAGAACGGCTCGTCGTCCGAGGGCTTCCGCTGGATGACCTTCTCCGGGTCCTTGACGTCGTGGCCCTCGATGGCCTCGACGTCCAGGGGGGAGGGGAGGTAGCGGACGACCGCGTCGAGCAGGGGCTGAACGCCCTTGTTCTTGAACGCGGTGCCACAGAACACCGGGCTGACGGTGACGGAGTCGGCACTGCCCTTCGACGCCAGGGTGATCCGACGGATCGCCTCGTGCAGCTGGTCCTCGGTGGGCTCGTTGCCCTCCAGGTACAGCTCCATCATCTGGTCGTCGTTCTCGGCGACGGCCTCAAGGAGCTTGCCGCGCCATTCGGCGGCGGCTTCCTTGTACTCGTCCGGGATCTCGACGGTGTCGTACATCTCGCCCTTGGCGGCCTCTTCGGGCCACACGAAGGCCTTCATCGACACGAGGTCGATGACGCCCTTGAAGTCGGCCTCTGCGCCGATGGGGAGCTGCATGACGAGCGGGACCGCGCCCAGGCGCTCGACGATCATGTCGACACAGCGGAGGAACTCCGCACCGGTGCGGTCGAGCTTGTTGACGAAGCAGATACGCGGCACGCCGTAGCGGTCCGCCTGGCGCCAGACGGTCTCGGACTGCGGCTCGACACCGGCCACACCGTCGAACACGGTGACGGCGCCGTCGAGGACGCGGAGCGAACGCTCCACCTCGACGGTGAAGTCGACGTGACCCGGGGTGTCGATGATGTTGATGGTGTGGTCAACATCGTTGAGCGGCCAGTGGCAGGTCGTCGCGGCGGACGTGATCGTGATGCCGCGCTCCTGCTCCTGCTCCATCCAGTCCATCGTGGCAGCGCCGTCGTGGACTTCACCGATCTTGTAGCTCACACCGGTGTAGAAGAGGATCCGCTCAGTGGTGGTCGTCTTGCCCGCGTCGATGTGGGCCATGATCCCGATGTTGCGGACCTTGGCCAGGTCAAGCGAAGTGGTGGCCATAAGGCTCAATCTTCTCTCGGTCTCGATGGGGGTAGCGACTACCAGCGGTAGTGCGCGAAGGCCTTGTTGGACTCGGCCATCTTGTGGGTGTCCTCACGCTTCTTGACCGAAGCGCCGAGGCCGTTGGAGGCGTCGAGCAGTTCGTTCATGAGGCGCTCGGTCATGGTCTTCTCGCGGCGGGCGCGGGAGTAACCGACGAGCCAGCGCAGAGCCAGGGTGGAGGCGCGACCGGGCTTGACCTCGATCGGCACCTGGTAGGTGGCGCCACCGACACGGCGGGACTTGACCTCGAGCGAGGGCTTGACGTTCTCAAGCGCGCGCTTCAGCGTGATGACCGGGTCGTTGCCGGTCTTCTCGCGGAGGCCTTCCATGGCGCCGTACACGATCCGCTCGGCGGTGGAACGCTTGCCGTCGAGGAGGATCTTGTTGATCAGCGAGGTGACAAGAGGAGAGCTGTAGACCGGGTCAATGATGACCGGGCGCTTCGGGGCGGGGCCCTTACGAGGCATTCTTACTTCTCCTTCTTGGCGCCGTAGCGGCTGCGGGCCTGCTTGCGGTTCTTGACACCCTGGGTGTCAAGGGAGCCGCGGATGATCTTGTAACGAACACCCGGCAGGTCCTTCACACGGCCACCACGCACGAGCACGATGGAGTGCTCCTGCAGGTTGTGTCCCTCACCCGGGATGTAGGCCGTGACCTCGATACCGGAGGTCAGACGCACACGCGCGACCTTACGGAGGGCCGAGTTCGGCTTCTTCGGGGTGGTCGTGAACACACGCGTGCAGACGCCACGCCGCTGGGGCGAACCCTCGAGCGCGGGCGTCTTGTTCTTCTCGACCTTGTCCTGCCGGCCCTTCCGGACCAGCTGCTGGATCGTAGGCACTACTTCTCCGGTTTCTGTGTGCCGTTCGTGAAACTAACCTGGAACATCGCCGACCCACGAGGTCGGGCGTGTCGAATACCGCGGATCTCCGCCCGCAGGGCGGAAGAGGCGCAGATTGCGGTGGCTAAAGACGAGCTCGCCATGCGGTTGAGGACACGCAGCCGAGCCCAGGCACACCCCAGGCACAAGGCTTGAGCGTACCTACCTCACGGAGCTGGGTCAAAACAAATGCTGTCCATACCGCCGCATCGGGGCCTGCGACCACCGGCGACGGGGCTGGGCACCTCCTGGCCTGCGCCTCCCGCCCCCGCACACGGGGCGAGCCCGGCCGCACTGCGGCCCCGAGACGCGAGCCCGGCCGGGGCACGCGTACGGGAGGCGGGTGCGGCCGTGGCGCGGGTACGGGAGGCGGGTGCGGCCGTGGCGCGGGTACCGGGGCGGGCGCCCGGTCGTGACGCCCGCGCACCGGGGGGCGGGCCGGTCGCGCTCCTCAGCTGGTCGCGTCGTCCGGGGTGGCCTTCCCGCCCTCCTCCCGCCGCCGCAGCCTCGGCGTCGGGAGCGTGGGGATGGTCGGGACGCGGGAGCTGCGGCTCTTGCGCACGAGCGCGGGTTCGGGCCCGGCCCCGGTGCGGGGAGGCCGGGACGGCGGGTCCGTCCGCCTGTCGGCCGCGGGGCGGTCGCGGCGGGGCTCCCCGCCGGCCGGACGGGCGTGCTCCTTCGGCCCCTCGGCCCGGGGAGCGCCGTCGCGCGCCGGGCCTCCCCCCTCGGGCCCGCCCTCCGGCCCCTGGGCGTCGTCGCCGCGCGCCTCCTGCCGGAAGGGGATCACCGCGCCCTGCCCCGGCGTGCGCGTGGGCCCCACCAGGCGCAGGGTCCGCTGGTTCGCGGTCCGTGCCGCCTCGACAGCGGGCTCGTAATGGGCGGCGGCGTCGCGCCAGCCGTGGGAGTACGCCAGCAGCTCGCGCCGCTCCAGCTCCGCCCGCAGGAGGACGGCGACCTCGTGGGGTTCGTGGCCGTCGAGGAGGCCGCCCAGTTCGGCGAGGAGGGCGCTGTACGTCTCCGGCGCCGGCGTCCCGGTCGGCGGGACGCCGGGCCCGCCGGCCCCGGCGGGAGGTTCGGGGGCGTCGCCTGCGGTCCGGGAGCATCCTTCCCGCTCGGCCATGCGCCCCTCCTTGCCGCCCGTGCGCGTCACCCCGCACCGGGCGGACGCCTGGCCGTTCTGACCGATCGGGCGCTCTCGCTCCGCGCGGCGCGCACCTGGCGGGGTGCGTCCACGCACTGTCGTTCGTGAATCTGCGGCGTCGTTCGAACCTGCGCTGGGGCGGGGGGACAGGCTCGAACAGCTTACGGGGCAGGCCGAGGGCACGGTTTCCCGGCCCGGCGCAAGATCGACTTCGCCTGGCGCACAGCGCGACGCCCGGAGTTCACCGGCGCACCGGAGCCGCGCGGGTGCGGGGCGGGCACGTCGACGGGACCCCGGGGCAGCGCACCCCAAGGAGGGGCGAGGGCGGCCGGGCACGCCAGCGGGAGAGAACGGCCGTCACATGCCGGCGGAAGACGAAAGGGACCGTCGACCGGGTGCCTCAGTCGGAGGCGAGGGGCGCGCGCCGCTGCGCGGCCGCGACCGCCGGAGCGGGCAGGAACTGGCCCGCGACCCGGACGAACATCTCGCGCTGGTCCGCCGGTACGCCCAGTGCGACGGCGGCCTCCTCAAGGGTGAGCGGACGGCCGTCCGCCGGAGGCGCGCCCGTCGGCGCGGAGGGGAGCGGCAGATCCTCCTCCGTGAGGCGGCCGGACCGGATGAGCATGTCGCGCACCGGGACCTGGAGCACCTGGGCGAGACGCCGGGTGGTCTCCAGGTCGGGCATGCTCTGGCGCTGGAGGAGACGGGTGATGGCGGCCCGGTGGACCCCGGCCTCGTCGGCGAGGCGGGACTTGCCGCCGCCGCGTGGACTGTCGATGTCGAAGCCGCGCCGACGGATCAGTTCCTCGATCCAGGTCGCGAAGCTGTCGAGTTCGCCCGTGGTCATGGGGCACTCGCCTCCCTCCAAAGCGGTGACCAGACTATCGCGCTTGCGCGCAAGGAATTACCCCGCCCGCCGAACCGTTTGGGCAAAATCCTCCCATGTAAAGGCCGCAGGCTCCGGAATCCCCCTTGCGTGCGAGCGCGCAACATGCCACTGTGCGGACTCGCAACACCTGATGCGGGGAGAAGGGATCGCCATGACCACACCGAACACATCCACGCCGAACACGCGGAAGCGCGCCGGAACGCACGCCGCCACCGGCCGGCCCGGCCATGCCGGCAACGGCAACGGCAACGGCAACGGCAACGGCAACGGCACGATCGCGGACGCGACACTCTGGATCGAGCTGTTGCTGCGCCAGTTCCCGGAACTGCTCGTCGAGCTCGCCCCCGCCTACCGCTCCCCCTCGGCCCCACCGGCGGCCCCGTCGGGCTCCCCCTCCTCCCCGGCCGGGCCGACCCGCGCCGAGCGCGAGGAGGCCCTGCGCGCCGAGCAGGCCCACGGCCTCACCCCGTCCGGCTCCCGCACCTCCCCGCTGCGGCTGCACATCTCCGACGCCGTACGGGACATCAGCGACGGCGTGGTCGAGCTCGACGAGGCCGTGCACGACCGGCTCCGCCTGCCCCGCCCCCGCCGGGAGCAGGTCGCCGGGCGGCTGCTGCGCATCGCGGGGCTACTCGACCGGGCCGCCGACGACGACGTCCTGCTCGAACACATCCGGGACGAGGCCCGCCGCATGGCCCGCCGCTGCACCCGGGCCCTGGGCGGCGCCGAACCGGTGGTGCGGGTGAGCGGGCGCTGCCCGTGGTGCGACTCGGTCTCCCTGCGGGCCTTCCCCGCCCGCCGTGCGGTGCTCTGCGTCAACCCGGCCTGCCGCTGCGCGGACCGCACCTGCGACTGCCGCACCGACCCGGCGCACCGGCACGCGTGGAGCGAGGGGGCGTGGGCGCGGCTCGCGGCGGAGTCCGGCGGCAACCTCGGCGAGCTCACCGCCTCGACCGAGGACACCGCGCGGCGGGAGGGGACGCGATGACGGCCGCGACGCTGCTGACCGGCGAACTCGCCGCGCACGAGGCGGGTGTGAAGCCCGCGACGATCCGCAAGTGGGTCCAGCTGGGCCATCTCAGCCCCGCCGGACGGCAGGGCCGGGCGCACGTGTTCCGCCTGGAGGACGTCTTCGCCGCGGAGCGGGCGGCCCGCCGGAAGACCGCCGGGGCGCACTGAGGGGCGGGAACGAAGGAGGGAGGGGCGGACCGTTCGGTCCGCCCCTCCCTCCTTCGTTCCCCCCTGACTACTCCTCGGGCGCCTCGGGCGCGGCCGACATCCGCAACACCCGGGCCCCGCCCTCCGTGCCCCCGGACGTCAGCGCGATCGCCTCGCCCCAGCCGCTGCGGAACCCTCGCGTCTCCGCCTCGACGGCGACTCTCGCGCCGACCTTGCCGACGACAGCGGTGAGCGTGCGGGCGACCTCCGCGGTGTACGTACCCGACTCCCCCGACTCCGCGGCCACCTCGACCGCGGCGGCCACGACGTCGGCCAGCCGCTCCTGAGCACCGATCACCGGCTCACCCCCGTCCACCCGCTCCCTCGCTTCCTCGATCCACACGCCTCGCCAGGGTGCTTCCGCCTGCGAAACCACCCGTACTCGAATGTCTGTTCGATACCCGCAGACTAACGCACCTGGGGCGACAGCGTGGGAGGTGAGAACAGGCCCACCCGCGCGCCCGGCCACCCGGAGGGCGCACTCCCCGCACACCCGGAAAGTTGCACCCCCGCACCAATTGGTTGCGCGCTCGCACGATCTGAGTCACAATAAGTGCAGCGGCGGAGCTGCGCCCNCAGCTCCGCCGTCCGCGTTCCCGTCCCTTCACCCCGCGAACAGGAGTGATCGCCCTGTCATGACTTCACCTCCGAGCACCTTCCCCGATGTGGAAGCCATCGTCGTGGAGCTCCTATCCGACCGCCCGGATCTCGCGGACGTGGTCGTGGCCGAGACCCCGCCGCCGGGCTTCGACGGCACCCAGCAGGCGGTGATCGTCTCCCGGCGCGGCGGCGCGTGGATCGACGACCTCCACCTCGACCAGCCGCTCATCGAGCTGGAGGCCTACGGGCCGGACAAGGCGACGGCGCACCGCCTGGCGAACGCCGCCCGCGCCGAGTTGCTGTCGGCGACCGGCCGGACGTACGGAACGAGCCTCGTGATCACCGATGTGGTCGAGGCCGACGGGCCGCGCTGGCTGCCCGAGTACCTCCACCCGGCGGCCAACCGCTACGTCTGCGTCCTGCGCGTGTCGCTGCGCATCGGCTGAACCGCCGGCGCCCGCCCGGCGCCCGCCCACGCACCACCCGTACCGACCGGCGCCTCCGAGCGCCCCCACAGACAAGGCCCCGTCACCGGCGGGGCCTTCGCCGTACCCACGGCAGGTACCACCACCCACGGAAAACCACCTGAAGGAGCCATCCATGGCAGGCAACAACTCGTCCGAGATCCGCGTGGCCGGAACCGGCCGCATCCTCGTCGCGGACGTCAACGCCCCCCTCCCGGACGTCTTCTCCGACGACCCGTCGGCCGACTGGGGCACGGGGTGGACCGACCTCGGCTACACCTCGACGGACGGGGTGACCTTCTCCAAGAAGGACAAGCTGGACCCGGTCGAGACGTGGCAGTCGATCAGCCCGGCCCGGTTCGTCTACGCGGACCGCGACCTGACGCTGAAGTTCTCCATGCTGCAGTTCAACGAGGACACCCTGCCCTTCTTCCTGGGCGGCGCACCGGCGGACATCCGCCGGGACGCCACCAAGCCGGACGTCGTCCAGTTCGACGTCCCGGACGGCCCGACCTTCGACGAGCGCGCGCTCGGCCTGGAGTTCACCGACGGCACGGCGGTCACCTACCGCTTCGTCATCCCGCGCGGCCAGGTGACCGCCACCGACGACATCAAGCTCGCCCGCAAGGCCGCCGCGATGCTCGGTGTCACCTTCACCGCGCTCTCCCCGGGCGACGGCCAGGCGCTCGCCACCTTCGTCATGAAGGACGCCGCCTACACGGTGCCGGCCGGCGCCTGATCTCCCGCCGGGGCGGGGCCGGATCGCTCCGGTCCCGCTCCCGGCACACCGGCGCCCACGGCGCCGCCCCACCCCGCCTCTGCTCTGTGTAAGGAGACCCACCACCCATGGCTTCGTTCGACGTCAACGCAGCACGCGCCCAGCGCCTGGAAGCGCTCGGCCGCTCCTGGTCCTTCGACCTGGACGACGACACCTTCGAACTGCCCACCGAGCTGGGCCGCAACACGGCCAAGGCGCTCCGCGGCCTCGACGACAACGACGTCGACGGTCTGCTGAAGCTCCTGCTGGGCGAGGAGCAGTTCGCGCGCTTCGAGCGCCACGACATCACCATGCAGGACATCGCCGCGATCCTGGAGGCGTACGGCAAGGAGACCGGGCTCGGCCTGGGGGAAGGCTGAGCCTCGACGCGTTCGCCGAAGAACACGCCGAGGCCCTCGAAGCCGACCTGCTGCGGCACTACGGCGTGGACCTGCTCGACTGGCACCGCGGCCGGCTCTCGTCCCGCCGGCTCGCGGTGCTGGTCAAGCACATGCCACGCGACAGCGCCACCACGCAGCAACTTCACGGCGAGAGCGCCGAATGGAGCATCACCGACTACCTGCTCGCCGCGGCCGTAGACCACCTCGCGGCCGCGAACTGGATGTTCGCCTCGGTCAACACCGACGAGGACTCGGACCCTCCGGAGCCGCCCGTGCCGGTGCCGAGGCCGGGGGACGAGACCGCCGCAGAAGAGCCCGCCAAGGCGCCGAGCCCGAGCGATCTGGCCCGCTTCTTCGCCTGATGCGGCCCTCCCGGAACGGCGACGACCACAGAAGGCGCCACCACCCCTCTGTTCGCTGCCGGCCGGAGGTCGGCGTCCGCCGCCGACGCCCGCCGGGGCTTGACCGTCCGGTGCCGTCAGCGCCCAGACAGGGGAGCGAGAGCGACGACGAGGAACCGGCCCCCGTCACCGGAGCTGCCGACCCGGCCAACCCGCCTGCCGCTTCACTTGTTCAGGTACCCGTCTGCGATTCTGAGAGCCCCTGCGAGTAGACACCGGAGCGCGAGGAGCCGGACACATGCCGGACCAGACACTCCCTGTCAGCGGCTGGCGGGACAACACCGTCCGCCTTCCGGGAAGGCACGGGTCTCCGACACTCCTACGGCTCCGGTCGCGCGGTCCGATGACCAGCTTCTCGGTCGTCTTCTGGCCCGGTGGACGCGCTTCCCTTCGCTACGGGTTCACGGACAAGAGGGCGCAGGAGTGGTCGGGCAGCGCGTTCCGGCGCCTGGAGGACGGAGAGCCCGAATCCCTGGAGACCACCGGGCATACGCGCGGTGAGGCGACCATCCCCGGTCCCGGGTGTCTACAGGTCCAGTCGACCGGAGATTGGTGCATCTCTCTGACATAGGCACCAAGGAGGCCGCATGGGGATCTACGAAGAATTCGGGCAGCGTCTCGTACACAACATTGGCCCCGGTCACGCGGAAATCGCGGAAGCTATGCGCCTAGGGCCTCGGGGGGGGCGAGCGGGGCGCCAGGGGCTGTCTGGGTGGGCGCGGGCCGACGGCATCCACCCGCATCACTTCCTGAACATCTCAAAGAGGCCCCGAGGCGGCGGGGCAGCCTCTCTTCGAAAGTCCGCAACGCGCGTGTCAGAAGAGGCGGCGCGAAGCAGCGGTCACGACGACACCTCGGCGATGAACAGCCATCCGGCCAGCACTCCGGTGAACAGCGCAACGCAGGATTCCGTAGTGAACAGGGCCCAGTGAGCTCTTTCTCGTCGCGTCTCGGGGACCAGTCGGCCATTCCGTACGCGACGCCCCTCCACCCCCCTCGAACTCAGCAGCTTGCGGCGCTTCTTCTTTGACTGCGGCAAGGCTTCCAGGACCCAGAACGTCTCGCTGGCCCAGCCCTTCACGCCCTCTTCTCGGAGGCCTTTGAAGAAACCCTTCACCAGCACCACGAAGATCCACAGAGGGAGAAGCGAAAGCCCCCCGGAAAGCAGAGACCAGATCACACTGCTCGAGTCAAACGCATTCCAGGCCAAGGCCGCCCCGATGCCGCTGGCCGCGTACATGTAGGAAAAGAAGCTGAAAACCCCCACAGGACCCGACCAGCCGCCCCTCTGGTCCAGGTGGCCGAGGAGGAGGATTCCGGCCAAGAACGCCGGAGCGCCGAGGCTCAGCAGCGCAGAACCCTCCTGGCAGGGAACGCCTGACCGGTATCCGCAGGACCCGAGGTCACCCACCCTGCTGAACAGTTCCACCAGGAGCGTGACCCCCCAGAACTGGATAAATACACCTATGAGGGCCGCTGCGTGACGGACCATAACGTGTCGGCTCGGGATACCCCCTTTTGCGCCGACGACTGATTCGCTCATCCGGCGGACTCTACCAGAAGGGCCAGGAACGCCATGGCCGATTTCGGGGAAAAGATACAGCAGCTCAGAGTAGACCTGGCCCCACAGAATCGCCGCCTCACCGAGGCAATACAGAAAGAGTGCGAAGTCTCCCTCAAGAAGATGATTTCCACCGAGGTCGCGGCTGCGAGCGCGTTTACCTGAAAGCCAGTCACGCGGCCATACAGGACGCCGGAATCATAGGTTTGTGACCACGCTGACGGCCGGAGCGGTAGGCGCGACTGTCGCATCCATCGGACTGACCTTCGTCAAGTGCGAATTTGCCCTTTTCGACGTGCCGGAGAAAATCAACCGCTTCGCTCCCGCAAGGGTCAACGAAGCAACTAAAAGAACGCGGTGGCACAATCAGATCCGAACCAAGACGCACAACGAGAAGCTGAGTCTCAAACGGCGGTTCCACGACCTCGACCACCGGCTCACCCAGAGCATCAAGGACGTCGCGAAGAAGCTGAACAAGCGCATCGACCGACTGGGCAGGTGGGCAGCCGCGAACTCACGGCCCGAAACGCCACCGCCCACCAGGTGAGAACCCACGTCAGCGTGGTGCCCGGGACCATCCCCTCCACCCGTGCCGCATCCGCAGAGCTCAACGAGCTGCACACACGGATCGACCAGTTGGCATCCGCCCTCGGATAAATCCTGGCGAAACGTCAATCCCTGCCGAAAACAAGGTGGGCACATGTCCCTGGTGCGATCAATCGGGAAGGCGACGACTTCCCTCGACCACTTCCGGACGGCCACGCAGATAGCCGGCAAAGCGGCGGGTCCCCCGGGCCAGAAGGCCGCAGCCGGAAACCGCGAGCTCAGAAAGCTCAAGACCTCCGCCCGCCAGCCCACCGCCATCCAGCGCGCCACCGACAAGGCCGAACGCTCTGCGGCCAAGGCCGGCCGGACCGCCAAGAAGAGCGGGCCCCGGGCCGGAAAGTGCACGCCCGGGGCCGACAAGGGGTCCAAGGGCATGAAGGCCCTCGGACCGGTCATGAAGAAGGCCGGCGCGCTGATCAAGAAGGTCCGGGACGGCATCAAGAAGGCGATCACCGTCGTCATCAAGGCCGTCGCCAAGGCCATCACGACCTACTTCAACGCCTCGGCCGACACCGACGAGGACTCCGACCCCCCGGAGCCGACCGTGCCGGTGCCGAGACCCGGGGGACGAGACCGCCGCGCGCAAGCCCGCGGAGGCGCCCCAGGCGCCCAGCCCGAGGATCTGACCCGCTTCTTCTCCTGACGGGAGAGCGCGCGAGCCAGGTCAGAAGGTGAGGAGAAGCCCCACGAGGGCCCCCACCCCCAACACGCCCATGACCGAGGACAGAGCCACGTCGAACCCCACGCGGCTCTGCACCTCGAACGCGAGCATTGAGCGTCCCGGATCACTGGGACGGTAAATCACTTCCACCGGGTCGCCTATCTCCGCCGGTGCGGTCGAGTACCTCGACGAGCGGACCGTGTATTCGTCGCCACCTGCCGAGTAAGCGCAGATGACACCTACATAACCGCCTTGGGGCCAGTAGTGATTGACACACTCCCCACTGCCCTTGACCCCCTCCGACTCCAGTCTCTTCGCCTTTCGCAGAGCGTAGAGATTGGTCACCAAGACCAAGAAGGAGGAGAAAAGAAGGACGAAAAGGATAATTCGCACCGCGAGCAAAGAGACTCCAGGGATGGTCAGAGCAAACCGTTCATGATGCAAATGAGGAAGTATGCCATCGATCGAAGAAAGAGTCAAGAGCCTAGAAGACGATGCACAGAAAGTGGAGGCACTCGACCACGAGTACGCCGAGATAAAAAAGGAACTCACCTCCATCTCCAGCAGCCACACCGGGCTGAAGATGGAAGTCGTCGCCCTGGCCGCGGCATTCACCTTCATTGATCTGACGCTTCCCTCGGTCTTCAATCTTCAGAAGCTGCTGGAAGAGAAGCTCCGTATCAGCCACAATCAGTGGGGTCTCCTCACCAGAATGCCGGCGACCGGCCCGGGCGTCGGCCCCGCAGGGCCACGCGGAAATCGCGGAAGCGATGGCCGCCGGGGGCCTCGGGGCGAGCGCGGCGCCAGGGGCCGCCTGGGTGAGCGCGGGCAGCCCGGGCCCCGCGGGGCCGTGGGGGCACCGGGCCCACGGGGCCCCGTCGGCCCCCCAGGTCCGCCGCCATCCACCGCATCACTTCGTACAGCCACGCGTGAAGCGGTCGCCGCCGAGGCCGCCCTTCGCGGACTCGTCTCGCAGGCCACGGCCCTGCGCAACACTGTGGGCGAGTAACCCGGTCCCCCTGGGCCTGATGCCCCCGAATGCCAGCCGTGGAGGGGTGACATGCCTCTTGACCGCCGACAAGGCGTCCAAGGGCATGAAGGGGCTCAACAGGGCAACCTCGTCGGCCAGTTGCTCTCCCTGCTCACCCCGCTCGTCGAGAAGGTGGTCGAGATGGCCGCCCGGTCGAAGACCATGCAGAAGCTGCCCAAGGTCGCCTTCGCCGCGATCAAGAAGGTCATCAGCTCGGTCATGAAGGCCGTCGGGCCGATCATGAAGAAGGCCGGCGCGCTGATCAAGAAGGTCCGGGACGGCATCAAGAAGGCGATCACCGTCGTCATCAAGGCCGTCGCCAAGGCCATCACGACCTACCCACGAGACAGGGGACGCCATGGCTGCCCCGCCCTAATCTGATCACCGGAGGCAGGGCACGCCACCAACGCTTCTCACAGGGCCACCCCCATCTTCTCCAGCGCGCTTCCCGCCAGCTGGAGCGCCAAGGCCGACGTGAGAGGAAAAAGGACCACGGCCGTGACCGACTTCGACAGCACACGCCAGAGATTGAGAGGGGCGACGTCAGATATCTTCGGCCTCCGCGGAAGATATATGACGTCCATTCTGGAACCCGGCACAGGAAGTCTACCGGCCCAGAATTCCGTGGTCATCGTGTACTCGATCCCGTCACGCGCACGGTAGTCGACTATCACCGACTGCCCGAAGCGTCCCGCTGAATAGCCGGCGCAGGAGCCCTCCGCCTGGACGCCGGAGATGGCCAGACGTACCGCGTTGACAGCCCTCATCAATGCGTAACAGCCGACAAAAAGCAGAGCGCCAGAAGCGCAGAAGAGAAGCAGCCCCAAGGGCGCGGACGAAGCACTTGTCACCGCGAACCTTTCACCATCGCCTTCCTGGATGAACAGCCACCCGGCCAGCGAGCCGGGGAAAGGCAGCGTACGGCTTCCTCCTGACCAGCACCCAGCTGGAAGGAAACACCACCGAGCGCCACCAAAGCGACAAATGCCAAAACATGCACCGGGTATTGCATTTCCCCGGAGCGAGGTACCGCGAACCTTAACGCCCGCACACTCCGCCGTCAACGAATGCCCGAAAGGGAAAAAGGAAGAGGACAGCGGCGAGCCAAGAACGCGAACGGCTGGAGCGAACGCCCGGGGAGCCCGGGCGAACATCTGTTTCTCACGGCATCACCGGCCAGCTCGGGTGAGCGCCCCCTAAGGGCTGTCCGCCGAGCCGGCCGGCCACCTCCGCCAGACAAAGGAAACCCATACGAACGCCACAGCGTTCGCACTCGACATACGCGACAGGACAACGAGAACCAGAAATGAATTCCTGTACATCATCAGGACGATCGATGAGGCACTCGGTTCCTGATTCTCACTCTCGGAACCAACTGGACGATGGGAAGAACTATGCCTCTGTTGCACTCGCTCAAGCAGGCGTCCACGGCGCTGGGGGGCTTCAGGTCGAGGGCTGACACCGCGGCGCGGGCAGCGAGCGGTCTGCAGAGCAAGACAGCGGGCGGCGACCGCGAGCTCAAAAAGCTCAAGACCTCCGCCCAGACCTCCGCCCGCCAGCTCACCGCCATCCAGCGCGCCGCCGACAAGGCCGAACGCTCGATGGCCAAGGCCGGCCGTACCGCCAAGAAGAGCGGACCCGAGGTCGGAAAGTTCAAGTCCGGGGCCGACAAGGCGTCCAAGGGCATGAAGGGGCTCAACAAGTCGATGAAGGGCAACCTCGTCGGCCAGTTGCTCTCCCTGCTCGCCCCGCTCGTCGAGAAGGTGGTCGAGATGGCCGCCCGGTCGAAGACCATGCAGAAGGTGCTCAAGGTCGCCTTCGCCGCGATCAAGAAGGTCATCAGCTCGGTCATGAAGGTCGTCGGGCCGATCATGAAGAAGGCCGGCGCGCTGATCAAGAAGGTCTGGGACGGCATCAAGAAGGCGATCACCGTCGTCATCAAGGCCGTCGCCAAGGTCATCACGACCTACTTCAACGCCTGGAAGAAGATCATCACCACGGTGATGAACGCCGTCCGGAAGGTCATCTCCAGCGTCTGGAACGGCATCCGGAAGATCATCACACCCGTCGTCAACTGGATTCGCAACGTCATCCCCCAGGCCTTCAGCCGGGTCAAGGAGCGACTGGCCAGCATCTGGGGCGGGCTGAAGGGCATCGCGAGCCGCGCCTTCAGCAGCATCAAGGGGGCCGTGCGGGGCCCCGTCAACGCCGTCATCCGGCTCATCAACTCCGCGATCGGCAGGCTCAACCGCATCAAGGTGTCGATCCCCGGCTGGGTCCCCGGCGTCGGCGGGAAGACCTTCGGCATCAGCCTGCCGAAGATCCCGCAGCTGGCGGCTGGCGGCATCGTGGCCCCGCGCAACGGCGGCGTCCACGCCATCGTCGCAGAGGCCGGCGAGGCCGAGGCCGTGCTGCCGCTGTCCAAGCTGGACCGGCTGCTGCGGCACACCGCCCGCCGGGCCAGGGCCGAGTCGGTCAGCGCCACGGCCGGGGCGATGGCCGGCTTCCAGATCGAGAACTACTACGAGGCGTCCTCCTCCGACCTCCAGGAGACCGCCACCGCCCTGCTGTTCCTGTCCAAGGCCCGCGGATGAGCGCCGCGGCGATCCAAGGCGGCGCGGACCCGCTCGCGGGGGTCGCCGGCGCGCTGAGCTCCTTCCGTACCCGACTCACCGCGGCCGGACGTTCCGTCCGCACCGCCGCGCGGGACCTGGGGCAGGCATCGACCGCGGCCGGCCGGATCAAGAGCTCCGCCACCTCCGCCGGCGGCCGGCTCCGGCAGATGAAGACCGGGGCGGACGCGGCCGGCAGGTCCCTCACGAAGACGGGCCGGACAGCCGGCCGGACGGCGACCCAGCTCCGTGCCGGCACCGCCAAGGCCCGCCCCGCCGTCGCGCCCCTGAACTCGATCGCCACCGAGGGCGCCCGGTTCAGTGGAGCCGCCAGTGTCCTGGGCAAGGGCTCGGGCACGGTCTCCAAGCTCATGGGCTTCTTCGGCCGCGCGCTCACCGTCGCCTCCGGCGCGATGACCGCCGTCAACATCGCCATGCGCGCCAACCCCTTCGGGTTCGTCCTCGGCCTGGTCGCCCCGCTGGTCGGCTACCTGATCGAGTACGCACTCAACTCGCAGGCCGGCCAGAAGATGATGCAGCAGGTCTTCGACCAGGTCCGCAAGGTGTTCCAGGCGATTCTGAAGTTCCTCGGCCCCGTCCTCACGGTGTACGCCACCGTGATCTCGGCCTACTTCACGGCCGCCGTCAAGGTCATCACCACGGTCCTGGCCGTCGTCGGCCCGCTCCTCTCCAAGGGCTTCCACGGCACCCGGAGCGCCGTCACCTCGGCCACCCGCGCCCTCTCCGGCCTCGTCCGCCGGACCTGGAGCGGTTTCCGCACCGTGATCCAGCCCGTCCTGAGCTGGACCACGCAGAAGATCCCCAGCATGTTCACCCGGGTGAGGAGCGCCCTGTCCCGAACCCTGAACGGCATGGGCCGCTTCATCAGCACCGGCATGCAGGGCGTCATGGCCGCCGTCACCGGGCCCGTCAAGGCACTGATCTCTTTCGCCAACTGGGTCATCGACGGCCTCAACAAACTGAGCTTCAGCTTCCTCGGGAAGAAGTTCGGCGTCGACCTGCCCAAGATCCCCCAGCTCGCCGAGGGCGGCGTCGTGCAGCCCGCCGGACCGGACGCCGCCTCCGCCGTGCTGCCGCTCTCCGCGCTCAGCCGGCTGCGCCCCGCCGAGGCCGCCCCGCGCACCGCCGGCCCCGCCCGCCCCACGGACCGCACCCGGCTGCGCGCCTACCACGCGGCCGAGGGCAACGGACCGCTCGCCGTCGCCGGCGACCTGCTGTTCCTGTACGGGGCGGCGGCATGAGCACCCACCCGCCCCACGACTGAAGCGAGGTGACGGCCCGCATGGCCGAGACCACAACCACATATCCCCACGAGACCGCACCCGGCTCACTGATCACCCGCGACGGGCAGATCCAGTGGGCCGGACTGCTGATGGGCCCCGGAACGCCGTACGAGATCGACCGCACCGGCATCACCGGCTGGGACGACCTCCCGGTCCTGGACACCGGTGACGTCTCCCGCCCCGACCAGCACGGCGCCTGGCCCGGAGCCCGCTGGGCCCAGCCCCGCATCGTCGGGGCCTCCCTCTGGCTCCTGCCCCGCAAGGCCGAGCAGGCCCTCGGCGTCCTCTCCGCCTTCCGCGCCGCCACCGGAGCGGACGGCGGAGAGCGCTGGCTGGCGGTACGGCTGCACGGCCAGACGCTCGCCGTCCGGGCGCGGGTGAGCCGCCGGGTCGTACCGCAGGACCGGGCCTTCGTGGTGCACGGCACGTCCAGGCCGAGCATCCAGTGGACCGCGACCGACCCGCGCCGCTTCGGAGCGGCCCTGCGGGAGGCCCGGGCGTCCCTGCCCGTACAGGAACCCGGCCTGGACTGGCCCGCAGAACCGGGCCTCGCCGGCATGGGGCTCCAGTGGCCGCTGGAGTGGGGCGAGACCGGCACCGCCGGCACCTGCACCGCGGTCAACGAGGGGGGAGCGGCGGCCCTCCCGGTCATCGAGTTCCGTGGGCCGCTCCGGCGCCCCACGCTGACCCGGCTCCGCGACGGCCGACAGCTCCAGTACGACATCGTGCTCGGCCCCCAGGACGTCCTGACCGTCGACACAGAGGCGGGCACCGTCCTGCTCAACGGCACCGCGTCCCGGCTCTACACCGCGGCCCCCGCCTCCGCCCCCGAGCAGCTGTTCCACCTGCCGCCCGGCGCCACGGAGCTGGCCTTCCGGGCCGGGGACGCCACCCCCGACCCGCGGGCCTCGGTCACCCTGCGCTGGCGCGACGCCCACTGGTGACCCTCCCGCGTCGCCCGACCGACCACACCACCACCCCAACCCAGGAGGACGACATGCCTGTACGCAGTGCCTGGCTCATCAACCGCACCGAGACCGAGAGCGGCCAGACCCGCGCCGACACCCGGCTGGCCCCGCTCGGCACCATGGCCCCGAACGGGGCGCTGACCGGGGCCGGCGGTGTGATCCCCGGTTCCGTCGACGGCGAGCACCTGATGTCCGGGCTCTACGTCTTCGGGGAGAGCGCCGGTATGAAGGTGACCGTCACCCCGGGCCGCGCGGTGATCCAGGGCCAGGGAGCGGCCGGGGCCTACCCGGTCGTCCTGACCGACTACGCGACCCTCACCCTCGACGACGGCAACGCCTCCCACGACCGCATCGACCTCGTCGTGCTGCGCGTCCACGACGCCCAGTTCGACGTCGGCGACCGGACCGAGGCCTCCCTGGAGGTCATCAAGGGCGAGGCGAGCGCCACCCTCGAACAGCCGCAGGTCCCGCCGGCGTCCCTCCCGCTCGCCCGGATCACGGTGCCCGCCGGGGCCTCCGTCGGCACGGGCGGCATCGTCTGGGCGGATGCCGTCTACGACCTGCGCGTGCCGACCGTGGCGGTCGGCGGCATCCTGCCCGAGTCCTGGAACCGCGACGTCGCCGGCGGCTACCCGGGGCAGTACCGCGACTCCTCCGCCGCCCTCCAGCGCTGGGACGGGACGCGCTGGGCGAGCTACCCGCGCCAGACCGGCGGCATCGCCCCGCAGGGGGCGCTGGCCGCGGGCGAGTACACCGGCCAGTACCGCGACGAGGCCGGGCGGCTGGAGCGGTGGGACGGCGCCGTCTGGCGTCCGGCCGTGCCGTCCACCGCCTGGGCGAACCACACCGACGGCGGGTACTGCACCTCCACCTCCTGGGTGGAGTCGGTCACCGACACCACCGGCCCCACGATCACCGCGACCTTCACCGTGCCGGTCACCGGCGCGGTCCTGGTGACCGTCGGCTTCATGGGACACACCGGCGTCGACGGCCAGTGGTGCCGCATGGGCGTCAACATCCGCAAGGACGGCGTCCTGGTGTACGGCGCGGACGAGGTCCGCTCCGCGACGGTCGGGTCCAAGGCCATGACCTCGGTGTCGGCCACCTCCCGCCTCACCGGCCTGCAACCCGGCGCGGTCTACACGGCGGTCTCCGCCTACACCACGTCGGCGACCAGCAACCGGGGCTGGTTCGACAACCGTTTCATCCGCGTCGACCCGCTCGTGTGAGGCAGCCGATGACCACTTCCGTCACCACGCCCGTCTACCGGGCGCTCTTCTGCGACCTGCGCACCGACCGCCTGCTGGACGTGCTGCCGCTCACGGAGACCAAGTTCGACGACTACATAGGCAAACCCGGGTCGCTCTCCGCCAAGATCCCCCTGCCCTCTGCCGCACTGGCGACCCGCGCCCGGGCGGCGCNGCCCGGCCGCACCGCGGTCTGGCTGGAGCGCGACGGCGACATCTGGTGGGGCGGCATCCTGTGGACCTGCACGCCGGCCGCCGACGAACAGGGCCGGCTCACGGTGCAGTTCCAGGCCGGCACGTTCGACTCGTACCTGGACCACCGCATCCTCGCCCACGACCTGGCCGGCACCGGCACGGACCAGTTCGACATCGCCCGCACCCTGATCGCCCACGCGCAGGAGCAGGCCGGCGGGGACATCGGCATCGAGCCGGGCCACGGCCGCTCCGGGGTGGTGCGCGACTACGCCTATGCCTACTCCGCACTGGCCCGGGTCCGGGAACTGCTGCACAACCTGGGCCAGTTGAGTGACGGATTCGAGTGGCGCGTCCACTGCTACCGGGACGCGGAGGGCCGCCGGGTCAAGCGGCTCCAGCTCGGCCACCCGCAGATCCGCACGGGCCACACGGACATCGTGCTGAACCACCCCGGCCAGGTCCTCTCCTACAGCCTGCCGACGGACTCCACCGTGCAGGCGAACGTCTGGGTGGCCCGCGGCGACTCCGTCAACACCGACCAGTCGCAGGAGTCACAGCCGCTCACCGTCCGCGAGTCGGCCCCCGACGACCTGGCGACGGGCTGGCCCCGGCTGGAGCTGACCTCCGACCACAGCGGCGTCACGGAAGAGGCGACTTTGCGTTCGCTGGCCCGTGCCGAACTGGCCCGGCAGAACCGCCCCGAGGTCATCCCGGAGCTGACCGTGCTGCTGGACGGGCGGATCACCCCGGCGCTGCTCGGCGCGCGCATCCGGCTGCGCGTCCACGACCTGTGGCACCACGGGGGCCTCGACGCCGCCTACCGGATCGTCGGCATCGCCGTCACCCCGCCCCAGCGCACCAAGGCGGAGACCGCCGTCCTCTACCTGGAAGGGGCCTGACCCGTGGCCATCATCCCCACCGATCTCCTCGACCGTATCCGCGCGCTGGAACGCCAGGTCAGGGAGCTGATGGGCAGCGCCAACACCACACCGGCGCTGAACCGGATCATGGGCGGCGAGGTCGTCATCGGCGACCAGGGCCGACTGCGCGTGCGCACCTCTGGCGACGAGGACCTGCTCTACCTGGGCCGGGTCCAGCCGGACCGCGGCGAGGACGACCCGCAGCAGGGCTTCGTCGTACGTCGCGACGACGGGTCCCTCGCCCTCACCGTGTGGACAGCGTCCCCCGACACGCTGCCCGTCCAGCCGGTGCAGATCCTCGACCGCCGGGGCAACGTGGTCGTCGCCGACGACACGGTCCGCGGCGGGCTGGCCCGCCCCTACATCCCGTATCCGCTGCCGGCCCCGGCCGACGCCGCCCGCTGGGAGACCACCGGGTCCACGGCCTGGACCACGCTCTACCGGGGCCCCGGCATCGCCCAGCACCCCCGGCTGCACTGCGTGATCGCCGCCGAGGGCAGTGCGGGCGCCGAGGTGCGGCTGCTCGTCGACGGCGTCCAGCTCGGTCCGCTCGGCGGGCCGGGCGACGGGCTGGCCTTCGCCGAGCGGCTGCCCGCCGACTTCGGCGCCACGGTCTCCTTCGAGATCCAGGCCCGGGTGGCGGCCGCCGGCGACACCCTGCGCTGCCGCCCCCTCGCCCTGTACGGCGTCCAGTCCTGAGCTCCACCGCACCCCACCGGCCGGCCCCAGCCCGTCGGCCGGTGGGCCCCCGAAACCAGCGAAAGGGGCACCCGCGTGCTGCCTGAGAACATCCCCACCGTCACCGTCACCGCCCGCTACATGACCCCCGACGGTCGCCCGATGAGCGGGACCGTCGAGTTCCGCCCCCCGGCCCTCCTCACCCACGCCGCAGAGGACCTCTTCCTGGGCGGCCCGACCCGCGCCGCCCTCGACGCGGAGGGCCGCATCAGCGTCGTCCTGCCCGCGACCGACGCCCCCGGCTGGAACCCGGCGCTCTGGACGTACACCGTCACGGAGAAGCTCGCCGGTCTCGCCCGCGGCGGCCGCACCTACCAGATCGCGCTCACGGCCGGGCAGCCGGCGGTGGACCTCGCCGACATCGCGCCGGCCGACCCGGCCACCCCGCAGTACGTCGCCGTGCCGGGGCCGCCAGGACCGGCCGGGGAGCTGGGCCCGCAGGGCCCCGCAGGACCGGCCGGCGCGGTGCACTCCGTCAACGGGCACACAGAGGCCGACATCGTGCTGGGCGCGGCGGACGTCTCCGCGCTCCCCGCCGACGCGGCGGGCGCGCCGGGCGGGGTGGCCACCCTGGGCGCCGACGGGCTGGTCCCGGCCACCCAGCTCCCGGCGGGCGGCGGCGCCGTCGCCTCCGTCAACGGGCAGACCGGTGAGGTCGTGCTCACCGCCAACGACCTGGGCGCCCTGACCCCGGCGGCGGGCGACGCCCGCTACCTGCCGCTGGGAGGTGCGCCCGTCACCTCGGTCAACGGCCTCATGGGCGAGGTCGTCCTCGGCGCGGCGGACGTCTCCGCGGTGCCGGACGGCCAGGCGGTGCTGCTGACGGGCGACCAGACCGTCGACGGGGTCAAGACCTTCGCCGCCCCGCCCGAGACCGCCGCGGCCCCCGCCACCGAGGACCAGCTGACCCGGCGCGGGTACGTCGACACGGTCGCGGCCTCCGGCACCTGGACCCCCTCGTCGGTGGGGTTCAGCGGCTGGGCCTTCGACCCGGCGGCCGGCTCGTCGCACTCCGTGCAGTACTGCATCAACGGCTGGGTGTACCTCATCGGCATCCCCCTGCACGCGCCCACGACGGTGCGCAACGTCGTGTTCTACGTCGCGGGGTACGCCGGCTCCACCCTGAGCACCTCCTCGTACGCCGGTCTCTACACCAGCGCCGGGGCCCGCGTCGGTGTGACCAACACCCTCCGGACCGGCATCCCCCAGACCGAGGGCGAGACCGTCGTCTGCCCGCTCACCGTCCCGTACGAGGCACCGGCCGGCAACTACTGGGTCGGGCTCGTCGTCAACGGGCCGAACCCCACCAACAGCGGCCCCGGCTTCCTCCGCGGCGCCAGCGTGGGCGTGGCGCCGGGCGGCAGCGCCAGGATGCCCGGCAAGTTCATCCGCCACGGCCGGCTCAGCACCACCGGCCGGACCTCACTGCCCGGGTCCTTCTCCGTCGGGGACGTGGTGGCCGACTCCAACGCCGTCTGGGCTGCTCTGTCCTGACCCGCACCTTCCCGCGCGAGGGGCCTNNNGGCCCCTCGCGCGTTCCGCACCGAGAAAGGAAACCGCCCATGGCCACTCCCCTGAGCGCCGACCGGCTGCTCGCCGCGCTGCGCGCGGAGGGCGTCACCGTCGTCGAGCACCCGGGCTGGCGCACCCACAACCGCGACCACACGGGCGCCTGGGGGCCGGTGAACGGCGTGATGGTCCACCACACCGTCAGCAGCGGCACCGCCGCGACGGTGGCTCTCTGCCACCGCGGCCACGCCACCCTGCCCGGCCCCCTCTGCCACGGCGTCATCGACAAGGCCGGCGCCGTCCACCTGATCGGCCACGGCCGTGCCAACCACGCCGGAGGCGGCGATCCGGCCGTGCTCCGGCGGGTGATCGCGGAGGACTACGGGGACCGCCCGCCGGCGCCCCGTGAGCACGACGGCAGCGCCGGCTCCGTCGACGGCAACGCCCGCTTCTACGGATTCGAGTGCGTCAACCTCGGCGACGGGGCGGACCCCTGGCCGACCGCCCAGCTCGACGCGGTCGAACGCGTGTCCGCGGCCGTCTGCCGTGCCCACGGCTGGAGCGCCCGCAGCGTCATCGGCCACCTGGAGTGGTCCGACTGGAAGGTCGATCCCCGGGGCTTCGCCATGCCGTCGATACGCGACCGCATCGCCGCCCGGCTGGCCGCCCCGGCAGCCGGCACGCCCCCGAACCGGCCGGCCGGCGGCGCTCCCGCCCCCCGCTACCAGCCGTTCCCCGGCGCCTCCTTCTTCAGCGCCCGCACCAGCTCCCCCGTGATCACCGCCATGGGCCGCCGACTCGTCGCAGAGGGCTGCTCGTCGTACGCGGTCGGGCCCGGCCCCCGCTGGAGCGAGGCGGACCGCCGCTCGTACGCCTCCTGGCAGCGCAAGCTCGGTTTCCGGGGCGGCGACGCCGACGGCATACCCGGCCGCACCTCCTGGAACGCCCTGAAAGTCCCCCGTACGAAATGAGGAGCCTGCCGTGTCCGACGCCGCCCGGCGTACCGTCCGCACCCTCGTGCAGACGTCCCTCTCCCTTGCCCTGCTTCTGCCCGCACTTGTCGACGCGGCCGGCCTCTCCGCGACCCTGCCCCGGGTCGCCGGGGCCCTGGCCGTCGCGGGAGCACTGACCCGGGTGATGGCCGTGCCCGGAGTGCAGACCCTGCTCCCGACGTGGCTGCGCGCCGATCTGCCCGAGGCCCCACGGCCAGGAGTCGCCCATGAACGAGACTGATCCGAACAACCCGGTGGCCGTCGCCCTGGAGCTGGAGCGGCTGCGCGGCTCGCTGGAGGCCGGCTTCGCCCGCGCCGACGGCCAGCTGGCGCTGCTGGTGCAGCGCAGCGACCAGACCGACAAGCAGCTGGCGGACCACGAGGTGCGCCTCGACACACTGGAGCGGTCCCGCTGGCCGCTGGCGAGCATCGGCGCGCTCACCGCGGCCGTCGGGGTCGCCGTCGTCCTGTGGGAGACCGTGAGATGACCGCGCCGGGACGGCCCCGCCCCGGGCCGTCCCGGGCTCCCCGGGCCATGGCACGGCCCATGAGGGGGGACCGAGCCCGCCGCCCGCCCGCGGACCGTCGCCGGCCGCCCCCGCGCCGTCGCCCCGGCCCCCGAAACGCAGAAGGGCGCCCACCCCGCACACGGGATGGACGCCCTTCTCACTCACTTCTACTGGTTGTACGGACCGTAGTCGTAGTCCTCCAGCGGGACGGCCTGGCCGGAGCCGGTGCCGAACGGCGAGTAGTCGATGTCGTCGTAGCCGACGGCCGAGTACATCGCGGCCTTGGCCTCCTCGGTCGGCTCGACCCGGATGTTGCGGTAGCGGGACAGACCCGTACCGGCCGGGATGAGCTTACCGATGATGACGTTCTCCTTGAGGCCGATCAGGGAGTCCGACTTGGCGTTGATCGCCGCATCGGTCAGGACCCTGGTCGTCTCCTGGAAGGACGCCGCCGACAGCCACGACTCCGTGGCGAGCGAGGCCTTGGTGATACCCATCAGCTGCGGACGGCCGGAGGCGGGGTGACCGCCCTCGGTGACCACACGACGGTTCTCGGTCTCGAACTTCGACCGCTCGACCAGCTCGCCCGGAAGCAGCTCCGCGTCGCCGGACTCGATGATCGTCACACGGCGGAGCATCTGCCGGATGATGATCTCGATGTGCTTGTCGTGGATCGACACGCCCTGCGAGTTGTAGACCTTCTGGACTTCGCCGACCAGGTGGACCTGGACCGCACGCTGGCCGAGGATGCGCAGCACGTCGTGCGGGTTGGTCGCACCCACGGTGAGCTTCTGGCCCACCTCGACCGCGTCGCCCTCGCCCACGAGCAGACGGGCGCGCTTCGAGATCGGGAACGCCGTCTCGTCGCTGCCGTCGTCCGGGGTGACGACGAGCTTCTTGGTCTTCTCGGTCTCCTCGATCCGCACGCGGCCCTTGGCCTCGGAGATCGGGGCGACACCCTTGGGCGTACGGGCTTCGAAGAGCTCGACGACTCGGGGCAGACCCTGGGTGATGTCGTCACCGGCCACACCACCGGTGTGGAAGGTACGCATCGTCAGCTGGGTGCCGGGCTCACCGATGGACTGGGCGGCGATGATGCCGACCGCCTCACCGATGTCGACCAGCTTGCCGGTGGCGAGCGAGCGTCCGTAGCAGAAGGCACAGGTGCCGACCGCGGACTCACAGGTCAGGACCGAGCGGGTCTTGACCTCCTCGACGCCGGCGCCCACCAGGGCGTCGATCAGGACGTCACCGAGGTCGACGTTGGCAGGCGCGATGACCTTGCCGTCCACCACGACGTCCTCGGCGAGCATGCGGGCGTAGACCGAGGTCTCGACGTCCTCCGTCTTGTGGAGCACGCCGTCGGAGCCCTTGACCGCGATCTTCAGCTTGAGGCCGCGGTCGGTGCCGCAGTCCTCCTCGCGGATGATCACGTCCTGCGAGACGTCCACCAGACGACGGGTGAGGTAGCCCGAGTCGGCGGTACGCAGGGCGGTGTCCGCCAGACCCTTACGGGCGCCGTGCGTGGAGATGAAGTACTCCAGAACGGTGAGGCCCTCGCGGAAGGACGCCTTGATGGGACGCGGGATGGTCTCGTTCTTCGCGTTCGACACCAGACCACGCATACCGGCGATCTGCCGCATCTGCATCATGTTTCCTCGGGCGCCCGAGTCAACCATCATGAAGATGGGGTTCGTCTTGGGGAAGTTCGCGTTCATCGCCTCGGCGACCTCGTTGGTCGCCTTGGTCCAGATCGCGATGAGCTCCTGCGTGCGCTCGTCCTTGGTGATCAGACCGCGCTCGTACTGCTTCTGGACCTTCTCGTCCTGGTCCTCGTAGCCCTTGACGATGGCCTTCTTGGCCTCGGGCACGACGACGTCGGAGATGGCCACGGTGACGCCCGAACGGGTCGCCCAGTGGAAGCCCGCCGCCTTCAGGTTGTCGAGCGTCGCCGCCACGATGACCTTGGGGTAGCGCTCGGCCAGGTCGTTGACGATCTCGGAGAGCTGCTTCTTGCCCACCGAGTAGTCGACGAACGGGTAGTCCTCGGGCAGCAGCTCGTTGAAGAGCGCCCGGCCCAGGCTGGTCCTCAGCCGGAAGGTGTCGCCCGGCTGGTACTCGGGCTCGCCCTCCTCCGCGACCGGCGGAACCCAGCCGCGCGGCGGCATGGTGCCGACCGGGAAGCGGATGTCGATCTGCGCCTGGAGCGAGAGCTCGCGGGCGTCGAACGCCATGATCGCCTCGGCCGTGGAGCCGAAGGAACGGCCCGCGCCCTTGACGTCGCGGCCCTCCTCGTCCGTGGTGAGGAAGAAGAGGCCCAGCACCATGTCCTGGGTCGGCATGGTGACGGGACGGCCGTCGGCCGGCTTCAGGATGTTGTTCGAGGACAGCATCAGGATGCGGGCCTCGGCCTGCGCCTCCGCGGAGAGCGGCAGGTGCACGGCCATCTGGTCACCGTCGAAGTCCGCGTTGAACGCGGTGCAGACGAGCGGGTGGATCTGGATGGCCTTGCCCTCGACCAGCTGCGGCTCGAAGGCCTGGATGCCCAGACGGTGCAGGGTGGGCGCACGGTTCAGCAGCACCGGGTGCTCGGCGATGACCTCTTCGAGGACGTCGTACACGACGGTGCGGCCACGCTCGACCATGCGCTTGGCCGACTTGATGTTCTGCGCGTGGTTCAGGTCCACCAGGCGCTTCATCACGAACGGCTTGAAGAGCTCCAGCGCCATGGCCTTGGGAAGGCCGCACTGGTGCAGCTTCAGCTGCGGGCCGACGACGATCACGGAACGCGCGGAGTAGTCCACACGCTTACCGAGAAGGTTCTGACGGAATCGGCCCTGCTTGCCCTTGAGCATGTCGCTCAGGGACTTCAGCGGGCGGTTGCCGGGTCCGGTGACCGGGCGACCGCGGCGGCCGTTGTCGAACAGCGCGTCGACGGCCTCCTGGAGCATCCGCTTCTCGTTGTTCACGATGATCTCGGGGGCGCCGAGGTCGAGAAGACGCTTGAGGCGGTTGTTGCGGTTGATCACACGGCGGTACAGGTCGTTCAGGTCGGAGGTCGCGAAGCGGCCACCGTCCAGCTGCACCATCGGACGCAGGTCCGGCGGGATGACCGGCACGCAGTCGAGCACCATGCCCTTGGGCTTGTTGCTGGTCTGCAGGAACGCGGAGACGACCTTGAGGCGCTTGAGCGCCCGGGTCTTCTTCTGGCCCTTGCCGGTACGGATGATCTCGCGGAGGCGCTCGGCCTCCTCGTCGAGGTCGAAGGACTCCAGGCGCTTCTGCAGCGCCGCGGCGCCCATGCAGCCGTCGAAGTACGTGCCGAAGCGGTCACGCAGCTCGCGGTAGAGCAGCTCGTCGCCCTCCAGGTCCTGGACCTTGAGGTTCTTGAAGCGGCTCCACACCTCGTCGAGGCGGTCGATCTCGCGCTGCGCACGGTCGCGCAGCTGCTTCATCTCCCGCTCGGCGCCTTCACGCACCTTGCGGCGCACGTCGGCCTTGGCGCCCTCGGCCTCCAGCTCGGCCAGGTCGGTCTCGAGCTTCTTGGCGCGGGCCTCCAGGTCGGAGTCGCGACGGTTCTCGGTCTGCTGACGCTCGACGGAGACGTGGGCCTCCAGGGACGGCAGGTCGCGGGTACGACGCTCCTCGTCCACGAACGTGATCATGTACGCGGCGAAGTAGATGACCTTTTCCAGGTCCTTCGGCGCGAGGTCCAGCAGGTATCCGAGGCGCGAGGGGACGCCCTTGAAGTACCAGATGTGGGTGACGGGAGCGGCGAGCTCGATGTGGCCCATCCGCTCGCGACGCACCTTGGCGCGAGTCACCTCGACGCCGCAGCGCTCACAGATGATGCCCTTGAAGCGGACACGCTTGTACTTGCCGCAGTAGCACTCCCAGTCCCGGGTCGGACCGAAGATCTTCTCGCAGAAGAGTCCGTCCTTCTCGGGCTTGAGCGTGCGGTAGTTGATGGTCTCCGGCTTCTTCACTTCGCCGTGTGACCAGGTCCGGATGTCGTCCGCGGTGGCAAGGCCGATCCGCAGCTCGTCGAAGAAGTTGACGTCGAGCACTTGTCGTCAATCCCTCTTTCGGGGTCTCGTCTCAATCAATGGTCTGAACGGGTCCGGGGAGGGCCGGNCCGGCCGGCCCGTCAGACCTCTTCGACGCTGCTCGGCTCGCGCCGGGACAGGTCGATACCGAGCTCCTCCGCCGCGCGGAAGACGTCCTCGTCCGTGTCGCGCATCTCGATGGACATGCCGTCCGAGGACAGCACCTCCACGTTGAGGCAGAGCGACTGCATTTCCTTGATGAGCACCTTGAAGGACTCGGGAATGCCGGGCTCGGGGATGTTCTCGCCCTTGACGATGGCCTCGTAGACCTTCACGCGGCCGGTCACGTCGTCGGACTTGATCGTCAGGAGCTCCTGGAGGGCGTATGCGGCGCCGTAAGCCTCAAGGGCCCACACCTCCATCTCACCGAAGCGCTGTCCACCGAACTGTGCCTTACCACCCAGCGGCTGCTGGGTGATCATGGAGTACGGGCCGGTCGAACGGGCGTGGAGCTTGTCGTCGACCAGGTGGTGCAGCTTGAGGATGTACATGAACCCGACCGAGACCGGGTCCGGGAACGGCTCGCCGGAGCGGCCGTCGAACAGCTTGGCCTTGCCCGAGGGCTGGACCAGGCGGTCGCCGTCGCGGTTGGGGATCGTGGCCTCGAAGAGACCCGAGATCTCGTCCTCGCGCGCGCCGTCGAAGACGGGCGTGGCGACGTTGGTGCCGGGGGCGACCTGGTCGGCGCCGATGGCCTGCAGGCGCTGGGCCCACTCGTCACCGAGGCCGGAGACGTCCCAGCCGCGGCTGGCGAGCCAGCCGAGGTGGATCTCCAGGACCTGTCCCGGGTTCATTCGGGACGGGACGCCCAGCGGGTTGAGGATGATGTCGACCGGGGTGCCGTCCTCCAGGAACGGCATGTCCTCGATCGGCAGGATCTTCGAGATGACGCCCTTGTTGCCGTGACGGCCGGCGAGCTTGTCACCATCGGTGATCTTGCGCTTCTGCGCGACGTAGACGCGGACCAGCTGGTTCACGCCCGGCGGCAGCTCGTCGCCCTCTTCGCGGTCGAAGACGCGGACGCCGATGACCTTGCCGATCTCACCGTGCGGCACCTTCAGCGAGGTGTCGCGCACCTCGCGCGCCTTCTCACCGAAGATCGCGCGGAGCAGGCGCTCCTCCGGCGTCAGCTCTGTCTCGCCCTTGGGCGTGACCTTGCCGACGAGGATGTCGCCGGCGACGACCTCGGCGCCGATCCGGATGATGCCGCGCTCGTCGAGGTCGGCCAGGACCTCTTCGGAGACGTTCGGGATGTCCCGGGTGATCTCCTCCGGGCCGAGCTTGGTGTCACGGGCGTCGACCTCGTGCTCCTCGATGTGGATCGAGGAGAGGACGTCGTCCTGCACGAGGCGCTGCGACAGGATGATCGCGTCCTCGTAGTTGTGACCCTCCCACGGCATGAACGCCACGAGCAGGTTCTTGCCGAGGGCCATCTCACCGTTCTCGGTGGCCGGTCCGTCGGCGAGCACCTGGTCGGCGATGATCCGGTCGCCCTCGGCGACGACGACCTTCTGGTTGACCGAGGTGCCCTGGTTGGAGCGCATGAACTTGGCGATGCGGTACGTGGTGTACGTGCCGTCGTCGTTCGTGACGGTGATGTAGTCCGCGGAGACCTCCTGGACCACACCGTCCTTCTCGGCCTTGAGGACGTCGCCGGCGTCGGTGGCGCAGCGGTACTCCATGCCGGTGCCCACGAGCGGGGCCTCCGACTTGATCAGCGGCACCGCCTGGCGCATCATGTTCGCGCCCATGAGGGCACGGTTGGCGTCGTCGTGCTCCAGGAACGGGATCATCGCGGTCGCGACGGACACCATCTGGCGCGGCGAGACGTCCATGTAGTCGACCTCCGTGCCGGGCACGTAGTCGACCTCCCCGCCGCGGCGGCGGACCAGGACGCGGGGCTCGGTGAAGCGCAGCTCGTCGGAGAGCGTCGCGTTCGCCTGGGCGATGACGAAGCGGTCCTCCTCGTCGGCCGTGATGTAGTCGACGTCATCGGTGACCTGGCCGTCGACGACCTTGCGGTACGGCGTCTCGATGAAGCCGAACGCGTTGACGCGGCCGTACGAGGCGAGCGAGCCGATCAGGCCGATGTTCGGGCCTTCGGGGGTCTCGATCGGGCACATGCGTCCGTAGTGGGACGGGTGCACGTCTCGGACCTCGAAGCCGGCCCGCTCACGGGAGAGGCCACCCGGGCCGAGAGCCGACAGGCGGCGCTTGTGGGTGAGACCCGACAGCGGGTTGTTCTGGTCCATGAACTGCGACAGCTGGCTGGTGCCGAAGAACTCCTTGATGGAGGCGACGACCGGCCGGATGTTGATCAGCGTCTGCGGCGTGATCGCCTCGACGTCCTGCGTCGTCATGCGCTCGCGGACGACGCGCTCCATCCGCGCCAGGCCCGTGCGGACCTGGTTCTGGATGAGCTCGCCGACGTTGCGCAGGCGACGGTTGCCGAAGTGGTCGATGTCGTCGGTCTCGACGACGATCTCCCGGCCCGACTCGCCGGTCGTCTCGGTCTCGCCGGCGTGCAGCTTGACCAGGTACTTGATGGTCGCGATGACGTCGTCGGTGGTGAGCACCCCGGCGTCCAGCGGCTCATCGGCGCCGAGCTTCTTGTTCACCTTGTAGCGGCCGACCTTCGCGAGGTCGTAGCGCTTCGGGTTGAAGTAGAGGTTCTCGAGCAGCGTCTGAGCGGCTTCGCGGGTGGGCGGCTCGCCCGGGCGCAGCTTGCGGTAGATGTCGAGCAGTGCGTCGTCCTGGCCCTGGGTGTGGTCCTTCTCCAGGGTGGCGCGCATCGACTCGTACTCGCCGAACTCCTCCAGGATCTGCTCGGTGCTCCAGCCGAGCGCCTTGAGGAGGACGGTGACGGACTGCTTGCGCTTGCGGTCGATGCGGACACCGACCATGTCGCGCTTGTCGATCTCCATCTCCAGCCAGGCGCCCCGGGAGGGGATGATCTTGGCGGAGAAGATGTCCTTGTCGGACGTCTTGTCGATGGAGGAGTCGAAGTAGACGCCCGGCGAGCGGACCAGCTGCGACACCACGACACGCTCGGTGCCGTTGATGACGAAGGTGCCCTTGTTGGTCATGAGCGGGAAGTCGCCCATGAAGACCGTCTGGGACTTGATCTCGCCGGTCTCGTTGTTGGTGAACTCGGCCGTGACGAAGAGCGGCGCGGCGAACGTGAAGTCGCGCTCCTTGCACTCGTCGATCGAGTTCTTGGGAGGCTCGAATCGGTGGTCGCGGAACGTAAGCGACATCGACCCGGAGAAGTCCTCGATCGGTGAGATCTCCTCGAAGATCTCCTCCAGGCCGGACTTGGTGGGGACGTCTTGCCCACTGTCCAGAGCAGCCTCGACGCGAGCCTTCCAGGCGGCGTTGCCGAGGAGCCAGTCAAAGCTCTCGGTCTGCAGCGCGAGGAGGTTCGGAACCTCGAGGGGCTCCTTGATCTTTGCAAAGGAGATGCGCAGCGGGGCGGTGCTGGCACCGTTGTTCGTATTCGAGGTCGAGGCGTTGCGCGAGGCGGCCAAGAGGGGGTCCTTCCGAGGGCTCGGACTCACTACGCGCGTACCGGTCCCACCCTGGACACATAGACAGGCCGTTCCGAATCGGTCGCGTACGACCAGATCGGAGGGGGTCGGTCATCGGTGCTTCAGCGTGGGCATGCCCCTGGTGACGGGCAGGAGGCAGCTAACAGGCAGCGCAAAGGGTCAGTGTAGCCAAGCGGCACACTGATGTCCAGTCGGGGTTCTCAGAGACCCTCGTTGCTCTCAACAGCTGTTCTCAACACCTATGACTAGCCCTCGCGCAGGATGCGCACTTGCTTACTGCCCTCTTCACTCTCGATCCATGCCTCGGATACGGATCGAAGTGATGACGCGTCCCTGAGAATTGCGCGCCGCGTCCGGTTCGTCAAGGCCCACCGGACCGTTCCGGCCCTCCAGGAGCCCTCGCCGCCCGCCCCGGGGATGCCCCCAGGACGCCCCTGAAGGGCCCGCGAGAGGCGCACGGCGAAGATCACCCTACTCGTCGTCGGCCGAAGAGCAAGGCAGCCGCCACGGGCACGCCGAAGGGCGACCACCCGAATGGGTGATCGCCCTTCAACGAGGTGACGTCACCGCCTGACGGCGGGGACGGCCTCGGGAGAGTCAGAGGACTCGTGAAGTCACTTGACCTCGACGGCGGCGCCGGCGGCCTTCAGCGACTCGGCAGCCTTCTCGGCGGCCTCCTTGGAGACCTTCTCGAGGACCGGCTTCGGGGTGCCGTCGACGAGGTCCTTGGCCTCCTTCAGGCCCAGCGAGGTCAGCTCACGCACGACCTTGATGACCTGGATCTTCTTGTCGCCGGCGCCGGTGAGGACGACGTCGAACTCGTCCTGCTCCGCAGCGGCCTCGGCGGCCGGGGCGCCCGGGCCCGCGGCGACGACGGCGGCCGGGGCGGCGGCGGTGACGTCGAACTTCTCCTCGAAGGCCTTCACGAACTCGGAGAGCTCGATGAGGGACATCTCCTCGAACTGCGCGAGCAGGTCGTCCTGGGACAGCTTCGCCATGATAGGCGTCCTTCCACTATTCGGCAGGTGCCGGATGTATATGTCGGCGGGCGTACGTGGAGCCCGCTGGACCGCTGAGCGAAATTACTCGGCGGCCTCGGCGGGAGCCGGCGTACCGGCACCGCCCTGCTCTTCCTTCTTGGCACGAAGCGCTTCCGCGGTGCGGACGAACTTCGACGGGAGAGCCTGGAAGAGCGCGGCAGCCTGAGACTGCTTGCCCTTCATGGCGCCTGCCAGCTTGGAGAGCAGAACCTCGCGGGACTCGAGGTCCGCAAGCTTCTTGAACTCATCGGCGGACAGCGCCTTGCCGTCAAGGACACCGCCCTTGATGATGAGGTTCGGGTTGTCCTTGGCGAAGTCACGAAGACCCTTCGCCGACTCCACCGGGTCACCGGTGACGAAGGCAACCGCCGTCGGACCCGAGAACAGGTCGTCCAGCGTGTCGATCCCGGCCTCGTTGGCCGCAATCTTGGTCAGCGTGTTCTTCACCACGGCGTACTGGGCGTTCTCACCGAGCGAACGGCGCAGCTCCTTGAGCTGTGCCACGGTGAGACCCCGGTACTCGGTCAGCACGGCGGCGTTCGAGCTGCGGAACTGGTCCGTCAGCTCGGCTACCGCGGCAGCCTTGTCGGGCCTTGCCATGAGCGTCGGCCTCCTTCCGGGTGATGAGGACCGCTCAGAAGGGGCCGGGAAAGACGAAACGCCCCAGCACAAGTGCCAGGGCGCGGCTCGACCGGACACAGTCCGGGAGCGTTCCACAGTCACCTGCGCAGGTCGTCCGATCTAGGCGGAACCTTCGGTCACCGTCCCTCTGACGAGAGCGCGGCGACGACCAGCGGTCTTTGGCTTCCTGGTGAGAGTACGCGACCGGGACCGCGCCCGGCAAATCCGTCCCTGCTCGTCCCCGCTCGTCCCTTACGCGGGAGGTCCGGGACGGTGCCCGGCGAGCCTCAGGAGGCGCCCGGGGCCCCGCCCTGCTTCAGCAGCTCCTTGAAGTCCACGGTGTCCGAGGGGGCCGGCCGCTCGGAGGGGATCTTCGTGCCGTAGTCGCTGTAGAAGAGGGTGGAGTCGAACGCGCCGGTCTTCATCTCGCCGCGCTCGGTCTTCTTCACCAGCAGGTCGTCCTCGTCCACCCAGATGTCCACGGTCTGGGTGGTCACCCCGGCCAGGGCCATCTGCTCCTTGAAGGCGGCCAGCTGCTCGGCGTCCAGATCGCTGTTCTTCGCGCTCAGCTCCGCCACGTCGACGGTGCCGGAGTAGTGAGTCGCGGCGACCCCCCGGACGTCCTCCTGCCCGACCTTCTTGACGTCACCGGAGGCCAGGAGCGCCTTCACGCCCTGCTGGGGCGTGCTGTTCTGGATCTGGTCCCTCATGACGTCGCCGGTGGCTCCGCCCAGCTCGGCCAGGTCCTCGTAGGAGTAGCGTATCCAGTGCTTGCCGCCGGTGTCGGCCGCGAGCGCGTCGCCCATGTCGGCGTAGTACTCGTCCTTGAAGTAGCGCGCCCGGATCGATCCGTCGCCGCCCGACTGCTTCAGGGCGTCGGCCATGGTGCCGCCGGTGTAGGCGATGGTCAGCTCGCCCGCGAGTCCGTCGCTCCAGCCGATGACCCCGGACTGCTTCATGGACATCGTGTCTCCCATGCGCGTGGTGCCCTCGACCCGGGCCGACTCGGCGCCGCCGGTCTTCTGCTGCACCTGCTTCAGGGCGGCGACCGAGCTCGTCCTCGCCGCGCCGCCCGAGCGCTTCTTTTCCGCGCCCGAGGAACCGTCCGGGCCGTCCGGGCCCCCGCAGGCCGCCATCGACGTCAGCGCCACCGCCGCGGCCAGAGCCGTCCCCACCCGTCGTGCCGTGATCGTCCGCATGTAACCGGTCCACCCCTCGTATCGTCCGTCGTTCCCCGCACCACAGTGGCACAGGGCGCCGACAGCCATCGCTCCTCGTACAGACGAGGACGGGCCCCGCACCTCGAAAGGTTGCGGGGCCCGTCCACACAGTGCACGCGAACGACGCGGCTACCGGGTGAGCACGGTGGCTCAGACGGCGGCCGGGTCCTCCTCGACGAGGAGGTTGCGGGTGCGGTTGGCGTCCAGCGGGATGCCGGGGCCCATCGTGGTGGCCAGCGTGGCCTTCTTGATGTAGCGGCCCTTGGCGGCGGACGGCTTCAGACGGAGGATCTCATCCAGCGCCGCTGCGTAGTTCTCCACCAGCTTGGTCTCGTCGAAGGAGACCTTGCCGATGATGAAGTGCAGGTTCGAGTGCTTGTCGACGCGGAACTCGATCTTGCCGCCCTTGATGTCGTTGACAGCCTTCACGACGTCGGGGGTGACGGTGCCGGTCTTCGGGTTCGGCATCAGACCACGCGGACCGAGCACGCGGCCGAGGCGGCCGACCTTGCCCATGAGGTCCGGAGTGGCGACGACGGCGTCGAAGTCCAGACGGCCCTTCGCCACCTCGTCGATGAGCTCGTCGGCGCCGACGATGTCGGCTCCGGCGGCTTCCGCGGCCGCAGCACGGTCACCGGTCGCGAAGACCAGGACCCGGGCGGTCTTGCCGGTGCCGTGCGGGAGGTTCACGGTGCCGCGGACCATCTGGTCGGCCTTGCGCGGGTCGACACCCAGGCAGAAGGCGACCTCGACGGTGCCGTCGAACTTCGTGGAGGCGGTGTCCTTGGCGAGCCGGACGGCCTCGAGCGGGGCGTAGTTGCGCTCCCGGTCGATCTTGGCGTCCGCAGCGCGGAGGTTCTTGCTGCGCTTCACTTCTACTCCTGTGGTTTCAGAGTGTGGAGTCGTGGTGCGGACCAGCGCTTGGTCCTACCACTGAGGGCTACGGGGCTGAATCAGCCTTCGACCGTGATGCCCATGGAGCGGGCGGTGCCGGCAATGATCTTCGACGCGGCGTCGAGGTCATTGGCGTTCAGGTCGGGGAGCTTCGTCGTGGCGATCTCGCGGACCTGGTCGGCCGTCAGCTTGGCGACCTTGGTCTTGTGCGGCTCGCCGGAGCCCTTGTCCACACCCGCGGCCTTGAGGATCAGCTTGGCGGCCGGCGGAGTCTTCGTGATGAAGGTGAAGGAGCGGTCCTCGTAGACCGTGATCTCCACCGGCACGACCATGCCACGCTGCGACTCGGTCGCGGCGTTGTAGGCCTTGCAGAACTCCATGATGTTGACGCCGTGCTGACCCAGTGCGGGGCCGACCGGCGGGGCCGGGTTCGCCGCACCGGCGTTGATCTGGAGCTTGATAAGCCCCGTGACCTTCTTCTTCTTGGGAGGCATTGCTCTCTCCGGGTCCAGTTGAGAGTGTTTCGCCGCCGATTCCGGTCATCCGGATGGAGGCATACCGCACAACGATAACGGGTATGGTCGTGCGACCAAAAACCCAGCAGGTCAGACGGGCCGCGAAACCCCTCTGACCTGCTGGGTAGGCATGTGTCCAGAAACCGGCGGGAAGCGCTAGTTCTTCTGGATCTGGTCGAAGCTGAGCTCGACCGGGGTCTCGCGGCCGAAGATCTCGACGAGGCCCTTGACCTTCTTCGAGTCGGCGTTGATCTCGTTGATCGTGGCCTGCAGCGTCGCGAAGGGGCCGTCGGTGACGGTGACCGAGTCGCCCACCTCGAAGTCCAGCACCTGGACCTCGATCTTGCGGGACGGGGCGGGCTTGCCCTCGGCCTCCGCGGCTTCACGGGCGGCCTTCTCCTCGGCCTCCGGGGCGAGCATCTTCACGATCTCGTCCAGGGTCAGCGGGTACGGGTCGTAGGCGTTGCCCACGAAGCCGGTGACACCGGGCGTGTTGCGCACGACGCCCCAGGACTCGTTCGTCAGGTCCATACGGACCAGGACGTAGCCGGGAAGCTTGTTCTGGCGGACGTTCTTGCGCTCGCCGTTCTTGATCTGGACGATCTCTTCCTCGGGCACTTCGGCCTGGTAGACGAACTCCTCGACGTTGAGCGAGACGGCGCGCTGCTCCAGGTTGGCCTTCACGCGCTTCTCGTAGCCGGCGTAGGTGTGGATGACGTACCACTCGCCGGGGAGGCCGCGCAGCTCGTCCCGCAGGGCGGCGACGGGGTCGACGGGGGCGGCCGGCTCGGCCTCTTCCTCGTCGGCGCTCTCGTCGTCGGCCACGGTCGCCTCAGCGGCGTCGTCGGCTTCGCCGGTGACCGTGTCGTCCTCGGGGGCGGCGGTGGCCGCGGCCTGCTCGGCGGGCTCGCCCGCGGCGCGGTCAGCGGCTTCGGCCTGGTCCGGGTCCACGGAGTCAGCAGCCTCAACGATGTCGAGCTCGTCCTTGGCGGACTCGAAGGCACCAGCCTCGGGCTCGACGGCGTCGTTCAGGTTCGGGTCAGACACGATGGCTGCTTCTTCCTGGATACAAAGGGTGGAACGTGCGAAAGGGGCGCCGGTCCGACGCCTTCCGCGGGATCAGCCGAAGACGTACTTGATGACCCGCGCGAATCCCATGTCAAGGACGGTAACAAGACCGATCATGACGACGACGAACACGATCACCACGGAGGTGTACGTCGTCAGCTGGCTACGGGTCGGCCAGACAACCTTACGGAGTTCGGCGACGATCTGACGGTAGAACAGCGCGAGACGGCCCAGAGGGCCCTTCTTGCCGCGCTTGCCGCCCTTCCGAGTCTTCTTCTTCGACTCGGGAGCTTCATCCTCAGCATCAGGCATGTCGATGGAGCCCACGGCGTCCGTCACGCTACTCACCTGATTCCGGGTCGTGGCCGTGCCGCGCCCGGTGGAGCCGCACGGCTGTGCAATGAAGTACGTACATGCGCACACATCCTGGCGAAGGAGTGTGTAGCAGGGCCGGAGGGACTTGAACCCCCAACCGCTGGTTTTGGAGACCAGTGCTCTACCAATTGAGCTACGACCCTTTGTGGTTTCCACCAACCTACCGCATCCTCCCCCGTGACCGGGTGCGGGAACGGTGCGGCCGGTGAAGGCCAACGACAGGTGAGTGTACGTGTTCGGGGCCGCCACGTCGAACAGCCCCTCTCCGGCCGGTCCTCCTCCCGGTGGTGTCCGGGTCCTGTCCGGACGGTGAAACCCCCGTGCCGGCGGCTTTTCCGGTCTGGGACCATGGGGCCCATGAGCGCTGCAACTTCACCGTCCGAGCGCCGGGTTTCCGCCCGCATCGGTGCGATCTCCGAGTCCGCGACCCTCGCCGTCGACGCCAAGGCCAAGGCCCTCAAGGCAGCCGGGCGTCCGGTGATCGGCTTCGGCGCCGGCGAGCCCGACTTCCCGACACCCGACTACATCGTCGAGGCCGCGGTCGAGGCCTGCCGCAACCCGAAGTACCACCGCTACACCCCGGCCGGCGGGCTCCCCGAGCTCAAGGCCGCCATCGCGCAGAAGACGCTGCGCGACTCCGGCTACGAGGTCGACGCCAGCCAGATCCTGGTGACCAACGGCGGCAAGCAGGCCATCTACGAGGCCTTCGCCGCGATCCTCGACCCGGGCGACGAGGTCATCGTCCCCGCCCCCTACTGGACCACCTACCCGGAGTCGATCCGGCTCGCCGGCGGCGTCCCCGTCGAGGTCGTCGCCGACGAGACCACCGGCTACCGCGTCTCCGTGGAGCAGCTGGAGGCCGCGCGCACCGAGAAGACCAAGGTCGTCCTGTTCGTCTCGCCCTCCAACCCGACCGGCGCCGTCTACAGCGAGGCCGACGCCGAGGCCATCGGCCGCTGGGCCGTCGAGCACGGCCTGTGGGTGCTCACCGACGAGATCTACGAGCACCTCGTCTACGGCGACGCGTCCTTCACCTCCCTCCCGGCGATCGTCCCCGAGCTGCGCGACAAGTGCATCGTGGTCAACGGCGTCGCCAAGACGTACGCGATGACCGGCTGGCGGGTGGGCTGGATCGTCGGCCCGAAGGACGTCGTCAAGGCCGCCACCAACCTCCAGTCGCACGCCACGTCCAACGTCTCCAACGTCGCGCAGGCGGCGGCGCTCGCCGCCGTCTCCGGCCCGTTGGACGCGGTCGCCGAGATGCGTACCGCCTTCGACCGCCGCCGCAAGCTCATCGTGCGGATGCTCAACGAGATCGACGGCGTGCTCTGCCCCGAGCCCGAGGGCGCGTTCTACGCCTACCCGTCGGTCAAGGGGCTGCTCGGCAAGGAGATCCGCGGCAAGCGCCCGGCCACCAGCGTCGAGCTGGCCGCCCTGATCCTGGACGAGGCCGAGGTCGCCGTCGTGCCGGGCGAGGCCTTCGGCACCCCGGGCTACCTGCGCCTGTCCTACGCCCTGGGCGACGACGACCTCACCGAGGGCGTCTCGCGCATCCAGAAGCTGCTGGGCGAGGCCAAGACCTGACCCGCTCACCGATCGCGCCCCCGGCCGTCTCCCGGCCGGGGGCGCTTTTTGTTCGAGCGGCCCCCCAAGAGGGAAAGCGGCTACCGCTCCGGCCCGCCCGTGCGGCAGGATCTTCCAATGGAGCGTGATGTACGTCTGTTGCCCAAGGCCCACCTGCACCTGCACTTCACCGGGTCGATGCGGCCCACCACCCTGCTGGAACTCGCCGACAAGTACGGGGTCCGCCTCCCGGACGCCCTGACCGGCGGCGAGCCGCCCGAACTGCGGGCGACCGACGAGCGCGGCTGGTTCCGTTTCCAGCGCCTCTACGACATCGCCCGGTCCTGTCTGCGGTCCCCGGAGGACATCCGCCGACTGGTCCGCGAGAGCGCCCAGGAGGACGTCGCGGACGGTTCCGGCTGGCTGGAGATCCAGGTCGACCCCACCTCGTACGCCCCGCTGCTGGGCGGGCTGATCCCGGCCATCGAGATCATCCTCGACGCCGTGGACAGCGCCGCGCGGGAGACCGGGCTCGGGATGCGCGTGGTGATCGCCGCGAACCGGATGAAGCACCCGCTGGACGCCCGCACCCTGGCCCGGCTCGCCGTGCGGTACGCGGACCGGGGCGTCGTCGGATTCGGGCTCTCCAACGACGAGCGGCGCGGGATGGCCCGCGACTTCGACCGGGCCTTCGCCATCGCCCGCGACGGCGGGCTGCTGGCGGCGCCGCACGGCGGGGAGCTCGCGGGGCCCTCCAGCGTGCGGGACTGCCTCGACGACCTGGACGCCACACGCATCGGCCACGGCGTCCGCGCCGCCGAGGACCCCCGGCTGCTGGGCAGGCTCGCGGAGCGGGGGGTGACCTGCGAGGTCTGCCCCTCGTCCAACGTGGCGCTCGGCGTCTACGACAAGCCCTCCGACGTCCCTCTGCGCACCCTCTTCGACGCGGGCGTGCCGATGGCGCTGGGCGCGGACGACCCGCTGCTGTTCGGTTCGCGGCTGGCCGCCCAGTACGAGCTGGTGCGCCGCCATCACGGCTTCACCGACGAGGAGCTGGCGGAGCTGGCCCGCCAGTCCGTCCGCGCGTCGACCGCGCCCGTCGGCGTACGGGAGAAGCTGCTGTCGGGGATCGACGACTGGCTCGCGTAGGCCGCGCCCCGTGCCCCTCCGACGGGCTCCGCCCGTGGGGCGCTACCCGATCCCGGCCAGCAGCGTCCGGGCGACCGCGCCGGCGAAGTCGTCCAGCGACTGCGGGGGCGTTCCGCCGGGGAGCGCGGCGTAGGCGAAGGCCCGCTGCGCGCAGGCGCCCAGCAGCAGGGAGGCGGCGGCGTAGGTGTCCGCGTCCGCCCGGACCCGGCCCATGTCCTGTTCGGCCCGCAGGTAGGCGTCGAGCTGCTGGATGGGGCGGTGGGGCCCGGTGTCCAGCTCCCGCATGCCCTGCTCGTGCCGGTGCCTGAGCTGGGGTTCGGCGTACAGGGACGCGGCCATCGGGAAGGTCTGCTCGTAGAACAGGGCGGCCTGCCGGGCGATGTCCGTGAGGTTGCCCTCGACCGTGCCCCGCCCCGCGGTCAGGTCGGTGAGCCGGCTCCCGAGCCTCGGCAGCCGCTCCGTGAGGACGGTGACGAAGAGTTCCTCCTTGCCGCTGAAGTACTTGTAGAGCGCCGCCTCGGAGCATCCGGCCGCCCTGGCGATCTCCTTGGTGGTGGTCCGGGCCAGGCCGATGGAGAGCATCAGGTCGTGCGCCGCGTCGACGATCCGGACGCGGGCGGGCTTCTGGTCCATGGGCACTCCAGCCCGGCGGCGAGCCGGGGACGTTGACGAGGGCGTGCGGGTGCGTCCACCCTAGAGGTGAGTGAACACTCACCCACCGAAAGGCACACGATGAGACTCACCGTGTTCGGAGCGACCGGCGGTGTCGGTCAGCACGTGGTGCGGCAGGCCCTGGCCGCCGGCCACGAGGTGACGGCCGTGGTCCGCGACCCCGCGAAGCTGCCCGGCGCCCTCGCGGACGCGGACCTGCACGCGACCGTCCGGCTGGACGACGAGCCGGCGGTGCGGGCCGCGGTGGCGGGCCGGCACGCCGTGCTGTCCTCCCTGGGCTCGCGCGGGCGGAAGGCGAACGGCGTCGCCGAGCGGCTGACCGGCCGGATTCTGACGGCCATGGAGGCCGAGGGGGCGCGGCGGCTGGTGGTGGTGAGCGCGGCGCCGGTCGGCCCGAAGCCGCAGGGCGACCCGCTGGTGGACCGGCTGATGCGCAAGGGCGTCTCCGCGGTCCTGGCGGACGTGTACGCCGATCTCGCCCGGATGGAGGCGGCCCTGGCCCGCAGTGCGACGGACTGGACCGTGGTGCGGCCGCCGAAACTGACGGACGGGCCGTCCACGGGGGTCTACCGCCGGGTCGTGGGCGGCACACCGCGCAGCGGCCGGTCCATCTCACGGGCCGACGTGGCGCACGCGATGCTCGCTCTGACCGACGACGCGACGGCCGTGCGGCAGGGCGTGGGCATCGCCTACTGAGCATCGCCCGCTGGACGCCGACGAACGCGCGCACGGCCGTCCCCGGCCCTGTCGTCCGCCGCTCGGTACCGCGCCTGCCGGGGCGCTACAGGCTGACGCCCACCGTCACCGGCTCGTTGACGAGGGTGACGCCGAACGCGGCGTGGACCCCGGCGACGACCTCGCGCGCCAAGGCCAGCAGGTCCTCTGTGGTGGCCCCGCCCCGGTTGGTCAGGGCGAGGGTGTGCTTGGTGGAGATCCGGGCGGGGCCGCTGCCGTAGCCCTTGGTGAAACCGGCCCGGTCGATCAGCCAGGCCGCCGACGTCTTGGTGCGGCCGTCCTCCGCGGGGAACGCGGGGGGCGTCACGTCCGGGCCCAGGCGCTCGCGGACCCGGGCGAGGAAGTCCTCGTACGGGGCGGGGTCGAGCAGGGGGTTGGTGAAGAAGGACCCCGCGGACCAGGTGTCGTGGTCCTGGGGGTCCAGCACCATTCCCTTGCCCGCGCGCAGCCGCAGCACGGTCTCCCGGGCGGCCGACAGGGGCACGCGCTCGCCCGGTTCGACGCCCATCGCCCTGGCCGTCTCGGGGTACCTGAGAGGCGCCGACAACCCGGCGGCCTCTTCCAGCTCGAAGCGGACACGGAGCACCACGAAACGGTCGGGTTCCGCCTTGAAGCGACTGTGGCGGTAGGAGAACGCGCACTCCGCGTTCGACAGCGTCACCGTCTCCCGGGCGTGCCGGTCATAGGCGACGACCCCCGTGATCGTGGAGGACACCTCCTGCCCGTACGCGCCGACGTTCTGAATGGGCGTCGCGCCCGCGGACCCGGGGATGCCGGCCAGGCACTCGATGCCCGCGAGGCCCTCCTCGACGGTCCGGGCCACGACGTCGGTCCACACCTCGCCGGCCGCCACCTCCAGGGACGTCCCCTCGAGCGCGAAGCCCCGGGTGGCGATCCGCAGGGCGGTGCCGTCGAAGCCCTTGTCCCCGATGACCAGGTTGGACCCGCCGCCGATCACCAGCAGCGGGGTGCCGTTGGTGTCGGCTTCGCGCACCGCGGCGACCACCTCGGCGTCGGTGGTGGCCGTCAGCAGCCGGGCAGCGGGGCCGCCGAGCCGGAAGGTGGTCAGGGGGGCGAGAGGGGCGTCGTGAAGTTCCTGCACGGGGACAAGAGTACGGTCCGCGCCGCCGCCCGAGCGGACGTGCGCCCCTCCCCGGCCAGGTGGCCGCGTACGGGCGAGGGGCGCCCCGGGGGGACGCTCTCCTCGCCCGTACGGCCGCGCGGCCCCGTCCGCCTCGTACGACCGGCCGCGTACGGCGCGGTCGCGCGGCGCGGGCGCAGACCGGGGCCCAGGGCACGACACCCGGGGCCAGGGACCGGCAGGGCTCAGGTTCCAGGGCTCAGAGCTCAGAGCTCAAAAGCTCAAAGCTCAGGGCTCAGGGCTCAGGGCTCAGGCGAGCCGGACGACGGCCCGGGAGACGCCGAGCACCTTCTTGCCGTCGCAGACCGCGACCAGGCCCACCCGCACGAGGTTGTCCTCCAGCTTCTCCGTGACCGTGCCGCTGACCTCGATCAGCGCGCCCTCGTCGTCGTTGGGCACGACGACCGGCCGGGTGAAGCGCACCCCGTACTCGACGACCGCGCCCGGGTCGCCGACCCAGTCCGTGACCACGCGGATCGCCTCGGCCATGGTGAACATGCCGTGCGCGATGACGTCCGGCAGGCCGACCTCGCGCGCGAACTTCTCGTTCCAGTGGATGGGGTTGAAGTCCCCCGACGCGCCCGCGTACCGGACGAGCGTGGCCCGCGTCACCCGGAACGTCTGCGGGGGCAGCTCCGTGCCCTTCTCGACCGACCCGTATCCGACCTTCGCCGTCATCACGCCTCCTCGGCGGCGCGCGCCACCAGCTTCATGAACGCCGTGACCACCAGCTCGCCGGCCTCGTCGCGCACGTCTCCGCGTACATCCAGAATGTCGTTGCCGGCCAGGGACTTGATGCCCTCGATCGTCGTGGTGACCGTCAGCCGGTCCCCCGCGCGCACCGGACGCACATAGGTGAACTTCTGGTCGCCGTGCACCACCCGGCTGTAGTCCAGGCCCAGCTGCGGGTCCTGCACCACCTGCCCGGCGGCCCGGTAGGTGATCGAGAAGACGAACGTGGGCGGCGCGATCACATCGGGATGGCCGAGCGCACGGGCGGCCTCCCCGTCGACGTAGGCCGGATGGGCGTCGCCCACCGCCTCGGCGAACTCGCGGATCTTCTCCCGGCCGACCTCGTACGCCGGGGTGGGCGGATAGGTCCGCCCCACGAAGGACTGGTCGAGCGCCATGAGCTCGCTACCTCCTGATGAAAGACGAATAAAGGCCGCCCCCCGTGTGGGGAGCGACCCCATACAACGACACGAGGCCGCCCCCAGTGGGGGCGGCCTCGTGTACGAGCCTGATTCAGCGCGTTTCGCGGTGCGCGGTGTGCGAGTTGCAGCGCGGGCAGTGCTTCTTCATCTCAAGACGGTCCGGGTTGTTACGCCGGTTCTTCTTGGTGATGTAGTTCCGCTCCTTGCACTCCACGCAGGCCAGCGTGATCTTCGGGCGGACGTCGGTGGCAGCCACGTGAGTGCTCCTTGGACGGACGGTGGACGGATGAACGCATAAAAGAGTAGCCGATCGAAGGACCGACCCAGCAATCGGCTACCGTTAGTAGCGGTGACCGGACTTGAACCGGTGACACAGCGATTATGAGCCGCTTGCTCTACCGACTGAGCTACACCGCTTTGATGATGAGTCGTCCCGCCGAAGCGGGACTTCCCGATCACCAGAGCCCCAATGCGGAATCGAACCGCAGACCTTCTCCTTACCATGGAGACGCTCTACCGACTGAGCTATTGGGGCGAGCGATGAAGACATTACACGCTCCTGGGCCGGTTGCCCAAATCCGTTGGGACAACCCTTCCCGGCCTCCCGTCCGACCCCGCGCACGGCCTCCTCCACACCTCCTGATCAGGCCTTGATCCAGCCCGTGCGGGCTGGCGCCCCGCCCGTCGCGCACAGCCGTTCGGACTGCTCCGGTACGACAATTCAGCGCCCCGCCGGACGCCGCCGCGCCCGCCGCGCCTCACCCGCCGTCCGCCGCGTCCGACGCAGCGAGCGCTGATCCTCCGGGGACCGCGGAAGAGCCCTTAGGCTCGACCCCCACTCCGCGTGATCTTGCACCCCTCCCAGGAGCGCGATGCCTGACAGCCAGCCGCGGCGGCCCGACGACGACGCGCCCGACAGCGCGGCCGCGGCCCCCATCGGCGCCACCCCCGCCCTCGTCCTCAGCGGCGCCCGGCTCGCCGACGGCCGCGCCGTCGACGTCCGGCTGAGCGGCGGCCGCATCGAGGCCGTGGGCACCGCGGGCAGCCTCGCCTCCGGCAGCCCCCGCATCGACCTCCGCGGCTACCTCCTGCTCCCCGCACCCGCCGAGCCGCACGCCCACAGCGACACCGCGCTCACCGCGGACGGCACCGGCCCCGACGGCCCGGGCCCCGCCTCCCAGCGCGCCGAGGACATCCAGCGCCGCGCCACCGAGGCCGCCCTCCTCCAGCTCGGCCACGGCGCGACCGCCCTGCGCGCCCACGTCCGCATCGGCGACGTGCGCGGCCTCGCCCCGTTCGCAGCCGTCCTCCAGTCGCGGCGCACCCTGCGCGGCCTCGCCGACCTCACGCCCGTCGCGGTCCCCCGCCTCCTCACCGGCGTCGCCGGGGCGGACAGCCTCGCCATGCTCCGGGACGCGGTGACGATGGGCGCGGCGGTCGTCGGCGGCTGCCCCGACCTCGACCCGGACCCCATCGGCTACACCGAGGCCGTCCTGGAGGTCGCCGCCGAGCACGGGTGCCCCGTGGATCTGCACACCGACAGCGACGACCCCGCCCGCCTGGCCCGGATCGCCGCCCTGGCGGCGGGGCTGGGCCCCGGCGTCACCCTCGGACCCTGCGCCGGCCTGGCCCGGCTGCCGCCGAGCGTCGCCGCCCGCGCCGCCGACCAGCTCGCCGCCGCCCGGATCACCGTCGTCTGCCTGCCCCAGGGCGGCTGCACCGGCGTGGAGCGCCGTACGGCCGCCCCCGTACGCCTGTTGCTCTCCGCCGGCGTACGCGTCGTGGCGGGCAGCGGGGCGCTGCGCGACACCGCCAACCCCGTCGGCCGCGGCGACCCCCTCGAAGCGGCCTACCTCCTCGCCTCCCAGGTCGGCCTGCGCGCCGAACAGGCGTACGCGATGGTCTCCACCACCGCCCGCGCGGCCCTCGGCCTCCCCGACGTCCGCGTCGAGGCGGGCTTCCCGGCCGAACTCCTGGCCGTACGGGGCGAACAGCTCTCCACCGCACTCTCCCTCGCCTACAGCCGCATCGTCGTCCACCGGGGCCGCGTCGTCGCCCGCACCAGCGCCGTACGGGAGTACTGCGACTCCGACTCCGACGCGACCGCCGGCCTCGACCTGCCGCGCCAGGGGCGATCCGACCCCGGCACGGGACCCGGGAGCTGAGCGCGCGCCCGCCCCCGGGCGTACGGTCGGGGTATGCGCATTGTCATCGCAGGTGGACACGGACAGATCGCACTCCGGCTTGAGCGGCTGCTCGCCGCACGCGGAGATGAAGCCGTCGGCATCATCCGCAAACCCGAACAGAGCCAGGACCTCACCGAAGCCGGCGCCCAGCCCGTCGTGCTGGACCTCGAATCGGCCACCGTCGAGCAGACCGCGGAGGTCCTGCGCGGCGCCGACGCGGCCGTCTTCGCGGCGGGCGCGGGGCCGAACAGCGGCGCCTCCCGCAAGGACACCGTCGACCGCGACGCGGCCGTCCTGTTCGCCGAGGCGGCCCAGGCGGCCGGCGTACGCCGTTACCTCGTCGTCTCGTCGATGGGCGCCGACCCCGACCGTTCCGGCGACGAGGTCTTCGACGTGTACCTGAGGGCCAAGGGCGCCGCCGACGCCGACGTACGCTCCCGGAGCTCGCTGGACTGGACGATCCTGCGGCCCGGCATGCTCACGGACGACGCGGGCACCGGACAGGTCCTCCTCGCCGCCTCGACGGGCCGCGGCCCCATCCCCCGCGACGACGTGGCTGCCACGCTGCTGGAGCTGCTGGACACCCCGGCCACGGCGGGCCTCACCCTCGAAGCGATCTCCGGGAACGTGCCGGTCGCCGTGGCCGTCAAGGACGTCGCGGGCAACTGATCCGGCCTGGCCAGGACGCGTGCAACGAAGAAGCCCCCGACCAGATCACTGGTCGGGGGCTTCTCGTTCGGTGGCGGCGCCAGGGTTCGAACCTGGGTAGGCTGAGCCGGCAGATTTACAGCGGGCTCCATCTAGGGCCTGTGATCTGCGGTTTCTCCGCCAGCGGCCTCTCTGGGGGCACGTATGGGGAAATCCGCTCGACTTCGTGCCGCCACTCCTCATGCACCCGGTGGTCGATGCAGTGCTGTCGGGGACACCGCTCGGCCGGTCTCGGTGTCGACGACCGCTGAGTGTTGCGGTATTACCGCCTCTGAGAGGGCTGACCAAGCAGCAAGAGTCAGTTGGGTCAGACCAGGCACGGATTGCGCGTGGATTGCGCCACGAGAGCGACTCTGTGCGAGGTTCCGCGGTTGCCAGTCGCCGGACGTACGCCGCCGCCGGCTGTTCAATGGCGGGGCGGTTGCCACCTGTAGGGCATGCTCCAGTGCGAGGCCGCAGACAGTTGGGCCCATCTCCTCGGCCAGCGAGTGTTCGTTTGCGGGTGCTTCGGGAAGCAGCAGTGGCCAGCGGATCACCACCACCCTCTCCCAGAGTTCGGGTGGCACCGTGTTGGCCAGGTGGTGGCTCTCGCCCACTGGCAGGTCCCGCAGGCGGCGTTCGGCCTCCTGTGTCTGTCCTACGTAGCAAAGGCCTGCATCGGCGGCGAACACCCCGTAGAGAGCAGGCCCTGTGACAGCAGGGCTGTCTTCGTGTGCTTCGGCCAGGAGGGCTCCGACACGGTGAGCGAACTGGAAGCGGCGCTCCTGCCACCGCGCCAGCAGTGCAGGATCAGCCAGCAGGGTCGTCAGCGATGCTCGCCAACCGCGGTAGGCATCGTCGTACGTCTGATCATCCACGGACCGCAGCGTAGACCTTGGTTATGGCAGTGAGCAGGAACGGCTTTCAGGTCTGCCCCGCCTACTGAGGTTTAGGGGCCCGCTGAACTGCACTTACAGCATGCACAACCCTTGCGCACTTCGCTTGGCCCGCGCATGACCTACAGACGGCCCAGGGATCCCCATCGGATCTATCGGCAGCCCCTCGATCCGCCATCAGCGCTTCCATAGGTGGCCAAAACGGCACAAAATAACACAATGCTTGAATATGCGGATGATCCTGAAAATTATATGTCATTTACCATTGCCCTGAATCAAGGACTACTTTCTGGCACGATTGACGTATGACACCGAACAGCAACAGTCCGACCAGGATCGCTTTCTTTAATCACAAAGGAGGAGTGAGCAAGACAACCAGCGTATTCCATGTCGGATGGATGCTTGCCGAACGAGGCCACACGGTTCTCATGGTGGACACGGACGCCCAGTGCAATCTCACAGGCATGGTCATGGGCTTCAAAGGATCTGGCGAACTTGAGGCATTCTACGCCGCGCATGGAGACTCTACGATTCGCTCAGCCGTCGCTCCGGCATTCGAGGGACGACCACGACCGATTGAAGCCGTAACGACCGTTCAAGTCTCTGGAAGAGAAGGACTGCATCTACTTGCCGGAGACATTCGCCTGGCGGAATACGAAGTAACGCTTGGCATCGCTCAAGAACTATCTGGATCGATTCAGGCGCTGCAAAATGTGCCGGGAAGCATTTCGTATGCGATCGACGAAACAGCCAGATCAATTGGCGCTGACTACGTTTTGATCGACATGAGTCCTGGCCTGGGCGCGATCAATCAAAACCTGGTCGGAATCAGCGACTACGTCATCGTCCCTGTCGCCCCAGATTTCTTTTCCGTTATGGCTCTTGACTCTCTTTCTCGCGTGCTTCCACGATGGCGGAAGTGGGCCTCTCAGGCCGCTTCGATGGAGATCCTAGCCGACGCCGCCTATCCCTTCCCGGACAGGAACACTAAGGTCCTTGGGACCATCGTTCAGAGATTCCGACCCCGCGCTGGAAAGCCCGCTGCTGCTTTCCAGCGATGGATCAACGAGATCGGACACTCGTTCAAGTCGACCCTTCGACCCGCCCTCCAAAAGAGCGGTCAACTCCTCTCTCCCGAGGCATACAGCAAGGCAGGAGTCAGGGAAGATATGGCGCTAGCCTATATCGCTGACTTCAATAGCCTTATCGGCGTCTCCCAAGAGCACAGCACACCCGTCTTTGCGCTGACGGAGGACCAGATTCCCAACGTCGGCGTCGTGCTTGACACGAATATTGAATCCACCGAGCGATTTCATGCTGAGTTTTCTGAACTCGCGCAAAGGATTGAAAAGCTCACATTGATCAGCGGCGAGATGGACACCACTCTGCCCCCTGTCGAGATCCGAGAATAGTCCAGATGAGCGCCAACCCTAGTCCTGCATACTCGGAATTCATCAGGCACATCTCCGCAGCGCGACACACGGCGGGCACCGCGTCGGCCTTGAGTCTCCAAGTAACTGGGGCACTCCAAGTGGGCGACCTTCTCCGTGGCGCACTGGTTCAGGGCGTTAGCGCCCTGGACCGCTACATCCACGAGGAGGTCAGAGAACGTCTACTTCAGCTGTTCGAGCACGAAGCTCCACCAGCGGCGATGCTCAAGCTCCAAGTTCCCCTGTCAGCGGTTCGAAAGTTCAACGAAGAGGGTGGCGTGGCATGGCTCGATGAAGTGGTCAGGGAGCGTCACTCGTACCTCTCATTCCAGAACCCGGACAAAATTGCAGACGCGATACGTTTAGTGTCAGAAAGGGAACTCTGGAAAGAGATCGGTGAAATCACTGGCCGACCAGCCCGCGACCTTAAACAGGAACTTAAGCTGATCGTCGCCAGGCGCAATTCCATTGCGCATGAATCTGACATCAGTCCTGTTCCACCCTATGAGCAGAACCCAATCACGTTTGAGGATGTCACCTCTACACTCAACTTTGTTGAGCAAATCGTTTCAGCGATTCACGTGATCCTTAAATGAGATAGTGAAACCTGTAACAGCACCCCCGTTGCACTTCGGCTAGCCATGGAGTGCGTTGGCGGATGGCTTGCATACCCTGGCCCGGTGGTCATGCAGATAGACAAGCTCAAAGCTGGAGGGCCGGTACTGAAATCAGTACCGGCCCTCCAGCCTGCTGCTTAGCTGCCCCCTATAGCAAGTCTATGTGACGGCGCCTGGCTACGCATGGCCCGCAAGGCTGCTAATCCGCCGGCGCGAGGCGGCTCGTGAACCCTTCGGAACACAGATTTTCGTAGGCCGCAGCAACAGAGTCCGGCACCTCTTGCCTGATCATGAAGCCTTGCTTCGGGTAGATGAGCAGACGCTGTTGGGCCCCCACGAGCATGTCCAGCACTAGACGCGGGTCCTTCATGGAGTCGACGTACTCCGCGAGCGTCATAGGTGCCGATGCACTGACGATCTCGACTCCCGGCCAGACTTTGCGGGCCGTCGCGTATGCCCGCCGCTCCTCATACGGCTTACTCACGAGCATTGCGGATGACACCTCGATGCCTCGCCCTCTGAGTAGTTCGCGTGTGAAGTTGATGTTTTCGCCTGTATTGCGCGCCTTCGGCTCAACGAGGATCACTGATGCAGGAACGCCCAGTCCCAGCGCCCGTTCCCGATAGTGCTCGGCTTCCCCCCGGGGCATCCGGTCACGAGTCGTCCTGCTGGTCGCCCCTGTGAAGACGATCAGTGGGAACATGCCGCGCTGGTAGAGCTTCACGGTCACATCAGCCACGCCGAGGTCATGACTACCGAGACCGATGCCGACCGAACAGGGCCGCGGTTGGTGGTGCATCTGCTGGAAATCCCAGAGCCGCTGGGCATCAGACCAAGTCTGCACGGAAATCACTGCGTCTCACCTTCCGCCGAGTCGGGAACCTTGAAGTCGTACGCCCAAGCGAAGCGGGTCGCTGCGTGAACACCGATGGCGAACTCCACCACAGTCCCGTCAGCCGTGTAGGTGGTCCGGTGTAGTTCCACAACCCACTCTCCGGGCGCGAGTTGAAGAATCGCGGCTTCCTCCGACGCCGCGGCACGCGCGAATAGCTCCTCCCGCATGTGGTCAATCTCGTACCCCGCGTCGTAGAGCACGCGATACCCGCCGCCCTTGCCGGCCGGGCCCGGAGTCGGGTCGACAAGCCGTGTTCCCTCGACGTGCTCCGGACGGTAGTAGCTGGTCAGGGTGTGCGTGGGCTGGTCCCCTTCCCTCACAAGGCGGGCTCGCGCGTATACCTCGGAACCTTCCGGGAGACCGTGTGCAGCAGCCACGATTGGCGTGGCCGGCACACGGCGCACGCTTTGCGTCTGCTCGCCGCGCTTGTGCGCACGCCCCGAAGCCACGCGGTCAGCAATAAACGCGACCTCCTCCCCGTCACGCCATTTGGCTTTGTCGTACCGAGCGATACCGAGCCGCTTGAGTGGCGCCCGGCTCCGCACCACGGTGCCGTGGCCTCGGGAAGAGGTCACCAGCCCTTCGGCCTCCAACGCCTTGTAGGCAGCGTGAACCGTGGACTTCGACCCCTCGCCATCCTTGACCAGGTCACGGATATGCGGCAGCTGCCGGCCCGGGGGCAGCTCACCACTTTTGATCTGCTCGGCCAGCTTGTCGGCCAGTTCCCGCCACTTGGGTGCCACGCGCACTCCTCTCAACGACATCCAGTCAAACACAGTCCCAGGACTGTTGACAGTCCCAGGACTGTGAGCCATTGTCATCTCAGGCGCACCGCAGTCCTAGGACAGCGAGCATCTGCCGCCCTTCTTTGGGCTGCCTGCACAGCACAGGAAGCACACGCATCAGTGCTTGGTGAGTCCCGCTCCGGCGGGAGCCCCTGCCTACCAGGGGTTACCGCGCTCGTCAGGGAACTGCTGGTCCTTCTGAACTGAACAGTGTGTGAGTGATTCGACGGGGTGGAAGTCCCTGTCCCCGCGGACGGCCGGGCGATGTCGTCGGCGGCCCCTTTTGGCGTGCTGGCTCTGGAGAACAGCCCTGGTGATCATCACCATGACTGCCACCCGGTACGCGCCGCTCTGCTGGCGTCAGAGCAGTGACGATGACGCACCGATTCGCAGGCTCGGGACTGGTCAGCCGTGGTAGCGGCTGGCTGGCGAAGCCCTGCCGGTTGCCTCCCCCGCCCGTCCGGTCTTCTTGGGTCGTACGGGCGGGGCCGAGGGGAGCCGGATAGCTGGTTTCCAACGGCGAGAACCCCCGGAGCAGCAACTCCGGGGGTTCGTGGTGAGCCGTTCCTGCCTGAAAGGAACAGACCCATGAAAAGCATCGCAGCACTTGAGGCCGTTGTTACGGCCACCCCGTTCGACGGTGAGCCGTCGGACGCCGAGCTGGACACGATCGAGACGGAGATGCCCGCCATTCTGGCGGACGTCGTCCTGCTGGACGCGCAGATCATGACCATCGACCGCACGCCGACCGAGCTGGACGAGCGGCGTATCCGCCGGGCCCGCCGGCGGGTGCTGGCGGCCCGCCGGGAGCTGGCCAACCGGTCGGCCGACGTGAGCCTGTCGGGAGGTGCGGCCTGATGGACGGTCGCTTCGATCTCACCGCCTACGACCGCACCCGCATCCTCGCCGCCCGCCAGGCCCTCGCGGATGCACAGTCCATGAGCCTGTTGGATGTGTCCGCCATGGCCCGGATGATCGGCCGCCTTGAGGCCACCGTGGAAAGCCTCATCGAGATGGTCGACCGTCCGGTTTCGGGTGGTGCGGCATGAGTGCCAAGGCCGCGAAGACGGTTCTGCCGGCCGTCGCGATGACGGCGGTGTCCATGATCCTGACGCTGGCCGTGGTCGTGATGTGGCTGGGCACCTCGATGCCGTGGCTGATCGCGCTGGTGGTCGGGCTGGGGATCGACGGAGGGTGGCTCGCCACGCTCGCTTACGAACGTCGGCTCGCCGCGCAGGGCGACCATTCCACCCCGGTCACAGCAGTGGGCTGGGGCTTCGGCCTGGTCGCGACCGGTGTCCTGGTTGCCCACGCCGTCACCGCCGATGGAAGCGCCGGCGCGTGGCTCGCGGTCGCCTGGCTGCCCCTGGCCGCGAAAGCCTTGTGGCTGGTTCACGGGTTGTGGGAGCGGACCGCGCTGACCGGGTCCGCGCTGGAGGCGATCCAGGGCATCCAGCAGGAAGCCCGCGACGAAGCCGCGGTCGCCCGTGCTCGGCTGCGGGCCGAGGCGGGCACGGAGGAGACGCGGTTGACGGCTGTGACGCAGGCCGGGGCGCGCGTCGCACGCGTCCAGGCACAGACCGCCACCACCCTCGCCCGTGCCTGGTCGACGCTGGAGAGCACCCGGTCCGGGAAGGACACCGGCAGGGCGCTGACCAGCGTGACGACCCGCGTCACACCCGGCGTCGCACCCACCTGGGAGCTACCAGTCTGGGGCCCCACCACCCCGCTCCCCGCACTGGAGGCCACGCCCGCCTTGAGCGATGTGGAGCTGGACCGGTTGGTGGATGAGATCCGGCACAGCGAGACCCCGGCCCTGTCCTACCGGGAGATGTCCACTCGCTTCCGGGCCGCCGGCCACTCTGCCTCCGAAGTCCGGCTCCGGGGCGCGTGGAAACGCGTCGCGGCCGCCTGATGGCCGACATCTACCGGTGGCGTCTCGCCCCCGACGGGTTGGCCACCCGCCGTCAGCTCCGCGCGATGGGGCTGCGGCCGGGTGGTCAGGACGTCGTCGCGGAACTCCACCGGCCCCGCCGTCGACGTGAACCGCTGGTCGCCTACCTCTACCGCGTCGACCGGGCCAAGCCCGTACGCCCCATGACCCCGGCCCGCGCCGCCGCTCTGGCTGCGGCCATGCGGGCCCGCCGCACCTGCCCCAACTGCCATGTCGACGCCGGGTACTGCATCCCGCGCTCGCTCGGCATGTGCGTGCCCTGCCACGACACCCCCGCCGCCTGACCCGAAGGGACACCACATGGACCACCTGCCCGCCCCCCGGCCCCCGTCCGTCGTGCACCTCCCGGACGGCACCCCCGCCTACACCGACCACCTCCCCGCCACCTACCAGCCCACCAACGCGGTCCCGCAGATCGTCCACGTCCACCAGGCACCCCCGGACCGCACCGTTCAGCGCCTCGCCCTCGGCTCCGGCATGGGCGCCGGGGCCGTCGCCGCCGGCGTCTACTTCGGCCCCCTCCTCGTCGGGGCGCTCACCGCAATCGCCGCGAACCTGGCGATCCTCGCGTTCCTCGCCGTCGCCCTGACGTGGGGGGTCGTGAGCGTCGTGAAGTCGGTAGGAGGTGCGGACGGCAAGGCCGCCGCCTCTTCGCTGCGCAGGGGCCGCCGTCGCTGACGGCCCTCTGTCCGTCCGGTCTCGTACCGGGCGGGCGGAGGGCCGGACAGACCGGCCCCCGCCAGGGAGGTTCACCATGTACAGCTACACCCGAGCCGAGTCCCGCGAACGTTCCCGCTTGTTCCGCAAGGGCTTCAAGCAGGCTCTGGCCGACTGTGTCGACGACAGGGTGACGGCCCGTATCCACGCCATCGACGCCGTGGCCGCCGAGCGCGGGCAGCGGGAGCTGACGGCATTGCACGAGGTGCAGGCCACCACCCGGCAGGAGTTGGCCAGGGCCAAGGCCGCCGAGCGCACCGCCCCCCGCACCGACAAGACCGCCGCCCGCCAGGCCCGCAAGGACGCCGAGCAGCGCGTACGCCTCGCTGAGCGGGCCGTCCACAAGGCCGAGCGCGACTGAGCGGGGGCGGCCGGACCCGGCCAAGGAAACCGGCCACCCCTCCTTCCCCCGTCCCGAACCATCGAGCAGGAGGAAGTACCAGCATGACGGACACCACGGCACCGGCCGCGCATCTGCGGCCGGTCCCCGACCTGGACGACGACCACGAAACGACCGTGCCCGTCGCGGTCGACAACCCCGCCCTGCCGGAGCCGAAGGTGAGCGTGGAGAAGCGCAAGCCGGTCCTGGCCGGGTGGCTGACCGACCGGCGCGACTTCACCGCCACCGCCCGCCACGCCGGCGCGAACGCCGGATACAGCGCCCTCTTCCACGGCGTGCGGCTCCCGGTCTACGCCGGGCGTCTCGCGCTGATGTCGCCGCGGGGGGCCTGCCGGTTCATCGCCACCACCAACCGGTGGATCTGGGACCGCGAAGCCGCCCCCCTGCGGGCCGCCGCCGTCCGCGCCGAGGACGTCGAGGAGTACATGCGCCTGTCCCGGCTGCGGGCCGGACGGGTCCGGCTGCGCGGCCTGGTCACCCTGGTCGCCGCCGTGTTCGGCGTCGGCTTCGCCCTCTGGCTCTACGTCATGGCCCCCGCGCTGATGTACGCGTTCGCGGCCGGCGGTGTGCTGCTCCTCGGTATGGCCGGTCAGCAGCCCGACGCTCCGGTCATCGGCCCCGCCGTGTTGAAGACGGAGGTGCAGAAGCTCACCGGGTCGATCGTGCTGCGCGGTCTCGACTCCATCGGGAACAGCCGGATCAGCGCCGCCATCAAGAAGGGCGGCGACATGAACGGGCTGCGCTTCACCAGCGAGATCGTCCGCGACGGCCCCGGCTACCGCGCCGACCTCGATCTCCCGTACGGGGTGACGCCCGAGGACATCATGGAGGCCCGCAAGCCGCTGGCGTCCGGGCTGCGGCGCAAGGTCGGCTGCGTCTGGCCCTCCCCCGATCCGTCCGAGCATGAGGGGCGGTTGGTGCTGTGGGTGGGGGACAAGCCGATGAACGAGACCACCAAACCCGCCTGGCCCCTCCTCAAGACCGGGCAGGTGGACCTCTTCAAGCCGGTGGTGTTCGGCAACGACCAGCGCATGCGCGACGTGTCCGTGACGCTGATGTTCGCCGCCGTGGTCGTCGGCTCGATCCCCCGCATGGGCAAGACGTTCCTGATGCGGCTGTTCCTCCTCATCGCCGCACTCGACCCCCGCGCCGAGCTGCACGCGTTCGACTTCAAGGGCACCGGCGACTTCGGAGCCCTGGAACCCGTCTGCCACCGCTACCGGGCAGGCGAGGAGAACGACGACATCGAATACGTCCTGGACGCGCTGCGGGAGCTGAAGGAGGAGCTGCGCCGGCGGGCGAAGGTCATCAAGTCCCTGCCGCGCTCCCGCTGCCCGGAATCCAAGGTCACCCCGGAACTGGCCAGCGACAAGAGTCTGGGGCTGCACCCGATCGTGGCCGGGTTCGACGAGTGTCAGGTGCCGTTCGAGCACGAGGAGCACGGCAAGGAGATCGAAGCGATCTGCACCGACCTCGTCAAGCGAGGCCCGGCCCTCGGGATCGTGACCCTGTTCGGGACGCAGCGCCCGGACGCGAAGTCGCTGCCCACCGGGATCAGCGCGAACGCGGTGCTGCGCTTCTGCCTCAAGGTCATGGGACAGCCCGCCAACGACATGGTGCTCGGCACCTCGATGTACAAGGCCGGGTACCGGGCCACCATGTTCTCCCGCTCCGACCGGGGCATCTGCTGGATGGCCGGCGAAGGAGACGACCCGCGCATCGTGGCGTCCGCGTTCGTGGACGCGGTGGCCGCCGAGCAGATCGCCGCCCGCGCCCGCCAGGTCCGCGAGGAGTACGGCAACGTCACCGGCCACGCCATCGGCCACGGGCCCGAGAAGTCCGGGCAGTCCGATGTGCTGGCCGACGTCCTCGCCGTTATCGCGTCCGACGAGAAGTCCGTGTGGTGCGAGCGGATCGCTACCCGGCTCGCGGCGGCGCAGCCGGACGTCTACGGCGGGTGGAAGGGCGAGAACGTCACCGCCGCCCTCAAGCCCCACGGCATCAAGGCCGGGCAGGTCTGGGGCCAGACCGACACCGGCGAGGGCAAGAACCGGCGCGGCATCGACCGCGCCGACATCACCGCCGCCATCACCCGCCGTAACCAGAGCAAGGCCGCTGCCTGACCCCAGCAGGACTGCTAGACCTAGCACCCCCGGCTGCTAGGTCTAGCACCCCCGCTAGCACCCCACACCCGCCCTGAGCTGCGACCTAGCGTCTAGCAGCCCACCTGCGGAAACACCCGGAAACCCGCCTGACGAAGGGATGTGAGCCCCTCGTGGCGCTCGCTAGCCTCCTCATCCTCCTCACC
>NZ_JBBBEN010000098.1:192113-304599 GCF_037137275.1 Streptomyces pratensis | reverse complement strand
ACACTCCGCCGCGTACCCGATGGCCAAGCCCGGGTACGGCAAACGCTCCGCGCCGGACCAACACCCCCGTACACGTCACGACTTCGCCCTCCTGCCGACGCGTGAGCGGTACGTCGCCGGGTTCGTCGACCACCTCCCCGAAGGGGCGGCCATGAGCGTCAAGCACCTGGCCAAACAGCTCCCGCTCTACGGGCAGCAGGCCATCTCCACCGCCCTGACGGCCCTGTCCGTCGCCGGCCACCTGCGGCGCGTCCGGCGCGCGGTCGGCGTGGGCGACGAGATGCGCTGGGCCTTCCGCACGTTCTGGTCCCGCACAGCGCGCGACAACGAGTGGTGGAACACCTACCTCGCCACCGAGAAGGCCGCCCAGACCGTCAGCTCCGCACCGGTCACCTCGGCCGCCGACACCGTTCCCCCGCCGCCCTGGGCCTCGGTCGAGGAAGCGCCGCCACCCGCACCGGAGGGCCCCGGTGCGGAAGGGGCCCCCGAACCCACCGCCGTACCGCACCGACGCATCCCGGCCCAGGCACCGGACACCGTGCCCACACGCCCTGCGGCCCCGGACGCCGTGCCCGCACCCCCCGCCCCGGGCACTGCCACCGCTACGCCTCACGCCTCCGAGGCCAGCCCCTCTCCCGCCTACCTCGCCCTGGCCCGCCTCGGCCGAGACGACCACCGACTGGCCCTCTCCGCTGACGACTGCGCGAACCTGGAAGCGCAGGCGGCGCAATGGCTCACCCGAGGTGTGACCGTCAGCTACCTGACCAGCACGCTCACAGCAGGGCTCCCCGCCAAGGTCGACTCCCCCGTCGGGTTCCTCCGCCGCCGCCTCGCCGACAAGATGCCACCCCGGCTGCCCACCGAGAACACCTCACCCGACACCCCGGCCCCCGCCCGCCGCCTCCTCATGGAGTGCACCGACTGCGGCCGCCCCGGCCCCCCGGAAGCCCTCCCCGACGGCCTCTGCCGCCCCTGCCACACGACCCATTCCGGGGCCGACGAGAACCCGCCCAGTCCGGCCGAGGTCGCCGACGTCAAGGCACACATGACCAACCTCCGCGACCTGCTCAAGTCCGTCTGAGCTCGACGCTCGTGGCTCAGCGCGCGGGCCCCGGCCGACAGCAATTGCCGACAGAGCGCATTGAGCGGGAGCAGAACGCCCGCACAGGATCAATTCACTTCCGAACCACCCCGGACACGGCGATGACTGCTCGTCCCTTTCGGAGAAGATCGCCCCCTCGCGGCCGGCGAAGGGCAGAATCCCTTCTGACGCACACAGCTTCGAACAAGGCCATTTGCACCACAGGAGAAATATGTCCGCTTCTCAAGAAGTAGGTAAAAACAGCCCCACCGCCGCGTAAACCCGCAGGTCACGAACTGTGGTCCCCGCGCGTGCGGGGGTGGTCCCGGCGCAGCTGTGGACCTGCGGCCCGTCGACGGGTGGTCCCCGCGCGTGCGGGGGTGGTCCCGACTCCGTACGGGCCGCCCGGATCGCGGACGTGTGGTCCCCGCGCGTGCGGGGGTGGTCCTCCGACGCCGACGCCGAGGTCACGGAACTCTTTGTGGTCCCCGCGCGTGCGGGGGTGGTCCCTGCCCCTCGCTCGCGTCCAGGACCGAGTCGAGCGTGGTCCCCGCGCGTGCGGGGGTGGTCCCACCAACGAGTGATCAAGGTCAGGGTGTTGACGGTGGTCCCCGCGCGTGCGGGGGTGGTCCCTCCTCGCCAGGACGCATCAGCTCCGACAGCGGGTGGTCCCCGCGCGTGCGGGGGTGGTCCCCAGTACACGGCCATGGTCATCACGGTCTACGAGTGGTCCCCGCGCGTGCGGGGGTGGTCCCGCGGGGTCGGTCAGCATTCGCTGGTAGGCCCCGTGGTCCCCGCGCGTGCGGGGGTGGTCCCATGCGGAAGTTACGCAACATCCGTAGTACGGTGTGGTCCCCGCGCGTGCGGGGGTGGTCCCGGGGACCGGGCTTGCTTCGGGTGAAGCGAGCGGTGGTCCCCGCGCGTGCGGGGGTGGTCCCGACGAACGGGACCGGGGATCGAAGGGGACCGCGTGGTCCCCGCGCGTGCGGGGGTGGTCCCATCACGCTCTCTACGTGAATACCCGCGACGGGGTGGTCCCCGCGCGTGCGGGGGTGGTCCCACCCCGAAAGGGGGACCCGACCCATGAACCTGGTGGTCCCCGCGCGTGCGGGGGTGGTCCCGGGCCGACGACCGGTGCGCCGTTGACGTCGATGTGGTCCCCGCGCGTGCGGGGGTGGTCCCTTCCTTACGCTGAGAGCCAGACATCCACTTCTGTGGTCCCCGCGCGTGCGGGGGTGGTCCCCTGCGCCAACTCCTTCAACCCCTACGCATCGCGTGGTCCCCGCGCGTGCGGGGGTGGTCCCCTGCGACGACTCGCGGCGTCGCGGTTGTTGTCGGTGGTCCCCGCGCGTGCGGGGGTGGTCCCGCACGCCCGGCGCGCCGAGGGCCTCCAATCCGGTGGTCCCCGCGCGTGCGGGGGTGGTCCCTCACAGGTGTCCCCGTCATTGAAGTACGGAGTGTGGCCCCCGCGCGTGCGGGGGTGGTCCCTACTGGAAGGCGATGAGCTGATGGCGGACGGCGTGGTCCCCGCGCGTGCGGGGGTGGTCCGATCTGGGACGCGCTCACCCACCTCTACGACGTGGTCCCCGCGCGTGCGGGGGTGGTCCCGATGGTGTATCCGGTGGCGCGCATGACGGACCGTGGTCCCCGCGCGTGCGGGGGTGGTCCCCATGCAGAAACTGCTGCTGGACCTGGCCGAGCGTGGTCCCCGCGCGTGCGGGGGTGGTCCCGCGATCCTCGCCCACCACTGGCCGGACGTCCCGTGGTCCCCGCGCGTGCGGGGGTGGTCCAGCCCGACGCTGATTGCGAAGGTGGCCAGGCCGTGGTCCCCGCGCGTGCGGGGGTGGTCCCTCGCCGTCTACAAGACGGCTGGGAAGCACGGTGTGGTCCCCGCGCGTGCGGGGGGTGGTCCCGCCGCGTTGGCCAAGGCCTCGTCGTACTCGGTGTGGTCCCCGCGCGTGCGGGGGTGGTCCCCCTGCCGGTGGTACTCCTCAACCTGAGCGATCGTGGTCCCCGCGCGTGCGGGGGTGGTCCCACGTCGCCACCTCCTGTCTCGAAGGAGTGAGCGTGGTCCCCGCGCGTGCGGGGGTGGTCCCGCTTTGCCTCGCTCGATGTTCTGCACGGTGGCGTGGTCCCCGCGCGTGCGGGGGTGGTCCCTGGGTGGAGTACTCCTGCACCGTGGGCAGCAGGTGGTCCCCGCGCGTCAGGGGGTGGTCCCCGGGACGGGACGACATCGACCTTCGGGTACTGGTGGTCCCCGCGCGTGCGGGGGAGGTCCCGTCTCCGCGCTCGAAGCGGTCCAGCCGACCGAGTGGTCCCCGCGCATGCGGGGCTGCCCCCGTGAGGTAGAGCGGGCGGCCGGGGGCGTAGGCGTCGTCCCCTCGCGCGGGCCCCGGCCCCGGCCGAGTCGCCCCGCGGAGCAGGCACCCCGGACTGGGCCGCGGGGCGAGCCCCGCGGCCCTGTCCGGCAACGGGCCGAGCTACGTGGCCCGCTGCGTACGCGCGCCCTCGCGGCCCCCTTCTCACCGCCCCAAGCGCTGCGAGTCAGCTCACGGGGCCCAGGGTTCAGGGTTCAGGGCCCAGCAACCGGACACACCGCCAGCGGTGCCGAGCGGCCTGCCGCCCACCCCGAACCTGTCTGGAAACCTCCCAGGCACCACCAAGCGAGGCATACGTCAGCAGGTCGGGGCTTCTCGCGGTCACATTCGATCAAATAAGTGCATCTAAATTCATTCTCAGACATCGCGTCCGCCAGCGACTCCGAAGATGTCCAATACGCCCATGAGCCGCGACCAACCGGAAAGCCTTTCGGCCTTCGCCCGCCTGTCCCCCGCATCCCGAACCGCCTGGGGCAAGCACGACCGGCCGACCGAACAGTGGCTCCCCCTCTGGCGTCACATGGCCGACAGTGCCGCCGTAGCGGGTCGGCTCTGGGACATGTGGGTGCCCGGCAACGTGAAGGCGCTCGTCGCGGAGGTGATGCCCGCAGGGGCGGACGACGCTCGGCAACTCGCCGTCTACCTCGCCTGCGTGCACGATATCGGCAAGGCCACCCCCGCCTTCGCCTGCCAGGTGGACGGGCTGGCCGACCGGATGCGTGCGGCCGCGCTCGACATGCCGTACCAGAAGCAGTTCGGGCTGGACCGCAGGATGGCGCCGCACGGGCTGGCCGGGCAGCTTCTCATCCAGGAGTGGCTGGGCGAGCGGTTCGGGTGGAGTGAGCGGGCCTCCGGGCAGTTCGCCGTGGTCGCCGGTGGGCATCACGGCACGCCGCCGGATCACCAGCAAATCCATGATCTCGGGGCCCGACCACGGCTGTTGCGCACCGGGGGCGAGAGCGAGGCCGTCTGGCGGGCGGTCCAGTACGAGTTGATGGACGCCTGTGCCCTGCGGGCAGGGGTGGAAGGGCGGCTCGCGGAGTGGCAGAGCGTCCGGTTGCCGCAGCCCGTCCAGGTCGTGCTCACCGCGATCGTCATCGTCTCCGACTGGATCGCCAGCTCGTCAGAGTTGTTCCCGTACGATCCCGCCTCTTGGTCGCCCGTGGGGAAGGAAGGGGAAAGCCGTCGCCTCACGGCCGCCTGGGCCGGGCTTGACCTCCCCGGCCCCTGGCGGGCCGAGCAACCGACCGGTAGCGCCGCCGAGTTGTTCCGTGCCCGGTTCGACCTTCCGGAGGGCGCCGAGATCCGGCCCGTACAGGAGGAAGCCGTACGCGTCGCCCGGCAGCTGCCCGCCCCCGGCCTCCTGATCATCGAGGCGCCCATGGGGGAGGGCAAGACCGAGGCGGCCTTCGCCGCGGCGGAGGTCATGGCGGCCGGGTCGGGTGCCGGGGGGTGTCTCGTAGCGCTGCCGACCCGTGCCACCGGGGACGCCATGTTCCCCCGGTTGCTGAGCTGGCTGGAGCGCCTTCCGGCGGACGGGCCCCGATCCGTCGTGCTGGCCCACGCCAAGGCCGCCCTCAACGAGGTGTGGGCCGGGATGACGAAGGCCGACCGGCGGACGATCGCGGCCGTCGATCTGGACGGACCGCACGAGGAGGTCTCCCGCGCCGGAGTCGCGAACCGGGTCAACCCCGCCTCCCTCCACGCCCACCAGTGGCTCCGCGGCCGCAAGAAGGGGCTGCTCTCCTCCTTCGCCGTCGGCACCATCGACCAGGTGCTCTTCGCCGGACTCAAGAGCCGTCACCTGGCGCTGCGCCATCTCGCCGTCGCGGGCAAGGTCGTCATCATCGACGAAGTGCACGCCTACGACGCGTACATGAACGCCTACCTCGACCGCGTACTGGAGTGGCTGGCCGCCTATCGGGTGCCCGTCGTAATGCTCTCCGCCACCCTGCCCGCGCGCCGCAGGCGCGAGCTGGCCGCCGCGTACGCCGGGGAGGAGACCCCCGAGCTCGCCGCCGCCCTCGATCTGCCCGATGACGCCTATCCGCTGATCACCGCCGTCGCACCCGGCGACACCGTCCTGACGGCCCGGCCCGAGCCCGCCTCCGGGCGGCGTACCGAAGTGGCGCTGGAGCGGCTGGACGACGCACTGCCCTCGCTCGTGGCACGGCTGGAGGACGAGCTGCGGGACGGCGGCTGCGCCCTCGTCGTACGCAACACCGTCGACCGGGCCCTGGAAGCGGCCCAGCACCTCCGCGCGCACTTCGGGGCCGAGGCCGTCACCGTGGCGCATTCCCGGTTCGTAGCCGCCGACCGGGCGCGCAAGGACACCGAGTTGCGCCAGCGGTTCGGGCCCGGCGGCGACCGCCCTGCCGGGCCGCACATCGTCGTGGCCAGTCAGGTCGTCGAACAGTCCCTGGACATCGACTTCGACCTGCTGGTCACCGATCTCGCCCCCGTCGACCTGGTGCTCCAGCGCATGGGACGGCTGCACCGCCATCCGCGTACCCGGCCGCCCCGCCTCGCGCGGGCCCGCTGCCTGGTCACCGGAGTGGAGGACTGGCACGCGGACCAGCCCGTGCCCGTACGCGGTTCCCTCGCCGTGTACCAGGGGCCGCACACCCTGCTGCGCGCGCTCGCCGTGCTGGGGCCGCATCTCGACGGCGTACCGCTGGTGCTGCCGGACCACATCAGCCCGTTGGTGCAGGCCGCCTACGACGAACGGCCTGTCGGACCGGCGGACTGGGCCCCCGGGCTGGCCGAAGCCCGTAAGCACTACCTGGGCCGGCTGGCCGAGAAGCGGGAGCGGGCGGATGTGTTCCGGCTGGGGCCGGTCCGGCGGGCCGGGCGGCCCCTGTTCGGCTGGCTCGCCGGCAACGCCGGAGACGCGGACGACAGCCGAAGCGGGCGCGCGCAGGTGCGGGACAGTGAGGAGAGCCTTGAGGTGCTGGTCGTCCAGCGCCGCGCGGACGGCCGGCTGACCACCGTGAGCTGGCTCGACGGCGGTCGGGGCGGGCTGGACCTGCCCGAACACGCGCCTCCACCGCACCGGGCCGCCGAGATCGTCGCCGCCTGCGCGTTGACGCTGCCCCGGGCGCTCACGCATCCGGGGGTGATCGACCGGACCATCGCGGAGCTGGAGCGATTCGTCGTACCGGCCTGGCAGGTGAAGGAGTGCCCCTGGCTGGCAGGAGAGCTGCTGCTTGTTCTGGACGAGGACTGTCAGACCCACCTGTCAGGGTGGGAAGTCCACTACAGCGCCGACGACGGACTCCGGGTGGGTCCTGTCGGCGCGCGCAGCGCAAGCAGAGCAAAGGGGCTCGTAGCGGTGGCGTCCACAGTGCCTTCTTTCGACCTGGTCTCCCGGCCATGGCTGCCCGTGCAGTACAAGGACGGTTCCACCGGCGAGCTCTCGCTGCACGACGTCTTCGCGCGGGCGGGCGACATACGCCGCCTGGTGGGCGACCTTCCGACCCAGGAGTTCGCCCTGCTGAGGCTGTTGCTGGCGATTCTGTACGACGCCTTCGACGAGGCCGACGGCAGATCTGGCGGTGCGCCGGCGCAGTTGGAGGACTGGGAGGCGCTCCGGGACGCTCCGGGCTCCTTCGACGTCGTCGCCGACTATCTCGACCGGCACCGGGACCGCTTCGACCTTCTCCACCCGGAGCGCCCGTTCTACCAGGTGGCGGGGTTGCACACGCAGAAGCACGAAGTCGCCTCGCTGAACCGGATCGTGGCGGACGTGCCGAACGGCGAGGCGTTCTTCTCCATGCGCCGGCCCGGTGTGGAGCGGCTCGGACTCGCGGAAGCGGCTCGCTGGCTCGTCCACACCCATGCGTACGACTCGTCCGGCATCAAGTCCGGAATGGAGGGCGACGACCGGGTCAAGGGCGGAAAGGTCTACCCACAGGGCGTCGGCTGGATGGGCGGCCTCGGAGGCGTCCACGCGGAGGGCGCGTCCCTGCGCGAGACGCTCCTGCTGAATCTGATTCCGACGGATGAGGACGTTCTGAAGTCGGATCCGAAGGCCGACCTCCCCGTATGGCGCCGCGATACGCCCCCCGGCCCCGGCGTGGTGGACGTTGATCCTTCCGTGCCCCGCCCCGCAGGGCCCCGCGACCTCTACACCTGGCAGTCCCGGCGGCTGCTCCTGCACGTGGTGGGCCCCGACGCCACCGGCGTCGTCCTCGGTTACGGGGACCCGCTCGCCCCCGCGAACCGGCAGAGGACGGAACCGATGACGGGGTGGCGCCGCAGCCCCGCGCAGGAGAAGAAGCTCGGCCGGTCGCTGATCTACCTGCCGCGTCAGCACGACCCAGCCCGGTCGGCGTGGCGCGGTCTGGCGAGCCTGTTGTACGCCCAGAGGCAGGACGACGCCACCACCGGACGGGGCACGGACCGGAGCCAACCGCCCGGAGTCGTGCGGTGGCTGGCCCTCCTCAGCACGGAAGGCGTGCTCCCGAAGGATTCACTGATCCGTACGAGGCTCGTCGGCGCGGTCTACGGGACACAGCAGTCCGTGGTGGACGAGGTGGTGGACGACTCCATCGCGCTGCCGGTCGTCCTGCTCCACCAGGACCGCCCCCTGCACGGGGCGCTCGCGGTCGACGCGGTCGCCGACGCCGAGCGTGCCGTGTCCGCACTGGGGCACCTGGCCGGGAATCTGGCGCGGGCGGCCGGATCGGAGGCCGGGCCGGCCACATCCACCGCCCGCGACCAGGGATTCGGTGCGTTGGACGGACCGTACCGGCGCTGGCTGGCGGGCCTCGAAGAGGACATGGACCTGGAGCGGGCGCGCGCCGAGTGGCGCTCCACCGCCCGGCTCATCGTGCTCGACCTGGGGCGTGGGCTCCTCGACTCCGCGGGCGGAAGCGCGGCGGAGGGCCGCGTGGTCGAGTTGCCGGGCGTCGGCAAGCGCTGGATCGACAGTTCACGGGCGGACCTGTGGTTCCGGACCCGCATCAACAAGGTGCTGCCCAAGCCGCCCCCAGAAAAGCCTGCTCCGACCGCCGTCGGCCGCGCCGACGAAGCTCCTCCGGAGGGAACCGCATGACCACCACCCCTACGACGACCGGCGTCACGGACGCCTCGCCGCCTCCCCGGGACAGCGTGCCGGCGGCCGAGCGGCTGCCCGCCCATCGGCTGGTCGCCCGCGCGACGGGCACGTACATCGCACGGATCCAGCCCCAGTATCTGTCCGACACGTCGGCCGCCGTGGCGGAGCTCGCCCGGCTGCGGCGCGGAGCGGGGAAGCGGGCTCACCAGGTCCAGGGCCTGTGGGGCGTTGGCGGGACGGAGGAGCTGGCCCGGCTGCTCGACGACCAGGAGGGCTTCTTCCGCCCCGAGTACGCCGAGGAGGCGGTCTTCCTCGCCACCACCTTGTGGGCCCTGCACCAGCAGTCCAGCCGCGACAAGGGCATGCACGACCGGAGGCAGAACCTGGGCGGGGCGGTCCGCACGCTGATCCGGCTGAAGGGGGCCTCCGGCGAAGACGAGGAGGACTCCCCGCTGCGTAAGCGCCTGGTGCGGGTCGGTACGGCCGAGTCCCTCGACTCGGTCGCCGTACGGCTCAGAGAGATCGTGCTGCTCCTGCGCGGCGCGCGGGAGCCCCTCGACTACGCGCGCCTGGCCGGGCAGCTCTACCGCTGGCAGCACCGCCCCGACCGGGCCGGGGTCCAGCGGGAGTGGGGGCGCGAGTTCCATCTGGCCGCCGCCTCCGCCGCGAGGAGGGCGAAGTCGGCCTCCGACGGCGAGACCGGTGACGCGATCGACCGGACGCTGGCCCCGGACGAGGAATTCGGCGGTTACGCGGCCGGGGAATGACGCCCCGCGCCCGCACGCCGTCGCGACGGCCCCGCTTTCGCCCTCCCCTCGTAGAACACCTTCCGCACACGACGACGAACAGAGGATTTGAGCACGCGTGACCCTGAACCGGACAATTCTCGATATCCACATCCTCCAGACCGTTCCGCCGAGCAATCTGAACCGTGACGACACGGGGACGCCGAAGTCGGCGACGTACGGGGGCGTGCGGCGCTCCCGGGTGTCCAGCCAGGCGTGGAAGAGGGCGACCCGCAAGGCGTTCGCGGAACTGCTGGACCCGTCCGAACTCGGCGTCCGCACGAAGAAGGTCGTGGGAGTCCTCGCCGACAGGGTCGTGGGCCTGGACCCGTCGCTGTCCCGTGTTGCCGCGCAGAGCCTGGCGGCGGAGACCATCACCGCGGCGACCGGGTCGAAGGTCGTCGTCCCTGCCCGGAAGAGCAAGCAGGACGTGGAGGACCCCGCCGCCGAGTCCACGTACCTGATGTTCCTGAGCGACCGGCAATACGACGCCCTCGCCGCGATGACGATCGAAGGCGGGAAGGGCGGTGACGTCAAGGCGCTCAAGGACTTCTTCAAGGACAAGGAGAACAAGGCCAGGGCCAAGCAGCTCGTCCTCACCGAGCACTCGGTGGACATCGCCCTGTTCGGCCGCATGGTCGCGGATTCGACCGACCTGAACGTGGACGCGGCGGCCCAGGTCGCTCATGCGCTGAGCGTGCACGCCGTGGAAGTCGAGTCGGACTACTACACGGCGGTGGACGACAAGAACACGGACGCCGAGACCGGCGCCGGGATGATCGGCACGATCGACTTCAACTCAGCGACTCTCTACCGGTATGCCGCGCTCGACGTGAACCGCCTCCAGGAGAACCTGGGCGCCGGACACGACGACGCCCAGCCGGCGGAGCCCACACGGCGGGCCGTCACGGCGTTCCTCGAAGGGTTCATCACCTCCCTCCCCACCGGGAAGATCAACACCTTCGGCAACCAGACCCTGCCCGCCGCGGTGGTGGTGAAGGTCCGTTCCCGCCGCCCGGTCAGTTACGTCGCGGCCTTCGAGGAGCCCGTCGGCGTGGGTCGGGAGGGCGGTTTCCTCAAGGGGAGCTGCGAGAGGCTCGCCGAGTTCGTGCCGGACCTGGAGACGAGCTTCGGCCTCTCCGACGGCCCGGAGGGGTGGGTCCTCCGCGTGGGCAAGGGGACGGAGTCCCTGGGGGCGCTGGGGAAGTCCGTGAGCCTGGCCGAGCTGCTGGCCTCCGTGGGCGACGCGGTGGTCACCCGGCTGGCGCCGGAGGACTCTGACGCGGGGCAGGCCACTGGTACCAGCGGTACGGACGGTGGGCCGGGCGTCGCGCCGGAGCCCGGCGCATGAGCGTGCTGCTGCTGCGGCTCGCGGGCCCCCTCCAGTCGTGGGGATCGGCGGCCCGGTTCACCCGCCGCACCACGGAGAACGCTCCGACCAAGAGCGGCGTCATCGGCCTCCTCGCCGCGGCCCAGGGACGCAGGCGGGACGCCGACCTCACCGACCTCGCGGCGCTGGAGTTCGGCGTACGCGTCGACCAGCCGGGCACCCGGCTGCGCGACTTCCAGACGGCGCACCACAGTGACACGCTCAAGGCGATGCCGCTGTCGGAGCGCTTCTACCTCGCCGACGCGGTGTTCGTGGCAGGCGTGAGCGGCGACCCCGGACTCGTACAGCGGCTGTACGAAGCGCTGCTGGAGCCCGTGTTCCTGCCGTACCTGGGCCGCCGCTCCTGCCCGCCGTCGCGACCGGTGACCGTCGCGGAGCCGCTGGACGGGGAGCTGGAGCCGGCCCTGCGGGAAGCGCCGTGGGAGGCGTCCGGCTGGTACCGGAACCACCGTGCCGCCTCGTTCCGTCGCCGAGGGGTGCCATCGCCCGACGAAGTACGCCTGGACCTCCTGCTGGACAGCCCACCCGACCCCGACCGGCTGCCGGACATCACCCTGCGGGACCTCCCGTTGAGCTTCGACGCGCGCCACCGTCGCTACGGGCTGCGGGGTGTGCGGACCACCGAGACCCGCGTGCCCGTCGCGGCCGGGGCAGCGCGGCCGTCACCGCCGCCCCACGAGCCCACCGCCCTGCTCACGCCCGTCACACCGAGGACCGACTGATGTACCTCACCCGTTTCCGTGTGAACACCGCACGAGCCGATGCCCGCCGGCTGCTCGGCTCGCCGCACCGCGTACACGGCGCGGTGAACGCCTCCTTCCCCACGCCGCCCTCCCGCGACGGTTCGGGCCCCCGGGTGCTGTGGCGGGTCGACCGCAACGGGACCTCCGAGACGTTGCTGTACATCGTCAGCCCCGGCCGCCCCGACCTGACCCACCTGGTCGAGCAGGCGGGCTGGCCTGCCTCGGACGAGCCCGGGTGGACGACGTTCGCGTACACCGATTTCCTCACCGCCCTCCACCCGGGCGACACCTGGGGGTTCAGGCTCACGGCGAACCCCGTGCACAACATCCGCCACGAGCACGTCAAGGAGGGTGAACGAACGAAACGAGCCGCGCACCAATCTCCCCGTCACCAGATGGATTGGCTGCTGAAGCGGGAGGAGGGAGCGGGCTTCGAGGTCGTCCGTAAGCCGGAGGAGCGACGCCTGTTGCCCGAGGGCGACGTGCACGAACTGATCGTCCGCGACCAGACCCCTCTTCAATTCCGACGCGCATCGGAGACGACGCGCGGGAACAGCGACGTGCAGATCACCAAGGTCACCTTCGACGGGCGCCTGCGCGTCACGGATCCGGAGCTCTTCCGCCGCACACTCACCCACGGCCTGGGCAAGGCCAAGGCGTACGGCTGCGGCCTGATGACGCTGGCCCCGGTGCTGGGCAAGGGGGAGGCGTGAGCACGGTCGGCCGCAGGGGAGCGTCCACGCCCCGCGAGCTCACCCGGATCGGCGACCGGCTCTCGTTCGTGTACCTGGAGAGGTGCACCGTGCACCGGGACTCCAACGCGATCACCGCCGAGGACGCGGACGGCGTGACGCACATCCCGTCCGCCACCATCGGCACCCTCCTGCTCGGCCCCGGCACCCGCGTCACCCACCAGGCGATGGCGCTCCTGGGCGACAGCGGTGCGGGCGTGGCCTGGGTGGGCGAGCACGGGGTGCGGTACTACGCGGGCGGGCGGGCCCTGACGCGTTCCTCGGGCCTGATCGAGGCGCAGGCCACCGCCTGGGCGAACCGGCGTACGCGGCTGGATGTGGCCCGCGCCATGTACCGCCTGCGGTTTCCGGGCGAGGACACCACGGGCCGCACCCGCAAAGAACTCCTCGGCAAGGAGGGCACGCGGCTGCGGGAGTGCTACAAACGGGAGTCCCTGCGTACGGGTGTCCCCTGGCGCAAGCGGGAGTACCACCGTGACGACTTCTCGGCGGGGGATGCCCCCAACCAGGCCATCACCGCCGCCGCACAGTGCATGTACGGCGTCTCCCACTCCGTCGTCGTGGCCCTTGGCTGCTCGCCGGGGCTGGGGTTCGTCCACTCCGGCCACGAACGCTCGTTCGTCATGGACGTCGCAGACTTCTACAAGACGGACATCGCCATTCCCGCCGCCTTCGACGCGGCAGTCGAGGGGGTGGACGACATCGCGGCCCGGACCCGCCGGATGCTCCGGGACCGCATCAATCGGATGGGCCTGCTCGACCGCTGTGTCCAGGACATCAAGGACCTGCTCGGCTACGACGGCACCCGAGACACGACCCAGGCGGACAGCACGTCGTCGGACCGGGTCACGCTCCAGTCCGACGGAGATGTCATGGTCGAGGGCGGGCGCAACCACGGAGACGAGATCGTCTGGTGACCGTCATCGTCCTCACCAACTGCCCGGTCGGCCTCCGAGGCTTCCTCACCCGCTGGCTGCTGGAAATCTCCCCGGGCGTCTTCCTCGGCTCTCCGACCACCCGCATCCGCGACCTCCTGTGGGCCGAAGTCCGCGAGTACGCCGGCCAGGGCCGCGCCCTGCTCGCCTACCAGACGGACAACGAGCAGGGCTACGCCTTCGAAACCCACGACCACACCTGGCACCCAACCGACCACGAGGGCCTCACGCTGATCCACCGCCCGAGCACCCACGCCCCGCGGGCGGGGAGCCCGGGGAGCGCGACGGCCGATGTTCCCCGCCAGGGCTGGAGCAAGGCGTCGAAACGACGGAGGTTCGGGGGCGGGAGGTAGGTGCGCGCGGCTATGAGGGCAGAGGCGGGTCGGCGTTCACCACGGGACAGAAGGGCCCTTATGTCCGAATTCAAAGAAGTGGGTAAAAACAAGCTCCTGCCCGCGTAAAACACCACGTCAATGACTGTCGTCCCCGCGCGTGCGGGGTTGTTCCCTGCCCGCGACCTCGGACATGCCCATGGAGATCGTCGTCCCCGCGCGTGCGGGGTTGTTCCCGACTCCTGGATCTCGACACGCCGCGCTCTGCTGTCGTCCCCGCGCGTGCGGGGTTGTTCCCACCCATCGTAAAGCTGCTGTCACCGGGGCGTTGTCGTCCCCGCGCGTGCGGGGTTGTTCCCATCGTCGAGGCCGTCAGGCGCGGCATTTCGTTGTCGTCCCCGCGCGTGCGGGGTTGTTCCCCTCGACAAGGTTCTATCGATCGGGTCCGCGATGTCGTCCCCGCGCGTGCGGGGTTGTTCCCAGGGAGAGCACGTCAGTTTCATCGGGCCCACCGTCGTCCCCGCGCGTGCGGGGTTGTTCCTGTGAGGGCTCCATGACGACGAACGACCTGGTCGTCGTCCCCGCGCGTGCGGGGTTGTTCCCTGCCCCTCGCTCGCGTCCAGGACCGAGTCGAGGTCGTCCCCGCGCGTGCGGGGTTGTTCCCGCCCGCCCCGGATTTCCCCGAGCGCGGACGGTGTCGTCCCCGCGCGTGCGGGGTTGTTCCCCAGACCGTGAACCTGGACCAGCTGGGCGGCGAGTCGTCCCCGCGCGTGCGGGGTTGTTCCCGAAGCTGGTTGGACAACTGCTGCCGGTTCCAGGTCGTCCCCGCGCGTGCGGGGTTGTTCCCAGCTCGGGGTCTTCGTCCGTGCAGGCGGAGGCGTCGTCCCCGCGCGTGCGGGGTTGTTCCCTGACCGACAACCTGAAGTTGTCGGGGCCCGCGGTCGTCCCCGCGCGTGCGGGGTTGTTCCCAACCACACGGCCACCGGCAGCAGCCCGAACACGTCGTCCCCGCGCGTGCGGGGTTGTTCCCTCCTCCACGCGGCCAACCCCACCAAAGGGGTGGTCGTCCCCGCGCGTGCGGGGTTGTTCCCCCTCCGGCCGCCGCACGCCACGCCTACCGCATGTCGTCCCCGCGCGTGCGGGGTTGTTCCCGACGACCAAGACGACGAGGAGCACGGCGGGAGGTCGTCCCCGCGCGTGCGGGGTTGTTCCCGCGGGGCTCAGCCGATTTCGATCGTCAGTTGCGTCGTCCCCGCGCGTGCGGGGTTGTTTCCCGGCGCACGGACATCGACCGGCACACCGCCTAGTCGTCCCCGCGCGTGCGGGGTTGTTCCTCCGGTGACGGTGCCGCAGGGGCAGACGACACAGTCGTCCCCGCGCGTGCGGGGTTGTTCCCTGGCTCGCGCTCTGACGAACCTCCGCGCCGACGTCGTCCCCGCGCGTGCGGGGTTGTTCCCGTGATCGCGGTCCCGATCAGCTCCCGCTCATCGTCGTCCCCGCGCGTGCGGGGTTGTTCCCGAGTGGGACTCGACGCGGCGTTTCACGGACGAGTCGTCCCCGCGCGTGCGGGGTTGTTCCCTCCTCGGCAGCGTGGACCTGCCCGCAGTCGCCGTCGTCCCCGCGCGTGCGGGGTTGTTCCCCGGCCTGCCCTGGCGGTGGCCCGGCAGCTCCTGTCGTCCCCGCGCGTGCGGGGTTGTTCCCGGCTGGGCTGATGGGGATCTGAGCCCGGAGGTGTCGTCCCCGCGCGTGCGGGGTTGTTCCCGAGGACCCCACCGGCCCCGGCTGGGTCCGCCTGTCGTCCCCGCGCGTGCGGGGTTGTTCCCCCTCGTCATCGGCACGGGCGTCACCGAGACGAGTCGTCCCCGCGCGTGCGGGGTTGTTCCGGACCGGGTGAAGGTCGATCGGGAGCCGCCGAGGTCGTCCCCGCGCGTGCGGGGTTGTTCCCGCGTCCGGGAAGACCCGCGTCGACCGGGTGGTGTCGTCCCCGCGCGTGCGGGGTTGTTCCTCGAGTGATCACGCAGTATCGAACAAAGGGGGCGTCGTCCCCGCGCGTGCGGGGTTGTTCCCGAGGAGTAGACCGATGAGCGCACGAGATGAGTGTCGTCCCCGCGCGTGCGGGGTTGTTCCCGGCGGATCCTGCGCGCCCACGCGAAGTGGTGCGTCGTCCCCGCGCGTGCGGGGTTGTTCCCACGGCTGCTTGCTGTACATCGGCATCAGTCACGTCGTCCCCGCGCGTGCGGGGTTGTTCCCCTCCGGTGCCGGAGCCGCAGCCGGCGCGGCGGGTCGTCCCCGCGCGTGCGGGGTTGTTCCCCGGCCCCGCACCCCACCGTGGTGGTGAGGGCGGTCGTCCCCGCGCGTGCGGGGTTGTTCCCTTGGCGCCGGGTGAGGTGGCGGTCGCGGTGCGGTCGTCCCCGCGCGTGCGGGGTTGTTCCCGCCACCGCGCCGATGAAGCCGCCGAGGTCGGCGTCGTCCCCGCGCGTGCGGGGTTGTTCCCCGGGTGTCGGGCCCGGAGTGCCGGATGCGCTCGTCGTCCCCGCGCGTGCGGGGTTGTTCCCTGCCCCTCGCGGAGGTCGCGGCCGGCTTCAAGGTCGTCGCCGCGCGTGCGGGGTTGTTCCCGTTCTAACTCCGCCTGAAGAACAAACGAGGGGGTCGTCCCCGCGCGTGCGGGGTTGTTCCCGGACCCGCCATCCGGTCTTGCGGCCTGGCGGAGTCGTCCCCGCGCGTGCGGGGTTGTTCCCGCGGTGGCGTCCCGCCTGTACGCGGCGACGAAGTCGGCCCCGCGCGTGCGGGGTTGTTCCCTCGCTGCTCTCGCCGTTCCGGTCGTACCGCTCGTCGTCCCCGCGCGTGCGGGGTTGTTCCCATCAACGGCACCACGGTGGAGCAGCTGAAATCGTCGTCCCCGCGCGTGCGGGGTTGTTCCCTTGGACCAGGCCGCGCAGTACGTCGACAGGGCGTCGTCCCCGCGCGTGCGGGGTTGTTCCCACCCCGTCCGTCGTCGGCGGGGAGTCGACGGTGTCGTCCCCGCGCGTGCGGGGTTGTTCCCTGGGTGCGGAGGACCGCAAGCGCATGACCCCCGTCGTCCCCGCGCGTGCGGGGTTGTTCCCCGTATGAGCGGGCCCGGCTCCACGCGGTCAACGTCGTCCCCGCGCGTGCGGGGTTGTTCCCGACGGAGGCCCGGAACCGCTGACGACGGTCCGGTCGTCCCCGCGCGTGCGGGGTTGTTCCTTCGCGGGAGATCACCTACGGAAAGAACGGCTGGTCGTCCCCGCGCGTGCGGGGCTGTTCCCGCGGTCGCCCGCGACATGTGGGGCGCCACGGTGTCGTCCCCGCGCGTGCGGGGTTGTTCCCGATCACGCGCCTCCACTGTCAACGGGCCCACGGTCGTCCCCGCGCGTGCGGGGTTGTTCCCGCGCCGGCCGGGGTCTCGAAGGTCATGTCGTGGTCGTCCCCGCGCGTGCGGGGTTGTTCCCGTGAGCGGCATCGGTGTGCAGATCGCCGTCGGGTCGTCCCCGCGCGTGCGGGGTTGTTCCCTCGCCGCCCTCGGGCCGGTTGGCCACGAAGTCGTCGTCCCCGCGCGTGCGGGGTTGTTCCCCACTCCCCCACGAACCGGGCCCCCCTCCAGATGTCGTCCCCGCGCGTGCGGGGTTGTTCCCGAGGAGCAGGCCGCCGCCGTGGGCGAGCTGTTGTCGTCCCCGCGCGTGCGGGGTCGTTCCCACCCCCGTGTCGTCCGGCTCGATGGTCTCCTCGTCGTCCCCGCGCGTGCGGGGTTATTCCGGGCACCCCGGCAGGGATCTGCACTGGGGCCTGTCGTCCCCGCGCGTGCGGGGCTGTTCCCGCCAGTGGCTCCGGCCCCCTTCGCGTGGACTGGTCGTCCCCGCGCGTGCGGGGTTGTTCCCTGCATGCGGGCCGCGCCGCTCAACTGCCACGCGTCGTCCACGCGCGTGCGGGGTTGTTCCAAGCGGCATCGGGGGGACAAGCCGCTTCCCCCGGTGAGAACAGGACCTGCTGGTCCGGTCCGCCGCGGTCAGGGGGGAATCGGCGGCGGTGACCCCACAGAGAGGCCCTGTTCCGGCCTCTCGGGTCCTGTCTGGTCCCGTCGGGCTCGGTATCCATCGTGCCGGGCCACAGGAGCCGTGAGGCCGGGCGCAAGACCTCGATGGCGGGGTCGTAGGTCCTTAAAGGACGCGTCAGTGGACTGAAACGGCCACCGGATACGGCCATCCGTGCGGATACAATCACCCGATCACACAAGGGGTCGAGGGGGAGGCAGGATCGTGGCCAAGGCAAAGACGATCATCACCTACGTCGTGGTGGTCTTCGTGCTGTACACGATCATCATGTCTCCGCAGCGGGCCGCTGAGCTGGTCCAGGTAGGGTTCGAAGGCATTTCCAGCGCCGCACGGAGCGTCGGCGACTTCATGTCAGAACTGGTGAGGTAGGAGAACCCCGGATGATCCGCCACCTGGTCCTTTTCAAGCTGAACGAGGGCGTCGAGCGGGACGACCCGAGAGTCGTGGCCGGCGACCGGGCCTTCCGGGAGCTGGAGGGGCAGATCCCGGAGCTGGAGTTCTGGGAGTGCGCCTGGAACATCACCGACCGGCCGATCGCGTACGACTACGCGATCAACTCCGCGGTCGCCGACGAGGGCGCCCTCAAGCGTTACATCGAGCACCCGGCGCACCAGGCCGCCGCCGGACAGTGGCGTGAATTCGCCACTTGGGTGATCGCGGACTACCCCTTCTGATCCTTCACGGTCACCGGTCGCCCCCGGTTCCGTCGACCCCTCGCCGTTCAGGCGGGGGGTTTCGTCGTGTTCTTCGCTGCTCTTGCGACTCAACACGGCATTTTGCGGTGCTTGCACACGGTGGACATGTCTTGTGATGCTATGACCGCTTTTGACGGATGAGTTGACCGTAGTTGACCGCAAAGGGGTGGCGTCACCGTGCCGGCCAGTACAGCGCCTCAAGTGCCTCCCCAGAACGTCCAGACCGAGGACATCCAGACCGAGACCCCGGACCCCTCCGCCACACCCGCCCGGGCCCGCGGCGCGGACACCCGGGCGCTCACCCAGGTGCTCTTCGGCCGACTGAAGGGCCTGGAGCCGGGCACCCCGGAACACGGCCGCGTCCGGGCCGCCCTCATCGAGGCGAACCTTCCCCTCGTGCGGTACGCCGCGGCACGGTTCCGCAGCCGCAACGAGCCGATGGAGGACGTCGTCCAGGTCGGCACGATCGGGCTGATCAACGCGATCGACCGATTCGACCCGGACCGCGGCGTGCAGTTCCCCACGTTCGCGATGCCCACCGTCGTCGGCGAGATCAAGCGGTACTTCCGCGACAACGTGCGCACCGTCCACGTCCCCCGCCGGCTCCACGAGCTCTGGGTCCAGGTCACCGGCGCCACCGAGGACCTGACGACCGCGCACGGCCGCTCCCCCACCACCGCCGAGATCGCCGAACGGCTGAGGATCTCGGAGGACGAGGTGCTGGCGTGCATCGAGGCCGGGCGCTCGTACCACGCGACCTCACTGGAAGCCGCACAGGAGGGCGACGGGCTGCCGGGGCTGCTCGACCGGCTCGGCTACGAGGACCCCGCGCTGGCGGGCGTGGAACACCGCGACCTCGTCCGGCACCTCCTCGTCCAGCTCCCCGAGCGCGAGCAGCGCATCCTCCTTCTGCGCTACTACAGCAACCTGACCCAGTCCCAGATCAGTGCGGAGCTGGGCGTCTCCCAGATGCATGTGTCAAGGCTTCTGGCCCGAAGTTTCGCTCGACTGAGATCCGCAAACAGGATCGAGGCGTAGCCGGAACGGGTAGACCACGCGGAGAGCGATTCTGACGGTGTAAAAGCCCTACACCCCCTGTTTCCAGGGCGGATTCGCCACAGACTTGTCGACATGTCACTACAGCGTGTTGCCGACATGTGACATTCTGCTCGAAGCGCGTTTGCCGCAGCCCCGCCTCCGGTATTCAGGTGGAGGCTGCGTTCCTCCGATGGTCGTGGCCGCCGCGACCGTCCGCGACCTCAAGGGGGTGGCATGTCCGCAGAACAGGGCAGCTCGAAGGTGCTCACGCTCACGAAGAGCGTGCCGGCACCCGCCGTGCTCACCAGCTCGCCGGAAGCCATCGACACCCGTACTCTGTCCCGCTCCCTGTTCCTGCGGCTCGCCGCACTCGGTCCCGCTTCGGGCCCCGAGGGCACGGACAGCCCGGAGCGGACCTATGTGCGCGACACGCTCATCGAGCTCAACCTGCCGCTGGTGCGGTACGCCGCGGCGCGGTTCCGCAGCCGCAACGAGCCGATGGAGGACATCGTCCAGGTCGGCACGATCGGCCTGATCAAGGCCATCGACCGGTTCGACTGCGAACGGGGCGTCGAGTTCCCGACGTTCGCGATGCCCACGGTCGTCGGCGAGATCAAGCGCTTCTTCCGCGACACCTCCTGGTCCGTGCGGGTCCCCCGGCGCCTCCAGGAGCTGCGGCTCGCGCTGACCAAGACCAGCGACGAGCTGGCCCAGAAGCTCGACCGCTCGCCGACCGTCCCGGAGCTGGCCCGCGCGCTCGGGGTCTCCGAGGAGGACGTGGTCGACGGTCTCGCCGTCGGCAACGCGTACACCGCCTCCTCGCTCGACTCCCCCTCGCCCGAGGACGACGGTGGCGAGGGGTCGCTGGCCGACCGCCTCGGTTACGAGGACGCCGCGCTGGAGGGGGTCGAGTACCGCGAGTCGCTGAAGCCGCTCCTGGCCAAACTGGCCCCGCGCGAACGCCAGATCATCATGCTGCGGTTCTTCGCCAACATGACCCAGTCACAGATCGGCGAGGAGGTCGGCATCTCCCAGATGCACGTCTCCCGGCTCCTGACCCGCACCCTGGCCCAGCTCAGAGAAGGACTCATCTCCGACTGAGCCGACGCTCGCCGCCCACCGGCGTCACGGGACTCCGGCTCCGGCACTCCGGCTGCTGCCCCCTCCGGGAGCCCGGCGGCCGGATCTCTCGGGCCGCTGCCGGGCAGAGCGGCCCGCAGGCCGGGACAGGAGCCATCCAGTGGACGGGCCGTCAGCCGCAGGAACACCGGGCCGCGTTGGCAGCCGCGAGAGGACGGACCGCGTCGTCCGCCGTGAGACCCGGACAGCGGTCGGAGCGCCGTCCTGAGCGCCGCCTTGGCGGGCGCACGCCGCGCGGACGGCACGTCGGCCGCCGACGCGGCGCGAGCGGGGCCATAGCCGGTCTGCGGGGCGCCCGGACGGGCGGCCCCGGCGGCACACGAGAACCGCGCGGGGCCGAGCCGCGGCCGGCGGTCGCCGTGCCGCCGCCCGTCCCCGCGCGGTCGGGTCCTGCGGTCGTGCCTCTTCGGGTCAGCCCAGGGCGAGCCAGGCCACCGCGCCGAGGACGACGACGACCGCGACCACGGCCGCGATCACTCCGACTTTCGGACCGGACGAGGTCGCCGCGGGCTGCTGCCGACGCTGCGGCTCGCCCTCGTCGACGAAGGCGCGGAACATCTGCGTGCTGCCCGCCGGGTCCGGGGTGCCCTCGGGGCCCGGCTGAGGGGCGTGGGGGTTGTGTGCCATGGAGCAGGACCCTAGCGAACTCGGACCTGCGGCCCAACCCCCGGGGCCCGCACCGCGGGACGCCGGACCCCGGGGAGCACCGGAGCCCGCACCGCGGGGCGCCGGGGCCCGCGCCGGAGCCCGTCGCTTCGGGGGTACGCGAGGCGCCCCCGGCCCCCGGACCGGAGGGCAGCGCGCACCCCGACACCCCCGGATCGCCCCCGGACCGGAGGGCAGCGCGCACCCCGACACACCCCGGACCGCCGCCGTCGCCCGCCCGGAGCCCGCCTCTGCGCCCCTGCGCCCCTGCACCCCGGGGCCTTGACCCCCGCCCTACGGAGGCTTTGGCGTTCCTTTACTTCTGCAAGCCTCTTTTCGTTTGCCTGTAGCAACCAACGGCTTCTATGGTTGCCCTAAGCAACAACATCGGCGTCATCGTCCGCGTCAGCCCGTTGGGGGTCCCGTGGCCGCACGGAGTCAGTACGAAGAGCTGGCCCGGCAGCTCAGCGCTGTGGGGGCCGTCAAGCGAGGGCTCTCCCGCGCACTGCCCCCCGACTGTCCCGGCGGCTCCGCCGCCGTGCTGACGCTCCTGGAGCGGTACGGCGAGATGCGGATCAGCCGGCTCGCCGAGCTGCTGGCCGTGGACATGTCGGTAACCAGCCGCCATGTGGCCCATGTTGCCGAGCACGGCTGGATCGAACGTTCCCCGGACCCGGCGGACAGACGGTCCCGCATCCTCCGGCTGACACCCGGCGGCCGCGCCCAGCTCCAGGAGCTGAGCCGGCGGACCACCGAGATGTTCGCCCACAACCTCGCGGACTGGTCCGACGAGGACGTCGGGCAGCTCAACGCGCTGCTCTCCCGGCTCCGCGACAGCTTCGCCTGCCGCGGGGCCGGCGGCTGTGCCCCCGGAAGCCACACCGGTGAGTGCCGGACCCGGTCCGGCGACGCCGCGCACACCCGTACACCTGTGTAACAGAAGCAAACACGCACGGATAAGGAACTCAATGGCTACGACCACACCCCCCGGTGTGCGGGGCGGCCACGCCAAGCACGGAGGCCAGGGGGGCCACGCCGCCCCCGAGGCCGCCGCCGGCACGCCGATGACGCACCGGCAGATCATGGAAGCACTGACCGGGCTGCTGCTCGGCATGTTCGTCGCGATCCTGTCGTCGACGGTCGTCTCCAACGCCCTGCCGGAGATCATCTCCGACCTGGGCGGGGGGCAGAGCGCCTACACCTGGGTCGTGACGGCCTCGCTGCTCGCCATGACCGCCACCACCCCGCTCTGGGGCAAGCTGTCGGACCTCTTCAGCAAGAAGCTGCTGGTCCAGATAGCCCTGCTCATCTACGTCCTGGGCTCGGTCGTCGCCGGGCTGTCCACCAGCAGCGGCATGCTCATCGCCTGCCGGGTGGTCCAGGGCGTCGGCGTCGGCGGTCTCGCCGCCCTCGCCCAGATCGTGATGGCCGCGATGATCGCCCCGCGCGAGCGCGGCCGCTACAGCGGTTACCTGGGAGCGGTCTTCGCCGTCGCCACCGTCGGCGGCCCGCTGCTCGGCGGCGTCATCACCGACACCAGCTGGATGGGCTGGCGCTGGTGCTTCTACGTGGGTGTGCCGTTCGCGGTGATCGCCCTGATCGTGCTCCAGAAGACCCTGAAGCTTCCGGTCGTCAAGCGCGAGGTCAAGGTCGACTGGTCCGGCGCCTTCTTCATCAGCGCCGCCGTGTCCCTGCTCCTGGTCTGGGTGACCTTCGCGGGCGACAAGTACGACTGGCTGTCGTGGCAGACGTACGTCATGGTCGCGGGTTCGGTCCTGCTCGGCCTGGCCTTCGTCCTCATCGAGTCGCGCGCCAGCGAGCCGATCATCCCGCTGCGCCTCTTCCGCAACCGCACCATCACGCTGGCCTCGGTCGCCTCGCTGTTCGTCGGCATCGCCATGTTCGCGGGCACCGTCTTCTTCAGCCAGTACTTCCAGCTCGCACGCGGCAAGTCGCCGACGATGTCCGGCGTCATGACCATCCCGATGATCACGGGCCTGTTCCTCTCCTCGACGATCTCCGGCCAGGTCATCACCAAGACCGGCCGGTGGAAGGCGTGGCTGGTCAGCGGCGGTTTCCTGGTCACGGCGGGGCTGGGCATGCTCGGCACGATCCGGTACGACACGGAGTACTGGCACGTCGCCGTCTACATGTTCGTCATGGGCCTCGGCATCGGCATGATGATGCAGAACCTGGTCCTCGCCACACAGAACCAGGTCGCGCCGGAGGACCTCGGCTCCGCCAGCTCCGTCGTCACCTTCTTCCGGTCCCTCGGCGGCGCGATCGGCGTCTCGGCGCTCGGCGCGGTGCTCGGCAACCGGGTCACGCACTACGTCAAGGAGGGCATCGCCGACCTCGGCCCCGAGGGCGCGGCCTTCGGACAGGGCGCGGCCGGCGGGGGCATCCCCGACCTGGACACGCTGCCCGAGCCGCTCCGCACGATCATGGAGAACGCGTACGGGCACGGCGTCGGCGACGTCTTCCTCTACGCCGCTCCCTGCGCGCTGGTCGCCTTCGTCGTGACCCTCTTCATCAAGGAGGTCGCGCTCAAGACCAGTGCCGGGAACGACCTCCCGCAGCCCGACAGCGCCCCCCTGGAGACGAAGGCGCCGGCCGCCGCCGGGCTCGTCTCCGAGGGCGCGGCCGGGGTCACCTCGGTCGACACCGTGCAGGACGCCCCGCACGACACCGTGCTGGACGCCCCCGGCGCCCCCGGCGTCTCGGAGCCGTCACCGGGCACACCGGTCCACGGCGTGGTGCGCGGCGCGGAGAACGCTCCGGTGGGGCGTGCGGCCGTCACGCTGATCTCGCTGGGCGGCCGTCAGCTCGGGCGTTCCGTCGCCCGGGCCGACGGCGGCTACACCCTCGACGCGCCCGGGCCCGGCAGCTATGTCCTGATCGCCTCCGCCGACGGCTTCCAGCCGCAGGCCTCCACGGTGGTCGTCGGGGAGGAGCCGCTGGCCTTCGACGTCCTGCTCTCCGGTACCAGCGGGCTCGCTGGAACCGTGCGGGCCGACGGGTCCGGTGCACCGGTCGAGGGCGCGATGGTCATCGTGACCGACGTACGGGGCGATGTGCTGGCCAGCGGCTCGACCGGCCCCACCGGTGAGTTCGGGTTCGGCGAGCTGACCCCGGGATCGGTCACCGTCGCGGTCAACGCGTCCGGCTACCGCCCGCTGGCGCTGCCGGTGGAGATCGGCGGCCAGGGCGTCAGCCGCGTCGAGGCCGTGCTGCGGTCCGGCGCGACGGTCCGGGGCGTCGTACGGGCCGGGGCCGCCCGGAACCCGCTGACCGACGCCCGGGTCACGCTGATCGACGCGGCGGGCAACGTGGTCGCCACCGCGACGACCGGCGAGGACGGCGCGTACGCCTTCGCCGACCTGGACGCGGGCGAGTACTCGGTCATCGCGACCGGCTACCCCCCGGTGGCCGGCGCCGTGACCGTGACCGGGCCGGGCCTCGACGGCCACGACATCGAACTCGCCCACCCGGGGGAGTGACCGGCCCGCCCCCACGGGCGCACACGAGCGCCTGCGGGGGCACGCGTGAACACATGAGTCACCACGTGTTCACGTGAAGGGATCGCGAAGACCCCTGGTCGGACGGCACTTCTGGCGGAGAGTCTGTCCCGGCCGGGAGGAACGGGCCCCGCCCCGGGGCCCGCCGCACAGGGGCCCGGGGCGCCGTCGAACCGCCCGCGGGACAACGAGCCAGGAGAGAGGTACGGGATGGGAATTCGCGCACAGGTACGGACGAGGGACGGCTGGGCGGTCCAGCACGCCGTCGTGACGGTCACCGACATGACCGGCGCCCAGGTGCTGCGCACCGCGGCCGACGAGGACGGGGCCGTCCGCACGGACGGTTCGCTGCCGGCCGGCGCGTACACGGTGATCGTCACAGCGGTCGGGTACGCGCCCGCGGCGTCCACCGCCCTCGTCACCGCGAGCGGCCGGATCGAGGGGGGCCAGATCGTGCTGACCCGGCAGGGCGGGGTGGAGTTGCCCCCGCCCGGAGCGTGGTCGCTGGACCCGGCGCACTCCTCGGTCGCCGCGGTCGCCCAGCACCTGGGGATCTCCAGCGTGCGCGGCCGGTTCACCGACTTCGGCGGCCGGATCGAGATCGCCGGGGACATCGCCCGCTCACGGGTCGACGCGGTGATCGGCGCGGCGAGCATCGACACCGGCAACACCATGCGGGACAAGCATCTGCGCTCGCCCGACTTCCTGGACACGGACCGGTACCCGGAGATCGTCTACCGCTCCACCGGCCTCTCCCCGACCGGCCCCGACCGCTGGACCGTCCACGGCGACCTGACCATGCGCGGCGTGTCCCGCCCGGTCGACCTGGACCTCAGCTACCTCGGCACCGGGCCCGACCCGTGGGGCGGGGTCCGCGCGGCCTTCCACGCCACCGCCGAGCTGCGCCGCGACCACTTCGCGATGAACTACAACCAGGTCGTCCAGGCCGGCATCTCGGCGATCGGCACGACTCTGCGCGTGGAGCTGGACGTCCAGGCGGTGCGGGGCGAGGCGCTGCCGGAACAGTGAACGGCCCCGGTCGTAGGGTGGTGGGCATGGCACCCCACATCGCGACCAACACCCGCGTGGCCCTCGACGAGTTGCTGGCGTTCGTCCGCCCCCGGCACCGGGCGGTCCTGCTCACCGCCCGGTCCGACGGCCGCCCCCAGGGCTCCCCCCTGACCTGCGGCGTGGACGACGCGGGGCGGATCGTCATGTCGACGTATCCGGAGCGCGCCAAGACCCGTAACGTCCGGCGCGACGAGCGGGTCAGCGTGATCGTCCTGTCGGACGACTGGAACGGGCCGTGGGTGCAGATCGACGGTTCGGCCGAGGTGATCGACGCCCCCGACTCGGTGGAACCGCTCGTCGAGTACTTCCGGAACATCTCGGGGGAGCACCCGGACTGGGACGAGTACCGGGCGGCGATGCTGAAGCAGGGAAAGTCGATCATCCGTGTCACGCCGGAGCGCTGGGGGCCCGTCTCGACCGGCGGCTTCCCGGCCCGCCTCGCCCCGGGGAACTGACCGTGGAGTACAGGAGCACCGGCCCCGCGGCCCCCCTCAGCCAGGTGCCGGGCCCCCCGAGCGCCGGTTCCGGAGCACCGCTGCCCGCCCCGGCGGGTCTGCCCGGCCGCGCCGCCCTCGCGCGGGCGCGGTTGCTGACCGCCCCCGAGCTGGACGGCGGGCTGGTGCGGGAGCTGGAGCGGATCACCGGCCGCCGCGCGGAGCCCCTGTACGACGCCCCGCGGAGCGGCCCGAAGGACGCCCCCCTCCTCTGTGTGGGGTCAGCGCTGCCCGAAGCGCTGCGCACGGAGCGTCTGCTGTGGTTCCACAGCGTCAACGCCGGGACGGATGCCTTGCTCTGCGCCACCCCCTGGCCGGCGGGGGCGCTGCTGACCCGGACCGTGGGCAGGATGGGCGAGCGGATCGCCCAGTACGTCCTGGCCTGGGTGCTCGCCGAATGCCAGTCCGTACCGGAGTTCGCCGCCCTGCACGCCCGGGCTCAGTGGCGGCGTCTCCCCTCGGAGCTGGCCGCCGGGCAGACCGCGCTGGTCTATGGCGCCGGCCGCATCGGCACGGCCGTCGGCGGACTGCTGCGCGGCTGCGGCCTGCGCACCGTGGGCGTCGCCCGCACCGCACGGTCCGGGCCCGCGCCGGGTTTCGACCGGGTGGTCGGAGCCGACGAGGACGCCGCCGCGCTGGGCGCCGCCCGGTGGGTGGTCTCGACGCTCCCCTCGACCGCCGCGACCGAGGGCTTCTTCGGGGCCGGCCGGTTCGGCGCGATGCGGGGCGCGACGTTCGTCAACGTGGGCCGGGGGGCGACCGTGGACCTGGGGGCGCTGGAGGCCGCGCTGCGGGGCGGCGGGGTGCGGGGCGCGGTGCTCGACGTCCTGCCGGAGGAACCGGCCGCACCCGACGACCCGGTCTGGCGACTGCCCCGTACGGTGATCACCTCGCACTCCGCGGGGATCACCGCCGACGAGGACGTCGTCGCGGACTTCACCGCGTGCTGGGAGGCGCTGGCGGCGGGCCGCCGCCCCGAGCTGGCGGTGGACCTGGGCCGCGGCTACTGACGGGCCGTCCGGTCTCCCCGGCGCGCGCCGCCGCCCCCGGCCGAGCCGCTGGCGTCGCCGTTGTCCCGCGCGGGTGCGCCCCCGCGCCCCGTGTCGGGGCGCGGCCGGTCGCGCATCGCCTCGATGCCCGCGATCAGCAGGTCGAGCGCGAAGACGAAGTCCCGCTCGCGCATCTCCTCGACGGTGTCCCCGCCCCGGGCCGCCATCAGGTCCTCGGAGGAATCGACGATCTTCCTCAGGTGCGGCAGCGACCGGATCGCGCCCATCGCCTGCTGGTGGTACGCGTCCTGGGAGAGCCCGGTGGCGGCGCACCGCGCCGTGAAGTGGCCCTCGATGGTGCCGAACCCGTAGACGAACTGGAAGACCGCCGCCAGCGCTCCCGTCTGCCGTTCCAGCGGGAGGCCGGTGGCCCGGACGATGTCCTGGACCGCGTACGAGAACAGCATCGAGTTCGGGCCGATGTTGAGGAAGGTGCCCGCCAGCGGGGAGATCCAGATGTGGCGGACGAGCAGTTCGCGGTAGCTGCGGGCGGCCTCCCGCAGCCGGTCGGGCCACTCCTGGTCCTCGCTCGGCGGGGTGATCTCGGCGTACACCGAGTCGAGGGCCAGCTCCAGGAGGTCGTCCTTGGTGTCGACGTACCAGTAGAGGGACATCGCGGTGACGTCCAGCTCGGCCGCGAGCCGGCGCATCGAGAACTTGGCGAGGCCTTCGGCGTCCAGCAGCCGCACGGTCGCCCCGGTGATCCGGTCGCGGTCCAGGCCGGCCGGCGACTCGGATCTGCGGGAGCGCGAAGGCGCCCGCTGGTCCAGCCACACACTGGTCCGCGCGGCGCTCTTCCCACGGTCGGACGCGGACACCATGGCGTACTCTCCTCGTCTTGCGCGGGCCGCCCCGCCGGGGCGGCCCTGCTGGAAGGACGGCGTACCGGACGCTGACGATCCGGTACGCGCCCCGTCCGATGCTATGCCGCAGGTCCGGAAGAGCCTGCCCGCTCCCCCGTCGTCTCCACCTGGCCGGCCGCCTTTCCGTCAGGGGCGCTCTCCACGCCGTCGGCGGCCGCCGCGTCGCGGGCGGACGCCGCCTCGTCGGCCCGCTCCGCACCGGGGGGCGTGCCCGCGGCGGCGGGCCGCCCCGCCCCGCCCTCCGCCTCGACCCGTTCGGCCCGGCGCAGCAGCAGTGCGGCGAGCAGCCCGCCCGCGAGCACCGCGACCGCGCCGACCAGCTGGCTGGTCTCCAGTCCGGAGGCGAAAGCGTCCTTGATGCGCCCGCGTTCGCCCGGGCCCTCGGCGGCGGCCAGGGCCGCGGGCAGCGACGCGGCTCCGACGGCGGCCGGGACGAGGGCGGCGAAACGGGAGTTGAGCACCGCGCCGAGCACCGCGACCCCGAGACCGGTGCCGAACTCCGCGAGCGTGCCGTTGACCCCCGCGCCCACCCCGGCCTTCTCCGGCGGGATGGCGCTCATGATGGCGTTGGCCATCGCGGGCATCGCGAGGGCGATCCCCGCGCCCATCACTACCAGGCCCAGGAACATCCCGCCGTACCCGTCCCGGCCGAGCACCGCGATGGCGGCCAGTCCGGCCGCCAGGCAGCTCATGCCCGCGGCGATGGTGGCGGGCGTCCCCATCCTCGGCACGAGGCGGGCCCCCAGCCCGGTGAGGTTGAGGGCGACCACGGTGAGCGCCAGCGGAGCCGTACGCAGCCCCGCCTCCAACGGCCCGTACCCGAGCACGAACTGAAGGTGCTGGGTGAGCAGGAAGAGCGAGCCGCCCATCCCGAAGGCGACCAGGATCGCGCCCGCCACCGCGCCGATGAACTTCTGGTTCCGGAAGAAGTGCATGTCGAGCATCGGGTGCGGGATGCGCAGCTCCCACAGGACGAAGCCGACGAGCACGGCGACCCCGGCGAACGCCGTCAGCAGCACCCGGCCGGACGCCCAGCCGTGCTCGGGCCCGGAGATGATCGCGAACACGACGGCCGTCATCCCGATGGTGGACAGCACGGCGCCGAGCAGGTCGGGCCGCTCACCGCGCGGGTTCTTGAACTCCGGCACGAGCCGGACGACGGCGACCAGGCCGACGAGGACGACCGGGATGTTGATGAGGAAGATCGCTCCCCACCAGAAGTGGTCGAGCACCACCCCGCCGACGAGGGGGCCCGCGGCGAAGCCGAGGGAGTTGACGGTCGACCAGAGGCCGATCGCCCTGACCCGTTCGGTGTCGTCGAAGATCTGGACGACGACGGCGAGCGTGGTGGTGATCAGCAGGGCGCCGCCGACGCCCATGCCGGCGCGGGCCGCGATGAGCTGACCGGAGGACTGCGCTAGCCCGGCCGTCAGCGAGCCGATGCCGAAGAGGGCGAGGCCCACGACCAGCATCTTCTTGCGCCCGTAGCGGTCGGCGGAGCTGCCCGCGGTGAGCAGCAGGCCGGACTGGACGAGCGAGTAGGCGTTGATCATCCACTGCACGTCGGCGGTGGAGGCGTCCAGCTCCGTGGTGAGGGAGGGGATGGCGACGTTGAGGACGGTGTTGTCGAGCAGCACGGTGAGCTGGGCGAGGCAGATGACGCCGAGGATCAGCCAGCGCTGCGGGTGCGCCTGGGGGGCGGGGTCATGCCGCTGGGCGGCGGGCGACGTCATGCGGGCTCCTTGAGCTCCGGTGCGGTTCCCGGTGTGCGGGGTGTGCTCGGCGTTCGGTTCTCGGCGCTCCGGCCGTCGAGCTCGGGTGTTCTACGGCGTACAGGAGGCGAGTGCTTGTACACCGTAGAACAAGCACTCTACGGTGTACAAGCCCCTTTCGCGGAGCGCCGGGTCCGGCACCACGCCCCGCCGGCGCCCCTCGTCGCCCCTGCCGCGACGGTGGGCCGGGCGGCGCGGGAACGGTACGGTTCTCGACGCAGATCCGGTCCGGCAGGGTGACGCCCGATCCGGCCCGGCCTGGCCCTGTGCGCTTCCTGCCGGTTGGAGAGCCATGTCACCGACACGCCGTATGCGCCGCTCCCCGCACCTCGCCGCCACCGCGGCCCTGTTGGGCGTGCTCTGTGCTCCGCCCGCTGCCGCCTCCACCGCCGACACACCCGAACGGCCCGGCGGCGGAGTGCCGCTGCGCGTCGCCACGTACAACATCCACGCCGGAGCCGGCGCGGACGGCGTCTTCGACCTGGACCGCCTGACGGGCGAACTGCGGTCCATGGAGGCCGATGTGATCGGCCTTCAGGAAGTGGACCGGCACTGGGGTGCCCGCAGCGAACGGCGGGACCTCGCGAAGGAACTGGCGCGCCGACTGCGCATGCACGTCTTCTTCGCCCCCATCTACAGTCTCGACCCGCCCGAACCAGGCCTTCCACGACCGGAGTTCGGCGTCGCGGTGCTGTCCCGGCACCCCGTCGTGAGCGCCGAGAACCACGAGATCACCCGGCTCTCCACCCAGGACCCGAACCCGGCGCCGGCCCTGGCCCCCGGGTTCGGCGAGGCCGTCGTACGGGTGAGGGGGCTGCCGGTGCACGTGTATGTGACCCACCTCGACTACCGCCCGGACCCCGCCGTACGCGTCGCCCAGGTCGCCGACACCCGACGCGTCATGGCCGAGGACCGGGGCCCGAAGATCCTGCTCGGCGACTTCAACGCGGAGCCCGACGCCCCCGAACTAACCCCGCTGTGGCAGGAGTTGACGGACGCCGACCCGGGTGCGCCGACATTCCCCGCGCAGGCCCCCCTCAAGCGAATCGACTTCGTGGCGGTGTCGAAGGCCCGCGACCGGCCCCGCACAGGCGTCTTCGTCCGGGCCGCGTGGGTCCCGCCGAGCGTCGCGTCGGACCACCGCGCGGTCGTAGCGGACCTGCTGCTGCCGGGGCGGGGCAGGTGACGCGCGGCATACGGGGCGGGCCAGGCCGGGCCGAACGGGCCGGGAAGGGAGCACCTGCCCCGGCCCAGCGCGCCGCGAGCGCGGCGCCCACGGAGGGCCGGGGGCGACGGCGTCACGCGACCGGCTGGGCCGGGTCGTAGAACGTGGCCGCCTATTCCCCGGGCTTGAGCAGATACCCCGCCCCGCGCCGCGTGTGGATCATCGGCGTCCGTCCCGCGTCGATCTTCTTCCGGAGGTAGGAGATGTAGAGCTCCACGACGTTGGCCTGCCCGCCGAAGTCGTAGTTCCAGACCCGGTCCAGGATCTGCGCCTTGCTGAGCACCCGGCGCGGGTTGCGCATCAGGAACCGCAGGAGCTCGAACTCGGTCGCCGTCACGTGGATCGCGTCCCCGCCCCGGCTCACCTCGTGGCTGTCCTCGTCGAGGACCAGGTCCCCGACCACGAGCGTCGACTCGCTCCGCCCGGCGGCGACGGCCGCGCCCGAACGGCGGATCAGGCCGCGCAGCCGGGCCACGACCTCCTCCAGGCTGAACGGCTTGGTCACGTAGTCGTCGCCGCCCGCCGTGAGCCCGGCGATCCGGTCCTCCACGGCGTCCCGGGCGGTCAGGAAGAGCACCGGCACATCGGCGTACTCCCGGCGCAGCCGGCCCAGCACGGACAGCCCGTCCGTGTCCGGAAGCACCACGTCCATGACCACCGCGTCCGGGCGGAAGTCGCGGGCGGCGCGTACGGCCCCGTCCCCGTCCCCGGCGCTGCGCACCTCCCACCCCTCGTACCGCAGCGCCATCGAGAGCAGCTCGGTGAGCGGAGCCTCGTCGTCCACGACCAGGACCCGGACGCGGCTGCGGTCCGGCCTGAGCAGTTCGGTGCGCCCCAGGGGCGAGGTCGTCGTCATGGCCCCACTCTGTGAGCCACCCGTGAGAGGAGCCTGACCCGTCCCTGTGAATTCTCTGAGAAAACGCCGACCGGGCGGCGGCGGAGCCCACGGGGCCCGGTCAGAAGAGCCCGCCCTGCACGCCGCCCCCGCCGATGTCGAGCAGGGGCACGCGCACCCCGGCCCCCTCGCCGGCGGTCACCGCCACCAGCTCCCACCCGGTGATCAGCCGCGTGTCGAGGACGACGACGCCACCGCCGTCCACCGCGAGGTGAAGGTCGGGTCCGGCGGCCGCCACGAGCCGCCCGGCCACGACCCCGCCGCCGACCAGCTCCCGCACCGACCGGTCGGGCGCGGGAGAACGGTCCAGCCCGAACACCCCTACCTGATCGACCACGTGGAGAGGGAGCCGCTCCAACGACTCGGGCCACCCGCGCCCCGCCAGCTCCGCCGCCCGCCCGTACAGCTCCGTCACCTCCGCCGCCCGCTCCTCGGGCCCCGGCAGGCGCCCCCGTACGGCCCGCTTCCCGGCGTACGGAATCCGGTCGGGCACCCCGAGGGCGGCCCGCAGCACCTCCTCGCTCCGCCGGGCCGCCATGAGAGGGCCGCGCCCGAGCCAGCTGAACGCCACGGCCCCCTGCTCCCGCAGCCGGGCGGCCCCCCGCCGCTCCCCGGTGATCCCTACCTTGACCAGACCGGGCCCGAACCAGGCGAGGTACACGCGGTACGGACGGGGGTCGTCCAGCAACGTGTCGGCGGCCACCGAGTGCGCCCGGTCCAGCCGCGCGCACTCGGCGCACCGCCCGCCGGTGCTGCGCCCGGGCACCGCGGCCCCCAGCGGACACACATTCCCCCGGGCGCCCACGCAGGACCGCTCCCCGACAGCCCGGAAGCCGAGCCAGGCCCCGTACCCGAGCACGCTCGTCCGCCGTTCGGCCCCCTTGCCCCATCCCAGCTCAGGCACCTCACCTGGCCAGCGCACCCCGGCGCACCGCCACCCACCGGCCACTTCGACCCCACTCACCTCGGCCCCCGGGCACCGGCCGCACCGTCTCCGGAGCCGCCCGCGCACCACGCCCGCCGATGCTAACGGGCGCCCGGGCCCGAGACGGATCACGACGGCGGGCCCGCCCGCGGTGCCCGGCCGGGCACCACCGGCCGGGCGCCGCCCGGCCCCTCCGCGCCCCCGCCCCGCGCCGTCGCGGTCCTCACCGCTGCCGTTAGTATCCGGGCATGGCGCTGACGCGGGCTCAGGTGGACCGGTTCGAGGCCGCCATGCCCCGGCTGGAGGCCATCGCCTACCGCCTCCTGGGCTCGGCGAGCGATGCGGAGGACGCCGTGCAGGACACGTTCCTGCGCTGGCAGGCCGCCGACGTCGACCGCATCGAGGTCCCCGAGGCCTGGCTGACCAAGGTCCTCACCAACCTGTGCCTCAACCAGCTCACCTCCGCACGTGCCCGGCGCGAGACCTACGTGGGCCAGTGGCTGCCCGAACCGCTGCTCGCAGGCGACCCGATGCTCGGACCCGCCGACACGGCCGAACAGCGGGAGTCCGTCTCGTACGCGGTCCTCGCCCTCATGGAACGGCTCTCCCCCAACGAGCGGGCGGTGTACGTGCTGCGGGAGGCCTTCGACCACCCGCACCGGAAGATCGCGGAGATCCTCGGCATCTCCGAGTCCGCCAGCCAGCAGATCCTCCACCGCGCCAAGAAGCACATCGCGGACGGCACAGCCCGCACCGAGATCGACGAGGCGGCGGCGCGGCGGATCGTGGAGGAGTTCCTCGCGGCCGCCACCAGCGGCCGGACCGAGCCGCTCGTGGAGCTGCTCACCGCGGACGCCGTCGCGATCGGCGACGGCGGCGGCAAGGTTCCGGCCCGCGCCAAGGCGTTCTCCGGGGCCCTCGCGGTCGCGAGGTTCATGCGGGGCCTGTTCAAACCCGGCAAGGCCCAGCGCGCCATCGTCGGCGGCCCCGCCGAGATCCATGTCGCCACGGCCAACGGCGGACCGGCGGTCGTCGTGGTCGTCGACGGCCGGGTCTTCGGCGTCATGTGCCTGGAGATCGACGCCGAGGGCATCGCCGCGTTCCGCAGCCAGGCCAACCCCGACAAGCTCGTCCGTGCGACACGGCAGTGGGCGGCCACCGACCACGGCGAACCCTTGTTCCGCGCCTTCTGACCCCGGCGTGACGCGCCTCACACGCTCTCCCTGTCAGGAAACGGCGGGCTGCCCGGTTCAAGGGGCGAACCCGAGCGAGACAGGAGCCAGGACATGCAGCACCGCATCATCGTCATCGGAGCCGGCTACACCGGGGCGGTCGCCGCCGGCCGCCTCGCCAGGCGGCTGCACCGCGAGGACGTCTCCATCACCCTGGTCAACCCCGAACCGGACTTCGTCGAGCGCGTCCGACTGCACCAGGTGGCGGTGGGCCACGAGCTCAGGCCCCGCCCCCTCAGCGACATGTTCGCCGGGACCGGTGTCCGCCTCAGGCTCGCCCAGGTCACCGCGGTCGACGCCGCCCGCCGGACGGTGACGGCGACGACCGGGGCCGACGGAGCCGAGGGGCCGGGCCTGGAGCTGGAGTACGACACCCTCGTCTACGCCCTCGGCAGCGGCTGGGACCCCCAGGCCGTCCCCGGGGCCGCCGAGCACGCGCACGACATCTCCGGCCGCCCCGGAGCGCTGAGGCTGCGTGAGCGCCTGGCTGCCCTGGGCGCCTCGGATCCCGTGATCGTCGTCGGCGGCGGCCTCACCGGCGTGGAGGCCGCGTCGGAGATCGCCGAGGCCCGCCCGGACCTCGCAGTGGCCCTGGCCACCCGGGGCAGGCTGGGCGACTGGCTCTCCCCCAAGGGCCGACGGCACCTGCGGAAGGTCTTCGCCGGACTGGGCGTCACCGTCCACGAGCAGACGGCCGTCACGGCCGTCGAGTCCGACCGCCTCACCACCGCCGACGGCGACATCCCGGCAGCGGCCACCGTGTGGACGACCGGCTTCGCGGTCCACCCGATCGCGAAGGCCGCCACCCTGGAGACCACCGACAGCGGGCAGATCGTGGTCGACGCGACCATGCGCTCGCTCTCCCACCCGAACGTGTACGCCATCGGCGACGCGGCCCTGGTGGCAGGCCCCCGCGACAAGCCCCTGCGCATGTCGTGCGCCTCCGGCATCCCCACCGCCTGGCAGGCCGCCGACGCCATCGCGGCCCGCCTGACCGGCGCCAAGCTCCCGACCACCCCCCTGCGCTACTTCAACCAGTGCGTCTCCCTGGGCCGCCGGGAAGGCCTGATCCAGTACGTCACCGCCGACGACCGCGCCGTCTCCGCCGCCCTGACCGGCCGGCTCGCCGCCCGCTACAAGGAACTGGTCTGCACAGGCGCGGCCTGGGGCGTCGCCCACCCCACAGCGGGCCTCCCGACCCGGCGACGCCGCGTCACCCAGGAGCACCCGCGACTGTCCGAAGCGACGGGCGGCACCGGCTGACACGGTTGCTGAACTTCGCTGCTGTACGGGCAACGTCAGAGGCCCCCAGGATCTCTCCTGGGGGCCTCTGGCCTGCTGTGCACTCGGCAGGATTCGAACCTGCAACCTTCTGATCCGTAGGATCGGGCAGCGCGTTGGGAGGGTAGCCCGCCTCCTCCCGGAGTGATCGCCGGTGGCGGTGATCATCGGCCTCTGTGTGCCGTCGTTGCCGTCAGGGTTGCCGTCACTTACGGATCACTGATGGCTGCACCGCCGTGCAAGCGGAAGGTTTCACAGAACCTCTGGCCACGGATATTCTCCGGCAATGTCGAATCAGTCAGTGGCAGCGGGAGTCACTCTCGCCGGTGTAATGGCGCACTGCGGCGGAAGCCCGGTCGGCGCCGTGGAGTTTCTGGTAGGAGCGATAGCCTCCGCGCCGGCGGCCCCGGAGCCTTATGCGGCCCTCGCCGAGTTGTGGCAGGACCGGCGCTCAGAGCTGAAGGAGGGCCTCGAAGGAGACAACTCCTTGAGCGCTGTGCTGGCACAGGCGTACTTCCTGTTCCTCGACGGGGACATGGACGACGCGGTGATGGCCCTTGGCTCGGTCACGGGGGGTGCGGCCCGACGTGGCCTGGGGCAGGGCCCCCTGGTTCGGCGATCCGCGGTTCCTCGGCGCGGTGAGTGCCGAGGCGTTGACGGAGGCGTGTCTGCGAGCGTTGGACTACGGCCACGACCTGGACACCGAAGAGATGCAGGAGCGGTTCACGCCCTGGTTCCATGCCCTCGACATGGTCTCCGAACGCAGTCCTGTACCGGAGTCGCTGGCTGCTATGGCCCGGCTGCCCCGGGCCTGCGGCCGCTACGAGCTGGCTTTCGCCCTCTGTGACCGCGCCGATGCCGTCGATCGGGTCATGTGGACTGCGGTAGCGCGAGCGAACACTTGGCGGGCGATGGGCGACCTGGACCAGGCTGCGGCGGCCTTCGAACAGGCCCTGGCGCTGGACGCCACCAACTGGTCCCTCTACCTGGACCTTGCCGACGTGCGTGCCTTGCAGGCCGACTTCGCCGCAGCGGTGGCCCTCGTCGAACAGGGCCTGCGACACGAACCCCATGAAGCCTCCCTGCGCGCAGCGGGTGCCGCCTATCGCGCACGTCTGTCCGGCTCGTCCGACGACCTGCGGGCGCTGATCGACCTGGCGCCGGAACTCGCGAACACCTCGTACCGGAACCTGCTGATCGACTACGCGTGCGCGGGGCCGGAGCTGCCCCGGAGACTCGTGGCCAAGGCTCGCCGCATCAGCAAGCGCTGAACACACCATGCTCAATGATTACCGTGAACCGGAGCGGAACTCCGTGCCCACGGCAGTCATCCACGCTGCAAGGTCCTCCCACGGATACTGGCCCTGGCCAAGCCCGGTTTCCCGTCGAGCGGCCTGGCCCTGTCACGCTCCTCGCCACGCATTGGTCACGTCAGGCGTACTTGGCCACGGTGTACGCAGTCGGCCCGACGAGGCCGACTCCGGAGCCGTCGATCATGTCCAGGATCTCGAAGCCGACACGCTCCGCATAGTGTTCGAGCTCGCGCGGGAAGAGGACGCGTCTGCGGATCTCGTCCTGGGCCTCGTCCCCGGCGGGAAGTGCCCAGTGCCGGTGCATGGTGTTGATCTGCGTCCGCAGGTCCCACTCGTGGCGGATCGTGACGGTTGCCGGACCGCTTGGGGTGTCGACCGTGGCGGTCATCGGTTCGGTCCCCGTGATGGGCGCGACGGGGGAGCACAGGATGAGCAGACTGCCCCTCTGGGCATGGGCCGCGAAGGTGGCGAAGACCTGGGTGATCTCGTTGTTGCCGTGGACGTAGGCGAGGCTGTTGCCCATGCAGGTCACCACGTCCATGCATCGCCGGAGTCGGGCGGTGCGCATGTCCCCGATACGGATGTCCAGCTCCGGGCGGACGTGACGGGCATAGTCGACCATGCCCGGCTGGAGGTCCAAGCCGATGCACTCGAAGCGCTTGGCCAGGATCTCCAGGTCCCTGCCGGTGCCGCATCCGAAGTCGAGCAGCGTCCGGGCCTCCGGCCGGTGCGTCTCGATCAGGGTCTGACACATCCCAGCACCGGTGCTGTCGAACTGGATCACGTCGTACAGGGCCGGGTCCCGGTAGAGGAGGTTCGTCGCTTCCACTGGTTCCGCTTCCGTGTCGTCGCTGGTCACATGAGGCTCCGCAGTCCGACCTCAAGGGCGAGGACATCGCACAGCAAGTCGGGGACAGTCGGGGCGGCGTCGGCGTCCTTACGGGCCTGAACGAGTGCCTTGCCGTCAACGTAGCCGAGATCGACCAGGACGGACTCCTTCAGCATGTCGTCCAGCACGGGCAAACCGTAGGAGCGCAGTCCCTTCTCCAGGACGGCCAGGAAGTTCTCCGGTTCCGTCGGCGACGCAACTGAGTTCGGCAGTCCCGCCCGCATGATCCGCTCGCGGAACAGCGCCTTGCCTCGTTTGTACTCGTGCGGCAGCTGCTCCATGAACCGGACGACCCGCGGGTGTACGAGCGGGCTCACCGGCCAGACTCCAACCCGCAGGAAGCCCGGATTGTGCATCCCGAACGCCATCAGGGTCGGCACGGGCAGGACGGGGATGGGCGCCAGGTGCTCGTTCACCTCGGTCAGGGCGCGGACCGCCTTCGGACCGAGCCACGGAACGGGTTCCGGCGTCGGCAGTTCCACGGCCGTCCTGGAGTGGTGGGCGTTGACCTCGTCCCCGCCACTGCCGGTGAACATGACCTCGCACCGTCGGGCGGCTGCCTCCTCGCGTACGACGTCGAAGGCTTCCTGGTAGAACGCCCCTGCCGGATCATGCGGCCGACGCATGGCACGTACGCCGCCGGGGCAGAACGGCAGGTGCTGCATGGCGGGAATGGCTGTGTCTCGGAAGCCGCAATGATCCGCGTACGCCTGGCGGCGCTCGCTCTGCTGCCTGCCGGTACTTCCCCCGACCAGTAAGCCGAAGCTGTGCACCTGCGGGATGCGCGCCGCCTTCACGGCCAGGGCGACGTTCCCGGAGTCCGCGCCGCCCGACAGTTCGACGCCCACGCACCCCGTGGCGCTCGGCGCTTCGCAAATCACGTCGGCCAGCAACTCGTCGAGCAAGGCGAGTGGGTCGACACCGGGCCGCAGCGTGCGCGGCTCCAGGACGTGTTCAGCGGGCTCCGGGTAATGGATGCCGAGCCCGGCAGCGGTGAACGTGGCAGACGCCCGCTCAGTCAGGCGGTAGACGCCCTCGAACACCGTCTCGGAGGTGTAGCGATGCTGCCGCGTCAGAGTCCGCGCCACGACACGCGGCACCAGGCGCTCAGTCGACAGATGCGGCCCCAGTGCCGCCACATCCCAAGATGCGTGCAGCTCGCCGGCCTTCTCCAGGAGGTACAGCGGGGCCGTGCCGAAGACGCCCGCCGTGAAACGGGCTTCCCCGGACGTCATGACGACCTCGACGAAGTCGGCCTCACCCCGCTTGCACTCCCTCACCCTCATCCGCACACACGGCGCCTGGTCGTCGTGGACCTCCATGACCAGCGTGGACACGTTCGCGGGCTCGATCCAGCTTTCGCCGCTGACCCAGCGACCTCCTTCCGGTCTCCACCGGGGCTCCTGGAGATCGGCCAGGCGCAGACGCATCGACAGCATGTCGTCCCCTTCCGAAGTCATGCGGCGGGGCGGGGCCGCGAACGACCCCGCCCCGCCTGGCGTCAGCCCTGGATCACTTGGAGCAGTGGTCGCCGTTGTTGTCGCCACCGCCGGGCATCTTGTCGAGCAGCGTGGCCTCGACGGCCGGGACGCCGGTGGTCAGGTCGCCGGTGAACAGCTCGTCCACGTTCATCGCGTTCTCCTCTTACGGTTGAAACGGACCCCGCGGCTGATGCCGCGGAGTTGAGCCCCTCCGGCTGCCGGTCCCTTACGAAGAAGGCGGCCGGACGGGTGCCCACCGCTTCCGGCGGTGGGCCCTCCCTCGCCACACGTGGGGTTGGACGTGGCAGGGGGAAGTCAGATGGGGGTGGAGGCGGCGGCCACGCCCAGGACGAAGCCGCTCGATGCAGAGATGGTGATGATCAGCAGCAGTCCGGCGTAACGGCCGACGACTGCGGCTAACCGCCTCGCAGCCGCTCGCCGCGGCTGCGCTCGTTCGCCTCGCGCACTGCGGCGCTCAGCTCGGCCGCAGCGTCCTGAGGCTCAGGACGGCTGTGCTGCGGGCACTCACACGGCGGGAACAGGTTCGAGCCCGGCGGCGGGTCCGCGCCCTCGTAGGTGTCGATCCTCAGCACCCCGCCCACGCCCCGCTCTTCAGTCAACTGGGCCAGTCGGGCCCGCGCTTCGCTTTTCATCCCTCAGTCCCTCAGGCGATGGCTGCGGCGAGGCCTCGCCGTTTCCTGCTGCCTCTACGCAACCGCGTGACCACGCACAGCGGTACCGTTGCAGCGGCGCCGGGACTTGAAAGCCTTGAAAGTTCGCAAGAGCACGGGGAGTTGAGAACGTGGCCAAGCGTGAACCGAACGGGGCGCTCGGGCGCCTGCTCGCCGAGAGCCGCTGGACCTACCGCCAGTTCGCGTGGGCGGTGAACCGTGTGGGCACCGAGACGGGCACGCCCCTGCGATACGACGAGTCGGCAGTGAGTCACTGGCTGGGCGGCACCGTGCCCCGCGGAGCCGTGCGGGCGTGCGTCCTGGAAGCCCTCTCACGGCGTCTGGGGCGGCCCGTCACACACGCCGAGGCCGGCCTGCCCGTTCCCCGCGATCACTCCCCGACAGCCGCGGATACCGTGGAGGGGCTGATCGACCTCGGGAGGCAGGACATGGACCCATCGCGCCGCAGTGTCCTGGGGGCCGGCCTGTTCTCCGTCGCCCTCACGATTCCCGGGTGGCCGGATGTCATCGGCCGTGCCGAAGCGGTCCAGTCCGGCCGCGCCCGCCGGATCGGCATGAACGAAGTGGACATGGTCATCGCCATGACCGAGCGCGTCTCGGAACTGGACGACCAGTTCGGCGGTCGCCACGCACGCCCCATGGCCGCCTCGTTCATGGTGAACACCGTGGCGTCCTACCTGCGCGCCGACGCCCCCGACGACGTACGGAAGGCCATGCTGTCCGCGGCCTCGGACCTGCTGTACCTGACCGGCTACATGGCCGTGGACGAAGGGCTGCACGGCCTCGCGCAGCGCTACTACGTCAAGGCGCTGGAACTGGCGGGCGCCGCCGAAGACCACCTGACCTACTGCACCACTCTGCGCGGCATGAGCGTCCAGGCGATCGACCTCCGTCACGGGGGAAAGGCCATGGAGCTGGCAAACGCCGCGGCAGCCGCCTCCCCCAAGGCCGGCCCTCGCATGCTGGCCTTCCTGGCCGGCCAGCAAGCACACGCCGCCGCGCAGACCGGCGACCGGACTCGGGCGCTGCGGTACATCCGGGAGGCCGAGACCGCCATGGACCGTGCCGAGTCGCGCGGCAAGGCGTTCGGCTCGTACGACCCGGCGTCGCTCAACTACCACATCAGCCAGGTTCGTTACGAACTCGGCGATGTCTCCGGCGCCATTGAGGCCATGCAGCAGTCCGACAAGGTGCGCTACAGCGTCTACCGCCGCGCCCGCGTCCGACACCGCGCCATGCTGGCCGAACGGCAACTGGAGGTCGGCCACCTGGAAGCGGCCTGCGACACCTGGCACCAAGCGCTCGACGACTACCCCATGGTCCAGTCCGGCCGAGCCGACGACCGGATCAGAACCATGTGCGGCCTTCTACGGCCGCACCTGAAAAACACGACCGCGAGGGACCTCTACGACCGCGCACGACCGGTCGCCCCGCTCTCCCTGGCCAGCTGACTCCGGCCGTTGGCGACCTGAGCCACCGAAAGTCAGCCACGACGGCGGGTGCGCCGAACGAGCACCCGCCACGTGTGTCTCCAGCAACCACCCACCAGCCCCAGCCACGCTTCCCCAATCCGTCACGGCCTCGGCCACATTGGAGCGTGAGCGCTGCCGTCGACCTCGCCTGACGGCCATGGGCAGGAAGTTGGCGGACCGGGTTTCAGTTGGTTAAACAGCAATCCGCAGTGACCGGTGCGGACTCGGCATGCGTCCCGCTCCTGCTGGCCGTGCTCGCCGTGGGTCGGCTGTCGGGGTTCTTCACGGGTCTGGCCGCCCGCTTCTCGGGCTTTTGCGGCGCGAGCGGGCGGGGGCCGTCGCGGGCGGTGGCGGAGACATGAAGCCAGCGGCGGTCTGGGGCCGCCGCGCCGCGCGGACCGCCGTAGGCGGGCCGCCTTGACCCAGTAAAGAAACTTTGGACAGCTCACCCCTTCGGCACCCTCGACCGGCAGGGTGCGGAAGGCGAGCCTCGTCTGGTGCCGACGGGGCGGATCACTGTTCATCGCCTCAAGGGGACCCACGCGATCGAAGCGGTTGCCGTCAATCACAGCCGCCACGGCATACGACAGAGGCCCTCAGAATCTCTCCTGAGGGCCTCCGGCCTGCTGTGCACTCGGCAGGATTCGAACCTGCAACCTTCTGATCCGTAGTCAGATGCTCTATCCGTTAAGCTACGAGTGCTTGGCGTTCCGGGCTTTTTCTTCCCGGTCGGCGTTGCGAGAACAACATTACATGACCTCCGCCGTGACGCGAAATCCATTGCCCGCACCGCCGCTGACCTGCGGAAACAGCAGACAGCAGGTGCTTTCCGGCCCGCCGTCGCGCCCCGGGAGGCCGGGCGCGCCGCCGCCTACCGCCCGTCCCCTGCGGCGTGCGGCAGCAGCACGGCGGCCGAGTCCTGGCGAAACGCCGCACCCCCCGGTGCTCCCGCACCCAGGGGCATCCCGCGCCGCACCCCCTTGGCCGGAGAATCCCCAGCTCACCGTGGGTGGGACGTCTCAGCGTCCCTCAGTGTCCGACAACGCTTGCCCGCCTGGGACGCGGCGTGGGACATCTCTTCACGGCTCGGCGGCGGACCACGAACGCGCCGGGCTTCGAGCCGACGAAGGGGAAGACTCATGAACAAGATCACGAGCCTGCGCGGCAAGGCGGCCATCGTTTCGGGCACGGTCCTGCTGGCCGGGCTGGGGCTGGGCGCGACGGGGGGCGCCGCGGCGGCCGCTCCGCAGGGCGACACGGGAGTGCAGGTCAGCTGCTACGGCCAGGCGAAGTCCTACACCAAGGCCGCCGGCCGGCACACGACCAGTGTCTTCAGGACGACGTCCAACTGCAACGACATCAACATCAAGACGAACACCAGCCGCTACGTCAAGGTGTGCTTCAAGCTGAGCAACGGCGACTTCGACTGCCAGAGCAGCTACAAGCTGGCCTCCGCCGGCTCCTGGAAGGTCATCGCGACCAACGTGCGCAACTCCCAGCAGTTCGTCTTCTACTTCCAGAGCACCTCCCGTTCCACCGGCTCGTACGCCGCCTGATCCGGTCGCGCCGAGGACTGCGGGCCGTGGGGCGGGCCCTGCGGCCCGGACGGGCTGAGGTCCGGGCTCCCGCCACCCGGACAGTCTGCGGTCCGGGCTCCCGCCAACCGGACCGCTGAGCCCCGAACGGCGGAGCCCCGGGCGGCCCGGCGCCCGCCCCCCGGACGGCGGGGGCGGGACCGTTCACGGGCCGCTGCCCTCGCCCCCGTCCGCCCCGCCCTCGTCCTCGATGGCGGCGAGGCAGGCCGGCCAGTGGTGGAAGTCCTTGTTCTGGGACCACAGCCGGTGCGCCGCCCGGATGTTCCACTCCGGGTCGAGCGCGTCCGCCGGGGAGCCCCGCAGATCGCGCAGCCGGGCGTCGGAGATCTGGAAGACGCCCCAGTTCCGGGTGGCGTCCGTGTTGGGCAGGATGTACAGCGGGTCGAGGAACGACTGGCACCGGGCGATCCTGACCGCCGTGTCCGGGGCCTGGGTGAAGACCTCGCGGACCCGGTCGGCCACCCGTTCCGGGGTCCACGTGGTCAGGGACAGGCTCCCGTCGTACAGCGCCCGTTTGGTCGCGTCGCCGACGATGCCGTCCACGGACAGGCCCGCACGCACCTGGAAGGCCTCGACCCGGCGCCGAGTCTCCAGGCCGAAGATCCCGTCGACCTCGACCCCCGCCCCCGTGCCTGCCAGCAACTCCTGGACTTCGCGCACACACGCGTCCTGCTGCCCGGTGTGCACCGGCTCGCGGCACTCGCCGGAGAACAGGGGACGCCCGTCGGCCGCCACCGCTACCTCCTCGCCGCCGGTCCTCTTCCCGGTCAGGACGGTGACGAGCGCGACGGCCCCGAGGACAGCGGCAGCCACGGTGAGCCATGCACCACGGTGCGAGCGCCGGCCGTCGTCCGGCTGGGCCCGCTCCCGGCCGGCGCACGTCGCGGCCGCCGGGGCTCCTCCCTCCGGCTCCGCGATCGGCGCCCTCGCCGGTACGTGCCCGATCGACTCGCTCGCCAGCACCCATGACCGGTGCAGCTCCGTCAGTTCGCCCCGGTCGGCCCCGCACTGCCGGGCCAGCAGCTGCACCGTCCCGAACTCCGCCGGGACCGCCTGACCGGAGCAGTACCGGTGCAGCGCCGACCGGCTGACGCCCACCCGGACGGCCAGCGTCTCGTAACTGTGCGGCGTGCGTTCCTTCAGAGCACGCAGAGCCCGCGCGAAGTCCGTGATCCAGGCCTCGGCCCGTTGGTCCCGCATTCCCTCACCCCCGCCGCCTCCGCCGCCTCGGCGACGTATCCCTACCCAGGGCCCGCAGGTCACGACCGCGGCTCCGGCTCCGGCCCCGGCTCCGGCGGCAGGAGGCAGTCCGGCCAAGCGTGGAAGCCCCCGCTCAGGGACCACAGCCGGTGGGCGAACCGGATGTTCCACTCCGGGTCCAGCGCGTCCCCGGGCGTCGCGTCCACGGTCCGCAGCCGGGCCTCGGAGAGCTGGAAGACCCCCCACGTGCGGGTGGAGGCGCTGTCGGACACCACGTGGAGCGGGTCCAGCCGGGACTGGCAGTCGGCCACGCGTACGGCCTGTTCCGGGGCCTGGTCGAAGACCTCGCGAATCCGGTCCGCCACCTGCGCCTCGTCCCAGGCCGCCAGGGAGGCCCCGCGCAGGTGCAACGCCCGCTTGGTCGCCTCGTCGACGACTCCGTTGACCCGCAGCCCGGCCAGCGCCTGGAAGGCGAGGACGCGGCGTCGGGTGTCGGCCGCGAAGCGTCCGTCCCTGTCGATCGCCGCGCCGGCTTCGGCCAGCAGGCGCTGGGTCTCCCGTACACATCCGCCCTGCTGCCCGAGGCCGATCGGACCCTCGCAGACGGCCGAGAGCAGAAGTCGTCCTCCGCCGGCCGTCCCCGTGCCGCCACGGGCACCCGCCAGCAGGACAGCCCCGGCGAGGACGGCGGCTGCCGCCGCGCCGGTCAGACGCCCGACGCGTCGCAGGGGGCGGTCAGCGGTGCCGGTCGGCGGGAGCGACGCCCGATCCGGGGCCGGGGCCGGCGCTGCTTCCGGTTCCGGTTCGGTCGCCAGCGCCCACAGCCGGTGCAGATCCATCAACTCCGCCCGGCGGGCCCCGCACCGCTTGGCGAAGCGCTCCACGGTCGCGAAATCGGCCGGAACCGACTTCCCGGAGCAGTAGCGGTGCAGCGCGGACCGGCTGACGCCCAGCCGAGCGGCCAGGCTCTCGTAACTGTGCGGTGTCCGTTCCTTCAGGCCCCGCAGCGCCGCCGCGAGCTCCGCTCCCCCGTCGGGCTCCATCCTCCGGCCCTTCCCCGTGCGCACCGGTCCCGCTCGATGGCGGTCATCGTAGGGGGAGGCCGGCAGCGGGGTCCGCGGCGCTCGGCCGTGTGCCGGGGGCGCTCGGAAGCACTGCCGACGGCGCGTGTGCGCGCCACCCGGAGGGCGGAAAACACATCGGGGAGCTCGGCCCGATGGGCCGAACTCCCCGATGCACAGGGCGGAGGCGGAGGGATTTGAACCCTCGATGGGCTTTAAGACCCAAACCGCATTAGCAGTGCGGCGCCATAGACCGGACTAGGCGACGCCTCCAGCACACCCCACGCGGACGCGAGTGGTGCGTGCAGATGATGACACAGTCGAGCGTCGTGCCACCAATCGCCGACCACGTTACTCGTCCGGTGGGGGCCAGGGCAAAGCAGTTCGGCGTGGTGGCGCAACGTTCGGGCGCTGCGCGCGTTAGAGAGGGGCGGGGACTGCGGCCTCCGTCGGCCGTCGCCCGTCACCGCCCGTCGCCGTCCACCGCCCGTCGCCCGTCGCATCCGCGCCCACCAACGGTCGTCAGCGATCGTCCGTGGCCGCCCGTGACGCAGAGATCCTGGAGTCTTCGCATGCTGCGCCGTCTCGCCCTCACCGCCGTCGTCTCGCTCGCCGCGCTCGCCACCGCCGTACCGTCCGCCACCGCCGTGCCGACGGCCACCGCCTCCGGCCCCGTGCCCTCCGCTCAGCCCACTTCCGGCCCCCTGGCCGCCGCCCGCCCCTCCCTCGGGCCGCGCCCCTTCCCGGTTTCGCCGCTGCCGGAGTTCCTGGGCGGCGGCCGGGGTGCGGGAGAAGGGGAGGCGGAGGACGTACGGACCCGGCTCACCGTGACCGTGCAGAACTCCGGGGTCGCCGGGGCCGACGGAACGTTCGAGCTGACGTGCGGGCCCACCGGGGGGAGCCACCCGCGGGGGGAGGCCGCCTGTGACCGACTGGCGGAGGCCGGGAGCACCCGGTCCGGGAGGCAGGAGCTGTTCCGGCCGACCCCCGAGGGCGCCATGTGCACCATGATCTACGGCGGTGACGCCACCGCACGCATCGTGGGCACCTGGGAGGGCCGCGCCGTGGACACCACCGCGAGCCGGCGGGACGGGTGCGAGATCGCGCGCTGGAACAGCCTGGTGCCGGTGCTCCCCGACGTCCGGTAGGCGGTAGTCCGGCCGGGCAGGGTCATCGAGACGCTCGCTGCGGGAGCGCTGAGGCGCTCACTTCAGGTGCCGGTCGCGAGCCCCCTCACGCCGAATACGCGCCGGATACGCGCCGAAGTCGCACCGCGTACGCGCACGTCACACCGTGCGCGGGCGCTCGCATCGTGGACCGGTGGCGTACCCGGCGCGCACCTGACCTCGGTGAGAGCTGCCCCTCATCCGCCGTCTCCAGTGGCTCCCCTGCCCTTAGACTCCTTCAGTGACAGGCCGCGGCCCGAGGGGCAAGATGGGCCCGCTGTCGGCAAGGTGCGGTAATCAGGGAGGAAGCGTCGTCGTGAGCAGCAGGCCGTCCCGAGGCACTGCTCGCCTCGCAGCCATCCTCGATGCCCTTCCTGACGGGCTGCTGCTCGTCAATTGCAACGGCACGGTCGTCAACGCCAACGCCATCGCCCTCGAAATGTTCGAGACCCCGGGCGCCGCGCTCGTCGGTCGCGGGCTGCTCGATCTGCTGCCGGGGTTCGACTCCAAGCTGATCCCGGGGTCGATGCGCCGGCCCGACGCCGCGGACGAGCACGGCAGGACCAAGCCGGCGCGGATGACCGCGCGGCGCACCGACCGGCGCGAATATCCCGTCGAGGTCACCAGCGCGAGCCTCGACAGCGGCCAGGCCGCCTACAACGACATCCACTCCAGCTACACCGGCGACGAGCTCCTCATGATCGTCGTGCGGGACCTCTCCGGCACCGTCGACACCGAGGCCGAGCTGGCCCGCTCGCAGCGCCAGACCGAGATGATCCTGCGCGCCGCGTCCGAGGGAGTCGTCGGCACGGACACGGACGGGCGCGTCGTCCTCGTCAACCCCGCCGCCGCACAGATCCTCGGCTTCCGGGCCAGCGACCTCGGCGGTCAGGAGCTGCACCCGCTGATCCTGCACTCGCGCGCGGAGGGCGATCCGTTCCCGTACGAGGAGTCGCCGCTCGCCGACACCCTCAAGTCCGGGCGCAAGCACCGGGTGCGCGGGCAGGTGCTGTGGTCCAAGAGCGGCGCGCAGGTGCCCGTCGACCTGACGACCGCGCCGGTACGGGACGGTGACCAGCTCGTCGGCGCGGTGATGACGTTCACCGACCGCAGGCCGTACGAGGAGCTCTCCGCCCAGCACGCGGACGCCGTCGCCGAACTGACCGAGGGCCACTCGGCCGAGGTCGGCGCGCTGAAGGAGGCACACGCCGCCGAGCTGGCCGCCCTCAGGGAAGCCCACACCGCCGAGCTGGCCGACCGGAGCGAGCGGTACGCCGCCCAGCTGGAGGAGCAGGCCGAGCGCCTCGCCGCCCTGAGCGCCCAGCACTCCCAGCTCACCGCCGTCCTCGGCGGTTCGCTGCGCGGTCCCCTGGAGGAACTGCGTGGCGAACTGAGCACGCTCGCCGCCGACCCGGCGGGGCAGTTGTGGCCGGAGGCCAACCAGATCCTCCACCACCTCGCCGCCGGGTACGCCAGGATGACCACGCTCGTCGACAACGTGCTGGGCTACCAGCGCCTCGACGCGGGCGTGGAGGGCCTGGTCAAGGCCCCCGCGATGCTCGACGCGATCGTGACGGGCGGCATCGACGGCGCCGTCGAGCTGATCGGTCCGGGGCGCGCCCAGTTCGCCGTGCACGCCCCACCGATCGAGGCCGAGGTCGACGCGCGGCAGCTCGCGACCGCCCTCGCCCACCTCGTCGCGGACGTCGCCGGCGTCGACTCGACGGGCAAGGCCCGAGCCGTCCCCGGCGGTGGCTACCTCGACTCGACAGTGGTCGTGGCCGCCGCCCAGCGCGGTGACGTCGTGCGGATCGAGGTGCGGGGGCCGTACGCCGGAGGAGACCCGGTGCACGAGCCGATCGTGCGAGGCATCGTCCGGGCGCACGGCGGGGTGCTCCAGACCCACCAGGTGCCGGGAACGAGCGGCAGCGCGTACGTGCTCGACGTGCCGATCGGCACCGCTTCCGGCACGTTGACGGCCTCCGGTACGGGGGCGGCCCCACGGACGGCGGAGCACTCCTCCGCGCCGGGGCACGCCTCTCTGCCGGAGGGCGCCCCGACGCCGGACCAGGCCCCTCTGCCGAAGCGGGCTCCCCTGTCGGCGCGCGCCCCCTTGCCGGAAGCCGCCCCCGCCGCGGAAGCCGCCCCCGTCGCGGAGGCCGCACCCACCCCGGTGGCCGTCCCCGCACCGGCGGCCGCGCCGGCGCCTGGGCCGGCGAGCCCCTCCGGGTCCCTCACGGCCGCCCCGGCGGACGCCCCCGCCGCCTCCGGCACGCCAGCCCCGGCACCGGCACCGGAAGGCCCCGGAGCGCCGGGTGTGCCCAGCGGCCGACGACGGGCTCGCCGGTCCTCCACCGACGCGTTCCTGGAAAGGCCGGGCGGAGCTCCCGAGGGCCTGGGCGGCGACGAGGCCGGGGCTGTTCCCCCGTCGCCTCATGACCGTCCGGCCGCAGAGCCGACCGGCCGCCGCAGGGCACGCCGCGGGCCGGCCGCGCCGGAGGAGCAGCAGGCCCCCGAGCTGATCCCCGCGCAGCAGGGCGAGGGGTCGGGGCGGCGGCGCGGTCGCCCCAGCCCGTTCGAGGCCGAGGCCGCGAACGCGGCCCCGGGCGCGGGCGCGCAGCCGGGAGAGCCCCGGGCCGTCTCGCCGGAGCAGCAGCCGCAGCAACCGCAGCGGCAGGCACTGGCCCTGACCTCCGCTCCGTCCGCCGCACCGCCCTCCGAGGGCTCCGTCGTCACCGCCGCCGAGGGTGCTCAGGGGGTCGGGGCGCGCCCGCAGCTCGGGCAGACGGTGCCGCCGCAGGGCGTACCAGCGGACCCGCAGCAGCCCGTGCCGCCCACCGGTCGGCGGGCCCGGCGGGACGGCGAGGACCAGCCGGCGCTCCCCGCCCTCGCGTCCGGCAGCGGCAGCGCCGGGCCGGAGCAGCCGCACGCGGCCCAGCCCCAGCAGCCCGGCGGGCGGCGGGCCCGGCGCGCGCTGGCCGCCGCCCAGGAGCGCACCGCCGCGGAGGCCGGTCCGCGTACCGCCTTCGCTCTGCCCCCCGCCGACGCGGACCGGGCCCCCCAGGCACCGGGCCCCGCAGCCACTCCCGGTGGCGCGCACGCCTCGCAGCACGGACGCAGCGCACCGGAGGCCGAACACACGCCGCCCCAGGCGCACCCCGTCGCCCCGACGCGCCCCGGGCGCCCCGCCCCCGAGACCGCCGGGCACCTCCCGGCTGCCCCGGCCGCGTACGACAGCGGCGTACCGCAGGGGCCGGTCCAGCGCCCCGCGCCGGGCATCGCCCCCCACGACAGCGGCGAGCAGAGCGCCCACGCCCCGGGGGCCGCGTACACCGGTACCGCCCCCGATGCCGCTCACGATCCCCAGGCCGCCCGGGCTCCACAGGGCACCCTCGACACGCACACCGGCGCAGCCGGCCAAGCCGCCCACGCCCCCGGCGCGCCCCCCACCGTGGGGCCTGCCGTGGGCCCTGCCGCCGGGCGGACCGCTCACACCACCGGCACGTCGGCCGCGCCCTCGCCCGTCGCTCATCCGGCCGACGGTGACGCGGGCGTGCCCGTTCCGAACCCGCGGCGGCAACCGCTGCCCGCCGAGGAGCCGACGTCCGGCTTCCACCCGGACTCGACGCAGGGGCGGGCGTTCAGCGTGCGGACGCTGGGCCAGGGCGTGCCCTTCGCCCACCACCTCCCGCACCAGCAGACACACGAGGCTCCGCACGCACAGCAGGGGCCGCAGGACCCGCAGAGCCCTCACCACGTGTCCCCCCCGGCCGCCCCCCAGGCTCCGCACGCACAGCAGGCCCCTCGGACTCCTCAGCACCAGAGCCTCGGCGGTGCCGGGCGACGCCGTAAGCTCGCAACTCCGCCGGACGTCGGTCCCACGACGACGGGCCGCCCGGCCGGCGGACCCGAGGCCCCGCACCAGCAGGCCCGGGGCGGACAGCAGACAAGTCCCCCTCCCGGCCCCGTGGCCGCCGACGCGCCCGAGGCCGCCGACAGCCCTCCGACCGGCCCCAGCAGCGGCCAGGGTCCTGCGCCCGGCTACGGCGACGGGCAGTTGATCGCGCCGCCGCTCGCGGAGGGGCGCGCCTACGCCATAGGGGCGCCCGACGAGGGCGCGGAGGGGCCCGAGCCGTTGGACGGGCCCGGAGGCGCGGTCGAGGTCGCCAACCGGCCGCACCCGTACCCGGTGGACGACGAGCTGCCGCCCGAGCCGCTGGACAACCCGCGTCGACTGCTCGTCTGGCCCGCACCCGACGTGCCGACCCAGCAGGCGCTCAGCGACCGGGGCTACCGCCCGGTGATCGTGCACTCCCGCGAGGAGGTCGACGCCCAGATCGCCGCGTTCCCCGCCGCGCTGTTCGTCGACCCGCTGACCGGGCCCATCACCCGTACCGCGTTGCAGTCGCTGCGCCAGGCGGCCGTCGCCGCAGAGGTTCCGGTGCTGGTCACGGCCGGGCTGGGGCAGGCGACCCGGGAGGCCGCCTACGGGGCCGACCCGGCCGTCCTGCTCAAGGCGCTCGCCCCGCGTGACAGCGAGCAGCATCCGCCGAGGGTTCTCCTGATCGAGGAGCAGGAGGCGATCGCGGTGGCGCTGACCGAGACCCTGGAGCGGCGCGGCATGCAGGTGGCACGCGCCGCGACGGACAGCGAGGCCGTCGACCTGGCGGGCCGGATGCGGCCGAACCTGGTGGTGATGGACCTGATGCAGGTACGCCGCCGGCGCGCCGGGATCGTCGACTGGCTGCGTGCCAACGGGCAGCTGAACCGCACTCCGCTGGTCGTCTACACCTCGGCCCGGATGGACCCCTCGGAGCTGCCGCGGCTCGCTTCGGGCGAAACCGTGCTCTTCCTGGCGGAACGGTCGACCAGCGACGAGGTGCAGGCCCGGATCGTCGACCTGCTCGCGAAGATCGGCACCAACTGAGGCAGGCGCGGGCAGAACACGTCCGGAGCGCCGGGGCCCGCCCGAAACGCCGGAGAGTCGGTACGGGAACCCCGTACCGACCCTCTAGCTCCTCAGGCGCATGGGGGCGCTGCGGGCGCGTCAGAGGTGGGTGACCTCCAGCTCGCCCTCCGCGTACTGCTTCCGGATCACCTTCTTGTCGAACTTGCCGACGCTCGTCTTCGGCACGGCCGCGATGAGCGACCAGCGCTCCGGCAGCTGCCACTTGGCGACGCCCGACTCGGCGAGAAACGCCTGGAGGGCCGCGTAGTCGGTCCCGGTGGCGCCCTCCTTGAGCACGACGGTGGCCAACGGCCGCTCGCCCCACCGCTCGTCCGGCACGGCGACGACCGCCGCCTCCGCGACGTCCGGGTGGGCCATGAGCGCGTTCTCCAGCTCGACACTGGAGATCCACTCGCCGCCCGACTTGATGACGTCCTTGGCCCGGTCGGTGAGGGTGAGGAAGCCGTCGGGGCTGATCACGCCGACGTCGCCGGTCTTCAGCCAGCCGTCCTCGCTGAACTTGTCCTCCGGGCGCAGGTTCTCGCCGTCGGCGCCGCCGAAGTAGGAGGCGGTGATCCAGGGGCCCCGGACCTCCAGCTCGCCGGCCGAGGCGCCGTCCCACGGCAGGGCCTCACCGCCGGGGCCGACCAGCCGCCCCTCCACACTGGCCGGGAAGCGGCCTTGGGCGACGCGGTACGGCCACGCCTCCTCCGCGCTCAGCCCGGCGGGCGGGTGGGACACGGTGCCCAGCGGCGAGGTCTCCGTCATGCCCCAGGCGTGGCAGAGCCGGACGCCGAGCTTGTCGTACGCCTCCATCAGCGAGGGCGGGCAGGCCGCGCCGCCGATGGTCACGTTCGCCATGGAGGTGAGGTCGCGCGGGTTGGCGGTGACCTCGGCGAGCAGGCCCTGCCAGATGGTGGGGACCGCTGCGGCGTGCGTCGGGCGCTCGCGCTCGATCATCTCGGCGAGCGGCGCCGGCTGGAGGAAACGATCCGGCATGAGCATGTTGACGCCGGTCATGAAGGCGGAGTGCGGCAGGCCCCAGGCGTTCACATGGAACTGCGGCACGACGATGAGGGTCGTGTCCGCGTCGGTGAGCCCCATCGACTCGGGCAAACTGACCTGCATCGAGTGCAGGTAGATGGAGCGGTGGGAGTAGACGACGCCCTTGGGTTCACCCGTGGTGCCGGACGTGTAACACATGACCGCGGCCTGGCGCTCGTCCAGTTCCGGCCAGTCGAACGTGGTGGGGCGGCCCGCGATCAGCTCCTCGTAATCGTGCACGCGCGGCGTGACGTCGGCGAGGCCGGAGCGGTCCCCCGGACCGACGACGACGACGTGTTCGACGCACGGCAGATGGGGCAGCAACGGCACGAGGAGCGGCAGCAGCGTCCCGTCGACGAGCACCACCTTGTCGTCCGCGTGGTTGACGATCCACGCCAACTGCTCGACGGGCAGCCGCGGGTTCAGGGTGTGGAGCACGGCGCCCATGGAGGGAACGCCGAGGTAGGCCTCAAGGTGGGCGGCGTGGTTCCACATGAGGGTGGCGATCCGCTGGTCGCCGTCGACTCCCAACTCGTCACGCAACGCATGGGCCAGGCGCGTCGCTCGGGCCCCGATCTCGGCGAAGCTCGCCCGATGCGGTTCGGATTCGCCGGTCCAGGTCGTGACCTGCGACTTCCCGTGGATCGACATCCCGTGGTGCAGGATGCGGGTGACAGTCAGCGGTACGTCCTGCATGGTGCTCAGCACGGCGTCCTCCCGATGGGCGCTACGCGGCAGTAAGGTTGCGCTGATTCTGCGCACATACCGATCGGTATGTCACTACTCGCGGGAGGATTTTCCTGTCGGGGAGCCAAGCGGGAGGGCCCGTTCCGGAATGACGGGCCGACCGCCCGGTGCCAGCGGGGCACCATCAGCGAATCAGCCACAGTGGGCCGGCGACAGTGAACCGGCCTCAGCGGGCCGGCGTCAGCGAACCGGTTTCAGCGGGCAGGTGTCAGCTCCGGGTCCTCACGGAGTTTGCCGAGGGCGCGGGAGACGGCACTCTTGACCGTACCGATCGACACCCCGAGCACCTCAGCCGTCTGCGCCTCGCTGAGATCCTCGTAGTAACGCAGGACGACCATCGCACGCTGCCGGTCCGGAAGCTTGAGCACCGCCCGCCACATGGCGTCATGCAGCGCCTGCTGCTCGGCCGGGTCGGGCGCCGGGGCAGCTTCCCGCTCGGGCAGCTCCTCACAGGCGTACTCATCGATCTTGCGCTTGCGCCACTGCGATGTCCGGGTGTTCACCAGGGCCCGGCGGACGTAGCCGTCCAGCGCCCGGTGGTCCTCGATCCGCTCCCACGCGACGTACGTCTTGGCGAGCGCCGTCTGCAACAGGTCCTCCGCGTCGCACGGGTTCGCGGTGAGCGACCGGGCGGTACGCAGCAGGACCGGCCCCCGGGCCCGTACGTACGAGGAGAACGACGCGTAGGGCGGGTGAGGGAGGCCGGCGGCGGTGGCAGAGGCCACCCTGGAGGCGCCCGTGCAGACTGGCGTGGTCATACCTCCACGCTAGAAGCGGGCGCCGCCGCACGGATCGGCCCCAGGTCCCGAAGCACCGTCCGCCTCAGGTTGTAGGGGCGGTGTGCCCTCCACCTCCTGAAGGTGGACGGGCCGCGCACCGAGAGTCAGGGTCCGGGCCCGGGTGGGGGGCGGCTGGGGTCGGGGGCGTGGCCGCGGCCCCGGCCGCCGTGGCCGCCGCGGAACCGGTCGCGGGGGCTACCGAGGGGACGCCGGGGGTGCGGCCAGCGGGTCGCGGGGGCGGCCGACGGGACGCCGGGAGTGGTGCCGGCGGGTTACGGGGGCGGCCGGTGGCGACGTCGCGCGACCGGAGCCCGACGCCAGGCGCGGAGCCAGGCGCAGAGCCGGGGTGGGGGCGGGGCGGGGTGGGGGCGGTGCAGGGGCGGCTGCCCGCCGGCACGCTCCGGAAGCGTTGCGGAAGCGCTCCGCCAGAAGTACGCCGCCGGCCTTCCTCGACCGACCGAGCCCCCTTCGACCACCCTCCCTTCCTTAACTCGAACACATATACGAAAATGGCTTCATGGCCACCACCGACCGGCAGACCCCCGCCCTGGCCCTCGCCCACGCGCTCGCCGCCGCGCGGCGCGGGCTTCCCGTCTTCCCCCTCTCCGCCACCAAGCTCCCCGCCCTGCGGTCTCCGCACCACGGTGAGCGGCAGCCCGTGCGCTGCCGGGGCGAGTGCGGGCTGCCGGGACACGGGGTGCACGACGCCACCACCGACCCCGCGGTGGTCCGCGCGCTCTTCGCCGTCGCGCCCCGGGCCACCGGCTACGGCATCGCCTGCGGCCGGGCGCCGCACCGCCTCATCGGCATCGACCTGGACGTGGGCCCCGCGCACGGCGGCGACTCGACGGGCGCACTGCGGCAACTGGCCCTCCAGCACCTGTTCACCATCCCGCCGACGGTCACCGTGCTGACCCCGAGCGGTGGCCGCCACCTCTGGCTGACCGGCCCCGCCGACATGACGGTCCCGAACTCCGCCGGCCACCTCGCCCCGGGCATCGACGTCCGCGGCACCGGCGGCTACCTGGTCGGCCCCGGCTCGGTGACCGCCCACGGCAGCTACCGCCTGGCCCCCGGAACCGCCCACCTCGCCCCGGCCCCCTGCCCTCGCGCCCTCCTCCGCCTGCTCACGCCGCCATCCGCCCGCCCCCGGGCCGCCGGCGCCACAGCCGGCCCCGCCCCGGGCCCGCACTCCGGCCACGCCCCGAAAGGCGCTCGGACCCGCCGGGGCGAGGGCCTGGTGCAGTTCGTCCTGGCGGCCCACGAGGGCCAGCGCAACACCCGCCTGTTCTGGGCCGCCTGCCGCGCCTACGAACACGGCCTGGGCGACGCCCTGGCGGACGCCCTCACCGCAGCCGCCGTACGCACCGGCCTGCCGGCCCACGAGGCCCGCACCACGATCGCCTCCGCCGCCCGGCTCACGGTGGAGCGGGGCGGACCGCAGGACGGGCCGACGGGCCGACGGTGGGATGCGAACCCACGGTGGTGACGCTGCCACGACGTACTACGAGTTGTCGTCAAAGTGTCAGGCCCGCATCAGGATCGATGCGAAGGTGGCGGCCGCTTTGTAGCTCTGGTGCCCTCTTTTCGGGCCCCGGCGGCGTGTTGGTGGGCACGGACGATGGTGGAGTCGACCGACACCAGCCAGTCGATGTCGCCCGCCGCGTCGGCCTTCGCCTGGGCGGCCTGCAGCATCCGGTCGAACGTCCCGTCCGCCGCCCAGCGGCGGAACCGGGTACGGAGGCTGGTCCACGGGCCGTATCGCTCCGGCACGTCCCGCCTGGGGACACCGGTGCGGAACTTCCACACGATCCCGTTGAGGGCCAACCGGTCGTCCAGCCCTTGCCGCCCCAGCACAGGCCGGGGCAGCAACGGGCGTAGGAGGTCCCACTCGGCATCGGACAGTTCATGGCGGCGTATCACGACTTCGCGATCCCTAATGCAAGATCATTTTGACGACGACCCCTACCGGTGGACAACCGGGCGCACAGAACCACGCGGGCCTCGGGACGTTCTTCCACCTGAAGTCCCCGCACCACTGCGCACCCACATGCCCGAACCCGTGGAGGAGTGAAGCCCCATGGCGACCATCCGCATCGGCCTCGACCGACTGCCGCCCGCCGCTCGCGCCGCCGTCGAAGAGCGCACCGGACCCTTCCTCACGGTCGAGGAGACGGCCGAAGGCTTCAACAGCGAGATCGCGGCCCGCGTCACCTCCGCCACGGGCGCCTGGCACATCAAGGGCCTGCGCACCGACCATCCCCGCGCCTGGACCCAGCGCCGGGAGGCCACCGTCGCCCCTTTCCTCACCGGCCTGGCCCCCGCCCTCCGCTGGCGTGTCGAGACCGCCGGCTGGGACCTCCTCGGCTTCGAGGCCCTGGACGGCCACCACGCCGACTACTTCCCCGGCTCCCCTCACCTCCCCGAAGTCGCCGCCCTCCTGCGCCGCCTCGGCGAGACCCCCTGCCCCGGCACCGAGCTACGCCATGCCGAACAGCGCCTGGAGAACTACGCCGCCCACCCCGACGACCTCCGCTTCTTCGCCGGGGCCCACCTGCTCCACACCGACCTGAACGACGCCAACGTTCTCGTCGACGATCACGCCCCCCAGGGCGATCGGGCCCGCTTGGTCGACTGGGCCTGGGCCACCCGCGGAGCGGCCTGGCTCGACGCCGGCTACTGGATCATCTGGCTCATCGCCTCCGGGCACACCCCCGCATCGGCCGAAGAGTGGGCAGCCGAGATCCCCGCCTGGCCCACCGCCCCAGCCGAGGGCATCACCGCCTTCGCCGCCGCCAACGCCAACGTCTGGTCCGAGATCAGCAACGCCGATCCCGGCCCGTGGACCCTGCGCCTCGCTAGTGCCGCCGCCACCTGGCACGCACACCGCAGAGCTGGTTGAACCGGCCCCTCGGCTCCGGTGGGCCGGCCGCCCCAGCCACGGCTGGTTGCACGGCAATCCGCGGTGACCGGGCAAACTTGGCATACGCCCCGCCTCTGGCGGCCGTGCTCCGCCATGGGGCGGCTGTCGGGATTCTTCACGGGGTTGTCTGCCCGCACCATTCTTGATCAAGACGTGCAGCCGTTCGAGGTCTCCGGGTAGATGCACCGAGCCGACCAACCAGGACTGCTCCACGAACTGCCGGTTGAGTAGACCGCGATGGAGGGGACACCCATGCCAACAGCCACAGTTCGCCCGCGCGAGTCACGCGACCTTGCGGAGGCGGCGACCGTTCTCACCGCCGTACACGAATCCGATGGGTACCCGGTCGAAGGAGTGGAGGACCCACAGGCATGGCTCTCTCCAGAAGGGCTTCTGGCGGCGTGGGTCGCAGAGGTCGACGGGGGTGTGGTGGGGCATGTCGCCATCAACAGTCCGCAGCCGGGTGAAGAAGTGGCCCGTCTCTGGAGAGAGAAGAGCGGTGACGACGACTCCCGCATCGGGGTGCTGGCCCGACTTTTCGTGGCGCGTGAAGCGCGTAAGGAATCCGCCGGCAAACGTCTCGTGGAAGCCGCTACGGCCTACGCCCGAGCGAGGCGCCTACGCTTGGTGCTGGAGGTCTTGACGAAGGACGCGGCCGCGATCCGCCTCTATGAGCGCCTTGGTTGGCAATGCATCGGTGAGGCCGTCCACGCCTTCGGCGGCCAGCAGGTCGACGCCGTCTGCTTCGTGGCACCCGCCTGAAGACGAGGGCTGTTACCGGGCCTTCAGCTCCCATCCCAGACTGGCCGGAACCCTCTACGAAGGCACCCGGGAAATCCGCCTACATCCAATCGAATGCGTTCGTTGTCCCCATATAAACCAGCGCAGAGGTGTGGAATGCCGGGCATGAATGCGTTTTACGCTGTTGGCCCAAGTGAGCCTGATGTCCCCTCGGGGCCGGGGCAAGACCGGCATGCCTGTCGCTGACCGATCCGCACAGAGCTGCGCACCAGAAGGCCTCGCGCCCCTCCCGTGCCCGGTCGCGCGGGGGACAGCGGGGAGCGAAGGGCCATCACGGGGGAGCGGACAGAAGGACGGCCCCTGACCGAACTACCTGATCAGGGGCCGCCAACACCTGCGGTGGGTGTGGGATTTGAACCCACGGTGACATCGCTGCCACGACGGTTTTCAAGACCGTTCCCTTAGGCCGCTCGGGCAACCCACCCCGCGTCGGCGACCCCGGGGCCGCGCAGGCCGATGGGTCGTCCGGCCCGCGTGGGGCTCGGTTCGACGCGTGGGACAGCCTAGCCGGTCAGCTGTCGCCCTCGCGCTTGCCCAGGGTGACTTCGGCCGTGGCCGTCTTGCCGTCGCGCTCGTACGTCAGGGTCACCTTCTCGCCGGGCTTGCGGGTCCAGATCTCACCGATCAGGGCCGGGCCGCTGTCGATCACGGTGTCGTCGAACTTGGTGATCACGTCGCCCGCCTTCAGGCCCGCCTCGTCGGCCGGGCCGTTCGGGGTGACGGCCGGGGTGCCGCCCGCGCCCTCGGGGGAGATGGCCGCGCCGCCCGCGTTCTCCTCCATCGTGACCGTCGCGCCGATCACCGGGTAGACCGGCTTGCCGGTCTTGATCAGCTGGTCGGCGACGTTCTTCGCCTGGTTGACCGGGATCGCGAAGCCCAGGCCGATGGAGCCGGCCTGGGACTGGCCGAGCCCGCCGCCGGTCGACTGGATGGCGGAGTTGATGCCGATGACCGCGCCGGTCGCGTCCAGCAGCGGGCCGCCGGAGTTGCCCGGGTTGATCGACGCGTCGGTCTGCAGGGCGCTCATGTACGAGTTCTTGTTGCTGGAGCCGTCTCCGGACGCCACCGGGCGGTTCTTCGCACTGATGATGCCGGTGGTGACCGTGTTGGAGAGGCCGAAGGGGGCGCCGATCGCGATCGTCGAGTCGCCGACCGCGACGCTTTCCGAGTTGCCCAGCGGCAGCGGCTCGAGACCTGCGGGCGGGTTCTTCAGCTTGAGCACGGCGACGTCGTAGCCCTGCGCCCGGCCGACCACCTCGGCGGCGTACTCCTTGCCGTCGGAGAAGGTCGCCGACACCTCGCCGGACTCCGCGGCGGAGGCCACCACGTGGTTGTTGGTGAGGATGTGGCCTTCCTTGTCGTACACGAAGCCGGTGCCCGTGCCGCCCTGGCCGCGGCCGCCCTGCGCGTCGATGGTGACCACGCTGGGCAGCGCCTCCGCCGCGACTCCGGCCACCGTGCCCGCGGGGCGCTTCAGGTCCCTGGGGGTGTCCGACGCCGAGATGGTGGTCGACCCTCCGGAGGACCGGTCGTCGTTGCGGTCGGCCGCCACATAGCCGAGGGCGCCGCCGACACCGCCCGCGACGAGGGCGGCCACGGCCACCGCCGCCACCAGCCCGCCGCCCCGGCGCTTGGCGCGCGCCGGCTGGGACCCGGACGGGGCCGGAGCGCCCCAGGCCGGGCCGTGGCCGCTGCCGTCCCCGGTTCCGCCGGACGAGTGGCCGGGGCCCCCGCCGGCGTACGCCGGGATCGCGGGCGGGGGTGGCGGCCAGTCGGCGGCTCCGGCGGGCGGTTCGGGCGCCGCGCCGTAAGGGGTGTGCTGCGGCGGCTGGGAGGCGGTCGGACGGGCAGCCGTGGGGGCGGCCGGAGAGCCCTGGTGCGTCGGGTTGTGACGCGGCGCTTCCGCGTGCGCCGGGGCCTCCGGCACAGGGGGGTGCGGGCCGGGGGCGTGCGGGCCCGCGGTGTGCGCGGTTTCCTCAGCCGGAGCCGCCGTCGACGGCGGTGTGGTTCCGTCAGGGGCCGACTCGGGAGGGGCCGCCGGCACGGGAGGTGCGGGCGGAACAGGCGGCACGGCCGGTACCGCTTTGCCCTCGTTGCCCTCGTTCTCGGTGCTCACAGCTCTTTGCTCCTCGGTTCCACTCGGCATCCAGTCGGCGTTCGGCAAGAAATCCGCTGTGCACGTGTCTGTGGTCAGCTTTTCCCACAGCCCGTCGGGTCACTGTAAGCAGGACCTGTGCATCCGCACGTCAATCTTTACATCAGACAAAACAGACCTCCAGGGTGACATGTGCTCGTCTACCCCGGTGGCGGTGACACCATGACCCGGGTGACCCACGCACGGCAGCGCAAACCACGCACATCGATCCAGGTCGTCGCCCACCGCGGGGCGTCCGACGACGCCCCCGAACACACCCTGGCCGCCTACCGCAAGGCGATCGAGGACGGCGCCGACGCCCTGGAGTGCGACGTCCGGCTGACCGCTGACGGGCACCTCGTCTGCGTCCACGACCGCCGTGTGAACCGTACGTCTAACGGGCGCGGCGCCGTATCGGCGCTGGAGCTGTCCGATCTCGCCACCCTCGACTTCGGCTCCTGGAAGGACCGCGAGGAGTCGCCCGACTGGGACCCGGCGCCGGGCGAGCTCACCTCCGTCCTCACCCTCGAACGGCTTCTGGAGCTGGTCACCGAGGTGCGGGCCGGCGGGCGTCCGCTGCAACTGGCCATCGAGACGAAGCACCCCACGCGGTGGGCCGGGCAGGTGGAGGAGCGGCTCCTGCACCTGCTCAACCGCTTCGGCCTGGCCGAGCCGCCCGCAGAGGAGCCGTCGCCCATCCGCGTCATGAGCTTCTCCGCCCGATCCCTGTACCGCGTCCGTACGGCGGCGCCCGCTCTGCCCACGGTCTCCCTGATGCAGTTCGTCTCGCCCCGGCTGCGTGACGGACGCCTGCCCGCCGGAGCCCGGATCGCCGGCCCCGGCATGCGGATCGTACGCAGCCACCCCGCGTACATCGAACGGCTGCACCGCGCCGGGCACCAGGTGCACGTCTGGACCGTGAACGAGCCGGCCGACGTCGAACTCTGCGCGGAGCTCGGCGTCGACGCGATCATCACCAACCGCCCGAAGCAGGTTCTGTCCCAACTCGGCCGCATTTAGCGGATAAGCGTCGCGTGACCGGCGCTGATACGGGGAGTGCACCGGCGCACTCAGTGCGCGTTCGATCGTCCCGAGTGCGTCACCGACAGTGCAGTGGCCGGTTTCCGGTGCAGCTCAGTGGGGCATTCAACCCCTGGCGTGGGGCAAAGGAGGTCTCGGGGGTGGCGTTGGTGATGGCACAAGAGGTGCCCGCTTCGTCGAGCATGGCCGTTCCTCATGGCCCTGCCGGCGTGGGGCAGGCGCGACGCCGGATGCGTGAGCAGTTGCGCGGCAACGGGGTGGCGGAAGCGGTCGTCGACGACGCTGTTCTGATCCTTTCCGAACTTCTCAGCAACGCCTGTCGGCACGGCAGGCCGCTGGGCCGTCACACCGACGTCGGTGACGGTGACATCCGTGCCGCCTGGCGTGTGGACCTGAACGGCGGTCTGACCGTGGAGGTCACGGACGGCGGCGGCCCGACCCGCCCGGTTCCGGCCACTCCTTCGGTGACGGCCCGGGGCGGCCGGGGGCTCAACATCATCAGCGCGCTGGCGCAGGAGTGGGGCGTCCGGGACGACACGTCCGGCGAGGTCACCGTCTGGGCCACGGTGCCCTCGCAGAAGCCGCCGGGACTCGACGGTGACGGCGTCGACGGAGGCGCCCCCGACGCCGAGCGCTCTGCGGCCGGCGGACGCAACGGCGACCGCAACGGCGACCGCAACGGCCTCGCCCACGGCAGTCTGACCGCCGAGGACCTGGTCGCGAACGGCATCGGCAAAGGCGGCATCGGTGGGACCGGCATCGGTGGGTACGGCCTGTCCGGGTTCGAAGGCCTGGACCTCTCCAGAGCCTTCGACACCACGGCTCTCGACACCACGGCTCTCGACGACGCGGGCTGAGCACCCACAAGGCGCCGAGCACCGACGAGATGCTGAGCGCCCACGAGATGCTGAGCACTCGCAGAACGTTGAGCACTCGCTGAACACGGAAGGCCCGAGCCCCGGCTGCCGCAGCGACGGCGCGGACCGATGCGCGAGCTGGGGCACGGACGACCGATGCGCCGACTGATGCGTCGGCCGAGGCACCGACCGGTGCGCGAGCCGGGGTACGAGCCCGAGACCGGCCCGACCACCCCTGCACCCTCACGGCCCCTGCCCCGCAAAGCCCCCGCATCCTCAGGGCCACGGCGGCCGAGACGTCCGGCAGGGGCGGACGGCAGCGGCATGCGCCCCCGGGCGCCCACGCGGCGCCACGGCAGCGTCCTGGGCGGCTAGGCTCGCGCCGATACCGCACTGTCGCACTCGGGAGAATGCCCACCATGGCCAAGAAGCGCCCTCAGTCCAAGGCCGGGAAGCAGCAGCTCAAGGAGGGTGAGGTCCCGGTCGTCGGAGCTCGTGAACCCTGCCCGTGCGGCTCGGGCCGCCGATACAAGGCATGCCACGGGCGGGCCGCCGCCCAGGCCGTGACCGAGCTCGTGCACCGCCCCTTCGAGGGACTCGCGGGCGAGTGCGACTGGGTCGCGCTGCGCGAACTCGTGCCCGCCGCCACCGTCGAGCTGACCCTGAAGGAAGGGCTGCCCGAAGGCGTACCGTCGGTGACCCTCGCGACGGTTCTGCCGATGGCATGGCCGGCGCTGCGCCGCGACGACGGTTCCGTCCTGCTCGCCCTGCAGAACGACACCTCTTCCGGTGACCTCAGCCGCGACCTCGCGGACACGCTCCAGCGCGCGCTGGAGGCCGCCCCCGGATCGCCGGTGACCGCACGCCGCGTGCCCGCCGACGGGCCGCGTCTCCAGGACCTTCTCGCCCCCGACGCGGTGTTCGAGCCGCACGTCCACACGGGGTTCGAGTTCTGGGTGCCGGACGCGGAGAACGCGACGCCCGAGGTGTCGGCGTCCCTGGAGCGTGCGAACGCCGCCGCGATCCCGACGACGCTGCTGTCCGGCGTCGACGCCGCGTACTGGTGCGAGACCCCGGAGAAGAACCACCTGCGCTGGGTCATGCCGCACCCCGAGGAGCAGCTGCTCGACGCGCTCGCCCGGCTGCACGCCGCGGGCACGTCTTCCCTCGGCGAGGACACCCGCCTGGTCGGCTCTTTCCGGGCCCACGGTCTGGTGGTGCCGGTCTGGGACCTGCCGACCTCGATGGGCGCAGAGGCCTGCGAGAAGCCCGCCGTCGCGTTCGCCGAGCGACTGGCGTCGGCTCTCGCGTCCGACGCCCCGCTGACCGCGGAGGAGCGTCGGGCCCGGGGCGGCCTCACCAACCGGCAGGTCACCCTCAGCTGACAGTGCCGACGAGCCGCTCCGCACGGTGACCCGCGTCACAACTCGCCGTACTCGTAAGTAAATCGGGGGTTCTGCAAGCGAGATCGAATTTGCGAACGGCAGATCTCTTGTTACGGTTCTAGAAGCTCGGTCGCTGGTGCATCCCCCGTCGCCAGCGACCGAGCGTCCTCATTTCCGGCTGCGGCCCGCCCTGTGACCCTCCAGGCACGGAGGCCGCCCCGCCCAGAAGCCCAGCCCCGCACCGAGGTGTCCCGCCCCTCTGCCGAGCCACCGCGAGCCGCGCTCCCACCTCCCGTGCCGTCGCCAGGGCCCGTATCGCTGCCCCGGGAGAGTTCGAACAGTCTGGTCGCGGCGGACGTCGGCTTGTGTGCCCGCGTGCTCGCCACGACGGCGATGACGGCGATGACGGCGCGGCCGAAGAAGCCGAAGAAGGAAAAGAGCGACGCGGAGGACGACTCCGTCGTCGGACGGGCCGTCAGATGCCCTTGCGCGGCATCTTCTGGCGGAGTGTCAGAAGCGCGCGTCGGCGCTCCGGTCGGCCAAGCCCAGCCGCCGCCCGGTTCGCACCCGCCACCCGAGCCGTGCGGCCCCGCGCCGTCACGCGGGCATGCCGGAGCGGCGACGCGCCGTCACGCACCCCGCCGCTCGTCCCCGCCGCCCGGCCCCGCAGACGCCGCCCGTCAGTACGCGAGCCGGCTGCCGCCGCCCGGAGCACCGGTACTCGCCTCGACCAACGCGTCCAGGACCGCTTCGACATCCGGGAGCCAGGGCTCCGCGACTTCCGGAGCGCCACCCTTCGCACGCCTGCGGCGGGACGCCTGCGCGGAAGCGGCCGCTCCGGGAGGCAGAGGCTGCCGCTCCCAGCGAATCGGGCCCGCGCCGGTCCCCGAGCACGGCGGCAGGATGAGATAGCCGCCCGCGCCGTGGAACCGGAGGGAACTGGGCACCCAGTCCTTGGCGTACAGCAGTTCGCCGAGCCGTTCCAAGGTGTACGGGGCGACCAGCAGCGACCACCGGGTCGGCGTCGCCACGACGGGGCCGAGCCGCATCCCCAGTGCGTCGAGCGCGGTCAGCGCGCCGGCGGCGGCGGACGCGGGCAGGCTCACCGCGCAGGGCGCGCGGCCACCGGTCGCCAGGATCACCGGGGCGGCCGGGCGGTTGGTCCACCACCAGCGCACCATGCGCTCGTCCGTGGTGGCCGCCAGCAGGCCGGGGTCGAAGGGGTGTGCGCCCGGTACGGCGCAGTCGGGTTCGGGGCAGGCGCAGCCGGGGCCGCGCTCGCCGCGCTGGGCGGCCGGGGCCGTCCCCACGCCGGGGAGCACGGGCCACTGCCATACCGTGGCGCAGGTCAGGGCCGCGTCGAGTCGGGCGGCTCCCTCCTTGCGCCGGAGCCGGAGCCTGCGTCGCCTTCCGAGGATCTCGCGCATGAGCGCTCGTTCCTTTCCGTTGAACGCCGAGTCCACATGACACCGCGCGTGTGTGACCGCGCGCGTATCTCTTCGCTGTGCGTACGTACTCATCAGTTCTGCGGTACGGGAATGCCGTCGGTACCGAGCGTGAGCCGTGCCGAGCCGAGTGGAACCGATCCGAATAGAACCGATCTGGGTGGAGCCGAGCTGAGCTGAGTCGAGCGGGTCGTACCGAACGGGGTCGAACGGGCTGAGCGCTTCCGTGCGGACCTGGCACAGCCGTACGGGTCGAGCCGAGCGGGTCGAGCCGGGGGGCGCCACCGCGGAGAGAAGGCGGCGTGCTTCGTGCCTGCCGTCCCTGGTGCGAACCCCGCCGTCCGGGGCGGAGGCGTCACCTCACGGGTGAGGACGCCCGAACCCGCCGCCGGGTTCCTGGGCGATCACCACCGCTCACGCGCGTCATCGTTTACGTACCCAGCTTGCCCTCGATGACGCTCCCCCGGCGACTTGTCACCGGAGGCCCCCTCTCGAGGGGCTCCAGTCGACCGTGCAGAGCGTCCAGGGGGTGCAGTTTTCGGCCAAGTTCATCGACACTGGGAGCGCGCGAATCTCTCGACCCTCGCAAGGACAATGCTGGACATCGGGTGACTTGTACGTGTACATGTGGATGCATTGATAGCGGCGCAGAATCACCTAGGGGTTTGCGATGCTATTCGACGAATCTCACCGGTCGGAAAGCTGGCTGCCATGAGCGCCCCACACCTGCCGAAAGTGGCTGGAATCAATCCAGAAGTTGCGGTTTCGCAGCACACTCCCACCCCTCTGACGCAGATCCCCGCAGCCCCTGGAGCCTTCATCCAGGACCGGCTGGCGGGCTGGGTCTCCGACCTCACCACCCTCCACGAACTCACCGAGCGACTGGCCGGGACGCACACCCTCGACGAGGCCCTGAACGAGCTGCTGCGCGCCGGAGCCGCCCTCCTCGGCGCCCATCGCGGGCTTCTCGTTCTGGAACCGGCGGACGGCGAGAGCCCTCGCGCCACCGTCGGACTCGGGCTCACGCCCGCCGAGCTCGGGCTCATGGAGACCGTGCCGCGTGAGGCCACCGCCCTGGGCCGGGTCCTCGACGGGGGGCCGGCCACGGCGGACGGCGTCACCAGCCCCGACCTGCTCGACGACGATGCCCTGGACCCCCGGCACCGCGAGGTCGCCGCCCGGCTCGGTCACGCCGCGAGCCACGCCCTCCCCCTCGCCTCGGAGGCCGCCGGCCCCCTCGGAGCGGCCGTCTGGTTCTACGGCGAGCCGGGCGAGCCCTCGCAGAAGCAGCGCCACCTCGCCGGCCTCTACGCGCGGTACGCCACCGCGCACCTGGCGCGCCTGGTCGAGCTGGAACGCGCCCGCGCGGACGTCGCCGCCGTCGCAGAGGAGCTGCTGCCGAGCCGGCTCCCCCGGGTCCCCGGCGTCCAGCTGGCGGCCCGCCGCCTCACCGGGCCCCGCGGCGGCGGCGACTGGTACGACGCGCTGCCGCTGCCGGACCGCACACTCGGCCTGGCCGTCGGCTCCGTGGGCGGGTCCGGGCCGAGCGCGATGGCCGCCATGGGGCGGCTGCGCGCCGGTCTGCGGGCGTACGCGGTGATGGAGGGCGAGGACCCCGTCGCCGTGCTCTCCGATCTGGAACTGCTGCTGCGGCTCACCGAGCCCGCACGGACCGCGACCGCCCTGTTCGCCTACTGCGAGCCCGCTGCCCGCAAGGTGGTGCTGGCCGGAGCGGGGCACACGCCTCCGCTGATCCTCGGCGACCGGCGCTGCGAGTTCGTCGAGACGACGCTCTCCGCGCCGCTGGGAATGCTCGCCTGCTGGGAGGCGCCGAGCGTGGAGTTCAGCCCCGCGCCCGGCGAAACGGTGCTCCTCTACACGGACGGACTGCTGCGCCGCACCGGATACTCCATGGACCGCGCCTTCGCCCGCCTGCACTCCGCCGCCGCCTCCGTGCCGAGGGCCACGCGGCACGATCCGGCGGCCGTCGCCGACCACGTCCTGCGCACGGTGCTGCCCGGCGGGCTCGACCGGAGCGACGCCACGGAGGACGTCGTGATCCTCGCCGCGCGCTTCGCCTGAGGCTCCCCGCTCCGGTAACAGGCCCTTCGGCCCTGGGCCCCCTTCCGCACGCCCGTACGATGGGCGATGGTCCAGTGTCGTATCAAGGAGAGACAAATCGTGTCTGAGGAGCTCATCCCGGAGACCCCGGAGCAGGAGACCGAAGGAAACGAAGCGGCGGAGCCGATCAAGCAGCGGAAGAACGGCCTGTACCCGGGCGTCTCCGACGAGCTTGCCGAGAACATGAAGTCGGGCTGGGCCGACACGGAACTGCGCGACCTCGAACCGATCGCCCAGGCCGAGCACACCGCCGCCCGGCGCGCAGCGCTGTCCGCCCGCTTCCCCGGCGAGCGTCTGGTCATCCCCGCGGGCAATCTGAAGACCCGCTCCAACGACACCGAGTACGCCTTCCGCCCCTCCACCGAATACGCCTATCTCACCGGCGACCGGACGCACGACGGCGTGCTCGTCCTGGAGCCGACCGGCGCGAGCGGCCACGAGGCGACGATCTACCTGCTGCCGCGCTCCGACCGGGAGAACGGCGAGTTCTGGCTCGACGGCCAGGGCGAGCTGTGGGTCGGCCGACGGCACTCCCTCACCGAGGCAGAGCAGCTGCTGGGCATCCCCGCGAAGGACGTGCGCGAGGTGGCCGCCGCGCTGGCCGAGGCCACCGGCCCGTGCCGCGCCGTGCGCGGCCACGACGCCGGCATCGAGGCGGCCCTCGCCGACAAGGTCACCGCGGAGCGCGACGAGGAACTGCGCGTCTACCTCTCAGAGGCCCGCCTGGTGAAGGACGCCTTCGAGATCACCGAGCTCCAGAAGGCGTGCGACGCCACCGCGCGCGGCTTCGAGGACGTCGTGAAGAGCCTGGACAAGGCCGAGGCGACCAGCGAGCGCTTCATCGAGGGCACCTTCTTCCTGCGCGCCCGCATCGAGGGCAACGACATCGGCTACGGCTCGATCTGCGCCGCAGGCCCGCACGCCACCACCCTGCACTGGGTGCGCAACGACGGCGCCGTCCGCGCGGGCGAGCTGCTGCTGCTGGACGCCGGGGTCGAGACCAACGACCTCTACACCGCCGACGTGACGCGCACCCTGCCGATCAACGGCACGTTCACGCCGCTCCAGCGCAAGATCTACGACGCGGTGTACGAGGCCCAGGAGGCGGGCATCGCCGCGGTGAAGCCGGGCGCCGACTTCCGCGACTTCCACGACGCCTCGCAGCGGGTGCTCGCCGAGAAGCTCGTCGAGTGGGGCCTGCTCGGCGACCTGTCCGTGGAGAAGGTCCTGGAGCTGGGCCTCCAGCGCCGCTGGACCCTGCACGGCACCGGTCACATGCTCGGCATGGACGTCCACGACTGCGCCGCCGCACGCACCGAGGCCTACGTCAACGGCGTGCTGGAGCCCGGTGTCTGTCTGACGGTGGAGCCGGGGCTGTACTTCCAGGCCGACGACCTGACGGTGCCGGAGGAGTACCGGGGCATCGGCGTCCGGATCGAGGACGACATCCTCGTCACCGAGGACGGCAACCGGAACCTGTCCGACAAGCTGCCCCGGCAGGCCGACGAGGTCGAGGCCTGGATGGCGCGGCTGAAGGGCTGACCCCTTCCCGTACGCCGCCGGAGGGCGCGCCGCTCACGACACCGTGAGCAGCGCGTCCTCCCGCCATTTCAGGGCCTTGTCGAAGCTCACCACCGCGCCGCAGCCCGGCCGGTTGCCGAACTGGACGTGGTCGGAGAGCTGTTCGATGAGGTCGAGACCCCGGCCGCTCTCGGCGCCGACGTCACGGCAGGACGGTGCGGGTTCCACGGAGTGCTGCTCGAAGGGTGCGGCAGGGCGAAGCTCGCGCCGGGCGGGAAAGCCCGGCCCCGAGTCGGTGACCTCGATACGGCATTTCTCGCCGTCCAGATAGGCCGTGACCCGGTACTGCCCGGAGTCCGGGGGGCGTGCGTACCCGAGATCCCCGTGCTCTTCGCGAGCTGCCCGGTCGCCGCCGTGCTCGACGGCGTTCGCACAGGCCTCGCTGAGCGCGACCGACAGGTCGAAGGAGATGTCGGGGTCCACCCCGGCGGTTTCCATGGTGCCGAGCAGAAAACGACGGGCGAGCGGAACGCTCGCAGCTTCGCGCCGCAAATGGAGAGACCACCAGATGCTCATCTTCCAGCCTCCTGGCTGCGGCTCGACGTATCGATACGTATTGCCCGCGTCGCACTTCGTAAGCACGGATCGGCCCGGAGAGCGCTCGTTCGGCGGATGCGGAGGTACGGCCGACCGGTGTATGGACTCGTACGGGGAGCGGGCCGGCGGCGTACACCCCGGTGCGTACATCCCCCGCGAACAGGCGCAACAAGCACGCTTGCGGACGGAGGGCGATCTTTTGGACCTGCCATACCGCGGGCGGGGGCTCAGTGCGATGATGGCCTGGCCATGTCCACGCCTCTCGCACGCGCCGGAGCCGGTCTGCGGCTCATGAGGGCCGCGGTGTTCACCGCGGTCTGCGTCGTGCTGTCCGCGGCCGGACACGCGTTCGCCGACGGTGCGGTCGTTCCCCTGTGGACTCTGCTCGCCGGTTTCCTCGGCATCCTCGCCATCGCCGCGGCCCTCGCCGGACGGGAACGCTCCCTGCCCTCGATCGCGGGCGCGCTGGCGGGCGGACAGATCGTCCTCCACTCGGTCTTCGCCATCGGCAGCCACGGCTCGGCCCCGGCCGCGCCGGCCGCCGCGGAGACGGGCGGCGGCAACCCGCTCATCCGGTTCGCCGCCGAACTCGTCTGCGGAGCCGGGCCGGCGCAGCTGAACGCAGCCGATGCCCACCGCATCGTCTCCACGGCGGGCATCGACCCCTCGACGCTCACGCAGGGCCACGGCCACCCCGCGGCGGCCGCGGAGAACGCGTCCGGCATCGCGGCTGCCTTCGCGTCGGTACCCGCGATGCTGCCGGGCCTGCCGATGTTCCTGGCCCACCTGCTCGCCGCGCTCGCCACCGGCTGGCTGCTGCGGCGCGGCGAGGCCGCGCTCTTCCGGCTGGCCCGGCTCTCCGCTCACAGCGCCCAAGCGCTGGCGGCCGGGGCCCGGCTGCGGTCCCTGCGGGCCGCGCTCGCCCTCGTCCGCGCGCTGCGGGCCGGCACGCGCGAGCAGCTCACGGCCGGACCGCGCGTCCCGGCCGCCGCGGAGGACGACCCGGCGCCGGCCACCGAGGACCCTCTGCACCACCTGGTGATCAGGCGCGGGCCCCCGGCCCCGTACGCCCTCGCAGCCTGACGCGACGCCTCCCCTCACCGGGCCCTCCCCGGCGAGCGACCTCCGCACGGAGCGAGCTCTCCCGGTACCGGACGAAGAGGCGTCGTGAGCCGTCGCGCACCCGCGCGCCGGACCACCGTCTTCCGTCTCACCGTGGAGTGATTCCCGCCATGAAGCCTTTCCGTATCGCCCTCGCCGCCGGCGTCGCCGCGTCCACCGTCCTGCTGGTCGCCGGCCCGGCCACCGCGCACGTCACCGTCCAGCCGCAGGGCGAGGCCGCCAAGGGCGGCTACGCGACGCTCTCCTTCAAGGTCCCCAACGAGCGCGACCAGGCCTCGACCGTCAAGGTCGAGGTGAACTTCCCGGCCGGCCACCCGCTGTCCTCCGTCACCCCGCAGGCCGTCCCCGGCTGGAAGATCGACATCACCAAGAGCAAGCTCGACGAGCCGCTCGAGGTGCACGGCAAGAAGATCTCCGAGGCGGTCTCCAAGGTCACCTGGACCGCGGACGGCGGCAAGATCGAGCCCGGCTACTTCCAGCAGTTCCCGGTCTCCGTCGGGCAGCTCCCCGAGGACGCCGACCAGCTCGTCTTCAAGGCGATCCAGACGTACGACAACAAGGAGGTCGTCCGCTGGATCGAGGAGCCCACGGCCGACGGCGAGGAGCCCGACAGCCCGGCGCCCGTTCTGAAGCTGGCCGACGCGTCGGACGACCACCACGGCGGCGCGGCCGACGACGCCAAGGCTGCGGACGCGGACACGTCGTCCGAGGAGACCAGCGCGGCCGCGTCCTCCTCCTCCAGCGACACCACCGCCCGCACCCTCGGCATCATCGGCATCGTCGTCGGCGTCGCCGGCATGGCGTTCGGCGTGCTCGCCGGGCGTCGCCGCACCACGGCCTGACCGCCGTCCCACCACCCGCACCCCACTCAGGACATCCCTTTCATGCGCACCAGAAAAGCAGTGACGGCCGCGGCGTTCGCCGCCGCGGCCGCCCTGGCCCTCTCCGCCTGCGGCACCGGCGACGACAAGGCCGGCGCCTCCGCCGTCGCCGACATCAGCGCCGCGCCGAAGGACAAGGCGGCCACCGTCCTCGACCAGCCGTTCACCAAGCCGAACCTCGTCCTCACCGACACGGACGGCAAGGAGTACGACCTCCGCGAGGCGACCAAGGGCAAGCCGACGCTCATCTACTTCGGCTACACCAACTGCCCCGACGTCTGCCCGCTGACCATGAGCAACATCTCCCTCGCCAAGCGGGAGCTGCCCCAGGCCGACCAGGACAAGCTCCAGGTCGTCTTCGTCACCACCGACCCCGAGCGCGACACCCCCGCCTCGCTCGGCAAGTGGCTCGACGCCCAGGACCCCTCCTTCACCGGCCTCACCGGCGACTTCCCGACCATCCAGGCCGGGGCGCGGCAGATCGGCATCGGCATCGACGCGCCGACGAAGGAGAAGGACGGAACCGTCGTCTCGATGCACGGCGCCCAGGTCATCGCGTTCTCCCCGAAGACGGACAAGGGGTACGTGCTCTACGGCGAGGACACCACCGCAGAGGACTACACGAAGGACCTCCCGAAGCTGCTCAAGGGGGAGACTCCGTGAACCACCGCACGGCCCTCGCCTGCGTCCTCGCCCTCACCACGGGGCTGACGCTGGCGGGGTGCTCCGCGGAGGGCGAGCCCGAACTCAAGGTCGTCGACGCGTTCATGCCGCAGCCCGTCAGCGACATGGCCGCCGCCTTCCTGGTCGTGCAAAACAGCGGGAACGCCCCCGACCGGCTCACCTCGGTGTCGTCCCCGCTCTCCGACGACGTCACGATCCACGAGACGAAGAACCAGAAGATGCGTGAGGTGTCGTCCTTCGAGGTCCCGGCGGGCGGCGAGCTCGATCTCGAACGCGGTGGCAACCACATCATGTTCATGAAGCTCAAGCAGAAGCCCCGACAGGGCGAGAAGGTCTCCGTCGAGCTGCACTTCGAGAAGGCCGACCCCATCACGGTCGACCTGCCGGTGAAGGAAACGACCCACAACCCGAAGAAGCAGTGAGGGACCGACTGTCATGACTGCCACCGCCCCGCGCCTCGGACCGTCCCCGATACGGCGTCCCGCAGCCGCCGTGCTCGTCGCCGCCCTGGTCAGCCTCCTGTTCGGGCTGACCCTGGCCGGCGCGGGTCCGGCGTCCGCGCACGCCGCCCTCACCGGGAGCGACCCGCAGGACGGGGCGGTGGTGGCCACCGCGCCCCAGGAAGTCACCCTCAGCTTCTCCGAGGCCATCGCCGTCGGCGACGACGCGATCCGGGTCCTCGACCCCAGCGGCAAGCGCGCCGACACCGAGGAGGAACCGCGCGACCTGACCGGGGGCGGCGTCGTCCGGTACGGAGTCGCGCTCCACTCCGGTCTCCCGGACGGCACCTACACGGTGGCCTGGCAGGCCGTCTCCGCCGACAGCCACCCGATCTCCGGGGCGTTCACGTTCTCCATCGGCGCACCGTCCGAGACGACCGTGGCCCTGCCCTCCCAGGAGGCGGGCGGAGGGCCGGTCGGCGCCGTCTACGACATCGCGCGGTACGCCGCGTACGCCGGGTTCGTCCTGCTCGCGGGCGGCAGCGCCTTCGTCCTCTGCTGCTGGCAGCGCGGCGCGACCGCCCTGCCGATGCAGCGGCTCGTGGTACGCGGGTGGGTCACCCTGACCGCGGCGACCCTGCTCATGCTGCTGCTGCGCAACCCGTACACCGGCAGCGGGAAGTTCTCCGACGCCTTCGACCTCGACGGGCTCCAGGCGGTCCTGGACACCAAGCCCGGCGCCGCCCTGGTCTCCCGGCTGCTGCTGCTCGGGGCCGCCGCGCTGTTCATCGCCGTCCTGTTCGGCACGTGGGCCCGGCGCGAGGACGAGCGGGAGAAGAAGGACATCACCTTCGGACTGGCCGTCGGCGGCGGCGTGGTCGCGGCGGGCATCGCCGCCACCTGGGCGATGTCCGAGCACGCGTCGACCGGCATCCAGACGGGCATCGCCATGCCGGTGGACGTCCTGCACCTGCTGGCCGTGGCCGCGTGGCTCGGCGGGCTCGCCTCGCTCCTGGTGGCCCTGTACCGGACACCGGACATCGGGAGCGCGGCGGTCCAACGCTTCTCGACCGTCGCGTTCGGCAGCGTCGTGGTCCTCGCGGCCACCGGGATCTACCAGTCCTGGCGGCAGGTCGGCTCCTGGTCGGCCCTGACCGGCACCCGGTACGGGCAGCTGCTGATCCTCAAGGTGGCGCTGATCGCGGTTCTCCTCACCGTCGCCTGGTTCTCCCGGCGCTGGACCGGGCGGCTGACGGACCCCGCCGCCGAGGGAACGGAGGACGCCGAGGACGCCGCGCGGCCGAAGGAGGCCGAGGACACCGCGACGGTCACGGCTCCCGACGGGGTCGCACCCGAGCGCGCCGCCCAGCTGGCCCGTCAGCGAGCCGTCCTGACCGCGACGAAGAAGAAGCGGATACGGGACGCCGACCCCGGCCGCTCAGGGCTGCGCCGCTCGGTGCTGGCAGAGGCGGCCGTCGCCGCGGTCCTGCTGGCCGTCACGACCCTCCTGACGTCGACAGAGCCCGCCCGCACGGAGGAGGCCGCGGGCGGCTCCACCGCGGCGGCCGCTCCCGGCGCCGGGGGCCCCGTCAACCTGAGCATGCCCTTCGACACCGGTGGCCAGAACGGCAAGGGCACCGTCCGCATCGACCTCGACCCCGGCCGCCCTGGCGCCAACGACCTCCACGTGTGGATCGACGGCAGCGACGGCGAACCGATGGACGTCCCCGAACTGAAGCTGGCCCTCACCCTGGAGTCCCGTGAGATCGGCCCGCTGCCGGTCGTTCCCGACCGGCTGGCCGAGGGCCACTGGTCGGCGAGCGGCGTGCAGATCCCGATGGCGGGGGACTGGAAGGTCGACGTGACCGTACGGACCTCCGACATCGACCAGGTCACCATCGACACGAACGCGAAGATCGGCTGAGCACGTTGAGCAACACCAGGAGGCAGGCCCCGGTCCCGACCGGAGCCGGAACAGACACCGCCGGAGCCCCGGGCAGCGCGGCCCCCGCCGAGAGCGGCGCCGGCGTATCGCGACGGCGGCTGCTGGGCACCGCGGGTGCGGCGGGCGCCACCGGGCTGGTCCTGGGGGCCGGGGGCGGAGCCGCCGGATACGCCGCCACCCGGCCCGACGAGCCCACCGCTCTGACGGCCATCGGTGCGACCGAGGCGATGTTTCACGGGAAACATCAACCGGGGATCACCACTCCGCTTCAGGCCCGGGGCCATCTGGTCGCCTTCGACCTGGCGAAGGGCGCGGAGCGCAAGGAGGCGGCGGCGCTGATGCGGCGCTGGTCGGCGGTGGCGAAGGAGCTGATGGCGGGCCGCCCCGCGGCGGGCGGGCCCGACGGCCCCGGGCACGACACCGGCGTCGCCCTGGACGCCGGGCCGTCGTCCCTCACGATCACGTTCGGCTTCGGCCGTACGTTCTTCGCCCGCACCGGCCTGGCCGACCGGCTGCCCGCCGCGCTGGACCCGCTGCCCGCCTTCTCCTCCGACCACCTGGACGCCAAGCGCTCCCACGGCGATCTGTGGGTGCAGATCGGGTCCGACGACGCCCTCGTCGCTTTCCACGCCCTGCGGGCGATCCAGAAGGAGGCCGCCGGCACGGCCCGGGTGCGGTGGCAGATGAACGGCTTCAACCGCACTCCGGGCGCCACCGCGCAGCCGATGACCGCCCGCAACCTGATGGGGCAGGTCGACGGGACCGGCAACCCGAAGCCGACCGACGACGACTTCGCCCGGCGCGTCTTCGTCCCCGCCTCCCCCGGCACCCCTGAGGAGTGGCTGGAGGGCGGCTCGTACGCGGTCGTCCGCCGGATCAGGATGCTGCTGGACGACTGGGAGAAGCTGCCGGTGGACCGCCAGGAGCGGGTCATCGGCCGCCGGAAGGCGGACGGGGCGCCGCTCAGCGGGGGGACAGAGACCACCGCGATGGACCTCGACAAGGCGGGCCCCGACGGCAGGCTCGTGATCCCCGACAACGCCCACGCCCGGATCTCCTCCCCCGAGGAGAACGGCGGAGCCGCGATGCTGCGCCGCCCGTTCTCGTACCACGACGGCATCGCGCAGGACGGCACGGTGGACGCGGGACTGCTCTTCGTCTGCTGGCAGGCCGACCCGTTCCGGGGCTTCGTTCCGGTGCAGCGCAAACTCGACCGGGGCGACGCCCTGTCACCGTTCATCCGGCACGAGGCCAGTGCCGTGTTCGCGGTACCGGGCGGCGCGGCGGAGGGGGAGTACGTGGGGCAGCGGCTCCTGGATTCCTGAGGGGCCCGGGGCGATTCCTGAAGGGGCCCGAGGCCAGGGCGCGCACGCAGCGGTTTCTGAGGGGGCGGGCTTCGCCGGCCCCCGTTCGCCGGCCCCAGAGCCTGCTGGCTCCAGGGGGCGTAGGCGCGCGCGGCAGCGACCCCTGAAGGGGGCCGGGACGCTCCCGCCCGGCTGCGGCCCGGGCAGCGCCCGCGCCACCGCCCGGCCGCGGGCCGCCCGTGAGTCGCCCCGCACCCGGCCCCGGGCCCCGCCCCGGGCCGCATTCTGAGACAGCGCGGCAGCCGCCGTACGGCGCATTAGGGTGACCGTATGTCAGCCACGCGCTACGCCTATCTCGGTCCCGAAGGGACCTTCACCGAGGTCGCCCTCCGCACGCTCCCGGAAGCCGCCACCCGCGAACTGGTCCCGATGCTCTCCGTGCCGGCCGCCTTGGACGCCGTGCGCAGTGGAGAGGCGGCAGCAGCGCTCGTCCCGATCGAGAACTCCGTCGAGGGCGGCATCAGCGCGACGCTCGACGAGCTGACCGGCGGCGAGCCGCTGATGATCTACCGCGAAGTGCTCCTCTCCATCACGTTCGCGCTGCTCGTGCGCCCGGGCACCAAACTGCAGGACATCAAGACGGTCACCGCCCACCCGGCCGCCCAGCCACAGGTGCGCAACTGGATGGCGGCCCACCTCCCGCAGGCCGCCTGGGAGTCGGCGGCGTCCAACGCCGACGGTGCCCGGCTCGTCCAGGAAGGGCGGTACGACGCCGCGTTCGCCGGGGAGTTCGCCGCCGCCATCTACGGCCTCGAACCTCTGGTGACGGAGATCCACGACGCGGAGAACGCCCAGACGCGCTTCGTCCTGGTGGGCCGGCCAGCCCGGCCCTCCGCCCCGACCGGCGCCGACAAGACCTCCGTCGCGATCTGGCTCGGCGACGACCACCCCGGAGCCCTCCTGGAACTGCTCCAGGAGTTCGCGGTGCGCGGCGTCAACCTGATGCTGATCCAGTCACGCCCCACCGGCGAGGGCATCGGCAACTACTGCTTCGCCGTGGACGCGGAGGGGCACATCGCGGACCGGCGGGTCGGAGAGGCCCTGATGGGGCTGAAGCGGATCTGCCCGAAGGTGCGGTTCCTCGGCTCCTACCCGCGGGCGGGCGTGTCCGCTGACGAGGTCACGCCGCCGCGGGCGGGCACCTCGGACACGGCGTTCACAGAAGCCTCGGACTGGCTGGCCCGGAGCCAGGACGGCCGGATCTGACACACGGGGCGCGAGGAGGGCGAGGCGGAGGAGCGGGGGGCCGGGGGGCCGGGGGCGAGGGCTGGGGCCACACGCTCACGCACAGGCCCGGGTGCTGGCGCCCGCGCGTTCCGCAGCAGTGGTATCTACAGAAAGTCACGCATCCCGCAGAGTTATCCACAGGATGACCTCTTGGCCTGGGGATAAGTCGACACCCCCTTGCGACATCATCGACAAATCGCCCCAGCCCGCCCGGAGTCATCCACAGCGACGTGAGGCACGCAGGGGCCGCGCGTCACATCAATTCCCTTGATCAACTCTTTAGGGCGAGCAATTCCCACCCGAATGAGCGTACGGATTGGGTTTGAACGGGGAATCCATGGAAGTCGCCCCCGCGCCGGAACACCCCCCTCCGGCATCCACAGAACTTCTACACAGCCTGTGGATAACTATTCCGGCAACGCCCACCTGTGGACAACAATGGCCACCCCACTCCCAACTCCCGCCGCACCTGCGGCGGGTGAGGCAGCCCTCCTGCACCTTCTGTCCGTTTCGGGATAGTTGGTCGCCCCTTTTGACGCCTCGCCCGCCGGTGCCGCCCGGGGTTACTCCCCACAAATACCAATTCCGGCAATTCGGTCAAAGTGACACGCTCGGCAATATCGGTTCGAGTGCGTGAACCGCGCACCGGTAGCCTGGAGGGGTGATTGACCTTCGCCTGCTCCGTGAGGACCCCGACCGTGTTCGCGCCTCCCAGCGCGCCCGTGGAGAGGATGTCGACCTCGTCGACGCCCTGCTCTCCGCCGACGAGCTGCGCAGGTCGTCCGGCGTCCGCTTCGACGAACTCCGCTCCGAGCAGAAGTCGCTCGGAAAGCTGATCCCCAAGGCCACCCCGGAGGAGCGCGCCGAGCTCCTGAAGAAGGCCGATCAGCTCAAGGCCGAGGTCAAGGCGGCCGACGTCGCCCAGGACGAGGCCGACGCCGAGGCCAAGCGGCTGCTGCTCCAGCTCGGCAACATCGTGCACGAGGACGTGCCGGTCGGCGGCGAGGAGGACTTCGTCGTCCTGGAGACGCACGGCACCGTCCGGGACTTCGGGGCCGAGGGCTTCGAGCCCAAGGACCACCTGGAGCTCGGAGAGGCGCTCGGCGCGATCGACATGGAGCGCGGGGCCAAGGTCTCCGGCTCGCGCTTCTACTACCTCACGGGCGTGGGCGCGCTCCTGGAGCTGGCCCTCGTCAACGCGGCGATCGCGCAGGCCACCGAGGCCGGATTCGTCCCGATGCTGACGCCGGCGCTGGTCCGTCCGCGCGCCATGGAGGGCACCGGCTTCCTCGGCCAGGCCTCGGAGAACGTCTACCACCTGGAGAAGGACGACTACTACCTGGTCGGCACCTCCGAAGTACCGCTCGCCGCTTACCACATGGACGAGATCATCGAGGCCGACAAGCTGCCCCTGCGGTACGCCGGCTTCTCCCCGTGCTTCCGGCGCGAGGCCGGGACGTACGGCAAGGACACCCGCGGCATCTTCCGCGTCCACCAGTTCGACAAGGTCGAGATGTTCTCGTACGTCGACCCGTCGGACGCGGAGGCCGAGCACCGCCGGCTCCTGGAGTGGGAGAAGCAGTGGCTCACCGCTCTCGAACTGCCCTTCCAGGTGATCGACGTCGCCACCGGTGACCTCGGCTCGTCGGCCTCGCGCAAGTTCGACTGCGAGGCCTGGATTCCGACCCAGGGCAAGTACCGCGAGCTGACCTCCGCGTCCAACTGCGACGGGTTCCAGGCCCGCCGCCTCTCCGTCCGCATGCGCGACGGCAAGAAGGTCCAGCCGCTGGCCACGCTGAACGGCACCCTCTGCGCCGTGCCCCGCACGATCGTGGCGATCCTGGAGAACCACCAGCTCCCCGACGGCTCGGTCCGGGTCCCCGAGGTGCTCCGCCCGTACCTGGGCGGTCGCGAGACCCTGGAACCGGTCGCCAGGTGACCTTCCCCTACAAGCTCGTCGCCACCGACCTCGACGGCACCCTGCTGCGGGACGACGACACGGTCTCCGAGCGCACGCGTGCGGCACTGGCCGAGGCCACCGCCGCCGGCGCCGCGCACATCATCGTCACCGGACGCGCGGTCCCCTGGACCCGGCACATCCTGGACGACCTCGGTTACGAGGGACTGGCCGTCTGCGGTCAGGGCGCGCAGGTCTACCACGCGGGCGAGCGCCGGCTGCTGACGTCCCTGACCCTGGACCGGCAGCTCGCCGGCCTCGCCCTGGCCAAGATCGAGGCGGAGGTCGGCCCCCTGCGGCTGGCGGCCAGCCGAGACGGGCTGGACGGCGAGGTGCTGGTGGGCCCCGGTTACCGTGTCCAGGAGGGGCCCCTCCCGTACGTCTTCGTGAACGACGCCGCCGAGATGTGGACCGCCCCCCTGAACAAGGTCTACATACAGCACCCGGAGCTGGACGACGATGCGCTGGCCTTCGCCGCGCGGGCGGCCGTCGGCAGCCTGGTCGACGTGGTCATGGCGGGAGCGGGCGTGGTGGAGATCCTCCCGCTCGGCCTGAGCAAGGCGACGGGCCTCTCCCTGGCCGCCCGCAGGCTGGGCGTCAAGGCCGCCGAGACCATCGCCTTCGGCGACATGCCGAACGACATCCCGATGTTCGGCTGGGCCCACCACGGCGTGGCCATGGCCAACGCCCACGACGACCTCAAGGCCGTCGCCCAGGAGATCACGGCCTCCAACGAGCACGACGGCATCGCGGTGGTGCTGGAGGAACTGCTCCGGTCCGGCGCCGGTGCGGGCGCCGCCGTACGCTGACCGCCCGGTCGTACGACAGACGGCCCCCGCCCTGTCCCGGGCGGGGGCCGTCGTGTGCGCGGTCCTCGGAACGCGGAGCTCAGGCCGGGGCCCTCACTCCTCGCCCGCCAGCTTCAGCGCGCGCAGCTTCTGGCCCGCGTACCAGGTGGCGGCGGCGGTGACCGCGACCAGCAGGACCGTGGCGAGCGTCAGGCCGACGTCCGACGTCACCGCGCCGTCGCCCGCCACCTTCTGGGCGACGGCGAGGGACCACTGCTGGACGCTGAGCGTCCGCGCACCGGGCACCAGGCTGCCGAAGAGGGCCTCCCAGACCAGGGCGTAGACCAGGCCGAGGACGACCGCGTGCCGGCTGACCGTGCCGAGCAGCAGGAACAGGGCGCTGTACGCGATCGAGGCGACCAGCGCCGCGACGGTGTAGGCGACGGCGATCTGCTGGCCGTTGCCGTTCAGGATCAGGCCCGCGAGGAGTGTCGGCAGGGCGGAGAACACCATGGTCACCGCGATGGCCACGATCAGCTTGGTGAAGATGATCGTGGGCCGCTTCACCGGCTTGGCGAGCAGGTAGACGATCGAGCCGTCGTCGATCTCGGGGCCGATCGCCCCGGTCCCCGCGATCACGCCGATCAGCGGCACCATCGTGGCGATGGCGAACCCGCCGAGAACGTTCGCGGCGACCTGGTCGTCGGCTCCGGCGAACATGCGCACGGCCGCGGCGATGAGCAGCAGCAGCGCGGGCAGGACGAACAGGATGGCGGCCCGGCGCCGGCCGAGCAGGGCCCGGTAGGTGAGCCGGGCGACTGTGGGGTCGTACATGACGGTGCACAGCTCCTTTCAGGCCACTACTCAGGCCGCTACGAGGTAGGAAAAGACCGATTCGAGGGACTCGTCGGACGGCGACACGGTGAGCAGCCGGATGCCCTGCTCCCGGGCCACCTTCGGCAGCAGCTCGGTGAACCGGCCGAAGTCGACGGCCTGGACGCGCAGGGCCTTCTCGGTCAGGTCGACCTCGATGCCCGCCGTGGACGGGTCGGCGATCAGCGCGGCGGCGAGGGCCCGGTCGTCGCTGGAGCGGACCAGATAGCGGTGCGGCCGGTCCGTCATCAGCCGGCGGATCTTCCGGAAGTCGCCGGAGGCGGCGTGCCGGCCCGCCACGATGACCTCGATGTGCGAGGCCAGCTGCTCCACCTCTTCGAGGATGTGGGAGGAGAACAGGACCGTGCGTCCTTCGTCCCCCATCCGCCGCAACAACTCCATCAGCTGCATCCGCTGGCGCGGGTCCATCCCGTTGAACGGCTCGTCCAGGAGCAGCACCGAGGGCTCGTGGACCAGCGCGGACGCCATCTTCACGCGCTGGCGCATGCCCTTGCTGTACGTGGAGATCTTGCGGTCCTGCGCGTACTCCATCTGCACCGTGGCCAGCGCCTTCCGCGCCTGGGCCGCACCGAGGCCGTGGAGTTCGGCGTTGGCGACGACGAACTCCTCGCCGGTGAGGAAGTCGTACATCCCCTCCCGCTCCGGGACGATGCCGATCTCCTTGTAGACGGTCTCGTTGCGCCAGATCGCCCGGCCGTCGAGCGTGACCTTCCCCGTCGAGGGGGCGAGGAACCCGCCCATCATGTTGATGAGGGTGGACTTCCCGGCGCCGTTCGGGCCGAGCAGCCCGGTGACTCCGGGGCCCACCCTCATGGAGACGTCGTTGACGGCGACCACGTTGCCGAACCAGCGCGAGGTGTGGTCGATCTCGATGGTGGTCACAGCCCGACCCTCCGGTAGCGGCGCATCAGGACGGCGTACGAGCCGGCGACGAGCGCGAGAACAACGATCAGATAGACCACGCCGGCGCCGGCCCCCGGGCCCTCTCCGCCGGGGAAGGCGGACGTCGCGCCGAGGAACGCGGTCTGGACGCCGTCGATCAGCGTGATCGGCGAGAAGAGCCCGATCCACTGCACGGCCCCGGTGGACCCGGTCTCCCAGGCGATGGCCTGGACGGTGGAGACCGCGCCGTAGGTGATGGTCAGCAGGGCGATCACCGCGGCGACACCGAAGCCGCGCCGCGGCGTCACAGCGGCCATCACGAGGCCGAGACCGGCGAACAGCACGGACAGCAGCGCCACCGACACCAGCCCCTGGCCGAACCACTTGGTCTGCTCGGCGAAGTCGAACTTCGCGAGCAGAGAGCCCACGTACAGGATGAGCAGCGGCGCGCCGGTGAGGATGAACAGCGCCGACGCGGTCGCCGCGAACTTCGCGAGAACGTAGTCCACGCGTTCGATCGGCCGCGAGAAGTACAGCGGGACGGTCTTGAAGCGAAGGTCCCTGGAGACGGCCTGCGGCGCCTGGGCCGCGATGAAGAGGCCGATGACGGCCTGGAGGTAGACGGCGTACGAGGTGTACTCGATCACCAGCTTGGAGGCGTCGGGCGCGGCCATGGAGACGGCCACCAGGATCGCCGCGACCAGCGTCATCACGCCGAACAGCAGCATGGGCAGCACTTTGGACTTGGCGGAGCGGCCCAGCCCGAAGGAGCCCCGCAGGGTCTGCGAGAACAGCGAGCGGCGGGCGTAGGCCCGGCCGAGCCGAGGCCCGTCGTAGGAGCGGTAGCCGATGTTGTGGATGCGGGAGGCGTCGCGCCCGGCCGCGGACCCGGTCTCAGTGCTCATCGCGACCGCTTCCCTTCTGCTGGACGGCCCCGGGGGCGGCGGCCGCGGCCGGGGCTGCGGAGTCACGCGCCCCGCCCTGTTCGGTACGGAAGACCTCGGCGATGTGGTGGCGGCGCTGTTCCATGCGGACGAGTCCGAGACCGAGCCCGGCGACGCTGTCGCGGACCAGGTCGTACGTCTTATCGCCGGCCGCCTCGATCAGGAGGATGTGGCCCGCGCCCGGCAGCCCCTCCGCGTCGATCCCGTCGCGGCCGACCAGTGTGACCCCGGCTTCGGTGAGGACCCGGCGCAGCGCGCTCGTGCCGTCGGGGTGGGTGTCGCTGTCGGTCACCTCGACCGCGAGGGTGGCGGTGGTCTGGGTGAAGTCGCTGGTGGAGCTGGAACGCAGCAGGGTTCCGCCGTCGATGACGACGACGTGGTCGCAGGTGCGCTCCAGTTCGCCCAGGAGGTGCGAGGTGACCAGGACGGAGATGCCGAAGTCGGTGTGGACGCGGCGGATCAGGCCGAGCATCTCGTCGCGGCCCACGGGGTCGAGCCCGTTGGTGGGCTCGTCGAGCAGCACCAGCTGGGGGTCGTGGACCAGGGCCTGGGCCAGTTTCACCCGCTGCTTCATGCCGGTCGAGTAGCCCCCGATGGGGCGGTAGCGCTCCTCGTAGAGGCCGACGTGGCGCAGGGTGTCCGCCGTGCGCTCGCGGGCCGCCGTCGGCGGCAGTCCCGACATCCGGGCCATGTGCACGACGAACTCGGTCGCCGAGACGTCGGGGGGCAGGCAGTCGTGCTCGGGCATGTACCCCACCCGTTCCCGGATGGCGGCGCCGCTGGTCGCGACGTCGAGCCCGAGCACCGCGGCCCGGCCTTCGGTGGCGGGGGAGAGACCCAGCAGGATCTTGATCAGTGTGGACTTGCCGGCGCCGTTGGAACCCACCAGACCGGTCACGCCCGGTCCGATGTCCAACGTGAGCCGGTCAAGCGCGGTCACCCGGGGGAACCGCATACTCAGGGCTTCGGTCGCGATCACAGTCACGTCGACGACGGTAGTGGCGCGAACCCCTGCGGTCGTCAGCCCTGACGGCTGGATGCGCCTCAGACTCCAGGCGTACGTGCCCGTAGGGGGCCACCCGGCAGGAGGCGCGAAGTCCGGGGGCGGCCGCGGGGGACGGCGCCCCGGGCGTAAACCTCCGGCGAGCGGGGGCCGCAGGCGGCCGCCGCGGGTGCGGCGGGGGCCCCGGGGCGGCCGCGACGGGTTTTCCACAGGCTCCGCGCACCCCCTTGACGCAGCCGCCGGGCATTGTCACATTCATCAGTGTCACGTTACGAGCGCGTACCGCACACGGCAGGGAACGGACGGTGGCATGGTCGTGGCAGTCCAGGACGGAACGGCCCCCGAGCTGCGGGGATTTCGGGAGGTGCAGCGCCTCGCCTACGCCTGCGCGGAGGCGGTGTCGGGCCAGCTCAGACCCGGGGTGACCGAGCGCGAGGCGGCCCGGACGCAGCGGGTGTGGCTGTGGGCGGTCGAACCCCAGCTCGGATTCAGGGGTACGGGCGCGAAGTTCGAGGAGATCCTGGTCGTCACCGACTCCGGGGGCCCCGAACAGAGCGCCTTCTGGCTGGACGACGACCTGCCGCATGTGCGGCGCTGGGCGAACGAGAGGGTGACGGCGTGAATCTGTCGACAGCACGTGAGCGACGTGTGCGGACGGGCGGCGTCGAGCTGTGCGTCGCCGAGCTGGGGGACGAGGCGCGGCCGACGGTGGTGCTGGTCCACGGCTATCCGGACAGCAAGGAGGTCTGGTCCCGGGTCGCCGAGCGGCTGGCCGAGCAGTGGCACGTCGTGCTGTACGACGTGCGCGGGCACGGCGCGTCCACCGCCCCCGTACCACTGCGCGGCGGCTTCACCCTGGAGAAGCTGACCGACGACTTCGTGGCCGTGATCGACGCGGTCAGCCCGGACCGGCCGGTGCACGTGGTCGGCCACGACTGGGGGTCCGTCCAGTCCTGGGAGTTCGTGACGGTCGGGCGGACCGAGGGCAGGATCGCCTCGTTCACCTCGATGTCCGGGCCGTCCCTGGACCACTTCGGTCACTGGATCAAGCAGCGGATGGCCCGGCCCACCCCGCGCCGGGCCGCCCAGCTGCTCGGCCAGGGAGCCAAGTCCTGGTACGTGTACATGCTCCACACGCCGGTCCTGCCGGAGCTCGCCTGGCGCGGACCGCTGGGCAAGCGGTGGCCGCGCGTTCTGGAGCGGCTGGAGAGGGTTCCGGCGGGCGACTACCCCACCGCCTCGCTGCCGGACGACGCGGCGCACGGAGCCTGGCTCTACCGCGACAACGTCCGTGCCCGGCTGAGGAGACCGCGCGCGGACGCCTACGCCCACGCGCCCGTCCAGCTGATCACGCCGACCGGGGACTCCTTCCTCTCCGAGCGGCTCTACGACGGCCTGGAGGACTGGGCCCCCACGCTGGTGCGCCGGTCGCTGCCGGCCAAGCACTGGGCGCCCCGCACCCGCCCCGATCAGGTGGCCTCCTGGATCGGCGAGTTCGTCGCCGCGAACGAGTCCTCCGGGCGGGAGGCCCCGCCCTCGCGGAAGCCGGCCAGGAGCCCCTACGCGGAGCGGTTCTCCGGTCAGCTCGTGCTGGTGACGGGCGCGGCCTCCGGGATCGGCCGGGCCACGGCGTTCGCGTTCGCCGAGGCGGGCGCCCGGGTGGTGGCGGTGGACCGCGACGCGGAGGGGGCCGCCCGGACCGCGGAGCTGTGCCGGCTGATCGGAGCGCCGGCGGCCTGGGCCGAGACGGTGGACGTCAGCGACGAAGCCGCCATGGAGAAGCTCGCCGACCGCGTCGCCTCCGAGTACGGCGTCGTCGACGTCCTGGTCAACAACGCCGGAATCGGGCTCTCCGGCTCCTTCCTGGAGACCACCGGCGAGGAGTGGAAGCAGGTCCTCGACGTGAATCTGTGGGGCGTCATCCACGGATGCCGGATCTTCGGCAGGCAGATGGCCGACCGCGGGCAGGGCGGTCACATCGTCAACATGGCCTCGGCGGCCGCCTTCCAGCCCTCACGCGCCCTGCCCGCGTACGCCACCTCGAAGGCGGCCGTGCTGATGCTCAGCGAGTGCCTGCGGGCGGAGCTGGCCGAGCGGTCGATCGGGGTGAGCGCCATATGCCCCGGCATCGTCACGACCGGCATCACCGCCACCGCCCGCTTCGCGGGGGCGGACGCGACGGAGCAGGAGCGGCTGCGGAAGCGGGCCGGCAAGCTCTACGGCCGGCGCGCCTACCCGCCCGAGAAGGTCGCCGACGCGGTCCTGCGGGCGGTCGTGCGCAACCAGGCCGTGGTCCCGGTGACCCCTGAGGCGCGCGGCGCCCGGCTGCTGTCGCGGGTGAGCCCGGCGGCGCTGCGCTTCGTCGCCCGGCTGAAGCCGCCGCTGTGAGCGGGGCGGGGGCCCGGCCACCGGAGGGCCGGGGCGTCACCGAGTACCGGATCGAGGACCTGGCCCACGCCAGCGGGGCCACGGTGCGCACCATTCGCGCGTACCAGGACCGGGGGCTGCTTCCGCGACCTGAGCGGCGGGGGCGGGCCAATGTGTACCGGGAGGCTCATCTGGCCCGGCTGCGGCAGATCGCGGAGCTGCTCGATCGCGGGTACACCCTGGCGAGCATCAAGGAGCTGCTGGAGGCGTGGGACGCGGGGCGGGGGCTGGGCGGTGTGCTCGGGCTGGCCGCGGAGGTGCACGGCCCGTGGACGGACGAGGAGGCCGGCCGGATCACCCGCGGCGAGCTGGACGCCCGCTTCGGGGGCGCGCAGGACGACGAGGCGATCGCCGAGGCCGTGGAGCTCGGGGTCCTGGAGCCCGTCCCCGGACGAGAGGACGAGTTCCTCGTGCCGAGCCCCCAGGAGCTCGCGGTGGCTGTGGAGTTGCACGCCGCCGGAGTGCCGCTGCCCGCGATATCCGGGCACCTCAGAGAACTGCGCGTCCAGGTCGAGCACATAGCCTCCCGGTTCCTGGAGTTCACCACAGAGCATGTCTTCGCCCGCTATCTGGGACACCGGCCGCCCACCGACTCCGACGCGGCGGAGGCGGCATCCCTGGTGCGCCGCCTCCGCCCGCTGGCCCAGCAGACCGTGGACGCCGAACTCGCCCGCGCCATGCGGACGTTCGCCACCAGGCATCTGCACCACCACCTCGGCGCGGAACAGCTCGCGGTCGATGATGCGGCGACGCACGCCGTGCTGCTCCCGGCCCGGACGACGCGAGCCGTGCAGGCACTCGTCGGACCCGAGCAGGTGGCGGCCTTCGTCGCGGCGGCGACCGAACGCGAGGTACAGGCGCGTACGTTGGACGCCCTGGCGCCGCCCGGGGGCAGCCTCCCCGGAGCAGATCGCGCACCCTGAATCCACTGCCGCTTGTCCACAGAACCAGCAAATCCTCTGTGGATAACGCGAGTTGGCTGTGGATCAAACCTGGACCGGGCAAAGAACCGGAAAGGAACAGGGGAACATCCAGAGACGTGCACACGGCGGGGGACACCGCGCGGCGACGGCGAAAAGGCGGCGCGGGAATCCGGACGCCCCGGCCTCGGCCCGCGGGCACGCCGGGGCCCGCGCCTCAGCCCAGTTGAGCGGGCGCCTCGACCGCGATGCGCTCGAACACGGCCGGGTCGGTGGCGAAGTCCGAATCCGGGATCGGGGCATGAAGGGCGATCTCGGTGAAGCCCAGCTCCGCGTGGCGCCCCGCGAAGTCGACGAAGGCGTCCACCGACTCCAGCGGGGTGTTCCGGTCCGGGGTGAAACCGGTGAGCAGAATCCGGTCCAGTTCCCGGGCGTCCCGGCCGATCTCCGCGCAGGCAGCCGTCAGCTTATCGCTCTGCGCCCGCAGCGCGGCCAGTGACTGCTCCGGGGTGCCCTCCGCGTACAGCTTGGGGTCGCCGGTGGTGACCCAGGCCTGCCCGTGCCGCGCCGCGAGCTTCAAACCGCGGGGGCCGGTCGCGGCGACCGCGAAGGGCAGCCGCGGGCGCTGGACGCAGCCGGAAATGTTGCGGGCCTCCACCGCGGTGTAGTGGGTGCCCTGATGCGTCACCGCGTTCTCGGTGAGCAGGCGGTCCAGCAGCGGTACGAACTCGGCGAAGCGGTCGGCACGCTCGCGCGGGGTCCAGGCCTCCTGCCCCAGGGCGGTGGCGTCGAACCCGCTGCCCCCGGCGCCGATGCCGAGCGTGATCCGGCCGCCCGAGACGTCGTCCAGGGAGATCAGCTCCTTGGCCAGGGTCACCGGGTGGCGGAAGTTCGGCGAAGTGACCAGGGTGCCCAGACGGATACTCCGAGTAACGCTCGCTGCGGCCGTCAGTGTGGGGATGGCACCGAACCACGGCCCGTCACGGAAGCTCCGCCAGGAAAGGTGGTCATAGGTGTAGGCAGCGTGGAATCCGAGGTCTTCGGCCTGCCGCCAGTTCTTCTGTCCTTCGGCCCATCGGTCGACGGGGAGGATCACCGTGCTCAGACGCATGCCCCGACGATACGCGCGCTTGCCGCTGCCACGGACATGCCACCGGGGCACTGGCCACGCACCCTGCCGCGCCTCCCCGGAGGCCGACGCGGTGGCCCCGTGAGCAGGGAGCCGTGACCGGCAGGGGACCGCGGTCGCCGGACTGCCCGAGCGCACCAGGAGCGGAAGCTGTCCCGGCGGGCGCCAGGAGCAGGCGCCGTCCCGCCCGGGGCCTGGCGGTGCGGGGCGGAGCCGTGTCTCCTGTCCGATCCGGCCCCGGGAGGGTGGCCGCGACTGACGCCCGCGCCCCTAAGCGCGCGGGCGCACGCGCTCTCGAACCCCTGGCACCCACCCTCAACCCGCTGGCATATGCCAAAGGAATGTTCTCCAGCTCACTGCTGTACGTACTCACCTGTGCGCCCCTCCGCACGCACGTGCACCCTCGTGGGCGAGAATGGGCGGGTGACCTCAGCGACCGATACGCCTCTTCCCGCCGTGACCCGGCTGATCGCCACCGACCTCGACGGCACCCTGCTGCGCGACGACAAGACCCTGTCCGCGCGCACGGTCGCGGCCCTCGCCGCAGCAGAGGAGGCGGGCATCGAGGTCTTCTTCGTCACCGGCAGGCCGGCCCGCTGGATGGACGTCGTCCGGGACCACGTCCACAGCCACTCCACGGCGATCTGCGCCAACGGCGCCGTGGTCACCGACCTGCGGGCGGACGGCGCGCTGCTCTCCGTACGGCCGCTGGAACGCGACGCCGCCCTCCACGTCGTCCACACCCTGCGCGAGGCCGCTCCCGGCACCTCCTTCGCCGTCGAGCTGACCACCGGCATCAACTACGAGCCGGCCTACCCGCCGTTCCATCTGGACCCGGGCGCGACGGTCGCCGTCGCCGAGAAGCTGCTGCACGAGGACGCCCCGGGCTCCGGCGCCCCCGTGCTCAAGCTCCTCGCCCACCACACCGAGCTGGCCCCCGACGCCTTCCTCGACCTGGCCCGTGCGACGGCCGGGGAACGGGCCGCCATCACCCGGTCCAGCCCCTCCGCGCTCCTGGAGATCAGCGGACTCGGCGTCTCCAAGGCCACGACGCTCGCCGCCTGCTGCGCCGAGCGCGGCGTCTCGGCCGCCGAGGTGGTCGCCTTCGGCGACATGCCCAACGACATCGAGATGCTCAGCTGGGCCGGTGCCTCGTACGCCATGGGGAACGCCCACCCGGACGCGCTGGCCGCCGCCTCGGGCCGCACCGCGACCAACGAGGAGGACGGTGTGGCGATCGTCATCGAACGCATCCTCGCCGCCCGCGCGGAGAGCCGCTGAGGCCTCGGGCAGCGGCCCGGCTCCCCCGCCGCCTCCTCACAGCGGCGCCTGCCACACCACCGTCGTACCGCCGCCGTCCTCCCCGAGACCCGGCCCGTACCAGCTGGCCCCGCCCAGGGACTCGGCGCGGCGGGCCAGGTTGCGCAGACCGCTGCGTCGGCCGCCCTCCGGGATGCCCACCCCGTCGTCGGCGACCGAGAGCCGTACCGCGCCCCGCCCGTCCCCCAGGGTCACCGTCGCGTCGACGACCACGTCGATCCGGGAGGCGGCGGCGTGCCGGAAGGCGTTGGAGAGGGCTTCCCGCAGCGCGGCGACGAGATTCTTCCCGGCCAGCTCACCGACGAGGGAGTCCACCGGGCCCACGAAGCGGTGCGAGGGCTTGAAGCCGAGCGGGACGGCCGCCATGTTGATCTCCCGCAGCACCCGGGTGCGCAGCCCGGTGGGGGCCTCGGCCGGTTCCTGCTGGAGCGCGAAGATGGCGGTACGGATCTCCTGGATCGTCACGTCCAGTTCGTCGACCGCCCGGCCGACGCCGTCTCGCACCTCGGGGACCGGTGACCCGCGCTGGGCGCTCTCCAGCATCATCCCGGTGGCGAACAGCCGCTGAATGACCAGGTCGTGGAGGTCGCGGGCGATCCGGTCACGGTCCTCGTACACCGCCAGCCGCTCCCGGTCGCGCTGTGCCTCGGCCATCATCAGCGCGAGGGCGGCCTGGGAGGCGAACTGGGCGGCCAGTGTCCGCTCGGTCTTCGTGAACGGGCGCGCCCCCCGGCTCCGCGGCGTCGCCAGCGCCCCGAGCACCCGGCCGCCGCTCTGCAGGGGCAGCAGCATGCTGGGGCCGAACCGGCGGGCGAGCTGGGTGACCATCCGGCCGTCGGTGGCCGCGTCGTCGACGAACACCGCGTGGCCGGCCAGCAGCCGGCGCACCACCGGGCTCCGGGCCGGGATGATCACACCGAGCAGGGACGCGGGGTCTTCGTACGACACAGCGGCGATCTCCAGGCCCCCCTCCTCCGCGGGCAGCAGCACGACCCCGGCGCCCGAATCGGCGAGCCGACGCGCCTGTTCGGCGACCACGGAAAGCGCGTCGTCGGCGTCGCCGCCCGACAGGAGCGCCGTCGTCACCGCCACCGAACCGTCGATCCAACGCTCCCGCTGCCGCGCCGCTTCGTACAGCCGGGCGTTGCCGATCGCGGTTCCCGCCTCCGTGGCGAGCACGCGGACCATGTGGAGGTCGTCGTCGGTGAACGCGGACCCGTCCTGCTTCTCGGCCAGACAGAGGTTGCCGAAGACCTCCCCCTCCACCTGGATGGGGACCCCCAGGAAGGACCGCATCCGGGGGTGGCCGGGCGGGGAGCCCGCGGGCCGCGGATCTCCGGACAGGTCGGCCGACCGGACGGGGGCGGGGTCGTGGATCAGCGCCCCCAGCAGGTTGCAGTGCCCGTCGGGCCATCGGCCGATCGCCTCGGCCACCTCCTGCGGAACGCCGTGGGTGACGAAGTCCGAGAGCCCCGGGCCCCGCTCGTCGACGACGCCGATCGCCGCGTACCGGGCCTGCGTGAGCTCGGCGGCCGTCTCGCAGATCCGGTCAAGGGTGGAGTGGAGTTCCAGCCCCGCACCGACCGAGCGCATCGCCTCCAGGAGCCGCGGGACCCGCGCCGTCAGCTCGGCGGACAGGCACTGGAGGCCGCGGGTGGCCCGGGTCGCGGCGTCGAGTGCGTCCTGCGGGTCGGACTCTGCCATGGGCCGAGCCTAATGAGTGCCGGCAAGAGGTGAAAGTCGGAAATGTTCCGTTTGACTGTCGGGATGCCTCGTTGCAGGCGGTGCGCCTGCCGGAAGGTCCCGCTGCCGGCGATGCGCTGCTCAGACCCCCGCCCCCACCGTCTCCCGTTCACGCTCCAGCATGCGGCGCAACGGCCCGTCCTCGGCGGCGAGCTCCGCGTACGGCCCGCGCTGCACCACGCGGCCCGCGTCCAGCACCAGCACCTCGTCGACCGCGTCGAGACCGGTCAGTCGGTGGGTGATCAGTACGGTCGCGCACCCCTGGGTCGCGGCCAGCAGATCGGAGGTGAGGGCGTCGGCCGTCGGCAGGTCGAGGTGCTCGGCCGGCTCGTCCAGGACGAGCACGGGGAAGCCCGCGAGCAGCGCGCGGGCCAGGGCGAGCCGCTGGCGCTGGCCGCCGGAGAGCCGGGCGCCGTGCTCGCCGACCGGGGTGCCGAGCCCCTGCGGCAGGGCCAGGACCCAGTCCAGCAGCCGGGCCCGGGAGAGCGCGTCGCGCAGTTCGTCGTCGGTGGCCCCGGGGCGCGCCAGCCGCAGGTTCTCCCGAATGGAGCTGTCGAAGACGTGCGCGTCCTGGGCGCACAGTCCGACCAGTCGCCGGACGGTGTCCGACTCCAGCGAGGCCGCCTCGACCTCGCCGAGCCGGTACGTCCCCGAGGAGGCGTCCAGGAAGCGCAGGAGGACCTGGGCGAGCGTCGTCTTGCCCGAGCCGGAGGGCCCCACGACCGCGACACGCCGCCCCGCCGTCAACGTCAGGTCGAGCGACGCCAGGGCGTCGTTTCCGGCCCCCGGGTAGCGGGCGGTGAGTCCCCGCACCTCCAGCGGGAACGGGGAGGCGGGCCCCTCCGCCGGGGACGCGGGCTCCCGGACCGGCACGGGCGCGTCCAGCACCTCGAACACCCGCTCCGCGCTCCGCGCCACCCGCTGGCGGTACCGCACCGCGAGCGGCAGCCCGGCAACAGCCTCGAACGCGGCGAGCGGGGTCAGCACCACGACGGCGAGCGCGACGCCGGACAGCCGCCCGTCGCCCACCGCGGGCACCGCGACGGCCGCGGCGGCCACCACCGTGAGCCCGCAGACCAGGGCGGTCAGCCCGCCGCCGAGCGCTGTCGCCGCGGCCGCGCGGGAGGCGATCCGGGTGAGCAGCGCGTCGGCCGCCCGCAGGTGAGCCTGCCGGGCGGGCAGCGCGCCGGCCACGGTCAGTTCGGCGGTACCGCCGAGCAGATCGGTGACCCGGGTGGCCAGGGCGGCGCGGGCGGGCGCGAGCTGACGTTCGGTACGCCGGGCGCAGACGCCGCTGACCAGCGGTACGCCGACCCCGGCGGCCAGCAGCCCGGCCGCCAGGATCAGACCCGCCTCCGGGAGCAGCCACCCGGTGAACCCCACGGCCGCCGTTCCCACCGCCAGGGCGGTCCCGGCGGGCAGCAGCCAGCGCAGCCAGTAGTCCTGGAGCGCGTCCACGTCGGCGACGAGCCGGGACAGCAGATCGCCGCGGCGCGTGGTGCGCAGACCGGCGGGGGCGATGCGTTCGAGGCCCCGGTAGACGGCGACGCGCAACTCGGCGAGCAGCTTCAGTACGGCGTCGTGGGAGACCAGCCGCTCGGCGTAGCGGAACACGGCCCGGCCGATGCCGAAGGCGCGGGTCGCGGTGACCGCCATCATCAGGTAGAGGACGGGCGGCTGTTCCGAGGCCCGGGAGATCAGCCAGCCGGAGACCGCCATGAGCCCCACGGCGGACCCGGTCGCCAGGCTGCCCAGCAGCAGGGCCAGCGCCAACTGACCGCGCTGCGCCCCGGCGGACGCGCGGACCCGGGCGAGGACCCGCCCGGAGCGCGGCCCGTGCGGCGAACCGCCGGCCGCACGCGGCTCCTTCACCCGGCGGGCGTCCAGGAGCTCGCCGCCGGCGAGCGGCAGCGGGACGGCCGGGGCGGCGGCGTCCGTGGTCGGTTCCGGCCCCCCCGGTCCCGCGGGGCGCGCGTCCAGCGTCACCACGCGGTCAGCCACCGACAGCAGCGCCGGCCGGTGGACGACCAGCAGCACGGTCCGCCCGTCCGCCAGTCTGCGTACGGCGTCGACGATGCCCGCCTCGCTCTCGCCGTCGAGGCTCGCGGTGGGTTCGTCCAGCAGCAGGAGCGGTCGGTCGGCGAGGAAGGCGCGGGCGAGGGAGAGCCGTTGGCGCTGCCCGGCGGAGAGCCCCGACCCGTCCTCACCCAGCCGCGTGCGCACCCCGTCGGGCAGCGCCGCGACGAAGTCGTACGCCCCCGCGTCCCGCAGGGCCGCGAGGACCGCCTCGTCGTCGGCGCCGGGCCGGGCGAGCCGGACGTTCTCGGCGATGGTCCCCGCGAAGAGGTGAGGGTGTTGGGGGACCCAGGCGATACGGCTCCGCCAGCGTTCGAGGTCCAGGTCCGCGAGGTCCCGGCCGCCGACCCGGACGCTTCCCGCATCGGGCACGGCGAACCCGAGGACCACGTTCAGCAGCGTGGACTTGCCGACGCCGCTCGGTCCGACCAGGGCCACCGTCTCCCCCGGCTCCACGGTGAGCGACGCCGCGTCCAGCGAGGCCTCTGCGCGGCCCTCATGGCGCACGGTCACGTCCGCCAGCTCCAGACGGAGCGTCTCCGGGAGGCCCTGGCCGCCCGGGGCCGGGGGTTCCGTCTCCAGGACCGCGAAGATCTCCTCTGCGGCCGAGAGCCCCTCGGCCGCCGCGTGGTACTGCGCCCCGACCTGCCGGATCGGCAGATACGCCTCCGGGGCCAGGATCAGCACCACCAGACCGGTGTAGAGGTCGAGCTCGCCGTGGACGAGCCGCATGCCGATGGTGACGGCGACCAGGGCGACCGACAGCGTCGCCAGCAGCTCCAGAGCGAAGGACGAGAGGAAGGCGATCCGCAGGGTGCGCACGGTGGCGCGGCGGTAGTCGGAGGTGATGGTGCGGATCGACTCGGCCTGGGCCTTGGCCCGGCCGAAGACCTTCAGTGTCGGCAGTCCGGCGACGACGTCGAGGAAGTGTCCGGACAGCCGGGACAGGAGGTGCCACTGCCGGTCCATCCGGGACTGGGTGGCCCAGCCGATGAGGATCATGAAGAGCGGGATGAGCGGCAGTGTGACGACGATGATCGCCGCCGAGACCCAGTCCTCGGTGACGATCCGGGCGAGCACCGCCACCGGGACGACGACCGCGAGCCCCAGCTGAGGCAGGTACCGGGCGAAGTAGTCGTCGAGCGCGTCGACCCCGCGGGTCGCCAGGGCGACGAGCGACCCGGTGCGCTGCCCGCCCAGCCAGCCGGGCCCCAGCCGGGCGGCCCGCTCCAGGAGCCGGCCGCGCAGTTCGGACTTGACGGCCGCGCTCGCCCGGTGGGCCGCCAGCTCGGTGAGCCAGGCGACCAGGGCCCGCCCGAGGGCGACCGCGGCGAGCAGGAGCAGGGGGGTGCGCAGCGCGGCGACCGTGAGGCCGCCCTCGAACCCGCCCACCACCACCTCGGCGATGAGCATCGCCTGAGCGATCACCAGCAGGGCGCCGACCAGGCCGAGAGCCACCACGGCCGCCAGGAAGAGGCGGGTGGCCCGTGCGTAGCGGAGCAGGCGCGGATCGATCGGTTTCACGTGAAACATCCCCCCGGCGGGGTCGGTGAGCTCTGCGGGATCGGTGTCCGCCCCGGTCCCGCACAGGGCGCGGGGCCGAAGCGGTCCACCGGACTCAGTGCGCGTCGGCGATGTGCTGGGTGCCGATGCGCTTGCGGAAGACCCAGTAGGTCCAGCTCTGGTAGAGCAGCACGACGGGCGTGGCGATGCCCGCGCACCAGGTCATGATCGTGAGCGTGTACGGGCTCGACGAGGCGTTGGTGACCGTGAGGTTCCATGCGTCGTTCAGCGAGGACGGCATGACGTCCGGGAAGAGCGTGAGGAAGAGCATCGCCACCGCGGCCGCGATCGTCACCCCGGAAAGCCCGAACGACCAGCCCTCGCGGCCCTTGGCGACGGCCCCGATCGCCGCCACGAGCGACACCGCCGCCACGATCAGGGCCACCAGGCTCCACCCGTCGCCGTTGTCGGCCTGGGTCCAGAGGAGGAAGCCCAGCGCCAGCACCGCGGTCACCGGTCCCAGCTTCAGCGCCAGGGCGCGTGCCCGGACCCGGATGTCGCCGGCCGTCTTGAGACCGGCGAAGACCGTGCCGTGGAAGGTGAACAGGGAGAGCGTGACGAGGCCGCCGAGGAGCGCGTACGGGTTCAGCAGGTCGAGGACGTTCCCGGTGTACTCCATGTCCGCGTCGATCTTCACGCCGCGCACGATGTTCCCGAACGCCACGCCCCACAGGACGGCGGGGACGAGGGAGGTCCAGAAGATCGCGGTTTCCCAGTTCGCCTGCCACCGCTCCTCGGCCCGCTTGGCGCGGTACTCGAAGGCGACGCCGCGCACGATCAGGCAGAACAGGATGATCAGCAGGGGTAGGTAGAACCCGGAGAAGAGGGTGGCGTACCACTCGGGGAAGGCGGCGAAGGTCGCACCGCCCGCGGTCAGCAGCCACACCTCGTTGCCGTCCCACACAGGGCCGATCGTGTTGATCAGGACCCGCCGCTCCTTGCGGTCGCGGGCCAGCAGCCTGGTGAGGACGCCGATGCCGAAGTCGAATCCCTCCAGGAAGAAGTAGCCGGTCCACAGGACCGCTATGAGCACGAACCAGACGTCGTGGAGTTCCATCTCTCAGCTCCTGCGCTCAGTACGAGAAGGCCATGGGCCGGTCGGCGTCTTCTTCGTCGTGGCCGCCGATCTTCGTGGGCGGGTCGAGGTCGGCCGCGGTGAGTTCGGGCGGCCCGGCCTTGATGTACTTCACGAGCAGCTTCACCTCGATCACGGCGAGGACCGCGTAGAGCAGGGTGAAGACGATCATCGAGGTGAGGATCTCGCCTTGGGAGACACCGGGGGAGACGCCCGAGCGGGTCTGGAGCACTCCGTAGACCACCCACGGCTGGCGGCCCATCTCGGTGAAGATCCAGCCCCAGGAGTTGGCGATCAGCGGGAAGAGCAGCGTCCAGAGCGCGACGACCCAGTACAGCTTGGTGAGGCGCGGACTCAGCGCCTTGTTCCGGAAGAGGACCAGGTTCGGCACGTCGTTCTCACCGGTCCGCAGCGCCGGTGGCAGCAGGAACTTCCGCCGGGTCAGCCAGAGCCCCAGCAGGCCGAGGCCGAAGGAGGCCATGCCGAAGCCGATCATCCACCGGAAGCTCCAGAACGCGACCGGGATGTTGGGGCGGTAGTCGCCGGGCCCGTACTTCTCCTGCGCGGCCTCGTTGACGTCGTTGATGCCGGGTACGTACGAGTCGGCGTCGTTGTTGGCGAGGAAGGACAGCACGCCGGGGAGGGATATCTCCACCGAGTTGTGGCCCTCGCTGACGTCCCCGTAGGCGAAGATCGAGAACGGCGCGCCGTTCTCCCCGTCCCACAGCGCTTCGGCGGCGGCCATCTTCATCGGCTGCTGCCGGAACATGACCTTGGCCAGGCTGTCCCCGCTGACGGCGGTGAGCATGCCCGCGATCACGACGGTGACCAGCCCCAGGCGCAGCGAGGTACGCATCACCGGGATGTGCTTCCGGCGCGCCAGGTGGAACGCCGCGATGCCGACCATGAAGGCCCCGCCGACCAGGAAGGCCGCCGTGATGGTGTGGAAGAACTGGGTCACCGCCGTGTCCTGGGTGAGCACCCGCCAGAAGTCGGTGAGCTCGGCGCGGCCGCGTTCCTCGTTGATCCGGTAGCCGACCGGATGCTGCATCCAGGAGTTGGCCGCCAGGATGAAGTAGGCGGAGAGGACGGTACCGAGCGAGACCATCCACATGCAGGCGAGGTGGATCTTCTTCGGCAGTTTGTCCCAGCCGAAGATCCACAGCCCGATGAAGGTGGACTCGAAGAAGAAGGCGATGAGCGCTTCGAAGGCGAGCGGAGCGCCGAAGACGTCACCGACGAAGCGCGAGTAGTCCGACCAGTTCATGCCGAACTGGAACTCCTGGACGATGCCCGTGACGACGCCCATGGCGATGTTGATCAGGAACAGCTTGCCCCAGAACTTGGTCGCCCTGAGGTACTTCTCGTTCTCTGTCCGCACCCAGGCGGTCTGCAGGCCCGCGGTGAGCGCGGCGAGCGAGATCGTCAACGGGACGAAGAGGAAGTGGTAGACGGTGGTGATGCCGAACTGCCATCGCGCCAGGGTCTCCGGCGCCAGAGCGAGGTCCACGTCGTCAGTCTCCTTACATCGCCGTGGTCACACCGGCTTCGCCCCTTTGATCCGCCTGATTACAGGAGAAAGCGGGGCACGCTTGTGAACGCGTTCACATTCACAAGCAATTATGGCGCACACACTTTCGGACCCTTCGCCGGGGGTACCCCTTTCCTTCCGGAGGCCCACGCAAAGGGCCCCGGACCTCGTCGTTCGAGGTCCGGGGCCACCGGATCGCACCCGCGTAGCGGCGGCGAGGCCACGGCGCCGCCGCCGCTACGCCACAGCGCTCGCGCTACAGCTCCGCGCGGTATGCCTCCGCCGCCTTCAGGAACAGGTCGTTGCCTTCGCTCTCGCCGATCGTGACCCGCACGCCCTCGCCCGCGAAGGGCCGCACCACGACACCGGCCCGCTCGCAGGCCGCGGCGAAGTCGAGGGTGCGCTCACCGAGCCGCAGCCAGACGAAGTTCGCCTGCGACTCCGGCACCGTCCAGCCCTGGCGCACCAGCCCCTCGCTCACCCGGGAGCGCTCGGCGACCAGCGACCCGACCCGGCCCAGCAGCTCGTCCTCGGCACGGAGCGAGGCCACCGCCGCGTCCTGGGCGACCTGGCTGACACCGAAGGGGACGGCGGTCTTCCGCAGCGCCGCGGCCACCGGCTCGTGGGCCACCGCGAAGCCGACCCGCAGCCCCGCCAGGCCGTACGCCTTGGAGAAGGTCCGCAGCACCGCCACATTGGGGCGGTCCCGGTAGATCTCGATGCCGTCCGGCACCTCGGCGTCGCGGATGAACTCCTTGTACGCCTCGTCGAGGACCACCAGCACATCGCTGGGCACCCGGTCCAGGAACCGCTCCAGCTCGGCCCGGCGCACCACCGTCCCCGTGGGGTTGTTCGGGTTGCAGACGAAGACCATCCGCGTCCGGTCGGTGATCGCCTCCGCCATCGCGTCGAGGTCGTGCACCTCCCCAGCGGTCAGCGGCACCTTGACCGACGTCGCACCGCTGACCTGCGTGATGATCGGGTACGCCTCGAAGGAGCGCCAGGCGTAGACGACCTCGTCCCCCGGCCCGGAGGTGGCTTGCAGCAGCTGCTGGGCCACGCCCACAGAACCGGTCCCGGTGGCGATGTGCGAGACGGGCACCCCGAACCGGTCGGCCAGCTCGTTCATCAGGCCGGTGCACGCCATGTCCGGGTAGCGGTTGAAGTTCTCCGCCGCGGCGAGCGCCGACTCCAGGACGCCGGGCAACGGCGGATAGGGGTTCTCGTTGGAGGACAGCTTGTACGCGACCGGTCCGCCGGCCGCCGCCGGCTTGCCCGGCACGTAGGCGGGAACGCCGTCCAGTTCCGCACGCAGCTTGGGGCTCGTCTCGCTCACCGCAGGGTCCTCCTCGACCGTCCGTTCACAGCAATACTGCTCACCTTATGAGGATTGGCCTCCGCTGCGAATGGCGCGAGCGGCATATCGACCGCAGTGCCCGGTAATGGCCCCCGCAAGGGGGCTCAAGGCCGCGCCTCCGGGGGGCGCATTTTCCTCTTCTGCCGCACGCCGGTGGCTCACTCCCTGGCGCGCGTCCCTCGAAGTGGTGAGTTGAGACCTCTTCGAGACATCGCACATTTAGCAGGCTGCCACCCACTAGCACCTGACACACTGAAGCAGAACGGTTCAACGCCCTTGCTTTACAAGGGTATTGAAGGCGAATGACCATGCAGAAACGTGCCTGCCAACTGGTGCATATGCGACCGGACCGACCACCCTTCGGGCACCTACTATCGGCTCGCCATGACAGCAGCAGGGAAGCACCAGGTGAGCCGGACGGAGACACCCCGGCGCAGCGGCCGGCCAGGACGCGCGGGAATTCGTGACGTGGCCGCCGCGGCCGGAGTCTCGATCACGACCGTCTCCGACGCGCTCAACGGCAAGGGCAGGCTCCCGGACGCCACCCGCCGCCATGTCCGCGAGGTCGCCGAGCGCCTGGGCTACCGCCCGTCCGCCGCGGCCCGAACCCTCCGTACGGGCAAGTCGGGGCTGATCGGCCTGACCGTGACCACCTACGGGGATGAACCTTTCACCTTCACCGAATTCGCGTACTTCGCGGAGATGGCGAGAGCCGCGACCTCCGCGGCGCTCGCCCGCGGCTACGCCCTCGTCATCCTTCCCGCCACCTCCCGGCACGACGTCTGGTCGAACGTCGCGCTCGACGGGACCGTCGTCATCGACCCCTCCGACCAGGACCCGGTCGTCACCGAACTCGTACGCCAGGGACTGCCCGTCGTCTCGGATGGCCGGCCGGCCGGAACGCTCCCCGTCACCGCCTGGGTGGACAACGACCACCGGGCCGCCGTGCTCGACCTTCTCGACCACCTCGCCGCCGCCGGGGCCCGCCGCATCGGACTGCTGACCGGCACCACCACCGACACCTACACCCGGCTGTCCACCACGGCCTACCTCCACTGGTGCGAGCGGGTCGGCCAGGACCCCGTCTACGAGTCCTACCCGGCCCACGACCCGTGCGCGGGCGCGGTCGCCGCCGACCGGCTGCTGGCCCGCCCGGACCGCCCCGACGCCGTCTACGGGCTCTTCGACCCCAACGGGACCGATCTCCTCGCGGCGGCCCGCCGCTACGGACTGCGGGTCCCCGAGGACCTGCTGCTGGTCTGCTGCAGCGAGTCCACGGTCTACGGAACCACCGAGCCCCCCATCACGACCCTCTCCCTGAAGCCCCGCCGCATCGGCACGGCCGTCGTCCAGCTCCTCATCGACGCCATCGAAGGCGTCGAGCACGACGGACCGGTCGAGCAGGTCATACCGACGGAGCTCATCGTCCGGACCTCCTCGCAACGCCGCCCGCCGCGCACGACCGTCAGCGCGCCACGCTCCCCCAGTAGGGACTGATCCACCCTTTTCGGACAAACCGGCCGGTGAACCACGCGTGCGCCCGGATTCACCACCCCTGGTGCGTCACACACACCGATCCGCATTCCTATGATGGGCGCACGACACCGCGGACCACCTCTACCAGGCAGGGCCCGTCAGGTGTACGGCGGCGCGACGGTGGTGGAGGGGTCGATGACTCAGGGGGCCAGTCAGGAACCCGTGGTGCGGACGGCGACGTTGCGTGACTTCCGGGTTCCGCCGTATGCGCAGACGCCCGTACCACCTCAGTCGCCCGGCGCGCCGCCGCATCCGGCGCCGCCCGAGCGGGCGCCGCTGCCTCAGACGTCCGTGCCGCCGCACACGCCAACTCCACCCCACCCTCCGCACCCCGGCAACGTCGCCCCCGACGACGAGCCGCCGGAGGGCTATACCCCGACCGAGCGGGACCTGCCCGTCATCAACCGCGGGGACACGGCCCAGGTGCGGGCCGTCCCCGAGCCGCAGGCAGGGTCAAAGGACGGACGCGGACCGCTCTTCGTCGTCGGCGACGTCCACGGCTACCTGGACGAGCTGCTGGCCGCCCTCGCCGCGCAGGGCCTCGTCGACGCCGAGGGGAACTGGGCCGCGGGCAACGCCCGGCTCTGGTTCCTCGGCGATTTCACCGACCGCGGACCGGACGGCATCGGGGTCATCGACCTCGTCATGCGGCTCTCCGCAGAGGCCGCGGCCGCCGGGGGCTACTGCAAGGCTCTGATGGGCAACCACGAACTGCTGCTGATCGGCGCCAAGCGCTTCTCCGACACTCCCGTCAACTCCGGTGCGGGCACCGCCACCTTCCAAGCGGCCTGGCTGCTCAACGGCGGCCAGAAGAGCGACATGGACCGCCTCCAGGACGTCCACCTCCAGTGGATGTCCCGGCTCGACGCGGTCGTCGAGGAGGACGGGCATCTGCTGATGCACTCCGACACGACGGCCTACCTCGACTACGGCTCCACCATCGAGGACGTCAACGACACGGTCCACGCCATTCTCACGCGTCACGACGCCGACGAGTGCTGGGACCTGTTCCGCAAGCTCACCAAGCGGTTCGCCTTCCGGGACGAAGGCGCCGAGGCGGTGCGCGAGCTGTTGGCGACCTACGGTGGGCAGCGCGTCGTCCACGGTCACAGCCCCATCCCGTACCTTCTGGGTGAAGTCGGCTCGGAGGACGGGGGCGACGGTTCCGGGCCCGTGGTCACCGGACCGCACGTGTACGCCGACGGGCTCGCGATCGCCATGGACGGCGGCGTGACCATGGCCGGAAAGCTGCTGGTCGTCCAACTGCCCCTGCATGACTGACCCCCAGCGGGGAAGGCACGCCCGACTCCACCCGCTCCCACCACGCCGGTGAGCGGACCCGGTGTTGGGACTGTCTCCGGGACTGTTGCCGGGAGCACCCTGTCACCCCGTGCCGTGAGAACTCCGCACCCGTCGGCGGAGGGCCGCCCCGCACGCGAGCGGATTCAGGGCGACGCGACACGCCACGGGCCGGGGCGGCGAGTGCCGCGCCCGGCCCGGTGGACGCTCCGGCGGACCGGAGCGGTGCTTCAGCCGGCCTGCGGAGCCAGCTTCGGGTTGGCTCCGTACTCGTTCGTCTCCGGCTTGCCCTCAGAGGCGAGGAAGACGAGCAGGATGATGCCGCCGACCAGCGGGATGAACGATATGAAGAACCACCAGCCCGAACGCCCGGTGTCGTGCAGCCGGCGCACCATGACCGCCAGCGACGGGACGATGAGCGCGACGAGGTAGATGAAGTACGGGATCTGTGTGTCGATCGCCGTGCCGATGGCCGAGAGCACCACCGCGATGATCACGTTGAAGAGGGTGAACATCCAGTACTCCTTGCGGCGCGCGCGTCCGCTGAAGCCTGCGTAGTTCTTGAGTACAGCCAGGTACCAGTTCACTGCGTTCCCTCCCCGGGCCCCCGTGCGAGGGCTACAAGATTCAGCCAGTCACGCCGGAAAGTAAGCGACAGATAAGGAAGGGGTCAAGCTGGGACGAGCCGCTGGCAGAACGTACATAGAGCCGCCACACGACTGTGTCCATACTGTCGCTTAACAAGCAGCCAAATCAGACCAGATGACAGCGGACAGCCCGAAGTCACCTATAGGGCGACGTATCTGTGGGCGGCCTCAAGGGCAGAGCTTCCCGACAACCTCCGCGGGCATGCCGACCACCGGCCTCCGGCGCCCCGGCGGAACCCCGGGGGGACCGGCCGGAGTCAGCCGCGCAGTGCCACGACGAGCCCGGTGACCGCGCAGACGGCCGAGCCCGCCAGGAGCGCCTCCGCGCCGATCGACCACGTGAACCGACGCTCCAGCCGGCCTCGTCCGCCGCTCTCCGGGTCGCACCGGTTCTGCGCCCATGCAGGCGTTTGGCATCCTCGCACACCGCGGAGAAGTCGTAGGCCAGGTCCCACGGAGCGTTCCCGAACCAGAGTGAGTCGACGGAGCCCCCTCGGTGCGTCTCCAGCACGAGACCGCCCCGGGACGACTCCCGGTGCAGTTCTGCGACCGCGGCACAGGGGACGACGGCCCGCCGGAACACGCCGAACCGCACCATCTCGCCGGGGCGCGGGACGACCCTGATGAGCGAGCACCGCCAGACCCAGGACGCTGTGGCCGGCAGCACCGCGGCGATCGTCCACCCCTTCCGGTCGGTCAGCCCGTCGTGCTCGACGACCGCGACGAAAGCGCCATCGCGGCGGTGAGGCAGGCGAAGGAGCGCAGCAGCACCACGCGCAGCCGGCGCACGAGCCCGACCTCACCCCGGCGGTTCGGCGCGTACGAGCGAAACCGCTGGACGACCCCCGTATCCGGCCCTTACCAGTGGTCCAGCCCCGCCTCCCCACGCCCCGGTGTCACGCACAGTTCGTGCAACCGCCCAGCGGGCCGCCCCGAGCCGCGGGGCGGCGGCCCCGTCCCGGGCCCGCCGCCGCTCGCGCCCGGCCCGGGACGCGAACCGGTCAGTCCGCCAGAGGCAGGTACACCCGGTTGCCGTTCGCCGCGAACTCCTTGGACTTCGCGGCCATGCCCTCCTCGATCTCCTCCTGCGAGCCGCCGTGCTGACGGCGGATGTCCTGGGAGATCTTCATCGAACAGAACTTCGGCCCGCACATGGAGCAGAAGTGCGCTGTCTTCGCCGGCTCGGCAGGCAGCGTCTCGTCGTGGAACTCCCGGGCCGTGTCAGGGTCCAGGGCCAGGTTGAACTGGTCCTCCCAGCGGAACTCGAACCGCGCGTCGGAGAGCGCGTCGTCCCACTCCTGCGCGCCCGGGTGCCCCTTGGCGAGATCGCCCGCGTGCGCGGCGATCTTGTAGGTGATCACTCCGGTCTTGACGTCGTCCCGGTTGGGCAGCCCGAGGTGTTCCTTGGGCGTGACGTAGCAGAGCATCGCCGTGCCCCACCAGGCGATCATCGCCGCTCCGATGCCGGAGGTGATGTGGTCGTAGGCGGGCGCCACGTCCGTGGTCAGCGGGCCGAGCGTGTAGAACGGCGCCTCCTCGCAGATCTCCTGCTGGAGGTCGATGTTCTCCTTGATCTTGTGCATCGGGACGTGCCCGGGGCCCTCGATCATCGTCTGGACGCCGAACCGCTTGGCGACCGTGTTCAGCTCGCCCAGCGTGCGCAGTTCCGCGAACTGCGCCTCGTCGTTGGCGTCGGCGATCGACCCGGGGCGCAGACCGTCGCCGAGGGAGTAGGTGACGTCGTACGCCGCGAGGATCTCGCAGAGGTCCTCGAAGCGCTCGTAGAGGAACGACTCCTTGTGGTGCGCGAGGCACCAGGCCGCCATGATCGAGCCGCCTCGCGAGACGATGCCGGTCTTCCGACGGGCCGTCAGCGGGACGTACGGGAGGCGCACGCCGGCGTGCACCGTCATGTAGTCCACGCCCTGCTCGGCCTGCTCGATGACGGTGTCCTTGTAGATCTCCCAGGTCAGCTCTTCGGCCCGGCCGTCGACCTTCTCCAGGGCCTGGTAGAGCGGCACGGTGCCGATCGGCACGGGGGAGTTGCGCAGCACCCACTCGCGGGTGGTGTGGATGTTGCGCCCGGTGGACAGGTCCATGACCGTGTCGGCGCCCCACTGCGTCGCCCACGTCATCTTGTCCACCTCCTCCTCGATGGAGGAGGAGACCGCGGAGTTGCCGATGTTCGCGTTGACCTTCACCAGGAACCGCTTACCGATAATCATCGGCTCGATCTCCGGGTGGTTGACGTTGGCCGGCAGCACGGCCCGGCCCGCGGCGATCTCCTCGCGGACGACCTCCGGCTCCACGTTCTCCCGGATCGCGACGTACTCCATCTCCGGAGTGATCTCGCCGCGCCGCGCATACGCGAGCTGGGTGACGGGGCGACCGTCGCGGCTGCGGCGCGGCTGACGCGGGCGGCCCGGGAACACGGCGTCGAGGTTGCGCAGGCCGCCGCGCGGAGAGGTGTGCTTGAGGCCGTCGTCCTCGGGGCGGGCCGGGCGTCCCGCGTACTCCTCGGTGTCGCCGCGGGCGATGATCCAGTTCTCCCGCAGGGGCGCGAGGCCCCGGCGGACGTCGGTGTCGACGGAGGGGTCGGTGTACGGCCCCGACGTGTCGTACAGCGTCACGTCCTTGCCGTTGGTGAGGTGCACCTGTCGGACCGGCACCCGGAGGTCCGGGCGCGAGCCCTGGACGTATCCCTTGTGCCAGCCGATGGACTTCCCGGCCCCGTCGTTCTGCTGCGAGGCAGGCGTGCGTGCGTCCGATGTGGTCATGAGACCTACTCCCTACGCCGGCATTACCCGGTAACAGGTTCGGCGGTCGGCGCAGCGTGTCCCGTACGGATGTACGGCGGTCAGCGCCCTCTCAGCCCGGTGCTCCGAGCTCCCGCGTGTGCAAAAGGTGCCTCCACGCTAGCGTCCTTCCCGGCGAGCTGACCAGAGGGCCCTCCGGTTCTTGCGATGATCGCCCTGTGACCTCCCCCCAAAGCGACCCCGCACCCCAGCCGCCCCAGGGCCACACTCACGGCCACTCGCACAGTCACGGGCCGGCCGCCCCGGTCTCCAAGCACCTGCGCAAGGTCATCGCCGCCGTACTGATCCCGTTCGCGACAGCGGTCGTCGTCGGGCTGATCGCGTTCTGGCCGGGCGGTGCGCCCGACCACGAGCGCACCGGCGTCGGTTTCGACCGGCAGACCCAGGACGGCCGGGTCGTCCGGGTCGACAAGGTCGACTGCGCGGACGTCAACGCCGCGCAGGTCCCCCCTACCGGCGACACTTCGACCCCCTCGGGCCGCGAGGCCGTCAACGAGCAGGAGGGGGAGTGCGCGAAGGCCACGATCGAGGTGACCACCGGTGAGGACCGGGGCCGCACCTTCGTCGAGGTGGTCCAGCCGGACGCTCCCCGCCAACTGCGCGAGGGCCAGGGCGTCGTCGTGGCGTACGCCCCCGACGCCCCGCGCGACCTCCAGTACTCCGTCACCGACGTGGACCGGAAGATTCCGATGGCCCTGCTGGCCGGCATCTTCGCCCTGGCGGTGGTCCTCGTGGGCAGACTGCGCGGGCTGATGGCGCTGGTGGCGCTCTCCGTGTCGTTCGCCGTGCTGACCCTGTTCATCCTGCCGGCGATCCTGCAGGGCTCGAACCCGCTCGTGGTGGCAGTGATCGGGGCCAGTGCCATCATGCTGGGCGCGCTCTACATGTGCCATGGCGTGACGGCCCGCACCTCGGTCGCCGTCATCGGCACGCTGATCTCACTGCTGCTGATCGGGCTGCTGGGCTCCCTCTTCATCGGCTGGGCGAGCCTCAGCGGCAACACCGACGACAACACCGGCCTCATCCACGGGCTGTACCCGGACATCGACATGAGCGGTCTGCTGCTGGCCGGTGTCATCATCGGCTCGCTCGGAGTGCTCGACGATGTGACGGTCACCCAGACCTCCGCCGTCTGGGAACTTCACCAGGCCGACCCGAAAATGGGTTGGAAGGGGCTCTACCGGGCAGGTATCCGCATCGGAAGGGACCACATCGCCTCGGTGGTGAACACACTGGTGCTGGCGTACGCGGGCGCGGCGCTGCCGTTGCTGCTGCTCTTCTCCATCGCCCAGAGCAGCGTGGGGGCGGTGGCCAACAGCGAGCTGGTCGCGGAGGAGATCGTGCGGACGCTGGTCGGCTCGATCGGGCTCGTCGCATCTGTGCCGGTGACCACAGTGCTCGCGGCCCTGGTCGTCTCCGCGGACCGGCAGAAGGCCGACGGCGCGCAGGCGGCGACGGCCGCACCCACGCGGGCCGGCCGGGGCCGTCGCCGCAAGGCGGGATGACGGACCTCGGGGCCGGCCCGGGGTGCGGGGTGGCTCGGACGGAGCGACGGAGGCGTGCCGACGCGACCGGGACGGGCCGGTGGGCGGACGCCGGGCTCTCCCGGTCAGCCCGCGTTCTGCTCCTCGGCGAGAATACGTCCGAGGGCGTCCTCCAGATTTCCGTCGAAGTCACCCAGCGTGTGCTCCTGACCGAGCGGCGCCAGCTTGTCCGTCCGGTCGAGAAACGCCACCAGCGGTGCTGTGCCCGCCCGGAACAACGCCCGGTCCTCACCGACCTGGAGCCGGATATGGACGTCCGACAATCCCTCCGGCTCGGTCGGACCGATGTGAACATCTCCGTCGCCGCTCGGGCTGTTGAGCCCGTCCAACAGCAATTCCCGGCCGAACGCCCAGGTCACAGGGGCGTCGCCGGGCAGGTGGAATGTCATCCGGATGGCATACGGATCGCTGATCTCGTACCGGAGCTCCACCGGGATACGGAAGGAGAGTTCCTCGGATACGAGGAAGCTCATCATGACCTCTGCTTGAACCGACTCGCGCATCGTTCAACCCCGCAGTAGATGAAACTGGCCAGGAATGATCCCCCATGGCCCCATTGACGCCATCGTGGTGCACGCGATAGCAGATCACAAGGAGTGATTTTTCAGATACTGATAGAGAACACGAACGAACGCAAGAGGCTGGCGACTTCGCCACGTAACTGTTCGACTGCGGGGAGCAACTGTTCCTGGCGGTCCAGGGGTACGGAAATGGCCATGGCGGCAATGGTGGCACCGGCCATGACGGGAATCGCGGCGCAAACGGTCCCCAGTGCGTATTCCTGGTGTTCGATGACCGGTTCACCTCTCCGGAGTGACCGCAATCGCTCAAGAAAGGTCGCGCGATCTCGCACTGAGTAACGAGTGAGGGGCCGAACGGGGTGCCGGTCGAGGTGGTCCTCCCGGGCCCTCTCATCGAGTTGGGCGAGCAGGCACTGACCGATCGCGTGGGCGTGACCGGTCTCCCGGAACGAGGCCCACTCCTCGACCGCCGGGGTGTCGGGGGCGTCCGCGACCCCGATGAGTTCGATCTCGCCGTCGCAGTAGACGGCGCAGTAGACCGGAGCCCCGATGGCGTCCCGCCAGTGGCCGAGGGAGTCGGCGACGGAAGCGGGCCGGCCCCTGCTCCCCGGGGCCGCGGTCAGGTTCTCGGCGGCCGCGCCGAAGTGGAAGACGCCGTTCTCCCGGCGGAGATAACCCTCGTGGGTGAGCGTGCGCAGCAAGTGGTACGCCGTCGGCAGCGGAAGTCCTGCCTCACGTGCGAGTTGCTTGGCGGGCGCCCCGTCCCGATGGGTGCCCACAGCCTCCAGCAGCCTCAACGCCCGCTGAACCGAACCGATCAACGTCGGGACAGCGGTGCTCGATGCCGTGGTCAAAGGTCACCCCCAGGCATGGTGACGGGCCATCAGCCCTCCCGTGGGGGCCGCCCCCACGGGCCTGCCGCGATCCCGGGGACCGGAGGGAACCGGAGCACCGGGCCCACGACCGGTGAGGACCGGGCCGGGCGTCGGTGATCGGAGGGCGACGACCGGACTGTCGTCCCCACCACTGACCGTTCGGTCAGCTCGGTGACAGAAGGTCACATTCCGGATGGCGGCAGCGGTATGCACTGTATCGGCCGCTTCCGGCAGACGGGTGGTTTCCTCCGGGACTTAGCTCGGCTGGGCTAATCCTCCCGCTTCCCGCACCGGTCCCCCGGGGGTGTACTACCAGTCACCGCGCGATGACGACGACGTCATGAACTTGCGGACGACGAACACCAGCCCGCCGACCAGCACCACGAACATCAACACCTTGAACAGCAGGCCGATCACGAAGCCGACCACACTGGCGATCAGACCGCCGAACACGAAGAGCGCCATGACCGGCACCGCGATCCACTTCACCCACCAGGGCATTCCTGCGAATATCTCCCGCACGGCCATCGCCTTTACCTCGTCTCTCTGGGTTCCTGCCTCGATGCTAAGCGCGCGGGGGCGCCCGGCGGGGGCTCCGCAGCCCTTGGAGACCCCTGATCGAGCCCCTAGGGACCCTGCCACCGCGAGCGCGACCGGGCGGCGGCCTCAGCCTTCCGGCGGCGAGAAGACGACCATCACTCTCAGGTCCTCGGTGATGTGGTGGAACTTGTGGGCCACACCCGCGGGCACGTACACGACGCTCCCCCTGCCGACCTGAGTCGTCTCCGTCCCCACGGTGATCGACGCGCGGCCGCTGACGACGAGGTAGACCTCGTCCTGCCGGTGCGGCTGCTGCGGGTCGAGCGCTCCGGCGTCCAGGGCGTACAGACCGACGGACATGTTGCGTTCCCGCACGAACTGCAGATACGCGCCGTCGTTGGCCGCCCGCTCCGCTTCCAGCTCGTCCAGTCTGAATGCCTTCATGGCCCGTCCGCCCCTTGTCGCCCACGCTGCCGGTTGTGCCGTCGCCGCCGGTGTCCAGCGCCGACCGTGTCTGCCACGATCAGACACATGAAGAATTTCGTAGTCAAGACGATCGCCAACGCGGGGGCGCTGGCCGTGGCCATCTGGTTGATCGGCGACATCACCCTGGAGGGCGGCAGCACCGGCCGCAAGGCTCTCACCGTGATCCTGGTCGCGCTGATCTTCGGTCTGGTGAACTTCCTGGTGAAGCCGGTGGTCCAGCTGCTGACCTTCCCGTTGTTCATCCTGACGCTCGGGCTGATCACCCTGGTGGTCAACGCCCTGATGCTGCTGCTGACGTCCTGGCTGGCCAGCGTCTTCGATCTCAGCTTCCACGTCGAGGGCTTCTGGACGGCGGTGCTCGGCGGCCTCATCATCTCGGTCGTGTCCTGGGCGCTCAATGTCGTCCTGCCCGACGAGAACTGATCCTGGCCCCCGCAGTACACGGCCCGGACCTGCCGGGCCGTCCGACCACGTACGGAGCAGCATGAGCACCCTGGGCGACGGAACACGCGCGGTACGCGCCGGACTTCCCGCACCGGAGCAGTTCGAACCCACCCTGCCCGGCCCGGTCTTCGCCGCGCATTTCCACCTCTCCGGTGAACCGGTGGGCCCCTATACCTACGGCCGGGAGACCAACCCGACCTGGACCCATCTGGAGGAGGCCGTCGGAGAGCTGGAAGCACCCGGCGTCCAGGTGAGCACAACGGTGTTCGCCTCGGGCATGGCGGCGATCACCGCGGTACTGCTGTCCCAGGTCCGCACCGGCGACGCCGTGGTCCTGCCGGACGACGGCTACCAGGCACTGCCGCTCGTACGGGAGCAACTCGCGGCGTACGGCGTCGAGGTCCGGACCGCACCGACCGGAGGGGACGCCCAGGCGGACCTGCTGGAGGGGGCGAAGCTGCTCTGGATCGAGAGCCCGTCCAATCCGGGGCTTGACGTCTGTGACATCCGGCGGCTGGTGTCGGCCGCGCACGCGGCGGGTGCTCTGGTAGCCGTCGACAACACTCTGGCCACACCGATCGGCCAGCGTCCGCTGGAGCTGGGAGCCGATTTCTCGGTCGCCAGTGACACCAAGGGCATGACCGGACACGGTGACATCCTGCTCGGCCATGTGAGCTGCCGCGATCCCCGGCTGACGGACGACGTCCGGCGTTGGCGCAAGGTCGTCGGCGCGATTCCGGGCCCCATGGAGGCCTGGCTCGCGCACCGCTCGCTGGCCACGCTGGCCCTGCGCATCGACCGCCAGTGCGCCACCGCCCTCGCTGTCGCCGAGGCGCTGGCCCTGCGGCCCGAGGTCACCGGGCTGCGGTACCCGGGGCTGTCCACCGACCCGTCCTACGCCACGGCCGAGCGACAGATGCGCCGGTTCGGTTCGGTGGTCTCCTTCGAGCTGGCCGACCGGGAGAAGGCCGAGAGCTTCCTGTCCGCCCTGCGCCTGGTCGACGACGCGACGAGCTTCGGCGGCGTCCGCTCCACCGCCGAGCGGCGGGGCCGCTGGGGCGGTGACGCCGTGGCAGAGGGCTTCATCCGCTTCTCGGTCGGTGCGGAGGACCCCGAGGACCTGCTGGCCGACATCGGGCAGGCGCTGGACGCGGCTCACCGGTAGGACGGGAGCGCACCGCTACGAGCCCGTGCGGGGCGGCTCTCTCCCCTCCTCCCGCCCGCACGGACCCCACGGGCCTCGACGCGCTGCCGTCGACCGATGACCCGGTGTGCCGAGGGCGTTTCAGACTGTGCTTCACGGGCCACTCTCTTGCCATGACCGAACGTCCTGTGGTCAAGCGCACCGCACGCGCCATCCTGCTCGACGGGGACGATCTCGTCCTCATCAAGCGCACGAAGCCGGGGGTCGACCCGTACTGGGTGACGCCCGGCGGCGGGGTCGAACCGGAGGACGCCACCGTCGTCGACGCCCTGCACCGAGAGATCGACGAGGAACTCGGCGCCAAGATCATCGATGTCGTTCCGTGCTTCGTCGACACCGTCGAACACATCACGGACGACGGCGTGACGGGGGTGAAGGTCCAGCATTTCTTCGTCTGCCGACTGGCGGCGATGGACGCCTCCCTGCGCCACGGTCCGGAGGTCGACAAGCCCTGCGGGAAGTACGAGATCGTCCGGGTGCCGTTCAGCCGGGTGGGGATCGCGGCCGTGCACCTCGTACCGCTGTCCCTGCGCCACTACCTGGACGGCAACATCGAGGGCGTACGAGCGATGCACGCGCCCGACCTGGGCTGACGCACACGGGGGCCGGGTGCCGGGTCCCCGCCCGGTGCGCGCTCCCCGGACGGCGCCCGCGAACGCTCCCGACGACGGCCGGCCCAGAGACCTCGTTCGGGGTCGTGTTTCACGTGAAACAGCTGGCCCGCCCCGGAGGTCGAGCGCTTCTGATCGCTCAGGACACCGCTGCGGGGGCTGCGGTTCTCGGCCAGTTCCGCCAAATCGGTGGACGGGCGATCATCCCGTCGGACAGCCTGGCCCCATGCGCAGCCCCTCTCCCCGCCTCTCCGTCGACCTGCCCATCAGACGCCTGCACCGAGGAGATCTGGTCGCCTGCGCCGATCTCTGCGAGGACCGCGGCTGGCCACGCGACGAGCGCCGGTGGGGGCTGCTCCTCTCGGCGGGCACGGGGTTAGGGATCGACGCCCCGGACGGCGCGGGGCTGGCGGGAACCTGTCTGCTGACCTCGTACGAGCCGGGCCCGGCCGCCGTCGGCATGCTGCTCGTCGCCGGACGCTACGCGGGCCGGGGGCTCGCCCGGCAGCTCATGCGGCAGGTGATGGAGGCAGCGGGCGACACACCGCTGTTCCTGTACGCCACCGCGCAGGGACAGCCGCTGTACGACAAGCTGGGCTTCACCGTCGTGGGCCGGGCCGACCGGGTCGGTGGCCGCTTCCATGCCGTCGGCGGCAGCGCTTCCACACCCGGGGCAGCTGCCGCCTCCCCGCCCCGGTCCGTGACCACGCGCCCGGCGGCGGCGGACGATCTGCAGGCCATGGTCAGGCTCGACCTGTCCGTGTTCGGCGCGGACCGGACCCATCTGCTCGCCCGCTTGCCGGCCTTCTCCGACCGGCTCCAGGTCGCTGAGGAGCATGGCGCGCTGATCGGTTACGCGGCGCTCTGGCCGAGCGGCCAGGACCATGTGATCGGCCCCTTGATCGCGCGCGACACGGCCACCGCGCAGGCGCTCGTCAGCTCTCTGGCCGCGACGACGGACCGGCCTCTGCGTGCCGATGTCGACGCCCGGCACGTGGAGTTGCTCGACTGGCTGGCGGACCGCGGGCTGAAGCCCACCTCCTGGAACACCGCGATGACGTACGGCATCCCGGACCTCCCGGGCGACACCGGTCGGCGGTTCGCTCCTCTCACCATCGCGGCAGGCTGACGCCGCACGGCCGCACGGCCGCACCTGTGCCGTCGCCACCCCCTGGCCAGCAGGACCTCAGCGCGGGGTCGCGACGGTCACCGGCTCCCCCGCGCTCACCGAGGCGGGCCGATCCGGGGCGGCCGCATCACGGGGACGAGCTGGCACGTACCGATCGGCGAGGCATCTGCCCCGGCCTCACCGAGGCCGGGCGCACCTTGCTCGAAGCGGCCCGGCCGAGCCGGGGCAGCGCCCGCGAGCGGCCCTGGACGAAGCGGAGCGGAACCCGGACACGCCCTCTGGGCAGGACGGTCGAAGAGCTCAAGGCCCCGGGGCGCTGGGGCCGCCGCCTTAGGATGCCGCTCATGAGTGATCTTGAAATACGCCCGGTGACCCAGGACGACCTGCCGGCAGTGGTCGCCATGCTCGCCGACGACCCGCTCGGCGCTCAGCGCGAGTCCCCGGACGACCTCGGGCCGTACCGAGCGGCCTTCCAACGGGTGGCCGACGACCCGAACCAACACGTCGTCGTAGCAGTGCGCGAGGGCCGCGTGGTCGGGACCCTCCAACTGACCGTCGTCCCGGGTCTGTCCCGCCGCGGCACGACCCGCTCGATCATCGAAAGCGTCCGCGTCCACGGCGACGAACGCGGAAACGGCCTCGGCACCCGGCTCATCCAATGGGCGGTGGACGAGTCCCGTCGCCAGGACTGCCGACTGGTGCAGCTGACCTCCGACATCACCCGTGAGGACGCGCACCGCTTCTACGAGCGGCTCGGCTTCACCGCCAGCCATGTGGGCTTCAAACTCGCCCTGTGAGAGGGCGGGGCCTCCAACAGGGGGGCCGTCCCGCCGAGTGGCTGCACACGTCACGCACACCTGAGCGGGAGGCCTCATGACGGGGGTCAGCAACGCCGGTGGTACATGCGGCCGAAGTAGCCTCACCCCCTCGCTCAGCCCTGCGGGCGGGCTCGGTGGCGCGGCTGCCCCGGTGGAGCGTCGTC
>NZ_JBBBEN010000098.1:152327-192089 GCF_037137275.1 Streptomyces pratensis | reverse complement strand
TGACGACGGCGGGCTCAGCGGTCGAGGCCGCGCCAGCCTTCCGCGTCGACGCCGCCGGGCACACTCGCCCCGCTTTCATAGGGCTCCCGCGTGAAGACGAACGAGCCGAGGTCCAGATGGTCCACCGAGCCGTCGTCCCTGCGGACGACCTGGAGGGTCTCACCCGCGTAGTAACCGTTCCGGCCCGTCCACGCACCGTCCGGCCGGGCGGTGAAGGTGGCGCCGCGGCCGTTGCCGCCGAGCGGCGTGAGCTCCAGCCCGCGGTCCGGCAGGAGCTTGAGCGTGAAGGTGAGGCTCCCCCAGTGCCAGATCCCCGTCAGTGCGAGCAGCTCCTCGTCCACCTCCGGCAGCGGGCTCCACGGCTCGGGGATGCGGGGCTCGGCCTCCGCGACGATCCCCACGAGTTCGGCGGCGACCTGAGCAGCGGGCAGCCCCGAAGTGGCGTTGGCGAGGACGACCGCGGCGATGTCCTCCTCCGCGTTGATCCACAGCCCGGCGACGAACCCCGGCAACGATCCCGAGTGGCCGAAGAGCAGACTCCCGTCACCCGTCACGATCTGAAGTCCGAGGCCATACCCACTGCCCCCGGCCTCGGTCACTGCGGCGGGCACCCGCATCTCCCGCACGGAGTCCGCCGACAGGACGCGGTCGTCCCCCTCGGTGAGAAAGGCGGCGAACCGCAGCAGGTCCGCCGCGGTCGACCAGAGCTGACCTGCGGGCGCCATCAGCCCCAGCTCCTCCGCGGGTTCACTCAGCATCACGTCGGCCCAGGGGTGGACGGCCCAGCCCTCCGCGTGCGGCACCACGGGCTCGCTCGTCGTGCGGCGCATGCCCAACGGCTCCAAAATCTCGCGGCGCAGCGCATCCGCCCAGGAGACGCCGCGTACCGCCTCGACCAGAGAACCGAGCAGGGTGTAGCCAGGGTTCGAGTAGTGATGGCGGTGGCCCGCCGGATGTCTCTGCGGCCGCTCGCCCAGCACGTCGGCGAGTTCGGGCCGCAGACTGCCCGGCGTCCGCTCCCACCAGGGGGCGGGCGCCTCCGCGCCCAGGCCCGCGCTGTGCCCGAGCAGCTGGAAGACGGTCGCACCGCCCGCGCCGGTGCCGGGAAGGTGCTTCTCCAGCGGGTCGTCCAGACCGATCAGCCCTTCGTCCCGCAGCCGCAGCACCAGGACCGCGGTGAACGTCTTGGTGATCGAGCCGATCCGGTACTGCGTGTCGGCGTCGGGGCAGGGCCCCCCGACGCCCGAACGTGCCTCGCTCCAGACCAACCGCCCCTGGCGTTGCACGGCGGCCACGAGGGACGGCGCGCGGCCGTCCCGCTGGGCGAGGGCGACGCGGTGCAGCAGGGCGCGCCGCGTACAGGAAAGCAGGCCTTCACCGAGAGAAGTCATGGGCAACCCCTACCCGACCGCACCGCCTCCTGGCCAACGCTTTCCGTACGGCGCGTACCGACCCGGCGGACGGCCGACGAGCGGACCGGCCGTCCGGTCATGCCGGAGATCCGACCGGCGTCGCCCCGGGCTGCGCCCCCAGCCGGAACCGTGCGCCCGGCCTACGAGGAGAGCGGCTCCTTCTGCCGAGAGGTGGATGCGTCAGGGGGCGGTCCTCTCGGCCGGGCCGGCCGTCCCCGCTTCCCGAGGCGCAGGCAGGCCACCGGGCCCCCGGGCGGACATCTCGCCCACCTGCTGCCGGAGCATGCGCACCTCCGCCGTCAGGTCGGCGATCGCCGCCGTCTGCCGCTCGATCTCCGCGTCGTCGCGCTCGAAGCGGGAGATGAACCAGGCGGCGATGTTGGCCGTGACCACACCGAGGAGGGCTATTCCCGAGAGCATCAGCCCGACGGCCAGCACCCGGCCGGGCCCGGTGACCGGGGCGGTGTCGCCGTAGCCCACGGTCGTCATCGTGGTGAAGGCCCACCACACCGCGTCCCCCAGCGAGTGGATGCCGGAGCCCGGCACGTCCTTCTCCACCTCGAGCACGGCCAGCGAGCCGAACATCAGCAGCCCCGCGCAGGAACCGGCGACATACGTGGTCACGCGGATCTGCGGTGCCATCCGGGCCCGCTGCCCGACCAGCAGCAGCGCGGCGACCAGCCGCAGCAGGCGCAGCGGCTGGACCAGTGGCAGCGCCACCGCGAGAAGTGCGAACGGATGCCCGCGGACGAAAGCCCAGCGGTCCCGGGACATCAGGAGACGTGCCAGGTAGTCCAGCGCGTAGGCCCCCCACACGATCCATTCGATCGTCTGGCACACGTTCCGCACCCACCGGGCGGACCCCGGCGCGACGATGGGAACGGCGTAGGCCACCGCGAACAGCGCGGCGAGCCACAGCAGGGGCACCTCGGTGCGCCGCTCCCAGCGCTTTCGCTTCCCCTCCCCGGCCTCCATGTCCTCGTCACGCTCCATGACGGGCATCCTAAACGCCCCGTCCGGAAGCTGAACGGGCCCTATAGGACCACAAGCGGACATATCCCTTTCCGCCGCATGGGGGACGCGCATGCGCTGTCCAGCTCCTTCGCTTACGTGCCCTGCCGTGTGCGGCCTTGGCGACGTATGCGAGAGAAGCGGGGCCCGAGGGGCCGACCCCATTCAGCGGGGACCGAGACGGCGGGGCAACGGCATCAGGAAGCGGGGAGAGGCTCCAGTCGGCAGGCGCCCCCGTGGGCGACCACGCGGCCGGCGGTGGGCGGTGCGAAGCGGGTGCCGAGGGGCCCCATCAGGTCTGCGCCATGTCGACAAAGCGCGAGTAGTGCCCCTGGAAGGCCACGGTGATCGTGGCGGTGGGGCCGTTACGGTGCTTGGCGACGATCAGGTCGGCCTCGCCGGCCCGGGGGGACTCCTTCTCGTAGGCGTCCTCGCGGTGCAGCAGGATCACCATGTCCGCGTCCTGCTCGATGGAGCCGGACTCACGCAGGTCGGAGACCATCGGCTTCTTGTCCGTGCGCTGCTCGGGACCACGGTTCAGCTGGGACAGGGCGATCACCGGGAGCTCCAGCTCCTTGGCGAGGAGCTTCAGGTTTCGCGACATGTCCGAGACCTCCTGCTGGCGGCTCTCCGCCCGCTTGGAGCCGCCGGACTGCATCAGCTGGAGGTAGTCGATGACCACGAGCTTCAGCTCGTTGCGCTGCTTGAGACGACGGCACTTCGCCCGGATCTCCATCATGGAGAGGTTCGGTGAGTCGTCGATGTAGAGCGGGGCCGCCGAGACGTCCGGCATGCGCCGGGCGAGACGGGTCCAGTCCTCGTCGGTCATCGTGCCGGATCGCATGTGGTGCAGGGCCACCCGGGCTTCGGCGGACAGCAGGCGCATCGCGATCTCGTTGCGGCCCATCTCCAGGGAGAAGATCACGCTCGGCAGATTGCTCTTGATCGAACAGGCTCGGGCGAAGTCCAGCGCCAGCGTGGACTTGCCCATGGCGGGACGGGCGGCGATGACGATCATCTGCCCGGGATGCAGGCCGTTCGTCAGGGCGTCGAGGTCCGTGAAGCCCGTCGGGACCCCGGTCATCTCGCCGCTGCGCGAGCCGATGGCCTCGATCTCGTCGAGCGCGCCCTCCATGATGTCGCCGAGGGGGAGGTAGTCCTCACTGGTGCGCTGCTCGGTGACGGCGTAGATCTCGGCCTGGGCGGAGTTGACGATCTCGTCAACGTCCCCGTCGGCCGCGTACCCCATTTGCGTGATCTTCGTACCGGCCTCGACCAGTCGGCGGAGCACCGCCCTCTCGTGGACGATCTCCGCGTAGTACGAGGCGTTGGCCGCGGTCGGAACGGACTGCACCAGGGTGTGCAGATACGGCGCTCCGCCGACCTTGGTGATCTCGCCGCGCTTGACCAGCTCGGCCGCGACCGTGATCGGGTCGGCCGGCTCTCCCTTGGCGTAGAGGTCGAGGATCGCCGTGTAGACGGTCTCGTGGGCGGGGCGGTAGAAGTCGTGCCCCTTGATGATCTCCACGACGTCCGCGATGGCGTCCTTGGACAGCAGCATGCCGCCGAGGACCGACTGCTCGGCGTCGAGATCCTGCGGCGGCACCCGCTCGAACCCGGGGGAGCCGCCGTCCCAGGCCTCGTCCGGGCCCCGGTCGTGGCGGTCCTCACGGCCCTTGCGGTCTCCGCGACGCTGACGGGAGACAGGCAGACGGTCGCCGGGACCGGCCTCGGTCCAGGGGTCGTCCAATGGCTCGGGAATGCTCACCGGGCCGCCTCCTCACGTCCGCGTCGCGGACCTAGCCGTGCCACTCTTTCTTACGGCACGGCACCGACAAAAAGGTCGCCCGACTCCACTTCCGGCGCATCTGGTTCGGTGGATTCCGGTGCCGGAACGGAGTGCGGGCGCCGGACCACGGTAGGCCTGTCTGCACCGTCAGCCAATCTGGTTATCCACAGGGCATGTGGATGACGGACCAGATGCTGTGGAGAACCCTGCTGAACCTGTGCACGGAACGGGGGACAGCATTGTGGACAAACTCATAGCCGCCGCCACTTAACCCATCTGACCTGCATGTTCTCCGTCCACCGACTGTGGGGGAGAAAAACTTTCGCACTCATTTCAAGATCTCTGCGAACCGCGCCGAGATGAGCGGCCCCGATGGATGGCAGTAAGGATCAATGATGCATTGCATCTCTTACCTGTGGAAGATTAGATTGACACCATGACCCTGGCCCCCGCGCCCCCGAAGAAGAGCCGCCGCCGACACGACCGGGAGATCCTGGCCCTCGCCGTGCCGGCGTTCGGCGCGCTCGTCGCCGAGCCTCTGTTCGTGATGGCCGACAGCGCCATCGTCGGCCACCTCGGCACCCCGCAGCTGGCCGGTCTCGGGATCGCGGCAGCCCTCCTCATGACCGCCGTGAGCGTCTTCGTCTTCCTCGCCTACGCCACCACAGCGGCCGTCGCCCGCCGCGTCGGCGCCGGCGATATGCCCGCCGCGATCCGGCAGGGCATGGACGGCATCTGGCTCGCCCTGCTGCTGGGAGTACTCGTCGTCGCGCTCACAGTGCCGACGGCCCCCTGGCTCGTGGACGTCTTCGGCGCGTCCGACACCGCCGCTCCGTACGCCATCACCTATCTGCGGATCTCCAGCCTCGGCATCCCGGCCATGCTCATCGTCCTTGCCGCCACCGGTGTACTGCGCGGCCTCCAGGACACCCGCACCCCGCTGTATGTCGCCATCGGCGGCTTCACAGCGAACGGCGTCCTCAATGTCGCGCTCGTCTACGGGGCCGGGCTCGGCATCGCCGGGTCCGCATGGGGCACGGTGGTCGCCCAGGCGGGCATGGCCGTCGTCTATCTCGTCGTCGTGGTCCGCGGAGCCCGGAGGCACGGCGCGTCCCTGCGCCCGGACGCACTCGGCATCAGAGCCAGCGCACGGGCCGGCGTGCCCCTGCTGGTGCGCACCCTGTCCCTGCGGGCCGTGCTGATGATCGCCACAGCAGTCGCCGCCCGGCTCGGGGACAGCGATATCGCCGCTCACCAGGTCATCCTCTCCCTCTGGAGCCTGACCGCCTTCGCACTCGACGCCATCGCCATCGCCGGACAAGCCATCATCGGGCGCTATCTGGGGGCGGGGGACGAGAAGGGAGCACGCGAAGCCTGCCGTCGAATGGTCGAGTGGGGCATCGGCTGCGGCATCGTGCTGGGCGTCCTGATCGTGCTCGCCCGTCCCCTGTTCATCCCGCTCTTCACCAGCGACCCCACGGTGAGGGACGCCCTGCTCCCCGCCCTCATGGTCGTGGCGGTCTCCCAGCCGATCGCCGGAGTGGTCTTCGTCCTGGATGGTGTCCTGATGGGAGCGGGTGACGGGCGCTATCTCGCCGGGGCCATGCTGGTGACGCTCGCCGTCTTCGCTCCCGTCGCGCTCCTGGTGCCCGCACTTGGAGGCGGACTCACCGCACTCTGGTGGGCGATGACGCTGATGATGACCGTCCGTCTCGCCACACTCTGGCTGCGTACCCGGTCGGGACGGTGGATCGTCACCGGAGCGACGCGCTGACGCCGGAGGCACCGACCCGGGTACGGCTGGGCCCGCTGACGCCGGAGCTACCGCCCGGGCACGGCCGTTTCACGTGAAACGGAGCGGGCCAAGGGGCGTTTCACGTGAAACCGGCGCGGCGGCCGATCACGCTGCGTGTCTCGCGGCGCTGCTCCCTGCGCCTGGGTACAGGGGTCATTCCTCAGGTCTGTTTCACGTGAAACAGACCCGACCACCACGAGCCCATCGGGCTCGTTACACCGTGAAGGGCCGCNGGTGGGTGCGGCCCTTCACTGACTCTGCTGAGCTCTGCCCCTTAGGCAGAAACGACCTCGACGCCGAGCTTCGCTGCGACCTCGGGGTGCAGACGCACGGACACCTGGTGTCCGCCGAGCGTCTTGATCGGCGAGCCGAGCTCCACGCGACGCTTGTCGACGTCGGGACCACCGGCAGCCTTGATCGCCGAGGCGATGTCGGCCGGGGTCACGGAGCCGAAGAGACGGCCGGCGTCGCCGGAGCGAACAGCCAGACGAACCTTCACGCCCTCAAGCTTGGCCTTGATCTCGTTGGCCTGCTCGATCGTCGCGATCTCGTGGATCTTGCGGGCGCGGCGGATCTGCGCCACGTCCTTCTCGCCACCCTTGGTCCAGCGAATGGCGAAGCCACGCGGGACCAGGTAGTTGCGGGCGTACCCGTCCTTGACGTCTACGACGTCGCCGGCCGTACCGAGGCCGGAGACCTCGTGGGTGAGGATGATCTTCATGCTGTTGTCACCCTCCCCTTATCGCGCGGTGGACGTGTAGGGCAGCAGCGCCATCTCACGGCTGTTCTTGACTGCCGTGGCGACGTCACGCTGGTGCTGCGTGCAGTTGCCGGTGACGCGGCGGGCACGGATCTTGCCGCGGTCGGAAATGAACTTCCGCAGCATGTTCGTGTCCTTGTAGTCCACGTACTGGGTCTTGTCCTTGCAGAACGCGCAGACCTTCTTCTTAGGCTTGCGCACAGGCGGCTTCGCCATGGTGTTTCTCCTGTGTGATCAAGAAGTGGGGGTACGAGCCGCCCTAGAAGGGAGGCTCGTCCGAGTAGCCGCCGCCAGCGCCGCCAGAGCCGCCGGAACCGCCGGGGCTTCCGCCCCAGCCGCCTCCGCCGCCCTGCTGGCCCCCGCCCTGCGGGCCGCTTGACGGCGCGCCGGTCGCCCACGGGTCGTCGGCGGCAGCGCCGCCCCCGCCCTGCTGGCCACCGCCACCGGGACCGCCGCCCCAGTTACCGCCGCCCTGCTGACCGCCGCCGTATCCACCCTGACCGCCCTGAGCACCGCGACCCGTGGTCTTGGTGACCTTGGCCGTGGCGTTCTTGAGGCTGGGGCCGACTTCCTCGACATCCAGCTCGTAGACCGTGCGCTTGACGCCCTCGCGGTCCTCGTAGGACCGCTGCTTCAGCCGGCCCTGCACGACGACGCGCATGCCTCGCTGAAGCGACTCCGCGACGTTCTCCGCCGCCTGACGCCAGACCGAGCAGGTGAGGAACAGGCCTTCGCCGTCCTTCCACTCATTGGTCTGCCGGTCGAAGATGCGGGGAGTGGACGCGACACGGAACTTCGCGACCGCCGCACCGGACGGGGTGAAGCGCAGCTCGGGGTCGTCGACGAGATTGCCGACGACCGTGATGACGGTCTCGCCTGCCATGGGTGAACCTCTCGGCGGGGATTGCTTCTGGCTGCTTGCTGCTACTCGAACCCGAGGACCTCTGAGCTAGATGCTCAGTGGATCTCGGGACGGAGGACCTTGGTCCGGAGGACCGACTCGTTCAGGTTCATCTGGCGGTCGAGCTCCTTGACGACCGCAGGCTCGGCCTGCAGGTCGATGACCGAGTAGATGCCCTCGGGCTTCTTCTTGATCTCGTAAGAGAGCCGACGACGGCCCCAGGTGTCGACCTTCTCCACCTTTCCGTTGCCCTCACGGACGACGGAGAGGAAGTTCTCGATCAGCGGGGAGACTGCTCGCTCCTCGAGATCGGGGTCGAGGATGACCATCACCTCGTAGTGACGCATGTGGAACCCACCTCCTTTGGACTCAGCGGCCACGGTCGTTCCGTGGCAGGAGGGTCGTGATGCGTTGAGCAACGGCGTCCCCGAGGAGAACACCCGGCACGGACGTTCCCGCTCCCGAACGATCCCGTGGAGGGGGTTCGGAGGAGGCTCGCCGTGCTGGCCTGGGCAGACACCGGTGCAGACGGTACAGACTACCCGTAGACCGGCTTCCGGTTGAAATCCGGTGCTCAGAGGGCACAATCGAGACAGACGCGGTGTGAGAGGCGCTACATCCACCGCCCGTCCGGCCAGGAGGTGCTCCATGGCACAGACCACCCGTCCCGCCAACGGCTCGCTCTTCGCGACGGACGGCAAGCCGCACCCGCTCCAGGACGCCCTGCTCGGCGTGACCCTGGTGCTCGGCGCCCTCGCGTTCGTCACGGCGATGTTCCACCACCTGCACCTGATCAGCTCGTGGGCCGGGCTGATCGGCATCCTCACCGGTGGGTACGGGATGTACGTCTCCCGGACCACCGCGGAACGGTTCGGGCTGATCGTGGGCCTCGGCGCGGCCGGCTTCGGCTTCTTCCTCGGCATGGCGCACGGCGGCCTGTTCGGCGGCGTGATCACCTGACCGGCGCAGCGGCCGGCGCGGGCGCCCAGGGGCTCGCGCCGGTCCGGCGGGCGGTCCGGCCCCACGCGGCCAGACCGGGCGGTCCTCGGTCACAGTAGGCTTCGGCGCGAGAGCCGGAGCCCCTGACCGATGGGGACACACCTGCCGAGGAGCGCCCCGCATGAGCCTGACCCTGAGGACCATCAGCCGAGAGCAGCATCTGGCGTACATCCAGAGTCTCCCCTCGGCCAGTCACTGCCAGGTCCCGGCGTGGGCTGACGTGAAGACCGAGTGGCGCTCGGAGAGCCTCGGCTGGTTCGACAAGAGCGGCGAGATGGTCGGAGCGGGCCTCGTCCTGTACCGCCAGCTGCCGAAGATCAAGCGCTACCTCGCCTACCTGCCCGAGGGCCCGGTCATCAACTGGCACGCCCCCAACCTGGACGACTGGCTCCAGCCGATGCTGGCCCACCTCAAGCACCAGGGCGCCTTCTCCGTGAAGATGGGCCCGCCGGTGGTCATCCGCCGCTGGGACGCGGCGGCCATCAAGTCCGGCATCCAGGACCCGGACGTGAAGCGGCTGCGCGACGTCGAGGCCACCCACATCGAGCCGCGCGCCTTCGAGGTCGCGGACCGGCTGCGGAAGATGGGCTGGCAGCAGGGCGAGGACGGCGGCGCCGGGTTCGGCGACGTACAGCCGCGCTACGTCTTCCAGGTGCCGTTGGCCAACCGCTCCCTGGAAGACGTCCTCAAGGGCTTCAACCAGCTGTGGCGCCGCAACATCAAGAAGGCCGACAAGGCCGGCGTCGAGGTCGTCCAAGGCGGCTACGAGGACCTGGCCGAGTGGCAGCGGCTCTACGAGATCACCGCGGTGCGCGACCGTTTCCGGCCGCGCCCGCTCTCGTACTTCCAGCGCATGTGGACCGTCCTCAACTCCGAGGACCCCAACCGCATGCGGCTCTACTTCGCCCGGCACAACGGCGTGAACCTCTCCGCGGCCACGATGCTCGTCGTCGGGGGACACGTCTGGTACTCCTACGGCGCCTCCGACAACATCGGGCGTGAGGTCAGGCCCTCGAACGCGATGCAGTGGCGCATGCTGCGCGACTCGTACGCGATGGGCGCCACCGTCTACGACCTGCGCGGCATCAGCGACTCGCTGGACGAGACGGACCACCTCTTCGGCCTGATCCAGTTCAAGGTCGGCACCGGCGGCGAGGCCGTCGAGTACGTCGGCGAGTGGGACTTCCCGCTCAACAAGCTGCTGCACAAGGCGCTCGACATCTACATGTCGCGCCGCTGACCCGCTTCACCGCACACCGTTCGTACCTGCTTCACCGCAGCCACCAGAAAGGTTCCGGGCCGGCCATGGCGCTCTCCCTCTACGTAGACACCGCACGCTGGCGGGCGCACCAGAAGTCCGTGATCGACCAGTTCCCCGGAGTCGTACCGGTCTGCAAGGGCAACGGCTACGGCTTCGGCCATCAGCGCCTCGCCGACGAGACGATCCGCTTCGGCTCCGACACGCTGGCCGTCGGCACGACCTACGAAGCGGCCGAGATCAAGGACTGGTTCAGCGGCGACCTGCTCGTCCTCACCCCGTTCCGACGCGGTGAGGAGCCCGTCCCGCTGCCCGACCGCGTCATCCGGTCCGTCTCCTCCGTCGACGGCGTGCACGCCCTGGTCGGCGCGCGGGTCGTCATCGAGTGCATGAGCTCGATGAAGCGCCACGGTGTCAAGGAGGAGGAGCTCGGACTGCTCCACGCGGCGATCGAGGACGTACGGCTCGAAGGGTTCGCCCTGCACCTGCCGCTGGACCGCACCGACGGCACGGACGCCGTCGAGGAGGTCATCGGGTGGATGGACAGGCTGCGCGCGGCCCGGCTGCCGCTGCACACCATGTTCGTCAGCCACCTGCGCGCCGAGGAGCTGGCCCGGCTCCAGCAGCAGTTCCCGCAGACCCGCTTCCGCGCCCGCATCGGGACCCGGCTGTGGCTCGGCGACCACGAGGCCACCCAGTACCGGGGGGCCGTCCTGGACGTCACTCCCGTCGTCAAGGGAGACCGGTTCGGCTACCGCCAGCAGAAGGCCGCCTCCGACGGCTGGCTGGTCGTGGTCGCGGGCGGAACGTCCCACGGGGTCGGCCTGGAGGCCCCCAAGGCGCTGCACGGCGTGATGCCGCGGGCCAAGGGCGTCGCCCGCGCGGGCCTGGCCACGGTCAACCGCAACCTGTCGCCGTTCGTCTGGGCCGGCAAGCAACGCTGGTTCGCCGAGCCGCCGCACATGCAGGTGTCGATCCTGTTCGTGCCCGCGGACGCGCAGGAACCGCGGGTCGGGGACGAGCTGGTCGCCCACCTCCGCCACACGACGACCCAGTTCGACCGGCTCGTCGACCACTGACCCTCCCGGGGCCGGGCCCGCACGTGGGCCCGGTGGTTCCCGGCCCGTCGCCTGGGCGCCCGGGTCAGTCGGCCCCTGTCCGCGCCACGCCCCACTCCACCCGGGGCCCGGCGACCGCCGGAGCGGTGTGGTCGGACGTCCGGGTCCCGGGCGCCAGCACGAAGGCGTCGGGCGCCCCGTCGAGCATCCCGCCGGACGGGTCGTCCGACCCGTCCCGGCGCACCGGGTCCTTGTCCGGCAGCAGGACGTCCCGGACGACCAGGGCGCACAGGTACAGCGTGCCCAGCAGATGGAGGGCGATCGCGACCTGGTAGCCGTCCTGCGGCAGCCCCTGGTGCTTGTCCCCGCCGCTGGTGTGGGCGAGATAGAACCAGATCCCCAGGAAGTACATGACCTCGCAGGTCTGCCAGATGAGGAAGTCCCGCCAGCGCGGCCGGGCCAGGACCGCCAACGGGATCAGCCAGAGCACGTACTGCGGTGAGTAGACCTTGTTCGTCAGGATGAACGCGGCCACCACCAGGAACGCCAGCTGGGCGAAGCGCGGCCGACGCGCCGCGCCGAGCGCCAGGGCGGCGATGCCCGCGCAGAACACCGCCATCAGGACCACCGAAGCGGTGTTGACCGTCTCCACGTCGATGGGCCTGCCGGTGCGCTGGGTGATGATCAGCCAGAACGAGCCGAAGTCGATGGGCCGTTCCTGGCTGAAGGTGTAGAACTTCCGCCACCCCTCGGGGGCGTAGACCATCACCGGCAGGTTGACCACCAGCCAGGCCGCCCCCGCGCCGAACAGCGCCGTGCCGAACTCCCGCAGCCTGCCCGCCCGCCAGCAGAGCACCAGGAGCGGGCCGAGCAGCAGGACGGGGTACAGCTTGGCGGCCGTCGCCAGGCCGATGAGGAGGCCGAACGCCAGAACCCGGCCCCGCGACCACATGAGCATCGCCGCGGCCGTCAGCGCGACGGCCAGCAGGTCCCAGTTGATGGTCGCGGTGAGGGCGAACGCGGGGGCGAGCGCGACCAGGAGCCCGTCCCAGGGCCTTCGCCGATGGGTGCGCACGGTGCACACGGCGATGATCACCGCACAGATCATCAGCATGCCCGCGTTGACCATCCAGTACATCTGCTCGCGCTGCTGGATGGGGTCGCTGTCGGGCGTCAGCGTCAGCCAGGCCGCCACCTGCATGAACAACCCCGTCAGCACGGGGTACTCCAGGTACTGCATGTCGCCGCTCAGCCGGTCGAAGTACGGCACGAGTCCGTCGGCGAAGCCGCGTCCCAGAAAGAGGTGCGGGATGTCGGAGTAGCAGGCGTGCGTGTACTGCGAGGTGGCCCCGCGGAACCACGCCCATTCGTAGCAGGGGATCTTCTGCACCATGCCGAGGGCGAACATCCCGATCGCGACCAGCGCGACGACCCGCACCGGTGTGAGCGGGCCGTCGCCGGTCCGCGCCCAGCGCCCCACCCGGCCGCCGAACAGTTCGCTGCCGGCCGCCGCGACCTCGTCCTGATCCGTGGGCCGCACGACGGGCCGCTCCTGGTGCACGCTCGTGTCTTCTGCGCTGGGGCTTGGCATGCCGCACATCCTGCCGTACGGGGCGGCGCACCGGGCAAGGGCCGCACGGGGGACACGGCGGGCGGCACGAGAGGCCGCAGGAGGGTGCTCCTCCCGCCGGGACACGGCGAGGGCCGCCGCACCCGCCTGGGGCACGGCGGCCCTCGCCGCTGCGGTCGGCCGGCCCGCCACGGGTCACGGCCGGCGGGTGCCGCTACCCGCCCGAGCCCCAGATGGTGTTGCCGTTGGACGCACCGTTCGGCCCGCCGCCCGGGCCGGAGCTGTCGCCGCCCTCGTCGGCACCGCCGTCGTCGCCCCCGCCGGGGCCGGAGCTGTCGCCCCCCTCGCTGGCGCCGGCGTTGTCGCCCCCTTGGTTGTCGTCGCCTCCGCCGGGGCCGGCGTTTCCACCACCGCTGGCGTTGTGGCACTCCCAGTCGAGGACACCGCACGTCTTGCTCGGCGTCGGCGTCGGAGTCGGGGTCGGGGTGGGGCTCGGGGTCGTCGGGGTGGGAGTCGGACTCGTCTCCTCCGTGGGCTCCTCGGAAGGCGTGGGGCTCGGCGTCGGGCTGGGGCTGACCGCGCCGCCGCCCCACACGGCCTCGCCCAGGTCCTGCGGCTCGGGGAAGGAGACGACCTTCTTGCCCTTCATCGCCGCGGTCATGTAGTCGTGCCAGATGGAGGCCGGGAACGAGTTTCCGTGGATCTTCTTCTCGCCGCCGGTGCCGAACATCTTCTCGAACTCGCGGTCGGTGTTCTTCTCGTCGTCGTCCAGCCGGAACATGCTGATCGCCGTCGAGATCTGCGGGGTGTACCCGACGAACCAGGCGGACCGGTTGCCGTCCGTGGTACCGGTCTTGCCCGCGGCCTCCCGGCCTTCGAGGCGGGCGGGCTTGCCCGTCCCGTTCTCCACGACGTTCTTCAGCACGTCCGTGACGTTGTCGGCGATGGCCGGGCTGAAGGCGCGCTCGGGCCGCTTCTTGTGCTGGAAGACGACCTCGCCCTCCCTCTTCACCTCGGTCACCGAGTACGTGTCGTTCTGCTGACCGCTCGTCGCGAAGGTGGCGTACGCGCCCGCCATCCGGATGGCGCTGGGAGACGAGGTGCCGATCGAGAACGACGGAACGGTGGCGTTCGCCATGAACCTGTCGTCCTTCAGCCCCGCCGCCACGGCGACGTCCTTGACCTTGTCCGTGCCGACGTCCATGCCGAGCTGCACGAAGGGGGAGTTGGCCGACTGCTCCATGGCGTACCGCAGGTCGATGTCGCCGTAGTCCGCGTCACCGTCGTTGGTCTGGAGCCACTCCTCGTCGTCCTCGTTCTTCCAGACCTTGCCGGTGTAGTCCCTGATCCGCAGCTTGTTGTCACCGTTGTAGATGCTCTCCGGCGATACCTGCGTGCGCTCGGAGTTGCTCTGCTCCGGACCGAGCTTCGGATCGCGTACGCCGTACTGCATCGCCGCGGCCAGCACGAAGGGCTTGAACGTCGACCCGACCTGGGCACCGGTCGCGTCGGCGTTGTTGGTGAAGTGCGTGGTGGCGTCCTGGCCGCCGTACGTGGCGAGGATGGCACCGGACTTCGCGTCCACGGAGGCGCCGCCGAACTCGACGTGCGTGTCGGTCTCGGGACGCTCCTCGGGCCGGATCTTGGCGTCGTAGACCTTCTGCACCGCCTTGGTGAGGTGGTCCACCTTCTTCTTGTCGAAGGTCGTGTGGATCTCGAAGCCGCCCAGGTCGAGCTGCTTGGCGTCGATGCCCTCGGTGTTGTTGGCGAGGAAGTACTTCTTGGCGAGATCCACCAGGTAGCCGGTCTGGCCGCCCAGCTTGGCGTTCTTCTTCGGCGGCACCGGCATGGGGAACTCCGTGTACTTGGCGCGTTCCTCCGCCGACATCCGCCCGTCCTCGACCTGCTCGTCGAGAATCCACTTCCAGCGTTCCTTGGCCCGCTCGGTGTTCTTCTCCTTGGTCGCGTTCTTCGGGTCGATGTCGGGCGCACCGGCCGGGTCGTAGTAGCTCGCGCCCTTGAGCAGGGTGGCCAGGAAGGCGCACTCGCTCGCGTTCAGGTCGACGGCGTCCTTGTTGTAGTAGGTGCGGGCCGCGGCCTGCAGCCCGGAGGCCCCGCGCCCGTAGTACGAGACGTTGAGGTAGCCCGCCATCACGTCGTCCTTCTTCATCTCGCCGCCGACCTTCAGCGTGATGAAGAGCTCCTTGAACTTACGCGTGAGCGTCTGGTCCTGGGAGAGCCTGGAGTTCTTGACGTACTGCTGGGTGATGGTCGAGCCGCCCTGGGTCTCGCCGCCGGTGGCCATGTTCAGCAGCGCACGGCCGATGCCCATGGGGTCGATGCCCCGGTCCGTCTCGAAGGTCTTGTTCTCGGCCGAGATCACGGCGTTGCGCATCGCCACCGGGATCTGCGCGAACTTGAGCTCCTGGCGGTTCACCACACCACCGGTCGCCACCATCTGTGTGCCGTCGGCCCAGTAGTAGACGTTGTTCTGTGCTTCGGCCGCTTCGTTGATGTTCGGTGTGGAGACCAAGGCGTACGAAACGCCCCCGATGCCCATCAGCAGGCCGAGGAACGCCAGACAGAGCCCTGAGACCAGCTTCCACGAGGGCAGCCAGCGACGGAACCCGTACCGGTCGTGGCGCGGGTAGTCGACGAGGCGCTTCCTGCCCGGCCGGCCGTTGTCGCCCCCCCGGCCCTCGGGGCCGCCGCCACCGCGTCGCCTGCCACCGCCCCCCGCTCCGTGCCCCCCGGACGCGGCGGACGCTTCCGCCCCCCGGCGTCTGCCGCCCCGCTGGGCCGCGCGGCGGGCCTCGGCACGGCTGCCGTACTGGCGCCCCTCACCGTCCGACTCGGAAGGTGATACGGCAGTTTCCCTGCGTGACGGTACGGCTCGGCGTCCGGTCGACTGCTGGGCGGCTCGTCTGGCCGCGGCACGCCCGCCACCCTGGGGCTGAGGCGATTTGCGACGGTGCTCGCTCATGGAACGACTACTCCTCGGGCAGGCAAGAGCGCCTGGAAGCGGCAGTTGAGATCCGGTCCCCCCGAATTACGGACGAGCCGCTGCGGAAGACTCGTCCGCAGTGCATCCGGCAGTCCGCGATGTCTGACGCTCGGCGGCGCCTCGCGGTTCCCGGTGGTCTGCATGCCGCACAGACTACGCACGGTCAAAACCCTCCTAGGACCGAACTTCACCCCAAACAACGCAAGTCGATCCCCGGGAATCACGGATGTGACGCCGTTCACGAAGTACGCCCTTGTCGAACACGCCGGACCGATCTATCGTGCTGATGTATCGAGTCGATACATCAGCACGGCATAGGCAGGCCGACGGGCCCCGCAGACCGGGTCCGCGGAAGCAGCGGGAGAAGGAGGAGGCGACCGTGAGCCGACGCTCGGGCATCCTCGAGTTCGCCGTTCTCGGCCTGCTCCGCGAGTCCCCGATGCACGGCTATGAGCTGCGTAAACGCCTCAACACCTCGCTGGGGATCTTCCGTGCGTTCAGCTACGGGACCCTCTACCCCTGCCTCAAGACGCTGGTGGCCAACGGCTGGTTGATCGAGGAGCCCGCCGCTGCGGCGGACGCCGCCTCCACCGCGCCCGCCTCCTCTCTCACCGGACGCCGAGCGAAGATCGTCTACCGGTTGACGACAGAAGGTAAGGAGCACTTCGAGGAGCTGCTCTCGCACACCGGTCCGGATTCCTGGGAGGACGAGCACTTCGCGGCTCGCTTCGCCTTCTTCGGCCAGACCGAACGCGACGTGCGGATGCGGGTCCTCGAAGGCAGGCGCAGCCGGCTGGAGGAGCGTCTGGAGAAGATGCGCGCCTCGCTGGCCCGTACACGCGAACGACTCGACGATTACACACTTGAGCTGCAGCGCCACGGCATGGAGTCCGTGGAGCGCGAAGTGCGCTGGCTGAACGAGCTCATCGAGAGCGAGCGGTCGGGACGGGATCGACGACGATCCTCGCCCGAGGGCTCCGCTCAGCAGGACAAACCTGGAGAGACGGGCGGCCTGCCCCGGCGCCGGGACACCACCCCGCCGGATACGTCCGACGACACCGCCAAGTGAAGTCACCGCACTCCGCGGGGACTTCATCGGAAACACCGATTACACAGGGAGCAACCGGAATGGGTTCGGTTCGCGTAGCCATCGTAGGCGTGGGCAACTGCGCCGCCTCGCTGGTGCAGGGCGTCGAGTACTACAAGGACGCCGATCCGGCCGGCAAGGTGCCCGGCCTGATGCACGTCCAGTTCGGCGATTACCACGTCAGCGACGTCGAGTTCGTCGCCGCCTTCGACGTCGACGCGAAGAAGGTCGGCCTCGACCTCGCGGACGCCATCGGCGCCAGCGAGAACAACACCATCAAGATCGCGGACGTGCCGAACACGGGCGTGACCGTCCAGCGCGGCCACACCCACGACGGTCTGGGCAAGTACTACCGCGAGACGATCGAGGAGTCCGCGGACGCCCCGGTCGACGTCGTCCAGGTGCTCAAGGACCAGCAGGTGGACGTCCTCGTCTGCTACCTGCCCGTCGGCTCCGAGGTCGCCGCGAAGTTCTACGCGCAGTGCGCCATCGACGCCAAGGTCGCCTTCGTCAACGCTCTTCCGGTCTTCATCGCCGGCACCAAGGAGTGGGCCGACAAGTTCACCGAGGCCGGGGTCCCGATCGTCGGCGACGACATCAAGTCCCAGGTGGGCGCCACCATCACGCACCGTGTGATGGCGAAGCTCTTCGAGGACCGGGGCGTCATCCTGGACCGCACGATGCAGCTGAACGTCGGCGGCAACATGGACTTCAAGAACATGCTCGAGCGGGAGCGCCTGGAGTCCAAGAAGATCTCCAAGACGCAGGCCGTCACCTCGCAGATCCGCGACCGCGAGCTCGGGGCGGACAACGTCCACATCGGCCCCTCGGACTACGTGGCCTGGCTGGACGACCGCAAGTGGGCGTACGTGCGCCTTGAGGGCCGCGCGTTCGGCGACGTCCCGCTGAACCTGGAGTACAAGCTCGAGGTGTGGGACTCACCGAACTCGGCCGGTGTCATCATCGACGCCGTCCGTGCCGCGAAGATCGCCAAGGACCGCGGCATCGGCGGCCCGATCCTGTCGGCTTCGAGCTACTTCATGAAGTCCCCGCCGGTGCAGTACTTCGACGACGAGGCTCGCGAGAACGTCGAGAAGTTCATCAACGGCGACGCCGAGCACTGAGACGGCCGTCCCGGTGACAACCTCACCGAGGCGCTGAGCCGGGACGCTCGCCTTTTCCTGCCGCACATCGGGGGTCTCCGGGCAATCCGCCCGCGGGCCCCCGACGTGTGTGACGCTTGCTCCCATGTCTGTCGCGCGTGACCTGCGCCTGCTGCTGCGCCTTCGGAACTTCCGTCGCCTCCTCACCGTGCGGCTTCTCTCCCAGTCAGCCGACGGCGTCTACCAGGTCGCCCTCGCCTCCTACGTCGTCTTCTCCCCGGAGAAGCAGACCTCGGCAGCGGCGATCGCCTCGGCGATGGCCGTGCTCCTTCTCCCGTACTCCCTGATCGGGCCCTTCGCCGGCGTCCTGCTGGACCGCTGGCCCCGCCGTCAGGTCTTCCTGTACGGAAACCTCCTGCGGGCCTCCCTGGCCTGCTGCACGGCTCTGCTGATCCTCGCGGCGGCGTCCGACTGGCTCTTCTACGCCTCGGCCCTCTGCGTCACCGCCGTCAACCGCTTCGTGCTGGCGGGCCTCTCCGCGGCGCTGCCCCGGGTGGTCGACGCCGACCGGCTCGTCGTCGCCAACTCGATCTCCCCGACCGCCGGCACCCTGGCGGCCACCGCGGGGGGCGGCCTCGCCTTCGCCGTGCGGCTGGTGGCCGACGGGTCCGACGCGGCGGTCGTCCTGCTGGGGGCGATGCTCTACCTGCTGTCCGCGCTGGTATCGCTGAGCCTGCCGCGCGCCTTGCTGGGGCCCGGTCCCGACGGCTACCCGCTGCGCCTGCGCGCCGCGCTGACCGTCACCGCACGCGGACTCCTCGCCGGACTGCGTCATCTCGCCCAGCGCCCGTACGCCGCCAGAGCCCTGGCCGCCATGACCGTGATCCGCTTCTGCTACGGAGCGCTCACCGTGATGGTCCTCATGCTGGCCCGATACGCATGGTCGGAGACCGAGTCCGAAGGGCTGGCTCTGCTCGGCCTGGCGGTGGGGGTCTCCGGTGCGGGGTTCTTCATCGCCGCCGTGCTCACACCGTGGGCCGTGGGGCGGCTCGGACGGTACGGATGGATCGTGGCCTGCGCCGGGTCCGCGGCTGTCCTGGTGCCCGCTCTAGGACTTTCCTTCGCCGCCCTTCCGATGCTGCTCGCCGCGTTCGTCCTCGGCGTCGTGACACAGGGATCGAAGATCGCGACGGACACCATCGTGCAGACCTCGGTCGACGACTCCTTCCGGGGCAGGGTCTTCTCCCTCTACGACGTGCTCTTCAACGTCGCGTTCGTGGGTGCGGCGGGGGCTGCGGCCCTCATGCTTCCGCCGGACGGCAGGTCCATGGCCGTACTGGTGGTCGTGGCGCTGCTGTACGCGAGCGTCGCGACGACCATGTTCCGTCGGCGGCACACCGAAGCCGGAGGATGACCGTCAGAGGATGTGTCGAGGGGGTCGTTTCACGTGNATCCAGCGGCCGGTGCGTGTTTCACGTGAAACACCGCACCGGCGGAATCAGCCCTGCTGGGCCCACCACTCCTTCAGCGCCGCCACGGCGGCGTCCCGCTCCAGAGGGCCGCGCTCCAGGCGCAGCTCCAGCAGAAACGCGTACGCCTTGCCGATCACCGGGCCGGGGCCGACTCCGAGGATCTGCATGATCTCGTTGCCGTCCAGGTCCGGACGGATGGAGTCGAGCTCCTCCTGCTCCTGCAGCAGGGCGATGCGCTCCTCCAGCCCGTCGTAGGTGCGCGAGAGGGCGTTCGCCTTGCGCTTGTTCCGCGTCGTGCAGTCCGAGCGGGTCAGTTTGTGGAGACGTTCGAGCAGCGGGCCGGCATCGCGCACGTACCGGCGCACGGCGGAGTCGGTCCACTCCCCGTCGCCGTACCCGTGGAAGCGGAGGTGGAGCTCCACCAGCTTGGACACGTCCTTGACCAGGTCGTTGGAGTACTTCAGCTCGGTCATGCGCTTCTTGGTCATCTTCGCGCCCACCACCTCGTGGTGGTGGAAGGAGACCCGGCCGTCCTTCTCGAAGCGGCGGGTCCTCGGCTTACCGATGTCGTGGAGCAGCGCGGCAAGGCGCAGCACGAGGTCGGGGCCGTCCTCCTCCAGGTCGATGGCCTGCTCCAGAACGGTCAGCGAGTGCTCGTAGACGTCCTTGTGCCGGTGATGCTCGTCACTCTCCAGTCTCAGCGCAGGCAGCTCGGGCAACACATGGTCGGCCAGCCCCGTGTCGACGAGGAGCCCCAGCCCCTTGCGAGGGTGCTGCGAGAGCAGCAGCTTGTTCAGTTCCTCGCGGACCCGCTCGGCGGACACGATCTCGATCCGCGCGGCCATCTCCGTCATCGCGGTCACGACGTCGGGAGCGACCTCGAAGTCCAGCTGGGCGGCGAACCGGGCGGCGCGCAGCATGCGGAGCGGGTCGTCGGAGAAGGACTCCTCAGGCGTGCCCGGGGTGCGCAGCACGCGGTCGGCCAGATCCTTCAGGCCACCGTGCGGATCGATGAACTCCTTCTGCGGGAGGGCCACGGCCATCGCGTTCACCGTGAAGTCCCGGCGTACGAGGTCTTCCTCCATGGAGTCGCCGTAGGAGACCTCCGGCTTGCGCGAGGTCCTGTCGTACGCCTCCGAACGGTAGGTCGTGACCTCGATCTGGTAGCCGTCCTTCTGGGAGCCGACGGTGCCGAAAGCGATGCCGACCTCCCACACCGAGTCGGCCCACGGGCGGACGATCTTGAGCACGTCCTCGGGGCGGGCGTCGGTGGTGAAGTCCAGGTCGTTCCCGAGCCGGCCCAACAGCGCGTCGCGGACCGAGCCCCCGACCAGCGCGAGACCGAATCCGGCCTCCTGGAATCGACGGGCGAGGTCGTCGGCGACCGGGGAGACCCTCAGCAGTTCACTCACCGCGCGGTGCTGCACCTGGCTCAGTGCACTGGCGTTCTCTTCGTTGGCGTTCGGCACAACAGAAAAGGGTACGTGCACGGACCGACGGCGGCGTCATCGTTTATCCGGAGCCTGCGGACCACCCGGGATCATGTGGCACGGACCGCAGCACTCCGGCCCGGCGCTCCTCGTTACCATGCGGGGACGCAGGACCGACAACGACCGACAGAACCTGACGACGACGAGGGACGGGTAGGCGCGTGGCCGAGGCGGCAGACTTCCAGGGGACGCGTCCCTCTCCTGCCCGCCGATGGCTGCGGCGCACAGCCACCGCCGTGCTGGGAGCTCCGCTGCTCGCCGGGCTGCTGGCCGTTCCGGCCGCTGTGGCCGTAGAGCCCGCCAAGGCCCCCACAGGCTCCCGCACGGTCGATGTGTCCCTGGACACGCTCACACCGAGCGTGCCCACGGAGGACGACACCCTGACCGTCTCCGGCACTCTCACCAACCGCGGCAAGGAGACGGTCGACAGCGCCGAGGTCGATCTGCGGGTCGGCCCGCGGCTCTCCGGACGTGGGCAGGTCGACGACGTCGCCAAGCGCACCGGATACGTGCCCGGCTCCGACCCCGTCGCCGTCGGCGGGAAGTACACGGTGAAGTTCCCGAAGCTCCGCAGGGGGATCAGCCAGGACTTCACGCTGTCCGTCCCCGTCGACAAGCTGGGACTGGACGACCCGGGCGTCTACCAGGTCGGCGTGTCGGTCTCCGGCCGCACCTCCGGCGCTCGCTACGAGCAGGTGCTGGGCATCGAGCGCTCGTTCCTGCCCTGGCAGCCAGAGACGAGCGAGAGCCGGACCCGGCTCACCTTCCTGTGGCCGCTCATCGCCTCTCCCCACGTCACGGCGGAGACCCGCTCGGACGAGCAGCAGACGCCCGTGTTCACCGACGACGCCCTGGCGAAGGAGATCGCGCCCGGCGGCCGGCTGGAGCAGATGGTGTCCCTGGGCAGCCGGCTCCCCGTGACCTGGGTCGTCGACCCGGATCTGCTGGCGAGCGTGGCCGCGATGGCCGGGAAGTACGAGGTCCAGTCGGGCGGGACGACCGTCCCGGGAAAGAACCAGGCCGTCGCCAAGCAGTGGCTCAGCGCCCTGGAGAAGGTCGTGGAGGACGGCAAGGTGATCGCGCTGCCGTTCGCCGACCCCGACCTGGCCTCCATCGCCCACCGGGGCAAGACCGTGTCCGGCACGCTCAGCCATCTGCAGACCGCATCCACGGTGGCCTCCTCCACGGTGGAGACCATCCTCCACGTGAAGCCCTCCACCGACTTCGCCTGGCCCGTGAACGGCGCGGTGGACCCCTCGATCGTGGACGTGGCCACCTCCGCCGGCGCCCACAACATCATCGCCCGCGGCGACAGCTTCCGGGAGACGGACCGGCTGCCGTACACCCCGACCGCCGCCCGGCCGATCGGCGGCGGGACCACCGCGGTCGTCGCCGACGCCCGGCTCTCGACCGCCTTCGACCGCGACATGTCGAGGGCGAGCACCTCCACCCTCGCCGTCCAGAAGTTCCTCGCCCATACCCTGACGCTGACCGAGCAGGCGCCGGACAACGAGCGCAGCATCGTCGTGGCGCCCCCGCGCATGCCCACCACCGCCCAGGTCCAGACGATGGCCCGCGCCCTGGAGGGGCTGTCGGGCGATCGATGGACGCAGCCGCTCGACCTGGTCGCCGCCGCAGAGGCCAAGCCCGACCCCCGGGCCACCACCAAGGTCCCCCGGGGCTCGGCCTACCCGAAGAAGCTGCGTGCCCAGGAGCTGCCCACGCAGGCCTTCCAGGACATCCGGAGCACGCAGAGCTCTCTGGACAGCTTCCAGACGATCCTCACCCAGCCCGAACGTGTCGTGACGCCCTTCGGCAACGCCATCAACCGCTCGATGTCGACGTCCTGGCGGGGCCGGGCCCTGGAGGCACAGCAGTACCGGGACGCGGTACGCGAATATCTGCGGAGCCTCACCAACGAGGTCCAGCTCATCGAGAAGTCGGACGTGACCCTCTCCGGGCGCAGCGCGACCATCCCGGTGACCGTGCAGAACAAGCTGGTACAGGGCGTCGACCGGCTGGTCCTCCGGCTCACCTCGGACAACATCCGGCTCAAGTTCAACGACGACGGCTCCATGGCCGAACTGCCGGTCAGCATCGCCGGCGGGCACAGCCAGTCGGTCAAGTTCGACACGGCGACCAGCGCCAACGGCCGGGCCCAGGTCACCGCACGCCTGTTCACCGAGGACGGCACCCCGTACGGCGAGAAGATGACCTTCACGGTGAAGGTGTCCGAGGTGACGCCCACCGTGCTGCTCGTGATCGCCGGTGGGCTGCTGCTCCTGGTGCTGGCGGGAGTGCGGATGTACAGCCACCGCAAGCGCGCCGTGGCAAGCGACACGGCGAACGGCGAGGGCGGCGAACCCGAGCAGCCGAGTGACCCGGCCCCGGACACCGGTCCGGAAAGCGGGGCGGCACCGGGAACGGGTGAGAAAGTGGACCGTTGAGCGATGTCTGTCGTGGCCGGCCGGCCGGGGACGATGAGGTAGGGGTTTCGATGAACGCGCCGTACGACGGTGACCGCGGACAGGGCGCGGGCGGAGCAGCGTCTCCGGGCGGGCCTCCGGTCCCTCCGGGCGCGGGCCAGGACGGTTCGGTTCCGCAGGACCCGTACCTCCAGCACGCCTATGAGGACGATCCCTACCGGGCCCACGACCTCACCGCCCAGGACCCGGTCGGCGAGGCGCTCTACGACCGCGCCTCGCACCCTCCTCCGCCCCCGGGCGCCTATCAGGAACCGCAGCCGCTCTACCAGCAGCCGCCCCCGGCCCCGTACGCTCCCGACCCGCGCGTCTGGGCCCCGACCCCGCCGCCCGAGCCCGCAGGGCCCTCCCGCCACCTGCCGTACGGGGACCGTCCGGCGACCACGCAGTTCGTGGGCGTCGACGACCTGGTCACCCAGGCGTCGGACGACCGGGAGGAGCCGGACGCCTTCGCCCACCTCCTCCGGGACCAGGAGGGGTCAGGAAAGCCCCCCGGCCCGCCGGAGCCGGAGCCGGCCCCCGCGCAGCCTCTGGGCAAGGGCGGCGGCAAGGTCTCCGGCATCCTCAAGTCCAGCGCGGTCATGGCGGCCGGCACCCTCGTCTCCCGGCTCACCGGATTCGTCCGGTCCCTGGTGATCACCGCCGCCCTCGGCGCCGCGCTGCTCGGCGACAGCTTCACCATCGCGTACACCCTGCCGACCATGATCTACATCCTCACCGTCGGCGGCGGCCTCAACTCGGTCTTCGTCCCCCAGCTCGTTCGCGCGATGAAGAACGACGAGGACGGCGGGGAGGCCTTCGCGAACCGGCTGCTGACCCTCGTGATGGTCGCACTCGGCGTGATCGTCGCCATCGCGGTGTTCGCCGCACCGGCGCTGATCCACATGCTGTCGCCCACGATCGCCAACGACGTCGCCGCCAACAGCGTCGCCGTCACCTTCGCCCGGTACTGCCTGCCGACCATCTTCTTCATGGGCGTGCACGTGGTGATGGGTCAGATCCTCAACGCACGCGGCAAGTTCGGCGCGATGATGTGGACCCCGGTCCTGAACAACATCGTCATGATCTTCACGTTCGGACTCTTCATCTGGGTCTACGGCACCTCCGGCGAGTCGCAGATGGGCGTGGACACCATCCCGCCGGAGGGCGTCCGGCTGCTGGGCATGGGCACCCTGCTCGGCCTCGCCGTCCAGTCGCTCGCGATGATCCCGTACCTCCGCGAGGCGGGCTTCCGGTTCCGCCCCCGCTTCGACTGGAAGGGCCACGGGCTCGGCAGGACGATCAAGCTGGCGAAATGGACCGTGCTGTTCGTCCTGGCCAACCAGGCGGGCGTGCTGGTCGTCACCCAGCTGTCCACGGCGGCCGGCAAGGCTTCCGGTCACGACGGCACCGGGTTCCTCGCCTACTCCAACGCCCAGCTGATCTGGGGCATGCCGCAGGCCATCATCACCGTCTCCGTCATGGCCGCGCTGCTGCCCCGCATCTCCCGCGCCGCCCACGACGACGACCCCGGTGCGGTCCGTGACGACATCTCGCAGGGGCTGCGGAACTCGGCCGTCGCCATCGTGCCGGTGGCCTTCGCCTTCCTCGCGCTGGGCCTGCCGATGTGCACCCTGCTGTACGCGTCCAGCGGCGCGGAGGCCGCCCGGTCCATGGGGTTCATCCTCATGGCGTTCGCACTCGGCCTGATCCCGTACTCCGTGCAGTACGTCGTGCTCCGGGGCTTCTACGCCTACGAGGACACCCGCACCCCCTTCTACAACACCGTCATCGTGGCCGCCGTCAACGCCGCGGCCTCCGCACTCTGCTACGTCGTCCTGCCCGCCCGCTGGGCCGTCGTCGGCATGGCCTTCTCCTACGGTCTGGCCTACGCGGTCGGCGTCGGAGTCGCCTGGCGCCGACTGAGCAAGCGGCTCGGCGGCGACCTGGACGGTGCGCACATCGTGCGGACCTACGCCCGCCTCTGCATGGCCGCGGTGCCCGCCGCGCTGATCGGCGGCGGCGTGGGGTTCGCGATCCTGGAACTCCTGGGCACCGGCGCCCTCGGCTCACTGGCCGCTCTGGTGTGCGGCGGTGTCCTCCTGATGGGCCTCTTCTTCGTCGCGGCGAAGAAGATGCGCATCGAAGAGGTCAACGGCCTGGTCGGCATGGTCCGGGGACGGCTCGGACGCTGAATGAGCATCCGTCCGCACAACCATCGCCGGACTCCGCGTGTCGTGGATAGCGCGGGAGTGTGGGCACAATTGGCGTGACTGTGCAGAGCTGGCTGGCATCGCGCAACGGATGGGGAGGCAGGAACGACGGTGGCGGAACGTAGCACGGCTGCCGTCGACGTGGCCGACAACAGCGGCGACGAGCCGTTGACCGCCAAGGCGGACAAGGCCACGACCGACGGGACGGCGGAAGCCGAGAACAGCGAGGGTGAAAGCCCCGAGGACACCGAGAACACGGAGCGCGGGCGGGGGCGTTCCGAGCCGGTTCCGGAGACGCCCGATCTGCACAGCGGTCACAGACTCGCCGCTCGCTACCGCCTGGAGGAGTGCGTCACCCGCCTGGACGGGTTCAGCAGTTGGCGGGCGGTCGACGAGAAGCTGCGCCGCGCGGTGGGCGTCCACCTGCTGCCCGCACACCATCCGCGAGCCCGCTCGGTGCTGGCCGCGGCCCGTTCCTCGGCCCTGCTCGGCGACCCGCGGTTCGTCCAGGTGCTGGACGCCGTGGAGGAGAACGACCTCGTCTACGTCGTCCACGAATGGCTTCCCGACGCCACCGAGCTCACCGCTCTGCTGGCCTCCGGACCGATGGAGGCCCACGACGCCTACCAGCTCGTCAGCCAGGTCTCCCAGGCGATGGCCGCCGCCCACCGCGAAGGCCTGGCCCACCTGCGCCTCACCCCCAGTGCCGTCCTGCGCAGCTCGACCGGCCAGTACCGCATCCGCGGCCTCGCCGTGAACGCCGCCCTGCGCGGCATCACCGCCGAACACCCGCTCCGCACCGACACCGAAGCCATCGGCGCACTCCTGTACGCCGCCCTCACCCACCGCTGGCCGTACGAGAACGATGCCCACGGGCTGGCCGGGCTGCCCAAGGGCATGGGGCTCATCGCACCGGACCAGGTCCGGGCCGGAGTCCACCGCGGCCTGTCCGAGCTGGCGATGCGCGCGCTCGCCAACGACGGCGCCACGGCCTCCCGGCAGGAGCCGCCCTGCACCACTCCGGAGGAACTGGCCAAGGCCGTCACGGCGCTGCCGCGCGTCCTGCCGCCCGAGCCCACGTTCACCCCGCCGCCCGCCTACCAGCGAACGACCTATCAGCAGGGGACGTACGGCCGCCCGTCCACCCTCCCGTCGGCCACGGCCCGACCCGTGATGGCGCCCCCTCCGGCACCCCTGCAGAGCCGCACGGGACGCGTACTCAAGTGGGCGGTCTCGGCGCTCCTCATCGCGGCCCTGGGCCTCGGCAGCTGGCAGCTCGCGGAGACCCTGCTCGACCGGACCAAGCGGGCCGAGGACACCGGCGTCACCCAGACGGACGAGGACGACAAGAACAAGGACAAGGTCCCCGCTCCGTCGGCCGAGCCGCTGCCCCTCGCGGGGGCCGCGGAGTTCACGCCCGACGGTTCCGGGATCAAGCAGGAGGACGTGGGCAACACCGTCGACGGCCGGCCGAACACGTACTGGATCACCCCGCGGTACGAGGGCTTCGCCAACTTCGGCAATCTTCCCCAACGCAAGCAGGGCAGCGGGATCATCGTCGACCTGGGCAAGGTCCGGGACGTCTCCGGAGTCGATGTGGCCATGTACCGCAAGGGCCAGACGACGACCGTGCTCGCGGCGGACCCGGACGCCTCGTCACCGTCCACGCTCGCGGACTTCGGCCAACCGATCGTCAAGCAGACGGTCGCGGGCAAAACGATCAAGGAAAAGCTCGACAAGCCCGTGCGCACGCGCTACGTCCTGATCCACATCACGGAGCTTCCCTCGGACGGAACGGGCGGTTACCGCGGCGGCATCACGGACATCTCCGTCCTCGGCTGACCTGCGGGCCGGCGCGGCCCCGCCCGCTCCGGCCCGCGGCCACCCGCCGCACCGGGCCGCTCCTCTCCAGGCGTGGCGCCCACCTCCCGAACACCTGCGGCGTCAGGGTTGCGGCCGTCACGCCCCTGACGGCAGTCTTCTTCCCGTCGCACCGCGTCGGGAACGCGGCCCGCACATGACAGCGCATCCGGTTCGGAGGGGGGCAGGGTGGGTTCCGTTCCACCGGAGGCACCGAACGACTCGGAGCTGCTCGCCCGGCATGTCGCGGGCGACCCCGACGCCTTCGGCGAACTCGTACGACGCCACCGCGACCGTTTGTGGGCCGTGGCGCTGCGAACCCTGGGGGACAGGGAAGAGGCGGCCGACGCCGTTCAGGACGCTCTCGTCTCCGCCTTCCGCGCCGCCCACACCTTCCGCGGGCAGTCCGCCGTCACCACCTGGCTGCACCGGATCACCGTCAACGCCTGCCTCGACCGGGTCCGCAAAGCGGCCTCCCGCCGGACGTCCCCCGTGGACGACGCAGAGCGGCTCGACCGGCTCCTCGAACCCCACGAGTCGGCCGAGGCCCCCGCCGTGCGACAGGACCTCCACCGCCAGCTCCAGGAGGCCATGGCCACCCTGCCCGCCGAGCAGCGGGCGGCCCTCGTCCTCGTCGATATGCAGGGTTACCCCGTCGCCGAGGCCGCCGCCATCCTGAAGGTGCCGTCCGGCACCGTGAAGAGCCGGTGCGCCCGGGGCCGGGCGAAACTGGCCCCGCTGGTCCGCCATCTGCGCGCCGGAACCGGGGAGCGGAGCCCCGGGAGAAGCGACGACGCCACCGCAAGGAACCGGACGCCGGAGTCATCCGTCCCACCGGCGCCAGGACCACACGACGCAGGAGCAAGCGGTCCTGCCACCGCGAAGGGAGGAGGTGGGCGCACATGACATCCACGTCGGGCACAGCTCAGCACCCGGAGATCGACGAGATCTCCGATCTCACCGAGGGGCTGCTCTCCCCCTCCCGTACGGCGGAAGTCCTCCAGCACGTCGCATCGTGCGACCTCTGCGCGGAGGTACGTGACTCCCTCGAAGAGGTCCGCAGGCTGCTCGGGTCCCTGCCGGACCCCGAACCGATGCCTGCGGACATCGCCGCCCGCATCGACGCGGCTCTCGCGGACCAGCCCCGGCCCACCGGGGACGAGCCGCTCGATGTTTCACGTGAAACGGCGACCGGGGCCACCCCCTCCTCTACGCTCCGGGCCCCCTTCGACGGTGGCGGCGCCTCCGTGTCCCCCCCGGGCCGACCCGCCGGGCGGTCCACCGCACCCACCGGCCCGGGCCGCCGCACTTTCCGGCGGCGGCGCCGCGCCGCCGTCCTCGGCACGGCCGTCGGGGCCGCGGTCATCGGGATGGGCGTCTTCTTCCTCCAGGCCGTCGGCCCCTCTCAGGACGCATCGCAAACGGCGTCCGACCGTCAGGCTTCCGCAGTGGACAGCGGCCCGCACCGGTTCACCGACGGAACGCTCGAAGCGCGGGTCCAGGCCCTCGTCCGCGGCAGGGCGAGTCCGAAGAGCCCCGGGGCCCAGAAGATGCCGCCGAACATGGACAGCAGGTCGACCAGCGAGGCCGCCATTCCGGAGACGGAGGCGACCAGCAACCCGCTGAGGGCCCCCGCCGTCGCCGTCCCCCCGTGCGTGCAACAGGCGACCGGTCGCAACGCTCCGGCCCTGGCCCTCGACGAGGGGGAGTACCGGGGAGCGGAGGCCTTTCTCGTCGTCCTTCCGCACAGCAGCGACCCCGCGCGCGTGGAGGCCTACATCGTGGCCGCCTCCTGCGTGGACACCGCCCCGGAGTCGGCCGGACGGCTGCTGCTCTCACGCGCCTACGACCGCCCCTGAAGACAGTCGAGAGCCACTACGGCACGGCGGGAATGCATCACCCGTAGGATCGGTTGGGTGGGGTGAGAGTCGTTGAACCGACCCCGTAGGCAGTAGGCAGTCTGCAGAGACGAGGAAGAAACCCGTGAGCGACGTCCGTAATGTGATCATCATCGGCTCCGGACCGGCCGGGTACACCGCCGCGCTGTACACCGCCCGTGCCTCGCTGAACCCGTTGGTCTTCGAGGGCGCCGTCACGGCGGGTGGTGCGCTGATGAACACCACCGACGTGGAGAACTTCCCCGGCTTCCAGGACGGCATCATGGGCCCCGAGCTCATGGACAACATGCGAGCCCAGGCCGAGCGCTTCGGCGCCGAACTGATCCCCGACGACGTCGTCTCGGTCGACCTCACCGGTGACATCAAGACCGTCACCGACACTGCGGGCACCGTCCACCGCGCCAAGGCCGTCATCGTGACAACCGGCTCCCAGCACCGCAAGCTCGGACTGCCCAACGAGGACGCCCTCTCCGGCCGCGGCGTCTCCTGGTGCGCCACCTGCGACGGCTTCTTCTTCAAGGACCACGACATCGCAGTGGTCGGCGGCGGCGACACCGCGATGGAGGAGGCGACCTTCCTCTCCCGCTTCGCCAAGTCCGTCACGATCGTCCACCGCCGCGACACGCTGCGCGCCTCCAAGGCGATGCAGGACCGGGCCTTCGCAGACCCGAAGATCACCTTCGCCTGGGACAGCGAGGTCGCCGAGGTCAAGGGCGAGCAGAAGCTCACCGGCCTGACCCTGCGCAACACGAAGACCGGTGAGACGTCCGAGCTGCCGGTGACGGGCCTGTTCATCGCTGTCGGCCACGACCCGCGAACCGAGCTCTTCAAGGGCCAGCTGGAGCTTGACGACGAGGGTTACCTGAAGGTCGACGCTCCCTCCACTCACACCAACCTGACCGGTGTCTTCGGGGCCGGAGACGTGGTCGACCACACCTACCGCCAGGCGATCACGGCGGCAGGGACCGGCTGCTCCGCCGCGCTGGACGCCGAGCGCTTCCTGGCCGCCCTGGCCGACGCGGAGCCCGCCGAGCCGGAGAAGACCCCGGCCGTCTGAACTTCCTCAACGCACCCCACTCCGAGAGACTAAGGAGGCCGCCGTGGCCGGCGACCTGAAGCACGTAACGGACGACACCTTCGACGAGGTCGTCCTCAAGAGCACGAAGCCCGTTCTGGTGGACTTCTGGGCCGCCTGGTGCGGTCCGTGCCGCCAGATCGCCCCCTCTCTGGAGGCGATCGCGGCCGAGCACGGCGACCAGATCGAGATCGTCAAGCTCAACATCGACGAGAACCCGGCTACCGCCGCCAAGTACGGCGTGATGTCCATCCCGACACTGAACGTCTATCAGGGCGGCGAGGTCGCCAAGACCATTGTCGGCGCGAAGCCGAAGGCCGCGATCCTCCGCGACCTCGAAGGCTTCATCAGCGAGTAGCGGCACCCCGGCGCGATGTTTCACGTGAAACGGGCCCACCCCCGGCGGGGACGGGCCCGTTTCGCATATCCCTCCCGGCCCGGCAGGACGGGCACCGCCGGGCAGTCCGCCGGAATCACAGCGGACGTAGCGCAGGCTCTTTCTTGACTGCCCCCAGGAGCCGGTCCAGCGCCATCTCCACGTCTTCCTTCCAGGAGAGCGTCGTGCGAAGTTCCAGCCTCAGCCGCGGGAACGTGGGGTGCGGCCGCACGGTCTTGAACCCGACCGCCAGCAGGTGATCGGCGGGAAGCACGCACGTGCCCGCCGTGGGCCGTGCGTCGCCGAACGCCTCGATCGCTTTGAAGCCCCGGCGGAGAACGTCCTTGGCCACCGTCTGTGCCAGGACGCGTCCGAGCCCCTGTCCCTGGTAATCGGGAAGGATCAGTCCCGTGATGAGCTGAACGGCGTCGGAGGAGACCGGGCTGGTCGGAAACGCGGTCGCGCGGGGCACATACGCCGACGGGGCGTAGAGCACGAAGCCGACCGGCTGGTCGTCCACGTAGACCACCCGGCCGCAGGACCCCCACTCCAGGAGGACCGCGGAGATCCAGGCTTCCTTCTCCCGCTCCGACTTGCCCGCCTTCACCGCAGCCTCGCCACTGACCGGGTCGAGCTCCCAGAAGACACACGAGCGGCAGGGCCCGGGAAGATCCGGAAGGTTGTCCAGAGTGAGGGGTACGAGTCGACGCCCCATGGGCCCGTCCTCCTTCGAGGTCGACCACCAGGGATGTGCCATCCCCCGTACGCATCGTAGCGACCTGGAGGTGCTGCGGGCACGCGGAGAAGGCCGAGGGCGGGCTGTGCGCCGGTGCATCNCACAGCCCGCCCTCGGGGAGCCCGGCGGCTCAGGTCTTGTCGTTCTCCTCGGACGTCTCGGCGAGCCGGCTCTCCAGCACCCGGCCCTCACCCGGAGCAAGGCTCCCGAGAATCCGCTCCAGATCCTCCACCGAGGCGAACTCGACGACGATCTTGCCCTTCTTCTGACCCAGGTCGACCTTCACCCGGGTCTCGAAACGGTCGGACAACCGGGTCGCCAGATCGTTCAGCGCGGGGGACAGCCGCCCGCCGGCCCTGGGCCCCTTGGGTTTCGGAGTGCTTGCGGGCTGCGAACCCAGGAGCTTCACGATCTCTTCCACCGCCCGGACCGACAGCTCCTCGGCCACGATGCGGTGCGCCAGCCGGTCCTGCTCCTCGGAGTCTTCCACGGACAGCAGGGCACGCGCATGACCGGCCGAGAGAACGCCCGCCGCCACCCGCCGCTGGACAGGCAGCGGGAGCCGCAGAAGCCGCAGGGTGTTGGAGACCTGGGGACGCGACCTGCCGATCCGGTCGGCCAGCTGGTCATGCGTGCACTTGAAGTCCTTCAGCAACTGGTCGTACGCAGCTGCTTCTTCCAGCGGATTCAGCTGGGCCCGGTGAAGGTTCTCCAGCAGCGCGTCCAGCAGCAACTTGTCATCGTCGGTGGCGCGGACGATGGCGGGGATACGCTCCAGTCCCGCTTCGCGGCAGGCCTTCCACCGACGCTCGCCCATGATGAGCTCGTAGCCGGCCCCCGCCTTGCGCACGACGACCGGCTGAAGGAGGCCGACCTCCTTGATGGACGTGACCAGCTCGGCCAGAGCGTCCTCGTCGAACACCTCACGCGGCTGCCGGGGGTTCGGCGTGATGGCATCGATCGGCAGCTCGGCGAAGAACGCACCGGCTACCTCGCCTCCCTCCTCCGACCGGGCCTCCGGGACAGTGGGGGGCTCCGGGACCACCGGGGCGGCCGGCAGTCCGGTCACCTTCGCGGCAGCCACTCCACGCTCTCCGGTCAGCAGCGGCCCCAGCCCTGACGCCGCCGAGCCGCTCCCTCCGGGCACTGACGTCTGCTTCTCCTGAGGGGCTCCCGGGATGAGCGCCCCGAGCCCACGCCCCAGACCTCTACGACGCTCACTCACTGAATGCCCTCCGCTACGTTCTGCTGGTTGTTCTGCATGCTGGTGGGAGCGTGCTGAGCTTCGTAGTGCACTCCGGCGCCTCTCAGGGCGATCTCCCGGGCAGCCTCGAGGTAGGAGAGCGAGCCGCTGGACCCCGGGTCATAGGTCAGCACGGTCTGGCCATAGCTGGGGGCCTCCGAGATGCGCACCGATCGCGGGATGCTCGTCCGCAGCACCTCCTTGCCGAAGTGCGTGCGCACTTCCTCGGCGACCTGTGAGGCGAGCCTCGTCCGGCCGTCGTACATCGTCAGCAGGATCGTCGAGACGTGCAGGCCCGGGTTCAGGTGGCCCCGCACCAGGTCGACGTTCCTCAGAAGCTGTCCCAGGCCTTCCAGCGCGTAGTACTCGCACTGGATGGGGATCAGCACCTCGGCTCCGGCCACCAGCGCGTTCACCGTCAGCAGGCCGAGCGAGGGAGGACAGTCGATGAGGATGTAATCCAACGGCTGCTCGTACGCCTGAACCGCCCGCTGGAGTCGGCTTTCCCGCGCCACCAGTGACACCAGTTCGATCTCCGCACCGGCGAGATCGATGGTGGCGGGAGCGCAGAACAGACCTTCTACGTCGGGAACGGGCTGGACCACCTCGGAGAGCGGCCGGCTCTCGACCAGGACGTCGTAGATAGAGGGAACGTCGGCGTGGTGATCGATGCCCAGAGCCGTGGAGGCATTGCCCTGCGGGTCGAGGTCGACGACCAGGACGCGCGCCCCGTGCAGGGCCAGGGACGCCGCAAGGTTGACGGTCGTGGTCGTTTTGCCGACTCCGCCCTTCTGGTTGGCCACCACCATGACGCGGGTGCTGTCAGGGCGAGGCAGCCCCTCGCCGGCGCGGCCGACGGTCTCGACCGCCAGTTGGGCGGCACGACCGATGGGTGTGTCGTCCATCGGAGGCGGTGTTTCACGTGAAACACCCTCCCCCGCGGACTCGGTTCGGGGACCGGGGACCGGGTCGGTCATCGGTCCCGCGATGTTGGCGTCGGACCGCAAGGATTCACTCTCCTCGACTTCAGGCTCGCAATGAACAGAGCCTGCCATGCTTTCGGGGTCGTGAACCAGCGAGGCCCGCTGTTCTGTGGATGAATCCGCACGTGTGGACAACTCGGCCACCCGTCCGGGTTTGCGGTCGCGCGGCGTGGCGGCCGCACGACCGCGGCCGATGATTCCCTGCAACAGAGAGCGACGTTTCACGTGAAACACGATGCCTCTGCACAGCAACTACCAGGCCACGACACTCCGCACGAGGTGCATACGCCCGCTTTACCGACGTATCGCTGATAAGCGGCACAAGAGGTGCAGAAAGCCGCGTACTGGTAAGCGGGAGGCGGGGGCTCGGGGCCGGTCGACGCCGCTGATCAGCGGCGTCGGCGCACCCGCCCTGTCCGTGCGGCCTTGGCCCTCTTTGCGGCGAACCTCACACCCCCCGGGCTCTCGCCCACCACCACACGGACCACGGTGGACAGGGGATCGACCAATCCCTCGCCCACCTGGAGGACCTCGGTCTCCAGCACGCCGAGCTTGCTCAGCGCGGCCCGGGCACCGTTGAGCTCCTCCTCCGCGGTGTCACCCTTGAGCGCCAGCATCTCGCCGTACGGCTTCAGCAGGGGCACGCCCCAGCCTGCCAGCCGGTCCAGCGGCGCGACGGCGCGAGCGGTGACGACGTGAACCGGTTGCAACGTCCCAAGGACCTCCTCGGCCCTGCCGCGCACGACCGTCACATGATCCAGACCGAGCAGCTCCACGACCTCCTGGAGGAAGTTCGTCCGGCGGAGCAGGGGCTCCAGCAAGGTGATCTTGAGGTCCGGCCGCACCAACGCCAGCGGGACGCCGGGCAGCCCCGCACCCGAACCGACGTCGCAGACGGTGACGCCTTCCGGCACGACCTCGGAGAGCACCGCACAGTTCAGCAGGTGGCGCTCCCACAGCCGGGGCACTTCGCGTGGCCCGATGAGACCGCGCTTGACTCCGGCGTCCGCCAGAAGCTCCGCGTACCGGACAGCCTCCGGGAAGAGCTCTCCGAATACCGCCTGCGCCTCTGCGGGCGCCTGGGGGAGCTCTGCTGCCTCCGTCACGGGGACCGTCCTTCCGTACCGCACTAGCGCACTGTGGGTGGCTGACTATCAGGCTGACAAAGATCGGCCCCGCCTGCGAACAGACGGGGCCGACAGTACAAGGATCGGGTCAGGCCGGGAGAACGACGACGAACCGCTGCGGCTCCTCGCCTTCCGACTCGCTCCGCAGACCGGCCGCCGCGATCGCGTCGTGCACGACCTTGCGCTCGAACGGAGTCATCGGCTCCAGCTTGACCGGCTCGCCGGAGCTCTTGACCTCGTCCGCGGCCTTGGCACCCAGCGCGGCGAGAGTCTCGCGCTTCTTCGCCCGAAACCCGCCGATGTCCAGCATCAGACGGCTGCGGTCACCGGTCTCCCGGTGCACGGCCAGCCGTGTCAGCTCCTGGAGCGCCTCCAGAACCTCACCGTCGCGGCCCACGAGCTTCTCCAGGTCGCGTGCCGAGTCGCTGATGATCGACACCGCGGCCCGGTCCGCCTCGACGTCCATGTCGATGTCGCCGTCGAGGTCGGCGATGTCGAGCAGTCCTTCGAGGTAGTCGGCCGCGATCTCGCCCTCCTGCTCCAGGCGGGACAGGGTGTCGCTGCCCTCAGCGGCGGCCGTGGAGATGGTGCCTTCCGTCACGGATGGACTCCTTCTTACTTCTTGGACGGGTGCTTGGGCCGCTGCGGGCCCTTGCGCTGTCCGGACTTGGCTTGGCGTGAGGAGCCGGAGGCGGGCTTGCCCGCGGGCTTCGGCTGATCGTCCTGCTTCTGGAGCGAGGTCTTGGAACCGGCGGCCGCGGCGGATTCCGTGTCCTTGGCTCCACCGGCCGTGGTGGCGGCCGTCTGGCGCTTCGCCTTGGTCTGACGCTTGGGCTGCTGGCGCTTCTGCGCCGCACCGCCCTCCGCCTCGACGCCGGCCGTCTCGCCCTTCAGCACGGTGCCGTCCTCCTGGGCCACGAGACCCAGCTTGGCCAGACCGGTGATGAACTTGCGCTCGATGTCGTTGCGGTCGGAGCCCTTGGCGACGATCCGCTTGACGGTGTTGCGCCGGGTCCGGCCCCGAACCTGCCCGTGGGAGCTCACGCTCTTGAGGAGCCGCTGGAGGTAGGCGTCCTGCGCCTTGCTGCCCGGCGTCGGGTTCTGGTTGATCACGTACATCTGCTGACCCATGGTCCAGACGTTCGTGGTCAGCCAGTAGACGAGGACACCGACGGGGAAGTTGACACCCATCACGGCGAAGATGACCGGGAAGATGTACATCAGCATCTTCTGCTGCTGCATGTACGGGGTCTTCACCGTCAGGTCGACGTTCTTCGTCATCAGCTGGCGCTGCGTGAAGAACTGCGAGGCCGACATCAGGACGATCATGATCGCGGTGATGATCCGGACGTCCAGCAGATCGGCGTTGAGCGAGGCGACCTTCTCGGCGCTGTCCGTGAACTTGGCGGCCAGCGGAGCTCCGAAGATGTGCGCCTCACGGGCGCTGTCCAGCAGGCCCTGATCGATCTCGCCGATCTTCTTGTTCGAGGCGATGGACGACAGCACGTGGTACAGGGCGAAGAAGAACGGCGACTGCGCGAGGATGGGAAGGCACGAGGAGAGCGGGTTGGTGCCCGTCTCCTTGTACAGCTTCATCATCTCTTCGGACTGACGCTGTTTGTCGTTCTTGTAGCGCTCCTGGATCGCCTTCATCTTCGGCTGGAGCACCTGCATGTTCCGGGTGGACTTGATCTGCTTCACGAAAAGCGGGATCAGACAGATCCGGATCAGCACCACCAGCGACACGATGGACAGGCCCCAGGCCCACCCCGAGTCATCGCCGAAGATCGCGCCATAGACCTTGTGGAACTGGACGATGACCCAGGAAACGGGCCACGTGATGAAGCTGAACAGACTGGCAATCGTGTCCACTAATCAGGCTCCTTGAGCATTGGGCGAGGTCTCTGCGGCCGGGCCCGGAGGTTCGGAGACCGACCCCCCGGACGGCACGTCAGCGGCGGACTCCCCGCCCTTGTCGCCACGCAGGGCGTTACGCAGCAGCTCGTGCCACCGGGGACGCCTGCGGGGCGGAACGTGATCCACACCACCGGGTGACCACGGATTGCACCGCAGGATGCGCCAGGCGGTCAGCGCGGTTCCCTTGATGGCTCCGTGCCTGTCGATCGACGTATATCCATAGTGGGAACACGACGGGTAATAACGGCAGACAGGCCCGAGGAGTGGACTGATCGTCCACTGGTACAGCTTGATGAGAGCAAGCAACGGGTACTTCATCGCGCGCCCCCTCCCAGCAGCCGCTGCAACGCGGCGTCCAGGTCTCGGGCCAGCTGTGCGTGGTCGGCGTCGCCCGAACCGGGCAGCGCCCGTACGACTACAAGGCTACCGGGGGGCAGCTGGGCCAGCCGGTCGCGGACGAGGTGGCGGAGCTTGCGCTTCACCGCCGTCCTGACGACCGCGCCTCCTACGGCTTTGCTGACGACGAAACCCGCACGCGGCGGGAGAACACTCTCCCCCGTCACGTGCGGGTCCGTTTCACCGCTGCGTAGATGGACGACGAGCAACGGACGTCCGGCTCGACGTCCTCGTCGTACCGCGGTCGCGAAGTCCTCGCGCCGCCTCAGCCGATTCTCGGTAGGCAGCACGTCATGGACCTGTTGGCGATCAGGCGGACAGGCTGCTGCGGCCCTTGCCACGGCGGTTCGCGAGAATCGCACGGCCGGCACGGGTACGCATGCGCAGCCGGAAGCCATGGGTCTTGGCGCGACGACGGTTGTTCGGCTGGAAGGTGCGCTTGCTCACTCGGGGGCTCCAGAAATGATTCGTGTGTTGGCGGGACATCGCCTGGCTGTCACCGTGCGCCCACGAGGAACTCGCGTAAACGCCTTAGTGCACCGCTTCACAATCACAGGATCGTGATCTTTGCCCATCGGAGGCAGGCGGCAGCAGCCATCGACAACTCGACCTGGTCACGGTACGCGCGGCTACGCCATCCGGTCAAACCGGCTCCGCCCGGCCTCCCATTGTGCACAGCCTGTGGACAACGACTTGAACCGCGCGGGTCGGCCTGACTACCGTGGCTGAACTCCGGTTCCTTTCCTTCCCCCCTGCCGGGCCTCACCCGACCCGACCCATCCCGTCCCGAGAACCACACATTCGTGGGACATGCGAGAGAGCGTGCCTTGTGGCTGACGTACCTGCCGATCTTGCCGCAGTGTGGCCGCGAGTGCTGGAACAACTCCTCGGGGAGGGGCAGCAGGGCATCGAGCCGAAGGACAAGCAGTGGATCGAGCGCTGCCAGCCGCTGGCACTCGTCGCCGACACCGCACTCCTGGCCGTCCCCAATGAATGGGGGAAGCGCGTCCTGGAGGGCCGGCTCGCCCCGCTCATCAGCGAGACGCTGACCCGGGAGTGCGGCCGCCCCATCCGGATCGCGATCACCGTCGACGACTCCGCCGGCGAACCGCCCGCCCCGCCGGCGCCCCCGATGCACGCCTCGCACCAGGGCCAGCAGGGGCGCCGTTACTCCGGGCCGCCCCGCGACGACGACGCGTACGACGGGTACGGCCACCGCTCCTCCGACGACGGCATGCCGGCCGCCCGGCCGGCCTACCCCGACTACCAGCAGCAGCGCCCGGAGCCCGGCGCCTGGCCGCGCACCCAGGAGGACCTCTCCTGGCAGCAGCCGCGGCACGGCGGGTACCAGGACCGGGAGCAGCCTTCCGACGGGTACCGCGAGAGCGAGCCGTACCGCGATTCCGAGCCCTACCGCGAGCAGCCCTCCGACCAGTGGCGCGAGCCGTACGGCGCCGGGCGCCCGCAGCAGCACGACTACCGGTCGCAGCCGCCCGAGCACCAGGGGTACGACCAGCAGCGCCCCGACCGCCAGGACCCGCAGGCGCAGCACCGCCAGGGCGGCCCCGGCCCCGGGCGGGCCGGCGGATCGGTGCCCGGGCCGATGGGCGCGCAGCCGGCCCCCGCGCCCGGCCCCGGCGAGCCGCACGCCCGGCTGAATCCGAAGTACCTCTTCGACACCTTCGTCATCGGGGCGTCCAACCGGTTCGCGCACGCCGCGGCGGTGGCCGTCGCCGAAGCGCCCGCGAAGGCGTACAACCCCCTCTTCATCTACGGGGAGTCCGGGCTCGGCAAGACCCACCTGCTGCACGCCATCGGCCACTACGCCCGCAGCCTCTACCCGGGTACCCGGGTGCGGTACGTGAGCTCGGAGGAGTTCACCAACGAGTTCATCAACTCGATCCGCGACGGCAAGGGCGACACCTTCCGCAAGCGGTACCGCGACGTGGACATCCTGCTCGTCGACGACATCCAGTTCCTGGCGAGCAAGGAGTCGACGCAGGAGGAGTTCTTCCACACCTTCAACACGCTGCACAACGCGAACAAGCAGATCGTGCTGTCGTCCGACCGGCCGCCCAAGCAGCTGGTGACGCTGGAGGACCGGCTGCGCAACCGCTTCGAGTGGGGCCTGACCACCGACGTCCAGCCCCCGGAGCTGGAGACGAGGATCGCGATCCTCCGCAAGAAGGCGGTCCAGGAGCAGCTCAACGCCCCTCCGGAGGTCCTGGAGTTCATCGCCTCGCGGATCTCGCGCAACATCCGTGAGCTGGAGGGCGCTCTCATCCGGGTCACGGCCTTCGCCTCCCTCAACCGGCAGCCCGTGGACCTCGGACTCACCGAGATCGTGCTCAAGGACCTGATCCCGGGCGGCGAGGAGGCGGCGCCGGAGATCACCGCGCCGGCCATCATGGCGGCGACGGCGGACTACTTCGGCCTCACGGTGGACGACCTCTGCGGGTCCTCGCGCAGCCGCGTCCTGGTGACGGCGCGCCAGATCGCCATGTACCTGTGCCGGGAGCTCACCGATCTCTCGCTGCCGAAGATCGGCGCGCAGTTCGGTGGCCGCGACCATACGACGGTGATGCACGCGGACCGCAAGATCCGGGCGTTGATGGCGGAGCGCCGATCCATCTACAACCAGGTCACCGAGCTGACCAACCGCATCAAGAACGGCTGACGCGCACTTCTGGCAGCGCGGGCGAAGGGCGTCTTCGAGGCCCGGTCGGCAGTGGCTTCGGGGGACGGGGCCGACGCCGTCGGCGCCGCC
>NZ_JBBBEN010000098.1:63046-152277 GCF_037137275.1 Streptomyces pratensis | reverse complement strand
CGGGCCAGGCGCCCTTCGCCGTCCCCTTCTGCCGGCGTCGCCGCCTGGCTCCCGCGGCCTGTGCCCCCCGCCGACCGCTGAGAAGACCCCGCTGGGCCGACGTCGCCGCCTGGCCGCGCCCGGGCCCGGGCCCGCCTCCACGGAATCCGGTCTCCGCGGAATCCGGCGCCCGCCGCACGCTCCGGGGAAACGCCTACCGCGCCGGTACCGCGCCGGGGGAGGCCCCCTCAGCTGCCGGTCAGGCCCCGCAGAGCCCGAGACCGCCCACGAGAGCGTCTGCGGGCGGCCCGCAGGGGCTCTGCCACCGTCCCGGAAGAGCCCGCGTCGCGCCCTGGGCCTCGTGCCCTGCGACCGGGACTGTTCGAATACGGGCTGCTCAGAGCCCCTTCTCCACAGATGTGCGAGAAACTTTCCGTCCACAGCCTGGGGACTGGGAAGTTGTCCATATTGCGTCCACAGGGCCCGCTGCCGATACTCCATCAGGCCAGGTCACGTGGTTGGGGATTTGTGGTCAACCGTCATCCACAGCCTGTGGACAGACTTTCCGTCCACAGGGGGTCGGCACGGTTGTCCACCGACGGCCCACAGGCTGGGCCGGGTTGTCCCCAGCTTCTCCACACCCCTGTCCACTGTTCGGCAACGCAACACCCGCTCTCACCGCCCGGAGTGAAAGCCGTCACACCGAGACCCCGGGTTGGGCTGTGGGGAACGTGGGTAAAGCTGGGGACAGGCCTGGGGAGAAGTGGGCCCCTCCTGTGCATCGGGTGTGCAGAACTTTCGTCCGTCCACAGAAAGCCCTGGTTGTCCACGGGCGCCGCCCACAGGGCCGGTGGATAAAAAACCGCCGCTGACCTGCGAAAACGACGTTATCCACGGTATCCACAAGGCCTACTACTACTACCACTCAGAGTTAGCCAGGAATCCGCTTCGAAGTGGGGCCTGTGTACAACTCGACCGGCGACCGCCCCGAAGCTCTTTGCCCGACTTGACCCCGAGCAGCAACGACTGTCGGTGCCGTACGTCAGACTGGACCCCGGAGCCTCCTCAGCCCTCGGCAGGGAGATCCGGTCCAGACGACGAAGGCCAGCAGGGCGAGCGAGCAACAGCAGGAGGCGGTTCCGGTGAAGATCCGGGTGGAGCGCGATGTACTCGCGGAGGCGGTGGCCTGGGTGGCCCGCAGCCTCCCGGCCCGTCCGCCGGCGCCCGTTCTCGCGGGCCTACTGCTGAAGGCGGAGGACGGGGCGCTCAGCTTCTCCAGCTTCGACTACGAGGTCTCCGCCAGGGTCTCCGTCGACGCGGAGATCGACGAGGACGGCACGGTGCTCGTCTCCGGCCGGCTGCTCGCCGACATCTGCCGCGCCCTGCCCAACCGCCCGGTGGAGATCTCCACCGACGGTGTGCGGGCCACGGTGGTCTGCGGCTCCTCGCGGTTCACCCTCCACACCCTGCCGGTGGAGGAGTATCCGGCGCTGCCGCAGATGCCCACCGCCACGGGCACCGTCCCGGGCGAGGTCTTCGCCTCCGCCGCCGCCCAGGTCGCCATCGCCGCGGGCCGCGACGACACGCTGCCGGTGCTCACCGGCGTGCGGATCGAGATCGAGGGCGACACCGTCACCCTCGCCTCCACCGACCGCTACCGCTTCGCGGTCCGCGAGTTCCTGTGGAAGCCGGAGAACCCGGACGCGTCGGCGGTGGCCCTGGTGCCCGCCAAGACGCTCCTGGACACCGCGAAGGCGCTCACCAGCGGTGACACGGTCACCCTGGCGCTCTCCGGCTCCGGCGCGGGCGAGGGCCTGATCGGCTTCGAGGGCGCCGGCCGCCGTACCACCACGCGGCTGCTCGAGGGCGACCTGCCGAAGTACCGCACGCTCTTCCCCACCGAGTTCAACTCGGTCGCGGTGATCGAGACGGCTCCCTTCGTCGAGGCCGTCAAGCGTGTGGCCCTGGTCGCCGAGCGCAACACCCCCGTCCGGCTCAGCTTCGAGCAGGGCGTGCTCATCCTGGAGGCCGGCTCCAGCGACGACGCACAGGCTGTGGAGCGCGTCGACTCGGTGCTGGAGGGCGACGACATCTCGATCGCCTTCAACCCGACCTTCCTGCTGGACGGCCTGAGCGCGATCGACTCCCCGGTCGCCCAGCTCTCGTTCACCACGTCGACCAAGCCCGCCCTGCTCAGCGGGCGCCCGGCCGTCGACGCCGAGGCGGACGACGCGTACAAGTACCTGATCATGCCGGTGCGCCTCTCCGGCTGACCCGGCCGTCCGGGGCACGCACCTTCGGCAGTCCTCAGCGGGCCCGCTCGGCGCGGAGCGGGCCCGCCCTGCTGCCGTCCGCCGGGCGTAGGCTCGGTCCTGGGCACACACGCCCCGACGCTTATCGCCACGACGCTTAAGGAATCTCTGATGGAGCTCGGACTCGTCGGCCTCGGCAAGATGGGCGGCAACATGCGCGAGCGCATCCGCCGCGCAGGCCACACCGTCATCGGTTATGACCGCAACCCGGACGTCGCCGATGTCCACAGTCTCGAAGAGCTGGTCGGCAGGTTGAAGGGCCCGCGGGTCGTGTGGGTCATGGTCCCGGCCGGCGCCGCGACGCAGTCCACGATCGACGAGCTGGCCGAGCTGCTCTCGCCCGGCGACGTCGTGGTCGACGGCGGGAACTCGCGCTGGACCGACGACGAGAAGCACGGGGCCGAGCTGGGCCGCAAGGACATCGGCTTCGTCGACTGCGGCGTCTCCGGCGGCGTCTGGGGCCTGGAGAACGGCTACGCCCTGATGTACGGCGGCGACGCCGAGAACGTCGCGAAGGTCCAGCCGGTCTTCGACGCGCTGAAGCCCGAGGGGGACTTCGGCTCGGTCCACGCGGGCAAGATCGGCGCGGGCCACTTCGCGAAGATGGTTCACAACGGCATCGAGTACGCCATGATGCAGGCGTATGCCGAGGGCTGGGAGCTGCTGGAGAAGGTCGACTCCGTCACCGACGTGCGCGAGGTCTTCCGCTCCTGGCAGGAGGGCACGGTCATCCGGTCCTGGCTGCTCGACCTCGCGGTCAACGCCCTGGACGACGACGAGCACCTGGAGAAGCTCCGGGGCTTCGCCGCCGACTCGGGCGAGGGCCGCTGGACGGTGGAGGCCGCGATCGACAACGCGGTGCCGCTGCCCGCGATCACGGCGTCCCTGTTCGCCCGGTTCGCCTCGCGTCAGGACGACTCGCCGCAGATGAAGATGATCGCCGCGCTGCGCAATCAGTTCGGCGGCCACGCGGTCGAGTCCAAGAGCGAGAACTGATCGACACGTCGGCCACGCGCCAACGTGACACACCTGCGAAGCACTGCCGGGAGAGGTCGGCCACCATGCACGTCACCCATCTCTCACTGGCCGACTTCCGCTCGTACGCCCGGGTCGAGGTCCCTCTCGACCCGGGCGTCACCGCGTTCGTGGGCGCCAACGGGCAGGGCAAGACCAACCTCGTCGAGGCCGTCGGCTATCTCGCCGCCCTCGGCAGCCACCGGGTCTCCTCCGACGCCCCGCTGGTCCGCATGGGCGCGGAGCGTGCCGTCATCCGTGCCGCGGTCACCCAGGGCGAGCGGTCCCAGCTGATCGAGCTGGAGCTGAACCCCGGCCGGGCCAATCGGGCCAGGATCAACCGGTCCTCGCAGGTCAGACCGCGTGACGTGCTGGGGATCGTGCGGACAGTGCTGTTCGCGCCCGAGGACCTGGCGCTGGTCAAGGGCGACCCCGGCGAGCGGCGGCGGTTCCTGGACGAGCTGGTCACCGCGCGCTCGCCCCGGATGGCGGGGGTCCGCTCCGACTACGAGCGGGTGCTCAAGCAGCGCAACACCCTGCTGAAGTCCGCGGCGATGGCCCGTCGGCACGGCGGCCGCTCGATGGACCTGTCCACCCTGGACGTCTGGGACCAGCATCTGGGCCGGGTGGGCGCCGAGCTGCTCGCGCAGCGTCTGGACCTGATCGCCACGCTGCGGCCGCTGGCCGACAAGGCCTATGGGGACGTCGCGCCGGGCGGCGGCCCGGTGACCCTGGAGTACCGCAGCTCCGTGGGCGAGGACGTGGGCTCGGCGCGGAGCCGTGAGGAGCTGTACGAGCAGGTGATCGCCGCGCTCGCCGGCGTCCGCAAGCAGGAGATCGAGCGCGGGGTGACGCTCGTCGGCCCGCACCGCGACGACCTGGTGCTCGGACTGCGCTCCATGCCGGCGAAGGGGTACGCGAGCCACGGTGAGTCCTGGTCGTACGCGCTGGCCCTGCGGCTGGCCTCGTACGAGCTGCTGCGCGCAGAGGGCAACGAGCCGGTGCTGGTCCTGGACGACGTATTCGCCGAGCTGGACGACCGCCGCCGGGAACGCCTGGCGGAGCTGGTGGCGCCCGGCGAGCAGGTGCTGGTGACGGCCGCGGTGGCCCAGGACGTCCCGGGTGTGCTGGCGGGGGCGCGGTACGCGGTGTCCGCGGGCGAGGTGGAGCGGGCATGACCGGCCGGGGCGAGCACACGGCCAGGCCGGCGTCTGGCGGGGGCGCCGAGGCCTCGGACCCTGCGGGCGCTCCCGGGACGGCGGACCGTCCCCGGGGTGCGGCGCGCTCGGGCGGAGGACCGGCCGGGGCGGGCGGTGGCCGGCGGGCCGGGGCCGCGGAGGGCGCGTCGGACCCGGCCGCCGCCGGGACCCGGAAACCGCCGGAGGCGGCCGGGGTCGATCTGGCCCGCGTCGCGCTGCGGGCGGCGAAGGAGCAGGCGAGGGCGCGGGGCACGGCGGCGCAGCAGCGGAAGCAGGCCCGACGCGGGGGCGGGCTGCGTTCCGGGGCGCGCTCGGACGGCCGCGACCCGCAGCGGCTGGGCTCCGCGATCAACCGGCTGATCACCGAGCGCGGCTGGGAGACGCCCGCCGCGGTGGGCGGGGTGATGGGGCGGTGGCCGCAGATCGTCGGCGACGATCTCGCGAAGCACTGCGTTCCGGTGCGGTACGACGACGACCCGGGGGCCCGGGTGCTGACGGTGAGCTGTGACTCCACGGCCTGGGCGACCCAGCTCCGGCTGCTGGCCCCGCAGCTGGTGGCCCGGCTGAACGCGGACCTGGGGCAGGGCACCGTACGGATGATCAAAGTGGTCGGTCCTGCGGGTCCGGAGCGCCGGTACGGGCCGCTGCGGGCGCCGGGCAGCACGGGCCCGGGAGACACCTACGGGTGAGGCCGTCGGCGGCTGACGGGGGCGGTGTCGACCGGGTCGCCGCCCCGCCTGCCTGAGCTGCGCTTTTGGCTTAAAATTGTCGTGTACCAGACGGCCGCGGGGGTGGGTTCCGCATGGTCGGCGCCCCGGGGGGCCGGGGGGTGCGGCGGGGGTGTCCCTCACCGTAGCGGGAGGTTGACAGGCCGAAGCGCTCAAAGCCCTTCAGGGCCTCTTGGGGGCCCGTCCCGGATATGGGGAGTCGTTAGCCGCTCGTTCAGGGCGGCACATGCGGACTCAGGCACCGGCAAACCCCCATTCATGTCAGAGCTACCGGTAGACTGAGCAGTAATCCCGCAAGTAAGGCGGGAGTCGTCGATACAAGCCGAACGACGCAGCCGCTCCCGCCTGCCGGAGAACGGCCTGTGCTGTGCCAGAAAGGGCGCTTCGTGGCCGATTCCGGCAACCCCAACGAGAACATTCCGTCCGCGGTCGGTGAGGCGGGCGAGGTCACCGCCTCGTACGACGCCAGTGCGATCACCGTGCTGGAAGGGCTGGACGCGGTCCGCAAGCGGCCTGGCATGTACATCGGCTCGACCGGTGAGAGAGGCCTGCACCACCTCGTGCAGGAGGTCGTCGACAACTCGGTCGACGAGGCGATGGCCGGTCACGCGGACACCATCGACGTCACGATCCTCGCCGACGGCGGGGTGCGTGTGATCGACAACGGCCGGGGCATCCCCGTCGGCATCGTGCCGTCCGAGGGCAAGCCGGCCGTCGAGGTCGTGCTGACCGTCCTGCACGCCGGCGGCAAGTTCGGCGGCGGCGGCTACGCCGTCTCCGGCGGTCTGCACGGTGTCGGCGTCTCCGTCGTCAACGCTCTGTCCACCCGTGTCTCCGTCGAGGTCAAGACCGACGGACACCGCTGGACCCAGGACTACAAGCTCGGCGTCCCGACCGCCCCCCTGGCCCAGCACGAGGCCACGGAGGAGACCGGCACGTCGGTCACCTTCTGGGCCGACGGGGACATCTTCGAGACGACCGAGTACAGCTTCGAGACCCTCTCGCGCCGCTTCCAGGAGATGGCGTTCCTCAACAAGGGCCTCACCCTCAAGCTCACCGACGAGCGTGAGTCCGCGAAGGCGACGGCGGGCGCGGACAGCGCCGACGCGGTCGAGCCCGCCGCGGAGGAGGCCGTCCGCACGGTCACGTACCACTACGAAAACGGCATCGTCGATTTCGTGAAGTACCTGAACTCCCGCAAGGGCGACGTCATCCACCAGTCGGTGATCGACATCGAGGCCGAGGACAAGGAGCGACTCCTCTCGGCCGAGATCGCCATGCAGTGGAACACGCAGTACACCGAGGGCGTCTACTCCTTCGCCAACGCGATCCACACGCACGAGGGCGGCACGCACGAGGAGGGCTTCCGTGCGGCGCTGACCTCGCTGGTCAACCGGTACGCGCGCGAGAAGAAGCTGCTGCGCGAGAAGGACGACAACCTCACCGGTGAGGACGTCCGCGAGGGTCTCACCGCGATCATCTCGGTGAAGCTGGGCGAGCCCCAGTTCGAGGGTCAGACGAAGACCAAGCTGGGCAACACGGAGGCCAAGACCTTCGTGCAGAAGGTGGTCCACGAGCAGCTGACGGACTGGTTCGACCGGAACCCCAACGAGGCCGCCGACATCATCCGCAAGGGCATCGCCGCCTCGACCGCCCGTGTGGCGGCCCGCAAGGCGCGCGACCTGACCCGGCGCAAGGGGCTCCTGGAGAGCGCCTCGCTGCCCGGCAAGCTCAGCGACTGCCAGTCGAACGACCCCACCAAGTGCGAGATCTTCATCGTCGAGGGTGACTCCGCCGGCGGTTCGGCGAAGTCCGGCCGCAACCCGATGTACCAGGCGATCCTGCCCATCCGCGGCAAGATCCTGAACGTCGAGAAGGCCCGGATCGACAAGATCCTCCAGAACACCGAGGTCCAGGCGCTGATCTCGGCCTTCGGCACCGGGGTCCACGAGGACTTCGACATCGAGAAGCTCCGCTATCACAAGATCATCCTGATGGCGGACGCCGACGTCGACGGTCAGCACATCAACACCCTGCTGCTGACCTTCCTCTTCCGCTTCATGCGGCCGCTGGTGGAGGCGGGGCACGTCTACCTCTCGCGCCCGCCGCTCTACAAGATCAAGTGGGGCCGGGACGATTTCGAGTACGCGTACTCGGACCGCGAGCGCGACGCCCTCGTCGACCTCGGCAAGCAGAACGGCAAGCGGATCAGGGAAGACTCGATCCAGCGCTTCAAGGGCCTCGGCGAGATGAACGCCGAAGAGCTGCGCGTCACGACCATGGACGTCGACCACCGGGTCCTCGGCCAGGTCACGCTGGACGACGCGGCGCAGGCCGACGACCTGTTCTCGGTGCTGATGGGCGAGGACGTCGAGGCGCGGCGCTCGTTCATCCAGCGCAACGCCAAGGACGTCCGCTTCCTCGACATCTGAGTCGGCCGTACCCGCGACGCCGCAGCTCGAAAGGACTTTGACCAGCAATGGCCGACGAGAACACCCCCGTGACACCTGAACCCGTGATGCCGGAAGAGGAAGCCGCGATCCCCGGTGTGGGCATGCGCGTAGAGCCCGTCGGGCTCGAGACGGAGATGCAGCGCTCCTACCTCGACTACGCGATGTCCGTCATCGTCTCGCGTGCGCTGCCCGACGTGCGGGACGGCCTCAAGCCCGTCCACCGCCGGGTGCTGTACGCGATGTACGACGGCGGCTACCGCCCCGAGAAGGGCTTCTACAAGTGCGCCCGCGTCGTCGGCGACGTCATGGGCACGTACCACCCGCACGGCGACTCCTCCATCTACGACGCCCTGGTGCGCCTCGCGCAGCACTGGTCGATGCGCATGCCGCTGGTGGACTCCAACGGCAACTTCGGTTCCCCGGGCAACGACCCGGCCGCGGCCATGCGGTACACCGAGTGCAAGATGATGCCGCTGTCCATGGAGATGGTCCGGGACATCGACGAGGAGACCGTCGACTTCCAGGACAACTACGACGGCCGCAACCAGGAGCCGACGGTCCTGCCGGCGCGGTTCCCGAACCTGCTGGTCAACGGCTCCGCGGGCATCGCGGTCGGCATGGCGACCAACATCCCGCCGCACAACCTGCGCGAGGTCGCCGCCGGCGCCCAGTGGTACCTGGAGCACCCCGAGGCCTCCCACGAGGAGCTGCTCGACGCGCTGATGGAGCGCATCAAGGGCCCCGACTTCCCGACCGGCGCGCTCGTCGTGGGCCGCAAGGGCATCGAGGAGGCCTACCGGACCGGCCGCGGCTCCATCACGATGCGCGCGGTCGTGGCGGTCGAGGAGATCCAGGGCCGCCAGTGCCTGGTCGTCACGGAGCTTCCGTACCAGACCAACCCCGACAACCTCGCGCAGAAGATCGCCGACCTGGTCAAGGACGGCAAGGTCGGCGGGATCGCGGACGTCCGGGACGAGACCTCCTCGCGCACCGGCCAGCGCCTGGTCGTCGTGCTCAAGCGGGACGCGGTCGCCAAGGTCGTCCTGAACAACCTCTACAAGCACACCGACCTCCAGTCGAACTTCGGCGCCAACATGCTGGCGCTCGTCGACGGGGTGCCGCGCACGCTGTCGATCGACGCGTTCATCCGCCACTGGGTGACGCACCAGATCGAGGTCATCGTCCGGCGGACGAAGTTCCGGCTGCGCAAGGCGGAGGAGCGGGCGCACATCCTGCGCGGCCTCCTCAAGGCCCTGAACGCCATCGACGAGGTCATCGCCCTCATCCGGCGCAGCAACACGGTGGAGATCGCGCGCGAGGGCCTGATGGGCCTCCTGGAGATCGACGAGCTCCAGGCGAACGCGATCCTGGAGATGCAGCTGCGCCGGCTGGCCGCGCTGGAGCACCAGAAGATCACCGCCGAGCACGACGAGCTCCAGGCCAAGATCAACGAGTACAACGAGATCCTGTCCTCGCCCGCGAAGCAGCGTTCGATCGTGAGCGAGGAGCTGGCGGCGATCGTCGACAAGTTCGGCGACGACCGGCGCTCCAAGCTGGTGCCCTTTGACGGCGACATGTCCATCGAGGACCTGATCGCCGAGGAGGACATCGTCGTCACGATCTCCCGTGGCGGCTATGTGAAGCGCACGAAGACGGACGACTACCGGTCACAGAAGCGCGGCGGCAAGGGCGTGCGCGGGACGAAGCTCAAGGAAGACGACATCGTCGACCACTTCTTCGTCTCGACGACGCACCACTGGCTGCTGTTCTTCACCAACAAGGGCCGGGTCTACCGGGCCAAGGCCTACGAGCTCCCGGACGCGGGACGGGACGCGCGCGGCCAGCACGTCGCCAACCTGCTGGCCTTCCAGCCGGACGAGAAGATCGCCCAGATCCTGGCGATCCGCGACTACGAGGCCGCGCCGTACCTGATCCTGGCGACTAAGGGCGGTCTGGTGAAGAAGACCGCGCTCAAGGACTACGACTCCCCGCGCTCCGGCGGCGTCATCGCGATCAACCTGCGCGAGACCCCGGCCGGCGGCGACGACGAGCTGATCGGCGCCGAGCTGGTGTCGGCCGAGGACGACCTGCTGCTCATCAGCAGGAAGGCGCAGTCGATCAGGTTCACCGCGACGGACGACGCGCTGCGCCCCATGGGCCGGGCGACCTCCGGCGTCAAGGGGATGAGTTTCCGCGAAGGCGACGAGCTGCTCTCGATGAATGTGGTGCGGACCGGTACGTTCGTGTTCACTGCCACCGACGGCGGGTACGCGAAGCGGACCCCTGTCGACGAGTACCGCGTCCAGGGCCGCGGCGGCCTCGGCATCAAGGCCGCCAAGATCGTGGAGGACCGCGGGTCGCTCGTCGGGGCGCTGGTGGTCGAGGAGACGGACGAGATCCTCGCCATCACGCTCGGCGGCGGTGTGATTCGCACGCGAGTCAATGAAGTCAGGGAGACGGGCCGTGACACCATGGGCGTCCAACTGATCAATCTGGGCAAGCGGGATGCCGTCGTCGGCATCGCGCGCAACGCCGAGGCCGGTCGCGAGGCGGAAGAGGTCGATGGGGCCGATGACGCCGACGGCGAGACGGCCGAGGTCCACGCCGAGAGCGTGGTAGAGGGCATTGTCGAGGGCACGGAGCCCTCGACCGGGGAGCACGAGGAGTAGAGCGTGAGTGGAGCCACGGGCGCCGGTTCGGCCGCTTCCGGATCAGGGGCGAACGGTGCCCGTGGCCCTGCTGCGGACTCCCAAGGGGGCACGGTGACGGACACACGAGGGCCTCAGCCCCGATACGAGGGCTACGCGACCGGGCCGCTGCCCGGCGAGCGTGAGCCCGAGGGGCCGGCGGGCCCCTACCACCCGCCGCAGGCGTACGAAGCGCCCGACGGCGGCACGCAGGGCGGCGGAGCCCAGGCGACGCGCAAGCCGCGTACGGGCGCGCGGACCACTCCGCGTACCCGCAAGGCGCGTCTGCGGGTGGCCAAGGCCGACCCGTGGTCGGTGATGAAGGTCAGCTTCCTGCTGTCGATCGCGCTGGGCATCTGCACGGTGGTGGCGTCGGCCGTGCTGTGGATGGTCATGGACGCGATGGGCGTCTTCGAGACCGTCGGCGGCACGATCAGCGAGGCCACCGGCTCCAACGAGAGCAACGGCTTCGATCTGCAGTCGTTCCTGTCGCTGCCGCGGGTGCTCGTCTTCACGTCGGTCATCGCCGTGATCGACGTGGTGCTGGCCACCGCGCTGGCGACGCTGGGCGCTTTCATCTACAACCTTTCGGCCGGCTTCGTGGGCGGTGTCGAGCTCACGCTGGCCGAGGACGAGTAGCGCGCCGGGCATCGATTTTGGGACTGGCCCCGACGTGCGCTAATCTTCAGAAGTCAGCGCGACAGCGCGGCGGGGCTATAGCTCAGTTGGTTAGAGCGCATCCCTGATAAGGATGAGGCCACAGGTTCAAATCCTGTTAGCCCCACCGGAACGAAGGTCACCGACTCGGATCGAGTCGGTGACCTTCTTCGTTTGCGGGTGGCCAGTGAGGGGGCGGATGTGGGGTCGTCGGAGCTGCTCATCGTTCTGGACCGGGACAGCGCCACACCCTTGCAGCAGCAGGTGTGCGACCAGGTCACCCTGCTGGTGCGGTCGGGGCAGTTGCGGCCCGGTGACGCCGTGCCCGCCTCCCGGGAGCTCGCCCTCCAGCTCGGTGTCTCCCGGACCGTCGTCCTGCGCGCCTACGAACTGCTCCGGGCCAACGGCATCCTCACCGCGCGGCGCGGCTCCGGTACGCGCGTCGCCGGGACCGCGGGGGCGACGGGCGGCGCGGCCGCCGAGGGACGGAGCGCGGCCCCCGCCCCTCTCGCGCCGCGGCCGCCCCGGTCCACGGAGGACGGCGACGTCCTGTGGCAGCCCTGGGAGCCGGCGCCCGCCCACCACCCGGGCGGCGGGATCGACTTCCGGCACGGCACGCCCGCGCTCGCCGACTTCCCCGTGGCGCGCTGGCTCCAGTCGTTGCAGGAGGCCTACGGGCGGGCCGACGCCGCCGCGCTCGGGTACGGGCCGGCCGAGGGCGCGCCCGCGCTGCGCACCGAGATCGCCACGCTGGTGCGGCAGAGCCGGGCCCTGGACGCCTCCGCCGACCGGATCATGGTCACCGGAGGGGCCACCCAGGCCATGGACATCCTTCTGGTAGAGGCTGGGGACGACGAAGACGCCCCGCTCGGCGATGGTTTCGAGCACCGCGTCGTCGGCGTAGGTGGCGTGGTCGATGACGTCGACCCCGGCGGCCAGCGCGTTGCGGATGCCGGCGAGCCCGCGGGAATGGGCCCGGACCCGGGCGCCGTCTCCGTGCGCCGTACGGGTGGCGATCACCAGCTCCTCTGCGGTGAAGAGCAGTTCGTGGGAGCGGCCGTTCGGGAAGGTGTCGTCGCCCGACGAGAAGACCTTGACGATCTCAGCGCCCTGGGGCCGCGAGCTGTCTGCCCGGCGCCCGGCTGCTGGGGCGGGACAGCGGCCTCCAGGCCTACCTCGAACTCCCCGGCCACGTCGACGAACAGGTCTTGGTGCGGGCCGCCCGGCACCACTCGGTGCTGGTGCGCGGCGGCCGCTTCTACACCCTGACGGACACCACGCGGCCCCCGGCCCTGGTGGTCAGCTACGCCGCGGTGAACTCCGTCGCCCTGGCCCGGGGCTTCGACGCGCTGGGCGCCGCCTACCGCGAGTGGCAGGCGCGCGCAGGCGCCCGCCGGGGTGAGAGGGCGCGCGAAAAGGCCCCCGTCCGGTGTGAACCGGACCGGGGCCCCGGAGTGCGGTGGCGCCGGGCTCAGGGGGGTGGCACCGGGGAGTCGCCTGCCGGGGCTGCGTGGCGGGGGCGGGCCGTGTCGGTGGCGCCGGTGCTGCCCGCCGGGTCGGCCGACAGCTGACGTGCCGTCGGGGAGGAGCCGTGTGCCTCCGCGCGGATGCGCTGCTTCATCGTCGGAGGCAGGGCCCGGTCACGCGGAAGGGTCCATCGCACCGAAGGGGCGGTCGCGGTTGCCGCGGTGGCCTCCGTGTGCTCCTGGGGCGTGGCGCCCGGCCGCGCCGCGGCGTGCGCCGCGGGGGCCGTGGCGGTGGCGAGGCCGAGCGAGGCCAGGAGGGCGAAGAAGGCGGTGATGAAGGCGGTCCACAGGTTCTTGGGCTGGAAGGTGCTCATGGCCCCTCGCTTTCGGACGGTCCGGTCGCTGACTCCTCGATGATGGGGAGGCGGGCCGCGATTCCCGGGACCGACGCCCACGCTGCGCCGATCTTCAGATGAACACCACTCGTATGGTGCAACCGGAGTGGACGGGCTCTCGCAGGCGGTCGAAAGGGGGCTCGGCGAGGCCGTCCGGGGGCCGTGACCGGGCTGATCGAGGGTTTCGGGCAGGTCACCGATCGGTATCGGCCGGTGTGTATAGTCGGCGGCAGAAGGCCCCTATGCCAAGGAAAGACGAGGTCGCGCGGTGAAGAAGCTTCTCCTGGTCGCACTGGCCGCCATCGGCGGGCTCCTCGTGTACCGCCAGATCCAGGCGGATCGCGCCGAGCAGGATCTGTGGACGGAGGCTACCGACTCCGTGCCCGCAGGTTCGGGTGTGTGAGACGGCACAGTCTGTTACGGGCCCCGGTCGCTGAGCGGCCGGGGCTTCGTGCTGTCCGGGACCGGCCCCTCGGCGCAGGCGCCGCGCCCGCCGTGCGGGTGCGGCCCGTCGGTGGACGACCGCTCCCGCCCTTGTCTTCACGGAAGCGAAAGATTAGCTTGCTGAAGCAAAGAGGGCGACGGGGCCGGAGGCGGCCGGCCGAGGCGCCGGGGCCCGGGACAGCGGCGGTGCGGGCGGGGCAGGATGGACCGGCGTCGTGGCCGCCGCCCAAGGGGACGCCCCGGCCGGGCGGCGGGGACCGCTCCACCGGAGGCCGCCGCGGCGCGGCCGCCGCGCCGGGAGGGGCCGGCGCGTGAGGACGACGAGGGGGAGCGCGTGAAGAGGCAGCGCAGCAGGGTCCGGGCGGTACTGGCGGCGGTACTGGCGGCGGTGTGCGTGGGGACGGCGGCGCCGGGGCAGGCACGGGCGGCCGGCCCGGGGACGTACGCCTTCGACCCCGACGCCACGTCGGTGCAGGGCGCCACCGCCAACGCCGAGGCCTCCGAACTGGACGAGGGCGTCGCCTACCGCAGCACGATCAGGCGGGGCGAGAAGCTCTACTACCGGGTCACCCTGGACGACGACTCGCCCGCCTACGTCTCGGCGGTCGCCGTGCCCGGCGACAGCGGCCCGGTCGCCTACGGCGACGGCATCACCGTCAGCCTCCGGGACCTCGACGACACCCGGTGCGGCTCCCAGCGCGCGACCTTCGGCTCGGGCGGATACGCGCGCCCGATCACGGCGTACGCCTCCCGGATGCCGAAGGAAGGCAGCACTGTCTGCCAGCAGGGCGGGGTGTACGACGTCCTCGTCGAGCGCGAGAGCAAGGCGACGTCCGACACGGCGGCCTGGGACCTGGAGCTGCGCTTCCTCAAGGAGCCCCGGCCGAGGAGCGGGGCGTCGCTGCCGACCGAGGGGCCGGAGAGCTGGCCGTCGGCCGCGCCCGAGCCGCCGGCGGAGAAGCCGCAGAAGCGGTCCGGCGGCGCCGGCTACTTCGAGGCGACCGGCCTGGAGAGCGGCCAGTGGAAGGACGCCGTCGAACCGGGGCAGACCCGCTTCTACCGGGTGCCGGTGGACTGGGGCCAGCAACTCCACGCCACCGCCCGGCTCTCCAACAGCCCCGACGGCACCACGGAGTTCGTGGGCAACGCGCTCACCCTGTCGCTGGACAACCCGGCCGGGGGGAACGTTGCCGACGCCTCGCTCTCGTACTCCGGAAAGCCCACCACGACGTCGCTGAGGTCCCTCCCGCCGGTGGCCTACCGGAACAGGTTCGCGTCCTCGGCCCACGTCGGCGCGATGCGCTTCGCGGGCTGGTACTACCTGTCGGTGTCCCTCAGCCCCGAGCTGAAGCAGGCCTACGGCGGCGAGCCGATCCCCCTGGAGCTGGTGGTCCAGGTGGAGAACGACGCCACGGAGTCCCCGTACGAGGAGGGCGGCGGCGTCTTCGGCGTCACCGACCGGGACAAGGAGATGGCCAGGGAGGGCCAGAAGGCGGCGGACGCCCAGGAGGGCGGCGCCATGGCGCTGGTGGCCGCCACCGGCATCGGTCTCGGCTCCGTGCTGGTGCTGGGGCTCGGCGCCTGGACGCTGCTGGCCCGCCGCCGCGCCGCACAGGCCCCCGCGGCGGCCGCGGACTCCTCCGGCCCCGGCGGCCACCGGCAGCCGCCGCCCGGAGGGCCGCCGCGGCAGGGCTGGTGACGGCCGGGCCCGTCACATCCGCGTCAGCGCCCAGAAGCCGACCGCGAAGCAGACCAGCGCCACCACCAGCACCGGGACCGCCACCTTCAGGGGCGGTCCCGGCCGCGTTCGCCGCACGGGAGCGGACGCGGAGGTGCGGGCGGCGGTGGGCTGGTGCTGCTGCGCCGTGCAGGGCCGGGTGGCCGGCGCGTCCAGCGGCACGCCGGAGGTCGGCGCCAGGGAGAGGTCCACAACCCCGGCGGTGTACGGGGGCGGCACGGTGGGCTGGACGTGCGGCGGGCCTGGGGCCGGCGCGGGCTGCTGGTACGGGGAGTGCGCGGCGGGCGGCGCCTGAGGCTGCTGCCGTTGTCCGGGCGGAGGCGGGGAATGCGGGTGGGGCGGGGGCGCCAGATGGAAGCTGCCGGTCTCCGACATGGAGACGGGAGACCGTGGCGCGGCGGGCGGTTCCTGGGCGGACGTCCGCGGCCCCTGAGCCGGTTGGTGCGGCTGGGGAGCCTTTACGGGGCCGTCGGGGCCGAACCCGGCCGGCAGCGGCCCGATCTGATCGAACACCTCGACCGGCTCGTCGTCGGGGCCCGGCTCCGGCAGCATCTCGACTGCTGCGCTCAGCGCCTTCCGCGCACCCGTCGCGGTCCGGAACCGGGCCTGCGGATCGGGCTGGAGCAGACCGGCGAGAACCTGCCACAGCGGCTCGGGAATGCCCTGCGGAGCGCCCGGCGTACCGTGCGCGGCGAAGTGCTCGACCAGGGCCCGGGCGTCCGGCTTGCGCCCCTGGAGGAGGTAGAGGGCGACCAGGCCGACGGCGAAGAGGTCCGCGGGGAAGTCGGGTTCGGCGCCCATCATCTGCTCGGGTGCGAAGTAACCGGGCGTCCCGACCACGTAGTCGGTCTCGGTCAGCCGGGGCTCTCCCTTGCGCATCGAGATGCCGAAGTCGGAGAGCCGAAGGTGCGGGCGGCCCGTCCCGGTCGCCTCCATCAGGATGTTGGCCGGCTTGATGTCCCGGTGGACGACGCCTTCCGCGTGCACCGTGGACAGCCCCGACAGCAGCTGGTCGAGAAGGAGGCAGACGAAGCGGGGCGGCAACGGGCCGTAGTCGCCGATGACGTGGGCCAGCGAACCGCCGCTCACCAGGTCCATGGTGAACAGGACCTTGTCGTCGTCGGCGGCCCAGCTGGCGGGGGCCAGCACGTGCGGGTGCTCGATGCGCAGCGCCTGTTCGCGGACGAAGCGCAGCAGGGTGTGCGCGTCGCTCTGCTGGAGCACCTTGGCGGCCACGTACCGGCGGCGCCGGTGGTCCCAGGCCCGCCAGACGGCGCCGACCCCGCCACGTCCGATCGGATCGATCAACTCGTACCGACCGGCGAAGACCTCACCCATTGCGCTGTGCCCGCTCCCCGTTCCCGTGGTGGCCGCGGCCTGCTGCCCCGGCCTGCCGCCGGGGCCCGTGCCCGGCCGTCTGTCCTGCCGGTACCAGGGCGCTGCGCCGTACGCCCGGCCCTGGTCCGTCGTCGTTCCGTGGTCCTAGCTCTGATGCCCCTCGTAGTGCGCGACCGCGTCCGCGGTGCGCCCGGCTCCGTACACCCTGAGGAACTCTGCCAGCTCCGGATGGGTCGGGGCGAGGGCGTCCGCGGCGTCGATGATGTCGCCGGCCGCCGCGACCGACCTGAGCAGGGACTGGATCTCGCGCACGACGCGGCGGACGGTGGGGGCGCCGTTGGTGGAGCCGGTCTGGCCGGTGCCGGTGAGGACCGAACCGCCCTGCGACTTCTTGATCTCCTCCATCCGGTCGGCCGCTTCGCCCGCACTGACGCTGCCGTCGGCCACCTGGTTCGCCAGCTCCTGGAGGGCCTGGACGCGCTGGACCACCGCAGGGTTCCCGATCTTGGCCCGCTGGCCGCTCATCAACTGGGAGAGCATCGGAGCGGACAGTCCGAGAACGGCGGCCAGCCGGGCCTGGTTCAACCCGAGATCATCGATCAGCCGACGGAAGAGCGCCCCCAACGGCTCGCCGTACCAACTGCGTTGAAGCTCTCTGGCTCTCGCCGTCGCCTCTTGCTGCGCTGCGTCCATAGCTCTCCCCTTCGCTGCGGCTTCGCTGCTGCGAACCTCGCCGAGCATCTTACGGAGCGTGGTCGTCCGCCGGGAGTCCCTGTCCTTTTGGAGGATTCCGGGGGTGACCCGGTACTCTAGGAGCGCGACGGTGGCCGTGACACGGACGTGTTGGGCGCCGCTTTCGTCTGATGTGGTTCCGGGGCCTTAGCTCAGTTGGTAGAGCGCTGCTTTTGCAAGGCAGATGTCAGGAGTTCGAATCTCCTAGGCTCCACATCGAAGAAGCCCCCCTGGCTTGCCGTGACGCGGGCAGGGGGGCTTTTCCGTGCCCATGGCCCGCCTCGGGGCCCCGGCCGCGGCTGGGGTGCGGTGTCAGTCCACCCGCCCCTGCGCCCCCCTCGGGGCCAAGGGTCCCGCCCGGAGGGGTGGCTACCATGATCACCGCCGTGAGCCGGCCGCGAGGCCCTCACGTCATCCATATCTGACCAATATGGGTACAAGGTGAATAAAATGGGGGAACTGTTTTGCCTGAAAAGATCGTGATAAGTCATGTCTGGGGCAGACGGGAGAGGGAAGCGGAGGACGACACCGGGCGACCCCGGTGGGACGGCGAAGCCGAACTCCTGATCTGCGAGCTGCTGCCCGCGCTCCGGCGCAAGGCCGCGGCCATGGCCCACCCGCCGACCGCCGAGGACATCGTCCAGACGGCGTGCGAACGGCTGCTGATCCGTTCCGCGGAGCTGATGCGGCACCCCAACCCCCGCGCGTACGCCCTGCGCACCGTGGCGACGGTCGCGTACGACCAGCACCGGGCGCGACGCCGGGAGACGCCGGTCGCGGAGGTGCCCGACAGGGCGGTCGCCGACGTGTCCCTGGAACTCTACGAAGCCCAGTGGGAAGTGAGCCGCCTGCTGGGCCGGCTGTCCGACGGGCAGGCCGCCGCCATACGGCTCGTGGACATCGACGGGCACAGCATCGACCACGCGGCGGCCCTCCTGGGGGTGCACCGCGGCACGGTCTCGCGGGCGCGGTGGAGAGGGCTCCGGCGGCTGAACGAGGAGGTCGGCGGCGCCGTCGAGTAGGCGTGCCGACGGCCGGCCGGGCCGGCGGCGCGAAGAATGCCGCCGCCGTTCGCCCCGAGGCCGGGGCCACCAGGCACACTGCATGGATAAACAGTCACACCACCAAAGGACTCAGTCATGATCACGCTGAAGAAGGAAGACGGCCCCGCGGACCTCGGCGGGGTGACCCACCTGTCCATCGGGGTCTCCTGGGACCCGACCGTCGGAAGCAGCGGCGGGCTGATGGGGAAGCTCCGGCAGAAGGCCGGGACGGACCTCGACCTGATCGCCATCGCGTTGCAGGGTGAGGACCCGGTACGCCTGGCCGGCCTGGACTCCCTGGACCCGCTGGGCAACGGCTCGCTGGTGCACAGCGGGGACAACCAGACCGGGCACGGCGACGGCGACGACGAGACGGTGACCGTCGAGTTCGCCCGGGTGCCGTCGAACATCACGGCCATCGTGTTCGTCGCCGCCGCGTACAAGAAGCGCAGCGCCTTCCAGAACGCGCGCAACATCAGCTTCAAGGTGTACGACGCGACGGGCGGCTCCTCGCAGCAGGTGGCCGACATCTGGCCGAGCATGCTCACCCAGGACAACGGCTGCGCCGTGGCGAAGGCGGTCCGCGACGGCGCGAGCTGGAAGCTCCAGGTGATCAACGAGACCGGGAAGATCAAGCAGGGCGACCAGCAGTCCCTGATGCGCTTCGCCGTGACCAGGTAGCGGGGAGCGGACAGCGGCCGGGGGACGTGCTGACCCGCCGCCGTCATGAGGACGGACGGCGCAGAGGCTGACCCGCCGTCACCGCGGGGCGACACGAGGACGCGGCTGTGGACACCGTCGAGGTGACCGCGGCCGCGTTCGTCATGTCCGGGAGCGAAGTGTCCGGGAGCGAAGAAATCTTCTGGGGCGTCATACACCGCAGCCGCCCGGGCCGTTTACAGGATGCGGGGCGGGAACGGCCCTGGAATCCGGCCGAAGCTGCCAGGCCCGCCGGTCCTGAAGGTCGATCCCCACGCCCGCATCCCTTGTTTCCAGCACCTTGGAGTGTAGAGCCATGTTCACGTCCTACGGTCGTTCCGCCGTCGCGGGAGCCGGTGCCGCAGCCGCCGCCGGAGCCCTTCTCCTCGTCGGTGTGGTCATGCCGAACGTCCTCGTCTCCTACTTCGGCTTCAACGCCACGAACGCCGCCGCCGCGTACGGCGCGATCATGACCGGTATGGACATCGCCGCCGCGCTGTCCGTCTTCGGCGGCGTCACCGCGGCCGGCGGCATCGGCCTGTTCCTGCTGAAGAAGGCGGTCGCCGCGGCCGGCAAGAAGGCCGTCGTCAAGTAGCGCCCGCGCAGGGGCCGTCGGGAGAGACGCGGCGGCCCCTGTCCCTCTTGTCCTTTCGGACCATCCACTCACTCGTCCCACCGGACCCTCACGGATAGTGCGCGCGATGAACGAGGTAGTCGGCCTGCTGCGCCGGCAACGCATGGCGGTTCTGCTCGGTTTCCTGCTCTGGTTCGGTTCCCTGGCGGTCGGCGCCGTGCTCGGGCACGGCCGGGCGGACGGCCTCGAAGTGAGACCGGCCCAGGCGGGGGCGAGCCTGTGGTGGTCGGTGTTCAGCGCCAACGCGGGGGTGGCTCTCCTGGCCTTCGGCGGACTGCTCACGATGGGTGTGGTCACCGTGCTGTTCAGCCTGGTCTCCGGCACCCTGACCGGCCTCGGCCTGGGCAAGGCGCTCGCCGTCGCCGGCCCGGCCACGATGGCCCTGCGCGTCCTGCCGCACGCCCTCCTCGAACTCCCGGCGATCGCGCTGGCCGTGGCCGCCGGCCTCGTCCCGCTCGTCGCGGCCGTACGGCGCCTCGTGGGGAGCAGCCGCCCGCGGCCGCTGGTACGGGACCTGCTCGTGGACTCCGTCGGGCTCCTCGGCGTCGCGCTGACGCTGATCTTCCTCGCGGCAACGATCGAAACGTGGGTGAGTACCCTGTGAGCACCTTGGCGCCACAAGCGCCGATCGCGACCCCGGCCGAGGCCGGCGACCGCACCGCCCGACGGGTCCAGGTCCTGTCCCTGCTCTCCGTCGTACCGCTTCTCGCGGTCTTCCTCTTCCAGCACCGGGCCGTCTTCCGCGCCGAACTGCTCCAGGCGCTGCCCGACGCCACCGGGCAGGAGACCGCGCTCGGCGTGTGGTCCGCCCTGGCCGCGGGCGTCTTCTTCAACCTGCTCGTCTACACCGCCATGGTGTTCGGCCTCGGCGCGCTCGCCGCCACGGCCTGCCGCGCGGCGGGCGCCACCGCCGGGTTCCGGCCGCTGCGGCAGACGCTGGGGGCGGTGCTGGCCGCTTACTTCGTGCTGCGGACCACGGTGTTCGTCCTGCTCTCCTGCACGGGGCTCGCCGGCCGGGAACTGCTCTCCTGGCTGCCCCGGCCCGACCCCGGCCTCCTGGCCCTCGCCGTGCTCACGACGCTGGTCCTGCGCCGCCGGGCACCGGAGCTCGGACCGGTCCGCACCGCCCTGTGCGCTCTGGCCCCCGCGCTGCTCCTCGGCCTGCTCCAGGCGGTGCTGTGATGCCGGGCGCGACACGGGCGGCCGGGCGGCGTTGGCCGCTCCCGGTGTTCGCCCTGCTGACGACGGCGGCCGCCTGGACCAGGGCCGGCGTCTACGCCGCCACCCGCGAGGACGTCGTCGAGGCCGTCGCCGGGGCTTCGCGGGTGACGGAGGAGAGCCGTGACGCCGTCCTGCGGATTCAGGACGGACTCCAGTACGTCTGGGTCGGCTTCCCCGTGCTCCTGACGCTGCTCGCGTTCGTCGCCGCCCTGGTGAAGGTGGGGCAGCTGGCCCTCATCGGGATCAGCGGCGTCGTCGGCACCCTCCTCGCCGTGGCGGGGATGATGCTGCCCTCGACCGGCGTCCTGGTGTTCCTGGCCGGGGCCTTCCTGGCGGGGGTGTGCGCCACCGTCGCGGCGGCCGTCCTGCCGGGACGTGCGCCGTGACCGTGCCGGCCCCCCGCAACACCCTGCTCCGCGGCGCCCTGGCCTTGGCCGTCGCCGACCGCCGACGCTCGCTGAACCTGTTGCAGGGCCGGGCCGCCCCCCGCTGGGCCGTCACGGCAGCCGCCTGCTGGTACGCGGTGGGCGCGCTGGCGACGGTTGCCGCGGCGGCCGGGGCGGGGCTCCTGGCCGCGCGCCTGCTCCCTGCTCCGGACGCGGCGGACGCCGTCGCCGCGCGGGGCTGGCTGCCCGCCCTCCTCGTCGTCGCGGGCTCCGCACTGGCGGCCGGCCCGGCCCAGGTCAGGCGGGTGGTCCACCCGTCCGACTTCTCGGCGCTGCGGAGCCTCGGCGTGACACCGGGCCAACTCGTGCTGGTGCGTCTCGTCGCCCCCGCCCTGGTGCAGGCGGCGGCGCTGGGGAGCGCGGCCACCGCGTTCCTGGTCTGCTGGCTCGACGGCGCCGCCGCGGCCCTGGCCACCACGGCGACCTGGAGCGTCGTCGTGGTCGGCGCGGCCCTCCAACTGTCCCTGGCAGGCGTGTTCGCCCAGGCCCCGGCCCGCGCCACCCGGTTGCGGACCCCGGCGCTCGCCCTGTGCGCCGGGGTCGCGCTCGGGGTTCCCGCCGCGTCGGTGACCACCGCGCTCGGCGCGCGGGGCCCGCTGTTCACCACGGTCCCGCGGATCGCCGGCGAGACGCTCGCCGAGCTGCGTCCCGGCTGGTGGGACGCGCTCCTCTCCCGGGGCCCTGGGCCGCTTGCCGCCGTGTCCTGCGCCCTGGCGGCGGTGCTCGCCGCCTGCGCCTGGTCGAGCCTGCGCACGGCGTGCCGGGTGAGGGTCCTGCGCACCGCGGAACCGGCGGCCGACCCGCGCGTCCGGCTCCGCGACGGCCGGTTCCTGCGGCTCGGGCAGCGGGGCGGAATCCTCCGGCTGGTCCTGGCCAAGGAGGCGCGGGCGGTGCTGCGCGGGACGTCGGTGGCGACGGCGGGGCTGCGCCGCACGACCGTCGGCGGGACGCTGCTGCTCGGCGTCGGGATCGGCCACGCCCTGGCCGGCGGGCGGGGCCTGGCCGGGGTCGAGCTCGCCGTCGCCGCCGGTGTGCTGGTGGGGATCGTCGTCCTCACCGCCGACGAAGCCGTCCAGGTGTGCGGCCTCGAAGCGGAACGGGGCTGCATGGACCTGCTGCGGCAGTCGCCCGTCCCCTTCCGCGCGCTGTTCGCCGGGAAGGCGGCCGCCTTCGCCCTGACGGTCCTGACGCTGTCGTCCCCGGCCGTGGCCGGCTGGCTGCTCCTGGTGGGCCGCAGCCCGCTGCCGCTGCTCGTCACCGGGCTCGCCGCCGCCTCGGTGGCCGCCGTCGCCGCGTGCGCGGCCGCGCTCGTCCTGCCGCCCGCGGAGAGCGCGGGGCAGAGCCGCGTCACGCGTTCTCCGGCCGCGGACGTGATCCAGTCCGTGCTGACGGGACTGCTGATGCTCCCGACAGTCCTGAGCCTGCCCCTGCTCGCACCGGGGCCCCTGGCCGTCCTGCCGGCGGGTCTCACGCTGGCCGTCGTCGCGACCGGCGTCGGCCTGCTGGCCGCGAGAACGCCGCCGCGCCGCGCCCGTCCGGGCGCCGGCGCGCCTTTGAGAGGTGACCTCCCGTGATACGCGCGGAAGAACTGACCGTACGGTTCGGCGAGACGACCGTGCTCGACCGGGTCACCCTGCGGGTGGCCGAAGGGGAGGCCGTACTCCTCGCCGGACCCAACGGGGCGGGCAAGTCCACGCTGCTGCGCGTCATCGCCGGGCTGACGCCTGCGGCGGCCGGGACCTGCCGGGTGGCGGGCGAGCCGCCCGACTCCGCCGCGGCCGGGGCGCTGCGGGGCTTCGTCCAGGACGAGCCCCCGCTGTACGAGTACCTCACCGTGCGCGAGCACCTCGCCTTCGCCGCCCGGCTGTGGGGCGTGTCCGCGGCGGACGCGCCGCGGGGACTCGAACGGTTCGGGGCGGCGGGCTGGGCGGACACCCTGATCCGGGACCTGTCCCTCGGCACCCGGAAGAAGGTGGGGCTGGTCGCGGCGCTGCTGCACCGCCCCCGGCTCGTCCTGCTCGACGAGCCGTTCAACGGCCTGGACGCCGCGTCCTGCACCGAACTCGTCGCGCTCCTGGGAGAGGTGCGGAGCGAGGGGCGCACCGTCCTGCTGACCAGCCACGAGCCGCAGCGCCTCGAACCGCTGCTCGACCGGACCATCACGCTGGGGCCTCCCGCCGGCCCGCCCACCGGTGGGGCGGCGCCCCTCGTAGCGCCCCACGAGCCGGGTGACGAACGCCCCCAGGAGGACACATGATCGAGGTCAGGGGCCTCACCAAGAGGTACGGGAGCCGCACGGCGGTCGACGGGCTCAGCTTCGACGTGCGCCCCGGCCGGGTGACCGGCTTCCTCGGACCCAACGGCGCGGGGAAGTCCACCACGCTGCGCATGGTGCTCGACCTGGACCGGCCGACCGCGGGCAGCGCGCACATCGGCGGCCGCCGCTACCGCGAACTCGCCTGCCCGCTGAGGGAGGTGGGCGCCCTGCTCGACGCGGGCGCCGCCCACGGCGGGCGCACCGCCCGGGGCCATCTGCTGATCCTCGCGGAGAGCAACCGCATCGGCGCGAAGCGCGTCGACGAGGTGCTGGCCCGGGTGGGCCTGGAGCCGGCTGCGCGGACGCGCATCAAGGGCTTCTCGCTCGGTATGCGGCAACGGCTGGGCATCGCCGCGGCGTTGCTCGGCGACCCGCCGGTCCTGCTGTTCGACGAACCGGTCAACGGCCTCGACCCGGAAGGCATCCGGTGGATACGCGACCTGATGCGCTCCCTCGCCGCGGAGGGGCGCACGGTCCTCGTCTCCAGCCACCTCATGTCCGAGATGGCCGTCACCGCCGACCATCTGATCGTCATCGGACAGGGGCGGCTGCTCGCGGACACCGGCATGAGCGACTTCATCACGACGAACGCGCGGACGACCGTCCTGGTGCGCTCTCCCCGCCCGGGCGAGCTGGCCTGCGTCCTGGACCGCGCGCACATCGCGTCCGACCCGCAGGACGACGGCTCGCTCCTGGTGGCGGGCGTGGGCGCGGACGCCGCACGGATCGGCGACCTGGCTGCGGAGGCGGGACTGCCCGTACACGAACTCACCGTGCTGCGGGCCTCGCTGGAGGACGCGTACCTGGCCATGACAGCCGGCGCCACGGAGTTCGCCGCATCGAAGAGGGAGGGCTGAACCATGGCCACGACGGCTGCTTTCCCCGCCGCGCTGCGGGCCGAGTTCATCAAACTGCGGACGCTGCGCTCCACCGCCTGGACCCTGGCCGCGGCCCTGACGGTCACCACGGGCGTCGGGGTGATGCTGTCCCTGCTCAACCGCTACGCGAGCGCCCCGGACGGCGGGGAGCCGCTGGTCGACGACCCGGTGTTCGTCAGTTTCTCCGGGATGACCCTGGGGCAGCTGGCGATGATCCTGTTCGGGACGCTCGCCGTGACCGGCGAGTACACCAGCGGAATGGTGCGCACCTCCCTCCAGGCGGTACCGGACCGCGCCCTGTTCCTCGCCGCCAAGACGACGGCGGTCGGCGTCACCGCGCTGGCGGCGGGGCTGCTGACGGCGGGGGCGGCCTTCTTCGCCGGCCAGGCCGCGCTGGGGCCCTACGGCACCTCGCTCGGTGAGCCCGGCGTGGCGCGGGCGGTGCTCGGCGCCTGCGTCTACCAGGCGCTCCTCGCGATGTTCGCGGTGGGCGCGGCCATGGCGCTGCGCACTGCCCTGCTGTCGGTCGGGGTGCTGTTCCCGTTCTTCTTCCTGATCTCGCCGACGCTGTCCCTGATCCCGGCGACCCGGGACGTCGCTCCGTATCTGCCCGACGCGGCGGGCATGCTGATCATGCAGGTGGAGTCGGCGCCCGGCCCCCTCGGGCCGTGGAGCGGGTCGGCGGTCATGGTGCTGTGGGTGGCCGCGGCCCTGGCTGCGGGCTGCCTCGTGCTGCGGGGCCGGGACGCCTGAAGCCGTGGGCCGCGCAGGCGCCGGAAGGAGGTGGCGCCGGGCGCTGCCGGTTCTCCGCGGGGGCGGCGGGGTGCGCACCGGGCGGGGGGAGACGTGGCTCCGGGGCGTCGCGGGACCGCAAGGTCCCGTGACGCCCCGGAGGCGTACAGGAGGGGGTGGCCCGGCCCCGTCAGGAGCGGCCGTCGGGGCCGGGGAGGCCCCCGTCGCCCGCTTCCGCCTCGTCCTGCTTGGCCTGGACGTCGGGGTCGAGGCCCGCCCGTTCGGCGGCGTCGACCGAGCCCAGTGGGGAGCGCTCGTCGCCCACCTCCGTGGGGGCGGGCGGCTCCACCAGCCAGTCCGGGTTGGCCTGCTTGTCCCACCACCGCCAGGCGGCGTAGGCGCCGCCCGCCAGGGCGCCCAGGACCAGGAGTCCCCGGGCGGCGCGGCCGCGCCGCGCCCGCCGCTCGTGCTTCCTGGCGAGCTTCTGGATCTCCTCGGCCGTGACCTGGGTACGCAGTGCGGCGAGGGCCGCCGCACTGCGGGCGGAGGCCTGCTCGGCCATCGGCTGGGCCATGGCGCGGGCGTACTCGACGTGCGGCGCCGTGTGGAGGGCCGCGCTCCGGGCGGCCTTCCTGGTGGAGGCCGCCGCGCGCTGTGCGGCTTCGTCGATCTTCGGCGGCACATGGGTCCTGGCCTGTTCGAGGCGCGGTGCGAGATGGGACGCGTACTGGACACGGGCCTGCTGGGCCGCTTTCGTCACCTTGGGCGCGAGCCGTGCACGGGCCTCGTACGCGTAGAGGGCCGCCTGTTCCTTGGCCGTGTCGGCATAGGGCGCCACCACGTCCGCGGCGTGCTGCGCGCTGTCCTTCGCCGAGTCGGTTGCGGCGCGCACGCTGTCGATGCGGGTCACGAGATCCTCCTCCTTGGTGGCGGGTAGGTACTCCGCCTGTCCGCCCAGTTCGAAATCATGCCTGTGACGGCCGTGACCGGCATGCGGGACGGGCATCCGGGTCACGATCGCCATTCGCGGTCATAACGGTCATGCGCAGTGTGCCGCCGACAATGCCACGGTTCGGTGCTGAACGCGCCGTTTCCCCGGTCATCCGGCCGTGCGTTTCCCGGGCCGTGGGAGGATCGGCGGACGTCAGCGAAGAATTACGGAAGGCAGACCGTGGCCGAGCAGCTTTACGCCACCTTGAAGACCAGCCAGGGCGACATCGACATCCGTCTCCTGCCGAACCACGCTCCCAAGACCGTCAGGAACTTCGTGGAGCTGGCGACCGGGCAGCGCGAGTGGGTCAACCCGGAGACCGGCGAGAAGACGACGGACCGGCTCTACGACGGCACCGTCTTCCACCGGGTCATCGGCGGTTTCATGATCCAGGGCGGCGACCCGCTGGGCAACGGCACCGGCGGCCCCGGCTACGAGTTCGCCGACGAGTTCCACCCGGAGCTGGCGTTCACCCAGCCGTATCTGCTGGCCATGGCCAACGCGGGTCCCGGCACGAACGGCTCGCAGTTCTTCCTGACCGTGTCGCCCACCGCCTGGCTGACCGGCAAGCACACCATTTTCGGCGAGGTGGCCGACGACGCGGGCCGGAAGGTCGTCGACGCCATCGCGGCCACGGCGACCAACCCGCGTACCGACCGTCCCCTCCAGGACGTGGTGATCGAGTCGGTGGTCGTCGAGACCCGCTGACGTCTCCGGCGGGCCGCCGGTGTCCGGCGCCGGGAACCAAGCGCCCCGCCCGACCGTACTGACTGACGACGGACCAGTGGGGCGGTGGCGTCCGCGCCACTGCACGCACGAGGACCGAGAGGCAGGCCAGGACCGATGGACCAGCAGCCGCCCGCAGACCGCGGTGGTTCGGCGAGCGAGGGGCCGGCGCCGACCTGCTACCGGCACCCGGACCGGGAGACCGGGATCAGCTGCACGCGCTGCGGGCGGCCGATCTGCCCCGCGTGCATGGTCAGCGCGTCGGTCGGCTTCCAGTGCCCCGACTGCGTACGCCAGGGCTCGGGCACCGGGCACTCTCCGGCGGCGAGCCGGCCGCGCACGCTCGCGGGCGGCTCGGTGGCCGCCGATCCGCGGCTCGTCACCAAGATCCTGCTCGGCATCAACCTGGCGGTCTTCGTCGCGGTCGCCGCGGCCTCCTCCGCCGGGTCCCCCGTGCTCGGCGACCTGATCCTGCTCGGCCGGGCCTGGGACCCCGTCCCGCCGCCGGGGTCGGTCGAAGGCGTCGCAGAGGGGCAGTGGTACCGCCTGGTGACGTCGATGTTCCTGCACCAGGAGGTGTGGCACATCGGGTTCAACATGCTGGGGCTGTGGTGGCTGGGCGGGCCCTTGGAGGCCGCGCTCGGCCGGGCCCGCTATCTCGCGCTCTACCTGCTGTCCGGCCTCGCGGGCAGCGCCCTGACGTATCTGATCGCCGCGCCCAACCAGGGGTCGCTCGGAGCCTCCGGGGCGATCTTCGGCCTGCTCGGCGCGACCGCGGTCCTGATGCGCCGGATGAACTACGACATGCGCCCGGTGCTCGTGCTCCTCGCGTTGAACCTGCTCTTCACCTTCACCTGGGGCGGCATCGCCTGGGAGGCGCACGTCGGCGGTCTGGTCGCGGGCGTCGTCATCGCCGTCGGCATGGTCCACGCCCCGCGCGAGCGCCGTACGGCCGTGCAGGCCGGCACCTGCGCGCTCGTCCTGCTGGCGACCGCCGGGATCATCGTCGCGCGGACGATGGCCCTCACCTGAGGCCCGTACGTCCCGGTCGGCTTCCCGGTCGGATTCCCGCCCCGGCTCCCCGGCCGGCCGCTTCCCGGCCGGTCGCGGAGAAGATCCCCGTCCACCGGGGCCCGCGGGGCTCGTCCGAGGGAGAAGGGGCTCTTCGTGAGGGGCTCTTGCCCCCAGGCGGAGCCCAGTTGTCCACAGTGTCCGCAGAATCTTGTGCATGGCAAGGGGAACATGCGTGCCCCTCGTCGTTGAACAGGGGTTTTCCCGCCGGGACAACAGGGTGCGGCCCCTCTCGGCAAGGGAGGTCGCCGTCATATCGGCGTCAACCTGGAGGCAGGTTATCCACAGATCGTCTGACCTTTTCCCCCGCCTGTGGATAACGCTGTGGGTAACTCAGGGCAGGGCTTGCGCGGAGGTGGGCCCAGCGGGTATCAGCGCGCTAGCCGACGCCACTGCCACGGTGACGAGCGAGCCGAAGAGCCCACGCCTGTGGAGCGGACCGCGGTGACGCGGACCGCCTGCCGTGCGCCCGACGACGGACTACGAGGACCGGGCCGGTGGGACTACTTCCACTGGGTCGACACGGCGAAGCCGCCGGCGATGAAGCCGAAGCCGACCACGATGTTCCAGTTGCCGAGGGAGTCGACCGGAAGGTCGCCCTCGGTCACGTAGAACACCACGATCCAGGCCAGCCCGAGAAGGAACAGGGCCAGCATGACCGGAGCGACCCAACTGCGGTTGGTCAGCCTGATGGCCGTTGCCTGCCTCGTCGAAGGCGGGGTGAAGTCGGCCTTCTTGCGGATACGTGACTTCGGCACGAGGGACTCTCCTGTCGATGCGCTGCGTGACCGCGCAGGGTATCTGTGGCGGGCGCCGGGGCGGAATGCCAGGGGGATGCTGCCTCCCCCGAGCGTCCGTTAGCGTAGTGCTTCCCTGGCGCCTGATGAGATAAGGGTACGTTGAGCAATTCTGCCGACCCTCCCGAAGGCCCGGCCCGGCACACCTCCGCGTGGGCTGCCCGGGGGCTCACCGCTGCGGTTTTCGCCCTGGCCGGACTGATCTTCGTCACCAGCGCCAACGCCGCCAAGGGCACCGACCTGCGCAGTGACTCCTCCCTGCTCAAGCTCTCGGACCTGATCAGGGAGCGCAGCGAGAAGAACGCCGCGCTGAACGAGTCCACCGCCGCCGTGCGCGCCGACATCGAGGCGCTCGCCCAGCGCGACGACGGCTCCACCGAGGCCGAGGACGCCCAGCTGAAGGCCCTGGAGAAGTCGGCCGGCACCACGGAGATCACCGGCGGGGCCGTGAGCGTGACCCTCGACGACGCGCCGCCCGACGCCACCGCCAACCCCGGCTACCCCGAGCCCCAGCCCAACGACCTGGTCATCCACCAGCAGGACCTCCAAGCCGTGGTCAACGCCCTGTGGCAGGGCGGGGCGCGCGGCATCCAGGTGATGGACCAGCGGCTGATCTCCACCAGCGCGGTCCGGTGCGTCGGCAACACCCTGATCCTCCAGGGCCGCGTCTACTCCCCGCCGTACAAGGTCACCGCGGTCGGCGACCCGGGCGAGCTCAGGCGGGCGCTCGACGACTCCACCGCGATCCAGAACTACCAGCTGTACGTGAAGGCGTACGGGCTGGGCTGGAAGGTCCAGGAGGACGACGCGGTGACGCTTCCCGGCTACTCGGGAGCGGTGGACCTCCACTACGCCCAGCCCGTGGAGTGAGAGCGGACCGGCCTGCGGAGGAGGCCGCCCGGGGCGGCGGCCCCCGGCCGGTCCCCCGGCCGCGCGCGGAGGCCACGCCACCGGCGGCCGACGGCGGGCCGCCTGCTTTCCCCGGCTGACCCCCCGGGCCGCCCCCGGCCCTCTAGTCTGGTACGCGTACCGAATGGAGGGGTCAGCATGTACGGCTGGATCTGGCGTCATCTGCCGGGCAACGCATGGGTGCGGAGCGTCATCGCGCTCGTGCTGCTTCTGGCGGTCGTCTACGCGCTGTTCCAGTACGTGTTCCCGTGGGCGGAGCCGCTGCTCCCGTTCGGTGATGTGACCGTCGACGGCGACAACGCCGGTGGAGCAGGAGCCGGCCAGTGAGCGCACGCATTCTCGTCGTGGACAACTACGACAGCTTCGTCTTCAACCTCGTCCAGTACCTCTACCAGCTCGGCGCCGAGTGCGAGGTGCTGCGCAACGACGAGGTGACCCCCGCCCACGCCGGGGACGGCTTCGACGGCGTGCTGCTCTCGCCCGGCCCCGGCACGCCCGAGCAGGCCGGTGTCTGCGTCGAGATGGTGCGCCACTGCGCGGACACCGGCGTTCCGGTCTTCGGCGTCTGTCTGGGGATGCAGTCGATGGTGGTGGCGTACGGCGGTGTCGTCGACCGGGCCCCCGAGCTGCTGCACGGCAAGACCTCGCCGGTGGGGCACACGGGGCAGGGCGTCTTCACCGGGCTGCCGTCCCCCTTCACCGCGACGCGCTACCACTCGCTCGCCGCCGAACCCGGCGCGCTGCCCGCGGAGCTGGAGGTCACCGCCCGCACGGCGGACGGCATCATCATGGGCCTGCGCCACCGCGACCGGACGGTGGAGGGCGTGCAGTTCCACCCCGAGTCGGTGTTGACGGAGCACGGCCACCTGATGCTCGCCAACTGGCTGGAGCAGTGCGGGGACCAGGGGGCCGTCGCGCGGTCGGCGGGGCTCGCGCCGGTGGTGGGCAAGGCCGCCGCGTGACCGCAGGCCGTCGTCCGGAGGACGCCGGAGAGGGCGTCCCGTACGCGCGGCAGGCGTACGGGGCCGACGGCGCGTTCCTGGCGGCGGTGGACGGCCTCGCGGACCCGCTGAACGATCCGCTGCCGGGCCGGGACGCCTCACCGTGGACCCCCGCGGGGGCTGTCCCGGACGCCCCGCCCCCCGGCACGCCCGGTCTCCTCGGCCCCGCGGGCTTCCCCGGACCCGCCGCGCAGGCTCACGGCGGTCCGGGCCCCGGTCCCGCGGACGCCGCGCCGTGGCAGGGCCCGGTGCGCGACGGCCGGCAGCGGGGCGGTCAGGGGCTCCAGCAGCCCCTGGAGGGCCCGAGCGAGTGGTATGCCCCCGAGGGCTACCGCCGGGACTGGTACGGGCCCCAGCAGCCGTCTGAGCCCGTCCCGCCCCCGGACCTCCAGGACGACCCCCGTACAGAGGTCCTCGCCCCCGTCCCCGCCGAGCCCCGTACGGAGATCCTCCGCCCGGTCGGCGGGGAGGCCGGCGCCGGACGCCCGGCGTACGAGGACGCCCGCAAGGCCCGGCCCGAGCCCCCCGGGCACACCGGGCCGCCGCCCCCCGGCGGCAGGGCCGAGCGGCGCAGGGCGGCCAAGGGGCGCGGCCGCCGCCGTACGGGACCGGCCGCCGCCGCGCCCGCCGCCCCGATGTCCCGGGTGGAGGCGCGGCGCGCGGCGCGGGCGGCGAAGGACAGCCCGGCGGTGGTCGCCAGCCGGGTGGCCGGCGAGGTGTTCATCTCGCTCGGCGTGCTGATGCTGCTGTTCGTCGCCTATCAGCTCTGGTGGACCAACGTCCGGGCCGAGCAGATCGCCGGCAGGGAGACGAGCAGGATTCAGGACGGGTGGGCCGACGGCGAGCGCAGCCCCGGAGCGTTCGAGCCCGGCCAGGGGTTCGCGATCATGCACATCCCCAAGCTCGACGTCGTCGCCCCGATCGCCGAGGGCATCGACAAGGAGAAGGTCCTCGACCGGGGAATGATCGGCCACTACGGCGAGGGGAGCCTCAAGACGGCCATGCCCTCCGACGAGCAGGGCAACTTCTCCGTGGCCGGTCACCGCAACACCCACGGCGAGCCGTTCCGCTACATCAACAAGCTGAGCCCCGGGGACCCGATCGTGGTCGAGACGCAGGACGCGTACTACACCTACGAGATGGCCAGCATCCTCCCGCAGACCCCGCCGTCCAACATCGCGGTGATCGCCCCGGTGCCGGCCGGCTCGGGGTTCACGGAGCCCGGACGCTACATCACCCTGACGACCTGCACCCCGGAGTTCACCAGTACCTACCGGCTGATCGTCTGGGGCAAGATGGTCGACGAGCGGCCGCGCAGCGAGGGCAAGCCCGACGCGCTCGTCGGCTGAACATCCTCAGGACAGGGGCGGTGCGGTGGCAGCGAGGACCGAGCACGACGAGCGGACCGCCGTGTCCCCGCCCCCGCCGCGCCGGAGCGGACGCCACCCCGTCGCGACGGCCGTCAGCGTCTTCGGCGAGCTGCTGATCACCGCGGGCCTGGTGCTCGCGCTCTTCGTCGCCTACTCCCTGTGGTGGACGAACGTGCTCGCCGACCGCGAGGCCGACAAGCAGGGCGACACGGTCCGCAGCCGCTGGGCGGGGGGCCCGGGGGCCCTGGACACCAAGGACGGCATCGGCTTCCTGCACGTGCCCGCCATGGAGAACGGCGAGGTGCTCGTCAAGAAGGGCACCGACCCCGAGACCCTGAACAACGGCATCGCGGGCTACTACACGGACCCGGTCGCCTCGGCCCTCCCCTGGGACGACGAGGGCAACTTCACCCTGGCCGCGCACCGGGACGGCCACGGCGCCAAGTTCCACAACATCCACAAGCTGAGGAACGGCGACCCGCTCGTCTTCGAGACGAAGGACACCTGGTACGTCTACAAGGTCTACAAGACGCTCCCGGAGACCTCGAAGTTCAACGTCGACGTCATCCAGCCGGTCCCCGAGGAGTCGGGCGTCGAGGAGCCGGGGCGCTACATCACGCTCACGACGTGCACCCCGGTCTACACCTCGAAGTACCGGTACATCGTGTGGGGCGAGCTGGAGCGTACGGAGAAGGTCGACCAGGACCGCACCAGGCCCGCGGAGCTGCGCTGACAGTCCTCTCCCACGCCGCCGTACGGCGAAGGGCCCCGGACACCGTCGTGGTGTCCGGGGCCCTTCGCGCGGTACGGGCGGGGCGGGGCCGCCGGCGCTACCGGCCGCCGGTCAGGCCGGCGATGAGGCCGCCGCCCTGGTCACCGCCGCCCTGGTCGCCGCCCCCGCCGCCCGGGGTGGTGAGGAGGTTCACCGCGGAGCCCTTCTCCACCGGCTGCCCGGCCGGGGGCTGGGCGACGGCCACCTTCGCGTCGTCGTCCTTCGGCCCCTGGATCGCGCCGACCGTCAGGCCTGCCTCCTGGATCTTCGCCTTGGCCTCGCCGAGCGTCATCCCCTGGACGGTCGGGACCTGGACCTGCTCGGGCTGGGCCGGGCCCTTGGAGACCTCCAGGACGATCTGCACGTCCAGGGCCTGCTCACTCGGGCCCTCCGGGGACTGGCCGACGACCTCACCGGCAGGCTTGTCCGAGTCGACGTCGGTCCGTGAGACGTTGGTGAAACCCAGCTGGCTGAGCTGGTCCAGAGCCGCCTCGTACGAACGGGTGCGCACGTTGGGCATCGGCTCCGTCTCCTGCTCGGCGACCGTGATGGTGATCTTGGCCCCGTCCTCGGCCTTCTCGCCCCCCTTGGGGTCCTGCTTGATCACTGAGCCCACGTCCTTCTCGGACTCGGCCGTGGTGACGTTGACCGTGAAGCCCTTCTCCTCCAGGACCTGACGCGCGCCCTCCTCGGACTTCTCCAGGACGTTGGGGACCTCGATCTTCGGCGCGCCCGCGGAGACGACGACCCGGACGGTGCCGTCCTTGTCCATCATCGCGTCGGCCGCCGGGTCCTGGGTGCAGATCTCGCCCTTCTGCTGCTCCTCGCAGGGCTCCTCGCCGTCGACGGCCAGGGTGACGCCGGCGTTGTCCGCGAGTCTCTGTGCCTGGTCGACCGTGGAGCCCACCAGCTGGGGCGCCGTGATCTGACCGTCGTCGCCGGTGGAGGAGAGGAAGGTACGGCCGATCAGGATCGCGCCCACGAGCACCAGGACGCCCGCGACGACCAGCAGGATCGTCGAGGTGTTGCTCTTCTTCTGCTGGCGCCGCCGGCCCGAGCGGTCATCGTAGCCGTAGCCGCCGTCGTCCGGGTTGACCGGGGGCAGCATGGAGGTCGGGGCGTTGTTCTGGTCGGCCGCGCGCAGGGGGGAGGTGGGCTGGTCGCCGGGGTAGCCGTCGTAACCCCCGTACCCCGCCGCGCCCATCGCCGCGGTGGCCGCGACCGGACGGCCGTCGAGGCAGGCCTCGATGTCGGCCCGCATCTCGTCGGCGGACTGGTAGCGGTAGTCCGGGTCCTTGGTCAGCGCCTTGAGGACGATCGCGTCCATCTCCGGCGTGATCTCGGGGTCGAAGTTGCTCGGCGGCTGCGGCTCCTCCCGCACGTGCTGGTAGGCAACCGCGACCGGTGAGTCCCCGACGAACGGCGGCCGCACCGCGAGCAGCTCGTACAGGAGGCAGCCGGTGGAGTACAGGTCGGAGCGGGCGTCGACCTGCTCGCCCTTGGCCTGTTCCGGTGAGAGGTACTGGGCGGTGCCGATGACCGCGGCGGTCTGCGTCATCGTCATCCCGGAGTCGCCCATGGCGCGGGCGATGCCGAAGTCCATGACCTTGACCTGGCCGGTGCGCGTCAGCATGACGTTGGCGGGCTTGATGTCGCGGTGGACGATCTGGGCGCGGTGCGAGTACTCCAGGGCCTGGAGGATGCCGACCGTCATCTCCAGCGTGCGCTCGGGAAGCAGCCTGCGGCCGGAGTGCAGCAGCTCTCGCAGCGTCGACCCGTCGACGTACTCCATCACGATGTACGGGATGGACACGCTGTCGACGTAGTCCTCGCCGGTGTCGTACACGGCGACGATCGCTGGGTGGTTGAGCGAGGCGGCCGACTGGGCCTCACGGCGGAACCGGGCCTGGAAGGACGGGTCCCGGGCCAGGTCGGCCCGGAGCGTCTTCACCGCTACGGTGCGGCCGAGCCGGGTGTCGTGCGCGAGGTATACCTCGGCCATGCCACCACGGCCGAGCACCGAGCCCAGCTCGTACCGGCCGCCGAGGCGACGCGGCTCTTCCATAACTGTTCCAGCCCTCTCCGTCAGTCCCGACCGCACCCGTGTGTGGTCCGCGGCGGTGCGCTGTTCGCGCATACGCTACCGGGCACGCGTGACGTGATCAGCCCGTACCCGTCAGCCGATATCCGACCGGTATCCGATGCCGGACGGCGGATGGCCGCTCTGACGGTGGCGCGTCTCACTTCTTGCTGTCGATGACCGCCTTCATCACGTCGCGCGCGATCGGGGCGGCCAGCCCGCCACCGGAGATGTCGTCCCGGTTGGCGTCGCCGTCCTCGACCACGACGGCGACGGCGACCGGGGAGCCGCTGTCGGTCTTCGCGTACGAGATGAACCAGGCGTACGGCTTCTCGCTGTTGTTCAGGCCGTGCTGGGCGGTACCGGTCTTGCCGCCCACTGTGACGCCGGGGATGCGGGCGTTGGTTCCCGTGCCGTCGTTGACGACGGTCTCCATCATCTGCTGGACCTTCTGGGCGTTCTCCCCGGAGAGCGCGCGGCCGATCTCCTCGGGCTCATGGGTGTAGACGGGGTCCAGGTTGGGCGCCTGGCGCTCGGCGACCATGTACGGCTGCATCAGCTTGCCGTCGTTGGCGACGGCGGAGGCGACCATGGCCATCTGGAGCGGGGTCGCCCGGTTCGACGCCTGCCCGATGCCGGCCATCGCGTTCTGCGGCCGGTTGTCCTCCGGGTAGACGCTCGCGTCGGCGCGGACGGGCGTGAAGACTTCCTCGTTGTAGCCGAACTTCTCCGCCTGCTCGATCATCTTCTCGTTGCCGAGGTCGTCGCTCACCTTCCCGAAGACGGTGTTGCACGACACCCGCAGGGCCACGCGCAGCGACGCGTTCTCGCAGGGGAGGTCGCCCTCGTTCTTCAGCTGGACGTCGGTGTTCGGCAGCGTCCAGGGGAGCGGCGAGTCCGTCTTGGCGTCGATGTCGTCGTAGAGCCCGTTCTCCAGGGCGGCCGCGGCGGTGACGACCTTGAAGGTGGAGCCGGGCGGATAGGTCTCGCGCAGTGCCCGGTTGAGCATCGGCTTGTCCTCGTCCTTGAGGAGCCGCTGGCGCGCCTCGGAGTCCTCGTCGGAGTTGCCCGCGAAGACCGAGGGGTCGTACGAGGGGGTGCTCGCCAGCGCCAGGATGGCCCCGCTCTGCGGGTCGAGGGCGACGACGGCGCCCTTCTTCTCGCCGAGCCCCTTGAAGGCGGCCTTCTGGGCGGCCCCGTTGAGGGTGGTGACGACGTTGCCGCCGCGCTTCTCGTCCCCGGTGAACATCGACAGGGTGCGGTCGAAGAACAGCTGGTCGTCGTTGCCGGTGAGGATGCCGTCCTCCAGCTTCTCCAGCTGCGAGGAGTCGAAGGCCTGCGAGGAGTAGCCGGTCACGGGGGCCCACAGGGGCCCGTTCTTCCAGACCCGCTTGTACCTGAAGTCGCTGCCGTCGGTCTCGACGGACCCGGTGACCGCCTTGCCGTCCACGATGATGTCGCCCCGCTCGTGGGCGTACCGCTCGATGCGCAGGCGGCGGTTCTCGTCGCGGGAGGTGAGCTCGTCGGCGCGGACGTACTGAATCCAGTTGTCCCTGATCAGCAGGGAGAGCATCAAGATGCCGCAGAAGATCGCGACGCGGCGCAGGGGCTTGTTCACGGCCGGACCACCTGCGTCATCTCGGCGTCCGTGGACGGGGCGGGGGCGGGGGCGGGGCGGCGCGCGGTGTCGCTGATGCGGATCAGGATGCCGATCAGGGCCCAGTTGGCGATGACGGAGGAACCGCCGGCGGCGAGGAACGGCATCGTCATGCCGGTGAGCGGGATGAGGCCCATGACGCCGCCGGCGACCACGAAGACCTGGATCGCGAACGCGCCGGAGAGGCCGACGGCGAGCAGCTTGCCGAACGGGTCGCGGGCGGCCAGAGCGGTGCGCACCCCGCGCTCGACGATCAGCCCGTACAGGAGGAGGAAGGCCATGACCCCGGCGAGCCCGAGCTCCTCGCCCACGGTGGCCAGGATGAAGTCGGTGTTCGCGGCGAACAGGATGAGGTCGGAGTGGCCCTGGCCGAGTCCGGTCCCGAGCGTGCCGCCGGAGCCGAAGGACATCAGCACCTGGGCCATCTGCTCACTGGCCTGGTGGGTGCCCCAGCCGCCGAAGGGGTCGAGCCAGGCGGTGACGCGGTCCTGCACGTGCGGCTCGAAGGAGGCCACGCCGACCGCGCCCACGGCCGACATCGTCAGACCGAAGACGATCCAGCTGGTGCGCTCGGTCGCCACGTAGAGCATGACGACGAACATCCCGAAGAACAGGAGGGAGGTGCCGAGGTCGGTCTCGAAGACGAGGATCAGGATCGACACCGCCCAGATGGCGAGGATCGGGCCGAGGTCGCGCCCGCGGGGCAGGTACATGCCCATGAAGCGGCGGCTGGCCAGGGCCAGGGCGTCGCGCTTCACCATCAGATAGCCGGAGAAGAAGATCGCGATGATGATCTTCGCGAACTCTCCGGGCTGGATGGACCCGATGCCGGGGATGGTGATCCAGATCTTCGCGCCGAACTGGGCCGGGAAGAACATCGGCAGGATCAGCAGGACGAGCGCCACCACCATGGAGATGTAGGTGTAGCGCTGGAGGATGCGGTGGTCCTTGAGCAGGAGCAGGACCCCGATGAACAGGGCCACGCCCAGCGCCGAGAACAGGAGCTGCTTGGAGGCGGCGGGCGCGAAGCTGGGGAGCCGGGCCAGCCGTTCCGACTGGTCGAGGCGCCAGATGAGGGCCAGGCCCAGCCCGTTCAGCAGGGTCGCCAGGGGCAGCATCAGCGGGTCGGCGTAACGGGCGTAGCGCCGGACGACGAGGTGCGCGACCCCGCCGAGCAGGGCGAGTCCCGCCCCGTAACCGAGCATGCCCGACGGCAGTTCGCCGTTGAGGGCGAGCCCCACGTTGGCGTAGGCGAACACCGAGATGGCGACGGCGAAGACGACGAGCGCCAGCTCGGTGTTGCGGCGGCTCGGTGCGTCGATCGCGCCGATGGTGGTGGTGTTGGTGACAACGCTCATGGTGCTGAAGGCCCCCTACGGCTTACTGCTTACCGCACTGCGGGACCAGCTTCTTCTCTTCCTCCGAGAGGCTGGGGCCGGGTGTGGGAGCGGTGGTCGGCTTGGTCTCCGTGGCGGAGGACGTGGCGGAAGTCCTGGCGGCGGGGGCTCCGGCGGTGCCGCCGGCCTCGCCCTCGCCCGTGCGGGCCCGGTTCTCGGCGTCGGCCGCGCGGCGCTGCGCGTCCTTCTTGCAGGCGGACGCCTGGAGGGCCAGCTCTGCGACCTTCTCCCGGGCGTCGGCGATGCTGCCCTCCGCGATGGTCGCCTCGACCTGCTTGCGCTGGTACGGCGGAAGGTACTTGAGCTCGATCTCGGGGTGGTTCTTCTCGACCTCCGAGAGCGAGACCCAGGCGAGGTCCTGGCTGATGCCCCGGAAGAGTGCGACGTTCTCGCCCTGCGTGCCGACGTAGTACTGGGTCTGCGTCCAGCGGTAGCCGCCGTACAGGCCCCCGCCGATCACGGCCAGCGCGAGCACCGCGTACAGGGAGCGCTTCAGCCAGGTGCGGCCGCCGCCCCGCTTGACGAAGTCGTCGTCGGTGTACGTGTCGTAGGAGCCGTCGGGCATGGCGCCGTAACCGGTGTCGCCGCTGCCGGGAGGCCCGAAGCCGCCGGCGGGCGGGGGGACGGGGCGGCCGAGACCGGCCGCGCGGCCGGCGGGCGTCTGCATGGCCCCGCCGTCGCCCAGCTGGGCCTGGTTCTCCGCGACCGCGCCGACGACGACCGGGGTGTCGTTGAGCTGGGCCGCCAGGGTGTCGTTGCTGTCGACGTCCAGGACGTCGGCCACGATGCAGGTGATGTTGTCGGGGCCGCCGCCGCGCAGAGCGAGCTGGATCAGCTCCTGGATGGTCTCCTGCGGGCCCTGGTAGCTGGCAAGGGTCTCTTCCATCGTCTGGTGGGAGACGACGCCGGAGAGGCCGTCCGAGCAGATCAGATAGCGGTCGCCGGCGCGGACCTCGCGGATGGAGAGGTCCGGCTCGACGTGGTCCCCGCTGCCGAGCGCCCGCATCAGCAGGGAACGCTGGGGGTGGGTGGTGGCCTCTTCCTCGGTGATCCGGCCCTCGTCGACCAGCCGCTGCACCCAGGTGTGGTCCTGGGTGATCTGGGTCAGGACGCCGTCCCGCAGCAGATACGCGCGTGAGTCGCCGACGTGCACGAGGCCCAGGCGCTGACCGGTCCAGAGCAGGGCGGTGAGCGTGGTGCCCATGCCCTCCAGCTGGGGGTCCTCCTCGACCATGACGCGCAGCTGGTCGTTGGCCTGCTGGACCGAGGTGCCGAGCGAGGTCAGGAGGTCGGAGCCCGGTACGTCGTCGTCGAGCTGGACGAGCGTGGAGATCACCTCGGAGCTCGCGACCTCGCCGGCGGCCTGGCCGCCCATGCCGTCGGCGATGGCGAGGAGGCGGGGCCCGGCATAGCCGGAGTCCTCGTTGCCCTCCCGGATCATGCCCCTGTGCGATCCGGCGGCGAAGCGCAGCGACAGACTCATGCGCACCTCGCCCGTCGGCTCGGGGTACAGCCTGTCTCGAGCCACACTGCCCACCCTCCGGTCGGGAACCGGGCAGCGTCCGCCGACGGGTCCGCCGCGGCTCGCTCGCTCCGCTCGCTCATTGTCGTACTACTTCCGCAGCTCGATGACGGTCTTGCCGATACGGATCGGCGCGCCCAGCGGAACTGGTGTCGGGGTGGTGAGCCGGGTCCGGTCCAGATAGGTGCCGTTGGTGGACCCGAGATCCTCGACGATCCACTGGCCGTCACGGTCCGGGTAGATCCTGGCATGCCTGCTGGACGCGTAGTCGTCGTCCAGCACGATCGTTGACTCGTGGGCCCGGCCCAGCGTGATGGTCTGCCCCTGGAGGGCGACCGTGGTGCCCGCGAGGATGCCCTCGGAGACGACCAGCTTCGTGGGCGCCCCCCGGCGCTGCCGGCCGGACTGCTGGCGCTGCTGGGGCGGCGCCGCTGGTTGTTGTTGGCGGCCCTGCTGCGGGCGCGCGTCGGACGCGGTGCGGCGTGAGCCGCGCTGCGTGACGCGCGTTCCGAACAGGTCGCTGCGGATGACCTGGACGGCCACGATGACGAACAGCCACAGAACGGCCAGGAAACCTAGCCGCATGACCGTCAGGGTCAGCTCTGACATTGCCCCCGCTTCACCCTTCGGCTTGCCGGTAAACGATGGTGGTGCTGCCCACGACGATCCGCGAGCCGTCGCGGAGCGTAGCGCGGGTGGTGTGCTGCCCGTCCACCACGATGCCGTTGGTGGACCCGAGATCCTGGATCGTCGAGGGCGTTCCGGTCCGGATCTCACAGTGCCGGCGCGATACGCCGGGGTCGTCGATCCGCACGTCGGCGTCGGTGCTGCGTCCCAGCACCAGCGTCGCGCGGGAAATCTGATGGCGGGTGCCGTTGATCTCGATCCAGCGGCGCGTCCGGGCGTCCGGCCGAGGACCGGGCGTGGCCGGCGGTCGCCGGTCGCTCGTGGGGGCCGGGGGTCCTCCGGCGCCCGGCGGCGGGGCCGCGGGCATCGGCGGGAGGGCGCTCGGGGGGTAGCCGTAGCCCCCGGGGGCCTGCGGGGCGGCGGGCCGCCCGGCCGCGGGCTGTGGGGGCGGGCCCTGCTGGTCGGGCTGTGACGAACTCGATGCCAGGGTGCGGCTGCGGACCCGGTAGAGACCGGTGTCGAGGTCGTCGGCCTTCTCCAGGTGGACCTTGATCGGCCCCATGAAGGTGTAGCGCTGCTGCTTGGCGTAGTCGCGGACCAGGCCGGACAGCTCGTCGCCCAGCTGGCCGGAGTACGGGCTGAGCCGCTCGAAGTCCGGGATGCTGAGCTCGACGATGAAGTCATTGGGGACGACGGTGCGTTCGCGGTTCCAGATCGTCGCGTTGTTGTCGCACTCCCGCTGGAGGGCGCCCGCGATCTCGACCGGCTGTACCTCGGACTTGAAGACCTTGGCGAAGGTGCCGTTGACCAGCCCCTCGAGGCGCTGCTCGAAACGCTTCATGACCCCCATGGGGCACCTCCTCCGGTGTCATCGTCCCTGCACTGCTTGCTGATCGTATCCACGCGTCGGGAAATCGGCTGGTTCCCCTTGTCTGGCCTGTGGATGAGTGTCACCCCTCACACGGATCGTAGAGGTGGCCTCCTCACAGTGTCCCGCACTCGAGCCGCACTCTGGAGGAGTGGGGGCGGCGGCTCGGGGTTCCCGCTTCCCCTCCCGGGGCCGACGAAAACAACGGATGTGAATCCGCCCTCCGCAGCGTGCTAATCTTCCGTTTGTCGCCAGGCGCTCCCACCACACGGTGAGAGAGTCTGAAAGCACCACTCTTGCGCGAGTGGCGGAACGGCAGACGCGCTGGCTTCAGGTGCCAGTGTCCTTCGGGACGTGGGGGTTCAAATCCCCCCTCGCGCACAGCGGACAGTTGCTCGCAACTGTCAGGTTGGTTCGACAGAACCCCCGCTTCGGAGAGATCCGGAGCGGGGGTTCTTCGTCGTACGGTGCTCTGGTGCTCTGGCTGCGGTCGGTGCTCGGGTGCTGTCGGGGTGCTCCCGTGCTCTGTGCGGCCGGACTCCTGTACGCCGTCTGACTCCTGCGGCCCGTGGGCGCCCTGTGTGTTTCACGGACGGGCGGGGTACGGACGGGGGGTAGGTCAGGGGGCGAGCTCACAAGGACCTTTGCGGGCCCTTCGGTGGTCTGTCGTCGGACGGACTCCGGGGCCCGGGACGGTCATCGGCCGACCAAGATCCACCGGATGTGGGCGCGGTTTCCGGACAGACCGATGGTCGGCGCAGCGGCGCGCTTGCATACGCTGACGGCAGAGGTTGGATCGACGGCGGCTCGGCGGTGAAGGGCTGAGCGCGCACAGAACGTCCCGGAGGCAGGAAATGGCGAAGCAGGCGCGCGCGGTCCAGACGTGGCGGTCGATCGTGGATGCCGCGGCGACCGTTTTCGACGACTACGGCTACGAGCGTGCCGCCATCTCGGAGATCCTGCGCCGTGCCAAGGTCACCAAGGGGGCGCTGTACTTCCACTTCGCCTCCAAGGAAGCCATCGCGCAGGCGATCATGGACGAGCAGACCGCCACGGTCGAGTTCGAGCAGGAGGGGTCGCCGCTCCAGTCCCTGGTGGACGGCGGCCAGCAGTTCGCCTTCGCGCTGCGTCACAACGCGATGGCCCGCGCGGGCACGAGGCTGTCCATCGAGGGAGTCTTCCTCGGCGGCCCGCACCCGTGGGGCGACTGGATCGACGCGACGGCACGGATGCTGGAGCTGGGCCAGGAGCGCGGCGAGGTGTTCCCCCAGATCGACCCCATGGTGTCGGCCAAAATCATCGTCGCTTCGTTCACCGGTATCCAGCTGGTCTCGGAGGCCGATTCCGGGCGGGCCGACCTGCGCGAGCAGGTGGCGGAGATGTGGCGTCACATCCTTCCGTCGATCGCTCATCCCGGTGTCATCGCGCACATCAAGCCGGAGGGCCGGGTCGACCTGGCCGCCCAGGCACGCGAGAAGGCCGAGCGCGAGGAGCAGGAGGCCAGGAACGCCGCCGCCGCGAAGGAGGACGCCGCTTCCGCTTCCGGGACGGCGACGGGCCTCCGTCCGGGCGGTACGGGGCATCGGGGCGGCGACGCCGGCCGTGGTGGGCGGGCGGGGAGTGCCGCCGACGAGGCCGAGGATGAGCCTGCGGGTTCGTCGGTCGTGGTCGGCAGGGCCGGCTGACCCGCGCCATGAGCGTGCGGTGTTTCACGTGAAACACCCGATTCATCGAGATGGCCTGCTTGCCCGTTCTCCTGGGAGAACGTCGCCAGAAGGTGCTTCTCTCGCTCTTCTGGCGACTCCGTGCACAGTAATTCTGGACAAATTCCGAGCCTCCGCGAGAGGGTGCCCGGACCTTGCGGGAGCCGCCTCGGCCGACCGGCCTCCTGCTGCGGACCGGGCCTCGGTCTGACGTCGCGTACGGGCCGCGGTGTCACGCCGGGGTCTCTCGGGCCCTGTCGTCCTGTCCGGCCTCGGCGCACGCCTGCGCCGAGGCCCGGCCGTCACCGGACGCCGTCTGTCGAGCCGGACGCCGCCTGTCGAGCCTGACGTCGCCGGTCGAGGAAGTGCTCTGCTCTCGGCGGGTGGCCTGGGTGTGTGCCCGTCGGGGAGCCCGGGACGAGGCTCAGCGGCTGTCCGAGGCGCCGGAGCCGTTGTAGCGCAGCAGGTAGTCGGCGAAGCGGGCGAGGTCCTGCCCGGTCCAGTCGGCCAACCGCTCCCGGTACGCCGCCCTGCGGCTCTCCTGGGTGGAGGCCAGTGCGCGCGTGCCTGCCTCGGTGGGGTGCAGCACCTGAATGCGGTGGTCGGCCGGGTCCGGGTGGCGCTCGATCAGTCCGAGCTTCTCCAGGGTCGCTACCTGACGGCTGACCGTTGACTTGTCCAGCATGTAGTGCGACGCCAGGTCGGTGGCCCGGCAGCCGTGCCGGTCGTCGATGTGCGCCAACAGCGTGTACGAGACCAGCGGCAGCTCCGGGTGCATCCGCGCGGCGGCCGCCCGCGCCCGGCGCGCGAACGCGGTCAGCTCGCGCTGGATGACCTCAAGCGCTTCCTCGCGCTCGCCTCCGCCTGGGGTTTCTGTCACGGTTCCACCCTTCTCGCGTTCAAGTTGTATAGTACAACGAGTCATTAGTTGTAAAAGCCAACGATAGGAGATCGTTCGGATGTCCGCAGGCTCCCGTACCGCCTCCGCCGCCCCGGCCGGGGCGTTGCGCCACGTGCTGGGTCACCTCCTCACCCCCTTGCTGATGTGCCTCGGCATGGGGCTCGCCTACCTGGGGGCCTTCCACGCCCCGCAGCCGCACGACCTGCGGGTGGACGTGGTCGGCTCAGGACCGAGTGCCCAGGTGCTGGCCCAGACGCTCCAGGACCGGGGGGACGGGGCGCTGAACGTCCGCACGGTGGGGGACCGCGACACGGCCGTCGACCACCTGCGGACGCAGGAGAGCTACGGCGCCTACCTGCCGGGCGAGAGCCCCGAACTGGTGGTCGCCACCGCGTCGTCGGACACCAGCGCCACCGTCGTCGAGAAGGTCTTCACCGAGGTGGCTGCCGAGAAAGGCGCTCCACTGAAGGTGACGGACGTGGCACCGACCGCGGACGGTGACCCGACCGGGCAGGGCATCTTCTTCCTCCTGGTCGCCATCAGCATCGGCTCGTACGCCTCGGTGGCCGTGATCGGCGGTGCGGGCGGTGTGCTGCCGTTGCGGGTCAGGGCCGCGCTGGTGGCCGGAGCATCGCTCGTGGTGAGCCTGATCGGTGCGGCGTTCGCCGGGCCGGTGTTCGGACTGGTCGACCGGGGGCTGGCCGGCCTGTGGGCGATGGCCTGGCTCTACTCCGCGGGCATCCTGCTGATCGGGGTCGGGTTGCACACCTTTCTCAAGCGGTGGACGACGCTCGGGGTGATGGTCCTGTTCGTCATGCTCAACTTCACCAGCTCCGGCGGCATCTTCCGGCCGGAGCTGCAGCCCGGGTTCTTCGGCTCGCTGCACGCCTTCTGGAACGGTGCGGGCTTCATCGAGGGAGTGCGCAGTCACGTCTACTTCGGCGGGCACGCGCTCGGCGGTCATGTGCTCGTCCTGGCGCTCTGGTTCGTCGCCGGGCTGGCGGTGCTGGGACTCGCCGGCCTGACCGAGGCCCGCGGACGGGCGGCGGCGTCGGCCGCCGGGGCGACGCGGGGAGCGGCGGCCGGGGGACAGCCCGCGAAGGCAGAGCCGGCGAAGACGGGGGCGGAGAAGACGGGGGCGGAGAAGGCGGGGGCGGCGAAGGCGTGGGCGGCGAGGGGGAAGGCCGCCCACGCGAAGGACGCCCACGACAGGAAGGAGCTGGAGGAGGAGTTGGAGGAGGCGGTGGGCGTCTGACCCGGGCGGGCTTGGCCTGGGCTTACCGGGCTTGGTTGTGCCGGGCCTGGGCGTACCGGACCTGAGCGGGCCTGTGCCTGGGCGGCACGGCCTGGGCGGGCCCGCAGATGTCCACAGGACCGGGTGGGCAGGGAGGAAACGGCCGCGGCGGTACCGTCGTGCTCGGTCGCTGGTGGACACAGGGCCGCTGACCGGGCGGGAAAGCCGGGCAGCCGACGAGCGGTACGAAGATGGGGGAGGCGACGCTCCATGAGCGGAACCGAGGGGACGACGCCGGAGCAGCGCACTGCGGGGGCCGGTGGTCCGCGCATTCCGGTCGTGCCCGGGTTCGCCCGGCGCGGGGCGTCGAGTGCGCAGAAGGCGGCGGGAAAGGCGCTGCGTGAGCGGGTGCCGCGTGCCTCGCACGCCTCGCTGGTCCTGCCGCAGGGGCGGCCGGACGCGGTGCGGGCGGTCGAGGAGTCGAACCGGGGCCGGGTGCCCGCCCTGACGCCGATACGGGTGGGGCGGATGGCGGACACCCCGTTCGCTTTCCTGCGGGGCGCTGCGGGTCTGATGGCCCACGACCTGACGGGCAGCCCGGTCACCGGCGTTGGCGCCCAGCTCTGCGGCGACGCCCATGCCGCCAACTTCGGCCTCTACGGGGACGCCCGAGGGAGCCTGGTCATCGACCTGAACGACTTCGACGAGACTGCCTTCGGCCCCTGGGAGTGGGACCTCAAGCGGCTCGCCACCTCCCTGGTGCTCGCGGGCCGGGCCGCTGGGGCCGACGAGGACACCTGCCGCCGGGGGGCCTACGACGCGGTCGGCGCGTACCGCCGCACGCTGAGGCTCCTCGCCAGGCTGCCCGCGCTCGACGCCTGGAACGCCATCGCGGACGAGGAACTGGTCTCGCACGCCGACGCGCGCGATCTGGCCGGGACCCTGGAGCGGGTCTCGGAGAAGGCCCGTAACAACACCAGTGCCCGGTTCGCGGCCAAGTGCACGGAGGACTGCCCCGACGGCGGCCGGCGTTTCGTCGACTCCCCGCCCGTGCTGAGCCGGGTGCCGGACGCGGAGGCGGCGGCCGTGGCAGCAGGGCTCGGCGGCTATCTCTCGACGGTCTCCGAGGACCGGGTGCCGCTGCTGGCCCGGTACGCGATCCACGACGTGGCCTTCCGCGTGGTCGGCACCGGCAGCGTGGGGACCCGCTCCTACGTGGTGCTGCTGCTCGACCACCGCGGTGAGCCGCTGATACTCCAGGTGAAGGAGGCGCGTCCTTCGGTACTCGCGCCCCACCTGCCGGCGGTCGGCTTCGGTGCGCCGCAGGCAGCCCACGAAGGCCGCCGGGTGGTGCTCGGACAGAAGCGGATGCAGGTGGTCAGCGACATCCTGCTCGGTTGGGCGGACGTCGAGGGCCGGCCTTTCCAGGTCCGGCAGTTCAGGAACCGCAAGGGCAGCGTGGACCCCGCCGCGCTCGCCGCCGACCAGGTGGACGACTACGGGCGCATGACCGGCGCGCTGCTCGCGCGGGCGCACGCGCACAGCGCCGACCCGCGTCTGCTGGCCGGTTACTGCGGCAAGAACGACGAGCTGGACGAGGCCGTGGCCGCCTTCGCGGTGACGTACGCCGACCGGACGGAGGCGGACCACGCCGATCTGGTGCGAGCCATCAAGACGGGCCGCACAGCCGCAGAGTTCGGTGTGTGACGACTCCCGGACGCGGTGGGCCGCCTCGACGGCCCACCGCGTGTGCCGTACAGCGCGGGCATGGCCATACGCTGGACGGGTGACCGACGAAGCCGCCGGGGTGCCGACCACCCGGAACGATGATGACCGGCAGGACAACGACCGGCCGGAAGAGCCCCGGCCCACGCCGGAGGCACAGAGGGCGCCGGGCGCTTCGAGCGCTCCGGACCCTGCGGACGGCACCGGTGCGGCCGCCTACGGCGCCGCCGGAGCGCCCGTCCCGCCGCAGGCCGACGAGGGACCGGTCGACGAGGGGCCGGTCGACGAGGGGCACGGTTTCGATGGGCGGGGCGCCGAGCCGCGGCCCGAGGCCCGGTTGGCCCGGGCGGTGCAGGTGGCTGAGCAGGCGTTGATCGAGTTCGAGATCGCGGTGGAGACGTTCCGGGTCGAGGTGGAGAACTTCTCCCGGCTGCACCACCAGAAGCTCGGCCCGATGTACGCCCGCCTCGACGAGCTGGACGCTCTGATCGCCGAGGCGCGGGCCGCCCGCACCGGTGATCCGGAGGACCAGCGCAAGGCCCAGGAGGCGCGGGCGATCGTCATGCCGATGCCCGGCGTCGACGAGCTGTTCCACGACTGGATGGACACCGACGGTCTGTCCCCCGAGGCCGCGGCCATGCTCACGGAGCAGCCGGTCCGGCCGCCCAAGCGGGTCAGGCCGAGCGAGGAGGCCCGCAAGCTCTACCGGGACCTGGCACGCAAGGCCCACCCGGATCTCGCCCAGGACGAGCAGGAACGGGCGCGCCGGGACGAGTTCATCACCCGGGTGAACGCGGCCTACGGTCGCGGTGACGTCGAGCTGCTCAAGGAGCTCGTGGCGGAGTGGGCGGCAGGCCCGGTGCTGCCGCTGTCCCCGCTGAGCGAGAGCGAGGAGCTCTACGCCCGGCTGGAGTGGCTCAGCCGCCGCAAGGAGCTGCTGACCGTGCTCGCCAAGGAGCTGGAGGACAGCGCGATCGGCTCGATGCTCCGGATGGCCCCGGACGACCCGGACCAGCTGCTGGAGGATGTCGGGGAGCAGCTGCTGGGCGAGGTCTCGCGGCGTGAGGCCGAGCTGGCGGAGCTGGTGCAGTAGCGTTCCCGGTGACTCAGCCGCGTACGTCACGAGAGAAGGCCTGACCCATGAACTTCGCCCCGTTGCCCTCGGTGGACGCCGCGGAGGTGCCGTCGGACGGTTTCGTCCTGGACGTCCGCGAGAACGACGAGTGGGCGGCCGGTCACGTCGAGGGTGCGCTGCACATTCCGATGAGCGACTTCGTGGGCCGGTTCGGCGAGCTGACCGAGGCCGCAGGGGACGGCCGTCGCGTCCATGTGATGTGCCGGGTCGGCGGCCGGTCCGCCCAGGTCACGCAGTATCTCGTCCAGCAGGGCATCGACGCGGTGAACGTCGACGGCGGCATGCAGGCGTGGGACGGCGCCGGGCGTCCGATGGTCGCGGACAACGGGGCGCCGGCCTTCGTGCTCTGAACCCCGCAGCCTCCCCCGGCCTCCGGCCGGCGGTGACCTGTCGTCGCGGGCTGCGGGGCCGCGCCAGGGCGTGATGCCTGCGCGTGGGCCGGGCGCGTCCGCGGCCCACGCGCACCGGGACCCAGGAGCCTCCGCTTCAGGAGCGTTGCCAGTCACCCGAGCTTTGGTGGGCGGCGGGCCCGCGGGCCAGGGTGCGGCCCCCGTCCTGGCCGCCCGTGGGGAGAGGCCGGCTTCTTCGAGTCCAGCCTCTCCGGGGCCGGCCTTTGCGGACCAGCCCTTGCGGGACCGGCCTCCTCGGGAGAGGACAGACCCTGAGGGAACGAGACAGTGCGGAGGCGCTGGGGCGGGCGGGCGTCAGCGGTCGAAGTCCAACTCCACCTCCGGGGTGAGCGGATGCGACTGGCAGGCCAGGACGAAACCGGCTTCGGTCTCCTCCGGTTCCAGCGCGAAGTTGCGGTCCATCCGCACCTCGCCCGAGACCAGGAACGCCCGGCAGGTTCCGCACACTCCGCCCTTGCAGGCGTACGGGGCGTCCGCGCGACCCCGCAGCACCGTCTCCAACAGGGATTCGGAGTCCTTCACGGGCCAATTGCCCGAGCGGCCGTGGAGGGTCGCCGTCAGTGTGGCGTCTGCCGGAGCGGCGACCGGCACCACCGTGGCGTCGACGGGGCCGTCGTCGACGTGGAAGATTTCCTGATGGACCCGGGTGCGGTCGACGCCGAGCGCCCGCAGCGCCTTCTCCGCCCCCCGTACGAGGCCGAGCGGACCGCAGAGGAACCAGCCGTCCACCTCGGGCACCGGGAGCATGGCGGGCAGCAGGGCGGTGAGCCGTTCGGTGTCCAGCCGGCCGGAGGGCAGACCGGCCGACTGCTCCTCCCGGGACAGTGCGGTGACCAGCTGAAAGCGCTCCGGGTAACGGTCCTTGAGGTCGGCCACCTCATCGAGGAACATCGTCGACGCCGCTGTGCGGTCGCTGCGGACCAGACAGAACCGGGCCGCCGGCTCCCGGCCGAGCAGCGTCGCCGCCATCGACAGCACCGGTGTGATGCCGCTCCCTCCGACCACCGCCGCGAACAGGCCGGGGCGCGGCTTCAGCACGAAGCGGCCCCTTGGGGGCATAGCCTCCACATGGTCTCCGACGGCCAGCTCCTTCAGGGCGTAGGTGGAGAACGCTCCGCCCTCGACCATGCGGATGCCCACCCGCAGCACCGGATCGCCCGGCGGCTCGGTGGCCGGCGCACAGATCGAGTAGGAGCGGCGGACCTCCTCGCCGTCCACGCGGTAGCGCACGTTCAGGTGCTGGCCGGGCGTATGGCGGAAGGTCTCGCGCAGCTCGGTCGGCACGTCGAGGGTCACGGCCACCGCGTCGTCGGTGATCCGTTCGATCGCGCTGACCCGGAGCGGATGGAACATTCACAACTCCTTGAAGTGGTCGAACGGTTCACGGCAGGTGACGCAGCGGCGCAGGGCCTTGCAGGCCGTGGAGGAGAACCGGCTGAGCAACTCCGTGTCCGTCGAGCCGCAGTGCGGGCAGCGCACCGAGAGGGCCAGCGGCACGGGGCCGCCGCCGGGGGCCCCGCCGGCGGGCCCCTGGGCGCGCGGCGGCGCGATGCCGAACGCGGCGAGCTTGCGACGCCCTTCGGCGCTGATGTCATCCGTCGACCAGGCCGGCGCGAGGACGGTGACCACGGAGACCTCCGGCACGCCGTGGTCGTGCAGCAGTTGCTCGATGTCGGCCGCCATGGTCTCGATCGCCGGGCAGCCGGTGTAGGTCGGGGTGAGCCGCACGGTCACCCGGCCGGGCCCGTCCACCCGCACGTCCCGCAGGACGCCGAGCTCCGCCAGGGTCAGCACCGGAAGCTCGGGGTCCGGCACGGAGCCGGCGAGATCGCGCAGCTCCTCCTCCAGCCGGGTGTCGGTCACCATGACGCCCCCGGGTGGCTCCGGTGCAGATGCTGCATTTCGGCGAGCATGCGGCCGAACGGCTCGGTGTGCAGACCCTGGCGCCCCGCACCGGCCGCCCAGCCCCCGGACTGCGGTCCTGTCGGCAGTGCCAGCGTCGCCCGCTCGACGACATCGGTGACGGCGCTGAGCCAGCTGCTCCGCAGTTCGTCGTAGTCGATGTCGGGGCTGGGCGTGTGCCCGTGGGCGGGCGGGGCCCCGGGGACGGAGGCGGGCCCGGAGGCGGCGGCGCCGAGGCCTTCGAGGGGCTGGAACATCTCTCCGGTGAACCGCCACAGCGCGTCCAGGGCGCGTTGCGTCCGGCCGTGGCTCTCTTCCGTTCCGTCGCCGAGCCTCAGGACCCACTGCTCGGCGTGGTCGCGGTGGTAGGCCACTTCCTTCACGGCCTTGGCCGCGAGGCCGGCGAACTCCCCGTCCCCGGCCGCCAGGCGCTCGTACAACAGATGCTGATACACCGAGAAGTAGAGCTGCCGGGCGATGGTGTGGGCGAAGTCCCCGTTCGGCTGCTCGACGAGCTGGAGGTTGCGGAAGGCCCGTTCCTCGCGGAGGTAGGCGAGCTCGTCCTCGTCCCCCGCGAGCGAGAGCAGCACCCTGGCCTGGCCCAGCAGGTCCAGCGCGATGTTGGCGAGCGCCACCTCCTCCTCCAGGACGGGGGCGTGTCCGGCCCATTCCCCCAACCGGTGCGAGAGGATCAGCGCGTCGTCGCCGAGAGCGATCGCGGCGCTCACAGGTGCTTCACCCCTTCGGGGATGTCGTAGAACGTCGGGTGCCGGTAGGGCTTGTCCCCGGCCGGCTCGAAGAAGGAGTCCTTCTCGTCGGGGGAGGACGCGGTGATCTCGGTGGAGGGCGCCACCCAGATCGACACGCCTTCCGAGCGGCGGGTGTAGAGGTCACGGGCGTTGCGCAGGGCCATCTGGGCGTCGGGCGCGTGCAGACTGCCCGCATGGGTGTGGGACAGCCCGCGCCGCGAGCGCACGAACACCTCCCACAGAGGCCAGTCGGTCGAGCTGCTCATGCCGTCTCCTCCACCTGTGATGCGGGCTGTGCGGACGCGTTCGCCGGTGCCGGTGTCGGCGTCTGGGCGGGTGCGGGTGTTGCGGGAGTCGCGGCCGGGGCGTGCTTGGCCGCGTATGCCGCGGCCGCCTCACGGACCCAGGCGCCCTCCTCGTGGGCGGTGCGCCGCTGGGTGATCCGCTGTTCGTTGCAGGGGCCGTTGCCCTTGAGGACCTCGTGGAACTCCGCCCAGTCGATCGCCCCGAAGTCGTGCTGGCCGCGCTCCTCGTTCCACCGGATGTCGGGGTCGGGGAGGGCGAGGCCCAAGGCCTCGGCCTGCGGTACGCATATGTCCACGAAGCGCTGGCGCAGTTCGTCGTTGGAGTGCCGCTTGATCTTCCAGGCCATGGACTGCTCGGAGTGGGCCGACGCGTCGTCCGGGGGGCCGAACATCATCAGGGACGGCCACCACCAGCGGTTCACCGCGTCCTGGGCCATGGCGTGCTGGGCCTCGGTGCCGCGGCTGAGGGCGAGCAGCAGCTCGTACCCCTGGCGCTGGTGGAAGGACTCCTCCTTGCAGATGCGCACCATCGCGCGGGCGTAGGGGCCGTAGGAGCAGCGGCAGAGCGGCACCTGGTTGGTGATCGCGGCGCCGTCCACCAGCCAGCCGATCGCTCCGACGTCGGCCCAGGTCAGCGTGGGGTAATTGAAGATCGAGGAATAGCGCTGGCGGCCGGCGTGGAGCTTGTCCAGCAGCTCCTCCCGGCTGGTGCCCAGCGTCTCGGCGGCGCTGTAGAGGTACAGCCCGTGGCCGGCCTCGTCCTGCACCTTGGCCATCAGGATCGCCTTGCGCCGGAGCGAGGGCGCCCGGGTGATCCAGTTGGCCTCCGGCTGCATGCCGATGATCTCCGAGTGGGCGTGCTGGGCCATCTGGCGGACCAGCGAGGCCCGATAGGCGTCCGGCATCCAGTCGCGCGGCTCGATCCGCTCGTCGGCCGCCACGGCCGCGTCGAAGGCCGCGACGCGCTCCGCCACGGCCGTCTCCCCCCCGTCCGCTGTGCCAGATGTGCTCTGCGTCTTCTGGTCCGCAGTCACTGCCGCCATCCCGGGCTCCCTACCGACCGATCGTTCGGTTCCTTGGCTTCAATGGTGAGTCGGAGGCCCGTAGGGTGTCAACCCTGTGGATAACTGAGCGGTGATCGACGGTGAGCGGGGCGGGATGGAATCGGATCACGACGGGGGCTCTGCGGAGAGGAAGAGGGGCGCCTGGCCGTCGGCGGCGCCGCGAGGGGCGGCCGGGCGCCCGGCGCCCGCACCCGTACCGCCGACAGCGCCCGCAGACGCGACGGAGCCCCCGGTCCCGACCACCGGCATAGCCGGGCTCTCCTTCCCGTATCAGGTGGTCGCGGCGCTGGCTCTGTCCCTCATCGGGCTCCTCGCCTGTGCTCAGGTGGCCATGGTGTTTCTGCACGTGGCCCCGTCCAACACGGTGACCGAGCAGCACGGGAAGACGATCGACGACTGGATCTACCCGGAGTTCGAGCAGAACTGGAAGCTCTTCGCTCCCAACCCGCTCCAGCAGAACATCGCCGTCCATGTGCGGGCCGACGTGGTGGGGGCAGAGGGGCGCCGCACCACGGGCTGGATGAGTCTCACCCACGAGGACCGCGAGGGCATACGCGGCAACCTCCTGCCCAGTCACATCCATCAGAACGAGCTCCGCCGCGGCTGGGACTTCTACGTCAACTCACACGACGACCGGAACCGTTCCAACGGCCTGCGGGGCGAACTCTCCGAGCGCTATGTCCGGCGCATCGCCATGCTGCGGCTGAGTGAACGCGACTACGGCGGCACGATCGAGCGCATCCAGCTCCGCTCCGCCACCAGCTCCGTCGCCCCGCCCCCCTGGAGCGACGAGAAGATCAGCACCGAGCCTGTCTACCGCGTGCTCCCCTGGTGGATCGTGACCCGGGAGGACTTGCCGGCGGAGGCAGCAGAGGCAGCGGGAGCGAACGTGGAGGAGGCGCGAGGCCGGGGCACGGAACGGAGCCCGGCCGCGGCGCAGGGTGGGGAGGCGCAAAGGTGACCGTCCCCCCGCCCGCCGCCCCGCCGCCCCCCGGCCCCTCCCGGCCGGCCGGCCTGGGCCCCGTCGCTTCCCGCCCTTCCGGTTCACGCCCCGGCGGCCCCGCCGACGGCCTGGCACGAGCCCTTCAGCGCGTCACCGCCACGGCCCTCGGCCCGTACCAGAGCGCCGTCGTCCGGATCGGTTTCGCCGCTGCCTATCTGTTCTTCCTGCTGCGCGAGCTGCCGCACCGGCATGAGCTGTACGGGCCGGACAGCCCGTGGCACTGGGACCTCGCCCGTCGGCTCACGGACAGCAACGACGCCTTCTCCGTGCTCATGTGGACCGACAGCGTGCTCTGGTTCGAGGCCGTGTACGTCCTCACCCTGCTGTCCGCCGCGGCGCTGCTAGTCGGGTGGCGCACCCGGACCGTGTCCGTCCTCTTCATGGTCGGCGTGCTCTCCGTGCAGAACCGCAGCATCTTCATGGGGGACGGGGGCGACAACGTCGTCCACCTCATGGCGATCTACCTGGTGCTGACGCGCTGTGCCCAGGTCTGGTCGCTGGACGCCAGGCGCGCGGCGCGGAACGCGAAGCGCGCGACGGAGGGGCTGGGGCCCGCGCGGGACGTCGTGGGCGCGGTGTTCTGGGCGGTGCTCGGGCCCGTTCTGCTGATCGCCACGCTGATGGACGGGCTCGGTGGCACCTGGTGGCTCCCCGCGCTGCTGTGGACGGTGTGGCTCTCCGCCGCCGCCTGGTGGGCGGTGAACCGTTACGCGCCGCTCGGCCAGTCCCGCATCCTGCTCGACGTGCTGGCCAACCTCGGGCACAACGCCACGTTGGCCGTGATCATGGCCGAGGTCTGCCTGATCTACGCGACCGCGGGCTGGTACAAGATCCAGGGATCGCGCTGGCAGGACGGCACCGCGCTCTACTACCCGCTGAAGCTCGACTACTTCACCCCCTGGCCCGCCCTGTCGGACATCCTGGCCGCCAGCGGGCTGATGGTGATGGTGCTGACGTACGGCACGGTCATCATCCAGGTCGCCTTCCCGTTCACGCTGTTCAACCGGCGGGTCAAGAACGTCCTGCTGTGCGCGATGATCTGCGAGCACGCGGGGATCGCCCTGCTCCTCGGACTGCCCTTCTTCTCCATGGCGATGATCGCGGCCGACGCCGTTTTCCTGCCGACCGCCTTTCTCGTGTGGCTGGGCGGCCGGGCGGCGCTCGGACGGCGGCGGCTGGTCTCCCGACTGCCCGGACGAGCCCGGGCGCCCCTCGCGGCCGGCACCGCGGCCGGCACCGGGGACGGGCCGCCGGGCACGCCGGAGACCCGGCCGGCGGAGGACGGCCACGACGGTACGGGGGAGCCCAGGACTCGCGGTGACGGCGGGGGCCATACGCTCGTCGGGTGAGCAGCGAGACCGGCACCACCCCAGAGCCCCCGGCCGTGCCCGCGGACCCCGCCGAGGCGACCTCGCCCGTGGGGCCCGCCCGGCCGAGGCGCCTCCCGCCCGAGGCCCGCCCGGAGGGCGCCCCTTCGACGGACGGCCTCTTGCCCGACACTGTCCTGCCGGAGGGCTCTCCTGCGGAGCCGCTTCAGTACGACGACGGATACGGGCAGCAGATCGGCGTCGGGCCGCACCCGCTGCCCTGGCCCGAGGGCGAGCGCTACGACCCGGAGCTGTTGGCCCAGGGCGACCGGCGCAACGTCTCCGACGCCTACCGTTACTGGACGCGCGAGGCGATCGTGGCCGATCTCGACCTGCGGCGGCACGACTTCCACGTGGCGGTGGAGAACTGGGGCCACGACTTCAACATCGGCTCGGTGGTGCGGACCGCCAACGCCTTCCTGGCGAAGGAGATCCACATCGTGGGCCGACGGCGCTGGAACCGGCGCGGTGCCATGGTCACGGACCGCTATCAGCACGTGCGCCACCACCCCGACACGGCGGACCTGACCGCGTGGGCGGCGGCCGAGGCGCTGCCGATCATCGGGATCGACAACCTTCCGGGAGCCGTGCCGCTGGAGCGCACCGTGCTGCCCCGCCGGTGCGTGCTGCTCTTCGGCCAGGAGGGGCCCGGCCTGACCGAGGAAGCACGCGAGCACGCCACGATGGTGTGCTCGATCGCTCAGTTCGGCTCGACGCGGTCCATCAACGCCGGCGCCGCCGCGGCGATCGCGATGCACGCGTGGGTGCAGCGCTACGCGGACGTCCCGGACCCCCGCGACGCTCCGGGGCGAGGGGCCGGGGACGCCTCCTAGGAGGTGTCCGCAGGACCGGCGGGGCCCCCGGGCGGGAGCCCCTCAGGCCTGGCGACGCACCTCCACCACGCGGAAGCGATTGGCGACGAAGGCCGCGTCGCACAGCGCCGCGTTCGCGGCGGGATTGCCGCCCGAGCCGTGGAAGTCGGAGAAGGCCGCCGTCTGGTTGACGTAGACGCCTCCGGTCAGGTTCAGCGAGAGCTGGGCCGACTCGTCCAGGCAGACGTCTTCGACCGCGCGCTCCACCTCGGGGGACGTGGTGTACGCGCCGACCGTCATCGCCCCCTTGTCGCGGATCGTGCGCCGGAGCAGCTCCAGGGCGGCGGACGTCGACTCGACGGCGACCGCGAAGGACACCGGTCCGAAGCACTCCGAGAGACAGGCCGCGCCGTCGTCGGTCCTGGTGCCGTCGAGCTTGACGACGACCGGCGTACGGACGACCGCGTCGGGGAACTCGGCGTTCGCCACCGCGCGTGAGGCGAGTGCCACCTCGCCCAGCTCTCCCGCCGCTTCGACGCGTGCCCGGACATCCGGGTTGACCAGGGCGCCGAGCAGCGCGGCCGCGCGGGCGTCGTCTCCGAGCAGACCGTTGACAGCGGCCGCGAGGTCGGAGACCACGTCGTCGTAGGACTTGGCGCCGTCGTCCGTGGCGATGCCGTCCCGGGGGATCAGGAGGTTCTGCGGAGTGGTGCACATCTGGCCGCTGTACAACGAGAGGGAGAACGCCAGGTTGGCGAGCATGCCCCGGTAGTCGTCGGTGGAGTCGACGACGATCGTGTTGACGCCGGCCTTCTCCGTGTAGACCTGGGCCTGGCGGGCGTTGCTCTCCAGCCAGTCGCCGAAGGCGGTGGAGCCGGTGTAGTCGATGATCCGGATCTCGGGGCGGACCGCCAGGGTCTTGGCGATGCCCTCGCCGGGCCGCTCGGCGGCCAGCGCGACCAGATTCGGGTCGAAGCCCGCCTCGCCCAGCACGTCGCGGGCGATGCCGACCGTCAGCGCCAGCGGCAGCACGGCGCGCGGGTGCGGCTTGACCAGCACCGGGTTCCCGGTGGCGAGCGAGGCGAAGAGGCCGGGATAGCCGTTCCACGTGGGGAACGTGTTGCACCCGATCAGCAGCGAGACGCCCCGCCCGGACGGGACGAACGACTTGTGCAGCTTCAGCGGATCGCGCTTGCCCTGCGGCTTGGACCAGTCAGCGGTCTCCGGTGTGCGGGTCTGTTCCTGGTAGGCGTACGCCACGGCCTCCAGGCCGCGGTCCTGAGCGTGCGGCCCGCCTGCCTGGAAAGCCATCATGAAGGCCTGGCCGCTGGTGTGCATCACGGCGTGGGCCAGCTCGTGGGTGCGGGCGCTGATCCGCGCGAGGATCTCCAGGCAGACCAGGGCCCGGATCTCGGGGCCGGCCGCCCGCCAGGCGCCCGTACCGGCCTTCATCGCCGCAAGCAGCACGTCCGGGTCGGCGTGCGGATACTCGACGCCGAGCTGTGGCCCGTACGGCGAGGTCTCGCCGCCGACCCAGCCGTCGGTGCCGGGCTGCCCGAGATCGAGCCGGGTGTTGAGCAGGGCGTCGAACGCGGCCTTGCCCTCGGCCGCCCCGAGACTGCCCGGAGCGCCGCCCTCGCCGTAGGCCTTCGGGTGCTCGGGGTGCGGCGACCAGTAGGCGCGGGTACTGATCGTGTCGAGGGCCTGGTCGAGCGTGGGTCGGTGGGTCTCGGACAGCTGCTGGGGGGTGAGCGCGGCGGCCATGGCGGACCAACTCCTCATCGAGCCGGGCGGGGAGGTACGGACGGAGTTAGAGTAACCGAACGATCGGTCGGGACAAGGGGCCCCAGGGAACCTGTGGACAACCCATGGGGGAGGATCGCGGACATGACCACGGCCAAGCGGGACACGTACACCCCGGAGACTCTGCTGAGCGTTGCCGTTCGTGTCTTCAACGAGCGCGGCTACGACGGCACGTCCATGGAGCATCTCTCCCGTGCCGCGGGCATCTCGAAATCCTCGATCTACCACCATGTGACCGGCAAGGAGGAGCTGCTGCGGCGGGCCGTCAGCCGGGCGCTCGACGGGCTCTTCGAGATCCTCGACGAGCCGGGGGCCGCGCGCGGGCGCGCGATCGAGCGGGTCGAGTACGTCACGCGCCGCACGGTCCAGGTGCTGATGGCCGAAGTCCCCTACGTCACGCTGCTGCTGCGGGTGCGCGGCAACACGAAGACCGAGCGCTGGGCGCTGGAGCGCCGTCGTGAGTTCGACCAGCGGGTGTCGGAGCTGTTGCAGGCCGCGGTGGCCGACGGCGATCTCCGGGCGGATGTGGACATACGCCTGGCGACCCGGCTGCTGTTCGGCATGGTGAACTCGCTGGTCGAGTGGTACCGGCCGCAGCCGGACGGCTTCCCGGACGAGGACCAGCTCGCTGACACGGTCGTCCAGCTGGCCTTCGAGGGGATGCGGGCCAACGGTCGCTGAGCGGGCTTCCCGGGTCCCGCTCGGTCCGTCGTTCGTCCGTCCCGGCCCGGTCGGGACCGCTCCGGGCGGGCCCCGCACGGTTCGCGCCGCCTCGGCTCAACTCGGCTCTGTGCCGTTCGGCTCCGTCGGCGGGGCGGGGCGCGGGTCGAGATCCGTCTCCTCGAACACGAGCAGGGTGCGGGTCGACAGCACTTCGGGCATCGCCTGGATACGGGTGAGGACCAGCTCGCGCAGGGCCCGGTTGTCCAGGGTGTGCACCAGCAGCAGCACGTCGAAGTCGCCGCTGACCAGAGCGATGTGCGTGGCCCCGGGAAGCGCCTGAAGCTGTTCGCGGACGGTGCGCCAGGAGTTCTGCACGATCTTGAGCGTGATGTACGCGGACGCGCCCTGGCCCGCCCGCTCATGGTCGACCCTGGCGCCGAAGCCGCGGATGACCCCGTCGTCGATGAGGCGGTTGATGCGGGCGTAGGCGTTGGCGCGCGAGACGTGGACCCGTTCTGCCACCGACCGTACCGAGGCCCGGCCGTCCGTCTGCAGGATGCGCAGGATGTCGCGGTCGATGGCGTCCAGCGGCCGTGCGGGCGGCGCCGGGGGCGGCGCCGAGGGCGCGAGCGGAGTCGGCGCCGGGGGCGTGGGAGTGGCGGAAGCCGACGGCGGCGTGGGCGCCGCTGCCGACGGAACTGCGGGCGTGACCGGGCCGGGGCCCTCGCCCCTGTCGGCCATTTGTTCAGCTGCCATCGGCCCGTGCCTCCCGTCGTGGACGACTTGCCTCTATCCCAGGCTGTGGAGAACCGTTTGTCCACAGGCTGACGGCGCCTGTAGCCAAAATGCGCTCGCGACCGAACAATCGGTAGGTGAGGTGCGCCACACCAGTGCCTCCCCCTCGCCCCTCGACATCTCGCTCCCTATCGACACCCTCGATCTCCCCGATGCCAGGAGGTGCTTCTCATGACGGTCCAAGAGCTGCCCGGCGCGGCCGCCTACCGGCCCACGCCGCCCCCGGCCTGGAAGCCGATCACCGACCCCGCCCCGCTGCTCCCGGACCCGGAGCCGTATCGGGTGCTCGGTACGGAAGCGGTCGCCGACCTCGATCCGGAGCTGCTGCTGCGGCTCCACGCCGAGCTGGTCCGCGGGCGCCGCTACAACGCCCAGGCCACCGCACTCACGAAGCAGGGCCGCCTGGCCGTCTACCCGTCGAGCACCGGCCAGGAGGCGTGCGAGATCGCCGCCGCCCTGGTCCTGGAGAAGCGGGACTGGCTCTTCCCCAGCTACCGCGACACGCTGGCGGCCGTCGCGCGCGGCCTCGATCCGGTCGAGGCGCTCACCCTGCTGCGCGGCGACCGGCACACCGGATACGACCCACGAGAGCACCGCGTCGCGCCGCTGTGCACTCCCCTGGCCACCCAGCTGCCGCACGCCGTGGGGCTGGCTCACGCGGCCCGGCTCAAGGGCGACGACGTCGTGGCGCTCGCCATGGTCGGAGACGGCGGCACCAGCGAGGGAGACTTCCACGAGGCGTTGAACTTCGCCGCCGTCTGGAAGGCTCCAGTGGTCTTCTTCGTGCAGAACAACGGCTTCGCGATCTCGGTGCCGCTGGCGAAGCAGACCGCCGCCCCCTCCCTCGCCCACAAGGCCGTGGGGTACGGGATGCCGGGCCGGCTGGTCGACGGCAACGACGCGGCCGCCGTGCACCAGGTGCTCGGCGAGGCGGTGGCACGCGCCCGGCGCGGCGAGGGCCCGACCCTGGTCGAGGCGGTCACCTACCGCATGGACGCCCACACCAACGCCGACGACGCCACGCGTTACCGGGGCGACAGCGAGGTCGAGGTCTGGCGGGCGCACGACCCGGTGCGGCTGATGGAGCGGGAGCTGACCGGCCGTGGTCTGCTCGACGACGAGGGCATCGAGCAGGCGCGGGAGGCCGCCGAGCGCATGGCAGCCGCACTCCGCGACCGGATGAACGCCGACCCGGTGCTGGAGCCGATGGACCTCTTCGCCCACGTCTACGCCGAACAGACCGTCCAGCTCCGGGAGCAGGAGGCCCTGCTGCGGGCCGAGCTGGACGCCGAGCAGGAGCATCACGAGCAGAGCGCGGAGGCAGGCCGATGACCACCGCGGCGACGAAGGCCGGCGGACGGACGACGAAGGCGAAGCCGGCCACCATGGCGCAGGCTCTCGGCCGCGCGCTGCGCGACTCGATGGCCGAGGACCCCGCCGTCCACGTCCTCGGTGAGGACGTGGGCACGTTGGGCGGGGTCTTCCGGGTCACCGACGGGCTGGCGAAGGAGTTCGGCGACGACCGCTGCACCGACACGCCGCTGGCGGAGGCGGGCATCCTCGGCGCGGCCGTCGGCATGGCGATGTACGGGCTGAGGCCCGTGGTGGAGATGCAGTTCGACGCGTTCGCCTATCCGGCATTCGAACAGCTGATCAGCCATGTCGCCAAGATGCGCAACCGCACCGGGGGGGCCATGCCGCTCCCGATCACCGTGCGCGTTCCCTATGGCGGCGGCATCGGGGGGGTCGAGCACCACAGTGACTCCTCCGAGGCGTACTACATGGCCACACCCGGTCTGCACGTCGTCACGCCGGCCACGGTGGACGACGCGTACGGGTTGCTGCGGGCCTCGATCGCCTCGGACGACCCGGTGGTCTTCCTCGAACCGAAACGGCTCTACTGGTCGAAGGCCGACTGGTCGCCAGAGGCCCCGGCGGCCGTCGAGCCGATCGGCCGGGCCGCGGTGCGCCGCTCCGGCCGCAGCGCGACGCTCATCACCTACGGGCCGTCCCTGCCGGTCTGCATGGAGGCCGCCGAAGCGGCGGTCGCCGAGGGCTGGGACCTGGAAGTGGTGGATCTGCGTTCGCTGGTGCCGTTCGACGACGAGACGGTGGCCGCATCGGTCCGACGCACCGGTCGCGCGGTCGTCGTCCACGAGTCGCCCGGGTTCGGGGGCCCCGGCGGCGAGATCGCGGCCCGTGTCACCGAGCGGTGCTTCCACCACCTGGAAGCTCCGGTGCTGCGGGTTGCGGGGTTCGACATCCCCTACCCGCCGCCCATGGTGGAGCGGCATCATCTGCCCGGAGTGGACCGGGTGCTCGACGCGGTGGCGCGGTTGCAGTGGGAGGCGGACAGCTGATGGCCCAGGTGCTCGAATTCAAGCTGCCGGACCTCGGCGAGGGACTGACCGAGGCGGAGATCGTGCGCTGGCTGGTGGAGGTCGGCGAGGTCGTCGCCATCGACCAGCCCGTCGTGGAGGTCGAGACGGCCAAGGCCATGGTGGAGGTGCCGTGCCCCTACGGGGGGGTGGTGACCGCACGCTTCGGTGAGGAGGGCACGGAACTCCCGGTCGGCGCTCCTTTGCTGACGGTCGCGGTCGGAGTGCCGGAGGAGAGGAAGCCGTCGGGCTCCGCTGCCGGGCGTCCCCCGGCGTCCGGCCCGGCCCTGTCGGACGCTGCCTCCGTCGACCCCGTTCCCTTCGGCTCCGCCCCGTCGGGGCCGGGGGACGCCGGGGGCGGGGGGCGAGGCGTGGGGGAGTCCGCTGCGCCCGTCACCGCCGCACCGGAGGCCTCGGACGAGTCAGGCTCCGGGGCGGGCTCCGGTTCCGGGAACGTGCTCGTGGGGTACGGCACGGGGGCGCCGGCCGCGCGCCGCCGGCGTATTCGGCCGGACCGGCCGTCATCCGTCGTCGGCGGTCCCGCCGCCGCGGCCCCTCCGGCGACGCCTTCGGTCCGGACGCCGACCTCCGCGCCGGATGCGGTGTCGGCGAGCGTGCCGGCCAGGGCTCCGGCGACCGCCGCCACAGCAGCACCCGCACCCGCGCCCGCCCCGGTCGGTCATGACGCCGAGGAGCAGCGGCCGGGAGGTGCGAGTCCGCAGGGGCCGGTGGCGGTGGTCTCACCGCTGGTGCGTCGGCTGGCCCGGCAGCACGGCATCGATCTGCGACAGCTGACGGGCTCCGGCCCCGACGGGCTGGTCCTGCGGGCCGACGTCGACGCGGTGATCCGGCGGACGGAGGAGGCCGCGCGGGCCGAACCCCGTACGGCTCCGTCGCCTGCCCCCGCCGCAGTCGCGGCCACCTGCGGTGCGCCGCTTCGCGGTGGCGACGGATCGTCTGCCGCCCCGGTCGCCGAGCGCATTGCGCTGCGCGGGGTGCGCGGAGCGGTCGCGGACAAGCTGACACGCAGTCGGCACGAGATCCCGGACGCCACGTGCTGGGTGGACGCGGACGCCACGGAGCTGATGAGCGCCAGGGCCGCGATGAACGCCGCTACCGGCCCGTCCGCCGGGCCGAAGGTGTCGGTGCTGGCTCTGCTGGCGCGGATCTGCACGGCGGCGCTGGCCCGCTTCCCGGAGCTGAACTCCACCGTGGACACGGAGGCCCGGGAGATCGTCCGGCTGCCCGGGGTGCACCTCGGGTTCGCGGCGCAGACCGAGCGCGGCCTCGTCGTGCCGGTCGTCCGCGACGCGCACACCCGCAACACCGAGTCGATCGCGGCGGAGATCACCCGCCTGACCGAGGCCGCACGAACCGGCAAGCTGTCCCCGGCCCAGTTGACCGGGGGCACGTTCACCCTGAACAACTACGGGGTGTTCGGGGTCGACGGTTCCACGCCGATCATCAACCACCCGGAAGCGGCGATGCTCGGCGTGGGCCGGATCATGCCCAAGCCCTGGGTGCACGAGGGTGAGCTGGCCGTGCGTCAGGTCGTCCAGCTGTCCCTCACGTTCGACCACCGGGTGTGCGACGGGGGCACGGCGGGAGGCTTCCTCCGGTACGTGGCGGACTGTGTGGAGCAGCCGGCCGTGCTGCTGCGCACGCTGTAGCCGCGCTGAGCGCCCCTGCCTCCGCCGCACGGCTCCTCAGTGGGGGCCGCTCCGCGCCGGACGGTGGCCGGGGCGCCCCCAGTGCTGCGGGCCACCCCGGAGGGCGGCTACGCGGCGGCCGCCGCCCATACTCGACGCATGAGCGCCTATGACGTGATCGTCCTCGCCGGCGGGGCCGCGAAGCGGCTCGGCGGCGCCGACAAGCCCGGGGTCCGCGTGGGCGGCCGGGCGCTGCTCGACCGGGTCCTCGCGGCCTGTGCCGACGCGGGCGCCACCGTCGTGGTGGGCGGGCGGCGTCCCACCGCCCGCCCGGTCACCTGGGCCCGGGAGACGCCCCAGGGCGGCGGCCCGTTGGCGGCGCTCGGTGCGGGCATGCGCTTCACGACGGCTGACCGCGTACTGGTCCTCTCGGCCGACCTGCCGTTCCTGAGCCAGGGGACGGTCGAGGCGCTGCTCGACGCCGCCGGACAGCCCGGCCGGGAGGGCGCTCTGTGCATCGACCCCGACGGGCGCGACCAGCCCCTCGTGGCCGCCTACCGCGCCGAGCCGTTGCGCCGGGAGCTGGCACTCGTCGCCACCGAGCACGGAAGCCTCGCCGGGCTGCCGCTCCGCCTGTTGACCTCGGAGCTGGACCTGGCCCGGATCGACGCCGGCCCCCACGCCGCTTTCGACTGCGACACTTGGGACGACATCGCCGCCGCCCGAGCCAGGATCAGGGAGCATGGGGCCGTGCTGGACGAATGGATCACCTCGGTCAAGAACGAACTCGGGATCGAACTCGACGTGGACGCCGGTCTACTGCTCGACCTCGCCCGTGACGCCGCGCACGGAGTCGCCCGGCCGGCCGCTCCGCTGACGACCTTCCTGGTCGGGTACGCGGCCGCCAGGGCGAGCGCGGACGACGGGCCGGAGGCTGCCGCCACGGCGGTCGCGGAGGCCGCGCGCAAGGCCGCCGCACTCGCCCTTCGCTGGGAAGCGGAAGCGAACGCGGATGCTGGATCGGCCGGGGGTGCTGCACCGGTTCGGGGCGCTGCACCGACTCCGGACGCTGCACCTGCTCCGGACGTGGCGTCAGCTCCGGGGTCGGGGCCGAGGTCGGCGGCAGGGCCGGAGGCCGCTTCGGGATCGGAACCGGGATCACCATGACGAGCGCCCACTCGGCCGGCCCCGGCCCCGGCCCGGCCGACGGCGGCCGACCCAGCTCCGCCCCCTCCGCCGGCGCTCCTGAACCCGGCCTCGTCCGTCCCTCCTCCGACGAGTCGGCCCCCGCCCCGGGCAGCGCGTCCGGCCGCACCGCCGCCGATGACGCCCGCGCACGCGCGGCGTCGGAGGAAGCCGTCGAGCAGGCCCTCGCCCTGGTCAGCGGGGTGAGCGCCGCACCCGGCCACGCCTGCGGTCCCGCGCCCTGCCACGCCGGTGCTGCCGCATCCGGCCACGAACGCGACGCCGGAACCGCACCCGCCAACGCCACCGGAACCGCCCCCGCCAATGCTGCCGGGGCCGCCCCCGCCACCACGGTCGGGGCCGGCCGAGCCCACGCTGCCGCGCCCGGCCGCGCCCACGACACCACGCCCGGCCGCGCTCGGCCCCTCGCTCCGACCCTGTCCTGGGACCGGGCCCGTGAGGTGGCCGCGAGAAGTGGGCGGTCCGGGCCGCCCGCCGTGATCCGGCTGCCGCTCGACCGTGCACTGGGACACGTGCTGGCGGAGGCGCTCGGCGCGCTCACCGACCTGCCGCCCTTCGACACCTCCGCGATGGACGGCTGGGCGGTCGCCGGCCCGGGGCCCTGGACGTTCGACGCCGGGGCGGGACTCCTCGCCGGGCGCGTCGCCTCCGCCCCGCTGCCCGACGGGACCGCCGTGCGGATCGCCACCGGCGCCCGCGTGCCGGGCGACACCACAGCGGTCATCCGCGCCGAGCACGCCCATGCCGACGCGGCCAAAGGGGTGCTGCACGCTCAGCGGCCCGTCGTCACCGGACAGGACGTCAGGCCCCGGGGACAGGAGTGCCGCTCCGGCGAGCAACTCGTCCCGGCCGGGGCCATCGTGACCCCCGCCGTGCTCGGGCTGGCAGCCGCCGCCGGATACGACGCGCTTCCCGTGGCGCCCAGGCCCCGCGTCGACGTCCTCGTCCTCGGGGACGAACTCCTCGCCGCCGGCCTGCCGCACGAGGGGCTGATCCGCGATGCCCTCGGGCCCATGCTCGGTCCCTGGCTGCGCGCCGTGGGCGCGCAGGTTCAGGACCCGCGCCGTCTCGGTGATGACGCCGGGGCGTTGCGCGCGGCGCTGGTGGAATCCGACGCCGACCTGATCGTCACTACCGGCGGCACCGCCTCCGGCCCGGTCGACCATGTGCACCGGGTCCTCGGCGACCTCGGGGCCGAACTGCTGGTGGACGGGGTGGCCGTCCGCCCCGGCCACCCCATGCTGCTGGCGCGGCTGCCCCCGGACGGCCCGTATCTCGTCGGGCTGCCCGGCAATCCGCTCGCGGCCGTATCGGGCCTGCTGACACTGGCCGAGCCCCTGCTCGCGGGGATCGCGGGCCGGCCGGCCCAGGACCCGTACCTGGCCCTCGTCCACGCTGAGGTCCCCGGGCACCCGCACGACACCCGACTCGTCCCGGTGGTGCATCGCGCGGGCCGTGTGGGCGGCCGGGACCACGTCGCCCCCCTGCGCTACAACGGTCCCGCGATGCTGCGGGGGATCGCTGCGGCGGACGGGCTGGCCGTCGTGCCGCCGGGCGGGGTACGGTCCGGCACCGAGGTGGAGATTCTGGATCTCCCGTGGGCCCCGGCGACGCCGTGGACGGAAGGGTGTTTCACGTGAAACTTCCCGGCCATGATGCGATGGCCAGGCGGGCCGAGGAGCATGTGGCCCCGACCCGGGTCATGCTCCCCCGCCGGGTCGTGGTCGGTCCGGCACGGCAGGTCGGCAAGCGACTGCTGATGGCGTTGCTCGTGCTGGCCGCGACGGTGCTGATCGTCTGGATCGACCGCAACGGGTACAACGACAACGCCGACGGCGAGGTCGACCTGTTGGACGCGGTCTACTACGCGACGGTCACCCTCTCCACCACCGGATACGGCGACATCACCCCGGCCAGTGACGGGGCGCGGCTGATCAACGTGGTGCTCATCACACCGTTGCGCGTGCTCTTCCTGATCATCCTGGTCGGTACCACCCTCGAAGTCCTCACGGAACGCACCCGGGAGGACTTCCGGCTGAAGCGTTGGAGATCCAACTTGCGTGACCACACCGTCGTCGTCGGCTTCGGTACGAAGGGCCGTTCGGCGATCATGACGCTCCTCGCCACCGGTCTGGGCAAGGACCAGATCGTCATCGTCGATCCGGCCTCCAAGGTGGTCGAAGCCGCCAACGCCGAGGGGTACACCGGGGTGCTCGGCGACGCCACGCGCAGTGATGTACTGCTGCGCGCCGAGTTGCAGAAGGCGCGTCAGATCATCATCGCCACCCAGCGCGACGACACTGCCGTCCTGGTGGCCCTGACCGCACGCCAGCTCAACCGGGGGGCGAAGATCGTGGCGGCGGTCCGCGAGGAGGAGAACGCCCCTCTCCTGCGGCAGTCCGGGGCCGACGCCGTCATCACCAGTGCGAGTGCCGCAGGGCGGCTGCTCGGCCTCTCCGTCCTCAGCCCGAGCGCGGGCACGGTGATGGAGGACCTGATCCAGCAGGGGAGCGGACTCGACCTCGTCGAACGGCCGGTGATAAAGGCCGAGGTGGGCAGGAACGTACGGGAGACCGACGACCTGGTCGTCAGCGTGCTGCGCGGGCACCGGCTGCTCGGCTACGACGATCCGGCGGCCAGTCCCTTGCAGTTGACGGACCGCGTCATCACCATCGTGCGGGTGAGCCCCGGTTCCGGTTCGGTGCCGCCCAACCCGATGCCGCCGCAGCGTCCCTGAGAGAGCCGGGGCCGCCGGGGGACGCTCCGGCCAGGGCGTACCGCGCGAGCGGGCCGGTCAGGAGTAGCCTCGCGGCCATGCATGCGATCACGATTCCCGAACCCGGTGGCCCCGAGGCGCTCGTGTGGGCCGAGGTGCCCGATCCCGTACCCGGCGAGGGCGAGGTCCTCGTCGAGGTCGTCTCCAGCGCTGTGAACCGCGCGGACGTGCTGCAGCGGCAGGGTTTCTACGATCCGCCGCCGGGCACGTCCCCCTACCCCGGCCTGGAGTGCGCGGGCCGTGTCGCCGAGCTCGGGCCCGGGGTGAACGGGTGGGCGGTCGGCGACGCCGTGTGCGCGCTGCTGGCGGGGGGCGGTTACGCGGAGAAGGTCGTCGTTCCGGCCGGGCAGCTGCTCCCCGTGCCCGACGGCGTGGACCTGACGGTGGCGGCGGCGCTGCCCGAGGTCACCGCGACGGTGTGGTCGAACGTGTTCATGGTTTCGCATCTGCGTCCCGGCGAGACACTGCTGGTCCACGGCGGTTCGAGCGGCATCGGCACGATGGCGATCCAGCTCGCGAAGGCGGTCGGCGCCCGGGTGGCGGTCACCGCGGGCGGCCCGGAGAAGCTCGCCCGGTGCGCCGAGCTCGGCGCCGACATCCTCATCGACTACCGGCAGCAGGATTTCGTCGAGGAACTGGAGAAGGCGACGGAGGGCGCCGGGGCCGACGTCATCCTCGACATCGTCGGCGCGAAGTACCTGGACCGCAACGTCCGCGCGCTCGCCGTGAACGGACGCCTCGCGATCATCGGCCTCCAGGGCGGGGCCAAGGGCGAGCTGAACCTCGGGGCGCTGTTGCAGAAGCGGGCCGCCGTCACCGCCACCTCCCTGCGGGGCCGTCCGCTCAGTGAGAAGGCCGCCATCGTCGCCGCCGTCCGCGAGCACGTGTGGCCGTTGATCGGCGGCGGAGTGGTCCGGCCCATCGTGGACCGTACGGTTCCGATGAGGGACGCCGCCGAGGCGCACCGGGTACTGGAGTCCAGCACGCACATCGGCAAGGTCCTGCTGGTCGCCCCGTCGGCCGCCTGAGCACCCCGTCCCACCACACCGCCCCGCCCGCCGCCAGCCCCGTCCGCCGCCCGGGTCCCAGGCCGCCCGGTCCGCCCGAGCCGCCCACTCCAGGCCCGGTGCGCTCAGCCCCCGGTGGCGCGGGCACGGCGGGGGCGGCGGTGCTTCGGCCGCGTACGGCACCGCACGCGGCCGAAGGGCCCTGGCGTACGCGGCGGGGCCCGGCACACCGCGGTGTGCCGGGCCCCGCTCGGTCGTCCGTCGGTCCTGAGCCGTGCGTGAGCCGGCACCGGGCTGCACGGGCACCGGCTGCCGGACCAGGAGTGCGCTCGCTCACGGGCTACAGGTACGGCCCCGAACGGATCGGGCCGTGCGGGTCCCCGCCGCCCTCCTCGTCCTCGGCGGCCGCCCCGGGAGGCAGCGCGCGGCGCATCTGCTCCAGCTGGGCGCGGGCGGCCATCTGCTGGGCGAACAGGGCCGTCTGGATGCCGTGGAACAGGCCCTCCAGCCAGCCCACGAGCTGAGCCTGCGCGATCCGCAGCTCGGCGTCGGAGGGCACCGACTCCTCCGTGAACGGCAGGGAGAGCCGCTCCAGCTCCTCGACCAGCTCCGGCGCCAGTCCGTCCTCCAGCTCCTTCACGGAACCGGCGTGGATCTCCTTGAGCCTGACCCGGCTCGCCTCGTCGAGAGGGGCCGCCCTGACCTCCTCCAGAAGCTGCTTGATCATGCTGCCGATGCGCATGACCTTCGCGGGCTGTTCCACCATTTCCGTCACCGGGACCTCGCGCGACTCGTCGTCACTGGCACCGCCGCCGATAGCCATCCCGTCCTGGCCCACGACAAGGACCTGCGGGTGCTCCTGCGACCGGTCATTCCTCGGCATTTCCATGCCGCCATTGTCTCGTACGCGTGCCGTACCCCACGTTGGTGCCCCCGGAAACAGGTGATCCACCCTTTCCGGGGGCGCCGGGAACGCGTCACGGCCGGGCCAGTGTCAGCCGGGAGCTGGTGAGGGCGGCGGCCAGCAGTCCCGCCAGCACCGGGACGACCAGCGCCAGCGGCCCGATGGTCTCCCACGGCATGACGATCGGGGTGTACGCCGACTGCATCGGGTCCGCCCGCATGTCCGCCAGTGCGGTCCGCAGGTCGGTCAGCCGCGACGCGACTGCGGGCACGATGCCTGCCGCCGTCCCCAGCAGCACCCCGGTCAGGGCGACGACCAGGCACTGGAAGCCCGACAGGGACCGCCGGACGCCCGGGGGCGCGCCCACCGCGCTGAGCGTGGTGAGGTCCGCCTCGGCGTCGGCCTTGGACAGCCCGGTCGTGATGGCCGCCGCGCCCAGCGTGACCACGCCGGCGAAGAGCGCGAGGATCAGCAGGACGGCGTCGTCCTCCGACCGGGACGACCCGTTCGCGGTCATCACGTACGCGCGGTTGCCCGTGCGGGCGATCGCCGCGTTGGTCGCCTGCCGCTCGGCGTCCGTCGGGGCGCGGTCGAGCGCGTAGAGGCTGCCGTAGTCCTCGGAGCGCAGGCCCAGCCGGTCCGCGGTCCTCTGCGGCATGATCAGCCGGATGCCGGGGGTCGACGCGAAGCTGTCCGGCGCGACGTGGACCTTCAGCCGCTCGGTGGCGGTGCGGGGCTCGCCGGGGTGCAGCGCGCGGTTCTCCTCGTCCCGACGCTCAGTTCGCGCGGCGCATGCGGAGGGCGAGGAAGCCGAGCCCCAGCCCCACCAGCGTGATGCCCGCGCCCAACGAGAGCTGCTGCACCTGCCGTACGGCCGGGCCGTCCAGCGCCCGGCCGGCCGGCGGCCGCGGATCGGTGAACGCGCCGGGCGGAGGGGTGGGCCACAGCAGGTCGGCACGGTCGTCGGTGGCCTCTTCGGGCTCCCGCGACTCGGCGCGGGCCTCGGCGCGTGCCAGCTCCAGCGGGGTGAGCGAGCGTCCGGGGCGCGCCTTGCCGACTGCGGCCTCCCGCCCGGCCAGGGGGGCGGTCGAGCCGGTGACCTCAGGGGAAGCGGAGGGCGACGGCGACGCGGAGGCGGCGCCCGGGCCGCCGACGGGGCCGGCGCCGGCGGTGGACGCGACGGCGGCGGCCGATGCGGGCACCGTCGCAAGCGCCGGACCGGCGGGCGCCCCCGCGCCGCCCTGGAGGGCGCCCCCGGGGGGAGGGCCTGCGGCTGTCTCCGGGGCTCGGGAGGCTCCCCCGCCGGGCGGCGGGGGAGCGATGGCGGGAGACGCGGAAGGAGGCGTGCGGCCCGTCGGGTGAGACGTCGTGGGGGAGGCCGGCACGGGCGGGGCGGAGGGCGCGCCCATGGCGGCCCCGGTCGCCGCGGACCCGATCGATCCGGGCGCACTCGCGGCGGCGTGCGGGCCGGCCGCCCATGCCGCGTACGCGGTGCCGCCCGGCGGGCCGAGCGCCGCTCCGGCCACCGCCATCAGACCGACCACGCACCTCGACGTCCACACGGCCGGGAGTCCTGGAGCCATGGGATCAGCGTCACACGGGCCTCCGCGTCCGGCATCCCGGACGCGGTATCCGGAACTTCGGGGTCCGCCGGTGGTCGCGGGAGGACAGAGCACCGCCCGCAACGGTCGTCAACGAACAGTTTCGCCCAGGCCCCGGCCCCGTCGGTGGGCCGCGCCGCCCACGGGGGCCGACAGCGGCGGCCCCGACCGCTGGCCGGTCGCGCCCGAGCAGACCCCGGCGTGCCCGAGCAAGCCCCGTGCCCGAGCACACCCCGCCGTGCCTGACCCGGCTCAGCCGCGTCCAGCGCGCCCGGGCCCGTGCGCGAGGCTCTGCGGGAGGGCGCCGTCCCGGGCCGCCTCAGGCCGGCTTGCCCGTGGAGACCTTCAGCTCGAAGTGGGCGCCCCGTTCGGCGACGGCCGCGCCGGAGGACGGGAACTGCCCGACGACCTGGCCGTCGGCGTAGGTGTTGCCCGGCTCGGCGATCTCCTTGATCGTCCAGCCCGCGGCGGCGGCGCACTCCTTCGCCGACTGGATGTCCTTGTAGATGAAGCTGGGCGCGCGGACCTTCTTCGGGTCGTTGGTGTCCTCGGACGCGTTCGAGCACAGCGTGCTCTTCATCGTCCGGTTGCGCTCCGGCGGGCGGTAGTCGCCCGCCGCCTCGCTGGTGCCCGGGTCGCCGCCCTTGCTCGCCTCGTCGTCCTTGCCGTCCCGGAGGACGAGCGCGGTGGTCAGACCGCCGACGGCGAGCAGCGCGACGACGATCGCGCCGACGACGACCGGCATGTTGCGCTGGGAGCCGCCGCCCGTGGAGCCGCCTACAGGCGTGTGCTGCGGGGTGATCGTGTACGGCGGCGGTGTGGGGTGGGCGAGGGGGCCGGGGGCCGGGTAGCCCTGGGGCGCCGGGTAGCCGTAGCTCGGGGCGGGGGCCGGGGCCGGCTGGCCGTACGGGCCCGGGTGGTGCGGCTGGTGGGGCTGCGGCTGGTACGGCGTCTGGACGCCCTGGGGTGCGGGGGCGGCCTGGTCGACCGGCGGGAACACCGCCGAGCCGACGCCGGACCCGCTGGCGGCGGGCGTGCCTCCCGCGACGATCACCGGGGCGCCGGTCGAGCCGCCGGAGGCGTTCAGCACCCGGATGACCTCGTCCTGCATCGCGGCGGCGCTGGGGAAGCGCTCGTTCGGGTTCTTCTTGAGCGCGCGGGCGACGAGGGCGTCCATCGCCGGGGTGACCGAACGGTTGATGCTGGACGGCGCGACCGGCTCCTCCTGCACATGCGCGTACGCGATGGCGAGCGGCGAGTCCGCGTCGAACGGGATACGGCCGGTGAGCAGCTGGAAGAGCATGATGCCGACGGAGTACAGGTCGGACCGGGCGTCGACGCCGCGGCCGAGCGCCTGCTCGGGCGAGAGGTACTGCGGGGTGCCGACGACCATGCCGGTCTGCGTCATCGAGGTGACGCCGGACTGCATGGCGCGGGCGATGCCGAAGTCCATGACCTTCACGATGCCGCGCTTGGTCATCATCACGTTGCCCGGCTTGATGTCCCGGTGGACCAGGCCCATCTCGTGGCTGGTCTCCAGCGCGGCGAGCACGTCGGCCGTCACCTTGAGGGCCTTGTCGGCCGGCATCGCGCCGTGGCTGCGGATGTCGGCGGCCAGCACGGAGCCGAGCGGCTGCCCCTCCACGTACTCCATGACGATGTAGGGCATCAGCGCACCGCCGAGCTCGTCCTCGCCGGTGTCGAAGACGGAGACGATGTTGGTGTGCTGGAGCTTGGCGACGGCCTGCGCCTCGCGGCGGAAGCGCTCACGGAAGGACTGCTCGCGGCCCAGCTCCGTGTGCAGGGTCTTGATCGCGACCTGGCGGTCCAGGGCCGAGTCGTAGGCCAGGTAGACGGACGCCATCCCGCCTTCGCCGAGCAGGTCGCGCAGTTGGTAGCGACCGCCTGCGACCGCCCCGCCCGCATAGCGGCCCTGTGCGCCGTCCTGGCTCATGACTTGCATCCCCCTCGGCGGCGCGCGCTGCACGCCATTTCCGTATGACGCGCCAAGTCTGCCCGAGGGGTGTGACACGTCAAGCCGGGTGCCCGTTCCGTGACCCTACGCACAAGAAGCGTCCTGGAAGCGTTACAGGAAACGTACCGAAACCAGGTGTCAGGCACGCCGAGCAGTCGGATGATCAGTCCGGGACGGAGCGGGAGTGTCCGGCGGAGCCTGTAGCGTGACGTGTCAATGCAGCAATGCATCAAGGCACCGTGAGCACCCGCGGACGCGCGGACAGAAACGACGGCGAGGACTGATGGCACCCGATTCCGAAGCAAACGGCGGCGGAGTTTCGGATGGCACCGACTCCTGGGGCGTCGGCGGCGTCGTAGGTGACGGACGTTACCGGATGACCCACCGGCTGGGCCGGGGCGGTATGGCGGAGGTCTACGCGGCGGAGGACGTCCGGCTCGGGCGTACGGTCGCGGTGAAGCTGCTCCGCTCGGATCTGGCGGAGGACCCGGTCTCCAAGGCCCGCTTCACCCGCGAGGCGCAGTCCGTCGCGGGGCTCAACCACCACGCCATCGTCGCCGTGTACGACTCGGGCGAGGACACCGTGGGCGGCCAGACCGTCCCGTACATCGTGATGGAGCTGGTCGAGGGCCGCACCATCCGCGATCTGCTGCTGACGGCGGAGGCCCCGCCGCCCGAGCAGGCGCTGATCATCGTCTCGGGGGTGCTGGAAGCCCTCGCGTACTCGCACCAGCACGGCATCGTGCACCGCGACATCAAGCCCGCGAACGTGATCATCACGGACTCCGGCGCGGTCAAGGTGATGGACTTCGGCATCGCGCGCGCCCTGCACGGCGCGCAGTCGACGATGACCCAGACCGGCATGGTCATGGGCACGCCGCAGTACCTCTCCCCGGAGCAGGCGCTCGGCAAGGCCGTCGACCACCGCTCCGACCTTTACGCCACCGGCTGCCTGCTCTACGAGCTGCTGGCGCTGCGGCCCCCGTTCACCGGCGAGACCCCGCTCTCCGTGGTCTACCAGCACGTCCAGGACATCGCCGTGCCGCCGTCCGAGGTCTCGGACGTGGTGCCGCCGGAGCTGGACGGGATGGTGATGCGTTCGCTGGCGAAGGACCCGGACGACCGGTTCCAGAGCGCGGAGGAGATGCGCGGCCTCATCCAGTACAGCCTGCAGATGCTCCAGGTGCAGGGCGGCCACACCGGCACCTGGAACACCGGTCCGGTCGCGCTGAACGAGGGAGGCCACACCCCGGCGCACGGGATGTCCGGCTCCACCCGCCCGATGGGGTACCCGACGCACGGGGACACCTCCCAGGGCCCGATCCTGCCGCCGTACAACCCGGACGACGGGGGCTACGACGGCGGGCAGCGGGGCGGCGGGCGCGGCAGGATGTGGCTGTTCGTCCTGCTCGCGCTGGTCGCGATCGGCGCCGGGGTCGCTTTCGCCGTCAACGCGGCACAGGGCGGCGGTGGCAAGAAGGAGCCGGTCGCCCCGTCCACCTCCGTCAGCTCGTCCACGGAGAAGCCCTCCGAGGAGCCGTCGGAGGAGGAGGAGACCGAGGAGCCGGACGAGCCGGACACCTCGACGGGCGGGCGGACCCAGCCGAACCCGCCGCAGTGGACCGCGGACCCGACTCCGACCCAGCCGTCGTTCTCGCCGTCGCCGGACCCGTCCGCCTCCGCCACCGGCAGCTCGGACGGCAACGCCAGCGAGGGCGGCGACGGAGAGCCCACGGGCCAGCCCAGCGGCCCGGCCCCCGACCCCGGCACCCCGGGCGGCGGCGGTGGGGGCGCTGGCGGCGGCGGTGGCAGCGACGCCGGTGGCGGTGGCGGCGGCGATGACGGCGGAACCGGGGACGACGACGGCGGCGCGGGGACCCCGCCCGGTGACGCGCTCGGCAACACCACCTCCTAACGCCCGCACCCCCACCACCCCGCCGTACGCGAGTGAGCCGGGCGTGCGCCCCCCGTGGCNCGCCCGGCTCCCGCACGCGGCGCTCACTCCGTGAAGGCCGCGCCGACCGCCTCGTACTCGCGCGTCCACCAGACCGCCAGGGCCGACACCGCGGGGAACTGCGGGTCGGCCCTGCGGTCGTCCAGGCGGTAGCGCCAGCGCAGTATCCAGAAGTCGTTGAGCCGCTCCCACCACACCCGGTGCACCGCGGCGGCCAGCTCGGCGGCGCCCGCCCCTGCCGCGCTTCGGTACGCGCGGGCGTACGCCCGGACTTTCGGGAGGTCCAGCTCACCGGTCGGCCGGACGAAGAAGATCGCCGCAGCCCGTACGGCCTCCTCTGCGCGCGGCTGCACGGCCAGCCGGTCCCAGTCCACGATCGCGACCGGGTCGGCGCCCCGGTAGAGCAGGTTCAGCGGGTGGAAGTCCCCGTGCACCCAGCCCGTGGCGGGGCCCTCGGGAGTGGGCGGGCGGCGGTGGCCGTGCTGTTCGAGCAGGGCGCGGCGCTCCACGAGCCGGTGCACGGCGAGCTCGTCGAAGGCGTCGCGGGGGGCGCCCCGGCCGTCGACATGGCCGCGCGCCGCGCTCAGCAGGTCGTCGATCAGCGCGAAGGTGTCGGCGGCATGGGGACTGCCGTAGCCGGGCCGGGGCGGACCGCCCGGGGACCCGGGGCCGCCCCCCGCGGCCATGACCTGTTCCAGGCCGGTGTGGACGGTCCCGAGGAGGGCGCCGAGCCGACGCGACTGGGCCGGGGTCAGCTGGGCGCCGACCCGGTGCAGCCCGTCGACCCAGGGGTGCAGGGCGTAACAGTCCTCCCCGATCACGGTGACGGTCTCGCCGCCGGCGTCCGCCAGGGGCGGCACGACGGGCACACCGAGTGACTTCAGGCGTTGGGTGGCCCGGTGCTGGCGGACGATCGCGGCGCGTTCCCCGGTGGCGTCGTCCAGGTGCTTCTTGTCGAGATGGTGCTTGAGGAAATACGAGCCGCGGGTGGTGGAGACCCGGTACCCGTGGTTCAGCAGGCCCTTGGTGATCGGCTCGCAGGCGAGGGGCTCGCCCACGCCGGGGTAACGGCGCAGCACCTCGCCGACCGGGGGAACAGGCGGGCGAGTGACATATGAGCGCGGCACTTACCAGATGTTAGATCACGCTGCGTGGTGGATCGGCGGACTTGCGGTGAAGCTCAGAGTGTGCTCCGTGACGAAGCGCGGGTCGACCCCGAGGTAGGCCGGCGCATAGGGCTCCCCGTTCATGGTGACAGGGGCCGCGCCGAACAGTTCCTCCTGCTCGGGACAGGGATGCACGAGCTCGGCGGGGCCGGTGAACTGCACCGACCACAGCGTGCCGCCCTCGCCCAAGGCGGCGTCGTTGTAGTTGTCGGCACCGTACGCGACGACGCTCCCGTCACACGCTGCGTGATGGCCGAAACCGCTGTGCATCCGCAGCAGGATGCGGCCGTCGCTCACGATGTGCCGGGCCACCGCGAGGAACGGCAGGGCGCGCATGCTCGTGGCGAGCCTGCCGTACCGGGCCTGGCGGAGCAGGTCGAGAGGGGCGGCCGGAAGGGTCCGCCCCGCCTGCTCGGCGGTCTCGGCCGCGGGGAGTTGGTCGAAGGACATGATCCCCACTGTCCCCCGCCGGCAGGCACCGGGTAAGAGTCGGCTGCCCCGGGGGCCCGGGACCAAAGTCCCTGGTCGCGCCGCCGGCCCGCCGGCGGGTCAGCGGCGTTCGGCCTGGAGCCGTGCCACGTAGGCGGCCGCCTGCGAGCGGCGCTCCATGCCCAGCTTGGACAGCAGGCTGGAGACGTAGTTCTTGATGGTCTTCTCCGCGAGGTGCAGGCGCTCCCCGATGACCCGGTTGGTCAGCCCCTCGCCGATCAGGTCCAGGATCTTGCGCTCCTGCTCGGTGAGGCCCGCGAGCCTGTCGTCCCCCCTGCGGCGGTCGCCGTCGCGCAGCCGCTCCAGCACCCGGGCCGTGGCCGCGGGGTCCAGCAGGGACTTTCCGGCCGCGACGGCCCGTACGGCGCTCAGCAGTTCGGCGCCCCGGATCGCCTTCAGCACGTATCCCGAGGCGCCCGCCATGATCGCGTCGAAGAGGGCCTCGTCGTCGGCGTACGAGGTGAGCATCAGGCAGGCGATGCTCTCGTCCTGGGAACGGATCTCCCGGCACACCTCCACCCCGCTGCCGTCCGGCAGCCGCACGTCGAGCACCGCCACGTCGGGACGGGTCGCCGGGATGCGCGCCAGCGCGTCCGCCGCCGTGCCGGCCTCGCCGACCACCTCGATGTCCTTCTCGCCGGATAGGAGGTCATGGACGCCTCGCCGGACGACCTCATGATCATCGAGTAGGAATACCGTGATTTTTCCTTCTTCGCGCACAAACGCAGTCTCACACACTCGCCTCCCCTCCGCTCTTCCCTGGCGCTGATCCGCGGGATAACGTGCCGTTGTTCCGGCGGCCTGCAAGGCTGTTTCCAGTGCTGTGACCAGCAGAGCTTCGCGATTTTTTCGATTTACTTGGAAATCCAAGCAAAATCGCAGGTCAGAGAGGGTTTCGCAGTTATGCGACGCACTGGGTAACGTGCCTATGACAGGGCGCTCGCCGGGGCACCTGTCACGCCTGATCCCCGGCCGAGCGGCACCCACCCCGTGCACGGGTCGGGATTCAGGCGAGCCGCACTGGTTCCCGGCAGACCCCGGGGGCTGGACCGACGGAGGAGCACGCACGTGACCGTGGAGAGCACTGCCGCCGCGCGTAAACCGCGACGCAGCAGCAAGCGGACCAGCGCCGCGAAGAAGCCGCAGAGTTCCGAGCCCCAGCTCGTACAGCTGCTGACACCCGAGGGTGAGCGCGTCGAGCACCCGGACTACAGCATCGACCTGAGCGCCGACGAGCTGCGCGGCCTGTACCGGGACATGGTCCTCACCCGTCGTTTCGACGCCGAGGCGACCGCCCTCCAGCGCCAGGGCGAGCTGGGCCTGTGGGCCTCGCTGCTGGGTCAGGAGGCCGCCCAGATCGGCAGCGGCCGGGCCCTGCGCGACGACGACTACGTCTTCCCGACCTACCGCGAGCACGGCGTGGCCTGGTGCCGCGGCGTCGACCCGACGAACCTGCTCGGCATGTTCCGCGGGGTCAACCACGGCGGCTGGGACCCGAACAGCAACAACTTCCACCTGTACACCATCGTCATCGGCTCGCAGACGCTGCACGCCACCGGCTACGCCATGGGCGTCGCCAAGGACGGCGCGGAATCCGCTGTGATCGCCTACTTCGGTGACGGGGCCTCCAGCCAGGGCGACGTCGCCGAGTCCTTCACGTTCTCCGCGGTCTACAACGCCCCGGTCGTGTTCTTCTGCCAGAACAACCAGTGGGCCATCTCCGAGCCCACCGAGCGCCAGACCCGCGTCCCGCTGTACCAGCGCGCCCAGGGGTACGGCTTCCCCGGCGTCCGGGTCGACGGCAACGACGTCCTCGCCTGCCTGGCCGTCACCCGCTCCGCGCTGGAGCGGGCCCGCCGCGGTGAGGGCCCCACCCTCGTCGAGGCCTTCACCTACCGGATGGGCGCGCACACCACCTCCGACGACCCGACGAAGTACCGGGCCGACGAGGAGCGGGCCGCCTGGGAGGCCAAGGACCCGATCCAGCGGCTCCGCACGTACCTGGAGAAGGCGGAGCTCGCGGACGAGGCCTTCTTCACCGGGCTGGACGAGGAGAGCGAGACCCTCGGCAAGCGGGTACGGGAAGCGGTGCGCGCGATGCCCGACCCGGACCCGATGGCCCTGTTCGAGCACGGCTACGCCGACGGCAGCTCCCTCGTCGACGAGGAGCGCGCCCAGTTCGCCGCCTACCAGGCATCGTTCGCCGACTCTGCCGAGGAGGGCAAGTAGCCATGGCCGTGGAAAAGATGTCCATCGCGAAAGCGCTCAACGAGTCGCTGCGCCACGCTCTCGACACCGACCCCAAGGTCCTCATCATGGGCGAGGACGTCGGGAAGCTCGGCGGCGTCTTCCGCATCACCGACGGACTCCAGAAGGACTTCGGCGAGGAGCGGGTGATCGACACCCCGCTCGCCGAGTCCGGCATCGTCGGCACCGCGATCGGCCTGGCCCTGCGCGGCTACCGTCCGATCGTGGAGATCCAGTTCGACGGGTTCGTCTTCCCCGCGTACGACCAGATCGTCACGCAGCTCGCCAAGATGCACGCCCGTGCCCTCGGCAAGGTCAAGCTGCCGGTCGTGGTGCGCATTCCGTACGGCGGCGGCATCGGCGCGGTCGAGCACCACAGCGAGTCCCCAGAGGCGCTCTTCGCGCACGTCGCGGGCCTGAAGGTGGTCTCGCCGTCGAACGCGAGCGACGCCTACTGGATGATGCAGCAGGCCGTCCAGAGCGACGACCCGATCATCTTCTTCGAGCCCAAGCGGCGTTACTGGGACAAGGGCGAGGTGGACACCGAGTCCATCCCCGGCCCGCTCCACAAGGCGGTGACCGTCCGGGAGGGCGGCGACCTCACGCTCGTCGCGTACGGGCCGATGGTGAAGGTCTGCCTGGAGGCGGCCGCGGCCGCCCAGGAGGAGGGCAAGTCCGTCGAGGTCCTGGACCTGCGCTCGATGTCCCCGATCGACTTCGACGCCATCCAGACGTCGGTCGAGAAGACCGGCCGCGCCGTCGTGGTCCACGAGGCCCCCGTCTTCTACGGCTCCGGCGCGGAGATCGCCGCCCGGATCACCGAGCGCTGCTTCTACCACCTCGAAGCGCCCGTGCTCAGGGTCGGCGGCTACCACGTGCCCTATCCGCCGGCCCGGCTGGAGGACGAGTACCTGCCCGGCCTGGACCGGGTGCTCGACGCCGTCGACCGCTCGCTGGCGTTCTGAGGAGAGGGGTCGTGACGACGATGACAGAAACGTCTGCTCGCTTCCGTGAGTTCAAGATGCCCGACGTCGGCGAAGGGCTGACAGAGGCGGAAATCCTCAAGTGGTTCGTCCAGCCCGGCGACACCGTCACCGACGGCCAGGTCGTGTGCGAGGTCGAGACCGCGAAGGCGGCCGTGGAGCTGCCGATCCCGTTCGACGGGGTGGTGCACGAGCTGCGCTTCCCCGAGGGCACGACCGTCGACGTCGGCCAGGTGATCATCGTGGTGGACGTGGCTCCGGACAGCGGCGACGCCGCACCGGCCGCAGAGGCTCCCGCCCAGGAGCCGGTGGAGTCCGCCGACCCGGGTGACGACGCGCCCAAGAGCCGCACGCCGGTCCTGGTGGGTTACGGGGTCGCCGAGTCCTCCACCAAGCGCCGCCCGCGCAAGCGCGCCGCCGCGGCCCCGGAGGCCGCCGCCGCGGTCGCCGCGGTGCAGGCCGAGCTGAACGGGCACGGGACGCCCGCGGCCCCGGCCCCGGCCGATGTCCCGGACGCCCGCCCGCTGGCCAAGCCGCCGGTCCGCAAGCTCGCCAAGGACCTCGGGGTCGACCTGACGACGGTCACCCCGACCGGCAAGGACGGGATCATCACCCGCGAGGACGTCCACGCGGCGGCGGCTCCGGCCACCGACGCCCCCGCGGCGCCCTCTGCTCCTTCGCCGGCCGCCCCTGTGTCCGCCGAGCCCCAGGAGCCCGTCGGCTCCGCCCGCGAGACCCGCATCCCGGTCAAGGGCGTCCGCAAGGCCGTCGCCCAGGCGATGGTCGGCAGCGCGTTCACCGCGCCGCACGTCACCGAGTTCGTCACCGTCGACGTGACGCGCACGATGAAGCTCGTGGCCGAGCTGAAGGAGGACAAGGACATGGCGGGGGTGCGGGTCAACCCGCTCCTGATCATCGCCAAGGCCCTCCTCGTCGCGATCAAGCGGAACCCGGACGTCAACGCCGCCTGGGACGAGGCCAACCAGGAGATCGTGCGGAAGCACTACGTGAACCTGGGCATCGCGGCGGCCACCCCGCGGGGCCTCATCGTGCCGAACATCAAGGACGCGCACGACAAGACCCTGCCGGAACTCGCCGCCGCCCTGGGCGAGCTGGTGTCCACGGCCCGCGAGGGCAAGACGTCGCCCGCGGCGATGGCGGGCGGCACGGTGACCATCACCAACGTCGGCGTCTTCGGCGTCGACACCGGTACGCCGATCCTCAACCCGGGCGAGTCCGCGATCCTGGCGGTCGGGGCGATCAAGCTCCAGCCGTGGGTCCACAAGGGCAAGGTGAAGCCGCGTCAGGTCACGACGCTGGCCCTGTCGTTCGACCACCGCCTGGTCGACGGCGAGCTGGGCTCCAAGGTGCTGGCCGACGTGGCGGCGATCCTGGAGCAGCCGAAGAGGCTCATCACCTGGGCGTAGCGCGTCCTCCCGGTGGGCCCGTACGGAACGTCGTACGGGCCCACCGGCACGTCCGCCGCTCACCGTACGGCGAGTTCGGCGTACACCGTCTTGCCGACCGTGCGCGCCTCGACGCCCCAGTCGTCGGCGATCCGGTCGACGATGAGGAGCCCGCGCCCGTAGCAGTCGTCGGAGTCGGGCTCGCGGCGCCGGGGCAGCCGCTCGCCCCGGGGGTCGCTGACGGTGATGCGGAGGACGGTGGCGGTGAGGGTGAGGTGCACTTGGAGCAGCCGCCCCCGGACGGCCCCGTGCAGCAGGGCGTTGGTCACCAACTCGCTGACCAGCAACGCCGCGTCACCGGCCAGGCCGGGGTGCCCCCACTGGAGGACGAGCCGGGCGGTGCGGTGCCGGCTGAGGACCACGTTGTGCGCGGTCGGCGCAAAGCTGACCCGGTCCTCGCGGAGAACGGGGCAGGGGGCCGGGACGGGGGTCTCCTGGGCTGCGGTCATGGACGCGTGCCTCCGGTGGGGGTAGGCGGTGGCTGTGCCGCTTCTGCGGGGGCCGGGGCGGTGCTGGGTTCCGGCGCGGGGCAGGGCGGTGCACTTCCGCCGAGTCGGTTCCGCTGTGCGAGCGGTGGAGCACTGACAGTAGTGGTGTGATTGCTTGCGCAGCAATAAGTTCGGGCAGAAAATTCTCTGCCCTAGTTGGTGTTCGAAGGGGAGGGGCCCCAGACTTGGGCCACGCGGCGGAGGGGATGCGACGTGGCAGGGAACAGTCCTGATCGAGGCCGGACGGTCTCTACCGTGCTGGGACGCCGTCTCGGCGGTGAGTTGCTACGGATGCGTGAGGCACGCGACCTGCGTCAGTCCCATGCGGCGGACGCGCTCACGGCGTCGGTCGCGAAGGTCGCCAAGATCGAGCGGGGCCTCGTACCGATACGGGACCCGGACATCCGGGCCCTGTGTCACCTGTACGGCGAGATCGACGCCGCTGTCATCGACAGACTGTTGGCTCTCGCGAGGGCTGACCGTGAGCGTCGCAAGGCGAGCGGTTGGTGGAACCAGTACCCCGGACTCGAATCCATGGTCGAGTACGTGGCCTTGGAGGACATCGCCAGCAGCTTGCGGACCTGGCAGCTCGCCATTGTGCCCGGCCTGTTGCAGACGCCTGATTACGCCAGGGCGCTGGCGGTGGGAAACGGGTCCTGGGAAGATCCTGACGAGATCGAACCTTTTGTCGAAGCCCGGATGGCGCGGCAGGTGCGGTTGGCCGGAGACCGCCCGCTTGAGTTGTGGGCGGTGATGCACGAGAGCGCTTTGCGTCAACTGGTGGGAGGTCGACAGGTGATGAGGGAGCAGCTCGGTCATCTGTTGGACATGACTCGGCAGCCGAACGTGAAGCTCCAGGTAATGCCTTACCTGGCGGGTGCTCACCCAGGGATGACAAGTGCTTTCACGATCGTGTCGTTCGCCGATCCCGGAGCGCTCGACGTCGTTCACATGGATACGACATCGAGCACGCTCTGGCTGGAGAGCGATACTGATGCCGACCGCCACGTCAGGCTCTTCGACCGCATCACGCGACTGAGTCTCGCGCAGCGCAACTCGGTCAGACTGATCGACGGCATTCTCAAGGAGTTGTAGGCCTCGTGCCCGCGTACAAATTCGTCAGGTCCAGCTACAGCGGCGGCAACGCTGGCCAGGAGTGCGTCGAAGTGGCCCGCAACATCCCCCGCGCCGTCGCCGTCCGCGACTCCAAGCGTCTCGACGGCCCCGTCCTCACCGTCACCCCCGCCGCCTGGGGCGCCTTCGCGGCCGACCTGCGCCGCCGGCGGCCGTAGGGCGCAGCGACGGAGGAGGGGCCCGGCCCGCACCNCGTGCGGGCCGGGCCCCCCTCCGTACAACGCGGGCCGGTTACCTCTGGAACCCGTAGTCCATCAGCTTCTTCGCGTCGGCCGTGCGGTTCGCCTCCGAGGACGACGTGAGCACCGTGCCGATGACCGTCTTGCCCTTACGGGTCGCGGCGAAGACCAGGCAGTACTTGGCGGTCGGGCCGGAGCCCGTCTTGACGCCGAGCGCGCCGCTGTAGCTGCTGAGCATCTTGTTGGTGTTGGTCCACGCCATGTAGCGGTAGCCGCCGTTCTTCGTGGTGACCTTCTGCTTCGTCGACTTGGTCTTGACGATCGAGCGGAACGTGGCGTTCTTCATGGCCTTGCCGGCGATCTTCGTCAGGTCGCGGGGGGTGGAGTAGTTGTTCCCGTTCCCTATGCCGTCGAACGAGTCGAACCGGGTGTTCGTCAGCTTGAGGCTCTTCGCCGTGGAGTTCATCTTGCCGATGAACGACTTCACGCGGGCCGCGCGGGTCGTGCCGGAGCCGAACTTGTCGGCCAGGGCATAGGCGGCGTCGCAGCCGGAGGGGAGCATCAGGCCGTAGAGGAGCTGGCCCACGGTGACCTTGTCACCCACGATGAGCCGGGCCGACGAGGCGTTCTTGGAGACGATGTAGTCGCTGTAGGCCTTCTGGATCGTGACCTTGGACTTCAGGTCGACGTTCTTCTGGGACAGCACCACCAGGGCCGTCATGATCTTGGTGGTGGAGCCGGTCGGGCGGCGGGTGTCCGCGGACTTGGTGAAGAGGGTCTTCCCGGTGGCGCTGTTCATCACGAAGCCGCCCTTGGCGACGATCTTCGGGGTCGGCGGTGTGGCGGCGTGCGCCGCGGAGGCGAAGGCGCTGCCCGCGAGCACCGCCCCGGCCGTGAGGGTCACGGTGGCCGTGACGGTGACGCGGTGGTCGCGCAAGATGCCGAGTTTCAACTGAACGCTCCAAAGGCCCCGGAAACGCGGCCGCATAAGGGTGCCGCTCGAAGAGTGAGACGTCCGGGGCGGGGCAATGGATGTGTTCTCGAACGGGTGAATGCGCGCACGCCTGACCAGGGGGCCGGCCGTACGGTGACGTCTGGGCGCCCGCGGTCAGCGTTCGGCGGGTCCGGCCGGGGCGTGGCAGGTGCGCCCGGAGTGGCAGCCGCACGTGTCCGGCGTGCCGGCGGGGGCGGTGGCGCCGGAGGGCGGGGCCGCCGGGGCGCAGCAGCCCTTGCCCCGCCAGGCGTCGCGGCCTTCCTTGACGGCGATGACGGCGATGACGAGGGCGGCGGCCGGGTCGGCCCATGACCAGCCCAGTGCGGCGTTGAGGACGAGGCCGACGAGCAGGACGGCGGACAGGTACGTGCACAGCAGCGTCTGCCGGGAGTCCGCGACGGCGGAGGCGGAGCCGAGCTCCCGGCCCGCCCGGCGCTGGGCGGCCGACAGGAAGGGCATGACCGCCAGCGACAGGGCCGCTATCGCGATGCCGAGGTACGAGCTCTCGGCCTCGCCTGTGCCCGCCAGGGACCGGACGGCGTCGAGGGAGACGTAGGCGGCGAGCGCGAAGAACGACACCGCGATGATCCGCAGCGCGGTCCGCTCCCGGGCCTCCCGCACGGCGTGCTCACGGGCGGAGAACTGCCAGGCGACCGCGGCGGCGGAGGAGACCTCGATGACGGAGTCCAGACCGAAGCCGATCAGCGCGGTGGAGGAGGCCAGGGCCCCCGCCGTGAGGGCGACGACCGCCTCGGCGGCGTTGTAGGCGATGGTCGCCGCGACCAGCAGCCGTATGCGCCGGGTCAGGGCGTCGCGGCGGGTCGGGGAGGGGCCGAAGGAGAACGCGGCCATCAGCAGCAGCCCTTCGTCTCGGCGTCCGCGCAGGTGCGGTCCGTCTCGACGGCCACCACCGCCGCGCGCAGGTCGTCCAGCGCGCTGCCGAGGCGTACGTCGGCCAGCTCGTAGCGGGTGCGGCGGCCGTCCGGCACGGTGACGACCAGGCCGCAGTCGCGCAGGCAGGCCAGGTGGTTGGAGAGCCGGGTGCGGGAGATTCCCAGAGCGTCGGCGAGGTCGGAGGGGTAGGCCGGGGCCTCGCGGAGCGCGAGCAGCAGGCGGCAGCGGATCGGGTCGGCGAGCGCGCGGCCGAACCGCGCGAGCACCTCGATGTCGGAGGCGACAGTCAGCATGGGCTGACAGTACAGCCGATCCTGAATTCAGCAAAGTGTGAACTAAGGGGGCGGTGCTCCTGTCGGGCGCCCGGGAGGCGGGCGCGCCCGCTCGGAGTGCGCCGGTGCCGAAGTGCGCCCGCCTGGAGTGCGCCCGCCTGGAGTGCGCCCGGCGGCGCCGGGGTGGCGCGCGGGGCTTCCGTGCGGTGGTCCAGAATCCGGACGGAGATCCACATGTGCACATGTTGTATCTATGCTGTGCGCATGTCTGCTTCGCCCTCCGCCCCCGCCCGGTCGCCCCACCACTCCCTCAAACGGCCGCCCGCGGCGGAGCGCGTCTACACGCACATCAAGGACGCGGTCCTGGACCGGCGTTACGAGGGCGGGACGCTGCTCACCGAGGGAGACCTCGCCGAAGCGGTCGGGGTGTCCCGGACTCCGGTGCGCGAGGCGCTGCTGCGGCTGGAGGTCGAGGGGCTGATCAAGCTGTATCCGAAGAAGGGCGCCCTGGTTCTCGCCGTCTCCGCGCAGGAGATCAAGGACGTGGTGGAGACCCGTCTGCTGGTGGAGGAGTTCGCGGCGCGCAAGGCCGTGCCCGCGTCCGCGCAGTTGATCGCGCGGCTCGAACAGCTCCTCCAGGAGCAGCGGCAGTTGGCTGAGGCCGGAGACCTGGCGGCCGTGGCCGTCAAGGACCGGTGCTTCCACGCCGAGATCGTGAAGAACGCGGGCAACGAGATCCTCTCGCGCCTCTACGACCAGCTGCGCGACCGCCAACTGCGGATGGGCGTCGCCGTGATGGAGGCCCACCCGGGCAGGATCGAGGCCAACATCACCGAGCACGGCGAGCTGTTGGACGCCATCCGGGCCGGCGACGCCGAGGGCGCCGCCCGGGTCGTGCGCCACCACGTGGGCCGGGTGCGGGTGCTGGTCAGGGGCGAGGACCGGTGAGCTCGTCCGCCGCTCCCACTCTGCCGCTGCCCGGCGACCCGCCCGGAGGCCGGCGTGCCGCGTGGATCTGGGGCATCGGCGTCTCCGTCTACTTCGTCGCGATCATCTTCCGTACGAGCCTGGGCGTGGCCGGACTCGACGCCGCCGACCGGTTCGACGTCAACGCCTCCGCCCTCTCCACCTTCTCCATCCTGCAACTCCTCGTCTATGCGGGCATGCAGATACCCGTCGGGCTGATGGTCGACCGGCTGGGCACGAAGAAGGTCCTCACCCTCGGGGCCGTCCTGTTCACCGTCGGGCAGCTCGGCTTCGCTCTCTCCCCCTCGTACGGCATGGCGCTGGCGGCGCGTGCGCTGCTCGGCTGCGGTGACGCGATGACGTTCATCAGCGTGCTGAGGCTCGGCAGCCGCTGGTTCCCGGCCCGGCGCGGCCCGCTGATCGGCCAGGTCGCCGCGCTGTTCGGGATGGCGGGCAACCTCGTGTCGACGCTCTTCATCGCCCGGGCGCTGCACAGTCACGGCTGGACCACGACCTTCGTCGGCAGCGCCGCCGCGGGCCTGGTGGTGCTGGTGCCGCTCCTGATGTTCCTCAAGGACCACCCGGAGGGCCACGCGCCCCCGCCCGCAGAGCACGCCGGAGCCGCGTACGTCCGCCGGCAGATCGCCGCCGCCTGGCGGGAGCCCGGGACCCGGCTGGGCATGTGGGTGCACTTCACCACGCAGTTCCCGGCGATGGTGTTCCTGCTGCTGTGGGGGATGCCGTTCCTGGTCGAGGCGCAGGGGCTGAGCCGGGGGACGGCGGGCACGCTGCTCACCCTGGTGGTGCTCTCCAACATGGTGGTGGGGCTCGTCTACGGGCAGGTCATCGCCCGGCACCACGCGGCGCGGGCCCCCATCGCGCTGGCCACGGTGGCGACCACGGCTCTGCTCTGGGCTTCCGCGATCTTCTACCCGGCCGACCGCACGCCGATGTGGTTGCTGGTCGTCCTGTGCGTGGTCCTCGGAGCCTGCGGGCCCGCCTCGATGATCGGTTTCGACTTCGCCCGCCCGGCCAACCCGCCCGAACGCCAGGGCACCGCGTCGGGGATCGTCAACATGGGCGGCTTCATCGCCTCGATGTCCACGCTGCTGGCCGTCGGAGTGCTGCTGGACGCGACGGGTGACAACTACCGCGTCGCGTTCGCCTCGGTCTTCGTCCTGGAGGCACTAGGCGTTTCCCAGATACTGCGGCTCCGCCGCCGGGCGGCCCTCAGGGAACGCGATCAGCAGGTGATCAGCCGCGTCGAGGCCGTGCACGTGCCCGCGTGACCCGCGCCTGGCAGGGGGGGGCGTCTGTCAGCGGCTCCGCGCGTATCCGCACGCGGCGGCGCGCCCGTCGCCCGTGGGCCTTGACGGGCGCCGCCGGGGCGCGGTTACGGCGTGACGGCGAAGTTGTCCAGGATCGCGGCCGCGAACTCCTGGTCCCCTTCGATCTTGATCCGGTCGGCGACCGCCGCGTGACGGACCCGGCCGCAGGCGAGACGCACGTACGTCTCCCAGTCCAGCGACAGCGTTACGGCGGGGCCCAGCGACGGCGCACCGTCTATCGACCCCCGGCCCTCGGCGTCGACCCGCACCGTCCGCAGGAACTCCACCGGGCCGTGCACGTCGAGCACGACCGCCGAGGAGGCGGGCGCGCCCGCGTCCTTGGCGACGACCTTCGGCAGCGCCGCGAGGAGGGTGTCCCGGGTGACCAGCGCGCCGGCGGAGTCCAGGTTGCCGGGCTGCCCGAGCGCGGCCCGCAGGTCCTGCTCGTGCACCCAGACGTCGAAGGCGCGCAGGTGCAGCGCTGTTTCGAGGGTCTGTTCCGCTCCCAGGGGGGCGCGGACCGTGGTCTCCGGGGCGCGCGACTCGTTGCGGATCTGGCGGGCCCGCCGGATGAGGACGTACTCCAGCTCGGAGGTCATCTCCGGAGCGGTGTGGTGGCGCCGGACGTCGACCTGCATCTCCATGTACCGGGCGAAGTCGCTCCGCAGGTGGTAGAGGTCGCGCGGGAGGCTGTGGATCGGCCGAGGATCGCCGAGCATCTCGCACTCCATGCCGATGACGTGCGACACGATGTCGCGCACCGACCACCCCGGGCAGGGCGTACGGCGGTTCCACTCGCTCTCGGCGAGGGGCTTCACCAGCTCGGCTATCGCCTCGATGGAGTGGGTCGCGGCGTCGGTGTAGTTCTGGAGGCTGGGATGGACGGTCACGGGACCCCTCGTGCGGTTCTGCGGAGCATGGGCTGGGAGAGCGGGACGTGCTGGCGGGCGGGCTGGCACTGACGGCGCTGTCGGCGAGCTGCGTGGGAGGTTCGATGGCTAAGTTACGCTGCGAGCAGGCACCCCGGCAGTGCTTTCGTGTGACGATCGTAGGCCCGTGTTGACGGCTCGAATGCCAGGACGGTGGTAGTGTGCGCGCCTCCCTCATCCAGATCGCAGTAGACCCGGACGAATCCGTCGAGTCCCGACGGCAGCGAGCGGCTTCGCTGGTCACCGCCCAGCGGGACGCCGACCTGGTGATCCTTCCCGAACTATGGCCGGTCGGAGCGTTCGCCTACACGGCCTTCGCCGACGAGGCCGAACCGCTTGAGGGTCCCACTCACGACGTGATGGCCAAGGCGGCCGCAGAGGCCGGCGTCTGGCTGCACGCCGGCTCCTTCGTCGAGCGCGCCGAGGACGGCGTCCTCTACAACACCACGCTCGTCTTCTCCCCCCAGGGCGAGCGCACGGCCGTCTACCGCAAGATCCACCGCTTCGGCTTCGACCAGGGCGAGGCGGTCATGATGGGCGCGGGGGACGCGTTGGTGACCGTCGCCCTGCCGGAGACGACCCTGGGCCTCGCCACCTGCTACGACCTGCGCTTCCCGGAGCAGTTCCGGGGGCTCGTCGACGCGGGGGCCGAGATGCTCGTCGTCGCCGCGGGCTGGCCGGAGCGCAGGCGCTCCCACTGGACGCTCCTGGCGCAGGCCCGCGCCGTGGAGAACCAGGCGTACGTCCTCGCGGTCGGGACGGCGGGCACCCATGCGGACATCCAGCAGGCCGGGCACAGCATCGTCGTGGACCCCTGGGGCGAGGTTCTGGCCCAGGCGGGCGCGGACGAGGAGGTCCTGACGGTCGAACTGGACCCGCAGAAGGTTCGGGTGACGCGGGAGCAGTTCCCCGCGCTGAAGGACCGACGCCTGGGGCTCGCCCCGCCGCTCTGAGGACGCCCGTGCCGGGGCGGCCCCACGCCCTCACGCACCGGCCCAGGTTCCACGTGAAACGCCCGACGCCCCGACGCCCCGACGCCCCGAGGGAACGGCCCCCCCCGTTTCACGTGAAACGGTCTCCCGGCTCGATGCCCTTGATCAGCGGGGTGAAGGGAGCGCACCGGTCGGGGCGCTCGTTCAGCTCCCGGTGCTCTCCTTCTCCGCCAGCACGATCACGCACATCGCCACGGCGACGAGCAGCGCGGTGTCGGCGTCGTCCCGGACGACGTCGATCCCGTACGTGTCGCGGATCGTCAGCCATCGACGCGAGACCTGGGCCAGCAGTTCGCCGTCGTACTCGATGGCGAACTCGCGATCCAGGATCTTCCCGCTGACGTCCAGCTCCGTGCCCTCTGCCAGCGCCACCCGGTAGTGGTTGCGGAGCAGCGACAGCCGCTTGCGCCGGACCGTGGCCAGCGCCTCGCCGCCCCGCTCGACGAGCATCGTGTCGCGCAGGCTGATCAGCTTCTGGCGCAGCTCGACCACCACCCTGCCGTCGGCGTCCTTCAGCTCGAAGGTGTCGCGCAGCCGCATCGCCTTGCCGTCGACGAGGAAGACCTTGCGGCCCTCGGTGTCCTCGATCCAGTAGTCGTCACCGATGGCGAAAAGCCGCTCACGCACGAGAAGTCTCATGCCCCCAGACTCTCCCGGGGCCCGGCGGAATGCGCGCAGGCAACCACGGTGTTGACTGGTGACATGGCAATTCGTGCACGCGTCCGCGCCCCCGAACTCATCGGCAAGGGCGGCTGGCTCAATACAGGCGACCAGCAGTACACC
>NZ_JBBBEN010000098.1:40826-62996 GCF_037137275.1 Streptomyces pratensis | reverse complement strand
CAGGCGACCAGCAGTACACCCTCGCTGACCTGCGAGGACGCATCATCATCCTGGACTTCTGGATTTCCTGAATCAATGTGAGCACTTTTCGCTAGCGTTGGGAGGGCGCACCAACACACCACTGCTGAACTGTACTTGCGCCTGTCCCTGGACCGGGAGGGCAAGACAGCGATCGACCGCCAGGAAGCCGACTGCCGCGCATGGGCGGAGCGCAACTGACTCACCGTCCGCAAGGTCCACATCGACCGTGGACGTTCCGGTTACAAGAACGTCAGCCGCAAGGGGTTCGATGCGGCGATCACAGCAGCCACGGCCGGCGTCGTAGGCGTTCTGATCGTCTGGAAGCTCGACCGCCTGCCCCGCAAGGGCATCGGCGAGGTCGGCAAGGCGCTGGACGACATAGGCCGGGTCGGCGGACGGCTGGTCTCCGTCTGGACGGCCTCGGCACGAAGAACGACAGCGCCCGGGTCACCATCGCGATGCTGGCGGGACTGGCGTGCAACGAGTCCCGCAACTTTGGAATGCGCGTCGGCAACGCCAAGCGGTACCTACGCCAGCGGAGCCAGTGGATCGGCGGACAGCCGCCTTACGGGCTGCTGGTGGACCCGGAGGCGAAGAAGCTCGTTCACGACCCCGAGACCGCCGTCTACGCCCGCCTGATCGCCGACGAGGCGCTGTCCGGGAAGGCCCTCGTCCACATCGCCCGGCTGCTGAACGAGCACCAGCGCATATCGACCGCCGAAGGCGCGAGAGCGGCACAGTTGACGCCCTGCAAAGCCCGTCGAAGGCCCCACCCCGTGGGGTCTTCGGCCCATCAGGTGCCCCGTCGGATGTCACTCCGGCGGCTGGCTGTACCTCTCCAGCGTCGCCTTGCTCGTGGACCGGTCCACCAGCCGCAGTTCCCAGGGGCCGGTATTCACGTCGAAGTCCTTGCCGAAGCCGACCCACTTCCCGGCCATACGCCGCCCGGTCGGCTCGACCAGGAGTTGGATGGCCCCGTGGTAGCGAGCCCCGTTGTAGTAGCCGTCTGCGGCAGTCTGCTCGACCCACGTACCCGTGACCACGTTGCGATCAACGGTCAGATCTAGCGTGAGCGGGCTGTCCGGGTTGCTGCTCGCCCCAGGCAGACTCTGAACGGTCAGCCGGTTCCCATGCTGGACGATCACTACGTAGTGCTTACCCTCGTACGAGTCGCCCCGGCTCGAAGAGAAGAACTCGTAGCGGCTGAGCCACACTCCCGAAAAGGACTACGCCAAGGTCTGCGACGCGCTCGGCGGCGGATTCATCCACCACGTCCCCGACCGCAACAACGGCCACAACCCGGCCGAGGGCCGGGCCGCGATGCGTCGGACGGCCGGGATGCTCCGATCGGCCGGCTTCGACGTGGACCCGGAGTTCTGGCCGATCAACGGCGTAGCCGACTGCACCCAGAGCTACGCGGGCTGCTCCGACAGCCCCGTCGCCAAGTAGCTCCGGCTCAAGCGGAGCGACTGACCCACGAGAGCTTCAGCCGCCCGGTATCGTGCCGGGCGGCTGTCGCCGTGAACGAGAACGGACAGGTAGTGACTGACGCTCGCAGCACCGCATGGGACACCTACTCGCAGAGCAAGCCCCAGCGGCGGAAGACCAACGCCAAGGGCGAGACCACATGGTTCAACTGGACCCAGTACCCGGACCACGGCCCCCGGGTCGACGTGCTCAAGCTCAACCCGGGAGACAGCGCACTCGACCTCGGGTGCGGGTCTGGAGGAAACGCTGCTCACCTCGCAACGCTCGGCATGAAGTCCATCGGGATCGACCTCTCCGCCAAGCAGCTTGACAAGGCACGCGAGCGGTGGCCGGGCGTGGACGAGATGGAACTCCACCAGGTCGACGCGCTCACCTACCTCGGAGACACGTTCACGATCTTCGATGCTGTCTACAGCGTCTTCGGCGCTGCCTGGTTCACCGACCCCGGTCTACTGCTGCCTATGGTTCACGCGAACCTCAAGCCAGGTGGCGTCTTCGCCTTCTCCCAGCGACCCCCGGTTGAAGGGTGCTACGGCTGCCAAGCGTCATACATCCCGCGCGGGCCCGAAGAAGACCCCGCTGTCGTCAAGCGGTGGGACTACGAACCCGATGTGTGGGCGCTCATTCTCAAGGAACACGGCTTCGTGGACGTATCAGCGTCCGTGCTTGCCCCACCCCCCGGTAGTCGGCGCACAGGAACCCTGTTCGTCCGGGGCGTCCAAGGAAGCTAGTCCGTGGTGCAGCGGATCCCTTAGCTGCGCAGGGCAACGGCGTCGTACGTCCGTGATCCGGTGTTCATGGGTCAATGGCAAGCTTGAAACATGAACGATGCTGTCCCGGCGCCCACCCCCGCGCCCCGCCGTGCCCGTGTCCGCGCCCCCGAACTCATCGGCAAGGGCGGCTGGCTCAATACAGGCGACCAGCAGTACACCCTCGCTGACCTGCGAGGACGCATCATCATCCTGGACTTCTGGACGTTCTGCTGTGTGAACTGTCTGCACGTCCTGGACGAGCTGCGCGAGCTGGAGGAGAAGCACCGCGACACCGTGGTGATCATCGGCGTCCATTCGCCGAAGTTCGTCCACGAGGCGGAGCACCAGGCCGTCGTCGACGCCGTCGAGCGCTACGAGGTCCACCACCCGGTCCTCGACGACCCCGAGCTGGCCACCTGGAAGCAGTACGCCGTACGGGCCTGGCCGACCCTCGTCGTCATCGACCCCGAGGGCTATGTCGTCGCCCAGCACGCCGGCGAGGGCCACGCTCACGCCATCGAGAAGCTGGTCGAGGAGCTGGAGACGGAGCACGCCGCCAAGGGCACGCTCCGCCGGGGCGACGGCCCCTACGTGGCGCCCGAGCCCGTCGCCACACACCTGCGCTTCCCGGGCAAGGCCCTTCTCCTGCCCGACGGGGGCTTCCTCGTCTCGGACACCACCCGGCACCGGCTGGTCGAGCTGGACGCCGACGGCGAGACCGTACGACGCCGCTTCGGCACCGGGGACCGCGGCCTGTCCGACGGCGGCCCCGACGCAGCCCGGTTCAGCGAACCGCAGGGCCTCGCGTCGCTCCCCGACGGGCGGATCGCCGTCGCGGACACCGTCAACCACGCGATCCGGGCCCTCGACCTCGCCACCGGCGTGACGACGACCCTCGCGGGCACCGGCCGCCAGTGGTGGCAGGGGACGCCGACCAGCGGCCCGGCCCGCGAAGTGGACCTCTCCTCTCCGTGGGACGTCGCCTGGTTCGCGGACCGGCTGTGGATCGCCATGGCGGGCGTGCACCAGCTGTGGACGTACGATCCGGAGGCCGGAAGCGTGGGCGTCGCGGCCGGGACCACCAACGAGGGCCTGGTCGACGGGCCGGCCGACGAGGCATGGTTCGCCCAGCCGTCCGGGCTTGCCGTCTCCGTCGACGGCGAGCGGCTCTGGGTCGCCGACTCGGAGACGTCCGCCCTGCGCCACATCGACCGGGGTGGACAGGTGCGTACCGCCGTCGGCACCGGCCTCTTCGACTTCGGCCACCGTGACGGCGCCGCCGAACAGGCGCTCCTCCAGCACCCGCTCGGCGTCACCGCGCTCCCCGACGGCTCGGTCGCGATCAGCGACACGTACAACCACGCGCTGCGCCGGTACGACCCGACATCCGGGGAGGTCACCACCCTGGCCACCGACGTCCGCGAGCCGAGCGACGCGGTGCTGGTCGACGGCGACCTGGTCGTCGTGGAGTCCGCCCGCCACCGGCTGACCCGCCTCCGGCTGCCCGAGGAATCCGTACGCGTGGCCGACCAGGCGCACCGCACCCAGCGGGCCGCCACCGAGATCGCACCGGGCGTCCTGAGGCTCGACGTCGTCTTCCAGGCGCCCGCCGGGCAGAAGCTGGACACCCGCTACGGGCCCTCGACCCGGCTGCTGGTCTCCGCGACCCCGCCGGAGCTCCTGGCGGACGGGGCCGGCGCCGGGACGGACCTCGGACGGGACCTGATCCTCGGGGAGAAGACCACCGAGGGCGTCCTGCATGTCTCCGCTATGGCCGCGTCCTGCGACGACGACCCGGCCAACGAGTACCCGGCCTGCCATGTGCACCAACAGGACTGGGGCGTCCCCGTCCGCGTGACCGCGGAGGGGACGCCCCGGCTGCCGTTGGTGCTGGCGGGCATGGACGAGCAGGGCTGAGCACGGCCGGTCCGACGGCGCGCCCGGGGAAGCCGCGGGGCGCCCGGGGCAGCGGATCGGTGGGACGCGGTGCGCCGCTCGGCGGCGGGGAGCGTACGCGGCGGCGCTCACCGGGCTTCCCGTGGGCGCGGGCCGGGCACCCGTGTCGTGCTGTCGGCGCCCGGCATCAGCGGTTCCTCGGCCCGCTGCGAGTCGGGCAGGTCTGGCGTCCGGCAGGGCCGACGCAGCACCGCCGGTTCGGGGGGCGGCTTTCAGGGCCGCTCCGGGCGTCGGGCGTCGTCGCAGGGCGTCAGGGGTAGTGCCGCTCGTCCTCCGGGACGACCGCGGTGGTGGGCGGCACGATCATCCGGCGACGCCGCGCGATGCTCGCGTAGGCGAAGACCCCGACGAGCCCGACGAGCATCATGATCCAGCCGACCAGGTCGACGTTGACGTTGTCCATCTTCCAGTCGGTGGCGAACGCCAGGATCGCGCCGGCCCCGATCAGAAGAATGCATCCTCCGAGCCCCATGAATACCGCCTCCTCAACCGCCCGGTGACTCCGAGTCGGTGTACGGGTCGCGTACCCGGCCCGGCGACAACCATGTCCCGAGGGGCAGTTGGCGGAGGGTCAGCCCGCCAGGAACGCCGTGAGCGCGTTCGCCAGCAGATAGGGGTCGTCGGCGCCGCACAGCTCGCGCGCGCTGTGCATGGAGAGGATCGCGACGCCGATGTCCACGGTCTGGATGCCGTGCCGGGCGGCGGTGATCGGTCCGATGGTCGTGCCGCAGGGCATCGCGTTGTTGGAGACGAAGCTCTGCCACGGCACGCCCGCCTTCTCGCAGGCCGCGGCGAACACCGCGCGCCCGCTGCCGTCGGTGGCGTACCGCATGTTGACGTTGACCTTGAGGATCGGCCCCCCGTTGGCGACCGGGTGGTGCGTCGGGTCGTGTCGCTCCGCGTAGTTGGGGTGCACGGCGTGGCCCGTGTCCGAGGAGAGGCACACCGTGCCGGCGAAGGCGCGGGCCCGGTCCTCGTAGGAGCCGCCGCGGGCGAACACCGAGCGTTCCAGCACCGAGCCCAGCAGCGGTCCGTCCGCCCCGGTGTCTGACTGGGAGCCGTTCTCCTCGTGGTCGAAGGCGGCCAGCACCGGGATGTACGGGATCTTGGCGTCGGGCTGCCCGGCGACGGCGGCCAGCGCCGCGGTCGCGGCGTGCACCGAGAGCAGGTTGTCCATCCGGGGGCCGGCGACCAGCTCGCGGTCCCGGCCCAGGTACGACGGCGGCTCGATGGCGTGCGGCATCAGGTCCCAGCCGGTGACGTCCGCCGCGTCGACGCCGGCCTCCTCGGCGACGAAGCGGATCAGGTCGCCCTCCTGCACGTCGCCGAGTCCCCAGATCGGCTGCATGTGCTTCTGCCGGTCGAGCTTGAGCCCCTCGGTGTTGGCCGAGCGGTCCAGGTGCACGGCCAGCTGCGGCACGCGCAGCAGCGCACGGTCGATGTTGACCAGTCGGTGGGTGCCGTCCCGCAGCGAGATCCGCCCGGCGAGGCCGAGGTCGCGGTCGAGCCAGGTGTTCAGCAGGGTGCCGCCGTAGATCTCGACGGCGATCTGCCGCCACCCGTGCGCGCCGGTGTCGGGCAGCGGCTTCACCCGCAGGTTCGGGGAGTCGGTGTGCGCCCCGGCGATCCGGAACGGTGTGTGCGCCCGCGCGCCCTCCGGCACGTACCAGGCGACGATCGCCCCGCCGCGCAGCACGTACTTCCCGCCCGCCGTGGCGTCCCATGCGGCGGTCTCCTCGACCTGCTGGAAGCCGGCCTCCTCCAACCGCGCGGCGGCGTTGGCCACGGCGTGGTACGGGGACGGGCTGGCCGCCAGGAAGGACATCAGGTCATCGGTGTGCGCACGGTCGAACCGGAGGGGAGAACTCATGTTCTTCACTGTAACGAGGAACCGGGGGCCGGTATCCGGTGGCGGACGGGACGCAGGGGGCTCTGTACCGCGTCGGCCGAGGTCAGGAGGGCGTCGCCGGCGTAGGAGGCGGAGAGCTGGGGGAGGCCGCGGCGGGCACCGGCGCAGCGGGGGCCGTTCGGGGCGTGCCTCGGCGGCCATGGCCCCTCCCCGGAACGGGGTCGGAAGCCGCGCACGCGGCGTGCCCGGCCGCTACGACAGAGCCGCCACCGGGACGACGTCCGGGTGGCGGCTCTGGCCGACGAGCTGAGCAGGCGTCCTAGAACGCGGCCTCGTCCAGCTCCATCAGCGAGTTGTCGACGGACTCGGCGAGCGCGCGCTCGGTCGAGACGCCCGGCAGGACGTTCGCGGCGAAGAACTTCGCGGCGGCGATCTTGCCCTGGTAGAAGGCGACGTCCTTGGCGGCGGCGGTCGGCAGCTTCTCGGCGGCCACGGCCGCGCCCTTGAGGAGCAGGTAACCGACGACGACGTCACCGGACGCCATCAGCAGGCGGGTGGTGTTGAGCCCCACCTTGTAGATGTTCTTCACGTCCTCGCCGGTCGCGGTGAGGTCGGTGATCATCGTGCCGACGATCGCCTCCAGGTCCACGGCCGCCTTGGCGAGCGACTCCAGCGCCGGGGCCAGCTCCTCGTGGTCCTGGGCGCTCGCGAGGAACTTCTTGATCTCCTCGGAGAGCGTGTTGAGCGAGGCGCCCTGGTCGCGGACGATCTTCCGGAAGAAGAAGTCCTGCCCCTGGATCGCTGTGGTGCCCTCGTAGAGGGTGTCGATCTTGGCGTCGCGGATGTACTGCTCGATCGGGTACTCCTGGAGGTACCCGGAGCCGCCGAACGTCTGGAGCGACTGCGCCAGCTGCTCGTAGGACTTCTCGGAGCCGTAGCCCTTCACGATCGGCAGCAGCAGGTCGTTGAGGCCGTTCAGCGCCTTGGCGTCCTCGCCCGCGGCCTCCTTCTCCTGGATCGCGTCCTGCACGGAGGCGGTGTACAGCACGAGGGAGCGCATGCCCTCCGCGTACGCCTTCTGCGTCATGAGCGAGCGGCGCACGTCGGGGTGGTGCGTGATGGTGACCTTGGGCGCGGTCTTGTCCATGAAGTTCGCCAGGTCGGGACCCTGGACGCGCTCCTTGGCGTACTCCAGCGCGTTCAGGTAGCCGGTGGAGAGCGTGGCGATGGCCTTCGAGCCGACCATCATGCGGGCGAACTCGATGATGCGGAACATCTGGCGGATGCCGTCGTGCTTGTCGCCGACCAGCCAGCCCTTGGCGGGGTGCTGGTCGCCGAACGTCATCTCACACGTGTTGGAGGCCTTGAGGCCCATCTTGTGCTCGACGTTCGTGGCGTAGACGCCGTTGCGCTCGCCCAGCTCGCCGGTGGTCCAGTCGAAGTGGAACTTCGGCACCATGAAGAGCGAGAGGCCCTTGGTGCCGGGGCCGGCGCCCTCGGGGCGGGCCAGCACGTAGTGGATGATGTTCTCGGACATGTCGTGCTCGCCCGAGGTGATGAAGCGCTTCACACCCTCGATGTGCCAGGAGCCGTCCTCCTGCTGCACGGCCTTCGTCCGGCCGGCGCCCACGTCCGAGCCGGCGTCCGGCTCGGTCAGCACCATGGTCGAGCCCCACTGCTTCTCGACGGCGATCTCCGCGATCTTCTTCTGCTCCTCGTTGCCCTCCTCGAAGAGGATGCCGGCGAACGCGGGGCCGGAGGAGTACATCCAGACCGCCGGGTTCGAGCCGAGCAGCAGCTCCGCGTAACCCCAGATCAGGGAGCGCGGCGAGGTGGTGCCCCCGATCTCCTCCGGCAGGCCCAGGCGCCAGTACTCGGAGTCCATGAAGGACTGGTACGACTTCCTGAAGCTCTCCGGGACCGGCGCGGTCTTGGTCTCCGGGTCGAAGACCGGCGGGTTGCGGTCGGCGTCGGTGAAGGAGCCGGCGAGCTCGTTCTCCGCGAGGCGGGCGATCTCCTCCAGAATGCTCTTCGCGGTGTCGACGTCCATCTCCGCGAACGGGCCGGTGCCGTACAGCTTGTCGCGCCCGAGGACCTCGAAGAGGTTGAACTCGATGTCGCGGAGATTCGACTTGTAGTGCCCCATGGGAAGGCTCCGTAATCAATAGCAGTGGCGCGCAGCGCCCCGGGGAGTGATGCGGGTCGGGCGACAGGCTGGCGTAGGTCCATCAGCAGACCCTTACGATGATGCTACCCGTCAGTAATAAGGCGCAACCCCTCAAGCCGCAGATGTGTCCGATTACTCTTTGCGGCATGTACGGCTACGACCAGAACGCTGGTGCCCAGCAGCAGGCGGGTCAGATGGGTCAGATGGGCGGCGGTTACGCGGAGCAGCCGCTGTACCCCGAACCGTCCCCGCCCTCCCTGGCCGACGCGGTACGGGCCTTCACCACCGGCTCCCTCGCCGCGGAGGACTTCCAGCAGATCTTCGCCTCGTCGAAGGTCTACTGCCCGCGCGGCGACACCCCCGGATTCCTGGCCCTGCACAACACGCAGCAGCCGGTGATCCCGATGTTCACCACGCTCAAGGAGCTGCGGCTGTACGCGGGCAAGGACTCCAAGTACTTCGTGATCACCGGTGCCGAGGTGATCGATCTGCTGCCGACGGGCTACGGCTTCGTCCTCGACATGGAGGGCGAGCACCGGATGGTCTTCGACGCCAAGGCGGTGGAGCAGATGGTCGACTTCGCGATGCGCCGTATGTACGGCTGAGCGTCGGTCGTACGCGCGGTCGGGGCTGTCGTCCGGCTTCGCGCGTGATCGAGTCCGCGGTTGCGCCCCGAGGGCGAAGGCCCGCGCCGCATCCGGCGCGGGCCTTCGCTGTCGTCCGGGAGGGCCCGCCGGCGCGGTCCGGCCCCGGTCGGCCGCCGTTGCCCCGACCCCGTCACGACACGGGGGGAATGCCGCACGCCTTGCAAGATGTTCACTGTTCAACTAAATTGATCGCAGAACACTCGCCCGGAGGTGGCTTCCATGCCCGCAGTGACCGTCGACAACCCGCTGACCCTGCCCAAGGTGGCGGCTTCGGGTGACGCCGCGGCCCGTCCCGTGCTCACCGTCACGACCGCGCCGAGCGGCTTCGAGGGCGAGGGCTTCCCGGTGCGACGCGCGTTCGCCGGGATCGACTACCGGCACCTCGACCCGTTCATCATGATGGACCAGATGGGTGAGGTGGACTACGCGGCGGGCGAGCCCCGGGGCACCCCCTGGCACCCGCACCGCGGCTTCGAGACCGTCACCTACCTCATCGACGGAACCTTCGTCCACCAGGACTCCAACGGTGGCGGCGGCACCATCGGAAGCGGCGACACCCAGTGGATGACCGCGGGCTCCGGCCTGCTGCACATCGAGGCTCCGCCGGAGTCGCTCGTCATGTCCGGCGGCCTCTTCCACGGCCTCCAGCTCTGGGTCAACCTGCCCGGCTCCGACAAGATGATGGCCCCCCGTTACCAGGACATCCGCGGCGGGCAGGTCCAGCTCCTCGCCTCCCCCGACGGCGGCGCGCTGCTCCGGGTCATCGCCGGAGAGCTGGACGGGCACGAGGGGCCGGGCATCACCCACACGCCCATCACGATGATCCACGCCACCGTCCGGCCCGGCGCGGAGGTGACCCTGCCCTGGCGCGAGGACTTCAACGCGCTCGCCTACGTCCTGGCCGGACGCGGCACGGCCGGCGCCGAGCGCCGCCCGGTCCGCCTCGGGCAGACCGCGGTGTTCGGCGCCGGCGGCTCGCTGACCGTCCGGGCGGACGAGCAGCAGGACGGCAACGCCCCCAACCTGGAGGTCGTCCTTCTCGGCGGCCGTCCGATCCGCGAGCCGATGGCGCACTACGGGCCCTTCGTGATGAACACCCAGGCCGAGCTGAAGCAGGCCTTCGAGGACTTCCAGGCGGGCCGCCTCGGCACCGTTCCGGCGGTCCACGGCATGTGAGCGGGCCCGGCCCCCGCCCCGCTCCCGGCGGCTGACGCGCGCAGTCCCGTGCGGGGGCGGCGCGCGTCCCGGCCCCCGCACGGGACGCGCCCTTCGGGACAGCCGGTGTCAGGGGGCCGCCTCCGCCGGCTCCCCCTGCTTGGCCGGCTCGCACAGCTCGAACCAGATCGACTTCCCCCCGCCCCGCGGATCGACCCCCCACACGTCCGCCAGCATCTCCATGAGCACCAGCCCCCGCCCGCTGGACGCCATCTCCCCCGGCCGCCGCTTGTGCGGCAGTTCGTCACTGGCGTCGGCGACTTCGATGCGCAGCCGCCGTTCGCCCCGCTCCCCGGAGACCTCCGCCATCATCAGCGCGTCCCCGTCCGTGTGGACGAGCACGTTGGTAGCCATCTCGGAGACCATCAGCACCGCCGAGTCGACCTGCTCCGGGTCGTTCCAGTCGTGCAGCAGCTCGCGTACGAGCTGCCGCGCCACGGATACCTGCTCGGGCTCGGCCTGGGCGATGGTCAGGACGCTGCGGCGCGGCGGTGTCTGCCGGGCCGGGGCGCTCTCGCGCCGCAGCACCAGGACCGCGATGTCGTCCTCCCGCCGGTCCGCGAGCGGCCCCGTCGTGTAGTGCGAGGTGGGCCCGTGCACGGCCTGGACCAGGGCGTCGGCCATCTGCTCCAGGTCCTCGACCGGCTCCTCCAGGACCGGGCGCAGCCGGGTCCAGCCGGTGGCCATGTCGTGCCCACCGGTCTCGATGAGGCCGTCCGTGCACAGCATGATCGTTTCCCCGGGCTCCAGCACCACCTGGGTGGTGGGGTAGTCCGAGTCCGTCTCGACGCCGAGCGGCAGCCCGCCCGCCGTCTGCCGGATCACCGCGGTCCCGTCCGCGCTGACCACCACCGGGTCCGGGTGGCCCGCGCGGGCGATGTCCAGCGTGCCGGTCTCCGGGTCCACCTCCGCGTAGAGGCAGGTCGCGAAGCGCGCCGCCGAGGGCTCCTCGTCGCTCTCCACGCCCTCGTACGCGTCGGTGAGCCCGGAGAGGAAGCGCGAGGCCCGGGCGAGCACCGCGTCCGGGCGGTGCCCCTCCGAGGCGTAGGCGCGCAGGGCGATGCGGAGCTGGCCCATCAGCCCGGCCGCCCGCACGTCATGGCCCTGGACGTCGCCGATGACCAGGGCGATACGGCCGTTGGGCAGCGGGATCATGTCGTACCAGTCGCCGCCGACCTGGAGCCCGCCGCCGGTCGGCACGTACCGCGCGGCCACCGTCATGCCCGGGATGTCCGGCCCCAGGGTCGGCATCATCGAGCGCTGGAGTCCGAGCGACAGCGCGCGTTCCGTCTCGGCGACCCCGGCCCGGGCGAGGGCCTGGGCGAGCATCCGGGCGACCGTGGACAGAACCGCCCGCTCGTCGGGCGAGAACCCCACCGGATGCCGGAACCCGGCCATCCACGCGCCCATCGTGCGGCCGGAGGAGACCAGGGGCAGGAATGCCCAGGACTGCCGCCCGAAGCGCCGGGCGAGCGGCCAGGTGGCGGGGTAGCGGCGGCGGTAGTCGTCGGGGGAGGGGAGATAGATCGCGCGGCCGGTGCGGACGACCTCGGCGGCCGGGTAGTCGGTCTCCAGGGGCATGTCGGTGAAGGGCTCATCGTCGCCCGCGTTGTGCCCGTGGTGCCCGATGATCGTCAGCCGTTCCCCGGCCGAGCCGAAGACCGCCAGCCCGTCCGGGGAGAACCCGGGCATGGACAGCGAAGCGGCGACCCGCAGCACCTCCTCCGTGGACCGGGCCTCCGCCAGCGCGCGCCCGGCGTCCAGCAGGAACGCCTCCCGGGAGCGGCGCCAGTCCCCGGTGATGGGGGTGCGGGCGGCCGCGGCGGAGCCGGGCTGCGGCTCCGCGACCTCCTGGAGGGTGCCGATGAGGACGTAGCCGCCGATGTCCCGCCCCTCGGGGATCAGCGGCTTGGAGCGGCTGCGCACGGTGCGGAGCACCTGCCCGCGCTCGTCCACGACCCGCATCCGCGCCTCGGCGAGGGTGCCCTCGGCGACCGCGAGGTTCACCACCGCGTAGACCTCGTTCCAGTCGACCGGGTGGAAATGGGCGCGCACCGCGGACTCCCGGTGGGTGCCGGGGACGGGGGGCAGGCCGAGCAGCCGGGCGGCCTCCGCGTCGAGCGTGACCGTGCCGGCTGCGTTGTCCCAGCGCCACAGGCCCGTCGCGATCGCGGCCAGGACGTCCTCGGTGCGCATTGCCCCACTTTATGGAGATGTGATCCGCGCACGCCACCGAGGAGACGCAGGGAGAGGCCGCGAAAATGAAGCGGGACGGCCCCGGGCGGTAGCCTGGGGTGGCTCGATCCACCCCGAGGGGGCGCCCGGCGGACCATGACCGGGGTCACGACGCCTGGCACGGCACCCTCCGACCCGCGAAGACTGGATGAACGACGATGCATCGGTACAGGTCCCACACCTGCGGCGAGCTCCGCGCCTCTGACGTCGGCACCGACGTCCGGCTGAGCGGCTGGCTGCACAATCGCCGAGACCTGGGTGGCATCCTCTTCATCGATCTGCGCGACCACTACGGTCTGGTGCAGCTCGTCGCGCGTCCCGGCACCCCCGGGAACGATGCCCTGGCGAAGCTGACCAAGGAGACCGTCGTCCGTGTCGACGGCAAGGTCTCCGCGCGAGGCGCCGACAACGTCAACCCGGAGCTGCCGACCGGTGACATCGAGATCGAGGTCACCGAGGTCGAGGTGCTGGGCGAGGCGGGCCCGCTGCCCTTCACGATCAACACCGAGGACGGCGTCAACGAGGAGCGGCGTCTGGAGTACCGCTTCCTCGACCTGCGCCGCGAGCGCATGCACCGCAACATCATGCTGCGCTCGTCCGTGATCGCCTCCATCCGCTCCAAGATGGTGGCCCTCGGCTTCAACGAGATGGCGACCCCGATCCTCACCGCGACCTCCCCCGAGGGCGCCCGTGACTTCGTCGTCCCCTCCCGGCTGAACCCCGGCAAGTTCTACGCGCTGCCCCAGGCCCCCCAGCAGTTCAAGCAGCTGCTGATGATCTCCGGCTTCGACCGCTACTTCCAGATCGCGCCCTGCTTCCGTGACGAGGACGCCCGCGCCGACCGCTCGCCCGGCGAGTTCTACCAGCTCGACGTCGAGATGTCGTTCGTCGAGCAGGAGGACGTCTTCCAGCCGATCGAGAAGCTGATGACCGAGCTCTTCACCGAGTTCGGCAACGGCCGCGAGGTCACCTCGCCGTTCCCGCGCATCCCCTTCCGCGAGTCGATGCTGAAGTACGGCAACGACAAGCCGGACCTGCGCGCCAAGCTGGAGCTCGTCGACATCTCGGACGTCTTCGCCGACTCCGGGTTCAAGGCCTTCGCGGGCAAGCACGTCCGCGCGCTGCCGGTCCCGGACACGGCGGGACAGTCCCGCAAGTTCTTCGACGGCCTCGGCGAGTACGCCGTGGAGCACGGAGCCAAGGGACTGGCCTGGGTGCGAGTGGGCGAGGACGGCACGCTGGCCGGCCCGATCGCCAAGTTCCTCACCGAGACCGACGTCAAGACGCTCACCGAGCGCCTCTCGCTGGTGCCGGGGCACGCGGTCTTCTTCGGCGCGGGCGAGTTCGACGAGGTATCCAAGATCATGTCGGCCGTCCGGGTCGAGGCCGCCAAGCGTGCCGGACACTTCGAGGACGGCGTCTTCCGGTTCTGCTGGATCGTCGACTTCCCGATGTACGAGAAGGACGAGGAGACCGGGAAGGTCGACTTCTCGCACAACCCCTTCTCGATGCCCCAGGGCGGCCTCGCCGACCTGGAGGAGAAGGACCCGCTGGACATCCTCGCCTGGCAGTACGACATCGTCTGCAACGGCATCGAGCTGTCCTCGGGCGCCATCCGCAACCACGAGCCCGAGCTGATGCTCAAGGCCTTCGAGATCGCCGGTTACGACCGCGAGACCGTTGAGCACGAGTTCGCGGGCATGCTGCGGGCCTTCCGCCTCGGCGCCCCCCCGCACGGCGGCATCGCCCCGGGCGTCGACCGCATCGTGATGCTCCTCGCCGACGAGCCCAACATTCGCGAGACCATCGCCTTCCCGCTCAACGGCAACGCCCAGGACCTGATGATGGGCGCCCCGACCGAGCTCGACGAGACGCGTCTGCGCGAGCTGAACATCCAGCTGCGCAAGCCGGTCGCCGCGAAGGACAAGGCGGAGAAGACCCCGGAGAAGAACGTGGAGTCCGCGGTGACGCCTGCGGAGAAGTAGTCCCGCGTAGCGCGGCTCCGCTGCGCAGGCCGGTTGGCGGACCGGCTGCCGGACGCGGATGTTTCACGTGGAACAGCCCCCGATCACCTGATCGGGGGCTGTTTCGTCGCGGGCGGTGCCGAGCCCCCGCCCCGAGGGCGACGCGGTACAGCCGTATGGCCCCGGTTCGGGTTCGGCCGGACCGGGCCGGGCAAGGACTGGCACCGAGGCACCCCTGACGGGGCCGGGCGCCGGCCTTCGGGCGCATCACACGCCGATGGAGCCGACAGCCGCGTGCAGCGTGTCGAGTGCCGAGTCGTCAGCCGGAACCCGAGGAGCCCGTCACCGTGTCGTCCGTCCCGAATCGCCCACGCACCGCGCCGCTCGCCGCTCCGCGCCTTACGGCCCTGCTGGTCCTGCTGGCTCTGCTCCTCACCGGCTGCGCGGCCCAGGAGCCCGCACCCTCCGTACCGCGCGGGGCCCCCGGCCCGCAGTCGGACCCCGCGTCCGCACGTCCGGCCCCGCCCGGTACTGCTCCGCCGTCCGCTCCGCCCGCCGCCCGTCCCACGGCGATCCCGGGCCTGGGCCCCCGTACCGCGGCGCGGATCCCCGAGGAGGCCCGGCAGGTGCTCGTCGTGACGGGGGAGGGCGTCGACGCCAACCAGTCCAGCGTGGTGCTCTACAGCAGCGAGGGCCCCGCGAGTGGCTGGGAGGCCGCGGCCGGCCCGTGGAAGGCGCACAACGGGATGGCGGGCTGGACCGACCACCATGTGGCGGGCGACCTCAGATCCCCCACGGGGGTCTACTCGCTCACCGACGCAGGCGGTCGGCACCCCGACCCGGGGGCGCTGCTGCCCTATGACGAGGACCCCCGCTTCGCGGTGGACGGCGAGGGGTTCTTCGGAGAGCCGCTGGAGGGCTCCTTCGACTACGTGGTCGCGATCAACTACAACCGCAGGGAAGGCGCCAGCCCGCTGGACCGCACGCGCCCGCTCGGCCTCGAACGCGGCGGCGGCATCTGGCTCCACGTCGACCACGGGGGCCCCACCCAGGGCTGCGTCTCCCTCCCGGAGCAGCGGATGAAGGAGCTCCTGCGCACTCTGGACCCGGTGAGGAGACCGGTGATCGTGATGGGCGACGCGGAGACGCTCAGCCGCTGAGCCGGGGCACGCGGCGAGCCGCGGCGGCCGACCCCCGTACGTCGGGAGCCCGGGACCGCGCTCTCGGTCCCGGGCTCCCGACGTACACACGGCGGTGCTACGCCGGCTTCTCCTCCAGACGCGGGAACAGCACCGCGCCCTTGGTGACCGTCGCACCGGCGGGCAGCACGCCCCACGCGCCCGCGTCCTGGACCCGCTGGTCGGCCAGTGCGCCCAGGGACTCCCCGGCGCCCAGGGACTCCCACAGCTTCTGCGAGGTATCCGGCATCACGGCGTTCAGCAGGACCGCGACCCCGCGCAGCGACTCGGCGGCCGTGTACAGGATCGTCGCGAGGCGGGCCTGGCCCTCCGCGGTGGTGTCCTTGGCCACCTTCCACGGCTCCTGCTCCGTGATGTAGCCGTTGACCTGCTTCACGAAGTCGAAGATCGCCAGGATGCCGGCCTGGAAGTCCAGCTCGTCGCCGATCTTCCGGTCGGCGGTCGCCACGGCCTTCGCCAGGCCCTCCTGCACGGCCCGCTCGGCGTCACCGGGAGCGGTCGCCTCCGGCAGCGCCCCGCCGAAGTACTTGCCGACCATCGCCGCCACGCGCGAGGCGAGGTTGCCGTAGTCGTTGGCCAGCTCTGAGGTGTAGCGGGCGGAGAAGTCCTCCCAGGAGAACGATCCGTCGCTGCCGTAGGCGATGGCCCGCAGGAAGTACCAGCGGTACGCGTCCACGCCGAAGTGAGAGGTCAGGTCCTGCGGCTTGATCCCGGTCAGGTTCGACTTGGACATCTTCTCGCCGCCGACCATCAGCCAGCCGTTGGCGACGACCTTGCCGGGGAGCGGCAGGCCCTGCGCCATCAGCATCGCGGGCCAGATCACCGAGTGGAAGCGGAGGATGTCCTTGCCGATCAGGTGCACGTTCGCCGGGAACGTGCCGTCGAACTTCTCCTGGTTGGCGCCGTAGCCCACGGCCGTGGCGTAGTTGAGGAGCGCGTCGATCCAGACGTAGATGACGTGCTGGTCGTCCCACGGCACGGGGACGCCCCAGTCGAAGGTCGAGCGAGAGATCGACAGGTCCTGGAGGCCCTGCTCGACGAAGTTCACGACCTCGTTCCGGGCCGACTCGGGCTGGATGAAGCCGGGGTTGGCCGCGTAGAACTCCAGCAGCTTCGGGCCGTACTCGCTGAGCTTGAAGAAGTAGTTCTCCTCCTTGAGGAGCTCCACCGGCTTCTTGTGGACCGGGCAGAGCTTCTGCCCGGCGAGCTCGCCCTCGCCGTCGATCAGATCGCCGGGGAGCTTGTACTCCTCGCACCCCACGCAGTACGGGCCTTCGTACCCGCCCTTGTAGATCTCGCCCTTGTCGTACAGGTCCTGCACGAACTCCTGCACACGGTCGGTGTGCCGCTTCTCCGTCGTCCGGATGAAGTCGTCGTTGGCGATGTTCAGATGCTCCCAGAGGGGCTTCCACGCCTCCTCGACGAGCTTGTCGCACCAGGCCTGCGGAGTGACGTCGTTCGCCTCGGCCGTGCGCATGATCTTCTGACCGTGCTCGTCCGTGCCGGTGAGGTACCACACCTTCTCGCCGCGCTGGCGGTGCCAGCGCGTGAGCACGTCGCCTGCGACGGTCGTATAGGCGTGGCCCAGGTGAGGAGCGTCGTTGACGTAGTAAATGGGGGTCGAGACGTAGTACGCCGTCGCCCCCTGCTTCTCGAATCCAGTGGCCGCCATGGTCGAAATCCTAACGGCCCGGGGACGAGCCCCTCACCTCGTCGGGACCGCCGCCGCACGCCCGGGCGCAGCGCTGCCGCCCGGCAGGCGGGCCCTCGGGCGGGACTCGGGGTGACGATCGAGCGGTCCGGCGCGGGCGGTACGGTCACGGCGGCGCCGGGCCCGGAGGGCGGCGGTCTCGCCGTGACCGTACGGCTGTCGGTCGATCAGGCCTCGGCGTCGGACTCGCGCGCGGCGTTCCAGGCCGGCAGGGCGGCGAGGACCTCGCGGTAGAGCTCGGCGTCCGGGACCTCGCGCGGCGCCGGGCCCGCGTGGAAGAAGCCGGCGTTCGGCACGTCCAGTTTCCGCAGGAAGTCGAAGCCCTTGGCGTCCTGCTCGCCGAAGGCGACGAACTGGAAGAACAGCGGCAGTCGTGCGGCGTCCGCGAGAGCCTGCCGGGCTGCCTGCTTGGCGTCCGGCGGGCCGTCCGTCTGGAAGACCACGAGCGCCGGCGCGGAGGGGCCCGTCCTCTCGTGGTGCGCGACGATCTCCTCGATCGCGCGCTCGTAGTGCGTACGGCCCAGACGGCCCAGCCCGGCGTGCAGCTCGTCGACGCGGCCCTCGTGGCCGGCGAGCTCGAGCGTGCCGGTGCCGTCGACGTCGGTCGAGAAGAAGACGACGGACACGGTGGCGTCCTCGTCCAGGTGCGCGGCGAGCGCGAGCGTGCGGTCGCCCAGGTGCTGGGCGCTGCCGTCCTTGTAGAACGGTCGCATCGAGCCGGAACGGTCGAGCACCAGGTAGACGCGGGTGCGAAGACCGGTCAGCCCGTGTGCCTGAAGCGCCGCCTTCGCCGCCTTGTACGGGGCGACGAGCTGCGGGGCGCGCGAGGTGACCCGGGCGAGAGAGGTGGCGGGCTTGCCGGGGGCGGGCCGGGCGGCCTCTGGGACCTTGGCCGCTTCGGCGGCCTCGGGGGCCTCGGGGGCGGCCGGGGCCTCGGGGGCGGCCGGGGCCTCGGGAGCTTCCAGTGCTTCCGGGGCTTCGGAGGTTTCGGAGGTTTCCGGGCGGGTGGGGGCCTCCTCCGTGGCTTCCGCGGCCGGGGAGGATTTCTCGACGGGCTCGACGGGCTCGACGGGCTCGACGGGCTCGACGGGCTCGGCGGTCCGGGGAGCGGCTTCGGCGGGGGGAGCGTCCACGGTCGCCGCTTCCGCTGCCGGCTCGGCCTCCGTGACCGGCTCGGCTTCTGCTACCGGCTCGGGCGTCGGGGCCGGCTCGGGTGCCGGGGCCGCCACCGGAAGCGGCTCCGGGGCCGGAGACTCGTCGAGGTCGAGGTCGATCGTGATGGCTGCGGGCTCCGTGGCCGGGACCTCGGCGTGGGCGGGGTCGTCGTCCGCTCCCACTTCCCCGGCCCTGGCCGCGTCCTCGCCTGCGACGGGCTCTCCGGCTTCGGCAGTCTCGTCAGCCTTGACGGGCTCCGCGGTTTCGACGGGCGCCTCGGCCTTGACCGGCTCCTCCGGGGCCTTCGCAGCCCCTGCCTGCCCTGCCGCGACGGGCTTCTCCACGGCGGGAGCCCCGGCGGTCTCCTCTGCCTGCGGAGCCTCCTCAGCAGCAGCGGAAACGGTGCCCGGTTTCGTGTCCGAAGCCGCCCCCTGCGCGGGGACGGTCGGTGACGGCTTCGACGCGGCGGCCGCCTTGTCGAAGGCTTCTGCGACCAGGTCGGCGGCGCGCGAGCGGTCACGCTCCGTGGCATCGGCAGAGGAATCGTCGGGGGAGCCGCCGGACGAGGAGGGGGAGGCTCCGGTGGACGGCGCGTCCGGGGCGGCCGCCGATGACGAGGCAGCCGGGGAAACGGCGGCCGGGGACGACGGGACGGACGACGACGGTGAGGACGGGGCCGGGATCGACGCCTTCGGCTCCGCCGTCGGCTCGGCGGCCGCAGCGGTCTCCGGCTCCGTCTCCTTGGGCTGGGTGCGCTCGGCCTGGGGCGGGACGGTGGCCGTGGTCGGCTCGTCCTGCTCCGTGCGGCCGAACACCTTACGCAGCAAGCTCCGAATGCCCATGGGCGAGGCCTTTCGCATGAGTTGGGTGCGGTGAATGTCCGACCTGGATGATTTCATCCCTGGCCAGGACGGATACGTAAGGTTAGCGGCCGGATCTGGCCGTTCGCCGGTGCGGCCCGCCCCTGCGTCAACCGAGCCGAAACCGATTCCGGAACGAGTCCACGGACACGTCCATGGTCCCGCTCGCGTTCGCGCCCGCAGTGGAGCAAGGGAACAGCGGTGGCCCGGACTTCACCCTCCGTTCACCGGGAGTCCCTCGGGCCGCGTGCGGGCCGTCCTACCGTCACGCACGACACACAGACGGAGGGAATCCCACGTGCGCAATCTGCTGCCGCTCATCAGCTCTCATCCGGGCGGGCGTTCCGCGCTGACCTGCCGCTTCCGCTGCGGGGACGCCTGCTTCAAGGAGACCCCGAACACCAGCGACAACGCCTATGCCGGTGACATCATCGCCGGTGCCCTGTCCCGGCGCTCGATGATGCGTGCCGCCGCCGTGGTCACCGTCGCCACCGCCGCCGGGACCGCCGCGCTCGCCGGCCCGAACGCGCCCCAGGCCGAGGCCGCCGCGCTCGCGGGCAACGGCCACGGCCACAAGACGGGGTGGCCGCACAGGCCGGGCACGTCCGGCGCGCGTGGCCTGCGGTTCTCGCCGGTCGCGCCGAACCAGGACGACAAGGTGACCGTCCCCGACGGGTACGCCCAGAACGTGGTGATCCGGTGGGGCGAGCCGATCCTGCGCGGTGCGCCCGCCTTCGACCCGGACAAGCAGTCCGCGAAGGCGCAGGCAGGTCAGTTCGGTTACAACAACGACTTCCTGTCGCTGCTCCCACTGCGCGGCGAGCGCGGCCGTCAGGTGATGGTCGCCAACCATGAGTACACGGACGAGATCCTCATGTTCCGCGACTACGATCCGGCCAACCCGACGCGTGAGCAGGTGGAGATCGCCTGGGCGGCTCACGGACTCTCCGTGGTCGTCGTCCAGGAGCAGCACCGCACCGGGAAGCTGGGCCCGGTCGGCCGCCACCCGCTGAACCGACGCCTCACCGCGACCAGTGAGTTCCGGCTCACCGGCCCCGCGGCGGGCAGCCCGCTGCTGCGGACGTCCGTCGACCGCAGCGGCCGTACGGTGCTCGGCACCCTCAACAACTGTGCGGGCGGCACCACTCCGTGGGGCACCACGCTGCACGGCGAAGAGAACTTCAACCAGTACTTCGCCCACGGCAACACCGACATGCACAAGCGCTACGGGATCGGCACGGGCACCACCGAGCGCAAGTGGGAGCGGTTCGACCAGCGGTTCGACCTGTCGAAGGAGCCCAACGAGGCCAACCGCTTCGGCTGGGTCGTCGAACTCGACCCGTACGACCCTGACTCCACCCCGCGCAAGCGCACCGCGCTGGGCCGGTTCAAGCACGAGGCCGCGCAGCCCCGGCTGACGTCCGACGGGCGTCCGGTCGTCTACATGGGAGACGACGAGAAGTTCGACTACCTCTACAAGTTCGTCTCCAGCAAGCGGATGAAGAAGGGGAACTCGCGCGCCGCCCGCGAGCACAACCTGACCCTGCTGGACGAGGGCACGCTGTACGTCGCCAAGCTGACCGGCGACTCGCCCACCACCGAGATCGACGGCACCGGCAAGCTGCCCCAGGACGGGGAGTTCGACGGCAGCGGCGTGTGGATTCCGCTGGCCACCGGCACCACCTCGCACGTCCCCGGCATGACCGCCGACGAGGTGTACGTCTACACGCGGCTCGCCGGTGACAAGGTCGGCGCGACCAAGATGGACCGGCCGGAGGACGTCGAGCCGTCGCCGCGCACCGGACGGGTGTACGTGGCGCTCACCAACAACTCCGACCGCGGCAAGGCGGGCAAGCCCGGTGCGGACGAGGCGAACCCGCGCAACAACAACAAGCACGGCCAGATCCTGGAGCTGGCGGAGAACTGGGACGACCCGGCGAGCGACGGGTTCGCCTGGCGGCTGTTCCTCGTCGCCGGCGACCCGGACGACCCGTCGACGTACTACGCGGGCTTCCCCAAGGAGAACGTCAGCCCCATCTCGTGCCCGGACAACGTGGCGTTCGACGACCACGGCAACCTGTGGATCTCCACGGACGGCAACAAGCTCGGCTCGCACGACGGGCTGTTCGGAGTGGCGACGCAGGGTGACCGGCGGGGTGAGCTGAAGCAGTTCCTGACGGTTCCGATCGGTGCGGAGACCTGCGGACCGGTCATCCAGGAACGCCGCGTCCTGGTCGCCGTCCAGCACCCGGGCGAGGTCGACGGGGCATCGGTGGAGAACCCGGCGAGCGCCTGGCCCGACGGACCGGGGAAGATCGTCCGCCCCTCCGTCGTCGCCGTCTGGCGCAAGGACGGGCGCGACATCGGCGTCTGACCGGTTCTGAGCCCTCCGCTCGGCACGGTGCCGGTGCTTCCGCTGCCGGGAGCACCGGCACCGCCGTCGTGTCGCCGTGCGCGGACGCGTCGTGGGCGGGTGGAGCGGTATCGCGGAAGCCGCTCGCGCGCCCACCGCATTAGAGTCGGTCCCATGGTTTCCGGTGACGCGCCACAGACGGAGGGAAGCGTCCGGGTCGACGTGTGGATCTGGTCGGTCCGGCTGACGAAAACCCGTGCCCAGGCGGCCGCCGCCTGCCGGGCAGGGCATGTGAAGGTCGGCGGCGATCGGGCCAAGCCCGCCCAGGCGGTGCGCGTCGGCGACGAAGTGAGGCTGCGGTACGCGGGGCGGGATCGGGTGGTCGTCGTCTCCAGGATCGTGAAGAAGAGGGTCGGCCCGCCGGTGGCCGTGGAGTGCTTCGTGGACAACAGTCCGCCTCCGCCGCCCCGGGAGGCCGTGATCCAGGTACCGGTGCGCGACCGGGGTGCGGGGCGCCCGACCAAGCGCGACCGCCGGGAGATGGAACGCCTCCAAGGAATCCCACCGGAGCGCTGAGACCGTGTGCGGTGGGTCCGGG
>NZ_JBBBEN010000098.1:23686-40808 GCF_037137275.1 Streptomyces pratensis | reverse complement strand
ACCCACCGCGCCCTTCAGCTCTCGTAGCCCTCCACCTCGTCGGCGGGGCGGACCTTCGCAGCCGCGGGGTCGTCGCCGTACTCGTCCAGAGCCCGCCGCTGCCGCAGCAGGTCCCAGCACTGGTCGAGCTGGACCTCGACCGCCCGCAGCCGGGCCTTCTCCTCGATGGACAGGCCCATGTTCGCCACGGAGCGGTCACGCAGGTCGCGCTCCTCGGAGACCAGGTCGCCGATGTGCTCGAAGATGTCGCGGTCGGCCATGACGCCTCTTTCCGGTCGCTCGGCGGCGGTCGTGCATCTCGCTCTCGCCCGCCCCCGCAATCCCACTCTGGCCCGGCCCCCACCCGATCGCACGCCGGGCGCGTCCACCGCTTCCGGGGACACCGGCTGCCGCAGCCTCGTCATCACCTCCTAGCCCCGCTCTGGTCCACCGCGGCCACGGTCAGCTCGGCACGTCGGTCCCGGGCGGTGTTCCTGCGGCCGGCCCGCGCTTTTTGGACCTTGCGGTCCCTCCGCGCCGACGTCCTGCCCGCGCCGCGAGGGCCCCCACGAACAGGACCGCGCCGACCACCAGCACCACCCACACCGTGGTCCGCAGGGAGGCGGTCAGAGCGTCGACCACAGCGGCGGCAGCGTCCCGGTCGCTGCTCGGCACCTCGTCCAGTACGCGCTTCCGGCCGACCGCGATCAGCACCCGGAGCACGATCGCACCGAGCACGCATCCCGCGCCCACGGTCGCGGTGGCCCACAGACCGCCCCGGAGCCCGCGCCGTACCGTCGCGATGCCCACCACCAGGACGAGGAGGACCAGAGTGCCGACGGCGGGCCAGATGCTGCAGTAGCGCAGCCACCGGAACCAGCTACGGAGATCGTCGGCCTGGTCGGGGCCGAGCACGGTGATCTCCGTCCGCTGGACCGGGATCTGGTCCGCGAACGGCACGCCGTCGTCCACCAGGTCCTGTTTCACCTGGTCGATCACCGGTGCCAGATCGATCGTCACGGCCTCCCCGCTGTCACCGTCCAGGGCAGCGGTCACCGCTCTGTGGGTGGCCCGGTTCGCGGTGTCCCAGGCGTTCTGGAAGGCCTCTGTGGTGGTGAAGGACCGCATGGTCTCGTGCAGGAAGCCGCGGACCGTGTCCTGGAGGGGGCCGAGGTCGATCTGCCGCATCGCCTCGTCGGTGACGACGTCCGCGACGGTGCTCCGTACCGCTGGGTCGGAGGCGAGCGGGGAGACGGCGGCGACATACCGGTCTGAGTCGTCGAGCTCCAGGTCGGCCCAGGCGGAGAGCGCGCTGAACGGCACGAGGACGGCGAGCAGGACGAGGAGGAGAGCCGAGAGAGTCGCTGAGAGGGAGGTCCGCACCTATCAAGAGAAGCCTGTCCGGGGCCGGCCCGCTCCGGGCCGTACGCCATTGGAGTTGCCGGGCGGCACGGGCGGGTGTGCCCTGGAGGGACGGGGGTGTGCGACGGAGGCGAGGGAAGGAGCTGTCCGCGATGGCCACACACGCAGCCATGTCCGGCCGAAGGGGCCCCCGCGCTCACGCACGGGCCCGCCGCCACACGCCACTCGCCTGGGCGCTGCCTCTGGCGCTCGGCGTGATCTACGGCTTCTACGCGGCCTTCATCCGTCGCGACGGCGGCCCCAGCACGGGCGGGCAGGTTCTGCTCGGGCTGGTCTCGGGCGCCGCCCTGGCCGCTCTCTGCTTCACGCTGGGCCGCATCCAGCGGTCGCTGCCGCGTGAGCTGCGGGCGGTCGCGTACGGCGCGCTGACCGCCTGCGCCCTTGGCTTCCTGGTGAGCCTCACCGACACCAGCGTGCTGCGATCGGCGGCCCTGGGGCTGGTGGTCGGCGCGGGCGTCTGCTGTGCCGCGTTCTATCTGTTCTACACCCGGGAGAGCTGAACGCCGGGCCCCCTCGTCAGGTCCTTCCCGACCGGGGGCGCGGCCGCCAGATTCAATCTGGCGGCCGCGCCCTGCGGTCTGGCGCCCAAGGAGTGAGGGCGCGGGACGGCCTGCCGGACGGGCGTCCGGGAAGGCCCGGGAGGCGACCCGAGGAAGTGGGAGGAGGAACGAGCGATGACGTACGGCACGCCCCAGGAGGGCGGAGCCGGCGGCGGTGGCGGCATGGCTGTCGCCGGCGTGGCTCCCTCCGCGTCCGCGACGCCGCCGAGCGGCGAAAGCGACGATCCACTGCGTGTCGCGGTGATCATCGGCAGCACGCGCGAGGGGCGTATGGGCGACGCGGTAGGCCAGTGGTTCATGGAGCGTGCCCGGGGCCGCGGAGAGATGGACCTCGTGGTGCTGGACCTCGCGGACTTCGACTTTCCCGCGCGTCATCCGGGACGGGCGACGGACCAGATGACGGAGTTCACCGGGGCGATCGACAGAGCCGAGGCCTTTGTCGTGGTCACCCCGGAGTACAACCGCTCGTTCCCTGCCTCCCTGAAGCAGGCCATCGACTTCGCCTACGGCGAATGGCAGACCAAACCGGTCGCCTTCGTGAGTTACGGCCACGACTCCGCCGGTCTGTACGCGGTGGAGCACCTGCGTTCGGTCTTCACCGAGCTGCACACGGTGCCCCTGCGCAACGGGGTCGCCCTCGATGTCCTCCACCAACCCCTGGAGGACCGTGCCGGGGACTGCCGCAGGGACCGTGCCGCGGGAGTGATGCTCGACCAGCTCCTGTGGTGGGGGCTGGCCCTGCGCGAGGCGCGGGCCGCTCGCCCCTACGTCTCATGACGCCGGTCTCCGGGCATCGGCTGCCGGTCGGTGGTCGGCGGGCATCGGATGTCGGTCGCCTGGTGTCGCTCCCGTCGTCCGACCACGCCCCGAGCCCTCACCGCGTCACCACGGCCCCGCCGCCCTCCGCCGCTGCCGCGCCCGCCCCGCCCTCGTGGCCCGACGCACATCGCAGACGCACGACCGACGACTCCCAAGGAATGGATCATGAGTACTGAACTGGCCATCGAGACCGCGGGGCTGGTGAAGGTCTTCGGCGACAACCGCGCGGTGGACGGCGTCGACCTCGCCGTCCCGACCGGCACCGTCTACGGGGTCCTCGGCCCCAACGGCGCCGGGAAGACCACCACTGTCCGCATGCTCGCGACGCTGCTGCGCCCTGACGGCGGCGCGGCGCGCGTGTTCGGCAAGGACGTGGTGCAGGACGCCGACGCGGTCCGCAGCCGGGTCAGCCTGACCGGGCAGTACGCCTCGGTGGACGAGGACCTGACCGGTGCGGAGAACCTCCTCCTGCTCGGTCGCCTGCTCGGGCACTCCAAGACCGCGGCCCGGGAGCGGGCGGCACAGCTGCTCGAAGGGTTCGGGCTGAGCGAGGCGGCCGGAAAGCAGGTGAAGAACTACTCGGGAGGCATGCGGCGGCGCATCGACATCGCCGCGTCCATCCTGAACACCCCGGACGTGCTGTTCCTGGACGAGCCGACCACCGGACTGGACCCCCGCAGCCGTAACCAGGTGTGGGACATCGTGCGGGCGGTCGTGGCCCATGGTACGACGGTCCTGCTGACCACCCAGTATCTGGACGAGGCCGACCAACTGGCCTCGCGCATCGCCGTGATCGACCACGGCAAGGTCATCGCCGAGGGCACCAAGGGCGAGCTGAAGGCCTCCGTCGGCTCCGGCACCGTCCACCTGCGGTTGCGGAACGCCGACCAGCGTGCCGAGGCCCAGCGGGTCATGGCGGCCGCACTGAACGCGACGGTTCAGCTGGACCCGGACCCCGTGGCCCTGACCGCCCGGGTCGACGGGCAGAGCACCGGGCAGGACGCGGCGGACAAGGCCGGTCGGGCGCTGGCAGAGCTGGCCCGGTGCGGCATCACGGTCGACAACTTCTCGCTGGGTCAGCCCAGCCTCGACGAGGTCTTCCTCGCACTCACGGACAAGAAGGGAGTGGCGGCATGAGCACCGCGACCGCCAAGACGGAGCCGGAGGACATCGTGCTCGCGGCACCGGACACGGAACGCCTGTCGGCGCTCCTGATCGGCCAGGACCGCCCACCGAGGCCCAGCGCCCTGTCGGCGTCCCTGACGTTCGGCTGGCGCGCCATGCTGAAGATCAAGCACGTGCCGGAACAGCTTTTCGACGTGACGGCTTTCCCGATCATGCTGGTCCTGATGTACACGTATCTCTTCGGAGGGGCGCTGGCCGGCTCCACACAGGAGTACATCCAGTTCTTGCTGCCCGGCATCATGGTGATGAGCGTCGTGATGATCACGATGTACACGGGGGTCGCGGTCAACACCGACATCTCCAAGGGCGTCTTCGACCGGTTCCGCACACTGCCGATATGGCGGCCCGCTCCGATGGTCGGTTATCTGCTCGGAGACGTCCTGCGCTATCTGCTGGCATCGGCGGTGATGCTCGCCGTCGGCCTGATCATCGGGTACCGGCCGGAAGGCGGTGCGCTCGGAGTGGTGGCGGGCGTCGCCCTGCTCGTCGTGTTCTCGTTCGCGTTCTCCTGGATATGGACCATGTTCGGGCTGCTGCTGCGCACCGAGAAGTCGGTGATGGGCGTCAGCATGATGGTGATCTTCCCCTTGACCTTCCTCAGCAACGTCTTCGTCGACCCGAGCACGATGCCGGGCTGGCTCCAGGTGTTCGTGAACAACAGTCCGGTCACCCACCTCGCCACGTCCGTCCGCGAGCTGGCGGCGGGTGACTGGCCCGCCTCCGACATGGCCTGGACTCTGGGTTGGGCCGCGATGCTCCTGGTGGTCTTCGGCACGGTGACGATGCGGCTCTACAACCGCAAGTGACCCGACGAGGACGCGGATCACAGCTGCCAGTGGGGGGCGTGCTCGGGGCGGTAGGCGCAGGTGGTCCCCGTGGCGACGGACGCCTTCAGGTGGGCCGCCAGCGCGGGGTGCAGGGTTTCCAGTTTGCGCAGGGTGTCGCGGATACGGGCGGTGACCGTCTTACGCGCCCGCTCGGCCTGGTCGCCCAGGCGGCGGGTCCGGCCGCCGAGCCCGGCGGCGGTCCGGAGTTCGTCGAGGAGGGCTTGGCGTTCCCGGTCGTACTTCTCGACCTGCCGGGCGTCTCCGCGGGCGGCGGCTCGGTCTATCTCGGAGTCCAGCCGAGCCAGGTGCTCCCTGTACCTGCGTTTCGCCTCCTCGTCGAGCACCGGATCGCCGCCGAACTGTCCGGCGGCGACGGCGAGGCTCCCTCCCTCGGCCGCCAGCAGGCGGACCGCGGGGACGTCGGTTCCGGGCAGGTTCAGCAGACTGTGCAGGTCGCGGAGGCCTTTGGCGTCTGGGACGTGCACGGTCACCCCCTCCCAACACAACTGCCAGACCGGCCCGTCCCGCCGGAACGCGGCGGGGGGCGAGGCGGGGGCCGCAGCGGCAGTCGGCGGAGAAGCCGGGGCAGCCGGAGAAGTCGGAGACACCGGGGCAGCCGGTGAAGCAGGGGCAGGCTTCGCTGCTGCTCCCTCCCCTGAGGGGCGTCTTGCCCTCAGTTCCTCGCCCGGACGGGAGTCGTCTCTCGCCTCCCCGTCCGGTTCCGTGCCTCGCTCGGAGCCCGGCCGGGGCCCCGCCGCCCTCGTCCCCGCCACTTCCGTCCCGGCCACTTTTGCCCCCGTCGGCATCACCCTCGCCGTATCCGGCCCCGGCCCCGGTGTCGGCTCCGGCGTCGGCTCTGCGGCCGGGTGCTGGGACGGGGGGACGGCCGTGGGGCGGGGCGTGAGCGGGGCGCGGCGGGCGGGCGCCGCGGGAGAGGCGAGGAGGGCGGCGGCTTCGGTGGCGAGGTGGTCCAGGCCCAATGCGGTTGCCTCACGCGATACGTCGACGAGCAGGCGGCGGGCCTGCCCCGCATCGCCCGCAGCGGCGCGGGCGAGCAGGGAGCGGGCCAGGTCCAGTCTGGCTCGTACGGCCCAGGGGCGGGCGCCGAGGCGGTCCGCGGAGGCGGCGGCTCCGGTGAGCGCCGCCACCGCCGCTTCCTGGTCGTCACGGGCGGCGGCGAGCAGCCCGAGCCAGAGGTCGACGGGGCCGCCGATGTCGCACCCGTACAGCGAGACCACCCACTGGCCCGTGTACGGGGCGAGTTCGTCCTCCGCGCGGGTCACGAGGCGGGCGTCGCCGGTGAGCGCGGCCGTCTGGGCCAGCAGCCGGAGCCACAACGGCAGGATCGCCCGCGGGTACGGATCGGCGCGTGACGACCGCTCGGCGATGAGACGCAGCGCGGGTGCGGCATCCCCCTGCTCCACGGCGGTGACCGCCTCCAGCAGCTCGGGGTGGGGGTAGCCCACGTCCGGCAGGGCGGTGAGGACCTCCTCTGCGTCCGTGAAGTGCCCTCTGAGCAGACAGAGCGACCAGCGCAGATGCTGTCTCATGAAGCCGAACGCCGCGTGGTCGCTGCTTTCCGGGCGGAGCGCTTCGTGGTCGAGGGCGGTGGAGGCCTCCACGAACCGGCCCTGGAGAGAGGCGATCAGACTGGTGTCGACGGCGATGCCCACGGCGAACCGGGGCAGCTCGCTCTGCTCGGCGAGCCGGACGAACAGGCGGAACTGGTCGATGAAGGCCGGGTCGCCCAGCTCCAGCAGGGCCACCCACCGCATGGAGACCGCGTGGAGCTCCATGTCCTGGTGCCGCGTCCGACGGCCGACGACGGTCATCTCGTCGGTGAGCCCGAGCCGTTCCTCCGCCGAGCCGAGGCCCCAGACGGAGTCGTGGCGCGCCCAGAGCGAGAAGGCCAGCGCCTCGTCGTCACAGCCGCGCCGGGCCAGCGCCATGATGTGGATGGCCAGTATCTGGGCGAGCCGGTCGTCGGAGAGGTTCTCCTGGTCTTCCGTACCGGTGACCCGGCGGTGCGCTTCTGCGAGGAGGTCCGCCGAGAAGGCCCGGTGGCCGTCGAGCGACCCGTCGCGGTAGACGGTGATCGCCACCTGGGCCAGCAGCTCCGGTTCGTCCAGTTGGCGGGCCAGGGCGACCGCCCGGTCCTGGAGGCGCTGTGCCTCTGCCGTCTCCCCGGAGTGGCGGAGCTGCCCGGCGAGGTCGAGGCAGATCAGCGCCGTACGCCGGTGGTCGGGGCCCGCGTCGGCCGGGCCCCGCGCTTTTGCTCCGGCGGCCGGTGCGTTCCCCCCCGTCGCGTGGCTCGGTTCGGCCGGAGCCCCTTCGGGGGCGCGGTTCGGCTCTGCCGGCCCCTCTTGGGAGGGGCCGAGTGGCTCCGCCGGAACGTCTCCGACCGCTTCGCCGGACGCCACGGCGAGGGCACGCCGGTAGTGGCTGAGGGCCTCTTCTTCGGCCAGTCGGCCCGAGGCGTCCCGGGCGGCCGCCAGCAGCAGGTCGATCCGGCGGTCACGCTCCAGCTCGCTGCCCGCGAGGTGCGCGTGCCGGGCGAGGTCGCCGGGTCGCACCGTGTCCGCCGGGCCGCTGCGCCCGTCCAGGGCCCGTACGGTGTTCGCGTGGTGGCTGCGGGCCTCGGCGTCGCCCAGGGAGGCGTACAGCGTTTCGTGCAGCAGGTCGTGAGCGAACGCGCACTGCCCTGACGGGCGGGGTACGAGGACGCGGGCGACGATCGCCGCCTCCAGCAGCCGGTGCACGTGCGGGGCCGGGGCCCCGTGCACCACCGCCAGGACCTGCTTGTCGAACTCCCGGCCGAGCACGGCGGCGCTGGTCAGCAGGGAGACGACCGGCTTCGGCAGCAGGGCGAGGCGTTGCCGGACGGCCTCCCGCACGCCGGGCGGGATGGTGGAGACCGGGCTTCCGCTGTGCCAGAGCCGAGCGGTCTGCTCGATGAAGAACGGGTTGCCGCCGGTGCGCCGGTGGACCTCTTCGACCAGCTGCGGTGCGGGCTCGCGGCCGGTGGTGGCCGCCATCAGGGCCCCGGCGTCCTCGCGGCCGAGGCCGGACAGCGTGAGGGTCGTCGAAGCGCGGGAGACCAGAGGCAGGATCAGCTGCTGGAGTGGGTGCCCGGGGGCCTCCACCTCGACGTCCCGGTAGGTGCCGACGAGCAGCAGCCGCTCGAACCAGGCGTGCTGGGCGGCGAATTCGAGCAGACGCAGCGACGCCGGGTCGGCGCTGTGCAGATCGTCGAGGACGACCACCAGCGGCCGGCTCTGGGAGAGGGTGACGAGGGCGGTGGTCACCGCGTCGAAGAGCCCGAACGCCTCGGCGCCCTCGGGGGCCCCCGCCCCCGCCGTCTGGCCTGTTTCCGTCGTCGGGGCCGCCCCCGCACCCGTGCCTTCCGCCGCCCCGGCCCCCGCCCCGGCCCCGGTGTCCGTCCTCGCGCCCGGGTCGCCGAGGAGCACACCGAGCCGGCCGTCCGACGCTTCCTGTGCCGCCGCCCACTCCGCTGCCGTGACGGACCGGCGCAGGCCGCGCAGCACCTGGACCCAGGGCCAGTAACCAGGGGTGCTGTCGGAGTCCCAGCAGGAACCGCCGACCACCAGCGCACCACGCCGCCGCGCCTCGTGCGCGGCGGAGGTGACCAGAGTGGTCTTGCCGATTCCGGCCTCGCCCGTGACGAGCACGAGACCGCCGTGGCTGTCCGTGGCCCGGACGATCTCCGAGCGAAGGACGCTTGCGGGATGGTCGCGCCCGAACAGAGCAGGGGTCATGGCCACACGATAGAAGCACCCACTGACAACGGCCCCTGACCAGCACCTGCCCGCCCACCGGCCCCGGCCCACCGCCTGTCGACCCGTTGCCCGCGATCTGCTGGCCCCAGCCCGCTGCCCGCGATCTGCCGACTCCAGCCCAGAGCCCGCGACCTGTCGGCCCCACGACGCAGCCTGCCGAGCCATTGCCTGCCCGCTCGGCCCCTGCCCGCCGCTCGGCCCCTGCCCGCAGCCCGGCCCAGGCCCGCAGCCTGCCGGCCTGCGGCCTCCCCGGCTGCCGACCTGCCGGCCCGCAGCCTGCCGACCTGCCGGCCCGCAGCCTGCCGACCTGCCGCCTGGCGGCCCCGCTCCCTGCCTCCTACCGGTCGCCGCGTACCACCGTCACCGGGCATGGGGCGTGCTGGGTGACGTGGAGGCTGACCGAGCCGAGCAGGGTCGCCTTGAGGCCGGTGCGGCCGCGGGCTCCGACGACGAGCAGGTTGGCGCCCTGGGCGCGGTCCAGCAGAGTCTGCGCCGGGTTGCCGATGACCACGATCTTGCTGACCGCGGCGGCACCCGCCGCGCCCAGGGCTTCTTCCAGCGCCTCGTTCAGGGAGACGGTGGCCAGGGCCTGCGGGTCGAAGTCCTGCGGCAGGCCCGGCATCATCGACGCCCAGCTGGTCGTGGGGTACTCCCAGCTGTTCACGGCCTCCACGGTGTCGCCGGTCAGCTCGGCCTGGCGTACGGCCCAGTGCAGTGCCCTGACCGACTCCTCCGAGCCGTCCACGCCCACGACGATCCTGCCCATGTCAGCCTCCAGCTCGCGCGGCATGCGGTACAGCGTCCGGTCTCACTGTAAGCACATCGGGCAAGGGGCGGGCTCGGCCCGGGCGGCGCTCAGTCCAGGCCCAGCTCCGCGAGCTGCTGCTCGAAGGGGACGACCGCGTCCTCCCCGTCGTCCAGGCCCTTGGCGCGGGCCGGGCCGGAGACCGCACGGCCCAGGACCGCGGAGGCCAGCTCGCCGCCCGCGCGCCGTATCCGGGACGGGAGGCCCTCGGTGTACTCATCGCCGGAGGACCCCCAGTCCTCGGACGCCGCGTAGACGGAGGTCGGCACGGTGACGGCCCGGAGGTAGGCGAAGAGCGGGCGCAGGGCGTGCTCCAGGACCAGCGAGTGCCGGGCCGTGCCGCCCGTCGCGGCGAGCGCGACGGGCTTGCCGGTCAGCGCGGTGGGGTCGATCAGGTCGAAGAAGGACTTGAACAGACCGCTGTAGGAGGCGGTGAACACCGGCGTCACGGCGATCAGACCGTCGGCCTCCGTCACCGCGTCGATCGTTTCCCGCAGTCCGGTCGACGGGAAACCGCTGACCAGGTGATGGGCGATGTCGACGGCGAGGTCGCGCAGCTCGACGACGCGGACCTCGACGGCCCGGTCCTGCTCCGCCGCCAGCCGCTCCCGGGCGGCGTGGGCGAGCCGGTCGGCCAGCAGCCGGGTCGAGGACGGCTGGCTGAGGCCGGCCGAGACGGCCACGAGGCGCAGAGGGGTGGTCGCGAACATCAGGTCAGGCTTCCTTTCGGGCGGAGTCGGCGGTCCGGGCAGCCGTGACCGCCGGGTGGACGGGGGCGGATTCCGGCACACCGGCCGGCCGCAGACGGGCGAACTCCTTGCGCAGCACGGGCACGACCTCCTCGCCGAGCAGGTCGAGCTGTTCCAGGACGGTCTTCAGCGGCAGACCCGCGTGGTCCATCAGGAACAGCTGGCGCTGGTAGTCCCCGACGGCGTCCCGGAAGGTCAGGGTCCGCTCGACGACCTCCTGCGGGGAGCCCACGGTCAGCGGTGTCTCGCGGGTGAAGTCCTCCAGCGACGGCCCGTGGCCGTAGACGGGGGCGTTGTCGAAGTACGGGCGGAACTCCCGGACGGCGTCCTGCGAGTTCCTGCGCATGAACACCTGGCCGCCGAGCCCTACGATGGCCTGTTCGGCGGTGCCGTGCCCGTAGTGGGCGTAGCGGCGCCGGTAGAGGTCGACCATCTTCCTGGTGTGCTCCATGGGCCAGAAGATGTTGTTGTGGAAGAAGCCGTCGCCGTAGTACGCGGCCTGCTCGGCGATCTCCGGCGAGCGGATGGAGCCGTGCCAGACGAACGGCGGCACGCCGTCCAGCGGGCGCGGGGTGGCGGTGAAGGACTGGAGCGGCGTACGGAACGTGCCCTCCCAGTCGACGACGTCCTCGCGCCACAGCTTGTGCAGGAGCGCGTAGTTCTCGATGGCCATCGGCATGCCCTGGCGGATGTCCTTGCCGAACCAGGGATAGACCGGTCCGGTGTTGCCCCGCCCCATCATCAGGTCGACGCGGCCGTCCGCGAGATGCTGGAGGGTGGCGTAGTCCTCCGCGATCTTCACCGGGTCGTTGGTGGTGATCAGAGTGGTGGAGGTGGAGAGGAGGAGGTTCTCCGTGCGGGCCGCGATGTAGCCGAGGGTCGTCGTCGGGGAGGAGGGGACGAACGGCGGGTTGTGGTGCTCGCCGGTCGCGAAGACGTCCAGGCCGACTTCCTCGGCCTTCTGCGCGATGGCGAGGGTCGCCTTGATCCGCTCGTTCTCGGTCGGGGTCCGGCCGGTGGTCGGGTCGGTCGTGACGTCCCCGACGGTGAAGATCCCGAACTGCATGGCGTCCGCCTTCCTGAGTCCCGGCCGGGAGGGCGGGCCGGAGGGCCCGTGGTTCCCCGGTGGTCCGATGGCCCCTGGCCCCCGGGCCGTGGCTTCCGGGGGACCGGAGAGCCCGGCCGATGATTAGTTGAACCTTGAACTACATCGTACAACGGAGGTCCCGTCCCTCCTATTCCACGCATGCGCCGCCGTCCGCGCACCCCGCCGGATCACGGGCCCACCGGATCACGGGCCCACCCGGATTCTCTTCTCCTCCCCGCTCCGTGCCGTGGCTGCTACCGTGAGGCCATGACCTCCGTCCCGTGCCGAAACTGGTGGCGCTCCTCCTAGGAGCGGCCAGCGCATCTGCACGGAACCAGGGCCGTTCGACATGGACGGCCCTTTTCGTTGCCCTCGCTGCCCCGGCAGCGCGGCACCGACACGGACACGAGCGCCACGGCGCACCGACGGGGCCGTCCTCCACGCGTCCGCCACTCGCGAGGAGAGACCACCCGCCATGAACACCGTCGCCACCACCGCCGACACCGCGCCCGGCCCCGCGTCCCCCACCGCGCCCGACCCCGCCCCCACCGCCGCCGAGCGCCGCAGCGCCGAGCTGGAGCGGCTGCTCGCCCGGGACCCCGGCCGCTTCCGGGTCCTCACCGGGGACCGCCCCACCGGTCTCCTGCACCTCGGGCACTACTTCGGCACCCTGCGCAACCGGGTCCGCCTCCAGGATCTCGGCGTCGACGTGTTCGTCCTGATCGCCGACTACCAGGTCCTGACCGACCGGGACACCGCCGACCGGCTGCCGGAGCACACCGAAGGGCTGCTCCTGGACTATCTGGCCCTCGGCATCGACCCGGCCCGGAGCACCGTGTTCAACCACAGCGCCGTCCCCGCCCTCAACCAGCTCCTGGTGCCCTTCCTGAGCCTCGTCTCCGTCGCGGAGCTGGGCCGCAACCCCACCGTCAAGGACGAGATCTCCCACGCGCGGCAGGCCGCGGTGAGCGGTCTGATGTACACGTACCCGGTGCACCAGGCGGCCGACATCCTCTTCTGCAAGGGCAACGTGGTCCCGGTCGGCCAGGACCAGCTGCCGCACCTCGAACTCACCCGGACCGTCGCCCGCCGCTTCAACGAGCGGTACGGGCCAACCTTCCCGGAGCCGGACGCACTGCTCTCCGACGTGCCGCTCCTGCTGGGCGCCGACGGCGCCAAGATGAGCAAGAGCCGGGCCAACTCGCTGCCGCTCTCCGCGACCGCGGACGAGACGGCCCGCCTGATCAAGGGGGCGACGACGGACGCCGACCGGCACATCACGTACGACCCCGAGCTCCGGCCCGGCGTCTCCTCGCTCGTCCTGCTGGCGGCCCTCTGCCAGGGCCGGGACCCGCACGAGGTCGCGGCGGAGATCGGTCACGGCGGCGCGGCGGCGCTCAAGCGGACCGTGACCGACGCGGTCAACGGCCACCTGGAGCCGTTGCGCGCCCGGCGGGCGGAGTACGCGGCGGATCTCGCCTACGTACGGTCCGTGCTGCGCGACGGCAACGAACGGGCGATCGCGGTGGCGGAGACCACGCTGGGGGAGGTGCGGGAGGCGATGGGCACCTTCCGGTAGCCGGTAGCCGGCAGTCCAAGGCCCGCAGCCTGCCGCCCAAGGCCCAAGGCCCAAGGCCCCAGGCCAGGGCCTACAGCCTGCCACCCGGCCCCCTCGGCAGGCCGCCACGGGCGGCGGGCGTCCCGGGCGCGGGCCGCCCTGGCCGGAGGCCGTCACGGACGGGGCGCCGCCGGCCGCCGCCCCCGCAGCAGTTCCGCGAGCCCCCGGCGGGTGGCGGCGATCACCACTCGGTCCTCTGCGCGCAGCACGTATCCGGGGGGCATGTTCCACACGAGTCCTGCGGGCGGCGGCACCGCGTCGCCCGCCGGGGTGTAGGAGGGCAGGGCGAGGTCGGGGACCCGGTCGGCGGGCGGCGTGGTGTCGATGGCCAGGACCCGCCACGCGCCCGCCCGGAACGCCTCCTCGACGGTACGGCCGTCCAGCTGCGGGTGTTCCGCGACGTCCAGCGCTGCGAAGAGCATGACCTTCCGCTCCACCGGTACCGCGCCCAGCACCTGACGGCCCATCATGGCGACCGCGAAGGACGGTGCGGCGAGGTGAGAGACCGAGCGGGAGCGGGTCAGGGCCTGGGGGTGGGCGGTGCGCAGGGTGCGGTAGACGGCGGTGGCGAACTCGTCGTCGTACAGCCGCAGCGCCACCCTCAGGTCCGGCTTCACCGAGCGGGCGTACAGGGTCGCTTCCAGGTTCGTCGTGTCGATGCTGGTGAGCGCGAGGAGCGCGTGCGCGCGGTGAATCTTCGCCGCTTCGAGCACGCCCTCCTGGGTGACGTCGCCGAGGACGGTCGGCACGTGCATGGAGCGGGCCAGCGGGATGCCCCGCGCCTCCGGGTCCTCCTCCACGACGACCACGGGTATGTCCAGTTCCCGCAGGCGTACGAGGACGCGCGTGCCGATCTTGCCGAGGCCGAGCAGCACCACGTGCCCCGACAGGCCGCGCGGCGGGCGGCGCAGCGAGGAGGCGGTGCGCAGGGTGCCGAAGGCCTCCAGGACCGCGGCCACCAGCAGGGGGAGCAGGAGGAGGCCGGCGAGGCCGGAGAGCAGCTGGATGATCTGCCGGGCGATCTCGTCGCCCTCCGCCGGGTCGCCCATCGCCAACAGGTCGAGCAGGGTCAGATAAGTGGCGTGCAGCGCCCCGTCCCCGGTGGTCAAAACCGAGGCGACCGCCAGCGCGACCACGGCCGCCGCCACGCCGAGGGCGGACCAGCGCAGTCGGCGGGAGAAGATGTGGGAGAGCGGCGCGCCCCTGCCGCTCATCCGGGTCGCGGGGCGGTCCGGGTCGGCCCGGCTGATCGCTTCGAGGACCACGGTGCCCCGGCCGGTCGCGGCGGCGACGGTGCTGCCGTCGGGCAGGAGCTCGGGGCCCTCGGCGCCGCTGCTGTCGGAGCCCTCCGTGCCGGCCGGGTCGTGGGTGGTGGACGAGAGCAGCGCGAGGGTGCACAGACCCGGGTCGGCCGTCTCGCCGGGGCGGGGCGGCGGGCGTTCGGCGGCACGCAGGAGCAGGCCGTCCGCCTGGACGACCTTGCTGCTGCCGGCCAGGGCGGTGGCGGCGAGGGCCGGGGCGACGGTGTCGGCGTCCGACAGGACGGTGGTGGAGGCGTCCAGCAGCGCCGGGTCGATGCCGGGCATGGCGACGGCCGCCGCCTGGTCCAGCAGGGTCTCCAGATGCTGGCCGAGCTTGCGGTTGTAGAGCCGGATGACCAGCCGCAGGCGGGGGTTGAGGCGTCGGGCGGTCAGGGCGGCGCGGATGTTGCGCTCGTCGTCGTCGTAGACGAGCGCGAGGGCGGCCGCCCGGTCGACGCCCGCCTCCTCCAGGACGTCGTCGGAGGGCTCGGACGCCTCCATGATGTGCACGGCCTCGACCCCGGCGTTGGTGTCCTCGCTGCTGACGGCGCCGCCGCCCCCGTTGCCGCCGCCGCCCCCGTACCCCGCGCGGCTCATCGCTGCCGACATGCGGCCGAACAGCGCTGCCGCGCGGCCCCGTTGGGTCAGCGGGAGCTCGGGGCCGTGTGCTTCGCGGCCCGGCGGCAGGAGCAGGGTGACCCGCTCCCCGTAGACGTAGCGCAGCTCCACGGCGAGCCGGCGCGCCAGGGCGTCGTCGCCGCAGACGACCATGTGGCCCGATCGGGAGGGGGGTTGGGGGTGCGGAGAGGGCGGGGGCACGAATCCCAGCATGCCGTGGTCCTTCCGGCTCGGTCTTTCCGGTCGACGGTGGCGGCCGTCGGGCCCGGTGGGTCGTCCCGGTCAGTCGCCCCGGTCCGTCACACGCCGGCCCGTCGCGTCCCGGTCCGTCGCGTCCTGGCCCGTCGCGTTCCGGTCCGTCACGTCCTGGCCCGTCATGTCCCGGCCTGTCAGCGTGTTGGCGATCGTCGGTGGGCCCGCGATCTTCGGTGCGTCCGCAGCCCTCGGCGTGTCCGTGGTCCGCGGAGTGTCTGCGATCTTCGCACGGGGAGCAGGAGGCCGCGGGGCGTGGTGGCCAGGGGCCCCCGCCCCGGGCTGCGGGGAGGCCGGCAGGCGCCGGGGGGCCATGACGCGGTGGATCGCCGTCTCGACCGCCGCGATCCGGTCGGCGAGCAGCCCGAGCGCGGCCACCGCGCGGGTCATCGGGTCGCCCTCCGGGCCGCCCAGCGCCTGCGTCCGGACGTAGGAGGCGGTGACGGCGGACCACCGCCGGGCCTGCTCTGCGGTGAGCGTGCCGCGCAGGGCCGCCAGCTTGAGGAGGTTCGCCTCTGCTCCGGTGGTGAGTGTCTGGGCCTCGCCCGCGTAGTGGTCGTCGACGACGGCGGACAGCTCGTCGTCGTTCATGACGGGCACGATGCGCTCCGCGATCTTGTTCATGTTGCGGTACGAGCCCTGGAGCCGGAACGGCGGCTCGGTGCGGGTGGCGTCCGTCTGCGCGGCCGAGGCGATGTACGCCGCGTTCACCGCGAGGACGGTGTCCCGGGCGGCGAGCAGGTGGCGCAGGACGGCGAGGACGCGGTCCAGCTCCGCCGCGGAGTACGGGTGCTCCAGGTGCTCCGCGCGGGCCGCCGGGTCACCGCCGCCGGCCAGCCGCACCAGGAGCGCCAGGTCCTCCCGCGACCGCGCGGCCAGCGGGGCGAGGACCGGGTTGGCGGTGAGGGCGTTCTCCACGAAGCTCAGCGCGAAGACGTCCTCCCGGCCGCTGAGCACCTCGCCGAGGTTCCAGACGTCGGCCCGGTTGGCCAGCATGTCGGGTATCTGGAACTGCTCGCCGGACTCGGTGTACGGGTTGCCCGCCATGCACACCGCGAACCGCTTGCCCCGCAGGTCGTAGCTGCGCGGCTCGCCGTCCCGCACGCCCTCGATGCGGCGCGTGGCATCGCACAGCGGGATGAACTTCTGGAGCAGTTCGGGCGAGGTGTGCTGGATGTCGTCGAGGTGGAGCAGCGTGTTGTTGCCCGCCTCCAGAGCGAAGTTGATCTTCTCGACCTCCTGCCGGGCGGTCGTGCTCGGCGCCTGGGCGGGGTCGAGGGAGGTGACGTCGTGGCCCAGGTTCGGTCCGCTGACCTTCACCAGAACCATGCCGAGCCGGTCCGCGACGTATTCCATCAGCGTCGTCTTGCCGTAGCCGGGCGGCGAGACCAGCAGCAGCAACCCCTGCGAGTCGGTGCGCCGGTCGGCGTCGGCGGTGCCGAGCTGCTTGGCCAGGCTGTCGCCGATCAGCGGCAGGTAGACCTCGTCGAGCAGCCGGTTGCGGACGAACGCCGACATCACGCGCGGCCGGTGGTCGTCCAGGCGCAGCCGCCCGCGCTCGGCCGACACCAGGGAGGTGCGCAGCCGCTGGTAGGCGCGGAAGCCGGGCACGGTGCGGTCGCGGAACTCGGCGGTGCGGGACAGGAGTTCGTCGATCCGCACGGTCAGCGTCCCACCGTCGCCGATGCGCGGGTGGTCGCCGAGAAGGCCCTTCACCTCGACGGTGAGCGGAGCATCGCAGGCGTACCGCTCCAGCTCGGGGCAGAGCTCCGCCGCCACGGCCTCCGCCAGGTCGCCGTCGGCGAGGCCGGCGCCGGTGGCGTCCGCGTACGGGGCGAGCCAGCCCGCCACGAGCTGGCGGCGGGCGGCCAGGTCGTCGCCCAGGGCCGCCAGGTCGTCGGCGTACACGTCGGGGCCGGCCGCCCGGTGGAACCCGGCGAGGAACGTCCGGGTCGCGGCGCTCTGGACGAATCCGGCGGGCCCGCTCGTCAGCTCCTCGAAGAGGTACGCGGCGACGGCGTCGGGCGGGGCCCCGGCGCCCTCGGCCGTGGGCCGTGCCCCGGCGCCCGTCCGCCCCTCGGCCGCGGCCCCGATCGCCGCCGT
>NZ_JBBBEN010000098.1:11100-23665 GCF_037137275.1 Streptomyces pratensis | reverse complement strand
CCGCGGCCGGCCCGAAGGTGTCGCGGGCGCGAGCCAGGGACACCGCCCGCCGCGTCCAGGACGTGCGCAGCGCCTCGTCGGCGCCGTACGCCCAGAAGAGCTGGGCCGCCGCGCGCACGGCCGGCCGGTGGCGCAGCAGCCCGGCGTCCGCGTGCAGGGCCAGCAGGGCGGCCAGGATCGCGGTGGCGTCCTCGTCGTGGACGCCCCGTGCGTATCCCTCGTCGTAGGCCTCCGCCGCCGACTCGCGGACGAGCCGGGCCAGTTCGCCCTCCAACAGACCCGCCAGGCGGCTCGCCCCGTGCTCGTCCAGCAGGCGGGCGGCCAGGTGCTCGGCGCGGTAGACCGTCCCGTTCTCCGACGGGAGCAGCTGCTCCCAGTACGGGCGGGTCGCCTCGAACGCGGGGTCGGTGACCGGGGCCCGGTAGTCCGTGCCGGTCAGGGCGAACGCCAGCCGGCGCCCGCCCCCGCCCGTGTCGCCGCCCCCGTCCCGGCCGCCGTCGCCGGACGGCACCAGCGTCAGGTCGAACGGCTGGGTGTTCACCGCGAAGCGGTGGCGGCCCAGCCGGATCGCGGAGCCGCCGTCCGCGTACAGCTCGGTGCGGTCGCGCAGCGCCCTCCCGGCCTCCTGGCGGGCCGCCTTCAGCCGCCCGTCCAGCTCCTCGGCGCGCACCGGGTCGCCCAGCTCGCGCAGCTCGTCGGCGGTGCGGCGGACCTTCGCGACCATCGGGTCCGAGGCGAAGTAGGTGTGGACGGCGTCGAGGTCCTCCAGCGCGGCCACCCGGCGGGCGACGGTGTCCAGCACCCGGTCCGCGGAACCGGCCAGCCGCTCCGCGCGGCGCGCCCGCTCGTCCTGGAGCGTCTGCTTGCGCGCGGAGAACGCCTCGTACACCTCTGTGCGGCGCTCCGCGAGCTCGGCCAGGAAGTCGTCGAACTCCGCGAACCGCGACTCCAGGTTCTCCAACTGGAGCAGAATCCGGGCCATTTGGTCGTCGCACGCCTCGGGGGAGCCGGCGGCGGCCAGCGCGCCCGTGACCGCCTGCCCGAGCAGCGCGAACTCGGCGGCGAACTCCGCCCGCCCCTCCTTCGACAGCAGCTCCCGGCGGCGTGCGTCGAGCGTGGCGCGGGCCCGGTTCGCCCCGCCCAGCACCTCGGCGATCCGCTCCAGGATCGAGGTGCGGACGGTGGCGTCGCCGATCTCCAGGCCGGCGACGACGTCCGTGACCGTGGCCAGCCCCTCCGTCATCGCGGCCAGCCGGTCCGTCACCGCCGAGGCGTCCCGGACGGTCTCCAGCGCGCCCGCGTCCGCGACGAGCCCGGCGATGTCCTGGTGGTAGCCCTCGAACGCGTCCTCGCGGGACAGGAACGACACGGCCCGCTGAGCGGCCGACGCGATGGCGTCCTCGGTGCGGGCCGAGAGCTCCGCGATCCGCTCGACGTCCGCGTACCGCATCTCGGAGAGCGTCGACAGATGCCCGTGCGCCTGCCGCAGTTCGGTCAGCCGCTCCACCCACGCGGCGGCCGAGCCCGGCGCCTCGCCGCGCACCCGCCGCACCAGCGCGGTGATGCGGGCGGCGGTCTCCTCCAGCGCGTCGGCCGCCCGGCGCGTCAGGTCCTGTACGGCGGTGAACTCGGCCAGCACCTGCTGTGCGGTCGACCGCAGCTCGCCCAACGGCTCCGCGAGCGAACCGAGTTCGGGGTCGGTCAGCCAGTGGTAGCGGTCCTGGGCCCGTGCGCAGTCGGCGGCGAGCCGCCCGTACACGGCGGTCGTCGGCGTCATGTCCCGTACGCCGTGGGCGAGCGCGAGGCAGTCCGAGATGCCGCGCACCAGGTCGGCGTTGCCGGTCCGGGCCAGCGGGCCGGCCCCTGCGGGGCGGGAGGCGGCGTACGTCTCCGAGACGTACGGGGTCTGCCAGCGCTGGAGGGGGTGCACGCGCGCCGGGCCGTCCGGGGTGTCCCGGAGCAGGATCAGCGTCCCGTCGTCGAGCAGCGCGTGCCCGCGCCCGGTGAGCGGGGTGGCGACCTCCTGGCGGATCAGGTTGTACGGCAGGCAGAGGCTGCGGCTGCCGTCGCGGGAGCGGAAGACGTAGAGCACGTCCTCCCCGTTGGGCGAGCGGACCGCCTCCTCGAAGACCGGGTCGGTCAGCTCCTCCGCGGTGTCGAAGGTCTTCGCGGCCCCGGTGGTGAGGTAGTAGCCGCCGGGGAAGATGAGCCCCTGGTCCTCGGGCAGCCGGTGGCAGGATGGGCCGATCGCGTCGATGCGCTCCACAGTGGACAGCAGCGAGTTGAAGACCAGGTGCCGCCAGGCCTCCTCCTTGTAGGGGCGCACCCGCAGCAGGACCAGCGGCCCGACCTCCGCGTAGGCGACGTCGGCGTCCGCCAGCGACTGCAACGGCTCGTCGACCGGCTCGTGGTAGATCCCCTCCGGCGACTCCGTGTCGTCGGCGACCTTCACCGTGAGCGTGCCGCCGAGCGTGTCGACGAAGAGGCCGCCGCCCCTGCCGATCGCGATGTGCGGGTGCCGCCCCGGCACGTGCGCGTCCCGCCCGGCCACCGTCCAGTCGAAGTCGTGCGACGGCGGGAAGACGTGGTCGCGCTCGCCCTGCGCGTCCAGGAAGGCCCCCGGCGTCCCGTCGGGGGCCAGCGCCCAGCGCAGCACCCGGATGTCCTCCGCGTTCTCGCCGGTACGGAAGACGGCGAGCAGTTTGCCGTTGACCCGGCGCAGCCTCAGCAGCCGTGCGTCCCGGAAGTAGCGGTGCAGCCCGGAGAACTCCCGGACGAACCCCTCGTCGTCCAGCAGGGTGGGGCCGGCGGTCTCGTCCTCGCCCGCGGGCCCGTCCCCGTCGAGGCCGGAACCGCGGACGAGGAGCACGTCCCCGACGCCCGCCTCGCCGCGGGCGCCCGGCCCCCGCTCGAAGCCGAACAGCAGCCGCCCGCCGACGGCGACCAGATCACGCGGGACCGAGGCGTGCTCGGTGCGCACCTGCTCGGTGGAGACCAGCCGCAGCTCCGTAGCGCCGAACTCCTCGGTGCGCCGTACGTTCAGCGCCTCGGCCCGGCGCACCAGCTCGGCCGCCTGGGCCCCGAGCCTGCGCCGCAGCACCTCATAGGCACCGGCATCCACGTCGGCGTCCCCGCTCTGCGGCGCGGTCGCGGTGGTGGTGATGTCGCTGGCCATGCGTACGGCTCCCTACGTGATGTCTCTGCGTTCAGCTCCGGGCCCGCCCGGCGGTCGGGGCGCCCGCCCGGTGGGGCCCGGCCGGCCCCCCGACCGGCCGTGCCCCGTCGGTCGGCCCGCTATCCGAGCGCTCCCGACCCGTTGTGCGCGGCGGCCGGGACGGCCTCCACCGGGCCGGGGCCCGCAGCGGCCGCCGGTCCGGCCAACGAGGAGACGGTCAGGTCCGCCAGCCCCAGGTCCTTCGCCGCGGCCAGGAGCTGCTGCACCTGGCCGGAGGCCGCACCGGAGGACCCCATCAGCCGCATCAGCAGCGCCGACACCGTCAGGTTCTGCACATCGCCCGTGGAGAACGAGCCGAGCACCCGGCTCAGGTCGTCCGTGAACGACGCGCTGCCGTCCAGCCACGGACCGGCCAGCGCCTGAGCGGTCCGCGAGTTGTCGACGAAGCCGTCGACGGACTTGCCGAGCGAGATGGAGGAGACCAGCCGGTCGAAGAAGACCGAGTCGCCGCCGACGATGTCGATGTCGGCGTTCTCCAGCCCCGTCGCCAGGACGGTGGCCTGCGCCTCGGCGACCTGCCGCTGCACGTCGAACCCGGCCAGCCGGATCTCCTTCTCCGCGTCGAGCCGCAGACGGTACTCCTCGTGGGCGCGGGAGGCCTCGTCCAGGGCCGCCATCGCGGCCGCCTTGTCGGTGAGACCCGCGGCCTCCGCCTTCAGCCGCTCGCCGATGACCGCCGCGTCCGCGGTGGCCTGGGCCTGGGTGCCCTCCGCCACGGCGAGCGCCTTGAGCCGGGAGCCCTCGGCCTCGGCCTTGAGCCGTGCGGCGGTCGCCTCGGCCTCCGCGAGACCGGCCTTCTCGATGACGTCCGCCTCCGCGTCGCGGACCTGGACGGCAGCCAGACCGGGGGCGGCCGACTCGGCCTGCACGCCCTCCGCCAGCCGCAGCTTGGCCTGGGCGTCGAGGTCCGCCGTCTTGAGCCGGGCCTCCGCGAGCGTCAGCTGCTCCGCCGCGCGGTGCGTCGAGGCGGCCTCTGCGGCCTCGGCCGCCTTGATGTCCTTGACCAGCTTCTCCTGTGCCTCCGCCTCCGCGGCGATGATGACCGACTTGCGGGCCCGCTCGGCGTCCTCGACGGCGCGCAGGGTGAGGATGGACTCCTCCTGCTCGGCGACCGTGCGGTCCACCGCGATGCGCTCCCGGATGACGTCGGCGACCTCGCGGCGCTCGGCCTCGACTTCCTTGGTGGCGGCGATGCGGTTCAGCTCGGTCTCGCGTTCGCGCCCGATGACCTCCAGCATCCGGTCCTTCTCGATGCGCTCGCTCTCGACGGCGATGACCCGCTCGCGGTTCTTCTGCGCGACGGCGATCTCCCGCGCCTGGTTCTCGCGCTGGATGCCGAGCTGCTCCTCTGTCCTGATGAAGGCGGTCTGCGCGCCGAGCCGCTCCTCCTCCTGCACCCGGGCGGTCGCCGCCTCCTCGCGGGCCCGCAGGACCTCGACCTCGCGGCGCTGCTTGATCTCCGCCTCGGACTGCCGGCGCTCCAGCTCCAGGATGGTCTCGCGGGCGTCGACGTCCTGCCGGGTGATCTCCTTCTGCTCGGTGCGCTGGAACTCGTTGGTGCGCACGTGCTCGATCGCCGTCAGTTCGGTGATCTTCCGGATGCCCTGGGCGTCCAGGATGTTGGCCCCGTCGAGCTGGGCCATCGGGGTCTGCTCAAGGAAGTCGATCGCGGCGTCGTCGAGGTGGTATCCGTTCAGGTCGGTGCCGATGACCTGGATGATCCGGTCCCGGAACTCCTCCCGCTTGGTGTACAGGTCGACGAAGTCGAGCTGCTTGCCGACGGTCTTGAGCGCCTCGGAGAACTTCGACGCGAAGAACTCCTGGATGGCGTCCTTGTCGCTGGCGCGGCCGGTGCCGATGGCCTGGGCGACCTTGATGACGTCCTCGACGGTCTTGTTGACCCGGACGAAGAAGGTGATGTGGATGTCGGCGCGGATGTTGTCCTGGCAGATCAGCCCCTCACGCCCGGTGCGGCGGATCTCGATCGTCTTCACCGAGATGTCCATCGTCTCGGCCTTGTGCAGGACCGGCAGGACCACGGCCCCGGTGAAGGTGACGTCGACCTTCTTGGTCTTGGAGATGATCAGTGCCTTGCCCTGTTCGACCTTGCGGAACAGCCGGGTGATGACGAAGGCGATGGCGATGACGATGAGCAGGACAGCGGCGATGAGCACGCCGACGCCCAGGGAGATGGCATCCATAGAAGAGTCCTTGGCGGATGGTTGGTGGTCAGTGGGCGGGCGCGGCGGGCGGAGTGAGGCGTGGCCGCCCGCTCCTTCGCCCGGCCGGTCGGCGGTCGCCGCCGTCGCCGCCGTGGGCCGGCCCGTCTGACGGGCCGTGGGTCAGCCGTTCGCCCCGTCCGGAGACCCGTCCGGAGACCCGTGCGGTCGCCGTGTGGCGGGGCCTGGGTCCAGCGCCGTGTCGTAGGGCGCGACCCAGAAGAACTCGCCCTCCTCGTCGTACGCGTAGAGAAGTCCGGAGCCGCCCTTGGTGAGCGGGGCTTCCTCGGGGCCCGGACCGGGGAGCCGGTGGGGCCGGACGGCCTGGCGGACCTGGACGATCGCCGTCGAGCCGTCGGGCGAGGCGACTTCCGCCTGGCCGAAGAGCGCGGTGACGGAGCCGGTGCGGATCGTGCAGACGCTTCCGAGGAAGTCCAGCCGCGACGGTGGTGGCTGCGCCGGGAAGTGCCGGCGGAAGCGGTTGACGAGGAGGCGGACCGCCGCCCAGGCGATGACCAGCGACCCCGCGAGCACGAGGACGGCGAGCACGGCGCGGGTGACGCTGCCGGTGTGGCTCCGGTGCAGCAGCACGGTGCCGGTCAGGCTGCCGAACCAGGAGAAGACGATGAGCAGGGACACGGAGACGGAGACCGGCACACCGCCGAAACCGACCGTGCCGGTGTCCAGGTCCGTGTCGAAGGAGCCGTGGTCGGCGGCCCCGGCGAGCACGAGCAGCCAGAAGCAGACGACGACCACCAGGGCGGCGCCGAAGATGACGGCGGGGAATCCGGTCGCCGCACTCCAGAATGCGTCCATGGGTCCCGCCCCCTGCGGTTCTGCGCGGCCCTGCGGCGCGCGCGTCGGTTGTCCGGTACGGGGGGCGTGGTGGGCGGCGGCGCTGCGGCGGTGGGACCCGCCGTCACGGCACGGCGAACCGTGCCGCGGCGGCGGGATCGTCCCCCTCGAACTCCCCCGTCGGTTCCCCCGTGGACCGACCGAGAGGGACTCCTGCTCCCCCGTTTCCCCCGTGCTCCCCCGTGTGTTTCCCCCGTGGTGTTGCTGACCTGATCGTGTCATCCGGGGCCCCTCAAAGCATTGCCGGACTCCGGCAATCTTTAGGCTTGCCTCATGCCGGGCACCGGCACCGCCCGGTGGGCGTTGGGGAAATGACACGACTGTTGCGGGACTGAGGGGGAGCGTGCGTGGGCGGGCCGGAGATATCCGAGGAAATGCTGGGTGACTATGCCCGTATTCTGGGCGAAGTCGCCTCGACCGGCCGTCGGCTGACCCGTGATGAGCTGGAGGAGCGTCGTGCGTTGGGCCGGGAAGCGGCGGACGCGGGACACCAGTTGCGTGCGCTGGTGACGATGCATCTGTCCCAGACACGGGAGGCGTGGCCGCGCACCGCTGCCGGAAACTCCCCCGCGGTGACGGACGCCGTGCTGGCCGCGGTGGAGCAGGCGATCGACGCGTTCGCCGAGGGTTTCGAGCGGGCGCAGCGGCTCACGGTGCGGCGCGAGGAGGCGGCCCGCCGCGAGTTCATCGACGATCTGCTCTACGGGCGCAGCGATCTGGTCCGGCTCGCGGAGCGGGCGACGCGCTTCGGCCTCCGGCTCTCCCGGGCGCACGCGGTCGCGGTGGCGTCGGGCCCGGAGGCCTACACGGAGACGGACGCGGTGCCGCGCCGGGTGGAGGCCGCGCTGTTGGCCCGGTTCAGCGGCCGGAAGATCCTGCTGACGACGAAGGACGGGCGAATCGTCTGCATCGCCCCGGGCAGCCAGCCCGACGTCCTGCGCTACTTCGCCAAGCAGTCGCACGCGGCGACGGACGGGGGCCGGGTCGCGATCGGCCGCCCGCACAAGGGCCCCGGCGGGGTGGTCCACTCGTACGACGAGGCGCTGGAAGCCCTCGACCTGGCGGGCCGGATGGGGATGGACGACCCGGTGCTGTACGCCGCCGACCTCCTGGTCTACCCGGTGCTCACCCGGGACCGGCAGGCGATGGCCGATCTGGTGCGCAGTGAGCTGGGCCCGCTCCAGGGGGCGCGGGGCGGCGCGGAGCCGCTGCTGAACACGCTCGCGGTCTACTTCGACGCGGGATGCGTGGCCGCGGAGACGGCACGCCGTCTCGCGCTGAGCGTACGGGCGTTGACGTACCGGCTGGAGCGCATCCACCAGTTGACCGGGTCCGACCCGGCGGACCCGATGCACCGCTACAGCCTTCAGACGGCGGTGATCGGGGCCCGGCTGCTGGACTGGCCGGCGAAGGAGATCTGACGCCGTCCCGTGGCGGCGTCCACTGCCGCGTTCCGGCAAGGGAGGGCGGCAGCCGCATGCGTACGGGAAGCGGCCGGGGACGCCCAGGGGGGTGGCGTCCCCGGCCTGCCGGGGGCGTGGACCGGTGGTCGATCGGTCCGGACACCGCACCGGCGGTCTCTGCGAGAACACCGGCCGGTCAGGGGGCGGTCCGGTGTCCGTGGGGCGGTCGGGCGTCCGTGGGGCCGTCGGGCTCCGGGCCGCATCGGGGCGGAGCCCGACGGGACAGCCCTCAGAGATCGAACTCGTGCGGCGGGAGGTCGAGCGCGAAGCACGCCTCGCGCACCACGGCCTGCTCACGCGTGTCGAAGTCGCCGTCCGCGCCGCCGATGACGATGCCGATCTGGACGACGGCGCGCGCCTCTGCGGGCTTCTTCTTCGCCTTGGCGATCTCCTGGAGCACGCTGACCTTGCCGAAGTCGAAGTCGGCGGTCAGCTTGTCGACATAGGCGTCGAACCGCTGCCGAAGGTCGTCCGCGGGGAAGTTCCGCAGCACGTCGTTGCTGGTGATGAGCGCCGCGACGCGCTGGCGCTCGGACGGGTCGACGGTGCCGTCGGCGGCGGCGACCAGGGCGCACATGGCCATGCTGGCGTCCCGGAACGACCCGGACTTCAGGTCGTTCTTCTTCGCCTCCAGCTGCGTCTGCATCGACGCGGCGGATTCCTTGATCCGATCCCACAGGGCCATGACATCTCCATACGTCGCGGGGCAAAGCCGGAACGAGAGCAACTCTACAGACGTGTAGACGTTAGCAGTCCGGGAGGCCCCTCCGCAGAGGGTTCAGTGGTCCGTCCGCCGTGCGCTCGGGCCGACTTCGGCGCGCGGCGGCCCCGGCCCCGGACACGACGACGGCCGGCCGGACCGCCTCGTGGGGCAGCCCGGCCGGCCGTGGGGAGCGCGCCGGGGAAGGCGGGGCGGCGGCTACTCGCGCGTCTCGCCCGCCGGTTCCGGGGTCAGCGCGGGCGGAGGGGCCGGCTCGGGCCCCGGGGTCGGGGCTGGGCCCGGGGCGGGCGTCTTCGCCGCGCCGCCCCTCCCGGAGCGGCTCGCGATCTTCGAGGCGAGGGGCTGCGTCCACCGGGCGGTGAGCGGACCGGCGATGACCAGGATCAGCACGTACGCGGTGGCGAGGGGGCCGATGCCCGGTTCGCTGGCCACGGCCAGACCGGCGATGACGATGGAGAACTCGCCGCGCGCGACGAGGGTCCCGCCGGCCCGCCAGCGGCCGCGGCTGCCGATGTCGGCGCGACGGGCCGCGTACCAGCCGGTGAAGACCTTCGTCAGGGACGTGACGACGGCGAGCAGCGCCGCGGGCACCAGCACCGGCGGGATGTCGGCCGGATTGGTGGAGAGCCCGAAGAAGACGAAGAAGACGGCGGCGAACAGGTCGCGCAGCGGGGTGAGCAGCTTGCGCGCCCCCTCGGCGACCTCGCCGGAGAGCGCGATGCCCACGAGGAACGCCCCGACGGCGGCGGAGACTTGCAGTTCCTGGGCCACGCCGGCGACCAGCAGGGTCAGGCCGAGGACGACGAGGAGGAGCATCTCCGGGTTGTCGGAGGAGACCGCGCGGCTGATGAGGCGGCCGTGGCGCAGCGCCAGGTAGAGGACGAAGCCGACGGTTCCGAGGGCGATCAGCAGGGTGAGGCTGCCGCCGGCCAGGCCGACTCCGGCGAGCATGGCGGTGAGCAGCGGCAGGTAGACCGCCATCGCCAGGTCCTCCATGACGAGGATGCCGAGGATGACGGGGGTCTCCCGGTTGCCGAGCCGGCCGAGGTCGGTCATCACCTTGGCGATCACGCCGGACGAGGAGATCCACGTGACTCCGGCGAGCGCGACGGCTCCGGCGGGGCCCCATCCGAGCAGCAGGGCGGCGACGGCGCCGGGGGTCGCGTTGAGGACGAAGTCGACGGCGCCGGAGGGGTACTGCGTCTTGAGGCTCGTGACGAGCTCGGAGGCGCTGTACTCCAGGCCCAGCAGGAGCAGCAGCAGGATGACGCCGATCTCGGCGCCGATGGCGGTGAAGTCCTCGCTGGCGTTGAGCGGCAGCAGGCCGCCGTGCCCGAAAGCCAGCCCCGCGAGCAGGTAGAGGGGGATGGGGGAGAGCCCTATCCGTCCGGCGAGCCGGCCGATGAGCCCCAGCCCGAGGATGATGGCGCCCAGCTCCACCAGCAACGCAGTCGTGTGGTGCACGGTCAGCCCTCCGCGATGAGGTCGGAGAGCGCGTCGACGCCCTCACGTGTACCGACGGCGACGAGGGTGTCCCCGATGGCCAGACGGAAATCCGGTTCGGGCGAGGGGTGCGCGCTGTGCGTGCGCAGCACCGCCACGATGGACGCCCCGGTCCGGGTCCGCGCCCGGGTCTCGCCCAGCAGCCGTCCGCCGTACGGCGAGCGCGTCCCGAGCGGGATGTGCTCGGTGACGAGGTCGATGCCGTCGGTCCGCACGGCGTCGATGGGCGCCGGGTCGATGAGGTGGGCCAGGGAGGTGGCCTCGGCCGTCGACAGAGGCACGGAGAGGCGGCACGAATCGGGGTCGTCGCGTTCGTAGAACCCGATGAACCGGCGTCCGTCGTTGTGGACGACGACCGAGATGTGCTGCCCCGTCTCGGTCGTGAAATCGTACTGAGCCCCCACTCCGGGCAGTGACGTGCGGCGCGTTCCCATGACTTCCTCCCGGAGACGTGCGGCGATGCGCGCACGCGAGACTCTTCTCTTCTTTTGTCCGGCCATCACCCTAAGGGACAGCCCTTAGCGGGCGGCCGGAATCCGCCGCTGGCTCCGCGGCCAAGGGCGGTGCGAAGGCGTATCGACAGCTCGAAGACGTCTGTGGTGGCTGAGAGTCGCCCCCGCCCCGGCCGTGGTCCGCCGCAGTCGGGCCCTTGCGGGGCGTACGGGGCCGACCGCGGGTTCCGTGGCGGCGGGCACGTGCCCCGCGGGGTGCTCACGGTGGTGCGCCCGGCGTCCCGCACGGTCGGCGCCCCCTGCCGTACGCGCACCGGCATCCCCTGCGCTCCCCCCGAGTCCCCGTCCCGGCGAAAGACGTCAAGTCGCCGCCCCTCGCCTCCCCGGCCGTCTACTGTGCGTGGGAGTCACGTTGGCCTGAGCCCCAACCTGTGGCGCAGGCAGTACGGGAACTGGACCGAGGCGGAGCTGAAGCCTCTGGAGGCGACGGCCTACCTGCTCGCCGAGCACATCAACCGGATCGCCGAGGACCCGGACTTCGCCACCCGCGTGATCACCGAAGCGCTGTCGAGGGCGGAGGCGGGCTGAGGCGCGGCGCCGCCGCGCACCGCCGCCACACCGTAGGCCCGTCGTCGGGGGCGGCGGAGGGCGGCGCTGCTTGGTCCTCCGGTGCGGCTCCTCCCCGGCCGGCGCGAGCCGTCGCCGACCTGGGCGCCGCATGCCGATGACCGGTGCGCCGTCAACCTCCAGGCAGGGATGCACCCGTTGGGTGGATTGTCCGCAACGCACCCCCGCCTACGGTACGGTGATCGTGTCATCACGCTCTGTGTGCGCGTGGGCGCGTCTTGGCGTGCGCGCACATGGGGCGGCCCCCGGTGGTGTTCGTCGCACCGATCCGAGGGCCTTCACCCACGAGTGGAACCAGGAGTCCACGAGGATGCTTTGGCATGCTATCGCGCCGGTTCGGCGCTACACGAAGGCTTCGCACGATGTCGTGCGCCATCCGCGTCTGTGCAGTGACGCGAAGGTGCTGCTTCTGTACGTCCAGGGGCTGCCCAAGGAGCAGGCGGGCCGTGCGCTGTCGGATCACGCGCGGCGGTTGGGGATCACCGGGCGGGCGTTCCAGCGGGCCAAGGAGCAGTTGGCCGCGCACGGGTTCGTGCATGAGTGGCGGGTGGCCGGCGAGAGGGGGCGGTGGGCCACTCGGCAGGTGGCCTCCAACGTGCCGTTGGCCGAGGCGGACGCCGCGGCGCTGTGGCGGGAGGCGGGCGCGGTGGTGATCGCGGAGGCGTCTCCGAGTACGCGCTTTCCGACCGTCGGTCCTCCGGGGCCCCGGAGCGCCGGTGGTCATCCACCGGTAGGGGAAGAACGGGAGAAGAGCACGTCCCACCCACCCACCGAAGAGCCCTGCGAGAGCGACGCCGTGGTGGTCGGCTCGGCCGAGGAGGTCGAGGCCGAGCGGGTGTTGCTGTCGTTGCGGCACGCTCACCGAGATCTGTATCTGGGTGTCGCAGAGGCGCGTGGGCTGGTGGCGCAGGCGGTGGAGTGGTTGCGGCGCGGTGTCTCGGGCGGTGAGTTGCGGCGGGTGCTGGCGGGCGATCTGCCACCGGGCGGGGTGCGTTCGGCGGTGGGCTTCCTGCGCCACCGGCTGGTGCAGAAGATGCCCGAGGACCGGCGGCTCTCCCCGCCCGCCCCCGAGGTCCCGGACGCGCCACGGGACGGCGACGCGCCACGGGACGCCGGCGCGCCACGCGACGCCGTGGACCGGCAGAAGCCGGCCGTGCCCCCCGCTCCCCGGTACGTCGCGCCGCTGGTCACCTGCGCGGGGCCCGGCCCCGAGCACGTCTTCCGCGCCATGGCGGGGGAGACCGAGTGCGATGACTGCCGCCAGGAGGCGGCCTGGGCGTACTGGGCCGAGAGCCGCATCGCCGACCTGGGCGGCGCGGAGCTGGTGGACGCCGAGGCGGTGAGCGGGCAGCAGCTCGGCGGTTGGCGCGGGCGGCTGGCCGCCGCGACCGCCGCTGCCGCCGCCCGGCAGAGGCAGCCCGCCACAGGGCGGGAGGAGCCTGGCGCCCTGCCCTGCGGCGGCGGCCCCCACGCGCCGGCGCCCGGCGGTG
>NZ_JBBBEN010000098.1:0-11093 GCF_037137275.1 Streptomyces pratensis | reverse complement strand
CACCGCCGGGCGCCGGCGAGCAGAGGGGGAGCGGGCGGACGTCAGTCCGTGATCTCGATCCTGTCGTTCTTCGTGGTGGGGGAGGGCTCCGCCGTCCGGGCGCTCTCGTCGGCCGGTGCGGCGGACGGCGAGGACGCCTTCGCCGTACGGCCCTGGAGGTTCTGGAGCAGGGCGGCGAGGTCGACGCCTGTGGTGGAGCTGAGGAGCTCCATGCCCTGGGAGACGTTGTCCGTGACCGTGCGGGCCAGATGGCTCGCGCCGTCCGTGGAGATGACCGTCATCTTGTCGATGGCGCTCAGCGGCTCGGAGGCCTTCGCGACGACGCTCGGGAGCACCTCGACCAGCATCTGGAGGACGGCCGCGTCACCGTACCGCGCGAACGCGTCGGCCTTCTTCTGCATGGCCTCGGCCTCTGCGGCCCCCTTGGCGGCGATGGCCGCGGCGTCCGCCTCGCCCTCGATGCGGACCGCTTCGGCGAGCGCGGAGCGGTGCAGCTTCTCACCCTGACCGGTCAGGCGGGAGCGCTCCGCGTCGGCCTCGGCCTCCTTGACCTGGGCGATGCGGCGGGCCTCCGCCTCCTGCTCGGCCTGGTAGCGGGCGGCGTCGGCGGGCTTGCGGACCTTCGTGTCCAGCTCGCGGTCGGTCAGCGCGGCCTGGCGCTCGGCGACCTTCTCCTGCTCCTGGAGGACCTCCTGCTGACGTGCGGCCTCTGCGAGCGGACCGGCGGCGTTGGCCTTGGCGGCGGCGGCCTCCGTCTCGGCCTTGATCTCGGCCTGCTTCAGGTAGTAGGTCCGCTCGGCGATGGCGATCTCCTCGGCCGCCTTCAGCCGGGCCTGCTCCGAGGCCCGCTTCGCGATGGCCTCGGCGATGTCGGCCTCCTGCTTGGCCCGGGCGGCCTCCGGACGGCCGAGGTCCTCCAGGTAGGAGCCCTCGGTGGTGATGTCCTGGATCTGGAAGGCGTCCAGGATCAGGCCCTGGCCGGAGAGGCTGGTCTCCGCCTCCTCCGCGACCTGCCCGGCGAACGCCGCACGGTCCCGGATGATGTCCTCGACCGACATCCGGCCGACGATGGCGCGCAGCGCTCCGGAGAGCACTTCCTGGGTGAAGCCGACGATGCCGTCCTGCTGCTGGAGGAAGCGCTGGGCGGCCGCGCGGATGGCGTCCTCGCTGCCCCCGACCTTGACGATCGCGACGCCCTCCAGGTTGGACTTGACCCCGCGCAGGGTCACCGCGCCGCGCACGGAGATCGGGATGTGCCGGCTGGAGAGGTCCAGGGTGAACTTCTGCTGGACGAACGGCACGACGAAGACGCCGCCGCCGACGACGACCTTCTGGCCGCTGTTGTCCATGCTGATGTGTCCGGTGACCGGGTCCGTCGACTTCTTGCCGCGGCGGCCGGTGATGATGAAGGCCTCGCTGGGTCCGGCGACCTTGTAGCGCGTGACGACGACGAGGGCGAGCAGGACGAGGAGCACGACGATGCCGATGACGGCGATGACGACTGGACTCATGAAGGGTGTCCCCCCTGCCTCCCGTGGGGGATGGCAGATTGTTGCGGAGCGGGTGGTGCTACGGGTTGACGGGGTGGTGGGTACGGGCGGGCAGCCGGGCGGGCGGGGTCAGCGCTCGACCGGGCGGACGGCGACCGAGGTGGTCGACAGCGCCTCTTCCACCCAGACCTCGGTGCCGCGCGCGACGGGCGTGACGGACTTGGCCGCGTACTTGACGGGCTGACCGCCCAGCCGCAGCATCACCTCGCCGTACCCGTCGACGGGGATCGCGGTCACGACGGACCCGGAGGTGCCGACGAGGTCGGAGCCGCGCGGGGTCGCGGCGGTCTGGTCCCGCATCAGCGCCTTGCTGAGTCTCCAGGTGAGCCAGCCCGCGACGAGGCCGGCGGCGACGCCGGCGACCGTGGCCGCGAACGTGCCGAGGCCCGTCGTGCCGAGCACAATGGCTCCGCAGAATCCGAGCATCGACAGGAATCCGGCGATCACCGGAAGCGAGAGAAGGCCGTCGAAGACGCCGTCCAGCACACCGTCGAGGAATCCTTCGAGCAGACCGCCGAAGATCAGGGAGAAGGCGAGCAGGACGATCCCCGCGATGCCGAGACCGAGAAAGAAGGTCACGTGATCACTCCCTGGTCTTCCGGCTTCCCCCGAGGTGCTTCCGTCGAACTGGCTGGATCGTCCCATGCTTGACACGGCCCGGTCACTGCCGGATTCCGGCAGTCCTCAGGCCGTTTCCATGCCGGACAGCCGGCCCGGACGCCCGGTGAGCGACAGGAGGGCCGCTCCCCGCAGCGCCGCCCGCGCCCACCGCACCACGCCACCGGGCCCGCGGGGCAGGGGCCGCGCGCCGCCCGGGCCCCGCGCGCCGCCCCGGCGCGCGCACCCCGGGGCCCGCGCGCCCGGCACCGTACGACGCGGCGGTCCTCCCCCGGGCGAACCCGTGACCGTACAGTGAACGGCACTTTCCGCCCCGTCATGCCCTGCGCCCATCCGGAAGGCGCTCCGCACCGAATACGGGTGAGGGGCGCAGCGCCCCGCACCCGACCTGGAGGTACGCGCGTGGCCCAGCGACTGCCCTCGGCAGCGGTCCTCGTCCTGCACGGCGGCCGGGAGACCGGCGCCGTGCCCCCGCCGCCCGGCCCGCTGAACCTGCCCGGCGTACGGATGCTGCCCTTCGTCCGTGCCGTCCGGCGGGCTGCCGGCGCGCCCGACGGCGACGTGCTCGTCCGGCGGGTGCGCTACGCCCACCGGGGCTGGAACGGCGGCCGCGCCGACCCGCTCCACGACGCCGTCACGGCCCTGGACGCCCTGCGCGAGGAAGCGGGCGACGTGCCGGTGGTGCTCCTGGGCCACTCCATGGGGGCGCGCGCCGCCCTCCGCGCCGCCGGCCACCCGCTCGTCCGGGGCGTCGTCGGGCTCGCCCCCTGGTGCCCGCCGGGAGACCCGGTGACCCAGCTCGCGGGACGTGACGTGGTCCTCCTGCACGGCAACCGGGACCGGACGACCAGCCCCCAGGCCACCCAGTCCCTCACCGCGCGGGCCCGCCGCGCCGGAGCCCGCACCTGCATGGTCACCGTCCGGGGCGGCGACCACGCCATGATCCGCCGCGCCCCGGCCTGGCACCGGCTCACCGCCGGCCTGGTCGCCGGGCTGCTCGGAACCCGCAGCCTGCCGGGACCGGTCGACGAGGCCCTCCGGCTGCCGCCCACCGCAGAGGCCACCCTGGGCACCCTCGACCTCGACCGGCTCGGCGCCCGCCCCCACGGCGGCCCGGCCCCGGCGGGCCGCCGCTGAGCGCCGGGGCGAGCGCCGGGGCGAGGGCGGGGGCGCCGGCGCCGACCGGAGGCGCTGCGGATGCGGGACCGCGGGGGACGGCCGAGCATGGGGACTCCGGAGCCGACGACGGTGGGAGGCTGGCTCGTGCAGGCCGAAGCGTGCGACGACGGTATGCCCACGTCCTTCGACCCCGGGACCATCGCGGCCCTGTTCGACGGCAACCCGGCCGGGGTCGCCGTCCTCGACCACCACCTGCGCTACACCTACGTCAACCCCGCCCTCGAACGGCTCAACGGCCTCCCCGCCTCCTCCCACATCGGCCGCGTCTTCGCCGAGGTGCTGCCCGACCTGAGCGGCCAGGCCGCCGTCCTGCGGGCCGTGCTGGCCGACGGGAAGCCCCGTGAGGAGACGGTCGGCGGGCAGACCTGGGCCCTCTCGCCCGACGACGAGCGGTTCTGGCGCGCCACGTACCACAGGCTTGAGGCGGGCGGGGCGGCCTGCGGACTGATGGCGATCATCGTCGAGATCACCGACATCGCCCGCCAGCGCGCGGAACTGGAACAGGCCCGCGGCCATGTGACCCTGCTCAGCACGGCCGCCGCCCGGATCGGCACGACGCTCGACCTGGACACCACCTGCCGGGAACTGGCGGCGTTCGTGGTGCCCGCCTTCGCCGACGTCGCGGCGGTGGACGTCTTCCCGCCGGACGTGGGGCACGCCGTGCGCCGCCCCGACCCCGGCGTCCTGCGGCTGAGGCGCGCCGCGCTGCGGGGCGTCGGCGTTCTCGACGAGCAGGTGCAGCGGTTCGGCCACCCCGGGGAATACGTCGACTTCGCGGCGGACTCCGCCGTCGCCCGCTGCCTGGCGGACAACCAGCCGGTCCTCGACGACTGGGCCGCCCCCGGCCGGAGCGCCCTCACCGCTGAGCGGATCACGGCCTCCAGGGCCCTCGGGCTGCGGGAGGCGCTCGTCGTACCGCTCACCGCCCGGGGCAACCCGATCGGTGCGCTCAGCCTCGTCCGCGCCGAGGGCTCCCCGGCCTTCACCGACCAGGACCCGGCCGTCGCCCGGGAGATCGCCGTCCGTGCCGCCGTCGGCCTCGACCACGCCCGCCGCTACGACCACGAACACAGCATCGCCCGGGAGTTGCAGCGCTCCCTGCTCTCCGAACCCTACGGGCCCCATCCGCACGTCGAGGTGGCCACCCGCTACCTCCCGGCCGACCGGGACGTCCTGGTGGGCGGCGACTGGTTCGACGTCGTGCCGCTCAGGGACGGCCGCCACCTCAAGGCGATGGGCGACGTGATGGGCCACGGGGTGGAAGCGGCCGTCGCCATGAGCCACTACCGCTCGATGCTGCGCGTCCTGGCGAGCGAGGACCTGCCGCCGCACCAGATCCTGGAACGGCTCGACTCCATGGTGGAACGCTCGGGGGTGGACCGGGCCGCCACCTGCCTGCTCGCCGTCGTCGACCGCTTCGCCGGGGCCTGCGAGGTGGCCAGCGCGGGGCATCTGCCCCCGGTGTTCATCGACCCGGGGGCCGCCGGGGCCCGCATCGTCACCGTCCCGGTGGGCCCGCCGCTGGGAGCGGGGTTCGGCGGTTACGCCACCGCGTCCGTGCCCTGCGGCCCGGGAACGGTGCTGTTCATGTACACCGACGGCCTGGTGGAGCGCCGGGGCGAGGACATCGACGTGTCCGTGCGGCGGCTGTCCTCCCTCACCCTGCCGCTGAGCGGACGGCTGGATGACCTGCTGGACGAGGTGCTCGACCGGTTCGGCGAGGAGGCAGAGGACGACATCGCCGTCCTGGCGTCCCGTATCCGCGAGGGCCCGCCGGTGCTCCGGCCGCCGCTGGGGTGACGGCCGGCCGTGCCGGCGGCGGCCCCGGACCGTGCGACCGGCAGTGCGGGGCGGGGCCGCCCCTGCCGCACGGCCGCCGGGCCGGTGCGGGCATCACGGCGGGCATCACGGCAGGCGGCCGGCGCCGGTGGTCACGCCGAAGCGCCGGAGCCCTCCTGCCGCCGGCCGCGCAGCTGCCGCAGGACGAGCGCGGCCGAGGTGATCAGCGGCAGCATTCCGGCCACCGCGTCGGCGGTGCTCAGTTTGTCGTGCGTGCCCTTGGCCCGGCGGACCTGCTTGGTCGCCCTGACGACCGCGAGCGCGCTGCTGCCCAGGCTCAGCACGAGCCCCGCCTTGCTGCCGCGCAGCCCCTTGGCGGGCGTGGACCGGTTCTTCGCCATCGACGGTGCCTCCAGACGCGATTCGGTGCGGGGCGGGCGGCGTTCGGTGGAGCGCCCGCCCCGCGTACGCGTACCCCACGTAACCGGGGATCAGACGCCCCCGCAAACGGACGGCTCGCCGTCCGTCGTGGCCGCGTCGGCGAGGACCGCGCGGGCGCGTTCCTCGCGCACGGTCCGGTACGCGGAAGCGACCCGCACCAGCCGGGCCACCTCGCCGTCCTGGTCGGCGGCCTGCTGCGCGGCGACCGGCGCGGCCCCCCGGGCGGGCGCGCCGGAGGCCATCGCGAGCAGGGCCGCGCGCGTCCAGTAGGCGTCGGTGAGGGCCTCGGCCCGGACCGGCTCCGCGGTGTCGCGCCCGGCGGCCCGCCGGGCGGCGGCGAGCAGCCCCTCGGGCGCGTAGTGGCGCAGCTTCTCCACCGCGTCCGCGATGTCGGCGGCCCAGCGGTCGACCCGCAGATCGGCCGGAACGTTGAAGCGGGTCAGCTCCCGACCCAGGGAGGCGGGCGGATCGAAGGGCTGGTCGGGGAAGGCCGCCATCAGCTCGTACCAGAGGCCGTGCAGGCGCACCTGGGCCCGCCACAGCCGGGCCCGCCGCGCACCGGCGGCGAACGCGGGGACGGACGCGCCGAGGGCGAAGAACGCGAACAGCACCAGCTGCGCCGCCTCCGTGACCTGGTCGAACCGCAGCGCGAACGTCTCGCCGGGGCGCTCGGCCACGCTGATCCAGAGGAACAGCGTGCGGCTGACGGTGTAGCCGACGCCGATGAACATCGCGAACGTCATCATGCCGAGGCCGATGCGCAGATGGCGCCGGCGCGCGTCGGCGGTGGCCAGGGCCCACTGGAAGGCGCACACGGCGGACGCGGCGCCGAGGTAGAGGTAGAACACGCTCATGTAGAGGGTGGCGCCCCACTCGCCCGCGTGGTCGGAGACGAAGCGGTCCGACGGCTGGGAGCGGTCGACCACGGTGAAGAAGAGGACGGTCAGCAGGATCAGCGTGGCGACGGACGCCTTGGCCGCCACGTGCTGGACGAACCGGGCGAACCGCACGTGGCGCGGGACGGCCCCCTCTTCCGGGTAGCTGCCGTAGATGGCCACGATGTAGCTGAGGATGGCCAGAATCGCCACGGTGGCGGTGTAGTGCTTGATGAGGACGGCGAGGTCGGTGACGGCGCTGTTGTTGAGGCCGATGCGCACCACCTCGGTCTTGGTCCACAGGGCGACGGCGAATCCGGCGTAGCAGCCCCACAGGGCCCTGCGTCTGCGGTCCTCCTCATCGCCCCACAGTGCGGCGGGCATGCGCCACAGGGCGACGACCGTCATCAGGACGGCTGTCAGATAGCCGGCGAGATCGAGGGGGGTCACGGCGGTGTTCGTCCTCGGGGTGGGGGTCGGGGGGCGGGCACGCGGGGGAGGGGGCCCGCGTCCGGGCGTGGTGGCACGTGTCAGGCGTCGTCGGACCGCTTGCGCGGGAACAGCGCGCGCCGCCGGTGGGCCACCGGGCGGGACAGGGAGTCGTCCAGTCGGCCCACCATGTCATCGGTGGTGAGGCCCCGGGCCATCCGGGGGATCAACGAGGCACCGAATTCGGCCATGCGTTCGTCGTGGGTGGCGTACTGCGCGCGGGCCTGGACCGTCCCGCCGCCGGAGGCGAAGGCCTCGGCCGCCGCGGGGGAGACCATCCGGGCGATCAGCGAGGTGTCGAAGACCGGCAGGAGCGTGCGCAGCTGCTCCGCGTCGAGGGTGGTGCCGTGGTCGAACCACTCGTGGCACAGCTCGTGCAGGATCACGTGTTGGGTCTGGTACGCCGTCGGTCTGCGGCGGTAGAGGATGAGGCTGGTGCCGGCGGCCTTGAGGCGCAGCCCGCACGCGGCGTTGACGCGGGCGAGGCGGTCCGGCATCTCGTGCAGCCGGATGGTCCGCCCGCGCGCCTCCTCCATGTTCGCGACCAGACCGGTCACGGAGAAGGGGGCCGGGAGGGGCAGATCGGCGAGCCCGGCCTCGCACTCTTTCCGCAGCTTCCGCAGGGACATGACCAAGACGCTACGCTGCCGGGCCCGCGGGGCGGCGGGCCGCCGCAGTGCCCTTCCCGCCGGAGCCTTCCCCGCCGGGGTCCGCCTTCTCCCGGGCGGCGTCCTCCAGCAGGGACAGGGCGAACCGCAGCAGCTCCGGCGGCAGGCCGTCCTCGTCCAGCCCCCGGCCCGCGACCCCGCTGATCTCCCCGGTGCGCCGCTTGGCCAGGAACTGGAGCCCGGCGACGACGTCGTCGACGACCTCGGACTCCTCCTTGAAGAAGCGCCAGTCCACGCCGAAGCCCAGCCCGAGGGCCTTGAGGATGTCCTCCGACGGCTGGGTGACCTTGCCGGCGAGGATGTTGGAGAAGTAGCTGTGCGACAGCGAGCCGCCGCGGTCCCGGACCAGCTCGGAGAAGACGCGGCCCGAGACCTTCTGGCCGGGGAAGGTCTTCTCGACCATGTACTCGACCTTCTGCCGCAGCGAGTCCAGACGCGGCAGCTCGGCCGGGGCGTGGCGCCCGGTCTGCTCAGTCGGTTGTGGACCGCGTTCGCCGCCGTCGTCCATGGCCACCCGGACCTCCACGATCACCTCGGAGTCGGAACTGAGCTTGCGCAAACACTTTACGTCACTGTTAACTCGAAAAAACATGGGCAGGGGACCACGAGGGGAGTCCCTTGCCCGTGTCCGGGCGTGTGCCCGAAGGGCCCCCCGGGGGGCTCCGGACAGGGGTGTAGCCCTTCACGACGGGGGATGCGTGAAGGGCTACGCGTGCATTATGGCCCCGCGGTCCTCCGGACGACAACTGACCAGTCGGTCAGTGCTCTTCGTGTCGCGCCCGGGGGCCCTGTCCCGGTGGGCGAAACCTGGTCCGACCGCGATGGACACGGCCTTCTCGGCGAAGAGCCTCTGGCGCAGGGGCGTCGCACAGCGGTACGCGCCAGAGGGGCGCCCCGCAGGCGTACGGCGCCGGGCTCCTGTGGCGCTGCGTGACGGGCGAGGTGCGGGTGCCGCGGAGGCCTCCTCGCGCGCCACCGGCCGTCTCGGTGGCGATGACTGCCTTGCGCCTGCGCGAGGGGGCGGGCCGCTGAGCCGATCGGCGCGACGCCGGGCCTTTCCCCGGGCCGCCGGTGAGGCCCGGCCGGCCACCGCGCTGCGGTCGCCAGGGCGGCCGCCGCCGGTGCTCCCGCGCTCGGTGGCGCACCGCCGCCCGCGCCCGCGAACCCGTCGGTACCGGCACGCCCGTCAAGGCCGCCTGCCGCACCGTCGTCCTGGAGGGCCGGCTCCCAGGAGGCCTTGGCCCCAACGAGGAGCTGCGCGACGGGGCCACGCGGGCCGGCGGCCCCGTCGCGCCCTGGCGGGCTCGCCGTCCGCGGTGAAGGGGCCTCGGCGGGGCTTCGTGAATATCTGCTTTCGCCAGCACAGTATTTCCCGCAATGCGCGATGAGGCTTTTATGTTCCGACCGGGCCGGTGATATGCAGCACGAGCAATCCGGGCGGCACCGTGCTACTGTTGATCTCAGTTGCAGTTGTGGTTCCCAAAGACTTCAAGTGCTCTTGCCGGTCAGATGTCGGCGGGCGCACTTTTGTATTTCCGGTGTACTTCCGGATGGGGTAATCATCGCGGCGACGTGGGGTCCGCACAGTGTGGGCCCGCGGGCTCTGCCCCTAAGGAGATATGACATGGCTACTGGCACCGTGAAGTGGTTCAACGCGGAAAAGGGCTTCGGCTTCATCGAGCAGGACGGCGGCGGCGCCGACGTCTTCGCCCACTACTCCAACATCGCCGCCAGCGGCTTCCGTGAGCTGCAGGAGGGCCAGAAGGTGAACTTCGACGTCACGCAGGGCCAGAAGGGCCCGCAGGCCGAGAACATCACCCCCGCCTGATCACTCAGGTTGTACTGCGCAGCTGGGGCCCGCACCTTGGGGTGCGGGCCCCAGCTCGTTGTTGTTTCCGGGGGCCGCGCTGCGCGCCCCCTGCCGAAGCCGCGTCCGGTGTACTGATTCCCGGCGGCCGGGTTTCGCTTTCTTTTATCATTTCATCGGCTCGTTCTTGCGATTCTGGGTGCCGTTCACGGCCGCTTCCCGAAAAAGAATCCCTCGATACGTGCCCCATCGAGGAAAGGTTCTGCATGAACCGCGAACGCACACCCCGCTCGAACGACCGATTCTCCCGCACCCGCTCCGGCGGCGGCCCCTCCGGCGGCCGCAGCGGCGGCGCGCCCCGTCACTCCGGCGGCGACCGCCGTGCCGCCGGTTTCGGCGGCGGACCCAAGCGCTCCGGCGGCTCCGGTGGCTACGGCCGCCGTTCCGCCTCCGGTGTGAAGGGCGAGTTCGCCCTGCCGGTCACCGTCACCCCGGCGCTGCCCGCCTCCGAGACGTTCGGCGAGCTGGAGATGCCGGCGCCGCTGAAGGCGGCGCTCGCCTCCGAGGGCATGACCGTGCCCTTCCCGATCCAGGCGGCCACCCTCCCCAACTCGCTGGCCGGCCGGGATGTCCTGGGCCGGGGCCGCACCGGCTCGGGCAAGACCCTGGCCTTCGGACTCGCGCTGCTGGCCCGCACCTCCGGCCGCCGCGCCGACGCCAAGCGCCCGCTGGCCCTGGTCCTCGTCCCCACCCGTGAGCTGGCTCAGCAGGTCACCGACGCGCTCACTCCGTATGCCCGGTCGCTGAAGCTGCGTATCGCCACTGTGGTGGGCGGCATGTCCATCGGCCGTCAGGCCAGTGCGCTGCGCGGTGGCGCCGAGGTCGTCGTCGCCACCCCGGGCCGTCTCAAGGACCTCATCGAGCGCGGTGACTGCAAGCTGGACCGGGTCACCGTCACCGTGCTGGACGAGGCCGACCAGATGGCCGACATGGGCTTCATGCCGCAGGTCACCGAGCTGCTGGACCAGGTGAACGCCGACGGGCAGCGGATGCTCTTCTCGGCGACGCTGGACCGCAACGTCGACCTGCTGGTGCGGCGTTACCTGAACGACCCGGTCGTGCACTCCGTCGATCCGTCCGCCGGCGCGGTCACCACGATGGAGCACCACATCCTGTACGTGCAGGGCGCCGACAAGTACGCCACCACGACGGAGATCGCGGCGCGCGAGGGCCGGGTGATCATGTTCCTGGACACCAAGCACGCGGTGGACAAGCTCACCGACCACCTGCTGCACAGCGGGGTGCGGGCGGCCGCTCTGCACGGCGGGAAGTCGCAGCCGCAGCGCACCCGCACCCTGGAGCGCTTCAAGACGGGGCACGTCACGGTGCTGGTCGCCACGAACGTCGCGGCGCGCGGCATTCACGTCGACAACCTGGACCTCGTGGTCAACGTGGACCCGCCGAGCGACCACAAGGACTACCTGCACCGCGGCGGGCGTACCGCCCGTGCCGGGGAGTCCGGCAGCGTCGTCACGCTGGTGCTGCCCAACCAGCGCCGCGAGATGACCCGGCTGATGGCGGACGCCGGGATCACCCCGCAGGTCGCCCAGGTCCGCTCCGGCGAGGCCGAGCTGAGCCGCATCACCGGCGCGCAGACCCCCTCCGGCGTCCCCGTGACGATCACCGC
>NZ_JBBBEN010000097.1:348388-354721 GCF_037137275.1 Streptomyces pratensis | reverse complement strand
ACCGGGAAGGCCAGCAGGACCAGTACACCGGTCAGCAGGACGTTCCAGGTGAAGATCGGCATGCGGAACATCGTCATGCCGGGCGCGCGCATGCAGATGATCGTGGTGATGAAGTTGACCGAGCCGAGGATCGTGCCGAAGCCGGAGAAGGCCAGGCCCATGATCCACATGTCGGCGCCGACGCCCGGGGAGCGGACCGCGTCCGACAGCGGGGAGTAGGCGAACCAGCCGAAGTCGGCGGCGCCCTGCGGGGTGAGGAAGCCGGCCACCGCGATGAGCGAACCGAAGAGGTACAGCCAGTACGCGAACATGTTCAGCCGCGGGAACGCCACGTCGGGCGCGCCGATCTGCAGCGGCATGATCCAGTTCGCGAATCCGGCGAACAGCGGCGTCGCGAACATCAGCAGCATGATCGTGCCGTGCATCGTGAACGCCTGGTTGAACTGCTCGTTCGACATGATCTGCGTGCCCGGACGGGCCAGCTCGGCGCGCATGAAGAGCGCCATGAGTCCGCCGACGCAGAAGAACACGAACGACGTGATGAGGTAGAGCGTGCCGATCGTCTTGTGGTCGGTGGTGGTCAGCCACTTGACGACGACATTGCCCGGCTGCTTGCGCCGCACCGGCAGCTCGTCCTCGTACGAGTCGTCTGCCGGCGGGGCACCCTGAGGTTCGTTGAGGATGCTCACAGTTGGTTCTTCTCCGCATTCCTGGCCGGGTCCGTCTGCTCGATGCCTGCCGGCACGTAGCCCGTCTGACCCTTCTCCGCCAGCTCCTTGAGGTGCTGCTGGTAACGCTCGGGGGAGACGACCTTGACGTTGAAGAGCATCCGGGAGTGGTCGGCGCCGCAGAGCTCGGCGCACTTGCCCATGAAGGTGCCCTCCCGGTTGGGAGTGACCTCGAACACGTTGGTGTGGCCCGGAATGACGTCCTGCTTCATGAGGAACGGCACCACCCAGAAGGAGTGGATGACGTCACGCGAAGTGAGGACGAAGCGGACCTTCTCACCCTTCGGCAGCCACAGGGTCGGGCCCGGGTTGCCGTTCTGCGGGTTGCGGGTACCGGGGACGCCCACGTCGTAGACGCCGCCGGCGCCTTCGGGGAAGTCGGCACGGTACCGGTCGGGGATGGCGTCGAGCTCCTTGGGGATCTCGTTGCCCGCCGCGGGCTGGCCATCCACCTTCTCGATGTAGTTGAAGCCCCAGCTCCACTGGAAGCCGACCACGTTGATGGTGTGGGCGGGCTTCTCGGAGAGTTCGAGGAGCTTCGACTCATCGCGGGCGGTGAAGTAGAACAGCACCGAGACGATGATGAGGGGAACCACTGTGTACAACGCCTCGATGGGCATGTTGTACCTGGTCTGCGGAGGTACCTCCACCTTGGTCCGGCTACGCCGGTGGAAGAAGACGCTCCACAGGATCAGTCCCCAGACAAGGACACCCGTGACGAGCGCTGCCGCCCACGAGCCTTGCCAGAGGGAGAGAATCCGAGGAGCCTCTTCCGTCACCGGGGTGGGCATACCGAGGCGGGGGAAATCCTCCCAGTTGTATGAACAACCGGAGGCCGTCGCCAGGACCAGGCCCGCAGTCAGCACCTGCGGCAGCTTCCGCCGCATCGGGCGCCGCGACGAGCGGTCGGAGCCGTTGGGACTCACGTAGCGCCTTCCCGAGAGTCTCGCCCGCACGGTCGGCGCGCCCGTATGTCTCTGGTCGGTCGCCGGCCCTGACGCGGGCAGGGGTTTGGATGTTTATGCGGACCAAACCCTACTGGACGCTATTTGGGGTCGCGCGGGGAGGGTGCCCAACGCGCCGCCCGACACCCCCAAGGGGTGGAAGACGGGCCTGGGGCCCCCGTCTGACGCCCTCTCGCCCGCCCGGGGCGGGCTGCCGCCGCCGGAACGGGGCCGCGCGCGGGCTAGCGTGGCGGCGTGCCCTACTTCGACGCCGCCTCCGCCGCCCCCCTGCACCCCGTCGCACGCCAGGCGCTGCTTGCCGCGCTCGACGAGGGCTGGGCCGATCCCGCACGCCTGTACCGGGAGGGGCGACGGGCCAGACTCCTGCTGGACGCTGCCCGCGAGAGCGCCGCGGAGGCGGTCGGCTGCCGCCCGGACGAGCTGGTGTTCACCCCTTCGGGGACGGCCTCCGTGCACGCGGCAATTGCCGGAGCACTTTCGGGGCGTCGGCGTGTCGGCCGCCATCTGGTGGTCTCCGCGGTCGAGCACTCCTCCGTGCTCCACGCGGCGGCGGCCCACGAGGCGGCGGGCGGGACGTCCGCGGAGGTGCCGGTGGACCGCTCGGGGGCGGTGGACCCGGCGGCGTACGCCGGGGCCCTGCGGGCGGACACCGCGCTGGCCTGTCTCCAGTCGGCCAACCACGAGGTGGGCACCGAGCAGCCGGTGGCCGAGGTCGCCGCGCGCTGCGCCGACGCGGGGGTTCCGCTGCTGGTGGACGCGGCCCAGTCGCTGGGGTGGGGGCCGACCCCGGACGGCTGGTCGCTGCTGACCGGCAGCGCCCACAAGTGGGGCGGTCCGGCCGGGGTCGGGCTGCTCGCCGTCCGCAAGGGGGTGCGTTTCTCGCCACAGGGCCCGGCCGGAGAACGGGAGTCGGGCCGGGCGCCCGGGTTCGAGAACCTGCCGGCGATCGTGGCGGCGGCGGCCTCGCTGCGCGCGGTGCGGGCCGAGGCGGCGGCGGAGTCGGCGCGGCTGCGGGCCCTGGTGGACCGGATGCGGGCGACGGTGGGCCGGGTGGTGCCCGATGTGGAGGTGGTCGGTGATCCGGAGCGGCGGCTGCCGCATCTGGTGACCTTCTCCTGTCTCTATGTCGACGGCGAGACCTTGATGGACGAGTTGGACCGGAGGGGGTTCTCCGTGTCGTCCGGTTCGTCCTGCACGAGCAGCACCCTGACGCCGAGCCATGTCCTGAAAGCGATGGGCGTGCTCTCGGAGGGGAACGTGCGGGTGTCGCTGCCGGCGGGCACGGCAGAGGCGGACGTGGACCGGTTCCTGGAGGCCCTGCCCGGAGTCGTCGCCTCGGTGCGCGAGCGTCTCGGCGCCCCGGCGTCCGCTTCCCCCTCCCCCGCGCCCGCCGCCTCGCTGGTGGTCGACGCGCTGGGGCGACGCTGCCCCGTCCCGGTGATCGAGCTCGCCAAGGTGATCGGGGAGGTGGCGGTGGGCGCCACGGTGACGGTGCTCGCCGACGACGAGGCGGCGCGGCTGGACATCCCGGCCTGGTGCGAGATGCGGGGTCAGGAGTACGTGGGCGAGGAGCCGGCGGACCGCGGCCGTGCCTATGTGGTCCGCCGGCTCGACTGAGCCGCCGCGGGGCTACGCCAGGTGCGAGCGGACCTCGGCGGCGGCCTCGTGGCCGTAGGCCTTGGTGAAGCGGTCCATGAAGTGGGTACGGCGCAGGGTGTACTCCTGGGTGCCGACGGTCTCGATGACGAGGGTGGCGAGCATGCAGCCGACCTGGGCGGCCCGCTCCAGGCCGACGCCCCAGGCGAGGCCGGAGAGGAAGCCGGCCCGGAAGGCGTCGCCGACGCCGGTGGGGTCGGCCTTGGTCTCCTCCTCGGGGCAGCCGACCTCGATGACCGGCTCGCCGGCCCGCTCGATCCGCACGCCGCGCGCGCCGAGGGTGGTGACCCGGTGGCCGACCTTGGCGAGGATCTCCTCGTCGCTCCAGCCGGTCTTGGACTCGATGAGCCCCTTCTCGTACTCGTTGGAGAAGAGGTACGTGGCCCCGTCGAGGAGGATGCGGATCTCGTCGCCGTCCATCCGCGCGATCTGCTGCGAGAAGTCCGCGGCGAACGGGATGTTCCGGGAGCGGCACTCCTCGGTGTGGCGGAGCATCGCCTCGGGGTCGTCGGCGCCGATGGAGACGAGGTCGAGGCCGCCGACGCGGTCGGCGACGCTCTTCAGCTCGATCAGCCGGGCTTCGCTCATCGCGCCCGTGTAGAAGGAGCCGATCTGGTTGTGGTCGCTGTCGGTGGTGCAGACGAAGCGGGCGGTGTGCAGCACCTCGGAGATGCGCACGGAGGAGGTCTCCACGCCGTGCCGGTCGAGCCAGGCGCGGTACTCGTCGAAGTCCGCCCCGGCGGCGCCGACCAGGATCGGGCGGGTGCCGAGGAGGCCCATGCCGAAGCAGATGTTGGCGGCGACACCGCCCCGGCGCACATCGAGGTTGTCGACCAGGAAGGAGAGGGAGACCGTGTGCAGCTGTTCCGCGACCAGCTGGTCGGCGAAACGGCCGGGGAAGGTCATCAGGTGGTCAGTGGCGATGGAGCCGGTGACTGCGATACGCACGGGGAGGCTGCTCCTGCGGAAGGCGAAGGGCCGTGACTGCGCCCTCCGGGACGGCGTGACAGTTCACGCTACCGGGTGACCTCGCGGTCAGGGAAAAGGGGAAACTACCCGATAGTAGGTCTTTCTGCCTGAGCGTGATCGTGGTTACGGTGCGAACATGTCGAAGCAGATCGCACCGTCCGAGTCGGAGTTGAGCCTGGCCGCGCTGCGCGGCGACTGCGCGCGCATGGCGCCGCACTGGGCCGTACCTGCGAAGACCGCCCCGGCCCCGGTCGAGCCGTCGCTGATCCACGGGGTCACGGTCCCGCCCGCGTCGGCCCGGCTGATCGACGCGATGGCCGAGTACGGCGACTGAGGGCGGCCCACCGGTCCGGGCGGCGAAGCATTCCGGCCTTTCTTCGCCGGCGGTGGCGAGAAGGGAACGCAGACCGTCTCCGCGCCCCGTGAGCCGGGCGCGGCGCGGCCCCGCCGGCCGGCCGGGGCAGGCCCGGACGGCACCCGGGGAACCGTGCGCTCCTCAGCCCCGTCCCACCGGTGTCCCCGCCCGGGGACACGCGGTAGTCACCGCGACGGCAACGCAGTCGAAGGAGCGATCCGGTGAGCACCGAGCGACCCGACAACGACGTGACCGGCCCCCGGCGGCGGCGTCCGCCGCTCGCGGTGGCCTCGGTCGCCGCGGCCGTGCTGCTGGCCGGGGGCGGTGGGGCGTACTGGGCCTCGACCGCCTCGGGCGGGGGCGGCACGGCGGACGGGGCCGACGCGGCCCGCACTTCGGCCCCCCCGCTGGCCCTCGACGCCTCCGCGGACGGACCGGGCAGCCCTCCCGCGGGCATCGCGCCGGGTGAACCGGACCCGCACGGTCCGCCCGTGGTCTACCGGGCGGCGGGCGATCTGCCGGAAGGCCCCGGCGAAGCGGCGGTGCACCACGCGAAGGGCGCGGTGGCGTCGGCCGACGTGACGCGGCTGGCGAAGGCCCTGGGCGTCCCGGGCTCGCCGCGCACCGAGGGCGCCTCCTGGGTGATCGGCGACGCCGACGGGCCCGGCGCGCTCCTGAAGGTGGCGAAGCAGGCCCCGGGCACCTGGACCTTCGCCCGCACCACTCCCGTGGAGCCCTGCGATCCGGGGGCGCTGTGCGCGAACGGGGCCGCGGAGCCGGGCGGCGACCCGGTGAGCGAGAAGGCGGCGAAGGCGGCCGCCGCCCCGGTGCTCAAGGCGGTGGGGCAGGACGACGCGGCGCTCGACGCGGGCCAGCTGATGGGCGACGTCCGCGTGGTGAACGCCGATCCGAAGATCGACGGGTTCCCCACGTACGGCTGGTCGACCGGTGTCCAGGTGGGCCCCGACGGCAAGGTCACCGGCGGGAGCGGGCACCTCAAGGCGCCGGAGAAGGGCGCCGTCTATCCGGTCCTCGACGCCGATGAGGCCCTGAAGCAGCTGAACGCGGCGAGCCGGGGCCGAGGGGATGCCGACAGGGACATCGGCGGCTGCGCCACGCCCGTGCCGCTGGAGGGCGAACCGAAGCCCTCGCAGCCGCAGTGCGTGCCGTCGAACGGGAAGCGGGCGCCGGTGACGCGGACGGTGGAGGAGGCGGTGTTCGGTCTCGCCCTGAACCACGTGGACGGTCGGCAGACGCTCGTGCCGTCCTGGCTGTTCACGGTCCAGCAGGCCCCGGGAGGCCCCGAGAGCACGGTCACGCAGATCGCCGTCGAGCCGGAGTTCATCGAGGAGCCCGGGGCGCCGACGCCCTCGGGGGACCGGAAGGTGACCTCGTACGGGGTGGACGGCCGGACCCTGGAGGTGACGTTCTGGGGCGGCGTGTGCAGCACGTACACGGCGCGGGCCGAGGAGAGCGCGGGCCAGGTGCGGATCTCCGTGGCGGAACAGCCGCTGGAGGGCAAGGACGCCTGCATCATGATCGCCAAGGAGCTGACGCGGACGGTGACGCTGGACGAGCCGCTGGGCGACCGCACGGTGATCGACGCGGCCTCGGGCGGCGCGGTGCCGCGCGGCTGACGCGGACGGCACATGAGGGGCGG
>NZ_JBBBEN010000097.1:330258-348374 GCF_037137275.1 Streptomyces pratensis | reverse complement strand
CGGGGCCGCCCCTCATGTGCCGTGCTCGCAGCGGTCAGCTGAACGAGTCGCCGCAGGCGCAGGAGCCGGTGGCGTTCGGGTTGTCGATGGTGAAGCCCTGCTTCTCGATGGTGTCGACGAAGTCGATGGAGGCGCCGCCCAGGTACGGGGCGCTCATCCGGTCGGTGACGACCTTGACGCCGTCGAAGTCCTTCACCACGTCGCCGTCGAGGGAACGCTCGTCGAAGAAGAGCTGGTAGCGCAGGCCCGAGCAGCCGCCGGGCTGAACGGCGACGCGCAGGGCCAGGTCCTCGCGGCCCTCCTGCTCCAGCAGGCCCTTGACCTTGGCCGCGGCGGCGTCGGACAGGAGGATGCCGTCGCTCACGGTGGTGGTCTCGTCCGATACGGACATCTGCTTCTCTCCCGGGTTGTTCGGACTGCTTGCCGACGGTTCAACCGCCCCAGCCGCGGATTCATTCCGGGCCAAGCGCTTGTCTGTTCCTTTTCATGCTCGCACACCCGGTGCTCCGGGGGATGCGTCACATCGACGCTATCGACATCGTCAAAGTGACACGAAGCGGCTATCATAGATAGCGTCAAATAGACGAAAAGGCGAGTTCGCTAAGAAGAAAGGGTGCGTGACGTGACCACGGCCCAGCCCCTGGATGTACAGCCGACACCGCTCGCGCTGCTGCTGCTCGGCCGGGAGGCCGACCCGAGGAGCGAGCGCGGCGTCGAATGCCCCGGCGACCTCCCCTCCCCCTCCGACCCGGACCTGGTGGAGCGCGCCCGCGCCGCGAAGGAGAAGCTCGGGGACAAGGTGTTCGTCCTCGGCCACCACTACCAGCGCGACGAGGTCATCCAGTTCGCGGACGTCACCGGCGACTCGTTCAAGCTGGCCCGCGACGCGGCCGCGCGCCCGGAGGCGGAGTACATCGTCTTCTGCGGCGTGCACTTCATGGCCGAGTCGGCGGACATCCTGACGACGGACGACCAGAAGGTCGTGCTGCCGGACCTGGCGGCGGGCTGCTCGATGGCCGACATGGCCACCGCGGAGCAGGTCGCCGAGTGCTGGGACGTGCTGACGGAGGCCGGGGTCGCCGAGCAGGTGGTCCCCGTCTCGTACATGAACTCCTCCGCGGACATCAAGGCCTTCACCGGCCGGCACGGCGGCACGATCTGCACGTCGTCGAACGCGAAGCGGGCCCTGGAGTGGGCGTTCGAGCAGGGCGAGAAGATCCTCTTCCTCCCCGACCAGCACCTGGGCCGCAACACGGCCGTGCGGGACATGGGGCTGACCCTGGAGGACTGCGTCCTCTACAACCCGCACAAGCCGAACGGCGGCCTCACCGCCGAGCAGCTGCGCGACGCGAAGATGATCCTGTGGCGCGGGCACTGCTCGGTCCACGGCCGCTTCTCCGTCGAGTCGGTGAAGGACGTCCGGGCCCGGATGCCCGGCGTCAACGTGCTGGTGCACCCGGAGTGCAAGCACGAGGTCGTCGCCGCCGCGGACTACGTGGGCTCGACGGAGTACATCATCAAGGCCCTGGAGGCGGCCCCGGCCGGCTCGAAGTGGGCGATCGGCACGGAGCTGAACCTGGTCCGCCGCCTGGCGAACCGTTTCGCCCTGGAGGGCAAGGAGATCGTCTTCCTCGACAAGACGGTCTGCTTCTGCTCGACGATGAACCGCATCGACCTGCCGCACCTGGTCTGGACCCTGGAGTCGCTGGCCGACGGCAAGCTGGTCAACCGGATCGAGGTCGACCCGGAGACGGAGAAGTACGCGAAGCTGGCGCTGGAGCGGATGCTGGCGCTGCCGTAGCGGCCGCGGCGCCGCCGACACCGGCCGGAGGAGCCCCGGTGTGCCGCAGGTCGGCATACCGGGGCTTTCGCGTATCCGCCGGGACGTTCCGGTCGGCCCAGTTCTCCCGTACGGCAGCCGATCGCACCACCCCGTGACTACGCTGCTACTCACCGCAGTGACGTGCACGTGAACCGCAGGGTCTTCGCGTGCACGGTACCGATCACGGCGACCGGAACGAACGGCGAGGACGGTGGGGCGGGTATGAGCGAAGAGGACCGTGGGACGGGTGCGGGCGACGAAGCGCGGGGGGCGGACGCGGGGCACGGGACGCGGCACGGGATCGCCGCCGACGCGCCGGCGGGTGCAAAGGAGGACACCCCTGCGGGCGCGGAGGAGGAGATGCGCCGCCGGCGGGACGCGGCCGAACGCGACCCCGCAGCCGGCCTGCCCGAGCTGGCCGGGGCCCTGCATCGGCTGTCGAACCGGCTCGCCGCTGCCGGGGACAGCGCCGGGGCCCTGGCTCCCGCGAAGGAGGCCGCACAGATCTACGCCGAACTCGGCATGACCCGCCCCGGAGCCTTCCAGGCGGAGCTCGCCCAGGCCATGGACGCCCTCGGCGACCGGGTCGCCGACACCGGGGAGCACACGGCCGCCGTGTCCTTCGCCCAGCAGGCCGTACGGCTCCAGCGCGAGCTGATCGAGGAGGAGCAGCCGGGCGCGTCCGTCCCGGCGCTCGCGGAGTATCTGCTGCGTCACGCCGCACACCTGGCGGCCGCCGGGCAGACCCTGGAGGCCGTACCTCGCACCGAGGAGGCGGCCGGCCTGCTCCGGGGCCTCGCCGAGGAGGAGCCGGACGCCTTCCTCCCCCGGCTCGCCTCGGCTCTCCACGACCTCGGCGGCCGTCTCGCCGCGGCGAGCGACGTCTCCGGGGCGATCGAGGCGGCCCAGGAGGCGCGCAGCCGCTTCCGCGCACTCGCCGCACAGCGGCCGGGCGCCTTCCGTCCGGAGCTGGCCGCGGCGCTCGAAGGCCTGGCCGGTCACCTCAACAGGTCCGGGGACACGACAGCGGGTCTCCGGGCGGCGAAGGAGGCCGTCGGTCTGCGCCGCGAGCTGACCGCTCAGCACCCCGAGGCCCACCGCTGCGGCCTCGCCGCCGCGCTGCGCACCCTCGCCGAGAGCCTGGCCGGCGCCGGCCGCCGGGACGAGGCCCTGGCCCCGGCCCGGGAGGCCGTCGACCTCCTGCGCGCACCGGGGGACGCCTCCCTGCCCGGCCTGGCCCGGTCCCTCCGGGCTCTCGGCGCCCATCTGGAGCTGAACGGCGATGCCGAGGGGGCGGTGGAGGCCTTCCGGGAAGCGGTGGCCCTCCACCGGTCCCTGGGGCCGGCCGGCCCCGGCGCCTCCGACGCCTCCCTGGTCTCCGCCCTCGACGACCTGGGCCGGGCTCTCGGCCGTGCCGGTGAGCACGCGGCGGCGATCCAGGAGTTCGACGCGACCGCCAAGGAGTTCGCCGGGGCCCGCCCCGCGACCGCCCGGCGCCTGGCAGTGGAGCGGAACGTCTTCCTGCTGCGCTGCCCCGCCCCCTGGCCCACGACCGGGGTGAGGGAGCTGGTGACGTTGCTCGACCGGGAGGCGGACGGCGGCGGGGGCGCGGACGCCGTGACCGTAAGGGCCCGGCAGGCGCTGCGCGCGTACGACGACATCGCGGCGGTGCACACGGTCTGGGAGGAGGAGACCTTCACGCCCGTGCCGGACTGGCTCACCCTGCGGCCGAGGACCGTGGAGCGCGTCAGCTCCTGGATGTTCGCGCCCGACTGGCCCCGGTCACGCGACTTCTGGTCCCGGAACGCCGACGTCCTCGGCAGCGAGGAGGCGGCGACGGCGCTGGAGGAGCTGGCGGTCCTGGACCCGCGCGGCGCACAGCGGCACGCGGCGCTCCGCGAGGCCGTCCTCGTGCACGGCGTGACCGCCGCGTACGATCCGCTGATCCTGTCCGAGCAGCTGGCGGAGTGGGTGGCGTGCGCGGACTGGGACCAGTCGCGGGCCTTCCTCCAGGAACACCCCCGCCTGCTGTCCGCACGGCCCTGCGAGGCTGACACCCCCCTGGCGCACATCGCCGTGCTCGACGTCGCCCGCACCGAGGGCCTGGACGCCGCCTACCGACTCGTCGAGGACCGCAGCGCTCTCCAGGCCTACGTGGACCGGGCGCTGGAGGCCGGGGACTGCACCGCGCTGATGCATGCGGGAGGCATCGAGGGACAGGTCTACGGGGACCGGCTCTCCTCGCTCACCCACGCCCAGGTGGCCCTGGTGCTCTCGGGGGAGGCCGAGGGCTTCGACCCGGACGACCTGGCCGCGCTCCTGCACAGGGCTCCGGAGGAGACCCGCGCCCGGCTGCTGCGGGAGACCGCCGCCGTCAGCACCCGCCACGGCGGACCGCACGGGGCTACGCTGCACCGCATCGTGCAGGCCCTCGGCCGCACCGCCAGGGGCCCCGCCCCCGCCACTCGGCCCTGAGGCCCCGACCGCCTCAGTCGCCGCCGCTTCCGGGGCTCCGCCCAAGGCGCGTTCGTCTCCTCGGTCACGGGACGAGGGACGTCGAGGGGCCTGCCCCACGCCGGTGCGTGGGACAGGCCCCTTCGTCGTCCGGCGCCTCGTCCGGCCGGTGCGGTCACACTCCCGAGGGCTCCGCCTCCCGGACCGGCTCCGGCTGGGCCGTCGCGTCCGCCTTCGCGGCGCGCTCGGCCGCCTTCTTGTCGGCGCGGCGCTCCTTGCGCAGCTCGACCATCGCGTACAGCGTCGGCACGAGCAGCAGGGTCAGCAGGGTGGAGCTGATCAGGCCGCCGATCACCACGACGCCCAGCGGCTGGGAGATGAAGCCGCCGTCGCCGGTGACGCCGAGAGCCATCGGCAGCAGGGCGAAGATGGTCGCCAGTGCTGTCATCAGGATCGGGCGGAAGCGGTGGCGGCCGCCCTCGACGACGGCTTCCACGATGCCCAGGCCCTGGGCCCGGTACTGGTTGACCAGGTCGATCAGCACGATCGCGTTGGTCACCACGATGCCGATGAGCATCAGCAGGCCGATCATCGCCGGAACGCCCAGCGGGGTGCCCGTGATCAGCAGGAGGCCGATGGCCCCGGTCGCCGCGAACGGGACGGAGACCAGCAGGATCAGCGGCTGGACGAGCGACCGGAAGGTGGCCACCAGCAGCATGAAGACGATCGCGATGGCGGCCAGCATGGCGAGGCCGAGCTGCGTGAAGGCCTCGTTCTGGTCCTCGGTGACACCGCCGATGGTGGCGGTGGCGCCGTCGGGGAGGTCCAGGGCGTCGATCTTCGCCGCGAGGGTGGCGCCCACCGCTCCGGTGTTGTCCCCGACGGGCTTGGCGGTGATCGTCGCCGCGCGCTGTCCGTCGATGCGGGTCATCGAGACCGGGCCGGGGACCAGCTCGACCGCGGCGATGTCGCCGAGTTTCACCGGGCCGAGCGGCAAGGCCTTCAGGCCGGCCATCGTGACGGTCGGGCGGGCGGGCCTGACGACGATGTCGCGCTCGGTGTCGTCCAGCGTCGCCGTGCCGGAGGGGGTGCCGCGGACGGCTCCGGCGACGACCCCGCCGAGGGTCGTGGAGTCGAACCCGGCGGCGGCCGCCCTGTCGTTGGGCGTGACGGAGATCCGCGGAACGCTCTGCGACAGGTCGCTCTGGACGTCGGTGACGTCGTCGATGGCGGCGACCTCAGAACGGACCGCGTCGGCCGCCTTCTTGAGGACGTCCGCGTCGGCGGCCTTGACGACGACGCTCAGGTCCTGCGCGCCGAAGCCGTCGCCCGCCGTGATGGTGGTGTCGCCGATGCCGTCGAGCCTGCCGAGGGCCGCGTCGATCCGGCCCTGGGCGTCCTTGTGGTCCGCGGCGTCCTCCAGGGTGACCTGGTAGGAGGCCTGGTTGGCTCCGGTGCCGCCGCCGAAGGCCGCCATGAAGCCGGAGGAGCCGACGGTGACCTGGTAGTCCTTGACGCCCTCGTCGTCGCTGAGGACCTGCTCGACCTTGCGGGCCGCCTCGTCCGCGGCCTGGAGGCTGGTGCCGGGGGCCAGCTCCTGCTTGACGGTGAGGACCTCCTGCTCGCCCGCGTCGAAGAAGTTGGTCTTGAGGAGCGGGAGCATGCCGAAGGTGGCGATGAGCACGGCGGCGGCGATGACGAGGCTGGTGACCCGGCGGCGGGTCGCGAAGCGCAGGACGGGGACGTAGAAGCGCTGGAGCTTGCTGGCGGCCTCCTTCTCCTCTGCGATGCGACGGGCCTCGGCCGCGTCCTTCGGCGTGCCCTTGGGCGCGCGCAGGAACCAGTACGACAGCACCGGCACCACGGTCAGCGAGACCAGCAGCGAGGCGAGCAGCGCCGCGGTGACGGTCAGCGAGAAGGAGCCGAAGAGCTGGCCGACCATGCCGCCGACCAGTCCGATGGGCAGGAAGACGGCGACGGTGGTGAGCGTGGCGGAGGTGACCGCTCCGGCCACTTCCCGCACCGCGGTGATGATCGCGGCGTGGCGCTCCTCGCCGTAACCGAGGTGGCGCTTGATGTTCTCCAGGACCACGATCGAGTCGTCGACGACCCGGCCGATGGCGATGGTCAGCGCGCCGAGGGTGAGCATGTTCAGCGACAGGTCGCGCGTCCAGAGCACGATCAGCGCGAGGACGATGGAGAGCGGGATGGAGACCGCGGTGACCAGCGTCGAGCGGATCGACGCGAGGAAGACCAGGATCACCACGACCGCGAAGACCAGGCCGAGCGCGCCCTCGGTGGTCAGCCCTGAGATGGCCTTGGAGACGGCGGGCCCCTGGTCGGAGACGACGGTCAGCTCGGCGCCGCTCCCGAGGTCCTGGCGGAGGCCGGGGAGCTTGTCCTCGACGGCGTCGGAGATGGCGACGGCGCTGCCGTCCTTGTCCATCGTCGCCATGACCGCGAGGCTCGGCTTGCCGTTGGTGCGGGTGATGGAGACCGCGGTGGCCGGTTCCTGCTTCACCTCGGCCACGTCACCGAGGCGCACCGGCTTGCCGGGGTCGCCGCCCGCCGGGTCCTGGGCGACGACCTGGAGGTCCTCGATCTGCTGGAGCGAGGTGTAGCCGCCGCCGACCTGGATGGTGCGGCTCTTGCCGGACTCGGAGAACGCCCCGGCCGGCAGGGTCGCGCCGCCCGCCCTGAGGGCCTGGGAGAGCGCGCCCGTGTTCAGACCGGCCCCGGCGAGCTTCCGGTCGTCGGGGACGACGGAGACCTGGAGTTCGCGCACGCCGTCGACGGTGACCTGGCCGACGCCCTCGATGTCCTGGAGGGCCGGGACGACCGTGCGGTCCAGCTCGTCGGCGAGCGCCTGCTGATCCTTGTCGGAGGTGACCGCGAGGACCACGGCGGGGATGTCGTCGGTGGAGCCGGCGACGACCTGCGGGTCGACGCCTTCGGGCAGCTGGGCGCGGGCCCGGTTGACGGCCTGCTGGATGTCGGCGACGAGCTGCTTGGTGCCTTCGTCACCGAAGTCGAAGCTCGCCATGATCACGGCGTTGCCCTCGCCGGCGGTCGAGGTGATGCCCTCGACGCCGTCGACGGCCTTGATGGCGTTCTCCAGCGGTTCGACGACCTGCTTCTCGACCACATCGGGGGACGCACCCTGGTACGGCGCCAGCACCGAGACCATCGGCAGTTCGATGGTGGGCAGCAGCTGCTGTTTGAGCTGCGGGATCGCTATCGCGCCGAAGACGAGCGCGACGATCGACATCAGCCCGATCAGGGCCCTTTGCGCGAGGCTGAATCTGGACAGCCAGGACATGGGTGGGTCTCTCTTCTGTGGCGTACGCGGCGAGGGGGCCGGGAGGGGACGGGGCGCCTCCAGCCCACCTCCCACGATCTCCGGTCCGCGCGGCCGAGACGTCGCCCCCCGGACTGCTTTCTCATGCCGCGCATACCGCAGGTGGAGTACGCCGGTGTACGCCGCGTCTCCCCGGTCAGTCCGCCCGGGGGCGCACCAGTCCCGATTCGTAGGCGATTACCACCAATTGGGCGCGGTCGCGGGCCCCGACCTTCGCCATCGCCCGGTTCACATGGGTCTTGACGGTGAGCGGGCTGACCGACAGGCGTTCGGCGATCCGGTCGTTCGAGTGACCGCCCGCCACCAGCACCAGGACCTCGCGTTCGCGACCGGTGAGCGCGCCCAGCCGCTCCGCGTACTCCGCGCTGTCCGGCCCCTGCCCCGAACTTCCGCCCTGCGCCAGGAACGTGGCGATGAGCCCCTTGGTCGCGGCCGGGGAGAGCAGCGCCTCGCCGGCCGCCGCGATCCGGATGGCGTTGAGCAGCTCCTCGGGTTCCGCGCCCTTGCCGAGGAAGCCGGAGGCTCCGGCGCGCAGCGACTGGACGACGTACTCGTCGACCTCGAAGGTGGTGAGCATGACCACGCGTACGCCGGACAGCTCCGGGTCCGCGCTGATCATCCGGGTGGCGGCGAGCCCGTCCGTGCCCGGCATCCGGATGTCCATGAGCACCACCCGTGCGCCCGTCGCGCGGGCCAGCTCGACCGCCTGGGCCCCGTCCGCCGCCTCGCCGACGACCTCCATGTCGGGCTCGGAGTCCACCAGCACCCGGAACGCGCTGCGCAGCAGCGCCTGGTCGTCGACGAGCAGCACCTTGATGGGCGGGGTGGGCGCCGGTCGCGTCGCCGGCGGCGTCGGCCGGGTCATCGGCGTGCCCCCGTTCCGCCCGCTGTCCCCGGCGGTTCCGGTTCACCCGCGCGGGCCTCGACCGGCAGGATCGCATGGACCCGGAACCCGCCGCCGTACCGAGGCCCCGCGGTGAGGGCGCCGCCGAGGGCGGTGACGCGTTCGCGCATGCCGACCAGGCCGTGGCCGCCGCTGTCCCGGCCGTCCTCGGCGCGGCTTGCCGCCCCGGAGGCGGGTCGTCGCGCCGGGGCGCCCCGGCCGTCGTCGAGCACCGTGATCTCCACGGTGGCCCCGACCCGCACGACGCTCACCTCGGCCCGGGCGCCGGGGCCCGCGTGCTTGCGGACGTTGGTCAGGGCCTCCTGGACGACCCGGTAGGCAGCCAGGTCGACGGCGGCCGGGAGCCGGGTCCCCTCGGCGGCGCAGGCCACCTCCACGGGGAGGCCGGCGTTGCGGAAGGTGTCCAGCAGCTCGGCGAGGACCGCGAGGCCGGGGGCCGGTTCTGTGGGCGCTTCCGGGTCGCCCTGCTGGCGCAGCAGCCCCACGGTGACGCGGAGTTCGTTGAGCGCGGAGCGGCTGGCTTCCCGGACGTGGGCGAGCGCCTCCTTGGCCTGGTCCGGACGCCTGTCCATCACATGGGCGGCGACCCCGGCCTGGACGTTGACGAGCGCGATGTGGTGGGCGACGACGTCGTGGAGGTCCCGGGCGATCCGCAGCCGCTCCTCGGCGACGCGGCGGCGGGCCTCCTCCTCGCGGGTCCGCTCGGCCCGCTCGGCGCGCTCCCTGATGGCGTCGACGAACGCGCGCCTGCTGCGTACGGCGTCCCCCGCGGCGGACGCCATCCCGGTCCAGGCGAACACGCCGAGGTTCTCCTGGCTGTACCAGGGCGTCGAGCCGAAGGCCATCGCGACCACGGTCAGCGCGCCCATGGTCAGCAGCCCGACCCGCCAGGTGGTGGGCCGGTCGGTGCGTGAGGCGACGGTGTAGAGCGCGACGACGGTGCTCATGACGACCGGGGCCGGCGGGTCCATCAGGACGAACTCGGCGGCCGTCAGGGCGCCGGTCACGGTCAGCACGCCCATCGGCCGGCGTCGCCGCAGCGCCAGGGCCACGGCCGCGAGCACCATGAGGAGCACGCTGGGCGGCTCGGGGGTGCGGGCGCCGAAGGTCGGCCCGCGGCCGCCGCCCGGGTCGGCGAACGAACCGCAGATCATCGAGACGAGGACGCACAGAGCCAGCGCCGCGTCGAACGCGAGGGGATGGTCCCGAAGCCAGCGGCGGGCGCGCGCGAACCCGGACGAGAGGGTGGTCACGTCCGGCAACGGTACGGTGTGCCCGGCCCGGGGGCGGCCCCGGTGGTGCGCCGCCCCCGGCGGTGCCCGCGCCCGGCCCGCGCGGAGGGGGCCGTTTCCCGGTGTACGCACAGCGCCCCGCGACCGGCGGGCCGGACACGGGGCACAAGGGTGCGAGCGCTGGTTCAGCTGGGAATGAGCCCGTCGTCGCTCAGCATGGCCCGTACGTCCGCGATGGTGGCGTCGGGCGCCGGGAGGATGAGCTCGGACGGCTCCAGCGAGTCGTCCGGCAGGGGCGTGCCGAGCTCGCGCACCTTGTCCAGGAGCGCGTGGAGCGTGGCACGAAAGCCGGGGCCGTCGCCGGTCTCCATCTCCTTGAGCAACACGTCGTCGAGCTCGTTCAGTTCGACGAGGTGACTGTCGGCGAGCTTGACCTGGCCTTCCCCCATGATCCGTACGATCATGACGCTGTCCTCACTGCTTGTCGAACTTGTGCGGGGACTGCTGCGACTGCGGCGCGGCGTCCTGGGCACCGCCCTCGATGGCCTGCTGGGAGGAGGAGCCGCCGGACAGCTCGGCCTTCATCCGCTGAAGCTCCAGCTCCACGTCCGTGCCGCCGGAGAGCCGGTCCAGCTCGGCGGCGATGTCGTCCTTCGCCGTGCCGGTCGGGTCGTCCAGGGCGCCGGAGGCGAGCAGCTCGTCGATGGCGCCGGCCCGCGCCTGGAGCTGCTGCGTCTTGTCCTCGGCACGCTGGATCGCCAGGCCGACGTCGCCCATCTCCTCGGAGATCCCGGAGAAGGCCTCGCCGATGCGGGTCTGGGCCTGCGCCGCCGTGTAGGTGGCCTTGATGGTCTCCTTCTTGGTGCGGAAGGCGTCGACCTTGGCCTGCAACCGCTGGGCCGCCAGAGTGAGCTTCTCCTCCTCGCCCTGCAACGTGGTGTGCTGCGTCTCCAGATCGGTGACCTGTTGCTGGAGGGCGGCGCGCCGCGACAGCGCTTCGCGCGCCAGGTCCTCGCGGCCCAGCGCCAGCGCCTTGCGGCCCTGGTCCTCCAGCTTGGACGACTGACCCTGCAACTGGTTCAGCTGCAGTTCCAGGCGCTTGCGGGACGTCGCCACGTCGGCGACGCCGCGACGCACCTTCTGAAGCAGCTCCAGCTGCTTCTGGTACGAGTAGTCGAGGGTCTCGCGCGGATCTTCGGCCCGGTCAAGGGCCTTGTTTGCCTTCGCGCGGAAGAGCATCCCCATACGCTTCATGACACCGCTCATGGGCTTCGCGCGCCCCCTTCTGACGAACTGAGCTCCAGCACTCCCGATAGAACCCACAGTACGGGCCCTGTCTCTATTACCGCACTGTTCGGACCCGGATGTGCTCCTACCCAAGGACGACTGCGCCGGGCGACGCTCCCGCCCAGGGTGTAGGCGGCGCCCCGGGAAAGCGGGTGACAGGCGAGGGAACGGACGGTAAACGTCCGTTCTGCCCCTCTCCGGGGGCTTCGCGGGCCCGGTCCGTTGCCCGATCGTTCCCGCCCGGTCCACCGGCCCGCCCGCCGACCCCGTACCCTTGGGTTTTGTGTTCCGTAGCCGCGCCAAGGAAGAGAAGGTCCCCACCGCCAAGGTGACGACGGACCTCTCCACGCATCCCCGCGACCCGCAGGCCCCCAAGGGTCGCCCCACCCCCAAGCGCAGTGAGGCCCAGACGCAGCGCCGGCGTGCCTCCACGACGCCGGTCGACCGCAAGTCGGCCATGAAGCGTCAGCGCGAAGCGCGCCGCGCCGATCTGGCCAGGCAGCGTGAGGCGCTCGCCTCTGGCGACGAGCGCTACCTGCCGGTCCGCGACAAGGGGCCGGTGCGGCGCTTCGTCCGCGACTTCGTGGACTCGCGCTTCTGGGTCGCCGAGTGGTTCCTGCCGATCGCGGTGGTCATCCTGGTCCTCAGCGTGATCCAGGTGCCGTACGTGCAGACCATCTCGCTGACGCTGTGGATCGGTGTGATCGTCCTGATCGTGGTCGACTCGGTCGGCATGACCCTCCGGCTGAAGAAGCAGCTGCGCGAGCGCTTCCCGGACACGCCGAAGCGCGGGGCGGTGCCGTACGCCCTGATGCGCTCGCTCCAGATGCGTCGACTGCGGCTGCCGAAGCCGCAGGTCAAGCGCGGAGAGCGGCCCTGAGCACGGAGGCCTTCGGCCTCACCGGGACCGCATCGTCGTCGACCGCTCCGGGCGGCGTCCGCGAGGCGGTGCGCCAGGAGCTGGTGGCGCGGCAGCTGGACGAGCAGATGGCGGGGCGGTTCCCCGTCGGGCGGCGGCTGCGCGTCCTGGACGTGGGCATGGGCCGGGGCACCCAGGCGCTGCGGCTGGCTCGGGCCGGCCACTCTGTGACCGGCCTGGAGGCGGACGCCCGCCTGCTCGGCGCGGCCCGCGAGAGCCTTTCCGCGGAGCCCGAGGGCATCCGGGAGCGGGTCAGGCTCATCGAGGGCGACGGCCGCGACACCGGGGTGCACTTCCTGCCCGGCAGCTTCGACGTGGTGCTGTGCCACGGCGTCCTGATGCACGTCGAGGAGCCGGACCCCATGCTGGCCGGGCTGGCGCGGATGCTGGCCCCCGGCGGTCTGCTCTCCCTTCTCGTCCGGAACGCGGACGCCCTCGCGATGGGCCCCGGCCTTTGCGGTGACTTCGCCGCCGCCCTGACCGCCCTGGACTCCGCCTCGTACACCGACCGGCTCGGCCGCACGGTGCGGGCCGACCGGCTCGGCGCGCTGCGGACCACCCTGGCCGGGATCGCCGCGCCGCTGCACGCTTGGTACGGCGTGCGGGTCTTCACGGACAACGTGGCGGACGCTCTGGAGCTGCCGGCCGGTGAACTGGACCGGGTCATCGCCCTGGAGGACCGGGCCGGGCGGACCGACCCGTACCGGAGTGTGGCGGCGCTGCTGCATCTGTGCGGAGTGCGCGGCTGAGGGCTGCCCCGTCATGCCCCGTGGATCGGTGCGCGGCGTCGGACGCGGCGCGTCGCACGGCCGAGGGCCGTCCGCCCACGGATGGACGCGGGCGTTCCGGCAACGCGGCCAGGCGCCGCGGCCGGCGTCCTTTACCGGCCGGGGAGACGGGACAGCCCTGAGGACCCCGGCTTCGCCCGGTCGCGGCGCCATGCCCGGCCGTCTTCGGACGGCGTGCGGCCGGACCCGGCCGGATGCCGTGCGGCCGGACCCGGCCCTGCTCCGCTCGGAAGGCGAGGCTCGCCCCCGCCGTCCGCCACCGCCCCCGGCCCCCGTTCGGCCCATCAGCGCGGGTGCCCCGGCCGGTGGCTCCACCAGACTCCGGATATGGATATTCCGGGCACCGACGCACCCCTCTTCCGCAGCCGAGCGCGCAGGCGGCTGCTCCCCCTGCCGGCCGTCGTCTGCGCGGTGGCCCTGGCGGGCGGCTGCTCCGGCACGAGTCCGGCGGCCCCCTCGCCCGCGGCCAGCGCCCCGGGCACGGCCCAGGGTGCGGTGACCCGTGCCTCCGATGACCTGGAGAGCGCCTACCAGCGGGTGATCAACGACGTCCTGCCGTCGGTGGTGCAGATCGACGCCTCGGACAGTCTCGGTTCCGGGGTCGTCTACGACGCCAGGGGCCACATCGTCACCAACGCCCATGTGATCGGTGAGGAGAAGGAGTTCAAGGTCAGCGTCGCCACCGGGGAGACGCTCCTGAGCGCCTCGCTGGTCTCCTCCTACCCCGAGCAGGATCTCGCCGTGATCAGACTCGACGAGGTGCCCGAGGGGCTGAAGCCCGCGAAGTTCGGCGAGGCGGACCAGGTCGAGGTGGGGCAGATCGTGATGGCGATGGGCTCGCCGCTCGGCCTGTCCAGCAGCGTCACCCAGGGCATCGTCTCCGCGCTCGGCCGGACCGTCAGCGAGAGCCGGGCGGGCGGCGGCACCGGCGCGACGATCGCCGACATGGTGCAGACGTCCGCGGCGATCAACCCGGGCAACAGCGGCGGGGCGCTGGTCGACCTCGACAGCCGGGTGATCGGCATTCCCACCCTCGCGGCGACGGACCCGCAGCTGGGTGGCAGCGCGGCTCCGGGCATCGGCTTCGCGATCCCCGTGTCGATGGTGCGCACGGTCGCCGACCAGATCATCGAGCACGGCCGGGTCACGGACTCGGGCCGGGCGGCGCTGAACATCACCGGCCGCACGGTCGTCGACGACAGCTACCGCCCGTCCGGGGTGGCGCTGGTCAGCGTCGAGCGGGGCGGCGCCGCGGACCGGGCGGGGCTGCGGGCCGGGGACGTCATCACGGAAGTCGGCGACAGCGAGGTCACCACCATCACGTCGCTCTCCGAAGCGCTGGCGGACGCGGAACCGGGCCAGAAGGTCACGGTGACGTACACCCGCGAGGACGACAACCGGACGGCAGAGGTCACGCTCGGCGAGATCTGAGCCCGACGCCGGCGTACCGAACGCGGGCGGGACGGGGACGGGCGAGGGGCGGGCGGTACGGGAGCGCCCCCGACCGCCCGCCCCTCGCTGTGCCTGTGCCTGTGCCTGTGCCTGTGCCTGTGCCGTCGAGCGTCAGGCGTTGTCCGCCTGCAGGCTCATCGGGCCGTAGATCTTGGCCGAGTCCTCGAAGAGCGTCACCTGTGCGGCGCCGCCCTCCAGCAGTTCCTTCCAGTACTCACCGATCCAGGACTCCGCGTCCCCCTGGGTGGGGAACTCCTCCGGCTCCAACGCCGGCTCCGTCTCCGTACCGTCGGACTTCTCGAACCGCCACGTCCACGCCATGTCCGCCTCCTGGGTCACGTTGCTGCCACGAAGCCTAGCCGGGCGCGCACCCGCCGTGGGGACACGGGAAGATCGAGACGTGGAACTGACTCTGCTCGGCACCGGCGCCCCCGACGGGCTGCCCCGCCCCTCCTGCCCCTGCGCGGCCTGCGCCGCGGCCCGCGGCCCGTGGGCGCGGGCCGCGACATCGCTGCTGGTCGACGAGGCGCTGCTGCTCGACCTCACCCCCCAGGCGGTGCTCGCGGCCGCGCGGGCCGGACGTGCGCTGGGCGCGGTCCGCCAGGTGCTGCTGACCCATCCGCACGACGGGCCCGCCGTCGAGCTGCCCGCCGTCCTGCCGCCCGCCGGGCGGGTCCCGGACGGCCAGGTCCTGACCCTGATCAGCGGGCACCGCGTGCGGGCCGTTCCGATGGACGCCCCGGGGACCGGCTACGAGGTGAGCGCGCCGGAGGGCGAGCGGCTGCTGTACCTGCCGCCGGGGGCCGCGCCGTCGGGACTGCCCGAGCGGGTGGAGGCGCCGTACGACATGGTCCTCTGCGACATCGTCGGGCGGCCCGACGCGCTGGCCAGGCTGCGGGGGGCGGGGGCGGTCGGCCCGGCCACCGAGGTGATCGCGGTCCACCTGGACCACGACGCGCCGCCGGGCCGTGCCCTGGACCGGCGGCTCGCGGCGGCGGGGGCGCGGGCCGTGCCGGACGGGACGACGCTGGAGGTGGGCGGCGACCGCACGGCGTCGGACGTGCCGCGCCGGGTGCTGGTCACGGGCGGGGCGCGGTCGGGGAAGTCCCTGGAGGCCGAGCAGCGCCTGGAGACCTTTCCGGACGTGGTGTATGTGGCGACCGGCGGTCACCGCGAGGGCGACGCGGACTGGGCGGCACGGGTGGGGCTGCACCGGGACCGCAGGCCCGGGGCCTGGCGCACCGAGGAGACCTGCGACCTCGTGGATCTGCTGCGCGCGGACGGGCCTCCGCTGCTGATCGACTGCCTGTCGCTCTGGCTGACGGACGCGATGGACCGGGTCGACGCCTGGGAGGGGGCCCGGTGGCGGGACGGCGGCGAGACGGCGCTGCGGGCACGGGTCGCGGAGCTGGTCGGCGCGGTGCGCGCGACCCGGCGCCGGGTGGTGATGGTGACCAACGAGGTGGGTTCGGGGGTGGTCCCGGCGACCCCGGCGGGGCGGCGCTTCCGGGACGAGCTCGGTCGGCTCAACGCGGCGGTGGCCGGCGAGTGCGAGGAGGTGCTGCTCGTGGTCTCGGGTCAGGTCCTGGTGGTGCGGGGCTGAGGGCGCGCGGGCCGGGCCCGCACCGGGGACCGACCGGTACTGTTCCGGGCGGGGACCCGCCGCCGGGTTCCCGGCCCGGACCCCGACGTGACGACCCGCGAGGCAGACCTCCGTGAATCTGGACGACTTCTCCGACCTGATCGAGCGCCCTGACGGGGGCGTGCGCCACGATGCCGAGGAGCGGCGCGAGCGGCTGAGCGTCCCGCCCGGGGCCCTCGGCCGCCTCGACGAGCTGGGCGAGTGGCTCAGCGCCGCCCAGCAGTCCGTACCGGTCAGGGCAGTCGAGCGGCCTCGTGTCGTGCTGTTCGCCGGCGACCACGGGGTGGCCGAACTGGGCGTCTCCGGCCGGGCGGCGGGCAGCGCGTACGAGCTGGTCCGGGCCGCCCTCGACGGCGCGAGCCCGGTCGCGGTGCTGGCGCGGCGCTTCTCCGTGCCGCTGCGGATCGTGGACGCCGGGCTCGACTGCGATCCTCAGCTGCTGCCGGAGTCCGTCGTGCGCCACCGGGTGCGGCGGGGCTCGGGGCGGATCGACGTCGAGGATTCGCTGAGCGCGGAGGAGGCGGAGCGCGCGGTCCGCCTGGGCATGGCGATCGCCGACGAGGAGGCGGACTCCGGGACCGATCTGGTGGTGCTCGGCGACCTCAGCGTCGGAGGGACGACGGCTGCGGCCACGCTCGTCGCGGCGCTCTGCGGCACGGACGCCTCCGTGGTGACCGGGCGCGGCGGGGCGGGCATCGACGATCTGGCGTGGATGCGCAAGTGCGCGGCGATCCGCGACGCGCTGCGCCGGGCCCGCCCGGTGCTGGGCGACCAGGTGGAGCTGTTGGCGACGTCCGGGGGCGCGGACCTGGCAGCGATCACCGGGTTCCTCCTGCAGAGCGCGGTGCGCCGGATGCCGGTGATCCTGGACGGGGTCGTCTCCGCGGCCTGCGCCCTGGTGGCCCAGCGGGCGGCGTTCCGCGCGCCCGACTGGTGGCTGGCCGGTCAGGTCAGCGGGGAGCCCGCGCAGACGAAGGCGCTGGACCGGATGGCGCTGACCCCGCTGCTGGACCACGGTGTGACGGTCGGCGAGGGCAGCGGGGCGTTGCTGGCCCTGCCGTTGGTGCAGGCGGCGGCCGCGCTCGCCGCGGAACTGCCCGAGCGCGCCCCGAAGACGGCGGACGGTCCGCAGGACGCCGAGGAGGCCGCGGCCGCGGAGCCCGCCGCCCCGGGGCCGGCCGACACGCCGGCGAAGGCCGTCGACGGGCTCTGAGCGCCTGCGGAACGCCGGGAGGGCGCGGGCCCTTTCCCGCACGGAGCAGCCGGGTGATCGTACGCGCGGCGGCGGAGGTCAAGCCGAACGCGGCCGGCGCGAGGAGCAGCGGCCCCGCCCGGTTCCGCGATGCCGCCGTGCCGCCGTGCCGCCAGTGACCCATGCCACCCACTCCTGATGTGTCGGGTTTCGCCGCGTCCATCACGTTCGACCCGTCTGTCCGCGGGTGACAGCGGCTAGCCTGCGCGCGGTGACCTCCCTGAACAGCCACGGCCTGCGTTTCGCCTTCGGCACCCTGACGGTGCTGCCCGTCCGGGTGTCCCGCTGGGACCGCGCGGCGGCCCGCTCCGGCATGCTCTGCGCCCCGCTCGCCGGGCTCGTCGTGGGGGTGCTCGCCGCGGCCTTCGGCTCGCTGTCGCTGCTGGCCGGCGCGGGGCCCCTGCTCGCGGCGGTCGCCTCCGTCGCGGTGCCCGCGGCCCTCACTCGGGGCCTGCACCTGGACGGTCTGGCGGACACGGCGGACGGCCTGGGCAGCGGGAAGCCCGCCGAGGACGCGCTGCGCGTCATGAAGCAGTCCGACATCGGGCCGTTCGGCGTGATCACGCTGCTCCTGGTGCTGCTGTCCCAGGTCGCGGCCCTCTTCGAGCTGTACGGCGCGGGGTGGGCGCACGGCGCGCTGGGCGCGGTGGTGGCCGGTGTCGCCGCCCGTCTGGCGCTCACCCTGGCATCCCGGGAGGGCGTCCCGGCGGCCCGGCCCGAGGGCCTGGGCGCGACGGTCGCGTCCACGGTGCCGGCCGGGCGGGCCCTGCTGGCGGTGATGGCGGCGGTGGCGTTGTGCGCTGCGGCGGGCGCACCGCTGGGCCCGTACGGGGCGCTGCACCACGCGCTCGCGGCGCTCGGCGCGCTCGGCGCGGCCGAACTGCTGCTGCGGCACTGCGTGCGACGGTTCGGCGGGGTCACCGGGGACGTCTTCGGCGGCGTCGAGGAGGCCGCGGCGACGGCCGCTCTGGTGGTGCTGTCGCTCGGGCCGTGACCCGGCCGCGTG
>NZ_JBBBEN010000097.1:246821-330249 GCF_037137275.1 Streptomyces pratensis | reverse complement strand
GGGGCACGCGCCGCACCGTGCCGCGCCGAGGGGCGCCGGGCTCCAGCAGCGACGGGGGCGGTCGGCAACCGCCCGCCGCCGTCACGGAGCCGGAACCACGCGCGTAGGCTCATTCCCGGCACATCGCAGGGGCGTCTACGATGCGCCGGGCAGGGTCGGCCCACCCCTCGACCGAACCCGAACTCAACGGAAGCGAGATTTCACCACCGTGACTGCTCTCACTCTCAGCACTGCCGGTGCGGCGACGCTGCGCGCCGACGCCATCGTCGTCGGCGTCGCCAAGGGCGCTGGTTCCACGTCTGGGGACCTGGTCCTCACACCGGGCGCAGAGGCCGTGGACAAGGCGTTCGACGGAAAGCTCGCCTCCGTCCTCGTGACCCTGGGCGCCACGGGTGCCGAGGGCGAAGTGACCAAGCTCCCCGCCGCGTCCGGGCTCAAGGCCCCGGTCGTCGTCGCGGTCGGGCTGGGCTCGGCTCCGGGCAAGAAGAAGGACGGGTACGACGCCGAGGCGCTGCGTCGCGCCGCGGGCGTCGCCGCCCGCGCGCTGACCGGTTCGAAGAAGGCCGGTTTCGCCCTGCCCGCCTCCTCCGTCGAGGAGACCGCGGCCGTGGCCGAGGGCGCGCTGCTCGGGGCGTACGCCTTCACCGCCTACCAGGGCGGCGAGAACAAGCTCGCTCCCAAGGGCGCGAAGCAGGAGAAGGACGCGAAGCAGCCGCTCGCGGAGGTCGCCCTGCTCGGTGTCAAGGCGCGCGACAAGGCCTACAAGGCCGCTGTCGAGCGCGCCGCGGCGCTGGCCGAGGAGATCAACCGGGCCCGCGACCTCGTCAACACCCCGCCGAACGACCTCTACCCCGAGTCCTTCGCCGCCGTGGCCACCGCCGCGGGCAAGGAGCACGGCATCAAGGTGCAGGTCCTCGACGAGAAGGCGCTCGTCAAGGGCGGCTACGGCGGCCTCGTGGGCGTCGGTCAGGGCTCGGCGCACGGCCCGCGCCTGGTGCGGCTCGCCTACACGCACCCCAAGGCGGAGAAGACCCTGGCCCTCGTCGGCAAGGGCATCACCTACGACTCGGGCGGCATCTCGCTCAAGCCGGCCGGCCACAACGAGACGATGAAGTGCGACATGGCCGGCGCCGCCGCCGTGTTCGCCGCCGTCGTCTCCGCCGCCCGCCTGGGCCTGAGGGTCAACGTCACCGGCTGGCTGGCGCTGGCCGAGAACATGCCCTCCGGCAACGCCGTCCGCCCCGGCGACGTGCTGCGCATGTACAGCGGCAAGACCGTCGAGGTCCTCAACACCGACGCCGAGGGCCGGCTCGTCCTGGCCGACGCGCTGACCCGCGCGTCGGAGGAGAAGCCCGACGCGATCGTCGACGTGGCGACGCTGACCGGTGCCATGGTGCTGGCGCTGGGCAACCGCACCTTCGGCGTCATGGCCAACGACGACGCCTTCCGTACGTCGATCCACGAGATCTCCGAAGAGGTCGGCGAGGCCTCCTGGCCGATGCCGCTCCCGGCCGACCTGCGCAAGGGCATGGAGTCCCCCACCGCCGACATCGCCAACATGGGCGAGCGGATGGGCGGCGGCCTGGTCGCCGGTCTGTTCCTGCAGGAGTTCGTGGGCGAGGGCATCGCCTGGGCGCACCTGGACATCGCGGGTCCCGCGTTCCACGAGGGCGCGCCGTACGGCTACACGCCCAAGGGCGGCACCGGCTCCTCGGTCCGCACCCTGGTCCGCCTCGCCGAGCGCACCGCCGCCGGCGACCTCGGCTGATCCGCGCCGAGCCGCTCCGCCGGACACCCGCCTACGGCCCCGGGCATAGCACCGGGGCCGTAGGCGTTGTCGCTTCTCGGAGGCATGCGGTCCGGGCGGGTTTCGCTCCGGACGAAACCGGCCGGTTCGACAGGTCCGACCGCAGCAGCAACCCTCCGGCACGGATGATCGTCCGTGCCGGAGCCGGGCCCCGCGTCCCGCTCACCGTCGACAAGTGCGAAGATGGGTTCTCGGCAGGACAGGGCCCCCACCACAGGGCCGAACAAAAGCGGCCGCACACCAGCCGACCGGCCGGTCACACCCCAGCGACGGGGCCCGGCGCACGGCGCACATGCATGGAGGACGTGACGTGGCGAACGACGCCAGCACCGTTTTCGACCTAGTGATCCTCGGCGGTGGCAGTGGCGGTTACGCCGCGGCCCTGCGCGGAGCGCAGCTGGGCCTGGACGTCGCCCTGATCGAGAAGGGCAAGGTGGGCGGCACCTGCCTGCACAACGGCTGCATCCCCACGAAGGCACTGCTGCACGCGGGTGAGATCGCCGACCAGGCCCGTGACTCGGCCCAGTTCGGGGTGAAGGCGACCTTCGAGGGCATCGACATGGAGGCCGTCAACAAGTACAAGGACGAGGTGATCTCGGGCCTGTACAAGGGGCTGCAGGGTCTCATCGCCTCCCGCAAGGTCCACTACATCGAGGGTGAGGGCAAGCTCTCCTCCCCCACCTCCGTCGACGTGAACGGCCAGCGCGTCCAGGGCCGCCACGTGCTGCTGGCCACCGGCTCCGTGCCGAAGTCGCTGCCGGGCCTGGAGATCGACGGCAACCGGATCATCTCCTCGGACCACGCGCTGAACATGGACCGGGTCCCGAAGTCCGCGATCGTGCTGGGCGGCGGCGTCATCGGCGTCGAGTTCGCCTCGGCCTGGAAGTCCTTCGGCACCGAGGTCACCATCATCGAGGGCCTCAAGCACCTCGTCCCGGTCGAGGACGAGAACAGCTCCAAGCTTCTCGAGCGCGCGTTCCGCAAGCGCGGCATCAAGTTCAACCTCGGCACGTTCTTCGAGAAGGCCGAGTACACCGAGGACGGCGTCCGGGTGACGCTCGCCGACGGCAAGACCTTCGAGGCGGAGCTGCTGCTCGTCGCGATCGGCCGCGGCCCGGTCTCGCAGGGCCTGGGTTACGAGGAGCAGGGCGTCGCGATGGACCGCGGCTACGTCCTGGTCGACGAGTACATGCAGACCAACGTCCCGACGGTCTCGGCGGTCGGCGACCTGGTCCCGACGCTCCAGCTCGCCCACGTCGGCTTCGCCGAGGGCATCCTGGTGGCGGAGCGTCTCGCCGGGCTCAAGACCGTCCCGGTCGACTACGACGGCGTGCCGAAGGTGACGTACTGCCACCCCGAGGTCGCCTCCGTGGGCATCACCGAGGCCAAGGCCAAGGAGATCTACGGCGCGGACAAGGTCGTCGCCCTCAAGTACAACCTCGCGGGCAACGGCAAGAGCAAGATCCTGAAGACCGCGGGCGAGATCAAGCTCGTCCAGGTCAAGGACGGCGCCGTGGTCGGCGTCCACATGGTGGGCGACCGTATGGGCGAGCAGGTCGGCGAAGCCCAGCTGATCTACAACTGGGAGGCGCTGCCCGCCGAGGTCGCGCAGCTCATCCACGCCCACCCGACGCAGAACGAGGCGATGGGCGAGGCCCACCTGGCGCTGGCCGGCAAGCCCCTCCACTCGCACGACTGACCCCCGGTCCCGGGCGCGACGACCGACCACTTCCGCATTTTCGTAAGGAGCAACTGAAACCATGTCGGTTTCCGTAACCCTTCCGGCGCTCGGCGAGAGCGTCACCGAGGGCACTGTCACCCGTTGGCTGAAGGCCGAGGGCGAGCGCGTCGAGGCCGACGAGCCGTTGCTCGAGGTCTCGACCGACAAGGTCGACACCGAGATCCCGGCCCCCGCGTCCGGCGTCCTGTCCGCCATCAAGGTCGCTGAGGACGAGACCGTCGAGGTCGGCGCCGAGCTGGCCGTCATCGACGACGGCTCGGGAGCCCCGGCCGAGGAGTCCGCCCCCGCGGCCGAGACTCCCGCATCCGAGGCCCCCGCCGCCGAGGCTCCGGCGGCCGAAGCCCCCGCCGCCCCGTCGACGGAGTCCGAGGCCCCCGCCCCGGCCCCGAGCGCGGAGGCGGCCACCGGCGGATCGTCCGCCGAGGGCACCGACGTCACCCTCCCGGCGCTCGGCGAGAGCGTCACCGAGGGCACCGTCACCCGTTGGCTGAAGGAGGTCGGCGAGGAGGTCGCGGAGGACGAGCCTCTGCTGGAGGTCTCCACGGACAAGGTCGACACCGAGATCCCCGCCCCGGTCGCCGGTGTGCTGCTGGAGATCGTGGTCGGCGAGGACGAGACCGCCGAGGTCGGCGCCAAGCTCGCCGTCATCGGTGCTCCGGGCGCGGCCCCGGCCGCCGCTCCGGCGCAGCCCCCGGCCCCGGCCCAGGAAGCGCCCAAGGAGGAGGCCCCCAAGCAGGAAGCCCCCGCGGCTCCCGCCCAGGAGGCCCCCAAGCAGGAAGCCCCCAAGCAGGAGACCCCCGCGGCTCCCGCCCAGGAGGCCCCCAAGCAGGAAGCTCCCAAGCAGGAGGCCCCCGCGGCCCCGGCCCAGGAAGCGCCCAAGCAGGAGGCCCCCAAGCAGGAGGCCCCGGCGGCTCCCGCCGCCCCGGCTCAGCCCGCGCCCTCCGGTGACGACGGCGCGTACGTCACGCCGCTGGTCCGCAAGCTCGCGTCCGAGAACAACGTGGACCTGAGCGCGGTCAAGGGCACCGGCGTCGGCGGCCGCATCCGCAAGCAGGACGTCGTCGCCGCCGCGGAGGCCGCCAAGGCCGCCGCCACTCCGGCCCCCTCCGAGGTTCCGGCCGCCGCCCCGGCGGCGCCGAAGCTGGAGGCGTCCCCGCTGCGCGGTCAGACGGTCAAGATGACCCGCATGCGCAAGGTCATCGGCGACAACATGATGAAGGCGCTGCACTCGCAGGCCCAGCTGACCTCGGTCGTCGAGGTCGACATCACCAAGCTGATGAAGCTGCGCAACCGGGCGAAGGCCTCCTTCGCCGCCCGTGAGGGCGTCAAGCTGTCCCCGATGCCGTTCTTCGTGAAGGCGGCCGCCCAGGCGCTGAAGGCCCACCCGGTCGTCAACGCCCGGATCAACGAGGACGAGGGCACCATCACGTACTTCGACGCGGAGAACATCGGCATCGCCGTGGACGCCGAGAAGGGCCTGATGACCCCGGTCATCAAGGGTGCGGGCGATCTGAACATCGCGGGCATCTCGAAGAAGACCGCCGAACTGGCGGGCAAGGCGCGCGGTGGCGGCCTGACGCCGGACGACATGTCCGGGGCCACGTTCACCATCAGCAACACCGGTTCGCGCGGTGCGCTCTTCGACACCGTCATCGTGCCGCCGAACCAGGCGGCCATCCTCGGCATCGGCGCGACGGTCCGCCGTCCGGTGGTCATCGACCACCCGGACCTCGGCGAGACCATCGCGGTGCGCGACATGACGTACCTCGCGCTCTCCTACGACCACCGTCTGGTGGACGGCGCGGACGCCGCCCGTTACCTGACGTCGGTCAAGGCGATCCTGGAGGCCGGTGAGTTCGAGGTCGAGCTCGGCCTCTGAGCGCTCCCGCTGTAACCAGCCTCACCAGCGGCGCCCCCGTCCGGAACTCTTCCGGGCGGGGGCGCCGCCGTATTGTCTAAGACCACCGCCGCCCTCCCCGTGCGGGCCGGCCTCGGCGCACGCGGCCGCCCCGCCCCCGAGATGATGCAGGCAGCGCCGGTCTGCCCGCGAAGGAGCACCCCATGACCCCGCCCGTCGTCCACTCGCTGCGCGAACAGATCCGCGAGCACATCGTGGAGGGGATCGTCAGCGGGCGCTGGAAGCCGGGCGAGCGGATCGTGGAGCGGCGCATCGCCACCGAGCTGGAGGTCAGCCAGACGCCCGTGCGCGAGGCGCTGCGGGAGCTGGAGACGCTGCGGCTGATCGAGTCCGCCCCCAACAAGGGCGTCCGGGTCCGCAACCTCACCGCCGCCGACCTGGAGGAGAGCTATCCGGTGCGGGCCGGTCTGGAGCAGATCGCTGCGGAGCTGGCCGCCCCGCTGCTCGGACGGGACTGCTCGGCGCTGGCGCCGCACGTGGCCGCGCTGTACGAGGCGGACCGGCTGTCCGACGGCGAGGCCCAGGTGCGGCACACGGTGGGCTTCCACCGGGAGATGGTGCGGGCCGCCGGGAACGCGGTGCTGCTGCACACCTGGGAGGGGCTGGGCATCGAGGTGTTCACGGCCCTGTCGATCCGCTGGCTGGGCACGGTGCAGAAGTCGTACGCGGAGGAGCACCAGGCGCTCATCGACGCGTTCCTCCAGGAGGACCCGCAGATCGGCGCTCTGGTGAAGGCCCACGTCCTGGGCTGCGCGCCCCGCGCCTGAGTCGGCCCCCAGCCTCGATCATCTGGCGCGCCTGCCGCTCTTCCGTGCAGGTCAGCGCCCTTTTTGCGCGCTTTGGCGCGTCACTCCGTGCCCCGATTCGCGGCACCGCATGCCACTTTTCTTCGTATCGAGAAGTTTTGCCTTCAATCCTTTGATCGATCATCGATCAGCGCCTTACAGTTCTCCGCGGGCCCACCGGCCCATCGCCCTGTCCTGCCAGTCAGGGACTTCTCCACCCCCCTCCTCTCCGGAAGGCGGCGATCATGACCGACCCCGTAGGAAAGCTTCCGAGCGAGCTCGACCAGCTCCCGGACCGTGACCCCGAGGAGACCGCCGAATGGGCGGCCTCCCTCGACGCCGTCACACAGGCCGCCGGCCCGCACCGCGCCGCGTACCTGATGCGCCGCTCGCTGCAGCACGCCGAGGGCGCCGGTCTCGCGCTGCCCAAGCTGCTGGAGACCGATTACGTCAACTCCATCCCCACAGCCGCCGAACCCGACTTCGACGGCGACCTGGAGATGGAGTCGCGGATCACCGCCTGGAACCGCTGGAACGCGGCCGCGATGGTGACCCGGGGCGCCCGGCACGGGGTCGGCGGCCACATCGCCACCTTCGCCTCCGCGGCCTGGCTCTACGAGACCGGTTTCAACCACTTCTTCCGCGGCAAGGAGGGGGACGGCTCCGGTGACCAGCTCTACATCCAGGGCCACGCCTCCCCCGGCATCTACGCCCGCGCCTTCCTCGACGGCCGGCTCAGCGAGCAGCAGCTCGACAACTTCCGCCAGGAGGCGGGCGGCGACGGTCTGCCCTCCTACCCGCACCCGCGGCGGCTGCCCTGGCTGTGGGAGTTCCCGACCGTGTCGATGGGCCTGGGCCCGCTCTCGGCCATCTACCAGGCGCGCTTCAACCGTTACCTGACCAACCGCGCCATCAAGGACACCGCCGGCTCGCACGTCTGGGCCTTCCTGGGCGACGGCGAGATGGACGAGCCCGAGTCGACCGCGGCCCTCGCGCTGGCGGCCCGCGAGCAGCTCGACAACCTGACCTTCGTCATCAACTGCAACCTGCAGCGCCTCGACGGCCCGGTCCGCGCCAACTTCCGCGTGGTCCAGGAGCTGGAGGCGCAGTTCCGCGGAGCCGGCTGGAACGTCGTCAAGACGCTCTGGGGCAACGCCTGGGACGAGCTGTTCCAGCTGGACACCCAGGGTGCGCTGCTGCGCCGCCTGCGCGAGGTGCCGGACGCGCAGTTCCAGACGTACGCCACCCGCGACGTCGCCTACATCCGCGAGCACTTCTTCGGCGTCGAGCCCGCGCTCGCCGAGCTGGCGAAGCTGCTCACCGACGCGAAGATCGCCGAGTGCTTCTACACCTCCCGCGGCGGCCACGAGGCCCGCAAGGTGTACGCGGCGTACCGGGCGGCCGTCGAGCACAAGGGCGCGCCGACCGTGATCCTGGCCCAGACGGTCAAGGGCTACACCCTGGGCAAGGGCTTCGAGTCCAAGAACGCCAACCACCAGATGAAGAAGCTGTCGATCGACGAGTTCAAGGGCATGCGCGAGCTGCTCGGCCTCCCGATCCCCGACAGCGCCTTCGAGGACGGGCTGGTCCCCTACGGCCACCCCGGCGCCGACTCCCCCGAGGTCCGCTACCTCCAGGAGCGCCGCGCCGCCCTCGGCGGTCCCGCCCCGGCCCGCCGGGTGCACGCGGCGGCCCTGCCGCAGCCCGAGGAGCGCGCGTTCAAGGCCCTGTACAAGGGGTCCGGCAAGCAGGAGATGGCCACCACCATGGCGTTCGTCCGCCTGGTGAAGGACCTGATGCGGGACAAGGAGACCGGCAGGCGCTGGGTGCCGATCGTCCCGGACGAGGCCCGCACCTTCGGCATGGAGTCGCTCTTCCCCTCCGCCGGCATCTACTCGCCGCTGGGCCAGACGTACGACCCGGTCGACCGCGACCAGCTGATGTACTACAAGGAGGCCAAGGACGGCCAGATCCTCAACGAGGGGATCACCGAGGCCGGAGCCATGGCCGACTTCATCGCCGCCGCCACGTCGTACGCGACGCACGGCGAGACGATGATCCCGTTCTACATCTTCTACTCGATGTTCGGCTGGCAGCGGACCGGCGACCAGATGTGGCAGCTCGCCGACCAGCTCGGCAAGGGCTTCATCGTCGGCGCGACGGCGGGCCGCACGACCCTGACGGGCGAGGGCCTCCAGCACGCGGACGGCCACTCGCACCTGATCGCGGCCACCAACCCGGCCTCGCTCAACTACGACCCGGCGTTCGCCTACGAGGTCGCGGTGATCGTCAAGGACGGTCTGCGCCGGATGTACGGCCCCGAGGCAGAGAACGTCTTCTACTACCTGACGGTCTACAACGAGCCGAAGCCCCAGCCCGCGATGCCCGAGGGCGTCGAGGAGGGCATCGTCAAGGGCCTGTACCGCTTCAAGGAGGGCACGCCCGCGAAGGCGGACGCGCCGCGCCTGCAGCTGCTGGCGTCCGGCACGGCGATCCACTGGGCCCTGGAGGCCCAGGAGCTGCTGGCCGCCGACTGGGGTGTCACGGCCGACGTGTGGTCCGCCACCTCGTGGGGCGAGCTGCGCCGCGACGCGCTGGCCGCCGACGAGGCGCTGCTCCGCGGTGAGCAGCAGGTGCCGTACGTGACCCAGGCGCTCTCCGGTGCGCCGGGCCCGGTGCTCGCGGTCAGCGACTGGATGCGCCAGGTGCCGGACCAGATCAGCCAGTGGGTGGAGCAGGACTGGTCCTCGCTCGGCACGGACGGCTTCGGCCTCTCCGACACCCGTGCCGCGGCCCGCCGCCACTTCGGCGTCGACGCCCAGTCGATCGTGGTGGCGTCGCTGGCCCAGCTGGCCCGGCGCGGCGAGGTCCCGGCCACCGCGGTCAAGGAGGCCCGGGAGCGCTACGGGCTCTGAGCCGCCGGGAGCCCGCGCCCCCCGGCACGGACCCGGCCCCCGGTCGTCGGGGCGGACGCGCCCGACAGCGCCCCGCCCGGGCGGCCGGGGGCCGGGTCCGTGCCGGGGGGCGCGGGCGGGGCGGGGGGCCGGCGTCGGAGGCGGGCGGTACGGCCACAATGGGCCCATGCGCGCTGCCCGGCTGATCAAGATGGTCCTCCTCCTTCAGTCCCGTCCCGCCATGACCGCCGCCGAGCTGGCCGCGGAGCTGGAGGTGTCGGAGCGCACGGTCGCCCGGGACGCGCAGGCGCTCTCCGAGGCGGGCGTCCCGGTGTACGCGGAGCGCGGCCGGGCGGGCGGCTACCGGCTGATCGGCGGGTACCGCACCCGGCTGACCGGCCTGGCCCGTGACGAGGCGGAGGCCCTCTTCCTGTCCGGGCTGCCCGCCGCGCTGCGCGAGATGGGCCTGGAGGACGCGGCGTCGGCCGCCCGGCTCAAGGTGTCGGCCGCGCTCCTGCCCTCGCTGCGCGACGCCTCGTCCTCAGCCGCCCGGCGCTTCCACCTGGACGCCCCTTCCTGGTACCACGAGCCGAGGACGCCCGCCCTGCTGCCCGCCGTCGCCGACGCCGTCTGGGACGACCGCCTGCTGCGGGCCCGCTACCGCGGTCGCGGGGGGACGGAAGTGGAGCGGGAGCTGGCTCCGTACGGCCTCGTCCTCAAGGCGGGGGTCTGGTATCTGTGCGCCGCGGCGGACGGCGACTTCCGGGTCTACCGGATCGACCGCTTCACCGCGGCCAAGCCGGCAGAGGAGCGCTTCGAGCGGGACGAGGGCTTCGACCTGGGCGAGTTCTGGGAGGCGCGGTCCGCCGAGTTCGCCCGGTCCCTGCTGCGCACAGAGGTGACCGTACGGGTGTCCGAGCGCGGTGCGCGCCGGCTCGCGTACGCCGGTGACCGGGCGGCGGCGGCCGCGGCCCTCGCCCAGGCCCCTCCCGCCGGGCCGGACGGCCTGCGGACGGTGACCCTGCCGATGGAGTCACTGGACGTGGCGTACGAGCAGTTGCTGCCGCTGGGGCCCGAGTTGGAGGTCCTGGCCCCCGAGGCGCTGCGGGCCCGGTTCGCCGAGGCGGCCGAACGTCTGCACGAGTTGTATCGCTGAAAGGCGGCAATTCGGTGTCTGCGCGTGCATGAGCACCCGGCAGGCTGGATGCTGGACCCGTGATGGACGAAACGGAATTCTGGGAGATCGTCGACAGCACCCGCGAGGCCGCTGAGGGCGACCCCGAGGACCACGCCGATCTGCTCGTGGAACGGCTGGTGCGGCTCGATCCCGAATCCGTGCTGGACTTCGCCCGGCACTTCGAGGCCCGCTACAACCGGGCCTACCGCTGGGATCTGTGGGGCGCGGCGGCCGTGCTGTTCGGCGGCGCGAGCGACGACGCGTTCGACTGCTTCCGCTGCTGGCTGATCGGCCAGGGCCGGGAGGTCTTCGAGGGGGCCCTGCACGACCCCGACGACCTCGCGGAGCTGCTGGAGGACTTCGACGAGGAGGTCGACGGGGACGGGGAGGACCTGGGCTACGCGGCCGACGAGGCCTACGAGCAGCTCACCGGCGCGGTGGCGCCGGACCTGGGGCTTCCGCCGCACCCCACCGACCCGCTGGGCACGCCCCTCGACTTCGAGGACGAGGGGGCCCTCGCGTCCCGCTTCCCCGAGCTGTGGGACCGCTTCGGCCCGCGGTGACGGAGGCGCCCCGGGGCCCAGGTATCAGGACAGGACCGAGCGGCCCATCGCCACGTCGTCGACGTAGCGTCCGTTCAGGAAGAACTCCCCCGGCAGCACCCCTTCGACGACGAAACCCTCGGAGGCGTACAGCGCGCGGGCCGGGGTGTTGTGCGCGAGCACCCGAAGGGTGACCCGGTTCGCGCCCTGACCGCGGGCCTCGGCGAGCGCCGCCCGCAGCAGGGCCCGCCCGACGCCGGCCCCGCGCGCCCAGCCGGCCACGGCAAGACCCTGGATCTGCCGCACGTGGGCGTTGGAGAAGAGGGGGGTGGGCGGGACGAGCCGTATGTACCCGGCGATCCGCGCGTCGCCGGTCTCCGCCCCGGCCTCCGCCACGAGGAAGTCCTCCGGCCGGTGCCGCTCGTCGAAGAAGGAGGCGTACGGAGGCTGCGGCTTCGGCGTCACCGCGTGCAGCGTCGACCAGGTGGACCGGTCGAGCTCCGCGAGCGGGCCGTCGTCGGCGGGCACGGCGGAGCGGACGGAACGGAGGGCGAGTGCGGGCATGGCGTCACTGTGCCATGCGGCGTCCCCGCCGATCCACGCGGTCCGCGCCGGCGCCCGGTCGCCGGGTGGGCCGCGGCTCACGCCGCCGACGGCGGGGGCGCGCCGCCCGGGCCGGCGTGAGGCCGTTTCCCGCCGACCGGTCCCGTCTTCGCCGTGTTCACCGCGGCCCGTGGGGCAGGATGGGCGCATGCCGAGCTCCCGTATCGCCGTCAGCGGATCGTCAGGACTCATCGGAGCGGCGCTGGTGCGCTCGCTGCGGGCCGACGGGCACGAGGTGGCCCGCCTGGTCCGGCGGCCCGCCAGAAGCGGCGACGAGGTGGCGTGGGACCCCCGTCGCAGTCACGTGGACGTGGCCGGGCTGGTGGGCTGCGACGCCGTCGTCCACCTCGCCGGGGCCGGGGTCGGCGACCACCGCTGGACCGACGCCTACAAGAGGGAGATCCGGGACAGCCGCGTCCTGGGCACCGCCGCGATCGCCGAGGCCGTCGCCTCGCTCGACTCCCCGCCCCGGGTGCTGCTCTCCGGCTCGGCCATCGGCTTCTACGGCGACACCGGGGACCGGGCGGTGGACGAGAGCGCACCGCCCGGACACGGGTTCCTGCCGTCCGTCTGCGAGGAGTGGGAGGCGGCCACCGCCCCCGCGGAGGAGGCGGGCATCCGCACCGTGCACGCCCGCACCGGGCTGGTCGTCGCCCGCGAGGGAGGGGCCTGGGGAAAGCTCTTCCCGCTCTTCAAGGCCGGGCTCGGCGGGCGGCTGGGCAACGGCCGCCAGTACTGGAGCTTCATCGCGCTGCACGACCACGTCGCGGCGCTGCGCCACATCCTGGACACCGAGTCGCTGACCGGCGCGGTGAACCTGACCGGGCCCGACCCCGTCACCAACGCCGAGGTGACCGCCGCGATGGGCCGGGTGCTGCACCGCCCGACGCTGTTCACCGCGCCCGCACCGGCCCTGCGGATCGCGCTCGGGGAGTTCGCCGGGGACGTGCTGGGCAGCCAGCGGGTGCTCCCGGGCAAGCTGCTGGACTCCGGCTTCTCCTTCGCCTTTCCCGGCGTCGACGCGGCGATCCGCGCGGCGCTGCGCTGATCCCGCGCCCTCCGATCCGGCCACTCTCCGCGCTCCCTGCGTGCCCGCCCTTCCGCGGCCGGGCGGTACGACGGGGCGAGCGGCCCGGGGCGGCACGGCGGGCGCTCCGGCCGGGGCGGCGCGGCGACGCCCCGGGGCCCCGCGCGGTGTCGCGTCGCGGCCGCCGGGCGTTCGCACGGTCGCGCCGGGCCTCCCGTGCGACCCCGTGCCCCGGTGCTCCCCGGCTCGCGCGTCTGACCCGGTATCAGCCATCGTCCTAGCCTCGATAGGTAACTCCGGCATTCCGGGGGCCTGTTGGGGGCAAGAGCCCCCCACCAGTCGCACCGACTCGGGGAGGGGCATGTGCGCAGCACGGCACACCACGCAGACGTGGTCATCATCGGGGCCGGCATCGCGGGCCTGTCAGCGGCCCGCCTGCTGGCCGGCGCGGGGCTCCGCGTCAGCGTCCTGGAGGCCGCTCCCCGGGTGGGCGGCCGGCTCGCCACCGCGGAGGTGGACGGCTTCCGGCTCGACCGCTTCGGCCCCTTGCTGTGCGCCTCCTGGCCGGAGCTGACCGGTGCTCCGGGGGTCGGCGCCCCGGAGCTGCGGGCGTTCGCGCCGGGGGTGCTGGTCCACAGCAACGGCCGCCGCCAGCTCACCGGCGACATCCGGAGCGCGAGGGGCGCACTCAAGGCGGTACGCACCCGGCCGAGCGCCCCCCGTGCCCCGCACGGCACGCGCGGGGAGGGGGCCGGGGCCCCGTCGCGCGGCGGCCGGAGCGGCGCGGTGACCGGGGCGATCGACCGGGCCCGGCTGGGCGCGGCGCTGTCCCGGCTGGCCGCCACCCCTCGGGCCCGGCTGCTGGCCCGCCCGGAGCGGACGGCGGCCAGCGCCCTGGCGGCGAGCGGTCTGCCCGCCCGCACGGTGGACGGCGTGCTGCGCCCGCTGCTCTCCGCGCTGCTCAACGACCCCGACCTCACCACGTCGAGCCGGCGCGCCGATCTCGCCCTGCGGGACTACGCGCGCGGCGGGCTCTGCGTCCCGGCGGGCGGTTCCGCGGCGCTGCCGGAGCTGCTGGCGGCCTCGCTGCCCCCGGGCACGGTGCGCACGGGCGTCCATGTGACCGCCGCCGACATCACCTCGGTGCGCACCAAGGAGCACGGCGAGCTGGGGTGCCGTTCCCTGCTGCTGGCGACCGGGGCGGGGGCGGCGGCCGAGCTGCTGCCGGGACTGCGGGTACCGGCTTTCCGCCCCGTGACGGTCCTCCACCACAGCGCCCCCGCCCCGCCGCCGACCGGCAGGTCGCTGGTGCTGGACTCCGACCGGTCGGGCCCGGTGGCGTACACCGCGGTGATGAGCGCGGTCGATCCCTCCCGCGCGCCGGAGGGCCGGAGCCTGATCACCTCGACGGTGCTCGGCGCCCCTCCGCCGGACCTGGACCGCGCGGTGCGCCGGCACCTCGCGGCGCTGTACGGCGTCCCCACGGGCGGCTGGGAACTCCTGGCGGCGCACCACGACCCGGAGGCGGTGCCCGCCATGGACGCCCCGCACGATCCGCGCCGCCCGGTGCGGGTGCTGGCCGGGCTGTACGTGTGCGGCGACCACCGCGACACGAGCACGGTGCAGGGGGCCCTCCGGTCGGGCCGCCGGGCGGCCGAGGCGATCCTCGCCGATCTGGCCGTGCCCGGCCGGCACGAGGGGGGCTCGGGCCTGCCCGAGGCCGCGTGACAGCGCGGGGAGCGTGCCGCGGCTGCCGCCCGCCCCGGTCGCCCCCGCTCCCGCCGTCAGCCGAGCGCGGCGACCCGCTCGCGGTAGCCGCGTACGGCGACCGCGTCCCGGTAGGGCTCCAGGCTGCGCTCGAACGCGCGCACGTACTCGGTGGCGCGGGCCGAGCGGATCTCGGCCGCCTGCTGGGCCGCCTCCGCCCCCAGCAGGCAGGCCTGGTCCAGCTCGCCCAGGCCCAGCCGGGCCGAGGCGAGGACAACCCGGCAGAACAGCCTGCTCCGGGCGTACGCCGGGGAGCGCAACTGGAGCGAGCGCTCCGCGTGCTGGGCGGCGGTCCGGTACTGCTGGAGGTCGCGGTGGCAGTGGCCGAGGTCGTCGGCGAGCTGCGCCTCGTCGTAGGAGCGGGCCCAGTGCGGGACCTCGTCGCCGGGGCGCGCGGCCTCCAGAGCGTGCTCGGCCCGGGTCAGGGCGGCGGTGCAGGACCGGGTCTCGCCGAGCACGCCGTGCCCGCGGGCCTCGGCCGAGTGCAGCAGCGCCTGGACGAGGGGCGGGGCGGCGGAGCCGACGCCCTGCTGGGCGACGCGGGCGAGTTGCACGGCCTCCCTGCCGTGCCCGAGATAGACCGCCTGGCGGCTCATCGTGACCAGGACGTAGGCGCCGTAGCCGCGGTCGCCCGCTGCCTGGGCGAGCCGCAGCGCCTGCACGTAGTACCGCTGGGCCAGGCCGTGGGCGGCGATGTCGTACGAGGTCCAGCCGGCCAGCCGCGTCAGGTCGGCGACCGCGGCGAACAGCCGCCGCCCGGTGGCCTCGCCGTACGCGCCCCGGAGCATCGGCTCTGCCTCGTGCTCCAGATAGCGCACGAGGGCCTGCCGGGCGTGGCCGCCGCCGTACGCGTGGTCGAGGGTGCGAAACAGCTCGCCGACCGAGCGCAGTGCGGAGACGTCCCCGTCGCCGACCCGCTGTCCGGGCCCCCGCTCGGTCTGCCGCTGGCGCGGGACCACGGGCAGCGCCCCGGCCCCCGGCCCCGCCCCGGGGGAGGACGGCGGGACGGGCGGCCCCGCAGGCGCGGGCCGGGGCGGACCGGGCGGGCGGGGCCCGCCCCGGGGCTCGGTGTGCGGCCCTGCGTGCGGCCCTGGGTGCGGCTGCCCGGGGGGCGGGGCCGCTCCCTGGGCCCGGCGGGCGGCCCCGCCGTCTCGCGCCACCCATTCGTCGGGCCTGCCGATCAGCCAGTCCCGGCTGGGGACGACGAGTCCGGCCGGGGTGAAAGCGATCTTGCGCAGCTCGGTGTGACTGCCGGAGTCCTTGCGCCACAGGCCGCTCACGATGTCGACGGCCTCGGCCGGGGTTGCGGCGAACTCCAGGCCCGCGTAGACGGGCGCGCAGGCGTCGAGCCCGAGGTCCTGCGCCGAGAGCCGCCGGCCCAGCCGCCGGGTGAAGACCTCCGCGATCAGGGCGGGGGTGGTGCCGCGCGGCTGCTGCCCCCGCAGCCAGCGGGTCACCGAGGTCTTGTCGTACCGCAGGTCGAGGCCGTGTTCGAGGCCGAGCTGATCGACCCGGCGGGCCAGACCCGCGTGGGAGAACCCGGCTTCCGCGATGAGCGAGGCCAGGCGGCGGTTGGGCGTGCGCTGCGGGGGTCGTTCCGACATCAGCTGTACGGTCTCCTGCCTTCGGGGCCGGACGGGCAGCCCACATAGGAACGGCGCGAATTTAGCGGCCACCGGGGCGGCCACGGCCACCCTTTGCTCCATTTTCATCCGATCGTGTGAGGATTCGGGGCGGTGCTGACGAAATCACCCCACCCGCGGACCGGCCGTCGACCTGCCGGACGGTTCCCGGTACGACGGTCGTACAGTGGTTGCGGGCGCGATCAGTGCAGGGTGCCGTCATCCCGGGGACACCTCTCCGGGCACGCGGCGCCACAGGTAGGGAGGCATCTGTGAGCGAGCTGCGGTTCGTCCGTCTGGGCTTCGGCGAGCAGGCCGTCGAGTACCAGGAGGCATGGCAGAAGCAGCGCGAGGTGCACGCGGCCCGGTTCGAGGACCGGGTGCCGGACACCTGTCTGCTCCTGGAGCACCCGCCCGTCTACACCGCTGGGCGCCGCACGGCCGACAGCGAGCGTCCGCTGGACGGCACCCCGGTCATCGACGTGGACCGGGGCGGGAAGATCACCTGGCACGGCCCGGGGCAGCTCGTCGGCTACCCCATCCAGAAGCTGCCGCGCCCCGTCGACGTGGTGGCGCACGTCCGCCGCCTGGAGGACGCCCTGATCCGTACGGCCCGCGACTTCGGCGTGGAGACCACCCGGGTGGAGGGCCGCAGCGGTGTCTGGGTGCTCGGCGACCCGGTCGACCAGCGTCCGTCGCTCGGCGGCCTCTCCCTCGACTTCGACCCGAGGCTCCAGGACGAGGAGTTCGACGCCCGGCTGAACGGCCCCGAGTACGCCCCGTCCAACGCGGGTCAGCGACGCGAGGACCGCAAGCTGGCCGCGATCGGAATCCGGGTCGCCAAAGGCGTGACCATGCACGGCTTCGCACTCAACGTGAACCCGGACAACACCTGGTTCGACCGGATCGTGCCCTGCGGGATTCGGGACGCCGGGGTCACCTCGCTCTCCAGCGAACTGGGCCGGGAGATCACCATCGAGGAGGTGCTCCCGGTCGTCGAGAAGCACCTGCGGGAGATCCTGGAGGGCGCGGAACTCGCCCCGCGGGCGGTGGAGCCGCAGAGCGCCGCGGCGGCCCCCGTCTGAGGCGAGGCGCCGACCGGCGGGATCGCCCCGGGAACAGAACCCGTCGGCCGCAGGTTGGACAGACGTAAAGCCGTTTGATGTACGGGCGTACCCTGGTGTTCGCCGAAGAATCCAATGCGAATCCAATTGCAGCGAAAGCAAAGGGGAGCCGGAGTGTCCGCTGTCGCACCCGACGGGCGCAAGATGCTGCGCTTGGAGGTCCGGAACAGCCAGACCCCCATCGAGCGCAAGCCCGAGTGGATCAAAACACGGGCGAAGATGGGCCCCGAGTACAACCAGCTGCAGAAGCTCGTGAAGAGCGAGGGGCTGCACACGGTCTGCCAGGAGGCGGGCTGCCCCAACATCTTCGAATGCTGGGAGGACCGCGAGGCCACCTTCCTCATCGGCGGCGACCAGTGCACCCGGCGCTGCGACTTCTGCCAGATCGACACGGGCAAGCCGCAGGCGCTGGACCGTGACGAGCCCCGCCGCGTCGGCGAGTCGGTCGTCACGATGGACCTGAACTACGCCACTATCACCGGCGTCGCCCGCGACGACCTGGAGGACGGCGGCGCCTGGCTGTACGCCGAGACCGTCCGCCAGATCCACGCGCTCACCGCGGAGCGGGAGGCGGGCGCGACCAAGGTCGAGCTGCTGATCCCCGACTTCAACGCGGAGCCGGAGCAGCTCGCCGAGGTCTTCTCCTCGCGTCCCGAGGTGCTCGCGCACAACGTGGAGACCGTGCCCCGGATCTTCAAGCGCATCCGCCCCGGCTTCCGCTACGAACGCTCCCTGGAGGTCATCACGCGGGCCCGCGAGGCCGGCCTGGTGACCAAGTCGAACCTGATCCTCGGCATGGGCGAGACCCGCGAAGAGGTCAGCGAGGCGCTCCAGGACCTGTACGACGCAGGTTGCGAGCTCATCACGATTACGCAGTATCTGCGGCCCTCCGTGCGCCACCACCCGGTCGAGCGCTGGGTGAAGCCGCACGAGTTCGTCGAGCTGAAGGACGAGGCCGACGCGATCGGCTACTCCGGCGTGATGTCGGGCCCGCTGGTGCGGTCCTCGTACCGCGCCGGCCGTCTCTTCCAGCAGGCGATGGACGCGCGCAGCGCGGCCGCCGACAGGGCCCGGCCCGCACCGGCGGTGTGAGACCGCTCACCGGAGAGAGCCGAGCGGCGCCCGCATGACCCGAGCGGCCCATACGCCTCCCCGCAGGTCGGGGACGCGAATGGGCCGCTTTGGCGTGCGCGGGCCCCCGGAACGAAGGTTTCATGGGTGTTTGACCGACCGGTCACGCGCTGGTAACACCGAACAGTGACCCTAGGTACACGGACGACAGCGGTCCCCACGACCGCCGCCGTCACCGCTTCCCGTACTCAGTCCGCGCCCCCGCATGGCGCATCCGCTCCGAGGGGAAACACCACGATGCAGGCCGCACCGGTCCGCGCCCACGCCCTACCGTCCGTCACCACCGCTCTGCGCGCAGTCGAGTCGCTGCTGCTGAGCGGGGGCCAGCGCACCGCCCGCCGCAACGCCTGGACGGCGGTCCTGGAGGACCGCCGCCGCGCCCGGGACCGGGTGGAGGCGGAGCACGTCCTCCAGGCCGTGGCCGACCACCGTTCCTAGGCCACCGCCGCGCCACGTAAACTTCTGTACATGGCGAGGAAGGCAAAAACCGAGGGCGCGGACAGCGCCGAGAACGCAGGGCGGCTCAAGCAGATCGCCCTGACCTACAAGATGACCAGGCGGACCGACAGCAAGATCGGTCTCATCGTCGCGGGTGTCGGACTCGTCACGCTCGGTGTCCTCCTCGGCATCGGCTTCGCGATCGGTCACCCCGTCTACCTGGGCATCCTGGGCTTCGTCCTGGCCGTCCTCGCGATGGCGATCGTCTTCGGCCGGCGCGCGGAGCGGGCGGCCTTCGGGCAGATGGAGGGTCAGCCCGGCGCGGCGGCCGCCGTCCTGGACCGGATCGGACGCGGCTGGACCGTCACCCCCGCGGTGGCGATGAACCGCAGCCAGGACGTCGTCCACCGGGCGGTCGGCAAGGCCGGCATCGTCCTGGTGGCCGAGGGCAACCCGAACCGAGTGAAGGCCCTGCTGGCCTCGGAGAAGAAGAAGATGGCCCGCATCGTGGTGGACGTGCCGGTGCACGACATCATCGTCGGCAACGGCGAGGGCCAGGTGCCCCTGAAGAAGGTCCGCACCAAGATGCTGAAGCTTCCTCGCGTCCTCGCCGGCCCCCAGGTGACCGGCACCAACGACCGGCTGCGGGCGATGGGCGACCTGATGAGCAACATGCCACTGCCGAAGGGCCCGATGCCCAAGGGCATGCGGATGCCGCGTGGCGGAAAGATGCGCTGACCGCGGACGTCAGCACGAGAGCGGGGCGGCCCCGAACCGGTGAACGGTTCCCGGGGCCGCCCCGCTCTCATGACGTGACCCGGCCGACCGTGCACGACGCGACGGCGGGGTGCGCACGGCACGGACGTGTACGGGACGGGTGTGTACGGACGGTCACGTACACGGGGGCGGGTCGTCTACAACCTCGACACCCGCGCCCACGGCGACGCTCACGCAGGAGCACACCCACCAGGAGCGGCCCCGGGCCGGACCGCCGGGCCCCCGGACCGGTCGCCTGCGGCCGGTCTCCGGTCACATGCGGATCTGGACGGCGCGCGAGAGGCGGTCGTGGAGCCCGCGGCCGTCGCGGTCCCAGACGATTGCGGGGATGACGAGCAGAAGCAGGACGGTCCGCAGGACGACCCGCACGAACCCGAGCCGGCCGCCGTCCTCCGCGATCACCCGCACGCCCAGCAGGCGCTTGCCCGGTGTGCAGCCGATGGTCCCGACGGTGAGCAGGCTCATCACCAGGAAGACCCCGAGCGCCCAGTTGCCCGCCGCCTGCTGGTCGCCGCGGGCGAGCAGCCCGTAAGCGATCACCATGCAGAGCGACCAGTCGATGAAGAGGGCCCCGAAGCGGCGCCCGAGCGGAGCGACCGAGCCGGGCCCCGTCTCGGGGAGCCCCAGCCCCTTGCCCCGGTAGCCGAAGTCGGCGCCCATCTGCTCGGCGGCCGCGCGGGGGCCCGAGAGCCACGATCCGATTGCTTGCCTGTTGTCCACCCGTCCACGGTACTGCGCCCGCGTCCGCTCCCGGCCGGGCGGGGGGAGGCAGCCCGGCCGGTGGAGATGCTCCCCGACCCCCGCCCGGTTAACTTGGGCGAAACAAATGGGTCATGCTGGAGAAATGCCGTCTGCCTAAGGTCAGGTCCGGCGTGTGCCACCGCACTGGCCGCACAGCGAGCTACAACCCCGTCCCTCCTGGGCCGGGAGTAGGAGGAGTTGGATGTTCCAGAACGCCGACGAAGTGCAGAAGTACGTAGCGGACAACGACGTCAAGTTCATCGATGTCCGGTTCTGCGACCTGCCCGGGGTGATGCAGCACGTCACGATCCCGGCGACGACCTTCGACCCGGCCGAGGAACTGGCCTTCGACGGTTCGTCGATCCGCGGCTTCCAGGCCATCCACGAGTCCGACATGGCGCTGCGCGCGGACCTGTCGACGGCCCGGGTGGACCCGTTCCGCCGTGACAAGACGATCAACGTCAACTTCTTCATCCACGACCCGATCACGGGCGAGCCGTACAGCCGCGACCCGCGCAACATCGCGAAGAAGGCAGAGGCGTACCTGGCCTCGACCGGCTTCGCGGACACCGCGTACTTCGGCCCGGAGGCCGAGTTCTACGTCTTCGACAACGTCCGTTTCCAGACGTCGGCGAACGAGAGCTTCTACCACATCGACTCCGAGGCCGGCGCCTGGAACACCGGGGCGCTCGAGAACAACCGCGGCTACAAGGTCCGCTACAAGGGCGGCTACTTCCCGGTCCCGCCGGTGGACCACTTCGCCGACCTGCGGGCCGAGATGTCCCTGGAGCTGGGCAGGAGCGGCCTCCAGGTCGAGCGCCAGCACCACGAGGTCGGCACGGCCGGCCAGGCCGAGATCAACTACAAGTTCAACACGCTGCTCGCCGCGGCCGACGACCTGATGCTCTTCAAGTACATCGTGAAGAACGTCGCCTGGCGCAACGGCAAGACCGCGACCTTCATGCCCAAGCCGATCTTCGGCGACAACGGCTCCGGCATGCACGTCCACCAGTCGCTGTGGCAGGGCGGCACGCCGCTCTTCTACGACGAGCAGGGTTACGCCGGCCTGTCGGACATGGCCCGCTACTACATCGGCGGCATCCTCAAGCACGCGCCGTCGCTGCTGGCCTTCACCAACCCGACGGTGAACTCCTACCACCGCCTGGTCCCCGGCTTCGAGGCCCCGGTCAACATGGTGTACTCGCAGCGCAACCGCTCCGCCGCGATGCGCATCCCGATCACCGGCTCGAACCCGAAGGCCAAGCGCGTCGAGTTCCGCGCCCCGGACCCGTCCTCCAACCCGTACCTCGCCTTCTCCGCGCTGCTGATGGCGGGTCTGGACGGCGTGAAGAACAAGATCGAGCCGGCCGAGCCGATCGACAAGGACCTCTACGAGCTGGCTCCCGAGGAGCACGCCAACGTCCAGCAGGTCCCGACCTCCCTCCCGGCCGTGCTCGAAGCCCTGGAGGCGGACAACGAGTACCTCCAGGCGGGCGGCGTCTTCACGTCGGACCTCATCGAGACGTGGATCGACTACAAGCGCACGCACGAGATCGCCCCGATCCAGCTCCGCCCGCACCCGCACGAGTTCGAGCTGTACTTCGACCTCTAGGCAGAGGGGCCCGGCGCCCTGCGCGAGATCCTCTCGAAGAGCACGTGACCTGGGAAAGAACTCTCAGCAGCCTTCCCAGGCACCCCCTTGTTCTCCGCCTTCTCGCCCGTTGAGCGCGCTCGCCCGGCGAGTCGCCTGACGTGACGCCGGAGCACGGCGGGGGCCTCGGCGGGCGCCCTCCGTCGCGAAGCCGGGCTACGGGGCGCCGGTGCCCTGGTTCTGGTACGCGGCGGCCCTGGTGGCCACCAAGGTGCCGTTGACGTGCGGGTCCTGCGGCATCGGGAGCACCTTTTCGCTGCCGCACATCAACTGGACCTTGGCGGTCTTCGCCAGGGTCACCACTCCCGTTGCGCTCAGTGACGCCTCGTTGTAGCCGTTGCCGCGAGGCGTCGCCATCGACGGGCCCCCCGTGACGTAGCAGCTCGCCTTGTCCGCGTACACCAGGTGGGCGGAGCCGGTCAGGGTGTAGGTCCCCGCGGGGAGCGACAGGGCGACGACCTGGGTCATGGCCGCGCCGATCTCGCTCACCGATGTGGCCTTGTAGACGTCGGCCGGGGCGGCAGCGACGGCGGCGGGCTGGGACGCGGTCGCGGTGGCTCCGGTGTAGGCGACTCCCAGCGTCGCGACGACCGCGGCGGACATCCCCACCGCTGTGAACGTGCCGACTTTACGCATGACGCATCGCCCCCCTGGACGTTTGTGGACCGACGAGCGCCAAGCTACAGCCCCATCGCCCCTGTCGAGGGGGGTTGGAGGGCCGCCACCTGAGCTGTCACCCGGGCGTAGAGCGTGTTGGCGAACTGTTCATTCAGCTGGTCCCGTCCCCGGCTCTCCCTCCGGGCAGCCGTGGGCCTCACCGCAACGACGGGCGTGTTCTCCCCGCCCAGTACTCGTCGGCCGTCATGCCCAGCAGCAGCACGTCGTGGTGGGCGCCGGCGAAGAACTCGTGCTGGCGCAGGCGGCCCTCCTCCACGAAGCCGAGTTTGCGGTAGAGGGCCAGGGAGGCGTCGTTGAAGGCGTACACCTCCACCTCGCACTTGTGGGACCGCTGCTCGGCGAACATGTAGGTGAGGACCAGCTCGGTCGCCTCGGCCGCGTAGCCCTGGCGGCGGTGTTCGCGGGTGACCTCGATGCCCGTACAGAAGCGGCCTGCCCGCGCGTCCGTCTCGCCCACCGACACCGCGCCGACGAAGGCGTGCTCGAACCGGGTCTCGATCACCAGTTGGAACGCGGCGGCGTCCGGCGGGCGTTCGGCGCGCTCCGCGGTCCAGGTGCGGAAGCTCTCGTCCGAGCGCGGCGGGTCGACCACATCGGCGTTCCGGGCGTCCACGGTGTGCAGGGCCAGGGCCCTGAAGCCCTCCCAGTCCTGGGGCTCGATGCCCCTGAGGCGCACCCTCTCCCCGGTCCACAGGTCGCTCATCGCTCTCCCCTGCCTCTCTCGCCCACGGTCGGGCGGTGGGTACGGGCCCGTCGCCGAGGGACGGCGGGGGCGGTGGCCGGACGGCGGGGCGCCACCGCCCGCCGGCGGCCCGGGCGGTCGGTGGCGCCGCTCAGGTGCATGGGCGACGACGGCCCGCGCGCGGTCCAGGGCTCCGTGCGCGGGGCGCCCGCCTCCCGGTCATAGGCGACACCCCGGTGACCCGTGGCCGCCTGTGCCGCTCCCGTGTCCCGGGCGCGGTCCCCGCGGGCGGTCTCGCGGCCGTCGGCGATCGCCGCGGCGGGCCGGGGGCCCGGCGGTACGGCTCGGGGGCGGTGGACGATGTCCGACCCGCCCGTGCTGGAGCCGCCGTTCAGCACGATCACCTGTGTGGTCACCCGGTCACGGTAGACGCGACCGCCCCGGCGCTCGACCCGGTTTACGGACCGGGTCCAGGCTCTTTTGGCTCTGACCGGGCTTGACCGCGGCGGCCCGAAGGGCCTGTGGCCGTCTCGTCGTCGCGGGCGGTGCGCCGGAGTGAGGCAGCGGTGGAGGCAGCCGGGCCCGCCGCGCCCGGCCGCGCGGCATCGATGAGCCGGGCAGGGCTATCCGGGCTTGATGGTGGCGAGTTGGGCGAGCAGCAGGATCAGCCGGTAGGCGGCGGCGTAGTCCTGGGCGGTGAAGGCGACCGTACGGGCCCCTCGGGCGCGGGAGACTCCCGGTACGAGTGTCGCCAGGTCGACGGCGTGCGGGCCCGCGAGGTCGACCTCCACGTCGAGCGGCCCGGTGAGGACCAGGGGCGGGACGTCCTCGTACCGTGCGACGGCTTCGGCCGCCGCACGGCGCAGCCGCCCGCGCGTCTCCTCCGGGTGCGGCATCACGGCGGCCGCCATGCCGAGGGCCTCCTTGACCGCCACGGTCGCGGCCAGGGGCACGAGGTCGGCCAGTTCGGCGCAGGCGGCGTCGTCTCCGCTGAGCAGGACGACCGGCACGCCCAGGTGGCCCGCCATGGCGGCGTTGAGCCCGATCTCGCCCAGGGAACGCCCGGCCACCCGCACATCGAGGATCTCGCCGTTCATCGTGTGGGCCATGACGCCCGGGCCGCCGCCCGCGCGCACGTGGTAGCCGATGAGCAGCACCGCGTCGGTGTGCTCGTCGAGCCCGGCGAGCATGCCCAGGGGGCGTGGCTTGCCGCGGACCAGGCGGGCCCGCCGGTCGAGCTGTTCGGGCAGCAGATTGCGGTAGGGGCCGTGCGCGTCGGCGACGCGGACCTCGGCGGCCGGGTCGGCGTCCAGGACGCCCGCGACGACCGCGTTCGCCTCGGCCGTCATCAACGCCCGGCCCCGCTCGTAGTCGTGACGGTCGGGGTGCGTCTCCGTGGGGTGCACGATCCCCGAGATGCCTTCCATGTCGACCGAGATGAGTGTCTTCATGGCCTCGGGAGCCTATCGGGCGCGGGTGGGGCGCGCCTGTGCCCCCGGACGGGTCCGACCGGGGGCACGGGCACGATCGACGGGCGGGCGGGATCAGCGGCCGTTGCGGATCAGGGCGCGCACCATGCGGCAGGTCGTGTCGGACGGAGGGTGGATGCCCAGGCGCTCCGCGGCGATCCGTATCCGGCGGTTCCGGGCGCTGGCGGGCTGGTAGACCCCGCTGTCGAGCAGGGCGATCGCCAGGCGCATGGCCTTGAGGCGGCGGTTGTGCGAGACATACCACTCGCGGGGCCGGCCCGCGGGCAGTCGCTTCTTCGGCAGGGACGGGGGCAGCGGCGGGTGGGCGGGCAGCGGTCGGTCGAGCGTCTCGGTCGAGACTGCGGCAACGGCCATCGGCAACCTCCTGGCAGCGGGGCGGGGCCCTCACGAACTCCCTCTATTTTACTGCCCACCACTGACAATCGCCCCTGGCCAGAAGGGCTTTCGGAGGTCCCTCGCGTAACCTCGGCCCCATGGAGATCTGGATCAATCCCGCCTGTTCCAAGTGCCGCGGCGCGCTCACCGTGCTCGACGCGGAGGGGGCCGACTACACCGTCCGCCGCTACCTGGAGGACGTTCCGTCGCCCGACGAGATCCGGGCAGTCCTGGACCGGCTGGGGCTGGAGCCGTGGGAGATCGCCCGGACCCAGGAGGCCGCGGCCAAGGAGCTGGGACTCAAGGAGTGGCCGCGCCAGGCCGGTTCGCGGGAGCGGTGGATCGTCGCCCTCTCCGAGCACCCCGAGCTGATCCAACGGCCGATCATCACCGCCGACGACGGGTCCGCCGTGGTGGCGCGCAGCGAAGAGGCGGTACGGGACGCGCTGCGGCGTCGCTCCTGATCCCGTGCCGCGCGTCGTGCTTGATCCCGGGCGTCACGTCCGGCCCGTGCCCGTACGTGACGTCGCGGGGAGCTGTGCCCGTACGCGGTGCCGTGCCCGGGCCCACCGTGCCGCGCGGGCGGCCCGGCCCTCCGCCCCCGCGGTGGGCCCGGTCCTACGCCGCCTGCGCTTCGGCCTGCGCCAGGAGCTCCGTGAGGCGGAGGCCGAAGCGGGCGTCGCACGCGTGCGGCACCCCCGTGCGCACCGCCTCGGCGAGGGCGTCGACCGCCCCCCGGAAAGCGGCCTCCGCGCCGGCCCAGCCCGGGATCGTCGCCGTCCCCTGGGCGCCCCGGAACTCGATCTCGACGCCCGCCGCGCCGGGCGGGGCGCTCAGCCCGAGGGTCACCGTGCTCGACGCGCCGGAGGTGTGGCGGAGGATCAGGTGGACGGTGTCCGCGGGGCCCCGGGCGGCGGTCAGGTGCTCGATGTCGCCCAGGACGGGGATCAGCACGGAGAGGGCGTGCGGTCCGACGTCCCACAGGCCGCCCTTGTCGCGACGCCACGGCGAATCGGCGTACTCACTGCTGGAGCCGGGGGCGTAGAGCGAGCCGAGCCACTGGGCGCGGGCGGTGAACCAGCCGTCCACCGCTCGCTGTTCGGCGATCCAGGCCGCGGTCTCCGGGGCGAACCGCAGCGTGCAGAAGACGACCGAGGCGACGTCTGCGACGGCCACGGCCTCGGCGACCTCGCGGGCCCCGGCCACCGTCGTGGCGACGGGCTTGTCCATCAGGAGGTGGCAGCCGGCCCGCGCCGCGCGCACGGCCAGGGGGGCCTGCACGTCCGGCGGCAGCGCGATGGCCACCGCGTCGCTCGCCGCCAGCAGCGCGTCGATGCCCTCCTCCCCGGCGTACGCCCTGCTCCCGTGGGCGGCGGCGAGGGCTTTTGCCGCCTCGGCTCGGCGTCCCCACACCCCGCTCAGCTCGACGCCGGGGTGGCCGGCGAGCGCGGGGGCCTGGGTGTTGCGCGCCCAGGGGCCGGTGCCGAACAGTCCGATGCGCGGGGGGGTGGTGCCAGCAGTCGTCATGGGGCCAGTGTGCCCGGTGCCCGCGGTCCAAGGGGGAGCCGCCCGGCCCGATGCAGCTGGCGTGCGGTCGGCGGGAGCCCGGGCCGGCCCGAGGAGCGCCGGTGGCACGCCGCACCCGCGCCGCCGACGTAGGCCGAAGGGGTGGCGCCGGGCGGTCGTGGCCGGTCACGTCGCCGGCGCCGGCCGCAGGGCTCCGACTGTGGCTTCCGGGACCTGCCTGGTGGGCGCCGCTTGCGCTGTCCGCGCCCCCGCTCCCGGCCGGCTCCACACCGCCCGGGGGAAGGCCCAGCCGCCCCCGCTCCCCTGCCCGCGGGGGAAACCTCGGTAACACGGGGTTCACATCCGGGCAACGGACGGGAAATCGCCTGTTGCCAAGCTGCGCGGCATAGACCGCTGCACCCCGCAAAGGATGGCGTCCGTGACGTTCAAGGCTGAGTACATCTGGATAGACGGCACCGAGCCGACCGCGAAGCTCCGTTCCAAGACGAAGATCATGGACGGTACGCCGTCGCAGGACGTGGCGGACCTGCCCACGTGGGGATTCGACGGTTCCAGCACCAACCAGGCCGAGGGCCATGCCTCGGACCGGGTGCTGAAGCCTGTGTTCACCTGCCCGGACCCCATCCGGGGCGGCGACGACGTCCTCGTCCTGTGCGAGGTCCTCGACATCGACATGACGCCGCACGCGTCCAACACCCGTGCCGCGCTGCGTCCGTCGGCCGAGCAGTTCGCGGGCCAGGAGCCGGTCTTCGGCATCGAGCAGGAGTACACCTTCTTCGACGGGCACCGGCCGCTCGGCTTCCCCGAGGGCGGCTTCCCGGCCGCGCAGGGCGGTTACTACTGCGGCGTCGGGGCGGACGAGATCTTCGGCCGTGAGATCGTGGAGAAGCATCTCGACAACTGCCTCAAGGCGAACCTGGGCATCTCCGGCATCAACGCCGAAGTGATGCCCGGCCAGTGGGAGTTCCAGGTGGGCCCGCTGTCCCCGCTGGAGGTCTCCGACCAGCTGTGGGTGGCCCGCTGGCTGCTCTACCGCACCGCTGAGGACTTCGGCGTCTCCGCGACGCTGGACCCGAAGCCGGTCAAGGGCGACTGGAACGGCGCGGGAGCGCACACCAACTTCTCCACCCGGGCGATGCGCGAGGGCTATGACGCGATCGTCACCGCGTGCGAGTCGCTCGGCGAGGGCTCCAAGCCGATGGACCACGTCAAGCACTACGGGGCGGGCATCGACGACCGGCTCACCGGTCTGCACGAGACCGCTCCGTGGAACGAGTACAGCTACGGCGTCTCCGACCGCGGCGCCTCGGTCCGTATCCCGTGGCAGGTCGAGCAGGACGGGAAGGGTTACATCGAGGACCGTCGGCCGAACGCCAACGTCGACCCGTACGTCGTCACGCGGCTGATCGTCGACACGTGCTGCACCGCCCTGGAGAAGGCCGGCCAGGTCTGATCCGTCGCCCCGCGCCTGCGCGGCTCCCGGGGGCGCGCCGGCCGGCGCCGCCGTCGGCGGAGTCGATGCGGCCCCTTCGTCCATCCGACTGACGTGCCAGAATGCCAGGTTGTCGTTGGCGGACGCACGAGCGGGGGACGGTCGATGGAGGCACTGGACGCGCGGGACCCGCGCCGGGTCGGCCAGTACCGCGTGCTGGGGCGGCTCGGCGAGGGAGGGATGGGCCGCGTCTACCTCGCGCGGAACGCGGGCGGCCGTTCCGTGGCCCTGAAGTTCATCCACCCCGGCATGGCGGCCCTCCCCGGATTCCGGGAGCGGTTCCGGCGCGAGGTGGAGGTCGTCCGCCGGATCGGCGGCGCCGGCACGGTGCCGGTGGTGGACGCGGGCGTCGACGACCGGCATCCCTGGTACGCGGCGGAGTACGTGCCGGGCCCCTCGTTGCAGGAGGCCGTCGACACCTTCGGACCGCTGCCGCCCGAGGCGCTCTGGCGGTGCGTGGCCGGGCTCGCCCGGACGCTGGAGCACGTGCACCGCCACGGCCTCGTCCACCGGGATCTCAAACCCTCCAACGTGCTGCTGTCCGCCACCGGGCCGCGGCTCATCGACTTCGGTGTCGTGCACGCGGCCCTGGACACCGCGCTCACCGCCAGCGGCGCGCGCATCGGCACCCCGGTCTACATGTCGCCCGAGCAGGCGTACGGGGAACCCGTCACCTCCGCCAGCGACGTATACAGCTTCGGGCTGACCGTGGCCTTCGCGGGGAGTGGTCGGGTGCCGCTCCGCGGAACTCCGGCCGCGCAGCTCCCCGCCGCCGACGAGGCGCTGGCCATGCTGGTCCGGCACTGCCTGGACCCCGATCCGGCCCGCAGGCCGGACACGGCGCAGCTGGTGGTGCGGGCCGACGCGTACGACACCACGACCGACGCGTGGCTCCCCGGGCCCCTGGCGTCCCTCATCGCACGCCGATCGGAGGAGCTGCTCAACCTGGAGGCGGGAGAGGAGGGCGGAACGGACGCCGGGCCGGTGCCGCCGCGCACCGAGGCCGATCCGAAGGGGCACGGTTTCGACGCGGCCTTCCACGACGCGCCCACCCGGGGCCCGAGCGGCCACGGCCAGGCGCCGCCCCCTCCGGACGCTCCCCCGCCGCCACGGCACGCACCCCCACCGCCGCGCGAAACGCCCCCGCCGCCGCGAAAGGACCCCCCGCCCCCCTGGTCCTCCCCTCCGCCCCGGGCCGCGCGGGGCGCCCGGCCGACCGCCGCCGGGCGCCCACGCTCGCCGGACTGGCCGTACGAAGGCCTCCTCGGTCGGCCTCTCATCGGGCTCGCCTGGCTCGCGCCCGCCACGCTCACCTCGCTGCTGATCGCGCTGGCCCTCCCCACCGTCTTCGGCTGGCTCCGACTCCTCGTGGCGGCGGCCCTGGTGGGGCTGGTGTGCTGGCTGGCCGCTCCGGGCAGCCGCCGGGACGTGGCGCGCTGGTTCCGCACCGCCCAGGTCTACTGGGCCGTGGTCGCGCTCCTGACCGTGCAGAGCTGGTTCGCGGCCGGCCAGTACGGCACCGACCTGCTGTACGTCCGGTCGAAGCAGGCGCCGTCCCTTTTCCAGGAGGCGGCCCACGCCCTGCTCGGTTTCCTCGAACTGTTCCTGGCCCTGGGCTCGCTCGGCGCCTTCTACCTCGTCCCCACCGTCGTCGGGCGGTGGGTGCGGGCCGGCCGGGAGGGGCTCTGACCGACGCCGGGCGCCGGGCGGCACATCGGGCCCGCAGGGGGGCCTGCGCGAGGGGCGGGGGTGGTGCCAGGTACACCCCCGTTGGGTGGCGGACCGGCTGACGCCGCGGGGCCGGCCCGGGTGAGACTGGCTGCTGGACCGGGGACGAGCCCGGGTCCGGCGAGGGAAGAGGGACCACGATGAACGCCTATCCGGGGCGGATACGGCCGTCGATGCTCGCGGCGGGGCGCGGCCTGTTCCTGTCGGTGGCGGGCCTGGCGGCGTCCATCACGCTGTTCGTCCTCGCGGTGCTCTCGATCGCCTTCATTCCGCTGGGCATCGGCGTGTTCACCACCCCGGTGGTGCTGGAGGCGGTGCGCAAGCACGCGAACCAGCGGCGGCTGTGGGCGGTGACCTGGGTCGACGTGCGGATTCCGATCCCCTACCGGCCTCTCCCCCGGGATCTGCGGGCGGGCGCCGCCGGCCAGGTGGAGCGCACCGCGCTGCTGCTGAAGGACCGGGCGACCTGGCGGGACCTGCTGTGGCTGCTGACGGACATGTCGGCCGGGGCGGTGCTGGCCGTGGTGGCCGCGGGGCTGATGCTCTACCCGGTCGAGTCGGTCGTCCTCGCGGCGGGGCTGTGGCGGGTGTTCCGGGACGACCCGTACTGGTACGGGTTCGTGCCGGTGGACAGCCAGGGGACCGCCGTGGCGGCGCTGGCGCTGGGGATCGTGCTGTTCCACGTCGGTCTGCGGGCCGCGGAACCGGTGCTGCGGGCGCACTTCCTGCTCGCCCGGACGCTGCTGGCGCCCGCCCAGGGCCAGGAGCTGGCCCGCCGCGTCGAGCGGCTCACCGAGACCCGGTACGAGGCTGTGGACACCGCCGCCGCCGAGCTGCGCCGCATCGAGCGGGACCTGCACGACGGGGCCCAGGCCCGGCTGGTCGCGATGGGCATGAGCCTGGGCGCCATCGAGGCGCTCGTCGAGAAGGACCCGGCGCAGGCGAAGAAAATGCTGGCGGTGGCTCGTGAGTCGTCGGCGGAGGCCCTCGCCGAACTGCGCGACCTGGTCCGGGGCATCCACCCACCGGTCCTCGCGGAGCGGGGCCTGGGCGACGCGGTCCGTGCGCTGGCGCTGCGGCTGCCGGTCGCCTCCGAGGTGACGGTGGAGCTGCCGGGGCGGGCCCGGTCGCCGGTGGAGTCGGCGGCGTACTTCGCGGTCAGCGAGGCCCTGGCGAACACGGTGAAGCACGCGGAGGCCGAGCGGGTCCACGTGGACCTGCGTCACACGGACGGGATGCTGCGGATCTCCGTGACGGACGACGGCAGGGGCGGCGCGGCCCTCGCAGCGGGCTCGGGGCTGAGCGGGATCGAACGGCGGCTGGGTACATTCGACGGCGTCCTGGCCGTCAGCAGCCCCGCGGGCGGTCCCACCATGGTGACCATGGAGATTCCTTGCGCGTTGTCCTAGCCGAAGATCTCTTCCTGCTGCGCGACGGCCTGGTGCGCATGCTGGAGGCGTACGACTTCGAGATCGCGGCGGCCGTGGAGACCGGTCCGGAACTGACCCGGGCCCTGGCCGAGTCGCAGCCGGACGTCGCCGTCGTCGACGTCCGGCTGCCGCCCTCCCACACGGACGAGGGCCTCCAGTGCGCCCTGGCCGCCCGCCGGGCCCGGCCGGGGCTTCCGGTGCTGGTGCTCTCGCAGCACGTGGAGCAGCTGTACGCCCGGGAGTTGCTGGCGGACGGCGACGGCGGCGTCGGCTACCTGCTGAAGGACCGGGTCTTCGACGCGGACCAGTTCGTCGACGCGGTGCGCCGGGTCGCGGCGGGCGGCACGGCGATGGACCCGCAGGTCATCTCCCAGCTCCTGTCGCGTCGTTCGCGGGACGAGCCGATGGGCGGGCTGACTCCGCGGGAGCGGGAGGTGATGGAGCTGATGGCGCAGGGCCGTTCGAACACCGCCATCGCCTCGCAGATGGCGATCACGGAGCGGGCGGTCGCCAAGCACACCTCTAACATCTTCGGCAAGCTCGCGCTGCCCCCGTCGGACGACGACAACCGCAGGGTCCTGGCGGTTCTCGCGTATCTGGACCACGGCTGACGCACCGCCGCCCGCCCGGGGGCCGGCGCCCGCCCGGCCGCTCACGGGCGCGCGGGGTCAGGGGTGCGCCACGGCGAGGCTGACGACGTAGGCCTCCTCCACCGTCCCGTCCGGGAAGAGTCCGCTCAGCAGGGCGCGTTCGTGTCCCAGGCAGTCGCGCGCCGCCGCCGGGTCCGCGACCAGGAAGCCGGAGTACGTGGCGATGTTGGCGAGGTGCACGTCGATCGGCACCCGGCGGCTCCAGGCCACGTGCCGGGTGCGGAAACCGAGCCCGTCGGGGAGCCCGGCGATCAGACGGGTCGCCTCGTCCCGTGCGGCCGGGGCGCCGGCCCCGAAGAACGCCCGGAGCCGGCGGTCCTGGTCGCCGATCCACTCCACGGAGGGGTCGGAGTCGTTCCACCACAGGGCCAGCGCCCCGCCCGGCCGCAGCACCCGGCGGGCCTCGGGAACCGAGCGGGCCGGGTCGGTCCAGTGCCAGGCCTGCGCGTACGTGATCAGGTCCATGGAGCCGGTCCGCAGCGGCAGCCGGTCGCCGTCGCCCCGGACGACGGGCACGTCCGGCAGGCTCCGGCGGAGCTGGGCGGCCATCCCCTGGCCCGGTTCCACGGCGGTGACCCGGGCCCCCCGCTCACACAGTCGCGCGGTGCCCAGGCCGGTGCCCGCGCCGATGTCCGCGACCCGGGCCCCGGCCAGGGGCAGTCCGGCGAACTCCTCGACGGCGTCCAGCAGGGCAGGCGGGTAGGAGGGGCGGTTGGCGGCGTAGGCGGCGGCCGCCGCGTCGAAGGAGCGGGCCCGCGGAGCGTTCGTCATGCGGCCATCATGGCGCGGCCGGGGCGGTACGGAGCGGGGCCGGACGGATTCCGCGCCCCCGGAGGGCGGTCCGGGGGCGTCCAGCGGGCCGGGAGACATGACGGGGGAGCGGCCCGGGGGCCGCTGGGGAAATCCCCGCACGCCTCTGGTCCCCCCGCGTACCCGTCAGTACATTGACACCATGTCTAACACGCAGCCCGCGGCGGTCGCGTCGGAGCGGACGCCCCTCAGGGCCCGCAAGGTCTCCTTCGCCTGGGAGAACACCCCTTTGCACTGGGTGCCGGGCGACCCGTTCACCACGCACACCATCAACGTGCTTCACCTGCTGCTCCCGGCCGGGGAACGCTGGTTCGTCCATGTCTACCGGCAGGTGCTCCCGTACATCCACGACGACCGGCTGCGCGAGGACGTCATCGGGTTCATCGGGCAGGAGGCCGTGCACGCGCAGGCCCACGACGACGTGCTGCCGCACCTGCGGGGGCTGGGCCTAGACCCGACCCCGTACACCGCGCAGGTCGACTGGTTCTTCGAGAAGCTCCTCGGGGACCGGACGCTGCCGCCGGGGCGGGCGTCGAAGTGGTGGCTGATGGAGCGGGTGGCGACGATCGCCGCGATCGAGCACTACACCGCCTTCCTCGGCGACTGGATTCTCAACGCAGAGGAGCTGGACCGCCGGGGCGCGGACCCGACCATGCTGGACCTGCTGCGCTGGCACGGGGCGGAGGAGGTGGAGCACCGGTCGGTGGCCTTCGACGTCTTCATGCACGTCGACGGCGGCTACCGGCGGCGGGTGCGCACCTGGGCCGCGGCGTTCTCCGCGCTGGTGTTCCTCTGGCAGCGCGGCACCCGGTTCTTCATGGAGCGGGACCCCACCCTGCTGGGCGGCAAGGCCTCGCTCGCGGCGTACCACGCGCGCGGCAAGCGGGGCACGCTGCCCAGCACGCGCGCGGTCCTGCGGTCCGTCCCCAGCTACCTCAGCCGGAGCTACCACCCCTCGCAGGAGGGCAGCACGGCCCAGGCCGTCGACTACCTCGCCCACTCGCCCGCGGCGCTCGCCGCCGAGGCCCGTACGACGGGAACCCCCTGACCCATGGCCCTGCCCCGTCCGCGTACCGTCGCGCTGGCCGCCGGCGCCGCCCTGGTCGCCCGGCGGACCCTGCGGCGCCGGATCGCCCGGTCCCCGCTCTGGCCGATGCCCGCCCTGCCCCAGCCGGTCTCCGGCCACTCCCGGCGTCGGGCGACGGCGGCCCGCCGGTTGCTGATCACCGGTCGGACGGTGGTCGCCGACGGCGTCGTCCAGCTCCGGCTGGAGGGGAGCGAGCTGCCGCGCTGGCGGCCGGGCGCCCATCTGGACCTGGTACTGCCGTCCGGCCTGGTACGGCAGTACTCGCTGTGCGGCGACCCGGAGGAGACCGGCGCGTACACGGTGGCGGCCCGGCTGGTCGAGGACGGCAGGGGCGGCTCGCGCGAGGTGCACGAGCGGCTCCAGGAGGGCGTGGAGATCGAGGTGCGCGGGCCGCGCAACCGTTTCCCGCTGGCCGGGGCCCCCGCCCACGTCTTCGTCGTGGGCGGCATCGGGATCACCCCCGTGTTGCCGATGCTGCGGTCGCTGTCCGCGTCGGGGGCCGAGTGGCGGCTGCTGTACGGAGGCCGGTCGCGGGCCTCGATGCCGTACCTGGAGGAGATCGAGAGGCTCGGCGCTGACGACGGCCGGGTCACGGTCGTCGCCCAGGACGAGGCGGGGCGCCCGGACGTGGCGGCGGCACTGACCGGGCTCGCCCCGGGCACGGCGGTCTACTGCTGCGGCCCCGAACCCCTGATGGACGCCGTCGCCGCCGCGCTCCCCGAGGACTGCGCCCTGCACCTGGAGCGGTTCTCCGCCCCGACGGCGGACGCGGCCGGGGCCGGGGCGTTCGAGGTGGAGCTGCGGCGCAGCGGGCGCACCGTGCCGGTCACGGCCGGACAGTCGGTGCTGGCCGCCGTCCGCGCGGAGCTGCCGCACGTCTCGTACTCCTGCGAGCAGGGCTTCTGCGGGACCTGCCGACAGCGGGTGCTGGACGGCGAGGTCGACCACCGGGACGAGTTGCTGAGCGACGACGAGCGGGGCGATTCGATGCTGATCTGCGTCTCGCGCTGCCGGGGCGGGCGCCTCGTCCTGGACCTGTAGGGGCTCTCGGCCCGCCCCCGGATAGGCTGTTCGCCATGACGAGGGGGGTGCGGCGCAGGATGGGCGTCGACGAGCGCAGGCAGCAGTTGATCGGCGTAGCGCTGGATCTGTTCAGCCGCCGCTCGCCCGCGGACGTCTCCATCGACGAGATCGCCGCGGCGGCGGGGATCTCCCGGCCGCTGGTGTACCACTACTTCCCCGGGAAGCAGAGCCTGTACGAGGCGGCCCTGCGGCGGGCCGCCGACGAGCTGGCGGCCCGCTTCCTGGAGCCGCTCGAAGGGCCCCTGGGAGAGCGGCTGTTGCGGGTGATGGGGCGGTTCTTCGACTTCGTCGAGGAGCACGGCCCCGGTTTCTCGGCACTGATGCGCGGCGGGCCCGCCGCCGGCTCCTCGACGGCGAACGCCATGATCGACGGGGTGCGGCAGGCCGCGTACGAGCAGATCATCGCGCACCTGGGGGTGGCGGAACCCCCCGCACGGCTGGAGCTGGTGGTCCGTTCCTGGGTCTCGCTCGCCGAGTCGACGGCGCTTATCTGGCTGGACGGGCGGCGCGTTCCGCGCGCCGAGCTGGAGCGGCAGTTGGTGCACGACTTCGCGGCGCTCGCCGCCGTGAGCGCCGCGTACGACCAGGAGATGGCGGGCGTCGTGCAGCGGGTGCTGTCCCAGGAGCCGGCGGAGGGGCCGTTCGGCGAGTTGCTGGCGCGGCTGTCGGCGCTGGCCCCGGCCGTGCCCGCCGTTTTTGCGCAGCGCCTGCCGCACTGAGGGCGACCGGCCGGCGGACCGCTCGGTGTCAGGCGGGCAGGCCGTTGCGGTGGGAGACGCGGCGGGCGGCGGCCAGCAGGGCGTGGATCTGCGGCCCCGCCTGGTCGATCTCGGTCACCGGCCGGGGGAACGGCAGCCGCGCGTCGTGGTGGGCGCCCGGGTATTCGAGGCGCAGGGTCACCCCGTAGCGGTCCATCGCCAGCGGCACGGCCCGGGTCATGCCGCGCTCCGGGTGGGGGCGGACGAGGCGCAGCAGCAGCGGGACGAGTTCGCGGTGCTGGTCCACCAGGTGGGTGAGCATGCCCGCCTCGCCCCCGGCGACCGGGTCGGGTTCCGCCTCCTCCAGCTCCTCCAGGGTGAGGAACGAGCGCCCCTCGGCGTCCTCGAGGACCGCCTGCCCGAACTCCATGCAGGTGCTCCGCCCGGTGTCGGCGCCGTAGGGGGCGGCCAGCAGCCCGGTGACGGTGACGCGGGCGCGCAGCCGGTCGCGTACGGGGGTGGGGGCGATGTCCGTGAACTCCAGGCGGGCCGGCACGCGTTCACCGGAGGGCGGGCGTCCTGAACAGTCGGGGGCGTGCAGGTGAATGTGGCCCATGGCCGCCGTGCCGTCGAGGCGGCGGACTTCGGTGTGCAGCCCGTCGCTGACCACGGTCATCGAGTGGGCGACGGCCAGGATCGACCGGACGCGCTCGGCGCGGGTCGGCCGGGTGGCGCGGGGGCGGGAAGGGCGCATCCGGTTCCTCCAGGGGTGGTCGGCGACACCTGAGTAGCTACTTAGGCATGCCTAACCTTACCTGCGTGACGGGAGAGAGGACAGCCCAGGACCCGGCTCGCGCCCACCCCTCGTACCGGCTGCTCAGAGCTGGAGTTCGTCGCGGAGCGCGGCGGCGAGCCCCACCTCCGCGTTGTCCGTCCGCCCACGCTCGAAAGCCCGCTGGTAGGCCTCGTCGCCCACGGCCGCCCTGGCCTGGCGTTCGCAGGTCTCACGGATCGCCTCCAGCTCGGGCGTGCCGCGCTGGGGGTGGCCGACCATCCGCCAGTAGGCGCAACCGGTGCCGTGGACCCGGGCGGCCTGCGCGCCCGCCCCCTGGGCGGCGAGCGCGGCGGCCAGGAGGTCCAGCCCGAGCGCGACGCCGAAGCTGTCGCGGAGCCGGTGCTTGCCCGCGAGCATCGACCGGGCGTGCGTGGCGGAGGCCGCCGGACGTCCCTGGAGCAGCGCGATCAGGGCGAGTTGGTAGTCGGCGTACGAGCGGGTCCAGTACTCCCCCGCCTGCTCGCAGGAGCGTCGCAGCTCGATCGCCCCCGCCTCCGCCTCGGCGAGCCGCCCCAGGAAGGTGAGCCCGAAGACGGCGACGAGCCGGCAGCGCAGCCGGTGGGCCGAGGCCGCGGGCACGCTGGCGGTCATGCGCAGCACACGCTCTGCGGCCTCCAGGGCGGAGGCTGGCTGCCCGGTCATCAGCTTCGTGAGGCCGCAGAGGTAGGTCGCGCCGAGCATCCCCTCGTCGTCCCGGTCGTGGAGTGCGATCGCCGTGCAGAGCGCGCCGTACTTCTCGGCGGTCGCGAAGTCGCCCTGGAGCAGGGCCGCGACGCCGAGCACCCACTGCAACCGGGTCCGGTGGGGCCCGTCCACGGGCTCCGCGTCCAGGGCGCGCCGGGCGTAGCTCCGGGCCTCGGACAGATGGCCGCAACAGGCCCAGAAGAAGCCGACCCGGCCCGCCATCTCCTGCGCCCCGCCGACGTCGTGGGCCAGCAGGTGCTCCAGCGCGGCGCACAGGTCGAGATGGGTGTCGGACACCTTGTGGTACCAGAACACCTGGTCGGGGCCGGTCCACCCCTCGTGGGCGCGGCGGGCGATACGGAGGAAGCCGGCGGCGTGCCGCTCGGCCGCGGCGTGCTCCTCGCCCAGCTCGGTGAGCCACATCCGGCCGTACTCGCGCAGCGTGTCGAGCATCCGGTAGCGGTGTCCGTCGCGCTGCACGACGGACTGGGCGACCAGTCCTTGGAGGGCCCGGTCGACGTCGTCGGGGGTGAGCGGACCGCCCGCGCAGACCTCGCGGGCGATCTCCTCGTCGAAGTCGGTGCGCAGGAGGGCGAGACGCGCCCACAGGAGGCGTTCGAGCGGGCTGCACAGCTCGTGGGACCAGCCGATGGCCGTCCGCAGGGTCCGGTGGCGGCGGGGCCACACCGACGCGTCGGCCAGGAGGTCGAGCCGGGAGGTGTCGGGCGCCTCGCAGCAACGGCCCCCGCCGGGCACGCCCGGCTCGCAGGCGGGTACGGGTCCGGGCCGCGCGCTGCCGTCGCCCGGCGCGTCGTGGGGAGCGCCGGGGCCGGGGCCGCCGACGCCGAGCGCCCCGAAGGGGCCCCCCGGGCCCGTGCCGCCGGCGCCGGGCGCGTCGAAGCGGGCGCCGATCCGCGTGGCGAGCTGGGCCACGCTGTGCCGGCCGATGCCCGCCGCGGCCAGTTCGATGGCGAGCGGGATGCCTTCGAGGCGGCGGCAGATCTCGACGGCCGCCGCCGCCTCGTCCGGGGCGTCGAGTCCGGCCCCCGGGTCGGCGGCGCGCAGCCGGTCGGCGAAGAGCTGGAGGGCGTCGGGGGCCCCGTCGACCGGGAGCGGCGGCACCTCGACGGCGTACTCCCCCCTGGTGCCCAGCGGTTGTCTGCTGGTGACCAGGACGGTCAGGCCGGGCGAGGTCGTGAGGAGCTCGGCCAGCAGGTGCGAGCAGGGGCCGCGGAGGTGTTCCGCGGAGTCCAGGACGAGCAGGAGGCGCTTGTCGCTGAGCCATTCGCAGAGCGTCTCGACGGGCATGCGCAGGGAGTGGTCGGCGAGCCCGACCGCGTCCGAGACGGTGGGCAGCAGCAGCCGTTCGTCGTGCAGCGGGGAGAGGTCGGCCCACCAGGCGCCGTCCGGATAGCGGTCGGCGGCACAGCGGGCGGCCCGGACGGCGAGCCGGGTCTTGCCGACGCCGCCGGGGCCGATCAGGGTGGTCATCCGCCGGGTGGTCAACGCGGTGTGCAGCCGCGCCAGTTCGGCCCGCCTCCCGACGAAGCTGCTCGTCTCCTCCGGGAGGTATCCCACCTTGGTCATCATCACCGTCCGCACGCTGGGGCAGGGGCCGCCGGCGAGCCGGCCGCCCCGCGCGGGGCGCCTGCCGCGTGAACCGGGCCGCCTCCCGCCTCCCGAAGGGGGAGGGCGGGAGGCGGGCCGGGCGGACCAGGACGGCTGTCGCGGCTCCATCGCCGACGTCTGCCGTCACCGTAGTGCCGCAGGAGGTCAGCGCAGTGTGAAGACCGCCACCGTGCGTCCCGGCACGGTGAAACTGGCTGATTTCCTGTCGTATCTGGCTCGTTTGACCGTGGGGTCCGCGCCCTCGGCCTGCACCGGGTGCAGGGCGTACGCGGTTTCGGCCGGTGCCGCGAGCCGCTGGACGGCGGTGGCCGGCGTGGCGTTGAGGACGACGACGAGACCGCCCAGCCGCATGGTGATCACACCGGGGGTCTCGTCTTCCCCGGAGAGCGGGAAGGACAGGTGGGACTGCACCTGACCGGTGGTGCCGAGGGAGAACTCCCTCTCCCCCGTGCGGATGGCGAGCAGGTCGCGGTAGGCGGCGGACGCGCCCTCGATCTGCGCGCAGTCGGGGGCGATGGTGGCGGCCGAGGCGAGCAGCGGCTTCGCGTACCCCCACTTGTCCTCGTTGTCGGCGGCGGGCGGCAGCCCCCTGCCGAAGCCGTTGCCGTCACGGCAGTCCCAGTGCAGGGCGTTGAACCAGTCGCCGCTGTCGTAGGAGTTGCGGTCCAGCGACTTGGAGCGCAGCAGGTCCGTGCCCGCCTGGGAGAGCGAGGGACCCTGGGAGAGGAGGGAGGCGGCCATCGCCACCACTTGGGCCCTGGCCCGTTCCGCGGCCGTGGTGGACGCGGGGAGCTTGAAGGCGAGGGCGTCGAACAGCGTCTCGTTGTCGTGGGCGTCGGAGTAGGCCAGGGCGTCGCCCGGCGCGGCCGCGTATCCGGCGGGCGATCCGTTGTAGTCGACGTCCGAGCCCTTGACCTGGCGGCCGGAGGTGTCGGTGAAGGTGTAGTCGGCGAGGTTCCCGGTGAGGCCGACCTTGATCAGGTCCTGGTAGTGCAGCAGCCGGGCCTTCTGCTCGGCCCGGGAGCCGTTGGCCGGAGAGGAGTTGGGGTCGGTGTACAGGCCGGTGGCGAAGCCCTGGACGCCGGGGTCCTCGTCGAACGGGCCGCCGCCGCGCACGGCGTCGCGGGCCCGGTCGGAGAAGGTGGCGATGCCGGTGCCCGCCATGTTCTCCTGTGTGGCCTGGACGAAGCGGGCGTCGTCCGCGACCTCGCCGAAGTTCCAGCCCTCGCCGTACAGGACGATCTTCTTCCCGTCGACGCCGTCCTTCGCGGGGGTGAGCGCGTCGAGGGCCTCGCGGACGGCCAGGATGTTGGCCTTGGGGTGGTGGCCCATCAGGTCGAAGCGGAAGCCGTCGACCTTGTACTCCTTCGCCCAGGTGACGACGGAGTCGACGACGAGCTTGCCCATCATCGTGTTCTCGGGCGCGGTGTTGGCGCAACAGGTGGAGGTGGCGACGGAGCCGTCCTCCAGGAGCCGCTGGTAGTAGCCGGGCACGATCCTGTCCAGGACGGACTTGTCGTCCTGGCCGGAGGCGACGGTGTGGTTGTAGACGACGTCCATGACGGTCCGCAGCCCGGCCCGGTTGAGGCCCTGCACCATCTGCCGGAACTCGACGGTGCGCCGCGTGCCGTCCGGGTCGGAGGCGTACGAGCCCTCGGGCACCGTGTAGTGCAGCGGGTCGTAGCCCCAGTTGAAGGCGTCCTTCGCGGCGGCCCGCGCCACGCAGGCCTGCTGCTGCGGGGAGTCGGGGGCGTGGACGGACAGGTCGCAGGCGGGCTTCGACTGATCGGCCTTCTTCTCCGGGACGGTCCCGATGTCGAAGACGGGCAGCAGGTGGACGTAGCTCGTGCCGGAGTCGGCGAGCTTCCTGAGGTGCTTCATGCCGGCCGAGCGGGTGTCGGTGAAGGCGAGGTACTCACCGGGGTGCTCCGCGGTGCGGTCCGTGACCGAGAAGTCCCGGACGTGCAGCTCCTGGATCTGCGCGTCGCGCAGCGGGGTGGCGGCGGGCTTCTCCAGCGCGGACCAGCCGCGCGGTGCGAGCTTCGGGTCGCCGAGGTCGACGGCGAGGCTGCGGGCGGAGTCGGCGGTCAGGGCGGTGGAGTAGGGGTCGGTGACCTTGTTGGTGACGATCTTCTGGACGCTGGGGGCCCAGACCGTGACGGCGTAGCGGTAGGGCTTGCCTTGCCACTTCTTCTTGCCGGTGACCGACCAGACGCCGGTGCGGTCGTCGCGCCTCATCGGGACGGTGCGGCCGTCGAGTTCCAGGGAGACGTGCCGGGCGGTGGGGGCCCAGAGGGAGAGGGTCGGCCTGCCCTCGCGGAAGACCGGACCGAGCTCCGCGGAGGCGGCCTTCTTCCCGTACACGTCGTCCAGGACGCCGGCGGTCTGCACGCCGGTGGCGGCGAGCAGGGCCCCGTCAGCGGCGCGCTGGGTGGCGATGAGCTGGCCGCGCAGGGACTCGGCCACGCGGTCCCGGTCGCGGGGGTCGACGGTGAACGCCGGGTGGTCCTTCAGGTGCGGGTACTTCTCCCGCTGGGCGTCACTGAGCGCGGTCGGGGTGAGCCGCAGCCACTGGCCCTCGTCGGAGAGCGCCCCGTCGACGACGGAGATGCCTCCCTTCTCGGCGTGGACGAGCTGCTGACTGGTGGCGTCGGTGGTCTTCACCTTCCAGACGACGGTGTGGGCGTCGATCCACTGCGCCTCGGACTTGGTGAGGTCGGGGGCGGAACCGCCGCCGGTCTGCGGGAGCAGGTAACCGGGCCGTCCGCCGAGCATCCAGACCTCGTGGCCGTAGGTGGCCAGGTCCAGCGACTGGTCGCTGGGCAGGTCCTTCTCGTCGCCCTTGTGCAGGATGTAGCCGAGCGAGGTCGCGCCCTCGGCGAGCGGCACCTCGAAGGTGACGCCGTAGGAGTCCCGCCGCGCCGGCGCCAGCGGCGTGGACCAGTCGGTGGGCTCCTTCGCCCCGCCCCAGACGTGCAGGCCCCAGCCGTCGTAGTCGCCGTCCGGGCGGTGGTAGTTGAGGACGGCCTTCGCGCGGTCCTGCGGCGGGGCCTTCGGGGCGTCGGTGCTCTGTCCGTCCTTGCCCTGCTCGATCCAGACCTGGCCGGTCGCGGACAGGTCGATCGTGCGCTCGGGGCCGTCGGCGACGCCGTCCTTCTCGACGGTGTACGGGAAGGAGGTCGCGCCCTCCTTGAGGTCGATCCAGGCGAACGCGCCGTAGGCGTCCCGGCCGGTGAACTCCGCGGTGGCGTCCCTCGACCTCAGGCGCACGTTCTCGTAGTCGCCGTCGGCCCGCCGGTAGTGGACGATGGCGTGGTCGCGTTCGACCGCGACGGGTTCGCGGGGCGGCGGGGCCTGACCGGCGGTGGTCGAGGCCAGCGCGCCGGCGGTGCGGCCCTTGCGGTCGACGACGACGGCCTTGTAGCGCAGCGGGGTGCCGGCCTCGACCGTCGCGTCCACATGCTGGGTGACCTTGTACGGGGCGTGGTCGGCCGAACCGAGCGTCTGCCACCGGCCGTTGCCGGTCTGCGCGGCGAAGACGACGCGGTTGAGCTGCCCGCCGTCCACGTCGGCGGTGATCTCCACGGTTCCGGTGGCTCCGGCGTCCGGGGCCCTGAGGGTGATCGTCGGCTCGGCCTCCGGGGCTCCCAGCGGCTCCTCCGCGCGCAGCACGACGCTGGAGAGGGCGGGCACGGTGACGGTGACGTGCCGGTCAGCGCCGCTGCGGACGGTGCCGCGACCGCCGTAGAGCGTGCGGAAGTCCATGCCCGCCGACTCGGTGGCGAGCCGGATCTTCTTCTGGGTGGTCGCGTTGTTGGAGGCGACGAGGTATTCGTGCGGCCGCTCGGCGTCGATACGGGAGGTGGCGTGGACCGAGCCCTGGGCGTACCGCTCGATCTGTGTGCCGTCCCGCAGGGCCGGGTGGCTCTCGGTGAGCTTCGAGAGCGCGGCGATGGAGCGGTAGACGGGGTGCCGGCTGTCGTACGCGTCGGCGGCGTGGGTGCGGTCGGTGCCGAGCTGGTCGTCGTCGAGGTAGTCGGCGGTCTTCGAGGCGAAGAGGGTCTGGCGGGCGTCCTTGTCGCCGCCCGCGCCGGTGAAGCCCTGCTCGTCGCCGTAGTAGATCACCGGGTTGCCCCGGCCGAGGAACATCAGCTCGTTGGCGAGCCGGGCCCGGCGTAGGAGCTCGGCGTCGTCGGCGTCCGGGTTGTCCTGCCGGAGGAAGGTCCCGATGCGGCCCATGTCGTGGTTGCCGAGGAAGGTGACCTGCTCGTAGGCGTTGGCCTTGTCGGTGGTGTAGCGGTAGTCGTCGCCGTACACCGAGGCGAGCCGGTCGGCGGGCGCGCCCTGGGAGGCGAACTGCCGGGCGGCCTGCTGGAACGGGAAGTCGAGCGTGGCGTCCAGCCGGCCCCGGGTGACGTAGGGCGAGGTGACCGCCGGGTCGGCGGAGTAGACCTCGCCGAACATGAAGAAGTCCTCCCGGCCCCGCCGGGCGGCGTACGCGTCCAGCGCGGTGGCCCACTGGGTCCAGAAGTCCAGGTCGACGTGTTTGACGGTGTCGATGCGGAAGCCGTCGATGTCGAAGTCGCGGACCCACTTCTCGTAGATCTTCTCCATGCCCTTCACGACCTCGGGACGCTCGGTCCACAGGTCGTCGAGGCCGGAGAAGTCGCCGTACTCGTTGGACTCGCCGGCCCACGTGGAGTCGCCCCGGTTGTGGTACATGGTCGGGTCGTTGAGCCAGGACGGCACCTTCGCGACACTGCCCGGGGCCGTCACCGGGGTGTACGGGAAGGAGTCCTCGTCCACCTCTGCGACGCCGTCGCGGTCGTCGAAGGGGCGGCCGTTCACGTCGAGGTAGGGGAACGCGCCCTTGGGCTTGTAGCCGTAGGCCTTCTCCGCGTGGTCGACGGTGTCGGCGGTGTGGTTGGTGATGACGTCGAAGAAGACCTTCATGCCCTTGGCGTGGGCCTTGTCGATCAGCCGCTCCAGGTCGGCGTTGGTGCCGAAGTGCGGGTCGACCTGGGTGAAGTCGGTGATCCAGTAGCCGTGGTAGCCGGCAGAGGCGTTCTCACCGACGCCCTGGACGGGGCGGTTCTTGAAGATCGGGGCCAGCCACAGCGCGGTGGTGCCGAGGCCCTTGATGTAGTCCAGCTTCCGGGTCAGGCCCTTGAGGTCGCCGCCCTGGTAGAAGCCCTTGTCGGTGGGGTCGTAGCCGGTCTTCTCGCGGGCGCCGGTCAGTCCGCCCCGGTCGTTGGACCGGTCGCCGTTGGCGAACCGGTCGGGCAGCACGAAGTAGAACTGCTCCCGGGTGAGATCGTGCCGGGCGTCCTCCTTGAGGAGGCGGGCGTCCGAGGGCGGGGCCGGCGGTCTCGGCCGGGGTGACGCGGCGGCCGATGCCGCAGGGACGACGGGCAGCAGCGCCACGCACAGAGCGGCCACCGCCCCTCGCCTGAGGGTGGTTCGGGACACGGGAGGGTGCTCCTCGGCTCGATCGGTCGGGAAGCGGGCCGGTGGCGTCCGNGGCCCGCGGGGTGGTGCGGGCGGGGTCAGCCGCGCCAGACGTCGGCGGTCAGCGTGACCTTCCCGGAGGCGGGGACGGTGGCGGAGCGGTTGGCGCCGCTCTCCCAGGTGACGTTGCCGGCGGCGTCCTTGCGGACGTACTTGTACGCGAACGTGGTCCCGGCGGGCAGGTTCACATCGAGCTTCCACACCGGGTACGCGGCCGGGTCGAGCTTCGGCGCGTTCGCGGGGTTCCAGTCGCCGAGGGCGCTCTGGTCGCCGGTGACGTGGATGTTCTCGCCGAGTCGCGTGGTGGCGTTCACTCCGAAGGACGCGCCGGACTGGCCGGTCCCGGGGGTCGAGCCGCCGGAGCAGGTGCGGGCGTCGACGTGCAGGGCGAGCGCGGTGCCGGGCGCGAGGGTGGCGGTGAACTGCCCCGATCCGTTGACGCTGACGCCCTCGCCGCTCTGCACGTCGCAGTAGTCACCGGCGGGCAGGGAGGTCTGGAACGTCCGGGTGAGCGGGGCGCCCCCGTGGTTGATGGCCACGTATGCCGCGGAGCCCCGGCCGAAGGCGATCCGGTCGCCGCCGTCGTCCCACCAGTCGGTGACCGGCCGGCCGCGTGCCGCGTTGCGGAAGCCCACCATGGAGGAGATCTCGCGCCAGTCGTGCTGGCACTTCCAGCCGTCGCTGTAGCAGGCGTCGACCCGGCCGCCGTTGGGCGGGCCCGCCGCGTGGTCGGTGAACTCGTAGCCGGAGTGGACGTCCGGGGAGCCGTAGGGCCAGGCCAGCATGAAGACGTTGGCGAGGGTGTACGCGGAGCCGTTCTTGTAGCTGAGGGTGTCGCCGCCGCGCTCGGTGTCGTGGTTGTCGACGAAGACACCGGATCTCCCGGACTCCATGAAGCCCCAGCCCTCGCCGAAGTTCTTCAGATGGGCCAGGTCCTCGTGCAGGAAGACCTGCCCCAGGCTGCGGCCGTACCGGAACTCCTGGACGTCCCCGTTGCCGAGGTACTCCGAGGGCGAGACGGCCTCGCCCTGCCCGTGGATCGCCTCCTGCTTCCAGTAGACGTCCGGGTCGCTCAGCCGGGACTTGACGGCGGCGAGGTCGGCGGCCGGCATGTGCTTGGCCGCGTCGATCCGGAAGCCGTCGACACCGAGCGAGAGCAGGTCGTTCAGGAAGCCGGCGATCCTGCCGCGTACGTACTCCTCCCCGGTGTCCAGGTCCGCGAGGCCCAGCAGTTCGCAGTTCTGGACGTTGCCGCGGTCGCGGTAGTCGGTGATGTGCGACCGGCAGTCGTCGAGGTCGGCGCCCGAGTAGAGGCCCGGATAGCCGTACTTGGTGTACGCGGTGCCGCCGGTACCGGTGCCGGAGCCGGCGGACATGTGGTTGATGACAGCGTCCACGACGACCTTGACGCCGGCCGAGTGACACGTGTCCACCATGGCGCCGAAGGCGGCCCGGTCACCGAGGCGGCCGGCGATCTCGTAGCTGACGGGCTGGTAGGACGTCCACCACTGGCCGCCCTGGATGTGCTCCTGGGGCGGGGACACCTGGACGTAGCCGTAGCCGGCCGGGCCCAGGGTGTCCGTGCACGCCCTGGCTATGGAGTCGAACGACCACTCGAACATGACGGCGGTGACGTCCTTGTCGCCCGGAGCGGCGGCCTGCGCGGTGTCCGCGGCACCCAATCCGGTGGGGATGACGAGGGCGGCGGAGCCGACCGTGAGGGCGAGCACTGCGGACAGGGGTCTGCGTGCCATGTCTTTCCTCCTGCGGGTGGGGGGAAACGCGGGTGACGGGGGCAGCCTCAGTCGGCAACGCGCCGTGCCCTCAAGGCTCGTGAAGGTTCTTGCTGCAAGAATGCAAACCTTGCCGCGGAGCAGACCGTACGAGCCCTCCCGTCGCCGGTCAACCCTTTGGACACCCGCCGCTCACATCCGCGAAACAGCCCGGTTTTCTTGCTGCAAGGCCTTTCGCAAGATATTGCGGTGCTGTTACGTTGCTTGCGACTCCGGTCCGGCCGGCCGGGGGGCCCGGCCCCGTCGCGGGTCCGGGTTCCCACGCGCCCGGCCGGCCGGGCCGGTCACGAGCAGGAGAGGCGCCGGGGGTCGTTCGACTCCCCGCCGGCCCGCCCTGGGCCGACCCTCGGCGCCTCTCCCGCACGTCGCGCCCCCGGCGCCTCTCCCGGTCGAGGCGGGCCCGGTCGAGGCGGCAGAGCGCCCGCCCGCTCCGAAGACCTGGCAGTCAGCACACAGGACAAGCGGGCGCCGGGTCCCCCCTCCGGACCCGGCGCCCGCTCCTCAGACGCCGCGCGCGGCCACCGCCGCGGTGGAGCCCCGCACCACCAGCTCGGGCTGGAAGACGTACTCCGTGCGCTGGACCGGGCTGCCCCCGATCTCCTCCAGCAGCGCGCCCACGGCCGCCGACGCCATGGCCTGCACGGGCTGGCGCCCCGTGGTCAGCGGCGGGTCGGTGAACGCGATGAGCTGGGAGTCGTCGAAGCCGACGACGGAGACGTCGCGCGGCACGTCCAGCCCTCTCCCCCGGGCGGCGCGCACCACGCCCAACGCCATCAGGTCGCTGCCGCAGACGATGCCGGTGCAGCCCGCGTCCAGCAGGGCGCCCGCCGCCACCTGACCGCCCTCGACGCTGAACAGCGTGGAGCACACGAGCAGTTCGGCCTCTTCGCGGTCCATGCCGAGCAGCGAGACGGACGCCTCCACGAATCCGTCCCGCTTGCGGCGGGAGGGGACGTAGCGCTGCGGCCCGATGGCGAGGCCGATCCTGCGGTGGCCGAGCTCGGCGAGGTGCCCGAGGGCCATCCGCACGGCGGCGTGGTCGTCGGGCGAGACGAAGGGGGCGCTGACGCGTTCGTTGTAGCCGTTGATCAGGACGAACGGCACGCCGCGTTCGGTGAGCGCGGCGTACCGTGCCGGGTCGGCGGAGGTGTCCGCGTGCAGCCCGGACAGGAAGACGATGCCGCCGACGCCCCGCTCCACGAGCTGCTCGACCAGCTCGTCCTCGGTCGCGCCGCCCGGCAGCTGGGTGCAGAGCACCGGCGTGTAACCGTGGCCGGCCAGCACCTGTTCGACGGACTGCGCGAACGCCGGGAAGATCGGGTTGGTGAGTTCGGGCGTGATCAGACCGATCAGTCCTGCGCTGCGCTGCCGCAGCCGCACGGGCCGTTCGTAGCCGAGGACGTCGAGCGCCGCGAGCACCCGCTGCCGCGTGGTGTCCGCGACGCCCTGTTTCCCGTTCAGGACCCGGCTGACCGTGGCCTCGCTGACCGCCGCCTGTCCGGCGATGTCGCAGAGGCGGGGCGCGGCGGCGGTCCTGGGCGCGGGCAGTGTCACTCCGTCCACCACACCGTGGTGTCGGCGGGCAGCTCGGCCTCGTCGCCGTCCACGGTGACCGGGGAGCTGGCGAGGAGCACCCGGCCGCGGGCGGGGACCCGGACCGGGGCGCCGGTGGTGTTGACGGTGCAGGCGAAGCGGGGGCGGGTGAAGACGAGGACGCCTTCAGGGCCGTCCTCCCACGTTACGGCGGAGCCCGCGCCGAGGCCCGGGTGGTCGCGGCGGGCGGCGATGGCGGCCCGGTACAGCTCCAGGGTGGAGCCCTCGACGCCGGTCTGCGCCTCGACGGACAGCTCGCCCCAGCCGGCGGGCTGCGGGAGCCAGCTGCCGCCGTCGCCGAACCCGTGGCTGCTGCCCTCGCGGGTCCACGGGATCGGCACCCGGCAGCCGTCGCGGAAGCCGTCCTGTCCGGCGGCGCGGAAGAACGACGGGTCCTGGCGGGCCTCGTCGGGCAGGTCGGTGACGTCCGGGAGGCCGAGTTCCTCGCCCTGGTAGATGTAGGCGGAGCCGGGCAGGGCCAGCATCAGGAGGCTGGCGGCGCGGGCCCGGCGCAGGCCGAGTTCGCGGTCGCCGGGGGTGCGGATCTGGGTGCCCAGGCCCGCCGGGTTGGCGAACCGGGTGGCGTGCCGGGTGACGTCGTGGTTGGAGAGCACCCAGGTGGTGGGCGCGCCGACCGGGCGCATCGCGTCGAGCGAGGAGTCGATGACCCGGCGGAGCTCGTCGGCGTCCCAGGCGGTCGCCAGGTACTGGAAGTTGAACGCCTGGTGCATCTCGTCGGGGCGCACGTAGTCAGCGGTGCGCTCGACGGTGGGGGTCCAGGCCTCTGCGACGAGAATCCGCCCGCCCGTGGTCCACCACCGCTCTTGCGGGACGACGCCGTCGGGCTCGGTGTTCTCGGAGTACTCGTCGAGGATGGTGCGCCAGCTGCGGTAGATCTCGTGCACGCCGTCCTGGTCGAAGAACGGCATGACGTCGTTGCCGAGCAGCTTGAGCTGGTCGTGGGAGCCGAGGTCGGGCAGCCCCTCGGCCTTCACGAGGCCGTGGGCCACGTCGACGCGGAAGCCGTCGACGCCCATGTCGAGCCAGAAGCGCAGGATGGAGCGGAACTCGTCGGCGACGGCCGGGTGTTCCCAGTTGAAGTCGGGCTGCTCGGGGGCGAAGAGGTGGAGGTACCAGTCGCCGGGGGCGCCGTCCGGGTTGACGGTGCGGGTCCAGGCGGGGCCGCCGAAGATGGACTCCCAGTCGTTCGGGGGGAGTTCGCCGTTCGCGCCCTTTCCGGGGCGGAAGTGGTAGCGCTCGCGCAGGGCGGAGCCGGGGCCCTCGGCCAGGGCGCGCTTGAACCACTCGTGCTGGTCGGAGGAGTGGTTGGGCACCAGGTCCACGATGATGCGCAGGCCCAGATTGTGGGCCTCGCGGATCAGGGTGTCGGCGTCCAGCAGGGAGCCGAACATCGGATCGATGGCCCGGTAGTCGGAGACGTCGTAACCGGCGTCCGCCTGCGGGGAGGCGTAGAAGGGGCTGAGCCACACCGCGTCGACGCCCAGGTCCCGCAGGTGGGGCAGGCGGGCGGTGACGCCGGCGAGGTCGCCCATGCCGTCGCCGTTGCCGTCGGCGAAGCTCCGTGGGTAGACCTGGTAGATCACCGCGTCCTGCCACCAGCCGGTGCGGGGGCCCGGGGCGTCGTCGGACGTGCCGGTGGAGGGGGCAGCGAGGTGCTGGGTCATGTCATCCCTGGGGTGTCTGGGTGGGAAGCGGCGCCGGTGACCGGGTCGGGACCGACGCCGCCGTGACGGGTGCGGTGGTGCGTGGGGCGGCCGGCGTCCAGGGGACGTCAGCCCTTGACGGCCCCGGCGGACATCCCGGTGACGAGGTGCTTCTGCGCGAACAGGAACACCAGGGCGGCCGGGATGGCGATCAGCACGGAGGCCGCGGTCATGGGGCCCCACTGGGCTCCGTACTGGTTGACGAACTTCTGGAGTCCGCCGGCGAGCGTGAGGTTCTCGTCGCCGACCAGGAATGCGGAGGCGTACGCCACCTCGCCCCAGGCGGTGATGAAGGAGTAGAACGCGGTGACCGCGAGGCCCGGCTTGGCCAGCGGCAGGATGAGCCGGAAGAAGGTGCCGAACGGGGTGAGGCCGTCGACCTCGCCGGACTCGTCGATCTCGCGCGGGATGGTGTCGAAGAAGCCCTTCATCATCCAGGCGCAGAAGGGCACCGAGATGGTGAGGTAGGTGATGACGAGCCCGGCGGGCTGGTTGAGCAGCCCCAGGCTCGACATGATGTTGTAGATCGGCACGATGAGGACGGCGACCGGGAACATCTGGGTGATCAGCAGCGTCCACATCAGCCCGCGCTTGCCGGGGAAGCGGAAGCGGCTGACGGCGTAGCCGGTGGTGGCGGCGACGAAGACGCCGATCACGGTGGAGAGCCCGGCGATGATCGCGGAGTTGGCGAACCAGTTGATGAACTCGGTGTCGCGGATCAGGTTCGTGTAGTTGACGAACGTCGTCTCGCGGAAGAAGTCCGTGGTCGTCGCGAACTTCGCGGGCTTGAGCGAGGTCAGCAGGACCCACAGCACCGGGAAGACGGCGATCACAGAGGCGATGATCAGGGTCAGGTGCAGGCCGACGGAGGCGAGCGGGGAACGCTGGCCGCGCAGCCGGACCCTGGGCGCGGTGTGCCGGGCCGGTGTTTCGGTCGCGGTGGTCACCAGTTGTCTCCCTGGGTGCGCAGGACTCGCCGGTAGACCACGGCGAAGAGCATCAGGAGTACGAGGATCAGCACGCCCCACGTGGAGGACTGCGCGAAGTCGCGCGGGCTGATCTCGAAGGAGAACTTGTACGCCTGGGTCACGAGGATCTGGGTGGCCTCACCGGGTCCGCCGCGGGTCAGCAGGAAGATCACCGGGAACATGTTGAAGGTCCAGATGGTGGAGAGCAGGACCACCGTGGTGGAGACCGGGCGCAGTCCGGGCAGGGTGATGTGGCGGAAGCGCTGCCAGGCGCTCGCGCCGTCCATCTCGGCCGCCTCGTAGTGCTCCGAGGGGATGGACTGCAACCCCCCGAGGAGGGCGACCATCATGAAGGGGATGCCGAGCCAGACGTTGACGGCGATGACGGCGAACTTCGCCCAGGTGGGGTCGTTCAGCCAGGGGATGCCGTCGATGCCCGCGCCGCCGAGCACCTTGTTGAGGAGTCCGCGGTCCTCGTTGTAGAGGAAGCGCCAGGCGAAGACCGAGACGAAGCCGGGGATGGCCCAGGGCAGGATCAGCGCCATGCGGTAGGCGGAGCGCCCGGCGATGCGGCGGTTGAGGATGTTGGCCAGGCTCATGCCGAGGACGAACGTGATGCTCACGCAGGAGACCGTCCACACCAGCGTCCAGCCGAGCGTGCCGAGGAACTGCGAGCCGGTCAGCGCGTCGATGTAGTTGTCCGCACCGACGAACTCGTAGGTGGCGGGCATGTCGTTGACCCCGATGGAGCGCGCGACGTTGCGCTCGTCGGCGTTGGTCATCGACAGGTAGATGCCGCGGGCCAGCGGGTAGCCGATGATCACGCTGATCACGATGACGACCGGGGCGACCATGGTCCAGGCGTACCAGTGGGTCGACATCGCCCGCCGGACCCGGCCGGGCTTCGGCGGTGGTGGGGCGCCAGTGCCGCGGCTCCGGCCGCGGGCGACGTTCTCGCCCGCGGCCTTCACCACCGACTGGCTGGTGTGGACAGCCATCAGTCGGGCCAACCTTCCTTGTTACTTCCAGCCCTCGAGGAGCTTGCGGTAGGAATCGCCGGTCGACTCTGCGGCCTTCTCCGGCGTGGTCTGGCCGGTGAGGACCTTGGTGTACTCGACGCCGAGCGGGGCGAAGAGGCTGCCGCCCTCGGGAATCCAGGGGCGCTCGACGGCGGTCTCGACGACCGGCTTGAAGAAGCCGACGATCTCGCTGTCCACGGCTTCCTGCTTGGCGTACGCGGAGGTGCGGGTGGGCAGCAGGTTCAGCTCGCCGGCGGCGGTGGCCTGGCTGTCCACGGAGGTCATGTACTCGACGAAGGCGTAGGAGGCGTCGAGGTTCTTGGAGCCCGCGTAGACGGCGAGGTTGTGCCCGCCCTGCGGGGCGCCCTGGGCGACGGAGCCGGCCGGGACCGGGGCGATGCCCAGGTTGTCCTTGCCCTCGAACTCCTTGCCGGTCAGGGTGTCGGCGACGGCCCAGGGACCGTTGATCATCATCGCGACGTCGCCGCTCTTGAACGACTGCATCATGTTCTCCCAGCCGTCCGACGCGTCCGTCTTCGCGGTGCCGGAGTCGACCAGGTCCTTGACGGCCTTGAACGCCTTGACGCCCTCGGGGTTGTCCACGGTGACGCTCTTGTCGCCGGCGTCGACCAGGTCGCCGCCCTCTCCGTAGAGGAAGGAGAGGAAGTAGTACGGGTCGTCGCCGCGCAGGTAGAGCGCGGTCTTGCCGGTCTTGTCCTTGATCTTCTCGCCGGCGGCCTTGAGTGCGTCCAGGTCGGCGGGGGCCTCGACGCCCGCCTTCTTCAGCAGCTCCTTGTTGTAGAAGATGCCCATCGAGTCGATGACCTGGGGGACCGCGTAGGTCTTGCCGTCGTACTGGGTGGACGCGACCGCCTGCTTGAGGAAGTCGTCCTGGTTCTTCAGTGCGGGGGTGCCGTCCAGCGGGGCGAGGTAGCCGAGATTGGCGAAGTCCGGCGTCCAGGCGACCTCGGAGCGGATCACGTCGGGGGCGCCGTCGCCTGCCTGGGCGGCGTTCTTGAACTTGTTCTGCGCGTCGCCGAAGGGCACGTTGACGTACTTGACGTCGACCTTCGGGTGCTTCTTCTCGAATCCTTCGGCCAGCTCCTTGAAGACCTTGTCCTCACTGCCGACGCTGGAGGTGTCCCACCAGGTGACCGTGCCGGAGAGCTCGCCCGAACTCGTGGTGCCGGTCTCGTCGTCGCTGCCGCAGGCGGTCGCCGCGAGCGCCAGGGCCGCGACCAGGGCGGTGGCCGTTATGCCACGTCGCATCTGAACTCCTTCAACTGCCGTACCGCTCCGTCGCGGCGCCGGGTCGACGTGAACGTAACAAGGATGAAAGACGACCGAAAGAGCTTGCGGAAGATTTCTGCAAGCACTGGTGATCGTTACATTCGCGTGTCCTCAAGGTTGCCGTCAAGACCCTTGACGGAAGCGCCGCGCCCCTGGCAGGGGCAGGCGGGGCGGGGTGCATCCGCAGGGCGGCGGCCCGAACGCGGCGCGCGATCCAGGCCCGCAAGTCCTTGCAAGAGGTTGCCGAGCAGGCGGTTTTCCGCCCGGCCGACGGGGGTTCCACGCGGTGGGCAATCGGTCACCGGCCCGGTACAGTCCCATCCCATGACCGCACGGCTTGCCGATATCGCAACTCAGGCGGGGGTCAGCGAAGCGACGGTCAGCCGAGTCCTGAACGGCAAGGCCGGAGTCGCGGCGACCACCCGCGAATCCGTCCTCGCGGCGCTCGACGTCCTCGGGTACGAACGCCCCGTACGGCTGCGCAGGCGCAGCGCGGGGCTGGTCGGCCTGATCACCCCGGAGCTGGAGAACCCGATCTTCCCGGCGCTGGCGCAGGTCATCGGCCAGGCGCTGACACGGCAGGGCTACACGCCTGTGCTGGCGACCCAGACGCCCGGCGGCTCCACCGAGGACGAGCTGACCGAGATGCTGGTGGACCGGGGAGTCTCCGGCGTCATCTTCGTCTCGGGCCTGCACGCCGACACCTCTGCCGACATGCAGCGCTACGAGCAACTGCGCGGCCAGGGCGTCCCCTTCGTCCTGGTCAACGGCTTCTCGGCCAAGGTTCAGGCGCCGTTCATCTCGCCGGACGACCGGGCGGCGATGCGGCTGGCGGTGACGCACCTGGTGGCCCTCGGACACCGGCGCATCGGCCTCGCGGTGGGCCCCAAGCGCTTCGTCCCGGTGCTCCGCAAGATCGAGGGCTTCCACTCCACGATGCGCGAGCAACTGGGCCTCGCCCCGGAGGAGGTGGAGGAGTTGATCCAGCACTCTCTGTACACGCTGGAAGGCGGCCAGGCCGCTGCTTCCGCCCTGATGGACCGCGGCTGCACCGCCGTCGTGTGCGCAAGCGACATGATGGCGCTCGGCGCGATCCGGGCGGCCCGCCGACTGGCGCGGGAGGTGCCGCGCGACCTGTCGGTGGTGGGGTACGACGACTCGCCCCTCATAGCGTTCACCGATCCCCCGCTGACCACGATCCGGCAGCCGGTGACGGCGATGGGCCAGGCCGCGGTGCGCACCCTCCTGGAGGAGATCGGCGGAACCCCGGCCCCGCACAGCGAGTTCGTCTTCATGCCTGAGCTGGTGGTTCGGGGCTCCACCGCCTCGGGCCCCGGACTCCCCTCAGGGTCCCATGCTCATCCCTAGGACGCATGACGTGCGGCCCGGACCCGACCGGAGGATGATCGAGCCGAGGGGGCCGTATCTGGCAGACTCTGCACCTATGGGTGAAACACACGTGACCACACACGAAGGCAGGTCGGCGACCAGCCCGTCACCCATCGTGATCGAGGCGGCCTCCGCGCCCCGACGGGACCATCCGGCCCTCGCGCGACTGCGCTCGCTGCGCTCGCCGCGCCGTCCACGGCTCTGGTTCGAGATCCTGCTCATCGCGGTGAGTTACTGGCTGTATTCCCTGGTCCGCAACGCGGTCCCGGAGCAGCAGGCCGCCGCGCTCGCCAACGCCGACTGGATCTGGTCGACGGAGAAGGCACTGGGTCTCGCGTTCGAGGAAACGGTCAACCACGCGGTCAACTCCGTGACATGGCTGATCGTGTCGATGAACTACTACTACGCCACCCTGCACTTCGTCGTGACCATCGGCGTGCTGGTCTGGCTGTTCCGCCGCCATCCCGGCCGGTACGCCGCGACCCGGCTGGTCCTCTTCTCGACGACGGCGGTGGCCCTCCTCGGCTACTACCTCTACCCGCTCGCCCCGCCCCGTCTGATGAACGGCGGGCACTTCATCGACACCGTGCTGCTCCACGAGACCTGGGGCTCGATGGCGTCGGGCGACTTCAAGAACATGTCCAACCAGTACGCGGCGATGCCGTCGATGCACATCGGCTGGTCGCTCTGGTGCGGCCTGACGATCTTCGCGCTGGCCTCGGCGCCGTGGGCCCGCATCCTGGGCCTGCTCTACCCGACGCTCACCCTCGTCGTGATCGTGGCCACCGCCAACCACTTCTGGCTGGACGCGGTGGGCGGCATGGTCTGCCTGGCCTTCGGCTACGCGCTGTCCCGCGCCTGGTACGGATCGCTGCCGCACCGCCTGCCGAAGTGGGTGCCGACCGGGCGCGGCCGGCTGACCGGCGTGCGGACGACCCGGCTGCCGCGCCCCGGCCCCGGCGCGGACGCCCTCGCCCCCGGGACGGGGCCAAAGACCGCGACGGAGCCGGCGGGAGCCACGACGGCCGCCCGCCGCCCGTAGGCCGGGCGGGCGACCGCTCCGAGGCCGCCCGCCGTCCGTACGGGCCCGGCCCGCGGGCACGAGGAACGGGCCGGGCCCCGCCGCCGTCGGCGGGCGCGTTACGAGGACGCCCCGTAGAACCGCTCCTCCATCACCGCCCGTGCCCGCCGGGTGATCCGCCGGTAGTCGTCCAGCATGTCCCCGACGTGCCCCGGCTCGTACCCCAGATACCGTCCGACCGCCGTCATCTCCCGCGCGTCGGACGGGAAGGTGTCGCCGGGCCGCCCGCGGACCAGCATCACCGCGTTGCGCACCCGGCTCGCCAGCACCCAGGCCTCGTCCAGCGTCTGCGCCTCCTCCGTCGGGATCAGGCCGGCCGCACAGGCCGCGGCGAGCGCCTCCCTGGTCCGGGTGGTGCGCAGACCCGGCTCCGCCCAGCCGTGCTGCATCTGCATCAGCTGCACGGTCCACTCGACGTCGCTCAGCCCGCCCCGCCCCAGCTTCACGTGGAGGGTGGGGTCGGCGCCGCGCGGCATCCGCTCGGACTCCATACGGGCCTTGAGCCGGCGGATCTCGCGTACGGCGTCGTCGCCGAGGCCCTCCACCGGATACCGCAGCGGGTCGATCAGGTCGATGAAGCCGCGCCCCAGCTCCGCGTCGCCCGCGATCGGCTCGGCCCGCAGCAGCGCCTGGCTCTCCCAGACCAGCGACCAACGGCGGTAGTACGCCTCGTACGACTTCAGCGTGCGCACCAGGGGCCCGCTCTTGCCCTCCGGGCGCAGGTCGGCGTCGATCAGCAGCGGCGGATCGGCCGTCGGGAGCTGGAGCAGCCGCCGCATCTCCGAGATGACCGTGTTGGCGGCCTTGCTCGCCTCCTCGTCGCCGACCCCCTCCCTGGGCTGGTGGACGAAGAGGACGTCGGCGTCGGAGCCGTAACTCAGTTCGTGCCCGCCGAAGCGGCCCACGCCGATGACCGCGAAGCGGGTCGGCAGGGTCTCGCCCCACCGCGCGCGGACGGCGGCCCGCAGCGCTCCCGCGATCGTGGCGGCGTTGAGGTCGCTGACGGCCGAGCCGACGCGGTCGACGAGGGCGCCGTGATCCTGCTCGGCGGGGCTCTCCTCGGTGCCGTAGGAGCCGATGAGGTCGGCGGCCGTCGTACGGAACAGCTCGCGCCGCCGCACGCCGCGCACCACCGCCACGGCGGACTCCGCACCGTCCGCCCGGCCCACCGCGGCCAGCACCTCCTGCTCCAGGTGCTCCCGGGTGCGCGGCCGCAGCCCTTCCGGGTCGCCGAGGATCGCGACCGCCTCCGGGGCCCGCATCAGCAGGTCCGGGGCGAGGCGGCCGGCGGAGAGGACGCGGGCGAGGTTCTCGGCGGCCGCCCCCTCGTCGCGCAGGAGCCGCAGATACCACGGGGTCTTGCCCAGGGCGTCGGACACCTTGCGGAAGCCGAGCAGCCCGGCGTCCGGGTCGGCGGAGTCGGCGAACCAGCCCAGCAGCACCGGCAGCAGGGTGCGCTGGATGGCGGCCTTGCGGGAGACCCCGGAGGACAGGGCCTCCAGGTGCCGCAGGGCGGCCGACGGGTCCGCGTACCCCAGGGCCTCCAGCCGGTGCGCGGCGGCCTTGGCGCTGAGCCGGGACTCCGCCGGCGCCAGCTGGGCGACGGCGTCCAGCAGCGGCCGGTAGAAGATCTTCTCGTGCAGCCGCCGTACGACGGAGGTGTGCCGCTTCCACGCCCTGGTCAGCTCGGCCACCGGTTCGGTGCGCATCCCGAGGGACCGCCCCAGCCGCCGCAGGTCCGCCTCGTCGTCCGGGACGAGATGGGTGCGGCGCAGCCGGTAGAGCTGGATGCGGTGTTCCATGGAGCGCAGGAAGCGGTACGCCTCGTCGAGCTGGGCGGCGTCCGCCCGGCCCACGTACCCGCCGTCGGCGAGCGCCCGCAGGGCCTCCAGCGTCGTACCGCTGCGCAGGGCGGCGTCGCTGCGGCCGTGCACCAGCTGGAGGAGCTGCACGGCGAACTCGACGTCCCGCAGTCCGCCCGGTCCGAGCTTCAGCTCCCGGTCGATCCGGTCGGCGGGGATGTTCTCGACGACGCGGCGGCGCATCTGCTGGACGTCGGGCACGAAGTTGTCCCGGTCGGCGGCCTGCCAGACGAGCGGGGAGACGGCCTCGACGTACTCCGCGCCCAGCTCCAGGTCGCCGGCGACCGCGCGGGCCTTCAGCAGGGCCTGGAACTCCCAGGTCTTGGCCCAGCGCTCGTAGTACGCGAGGTGGGAGCTGAGCGTCCGCACCAGGGGTCCGTTGCGGCCCTCGGGGCGGAGGTTGGCGTCGACCGGCCAGATCGTGCCCTCGACGGTGGTGTCGGAGCAGATACGCATCATGTGGGCGGCCAGCCGGGTGGCCGCCTGCACGGCCCGGTTCTCCTCGGTCCCGTCGCGTGCCTCCGCGACGAAGATCACGTCGACGTCGGAGACGTAGTTCAGCTCCTGCCCGCCGCACTTGCCCATCGCGACGACCGCGAGCCGGCACTGCGCCGCGTCCTGTGGTGCGGCCGTCCGGGCGATGGCGAGGGCGGCCCGCAGGGTGGCGGTGGCGAGGTCGGCCAGTTCGGCGGCGGTCTGGGCGAGGCCGGTCGTCCCGCACACGTCCCGGGCCGCCAGGGTGAGCAGGCACCGGCGGTAGGCGACCCGCAGCGAGTCCGGGTCGACGGCGTCGGCGAGCCCGCGCTCGAACTCGGCGACCTGGGGGTTCAGATCGACCGCCTCATAGGTGACGAGCGCCTGCCAGTCGCGCGGGTGCCGGGCCAGGTGGTCCCCCAGCGCTTCGGACGCCCCGAGCACCCCCAGGAGCCGGTCGCGCAGGGGCTTGGCGGTGATGAGGGTGTCGAGCAGCACCTGTCGCTCGTCCTCCGCCCCGGCCTCCACGATCCGGACCAGCCCGCGCAGGGCCAGATCGGGGTCGGCGGTGGCCCCGAGCGCCTCCAGGAGGACCGGGTCGAAGCGCACGGAGGCCAGGGCGTCCAGGCCCAGGAGCTGTTCCGCGGCGGACGGGTCGGTGAATCCGTGCCGCAGCAGCCTGGTGAACGTACTGCTTCTGCGCCCCGGCGCCGTCGTCATTCCGTGCTCCCTGCCAGCCGACCCGATGTGCGTAAGCGTGCGCGGCCCGTCGCCGCGGCACAGCGGTTCGAGCCTAGTCGCGCGCCGGTGGTTTCGGGGCGGGGCGGCGCCCGGGCGGGNGGCCGCCCGCCCGGGCGCCGTTCAGTCGGGGGCGGCGGTGGCGGCGGGACGGGCGGGGGCAGGAGCGGGCGCGGCCCGTCCCGCCGTCCCTACGACGACGGTGGCGTACCACTCCTCGCTGACCAGGACCCGTGGGCTCAGCCCGGCGGCGCGGAGAATCCCGACCGCCGAGTCGCACTGCCGTTCACTCGCCTCCACGAGGAGGCTGCCGCCGGGCGCGAGCCAGTGCGGGGCGGCCGCGGCCACCCGGCGCATGACGTCGAGGCCGTCGCCGCCGCCGTCCAGGGCGACGCGCGGTTCGTGGACCCGGGCCTCGGCGGGGAGGAGTTCGACGTCGTCGGTGGGGACGTAGGGGACGTTGGCGAGCAGTACGTCGACCCGGCCGCGCAGAGCGGCGGGCAGCGGGGCGAACAGGTCGCCCTCGTAGACCTGTCCGAGGTCGCCGACGTTGCGCCGGGCGCAGCGCACGGCGGCGGGTTCGACGTCGCAGGCGTGGAGTTCGGCCGCGTCCAGGGCGGTGGCGAGGGCGACGCCGAGTGCCCCGGAGCCGCAGCACAGATCGGCGACGACGGCCCGTGCGGGGGCGAGGGCGGCGGCCTGCCGCACCAGGAACTCGGTACGGCGGCGGGGCACGAAGACCCCGGTGTCCACCGAGAAGCGGCGGCCGTAGAACTCGGCCCAGCCCAGGACGTGTTCGAGCGGGAGCCCGGCGGCGCGCCGCTCGACGAGCAGGGCGAGTTCCTTCGGGGAGCGCGCCGCCTCGTGCAGGAGCGCGGCCTCGTCCTCGGCGAAGACACAGCCGGCGCGGCGCAGGGAGGCGACGGTGGAGGCGAGGGGCGTGGCGAGGGAAGGAGAGTGAACCGACATGCGAGCGAAGCCTTTCGGAGAAGCCGATGGGCGCTCCGCGATCGCTCTGGGGGGTGTCCGGCCCTGATCCGCCGGACGGGCCCTAGACCGTTCGGTCGACGTCGGTCGGCCGCACGACGCGATCGTGCGAGGTGAGCACCCAGCCTGATCCAGCGGTAATGGGTCTCACCTCCTCGGTCGGTCCCCGGCGCAGGGGGTCATAACCCTACAGCAGCACGCACGGTGACCGTCTCCCCCGCGGGGCCGGGTGGGGGCGGTGGCCGGCGTGCGGGTCGCGGGGCGCGGGGCGGGGTGTTGAGGGCGGGGACGGGCTCTGGGCGCGGGCGCTGAGGGCGGGGGTGGGCGCGGGCGCCGGGTGCGGGGACGGGCGCTGGGTGGGGGTGCGGGGTGGGCCCGCGGCCTCAGAACTCCGGCTGGTCGACGGCGATCTCGTACGCGATCTCCCAGCGGATGTCCGGCACGATGATGTCGGCCGTCTCCACGGGGCGGCCGTCGCCGTCGTAGTACGTGCGCTCCACCTCGGTGACCAGGTCGCCGACGGAGATGCCGAGCAGGTTCGCCTGCTCGTGCGTGGCGCGGGACGGGCGCGGCACCTCGATGGCGGTGACGATGCGCACGCCGATGGACCGCATGCGCTCCACGACACCGATCTTGCCCCGGGGGCCCATCTCGGGGAGCAGGACGGGCGTGCCGTCGGTGATGGCCATCGGCTCCCAGCTCTTGGAGAGCTGGACGGGCAGCCCGTCGGCGAGGAACTCGTAGTCGGTCATGACGCAGAGGTCGCCGGGGTCGATCGCCAGCCGCGCGGCGATGTCCGCCGGCGCGGGGACCCTGGCCGTGCTGTTGCACTCCCAGTCGCCCGAGTGGTCGTGCTCGCGCATGTCGGCGGCGAACGGGCTGCCGCCGCGCTCCTCGCGGTGGCGCGAGCGGACCATGCGCCGACGCTCACGGGCCTGGCGGACATACGTGCCGGACCCGGCGCGGCCTTCGAGGATGCCCTCGATGATCAGGCGCTCCATGGCCCGCTGGGCGACGGACTGGCCGACGCCGTACTCCTCGGCAAACCGCGCCCGGGACGGCAACTTGTCCCCCACCGCCCATTCACCGGCCCGCACGCGGGCCCGCAGAGCATCGGCCACCTGCAAGAACGGCGTATCACGCGGCATGTGAGCAGCTCCGTGGGTCGGGCTTCGATGTGAGCGTCGATATTGACAAAGCTAACCCATCAGGTTGAAGCTGAATATTCAGCCTTACATGGAGTGACATTCGGTTCACCAGGGGAGAAGTGTGCGCTCTGCACAAGCGCGGGTTGCGGCGCTGACCGGCATGCTCACCGCCGCGATAGGCGCCGAGCCGCGCGTGACCGTCGACCCGGACGCCTTCCGCGTCGAGGCCGACCTTCCCGCCGGGCTCGACGCGGCCGCGCACAGTGCCGTCCTCGCCGCTCTGGCGACGGCGGACCGCTATGGACACACCCTGACCCGCGTCTCCGAATTCGTCTGGGCCGAGATCAGCAGAGAGGCGAACGTGACCACGACCGATTCCTCCGACGCGGCGTACCGCGCCCTGCTCGGCCACACGATGACGTGTACCGCCTGCCGCACGGGGGCGGCCTGCCCCGACGCCACGAAGCTGGTCCGCGCCTGGCGGGAGACCCGTCGATGAGACGCGGCGGCGACCCGGCCGGGCCGCCGCGACGGGGTCCGGCCCGGCCGGGTGCGGACCCGCGGCCCGGCACCGTCCCCGAACCTCCCGCCCACGGCCCGCCGCTCCCCCGCGTCCCCTGCCGGGCGGCGCCCGTGGCGGCCCACTCACCCCGGCCCTGTGCTCCGGCCACCGGACCCGACGCCCGGCGCGCCGGGACGGCCTGAGCGCCGTCCCCTGAACCCCCGCCCGACCGGGCCCTGCCCGGCGGCCCGCCCGTCCGGGCCGGGCCGCCACCCATCCGCCAGCGACGGAGGCACCGCATGCGTCCTGCCCACCAGTCCTTACCGGCACCGCCCGGGAGGCCCCGATGATCGCTCTCTCCGCGACGGACGTCCGTGTCTGCGAAGCGTGTTGGAACGCCCCGGTCACCGCCGCGCGCCACACGCCCGCCGGCCGTGACCTGCTCTGCGGGGAATGCGCCGACGGCGACTACCCGCGCCGTGTCGACCTGTTCCCGCCGTACGGCGTCTACGGCCTGACGGCCCGCAAGCTCCTCAACGACGGCAGACACGGCAGCGGCCCGCCCCGTACCCCACCGGACCCGGGCCCGCCCTTGCCCCACCCGCCCCCGGCCCCGTCCCCACCGGGCACGCCGCCGGTGTAGCGGCCCGCACGCCCCACCACCGCCTCCGGGCCCGCACCCCAGCGCGAAGCAGGGGTGCGGGCCCGGAGTTCTCGTGCCGCGCCGGAACGCGGCAGGAGGCCTGCCCGTCGTTACAGCACCGGCAGCAGGTTCTTCAGCTCGAAGGCCGTGACCTCGCTGCGGTACTCCTCCCACTCCTGCTTCTTGTTGCGGAGGAAGAAGTCGAAGACGTGCTCGCCCAGGGTCTCGGCGACCAGTTCGCTCTTCTCCATCAGTGAGATCGCCTCGCCCAGGTTCTGCGGGAGCGGCTCGATGCCCATCGCGCGGCGTTCGGCGTCCGAGAGGGCCCAGACGTCGTCGTCGGCGCCGGCCGGGAGTTCGTAACCCTCCTCGATGCCCTTGAGGCCCGCGGCGAGCAGGACCGCGTAGGTGAGGTAGGGGTTGGCCCCGGAGTCGATGGAGCGCACCTCGACGCGCGCCGAACCGGTCTTGCCGGGCTTGTACATCGGGACGCGGATGAGGGCGGAGCGGTTGTTGTGGCCCCAGCAGATGTACGAGGGGGCCTCGCCGCCCGCGCCCGCCGCGCGGGTGGAGCCGCCCCAGATGCGCTTGTAGGAGTTGACCCACTGGTTGGTGACGGCGGAAATCTCCGCGGCGTGGGTGAGAAGGCCCGCGATGAAGGAGCGGCCGACCTTGGAGAGCTGGTACTCGGCGCCCGACTCGTAGAAGGCGTTGCGGTCGCCCTCGAAGAGCGAGAGGTGGGTGTGCATCCCCGAACCCGGGTACTCCGAGAAGGGCTTCGGCATGAACGTGGCCTGCACGCCCTGCTCCAGTGCCACCTGCTTCATCACCAGACGGAACGTCATGATGTTGTCCGCCGTGGAGAGCGCGTCGGCGTAGCGCAGGTCGATCTCCTGCTGGCCCGGGGCCCCCTCGTGGTGGCTGAACTCGACCGAGATGCCCATGGACTCCAGCATCGTGATCGCCTGGCGGCGGAAGTCCATGCCCACGTTCTGCGGAGTGTGGTCGAAGTAGCCGGAGCTGTCCGCCGGGGTCGGACGGGCGCCGTCGACCGGCTTGTTCTTCAACAGGAAGAACTCGATCTCGGGGTGCGTGTAGAACGTGAAGCCCAGGTCCGAGGTCTTGGCGAGGATGCGCTTGAGCACGTACCTGGGGTCGGCGAAGGACGGCGAACCGTCCGGCATCAGGATGTCGCAGAACATCCGCGCGGTGCCGGGGGCCTCCGCACGCCAGGGCAGGATCTGGAAGGTGCCCGGATCAGGCTTGGCGATCATGTCCGACTCGTAGACGCGGGCGAAGCCCTCGATCGCCGAACCGTCGAAGCCGATGCCCTCGTCGAAGGCCTGCTCCAGCTCGGCCGGAGCGACGGCGACGGACTTGAGGAACCCGAGGACGTCGGTGAACCACAGCCGCACGAAGCGGATGTCGCGCTCCTCAAGGGTCCTGAGGACGAATTCCTGCTGCTTGTCCATTGCCACATCCTTGCAGTTCAGACGGTCCGTGCACCACCGCCCGGGGGTAGGGGGACACTGCCAGTATCACGACCCGGGATTTCCTCCACATTACGCACTCGGTGTGAGAGGGAGCACGTGGCCACCCACTAGCATCGGCGACCGTGACGCACGGGGGCGCAGGACCTCTTCCCGCCCGCCGGCGCACCTCGGTCCCCGGACCTCTCCCCTCTCCTCCCGGCCCCTTCGCAGAAGGACTCGACGTCATGAGCTTCGACCCCCCGCACCCCCCGGCACAGGCCCCCGACGACCGTGCGCGCAGCCGCCGCACCCGGGCCATCGCCATAGGGCTGAGCGCAGCCGTCGTGGCCGGGCTCGTCACCTTCGGCTCCTACCTGCTGCTGGAGAACTCCGAGGCGACCGAGCAGGCAGAGGACGCCTCTCCAGCGCAGGACGCCAAGCAGCCGGGCGGTGAGCAGCCGGGCGGTGAAGGCGCGGACGCGGGCGGCGAGAGCGCCGACGCGGACGGCTCCATCGAAGGACTGAAGTCCTGGGACGCCGCGAAGCTGGGCCGCGAACACGTGGCGGGCGCGGTGGACTATCCGATGAAGCCCCCGGTGGGCGGCGACCACAACCCGGCGTGGATGAACTGCGACGGCGACGTGTACGAGAAGGCCGTTCCGGACGTCAACGCCGTGCACTCCCTCGAACACGGCGCTGTCTGGGTCACCCACAACGGCAAGGCCGCCGACGCGGACGTCTCCGAGCTGGCCGAACGAGTCAGGCGCACCCCGTTCTCGCTGATGAGCCCGTACGCCGACCAGGAGGGCGCGATCACGCTCAGCGCCTGGGGCAAGCAGGTGACCGTGGACGACGCCTCCGACCCGCGGGTGGATCAGTTCTTCACGCGGTACGTGCAGGGCCCGCAGACGCCGGAGCCCGGCGCGCCCTGCACCGGCGGGCTGGCGAAGGCGCCGCAGTGACGGCGGGGCCCGAACAGGCCGGCGGGGGCGGGGGCCCGCGCTCCGGCGCGGAGCGACGCGGCGCCCGGCGCACCCGGTGGGCGGCCGGTGGCGCCGTGACCCTCGCGCTGCTCTTCGCGGGGGCGGCCGCGCTCGGCTCCTCTCCCGGCGGCGCGGAAGCGGGCGCCGGGGCCAGAGCCGCGGCGAGGACGGGTGCGGACACGGGTAAGGCGGCGGGCGTCCCGACGGCCCGGTCCGCCGACGCCGGGTTCGCCCGGGACATGGCCGTCCATCACCAGCAGGCCGTGGAGATGTCGTTCATCGTCCGCGACCGCACCCGGGACGAGGACGTACGCCGGCTGGCCTACGACATCGCCAACACCCAGGCCAACCAACGCGGCATGCTGCTCGGCTGGCTCGACCTGTGGGGGCTGCCGAAGATCGCTCCGGGCGGCGAGAGGCCCATGGCGTGGATGGCCGGCGCCGAGAACCACGGTGACCTTACGGAGCATCAGGCGGGCGGAGCGACGGACAGCGCGGGCGCCCGGGCCCAGGGGCATGGACATGGCCCTGGCCAGGGCCACGCAGGTGAGAGGGCCGATGCCGGTGCGGACGGTGCGCGGATGCCGGGCATGGCCTCCCGGCCGGAGCTGGAGCGTCTGGACCGCCTCACCGGGAAACGGGCCGAGGTCTTCTTCCTCCAGCTCATGACCGACCATCACCGCGGCGGCGTCGCGATGGCGGAGGCCTGCGCGTCGCGGTGCGCGGTACCGGCCGAACAGCGGCTCGCCCGGGGCATGGTCGAGGGCCAGCAGTCCGAGCTGGGGCTCATGCGCGACATGCTGGCCGCCCGCGGAGCGTCGCCGCGATCCTGAGCGGGACAGTGCGGTCCTGAGGGTGACGGTGCGGTCCTGAGCGGGACGGTGCGGGCGTGCGGGACGGTGCGCGGCGGCGGGGTGGAGGGCGGTGCGGGGAGGGGGCCAGGCACATGTCCCNCCCCGCACCGCGCCCGTCCGCCCCGCGCCCACCCGCGCCGCACCCGTCTGCGGCGCGCCCACGCCAGGCCCGCCCACGCCGCACCGCTCCTCCCCACGCACCCCTCGCCTCGGCTCGCCCACGCCGCGCGTCAACCTGCACCCCTCCACGAAGTCACTCGAACGGGTGATTGCGGTCGCGTGGGCCGGGCGGGCCGATGACGATGGGTCTCGCTCGGGGCCGTACGGCAGTGCAATCCGCACGCAGGAGGAAATCCCCCATGACGACCGCCAGAGACATCATGAACAGCGGGGCCCGCTGGGTCCCGGCCCACGAGACGCTCGACCGTGCGGCGCAGTTGATGCGCGACCACAACGTGGGCGCGCTGCCCGTCTCCGCCAACGGCGATCAGGACCGGATGGTCGGGATCATCACCGACCGCGACATCGTGGTCGAGTGCGTGGCGATGGGGCACGACCCGTCGAAGGTGACGGCGGGCGACCTCGCCCACGGCACCCCCCGCTGGATCGACGCGGCGGCGGACGTGAACGCGGTCCTGGAGGAGATGCAGACCCACCGCATCCGCCGGCTGCCCGTGGTCGAGGACAAGAAGCTCGTCGGCATGATCAGCGAGGCCGACCTGGCGCAGCACCTCACCGAGGAGCAGATCGCGGGCTGGGCCGAGAAGGTCTACTCCCGCACCTGAAACCGCCCCGCATCCCGCGCGCGGGATCGTGGGTCAAGGAGTACCGGCAGCGTGCGGACCGGGTGGGCCGCGCCCCCGCGCGCGGGATCGTGACCACGTCCGGCGCCCCCGGCCCGCTCCGGCGAGGGCCCCCGGGCTCCGCCCCGGCCCCCCGCCCCCGGGACCTGCGTCCTCAATACGACGGCCCGGGGCGGTGGATGGTCCACGGCCACGCCGCCCACCACGCCGAGACGGACGCGCCGCCGGCCCTCGGCCACCGGGGCTGACCTGCGCGTCTGGTGGGCCGGGCGGTTTCCCGCCCCGCCCACCAGGGCATCGCGTCAGTAAGACGATTACACTGGGCGGCGTGCCTCAACTACGTCTCGCACTGAATCAGATCGACTCGACCGTCGGTGACCTCGCAGGCAACTCCGAGGCGATCGTCCACTGGACCCGGCACGCCGCCGAGCAGGGCGCCCATCTCGTGGCGTTCCCCGAGATGGTGCTGACCGGATATCCCGTCGAGGACCTGGCCCTGCGGTCGTCCTTCGTCGAGGCCTCGCGGCAGGCGCTGCGCGCGCTCGCCGCCCGGCTCGACGAGGAGGGCTTCGGCGAGCTGCCGGTCGTCGTCGGCTATCTGGACCGCTCGGAGCACGCCGCGGCACGCTACGGACAGCCGGCGGGCTCACCGCGCAACGCGGCCGCCGTGCTCCACCGCGGCGGGATCGCGCTCAACTTCGCCAAGCACCACCTGCCGAACTACGGGGTGTTCGACGAGTTCCGGTATTTCGTACCGGGCGACTCGATGCCCGTCGTGCGGGTCCGCGGCATCGACGTGGCCCTCGCGATCTGCGAGGACCTGTGGCAGGACGGCGGGCGCGTCCCCGCCGCCCGTGCCGCGGGCGCCGGGCTGCTGCTGTCGATCAACGCCTCGCCGTACGAGCGGGACAAGGACGACACCCGCCTCGAACTGGTCCGCAAGCGGGCCCGGGAGGCCGGCTGCACCACCGCCTACCTGGCGATGATCGGCGGGCAGGACGAGCTGGTCTTCGACGGCGACTCGATCGTCGTAGACCAGGAGGGCGAGGTCGTCGCCCGTGCCCCGCAGTTCTCCGAGGGCAGCGTGATCCTCGACCTGGAGCTGCCCGCAGCTCCCGCCAAGGCCCCGTCCGGCGTGGTGGACGACGGCCTGCGCATCGATCACGTGGTGCTGTCCGACGAGCCCGTGGAGGCGTACGAGCCCGAGCTCGCGGGCGGGTACGCCGAGCGCCTGGACGACGAAGAGGAGGTCTACTCCGCGCTGGTCGTCGGGTTGCGCGCGTACGCCGCGAAGAACGGGTTCAGCAGCGTCCTGATCGGCCTCTCCGGCGGGATCGACTCGGCGATCTGCGCCGCCATCGCCTGCGACGCGCTCGGGGCGCAGAACGTGTACGGGGTGTCGATGCCCTCGAAGTACTCCTCCGACCACTCCAAGGGCGACGCGGCGGAGCTGGCCCGACGTACCGGGCTGAACTTCCGCACCCTGCCGATCGAGCCGATGTTCGACGCCTATATGGGGTCGCTGGAGCTCACCGGTCTCGCGGAGGAGAACCTCCAGGCGCGGCTGCGCGGCACGATGCTGATGGCGCTGTCCAACCAGGAGGGGCAGATCGTGCTGGCGCCGGGCAACAAGTCCGAGCTGGCGGTCGGCTACTCGACGCTGTACGGGGACGCGGTCGGCGCGTACGGGCCGATCAAGGACGTCTACAAGTCGTCGGTCTTCCGGCTGGCGAAGTGGCGCAACCGGGCCGCAAAGGAGCGGGGCCAGACCCCGCCGATCCCGGAGGCCTCGATCACCAAGCCGCCGAGCGCGGAGCTGCGGCCGGGGCAGGTCGACACGGACTCGCTGCCCGACTACGACGTCCTGGACGCGATCCTGGAGCTCTACGTCGACCGGGACCAGGGGCTGGAGGCGATCGTGGCGGCCGGGTTCGACGCGGAGCTGGCGGCGAGGACGCTGCGAATGGTGGACGCCGCGGAGTACAAGCGGCGGCAGTACCCGCCGGGCACGAAGATCTCGCCCAAGGGGTTCGGGAAGGACAGGCGGCTGCCGATCACCAGCCGGTGGCGCGAGTCGTCGTAGCGCGGGGCGATGACCGGTGGCCTCCGGCGGCCGTTTCGCCGTCCAGCGCCGGGCGGGCCGTGGCCGCGGGCCCGCCCGGCGCGGACCCCGCCGTCCAGGCGTCGCGGCGGGCCGGCGGGGCGGGGCCGGAGCCGCTGCCCTCAGGCGCCGGGCCGGCCGGACGCGGCGGGCTCGCGGTCCGCGCCGCCGGAGCATCCGGACACCACCCGGGACGCCCCCGCCGGCCCCCGGTCCCAGAAGCCCGCCGCGACCGCCACCGCCAGGCCGGCCGCCGCGAGGACCGCGCCGACCAGCGCCGGGGACGTCCAGCCCCAGCCCGCCGCGATGGCCGCGCCGCCGGCCCAGGCGCCGCCCGCGTTGGCCAGGTTGAACGCCGAGTGGTTGGAGGCGGACGCCAGCGTCGGGGCGTCCTTCGCCTTGTTCATCACCAGCATCTGGAGCGGTGTCGTCGTCATGAACCCGACGGCGCCCAGCAGCACCACCATCACCAGCGCCGCCCACGGCACGTGCACGGTGAGCGGGAAGACCGCCAGGACCACGGCGAGCGCGCCGAGCGACCCGTACAGCGTCGGGCGCAGCGCCCGGTCCGTGAGCGGCCCCGCGGCCAGGGCGCCCAGGGTCATCCCGATGCCGAAGAGCGCGAGGACCAGGGTGACGGAGGACTCGCCGAAGCCCATCGCCTTCGTGGTCATGGCCGAGAGGTACGCGTACACCGCGAAGACCCCGGCGAAGCCGAAGACCGCGGTGAGCAGGCCGAGGAGCACCTGGCGGTCGCCGAGGGCGCGGAGCTCCCTGCGGAGGTCCTGGTGGGCCTCGACCGGGATACGGGGCACCAGGCGTGCCAGGGCGGCCATCGCGGCGAGGCCGATCACCGCGACGACGAGGAAGGTCGCCCGCCAGCCGAGGTGCTGGCCGAGCAGGGTGGCCGCGGGGACGCCGACGACGTTGGCGACGGTGAGGCCGAGGAACATCGTCGCGACGGCCCGCGCCCGGCGGTCCTCGGGGACCAGCCGGGCGGCGACGACCGCGCCGACGCCGAAGAACGCGCCGTGCGGCAGCCCGGCGAGGAAGCGGCCCGCGACCAGCCAGCCGAAGTCGGGGGCGAACGCGGAGGCCAGGTTGCCGACGGTGAACAGGGCCATCAGCAGCAGGAGCATCCGCTTGCGCGGGACGCGGGAGCCGAGGCCGGTGAGCAGGGGTGCGCCCAGGACGACGCCGATCGCGTACGCCGACACGAGGTGTCCGGCGGTGGGGACGGACGTGTCCAGGTCGTCCGCCACGTTGGGCAGCAGCCCCATCATGACGAACTCCGTCGTGCCTATGCCGAAGGCACTCACGGCCAGGGCGAGGAGGGCCAGGGGCATGCGGGGGCCTTTCACTGTGGTGCGGGGCCGGTGGGGCGGCGGGTTCCGGCGGTGCGCGGAGGCGGTCGGAGGGGGCCGGGCGCGCGGCCGAGGGCCGTCGCCGTGGCACGCGAGCGTGCCGGGCGACGGCTCCCACCATATGTAAGTTACCGGAACAAATTCTCGCAGACCGGTGCCGGAGCGGCTGCCACGAGGTGAACGGCCCGTTGCGGCGGCGGCCCCGGGGCCGCTGGAGCGGCGGTCAGAACTCCACGCGCGCGGCGATGGGAAGGTGGTCGCTGTCGGTCGCTTCGAGCGTCCACGAGGACGTCGGCTCGACGCCCTTGACCATGATCTGGTCGATGCGGGCCATCGGGAACGAGGCGGGCCAGCTGAACCCGAAGCCGTCTCCCGCCGCGCCCTGGGTGGAGCGCATCTGGGAGGTGACCGCGTTCAGCGACCGGTCGTTCATCGTGCCGTTCAGGTCGCCGAGGAGGACGACGCGGTCGACCGGTTCGTCGGCGATGGCCTCGCCGAGCGCGTCGGCGCTGTTGTCGCGCTGGTTGGCGGTGAACCCGGCCTGCAGTTTGACGCGGACGGACGGCAGATGGGCCACGTACACCGCGACATCGCCCTGGGGCGCCCGGACCGTGGAGCGCATGGCCCGGGTCCAGCCCATCTTGAGGTCGACCGGCCGGGTGTCGGCCAGCGGGTACTTGCTCCACAGGCCGACGGTGCCCTGGACCGAGTGGTACGGGTAGCGGTCGGCCAGCGCCTTCTCGTACGTGAAGACCTTCCGGCCGGGGAGCTCCTGGAGGGCCACCACGTCCGCCCCGGAACCGGCGACCTGCTGGGCGGTGCCCTCCGGGTCGGGGTTGCCGGCGTTGACGTTGTGGGTGGCGACGGTGAGGTCGCCGCCCGAGCCGGACTTGTCGGTGAGCAGGCCGCCGAACACGTTCAGCCACACCACGGCGGGCAACAGCAGCGCGACCAGGGCGGTCGCGGAGCGCCGCAGCAGCCCCAGGACGAGCAGGACCGGCAGAAGGAGCGCGATCCAAGGGAGGAACGTCTCGATGAGGCTGCCGAGGTTGCCGAGCCGGTTCGGGACCTTCGCGTGGACGGCCATCAGCAGCGTCAGCAGCACCGAGCAGAGGGCCAGCACGATCCCGCGCCGCCAGATCCCCCTGTCCCCCCTCAGTCTGTCCACCAGGCCCCGGAAGCGGGGCCCGGCGGGCTGCGGCCGATCCGCGCTGCCGTTGTCCGTGTCCGCGCCGTACGCCTGAACCATCGCGCTGTCCTCACTGCCTTGCCCTGCACATCGCCGCGTCCTCGACCCTAGGCGATGGGCGGTGCCTTTCCCGCCGTCGGCTTTCCCGGGCTCCGTCTCCGCCGTGGCGGCCCCGTGCCGGTCGACGACGGCCCTTCGCAGAGCAGGACGAGCCGGTCCGGGCCCAGGTTCCGGTCCGGGCCCGGCGGCACGGTCCTGTGACAGAACGATCACACTCGCCCCGGCTCCGGCGGCCCCGGAACGGCGCCGCGGGCCCACTTCCCCATCGCCGGGGCGGGATGCCACCATGGAAGCGATCCGGGGACGCCGTCAGGGCGCCTCGAGATGACGAAGGAGCCGTTGGCCATGTCGCTTCAGGCTGCGCAGAATCAGCCCTCCCCGCCCCCCTCCGCCCCGGACAGCGGCAAGACGCTGTACGGCGGGAAGTCCACCCGGCGCATCACCGTTCACGACATCGCCGCCGCCACCGAGCGCGGCGAGAAGTGGCCCATGCTCACCGCCTACGACGCGATGACCGCCTCCGTCTTCGACGAGGCCGGTATCCCGGTCATGCTCGTCGGGGACTCGATGGGCAACTGCCACCTCGGCTACGAGACCACCGTGCCCGTCACGATGGACGAGATCGCGATGCTGTCCGCCGCCGTCGTGCGCGGCACCAGGCGCGCCCTCGTCGTCGGCGACCTGCCCTTCGGCTCCTACCAGGAAGGCCCCGTCCAGGCGCTGCGCAACGCCACCCGGCTGGTCAAGGAGTCGGGCGTCGGGGCGGTCAAGCTGGAGGGGGGCGAGCGGTCGCACGAGCAGATCCGGCTGCTGGTCGAGTCCGGCATCCCGGTCATGGGCCACATCGGCCTGACCCCGCAGTCGGTCAACGCGATGGGCTACCGGGTCCAGGGCCGCGGCGAGGAAGCCGCCCAGCAGCTGCTGCGCGACGCGAAGGCCGTCCAGGACGCGGGCGCGTTCGCCGTCGTGCTGGAGCTGGTGCCCGCGGAGCTGGCCGCGGAGGTCACCCGTACGCTGCACATCCCGACCGTCGGCATCGGCGCCGGGTCCGCGACGGACGCGCAGGTCCTCGTCTACACGGACATGGTCGGGCTGACCGGCGGCAGGACGCCGCGCTTCACCAAGCAGTACGCGAACCTGCGCCAGGTGCTCGGCGACGCGGCGAAGGAGTTCGCGGACGAGGTCGTCGGCGGCACGTTCCCGGCGCCGGAGCACACCTTCCACTGACCCGCGCCGGGTCACGGCCCCGTGCGGGCCGCCCCGCGCGGGGGCGCGCACCGACCATTTCCCGCACCACCGACAGCCCGCCGGCATCCCCCACCGGCGGGCTGTCGCCCGCGCGGGCGCCGTGTCGGCCGGCTGTCGGCGAGCTGTCGGCGGCCGCTGGTCTGCTGGTGGACATGGAACGCATCCACAAGAACCCCAGGAGCGGCGCGAACGCCGTCGAGGTCCGGGGGCTGGTGAAGCACTACGGCGGGACCAAGGCGCTGGACGGCGTGGACCTGGACGTCCGCGAGGGCACCGTCCTCGGCGTCCTCGGCCCCAACGGCGCCGGCAAGACCACCCTCGTACGCTGCCTGGCCACGCTGATCACCCCCGATGCCGGCCACGCGGTCGTCGCGGGCTGCGACGTGGTGAGGCAGCCCCGCCTGCTGCGCCGCCGGATAGGCCTGACCGGGCAGTACGCCTCGGTCGACGAGAAGCTCTCCGGCTGGGAGAACCTCTACATGATCGGGCGGCTGCTCGATCTGCCCCGCAAGCAGGCGAGGGCCCGCGCGGACGAACTGCTGGAGCGCTTCTCGCTCACCGAGGCCGCCGGCCGCGCCTGCATGGAGTACTCCGGCGGCATGCGCCGCCGGCTCGACCTGGCCGCCTCGATGATCGGCAGCCCGGCCGTGCTCTACCTCGACGAGCCGACGACCGGGCTCGACCCCCGGACCCGCAACGAGGTCTGGGACGAGGTGCGGCGCATGGTCGCGGAGGGCGCGACCGTCCTGCTGACCACCCAGTACATGGAGGAGGCCGAGCAGCTCGCCAAGGAGCTGACGGTGATCGACCAGGGGAGGATCATCGCGCGGGGCGGGGTCGACGAGCTGAAGGCCAGGGTCGGCGGCCGCACCCTGCACATCCGGCCCTCGGACCCGGCCGAGCTGTCCGCGATGGCCCGTGCGGTCCGGGAGGCCGGGCTCGACGGGGCCGCCGGGACGCAGACGGCGCCCGACGAGGGGCTGCTGCACGTGCCCATCCTCAACGACGGGCAACTGACCGCCGTCATCGGGCTGCTGGGGGCCCGGGGGTTCTCCCTCGCCCATGTCTCCACCGCCCTGCCGAGCCTGGACGAGGTGTTCCTGGCGATCACCGGCGACCAGGCCGCTCCCTTCACCGACCCGGTTCCCCAGGAGGCCGCCGTATGAGCACCACGACCGTGACCCCCGCGTCCGCCGGCCCCGCCGGCGCCGCGCCGTCGAGGGCCGTCGCCGCCGAAGAGGGCCGGTCCGGGCCGCGGACCCATCTGCGGCACGTCGGGGCGCTGGTGCGGCGCAATCTGCTCCAGATCAAGAAGGACCCGGAGTCGATGTTCGACGTCCTGCTGATGCCGGTCGTCTTCACCCTGCTGTTCGTGTACGTCTTCGGCGGCTCGGTCGGCGGCAGCCTGGGCGGCGACCGGCAGGACTACCTGAACTACCTGGTGCCGGGGCTGATGGCGATGATGGGCATGAACATCGCCATGGCCGTCGGCACCGGGGTCAACGACGACTTCCGCAAGGGGGTCATGGACCGGTTCCGGACGATGCCCATCGCCCGCTCCTGCGTGCTCGTCGCCAAGATCGTGGTGGAGCTGGGCCGGATGACGGTCGCCACGCTCATCCTGCTCGCCATGGGGTTCGCCCTCGGCATGGAACTGGGGACGTCCGTCGCCGGGCTCGCCGGGGCGGTCGCGCTGTCGGCGGTGTTCTCCGCCGCCATGATGTGGGTCTTCATCCTGCTCGGGCTGGCCATGAAGACCGCCCAGGCGGTCCAGGGGACGGCGATGATCGTGCTGATGCCGTTGCAGTTCGGCTCCTCGATCTTCGCCCCGCCGCAGACGATGCCCGGCTGGCTCCAGACCTTCACCGACTACAACCCGCTGTCCCATCTCGCGGACGCGGTGCGGGGGCTGATGATGGGCGGCCCGGTCGCCCACTCGGTCGGGTGGACTCTCGCCTGGGCGGCCGGCATCACACTGGTGACGGCCCCGACGGCCGTGGCGAAGTTCCGCAAGAAGGCCTGAACGCGGGGGCCGTCACACCGTCGGCGGCCGCCGGTGCGTCTCCGCCAGGGCGGTGGCCTCCTCGATCGTGAGGCCACCGCCCCGCGCGTACGCCGCCGCGTAGGCGTCGTCGCCCATACGGGCCCGGACGGCCTCTTCTGCATCCTGGCGGTAGCGGTTCTCCATGACGGTCGGCACGTGTTCCGGAGGCAGCAGCGCCGACTGGAGGCCGAGCAGCCGGGCGGCGGTCTCCACAACCCCCTCTCCGTCGAGTCCGGCGAGCGCGCGGGCGATGACCATCAGCTGCATGGACGCCATGTGCGGGGCCATCAGGGTCGACAGCCGGTCCTGGGAGCGGCTCAGCGCGGTCAGCCCGCCCTCCAGCGCCGAGGCGTGCGCACCGTCGAGGTTGTCCAGCCAGGCCAGCACTCCGAGCACGAACCCGTCGAAGCCCGCGACCGTGAGGGAGCCGAGCTCCTCGCGCAGCAGCGTCATCTGCTCCCGCGCCTGGGCCACCCGGCCCTGGCGGCCGAGCAGGAAGCCCAGATGCAGCCGGGCGGTCGGCACCGCCTCGTGGCCCGCGAACCGCCCCGTGTCGATGATCTCCCGCAGGATGGCCTCGGCCTCCTCGGAGCGGTCGAGATCGGCGAGGACTCCGGCGTACCGGGCCCGCAACACCGCCGCCTGGGTCTGCGCGCCGAGCGCCCGCGCGTAGTCCACGGCGGCCCGGTAGTCCTCGGCGGCCTCGGCGAACCGGCCCCTCTGCTCGTTCGCCTCGCCCCGGGAGGCCAGCGATTCGGCGGTTCCCCAGTCGTCTTCGAGCCGGACGAAGATCTCCAGGCTCTCGTCGGCGTCGGCCAGCGCCTCGCCCGCCCATTCGGGGCGGTTGGCCAGGAGCTTGGCCCGCATCTGGAGCGCGGCGCCAAGCTCCCACTCGTAGCTGTACTCCCGCGAGGCCCGGACCGTCTCGTCCATCAGCTCGCGCAGGTCGTCGGACTCGCCGGACAGCAGGACCGCGTACATCCAGAGCGAGCCGGGCATGCGGCAGGTCTGCGGCTGCCCCGCCCGGTAGGCGCGGGCGATGCTGCGCAGCCGCGCCCGGCCCTCGGAGGTCGTCCAGTCCTCCATCGTGTGACCCGTGCTGACGAGCTGGACCAGCGCCACCCCGCGCCGCGCCTCCGCCACCTGCTCCGGGACCCACGGAGGCGGCCGGTCGGTGGTCCTCTCCAGCAGGGAGGGGGCCCGGTCGCCGGGCGGGGCGAAGGGGTCGGGGCCCAGACAGGACGCGGCCTGCGCCCACTGGCGGGCGTCCGCGCGCAGATCGCGCATCATCCAGTACCAGGCCATCGACAGCACCATGCAGAGCGCCTCCTGCTCCTCCCGGGCGGCGACGGCGCGGCGCAGCGCGGTGCGCAGGTTCTCGTACTCCCGCCCGAAGAGCGCGACGGCCTGCCGCTGTCCGGCGCCGCGCAGCTTCGGGCCGGTGGTCCGGGCCAGCTCGCGGTAGTGGATCAGGTGGCGGCGCTCGACCGCGTCCCGCTCCACGGCCTCGTCGAGGCGCTCCGCGGCGTACTCGCCGACCGTCTCCAGGAGCCGGTAGCGCATCTCCCCGTCGTCGCCGGGCGCGGCCACCACGAGGGACTTGTCGACCAGGGACCCGAGCAGGGCGGCGACGTCCCGGGCGTCCACGGCGACGCCGTCACGCGATGCGGGCAGCGCGCAGACCTCCTCCGCGGCGGCGAGCCCGCAGCCGCCGGCGAAGGCGGCGAGGCGGCGAAGGACGGCGCGCTCCGCGGCGTCCAGCAGCTCCCACGACCAGTCGACGACGGCCCGCAGGGTCTGCTGGCGGGGCAGCACGGTCCGGCTGCCGTTGGTGAGGAGGCGGAAGCGGTCGTCGAGCCGGTCGGCGATCTGGCGCGGGGCGAGCGTCCGCAGCCGGGCGGCGGCCAGTTCGATGGCGAGCGGCAGCCCGTCGAGGCGGCGGCAGATCTCCTCGCAGGCGGCGGCGGTCCCCTCGTCGGCGTCGGGGCGGAACCCGGGCCGGGCGGCGGCTCCGCGCTCGGCGAGCAGGCGCAGCGCCATCGGGTCGGGCAGCGGGTCGACGGGGCGCACGAACTCGCCCGGAACCCCGAGGGGTTCGCGGCTGGTCGCGAGCACGGTGAGCTGCGGGCACCGGGTCAGCAGATGGTCGGCGAGGGCGGCCGCGGCCCCGACGACGTGCTCGCAGTTGTCCAGGAGCAGCAGCATCCGCCGCGGGGCGCAGTGCTCGGTGAGGCGTACGAGGGGGTCGTCGCCACCGCGGTCGGCGGCCCGCAGCTCCTCTGCGCCGGCCCCCCGCAGGACGGTCTCCCGGGCGCCGAGGGCGCTCAGCACCGCCTCTGCCACGGCGTCCGGGTCGTCGACGGGGGCCAGTTCGGCCAGCCACACACCGTCGGACCAGCTCGCGGCCGCGGCCTCCGCGGCCTCCTGGGACAGCCGGGTCTTGCCCGCGCCGCCGGGGCCGAGGAGGGTGACCAGCCGGTTGCGGGCGAGGTCCGCACGCAGGTCGGCGATGTCCTCGCCGCGCCCGACGAAGCTGGTGAGCCGGGCCCGGAGGTTCCCGAGCGGGGCGGCGGTCGCGGAGGGCCGCTCGGGGCGGCCGGGGCGGTCCGCGTGATCCGTGCGGTCCTGGTCGAGAAGCCCGGTGTGCAGAGCGCGCAGGGCCGGGCCGGGGCCGGTGCCGAGGCGGTCGGCGAACACGGCGCGCACCTCCTCGTACGCGGCCAGCGCCTGGGCCGTACGACCGGCGTCCCGCAGCGCCGTGATGCGCAGGGCCTGGAGCGGCTCGTCGAGCGGGTGGCCCTCGCAGAGCGCCGCCAGCTCCGGCAGCGCCGCCCCGGGCCTGCCGAGGGCGAGGAGGGCGGCGAGCCTGTCCCGCAGCGCGTCGAGCCTGCGGGCCTCCCAGCGGGAGGCGGTCGCCGCCCGGTCGGGCAGGTCGGCGAGGGCGGGCCCGTTCCACAGGGCGAGTGCCTCGTCGAGGAGGGCGAGGGCCTTCGCCGCCTCGCCCCCGTCCAAGGCCCGGCCCCCCTCCCCCGCCAGGTGCTCGAAGCGGTGCAGATCGACGGCGTCCGCCGGGGCGGCGAGCCGGTAGCCGCCCGCCGCGGAGTCGACGGCCGCCCGGCCGAGGGCCCGCCGCAACCGTCCGACCAGGGCCTGGAGCGCTCCGGCCGCGTCGGCGGGCGGGTCGCCGTCCCACACCTCGTCGACGAGGGCCCCGGCGGGTACGGTCCGGCCGGGGCGCAGCGCGAGGACGGTGAGCAGGGCGCGCAGCCGCGCCCCGCCGAGGGCGACGGCCGTACCGTCGTCGCGGAAGGCCCGGGCAGGGCCGAGGATGCAGTAGCGCACGGGCCCATTGTCCGCGACGGGCGGCGGCACGCTCTCGACCGGGGGAACTTCGCCACCGGCCCCCGACGTTCCCGGCCTGCCGGGCCGTACGATCGCTCCTCCGGCACCGCCGTCGGGGCCGGCGCCGCCCCTGGCGCCGGGTCCCGCTCCCGCCCCCGTCCAGGAGTCGTGTGCCGATGACCACAGCAGCCGCCCGCCGCGACCGGCGGATCAGTCCGGTGTTCCTCGGCATCGCCGCCCTCACCGCGGTCGCCGGCTGGGCCGTGTGGACGGGGTTCGCCGGCGCCACCGGCCTCGCCGTGTTCCTGTTCGTCACCGGGGCCTGGGTCGTCTCGCTGTGCCTGCACGAGTACGCGCACGCCCGCACCGCGCTGCACAGTGGCGACCTCTCGATCGGGTCGAAGGGCTATCTGACGCTCAACCCGCTCGCGTACACCCACGCCCTGCTCAGCGTCGTCCTGCCGGTTCTCTTCGTCGTCATGGGCGGGATCGGGCTGCCCGGCGGCGCTGTCTACATCGAGCGCGGCCGTATCCGCGGCCGGTGGAGGCACAGCCTGATCTCGGCGGCCGGCCCGCTGACGAACGTGGCGTTCGCGATCGTGTGCACGGCCCCGTTCTGGCTGGACGCACTCGACGGGGTGCCGCTCGCCTTCCGGTACGCGCTGGCGTTCCTGGCGATGCTCCAGGTGACGGCGGCGATCCTGAACTCCCTGCCGATCCCGGGGCTGGACGGCTACGGGGTGGTCGAGCCCTGGCTCTCGCACCGGATCAGGCGCCAGGTGGAGCCGATCGCGCCGTTCGGGCTGATCGCGGTCTTCGCCCTCCTGTGGGTCCCGGGCGTGAACGTGGCCTTCTTCGACGCGATCGACGCGCTGCTGGGGGGCCTGGGCGTCGACGAGGCGCAGCGGTACTGCGGGTATGACCTCTACCGCTTCTGGCGGGCGTTCTTCGGAGAGCACAACCCGGGCTGCGCGGTGGGGTGAGCCGGGGCCGGGAGCGGCGAGGGGGCGCTTCGCGCCGAGGAGGCCGGGGCCGCGGGCGGGGTCAGCCGGCGTCGGGCGACGCCGTCATGCGCTGCTTGCGCACGGAGAACCAGACCATGTTCGACGAGAGCCCCACGATCAGCACCCAGACGATCCCGAGCAGGCTGCCCTGGACGAAGGAGACCACGGCCGCCACGACGGCGAGGACGCAGACGACGAGGGCGTAGAGAGCGAGGCGGGGCATGGGGGGCGGCTCCTGTCGGGGAACGGTCACGGTCCCGTCCAGTGTCCCCCATGCCCCGTTGTGCCCCGCCTCCGGTCCCGCCGCCCGCAGCGCCTCCCCAAAGGGGACGGGCCCGCAGCGCCTCCCCGGGGCGGGGGGCCGGACGCCGGTGGCGGGGGCGGCGGTCGCGCGGTGTTTCAGAGGTCCGTGGCGCGCAGTCCGGCGTGGGCCTTGTAGCGGCGGTTGACCGAGATCAGGTTGGCCACCAGCGACTCCACCTGGTGGGCGTTGCGGAGCCGGCCCGCGAAGATGCCGCGCATCCCGGGAATCCGGCCCGCGAGCGCCTGCACGAGGTCCGTGTCGGCGCGTGCCTCGCCCAGGACGAGGACGTCGGTGTCGATCTCCTCGACGTCCTGGTCCTGGAGCAGCACCGCCGAGAGGTGGTGGAAGGCCGCGGTGACCCGGGAGTCCGGCAGCAGGGCGGCGGCCTGCTCGGCGGCGCTCCCCTCCTCCGGCTTGAGCGCGTACGCGCCCTTCTTGTCGAAGCCGAGCGGGTTGACGCAGTCGATCACGAGCTTGCCGGCGAGCTCCTCGCGGAGGGACTCCAGTGTGGCGGCGTGGCCGTCCCACGGCACGGCGACGATCACGATGTCGCTGCGCCGGGCGCACTGCGCGTTGTCCGCGCCCTCCACCCCGTGGCCCAGCTCTGCCGCCGCCGCTTCGGCCCGCGCGGCGTCCCGGGAGCCGAGGGTGACCCGCTGTCCGGCGCGGGCGAGACGGTAGGCGAGACCGCGCCCCTGCGGCCCGGTCCCGCCGAGCACGCCGACGCTGAGTCCGGAGACGTCGGGAAGGTCCCAGGGGTCCTTTGCGGGGGGCTTGGGCGCGCTGTCCTGTGTAGTCATGGAGCCGACCCTACTGCGAGGCAGCGACCGGCCGTCCGACCGCTCGGCCGGGCGGCGCCGCGCTGCCGGCGGCCGGGAATTCGGTTGCCCGGGGCGCCCGGCCGTGCGGAGGATGGTCCCTCGTGACCTCAGCCCCGCCCCCCTCCCCGCTGTCCGCGCGGTTGCGCGCCGTGCTCCCCGATCTCTCCCCCTGGCGGTCGTCGGCCGACTTCCGCCTGCTGTGGGCGCAGGGGCTGATCACGTACTTCGGCAGCTTCATGGCGCTCATCGCGCTGCCGCTCCAGATCAAGGAGCTGACCGGCTCCCCGCTCGCGGTCGGCGCGATGGGCGCGGTGGAGCTGGTGCCGCTGATCGTCTTCGGGCTGTACGGCGGCGCTCTCGCCGATTCCGTGGACCGGCGCCGGGTCATCCTGCTGACCGAGGCGGGGCTCGGTGTGCTCGCCGTCGTCCTGCTGGTCAACGCCCTGTTGCCGCAGCCGCTGCTGTGGCCGCTGTACGTGGTGGCCGGCGGGGTGGCCGCGCTGGCCGGGCTCCAGCGGCCCGCGCTGGACTCGTTGACGGCCCGGATCGTGCCCCACGCCCAGCAGACCGCGGCGGCCGCGTTGAACGCGCTGCGCTGGCAGGTCGGGGCGATCGCGGGCCCGGCGCTCGCCGGCCTGGTGGTGGCCTACGCAGGCCACGGCACGGCGTACGCGGTGACGGTGTGCACGTTCGCCGCCTCCGTCGTGCTGTGTCTGCGTCTGTCGCCCGCGCCGGCCGCCCTCGACGCGGCGAAGCCGTCGCTGCGGGGGATCGTCGAGGGGGCGCGCTACGCCTGGAGCCGGCCGGTGCTGCTGGGCACCTACGCGATCGACCTGGCGGCGATGTTCTTCGCCTTCCCGAACACGATCTTCCCGTTCCTCGCGGACGAGCTGGACGCCCAGTGGTCGCTGGGCCTGATGTACGCGGCGGGCTCGGTCGGCTCGCTGGCCCTCGGGCTGACCAGCGGCTGGACGTCGCGGGTGCGCAGGCACGGGCTGTTCGTGGTGTTCGGCGCGGCGGCGTGGGGGCTGGCGATCGCCGCGGCGGGCTGGTTCTCCAGCGTGTGGGTGGTGCTGCTGTGCCTGACCGTGGCGGGGGCGGGCGACATGCTGAGCGGGCTGGGGCGCGCGACGATCTGGAACCAGACCATCCCCGAGGAGCTGCGGGGCCGCCTGGCGGGCATCGAGGTGCTCTCGTACAGCATCGGCCCGCAGCTGGGCCAGGTACGGGCCGGGGCGGTGGCCGGCTGGACCGGGACCCGGTCGGCGTTCTGGACGGGCGGGGTGGCGTGCGTGGCGTCGGTGGCGCTGCTGACGGCGGCGTTGCCGAAGCTGGTGCGGTACGACTCCGAGACGGACGAGGACGCGGTGCGCAGGCGAGGGGCGCGTGCGCAGGCGTGACGTGGGGCGGGCCGGGGCCGGCCGGGCCGCCGCCGACCGAAGCGGTCCCGGCCCTGCCTGCGCGTGACGAACGGCGGCGGGGCCGAGGACGACGGCGACCCACCGGTGCTCCCCGGGCCCCGTTCGTCACGCGCCGGGCAGGGGCCCTGCGCGGCAAGGGGACGCCTTCAGGCGGTCGGCGGGCTCGCGGGGCCCGAGGAGTCGCGCTCCTCGCCGGGGGCCTCGTCCCGGTCGTGCCACTTGGGGTCGGTCTCCCACTCCAGGTTCCGTTCGCGCGCCGTGTCCATCGCGTGCTGGGCCGCGTCGCGGGAGGGGTAGGGGCCGAACCGGTTCTTCGCCGGGCACTCGGGGCCTTCCTCCACCTTCTTGTGTTCCAGGCAGTAGTACCACTCGCCCGGTTTGCCGACCGTGCGCTTCTTGAACAGGGCCATCGACGGCTCCTTTCCTCATGGCCATGGTGCCCCGGGGCCGCTGGTTAGACTCGCTGGCATGTCTGGCCAGTCGCTTCTCGTACCAGGGGAGATCACTCCCGTCCGTTCCGTCCCCGGAAACATCCGGCGCCCCGAGTACGTGGGCAAGCCGGCCCCGACGCCGTACACCGGCCCGGAGGTCCAGGACGCCGATACCGTGGAGCGCATGCGCGTCGCGGGCCGCATCGCCGCGCAGGCGATGGAGGAGGCCGCCAAGCTCATCGCCCCGGGGGTCACCACGGACGAGCTCGACCGGGTCGCGCACGAGTTCATGATCGATCATGGCGCGTACCCCTCGACGCTCGGCTACCGGGGCTTCCCGAAATCGCTGTGCAGCTCGCTCAACGAGGTCATCTGCCACGGCATCCCCGACTCCACCGTGCTGCGCGACGGGGACATCGTGAACCTGGACGTCACCGCCTACATCAACGGGGTGCACGGCGACAACAACGCCACCTACCTCTGCGGCGACGTGGACGAGGAGTCGCGGCTGCTGGTCGAGCGCACCCGCGAGTCGCTGAACCGGGCCATCAAGGCGGTCAGGCCCGGACGGCAGATCAACGTGATCGGCCGGGTCATCGAGTCGTACGCGAAGCGCTTCGGGTACGGGGTGGTGCGCGACTTCACGGGGCACGGGATCAACTCCTCGTTCCACTCCGGTCTGATCGTGCCGCACTACGACAGCCCGCACGCGACCACGGTGATGCAGCCTGGCATGACGTTCACCATCGAGCCGATGCTGACGCTGGGGACCCACGAGTACGACCTGTGGGAGGACGGCTGGACCGTGGTGACGAAGGACCGCAAGCGCACCGCCCAGTTCGAGCACACGCTGGTGGTCACGGAGACCGGGGCGGAGATCCTCACGATCCCGTGACCGTCCGGGCCGACCGGTCGCCTCTGATCGCTCATAACCTCCCCCTCCGGGCGCGCGGGACGTACATTTTTACCGACAGCCAGTCGGGAACCAATTGACTTAGGTAAGCCTAAGTAGGAGGATCGGGCGTACCGGCACGCACTGCCGCGTTCCCTGCGGCGCCGTCTGCCGATGTCTCCCGCTTCTCCTGATTCCCGTCCCCCTCGGCCCCCGGAGGCCCGCCTTGGACGCAACCGCCACCGTCACTCCCTTCTCGACGCTCATCCGCACCGCGTCGCACGAGCAGCACACCGAGGCCGAGACCTCGACCTTCATGAGCGACCTGCTCGGCGGGCGGCTGGGAGTGGACGCCTACACGCGCTACACCGAGCAGCTGTGGTTCGTGTACCGGGCACTGGAGGAGGGCGCGGAGGCGCTGTCGAAGGACCCGGTCGCGGGCCCCTTCATACAGCGGGAGCTGATGCGCTCCGCGGAGCTGGAGCGCGACCTGGCCCACCTGCGCGGGCCGGACTGGCGCGTGGGGCTGGCGCCGCTGCCCGCCACCGCCGCGTACGCGGACCGGGTCGCCGTGTGTGCGCGCACCTGGCCCGCCGGCTACGTCGCCCACCACTACACCCGCTACCTCGGCGACCTCTCGGGCGGCCAGATCATCCGCGACAAGGCGGAGAGGACCTGGGGCTTCGAGCGCAAGGGCGATGGCGTGCGGTTCTACGTCTTCGACCGGATCACCAACCCGGCCGCCTTCAAGCGGGGCTACCGCGAGCTGCTGGACGCGGTGAACGCGGACGACCTGGAGAAGCAGCGCGTCATCGAGGAGTGCAAGCGCGCGTTCGCCCTGAACACGGCGGTCTTCCGGGAGCTGGGCGAGGTGTTCCCGCTCAGCGCGTGAGCGGCCGCGGCCACCGCGCCGAGCGGCCGCACCCAGGCCCACGGCTCCACCGGGCACGCCCCGGTGGAGCCGTCCGCGTACGCCGGGGAGGGCTGTCCGCCGCCCTGGCGGGCCCGTCCGGGGCTCAGCCCCGGACGGCCATCAGGACGCGGCCGCCGACCTCCACCGTGCCGTCCGGGGCGGGCGCGGTGAGGATCTGGGAGCCGCGCCCCTGCCGGATGTTCAGGGCCCGGCCCAGCCGCGCGCTGAGCAGCAGCGCCGCCGCGCCCGTCGCCTCGTCCTCGACGACGCCGTCCCCGCGCCGGGGGAAGGCCCGCGCGCGCACCCGCCCCGCCGCCTCGTCCTCCCAGGCCCAGGCGTAGAGCCACCCGTCGCCGGGCGGCGGGGCGGGCAGCTCCTCCACCTCGGCCGCCGTCGCGTACTGCCGGAGCGTGCGCGGCGGGACCCACTCGGGGCGGGCGGCGATCCAGGTGAACTCCCCGTCCTGGCGGGCGAACACGTCACCGACCTCCAGCTCCAGGATCTCCAGGTCGAGCAACCAGGCGGCGCCGACCAGCGGGTGCCCGGCGAACGGCAGCCGCGCCCCGGGGGCGTGGATGCCCACGCGCCCGCGCTCCGGGTCGTCGACGAACACGGTCTCGCTGAAGCCGAGCCGCCGGGCGAGCTGCTGCCGGGACGACTCGTCGGGGTGGCCGCGCCCGTCGCGTACGACGCCGAGGGCGTTGCCGTGCCGGCCGTCGGGTCCGCAGAACACCCGCAGGACGTCGATGCCCCGGGGTACGTCGTAGTCGTTCACGGGGGCATTCAAGCACTGCCGGACGGCCGTTGGGGGGAGCCGAGGCCCCCCGAACGGCCGCGGGG
>NZ_JBBBEN010000097.1:156595-246776 GCF_037137275.1 Streptomyces pratensis | reverse complement strand
GGCGCTGCCGGCACGGCCCCGCGGGGCGTGCGGACGGTACGGGGCCCGGCGGGTCAGGCGGTGGCGTCACGGCGACGGCGCGCCGCGATCACGACACCCGCGCCGGCCGCCACGACGGCTCCGGAGGCGGCGAACAGGGCGCCGGCCGGGAGGCCGGCGCCGGTGGCGGCCAGGGCGCCGGAGCCGCCCACCGTGCCGCCGGAGGACCCGCCGACCGTGCCGCCGCCTGCGGTGGAGCCGCCGGAGGAGCCGCCCACCGTGCCGCCGGTGGTGGTGGAACTTCCGAACTCGCACGCGATGCCGTCGCCGTCACCGTCGAGATGGGGGGCGTAGCCGGCCTCGCCCCGGCGCAGGGGCGCCGCCCCGGCCGCCTCGGCCGCGGCACAGTTCTCGTGACCGGCCGGGCCGTCCGGGAGCCGGGCGTCCTTGTCGAGGGAGACCGCGACGGTCAGCGGGTCGAGCGCCTCGCCCTTCGCGTACATGCCGCCGAAGGCCCGGGAGCCCTCCGCGGTGAGGGTCGCCGGGAGGCCCTTGAGGTGTACGACGCCGTCCCGGGCGGTGAGGCCGCCGGCGGGGGTCTTCAGGTCGGCGAGGGCCAGGCCGGTGAACGTGTCGACCTCGCCGGTCGCGCGGTCCTTGGTGGAGACGTCGGCCAGCAGCGTGCCGGAGCCGCCCGCGATGTCGACCTTCAGGTTGCTGAGGGAGAGGTCCAGGACGTACGCGCCCCCGGTCTCGTGGCCCAGGAAGCGCACCGCGCCCTCGAAGGCGGCGTCGAGCGTGTCCTTGTCGGCGTCGAGGCGGCCGGTGGCCCCGCCGAAGCGGTAGCCGTCGCCGGATGCGGAGGCGCCACCGCTCGTCTCGACCTTTCCGTGCGCGATGGGGCCGGTGACGTAGGAGCGGAAGGCCTTCTTGACGCCCCAGTCCAGGGTGCCGTCGACGACCGGGCCGCCGGCCGGCCGGGCGGTGTTCGAGGTGGACGCGGGCGGTTCGGCGCCCGGCTCGCCGGTGGGCCCGGTCGGCTGCCCCGTCGGCCGGCCCGTGGGCTCGCCGGTCGGTTCGCCCGTGGGCTCGTCGGTCGGTTCGCCCGTCGGTTCGCCCGTGGGCTGACCGGTGGGAGGCGTCACGGCCTTCACCGAGAGGGTGGCCGGGTCGAGGGCGTCGCCCTCCTTGTACTGGCCGTTGAACGCCTTCGCCCCCGCCTTCGTCAGTGTGGCCGGGATGTCCTTGAAGACCATCGTGCCGCCGTCGCCGCGCCCCGGCTTCACCGCCGACAGGTCGAGGGCGGCGATGTCCACGTCGTCGGCGGCGCCCTCGGGGGTCTCCACGTCGGCGGTGATGGCGCCGCCCGTCCCCCGGGTGGAGAGCTTGACGTCGGACAGGGTGATGTCCAGGACGCCTTCGTGGGCGAAGAAGTTGACCGATCCGTCGAAGGCCGTGGCGGTGGCGTGGGAGCCGGGGCTGGGGTCGTAGGCGCCCTTGCCGTCGACGAACGTGAAGACGCCGTTGTCCTCGGCCTGCCGGGCGCCGCCGGAGACGGTGATCCGGCCGTGGGCGAACGGAGAGGCCAGATAGGTGCGGAAGGACTTCTTGAAGCCCCAGTCGAGCGTGCCGTCGGTCAGGTCCAGCTTCGGCACGGCGGCCGCGGGAGCGGCGGGGGCGGAGGAGGAGCCCTCGGCCGCGGCGGCCGGGAGGGCGAAGGCCGCGCCCAGGGCGGCGGCCGTGGCGACGGCTGCGGCGAGGGATACGGGGCGGCGGGTGGCTGCCATGTCGGTGGGTCTCCTAGAGAGGCGGGGGTGGAAGAGGAGCGTGAAGAGGGGAGGTGGGATCAGGGGGTACGGAGGGCGCCCGGGGCCTCTGCGACCCGCCGGCTCTGCCGCGCACCACGACGGCGCAGGGCGTAAAGGACCCCACCGGCCGCGACGACGAGCAGAGCGCCTCCGCCGGCGGCGTACGCGCCGGGGCCGGGGGGCGAGGCGGACGCGGAGGCCGGCGGGGCGGTGGAGGGCTCTTCGGCGGCCTTCCCGGTGGGCTCCGCGGCCGCCGTCGGCTCGCTGCCGAGGTCGGGCAGCGCGGGCAGCCGGGCCTGGTCGTCCACGGCCACGGCGAGCGAGACCGGGTCCATGGCGGTGCCCTTCTTGTACAGGGAGCCGAACGCCCCGGCCCCCTCCTCCGTGAGGGTCGCGGGCGCCTCGGTGAGGACGGCGAGGCCCCCCTTCGGCGCGAAGTCCCGGGCGGGGAAGGTGACGAGGGGCACGCCCTCGCGGGTGGCTCCCTCGCTCGTGACGTCCGCGGCCAGAGTGCCCACTCCCTCGGCGAGGGTGACGGTGACGCCGCCGAACTCCAGGTCGAGGCCGTGGGCGCCGGTGAAGCGGACGCTGCCGTCGAAGCGGGCGTCCAGGGTCTGCTTCTTCGTGTCGTACGTGCCCGTTCCGCGCGAGAAGCGGAACAGGGCGCCGCCGTCCTGGGCGCCGCCGGCGAGCGTCCACTCGCCCTGGCCGATGGAGCCGGTGACGTACTCGCGGAAGGTGCGGCGCACGCCCCAGTCGACGGCGGCGTCCTCGAAGCGGCCCGTCTCCTCCTTCGTGGGCGCGGTCGGGTCCGCGCCCCTCCCGGCGCCCTCCCCCTGGTCCACGCCGCTCCTCTCCTTCGAGGGGGACGGCTCCGGCGCGGCGGCGGGGACGCGGGTGTCGACGGAGAGACTGACCGGGTCCAGCGCGGTGCCCGCGGTGTAGTAGCCCGCGAAGGCGGTGGCGCCCTGGGCGGTCAGCGTCGCCGGGACGCCCGTCAGGGCCACGGGGGTGTCCCCGCCTCTCATGTCGATCCCGCCGAGGCCCAGCGTGGCGAGGGGCACCTGGGAGCGGCGGGTGACCTTGCCGGTCCCCCGCTCCTTGCTGACCACGTCGGCGTGGAGAGTGCCGCCGGCGCCGTCGATGCGGACCGTGGGGCGGCTGACCGTGAGGTCCAGCTCGTCGCCTCCGTCTGCCTTCCTGTGGCCGGTGAAGCGCACGCCGCCCGCGAAGGCCGAGTGGAGCGCCCCGGTCGCCGGGTCGTAGGAGCCGGTCGCGGAGTGGAAGCGGAACCGGCTGCCGCCGACCGTGGCGGCTCCGCCGGTCAGGCTCCACCTTCCGCCCGCCACCGGCCCGGTGACGTAGCTCTGGAAGGAGGACTTGATGCCCCAGTCCAGCCGACCGCCCTGCACCGTGCGGCTTGCCGCTTGCGCGGTGGTGGCGGGGAGCAGGGCTCCCAGCAGCACCGCGAGGAGGGTCACGGCGAGCGCGCGGGCGGATCTGGACGACGGCATGGGGCCCCTCCAAGGAGTGGATAACAAAGGTAAGGCTAACCTAAGCTACTCCCAGCCTGGGCCGGAACCCCCTCCGGTCACACCGTTCCTCACGAACGGTCAACCGCACGCCGCATAACGACAGGACGGTGCTCAGTGCGCATCTCACAGGCCCTCGCCCCGAAGGCCCCGGACCCCAAAGGGGCGGTCCGTAGCCCGGTCCGGGCGAGGGCGAACGCCGCCCTGGCCGTCGCGGCGGTGCTCGCCCTGGCCCTGACCGGCTGCGGCTCCGGCGGCGACGCCGCGCGGAAACCGGTCGCCGCCGCGGCCGACGCCGACCGGGTCGAGCCGCTGGCCGCCCCGCCCTCGCCCGAGCTGCCCGTGACGGTGGACTCCGCGGACGGGCGGAAGGTCACGATCGGCTCCACCGACCGGATCGTGCCGCTGACCGGATCGCTGAGCGAGATCGTCTTCACCCTCGGCTTCGAGGAGCAGGTCGTCGCCCGGGACATCACCGCCACCTTCGAACAGGCCGCGGGGCTCCCGGTGGTGACGCGCGCCCACGACGTCTCGGCGGAGAGCGTGCTCTCGCTGCGACCGACCGTCGTCCTGGCCGACACCACGACCGGGCCGAACGAGGCGATCGACCAGATCCGGGACGCAGGCGTCCCCCTGGTCGTCGTCGAGCCCGCCACGGCGCTCGACGACGTCGGGCGGCGCATCGACACCGTCGCGCAGGCACTGGGCGTGCCGTCCGCCGGGGCCCAGTTGAAGGCCCGCACCGCGTCCCGCATCGCCGCCGTCCAGAGGTCCGTCCCGGGCCGGACGGACGGCAAAAAGCCCCGGGTCGCCTTCCTCTACCTGCGCGGTTCTGCCTCCGTCTACCTGCTGGGCGGCGCGGAGTCGGGGGCGAGTTCGCTGCTGGAGGCGGCGGGCGCGGTCGACGCCGGCAAGGCGTCGGGGCTGCACAAGGACTTCACCGCCATCACCAGCGAGGCACTCGCCAAGGCCGCGCCGGACGCGATCCTCGTGATGAGCAAGGGGCTCGCCTCCGTGGACGGCGTCGAGGGGCTGGTGAGGATTCCCGGCATCGCGCAGACCCCGGCCGGCCTGGACCGCCGGGTCGTCTCGGTCGACGACGGCGTCCTGCTGAACTACGGGCCGCGCACCGACCGGGTGCTCGCCGGCATCGTCGAGCAGTTGTACGCGAAGGACGGCACGGGCCGATGACCGCCACGCAAGCGGGGAACGCGGTGTCCGCCGCCCCTCCCCCCGGAGCCGGGGGGCCGCAGGCCGTCGCCCCCGCGCCGCCGGGGAGCACGACGTTCCTGATCACCGCGGGGCTCTTCCTCGCGCTGCTCGCCGGCTGCCTGCTGTCCGCCGCGATCGGGGCGTACTCCATCCCGCTCGGCGACGTGCTGGCGTCCGTGCAGCACCGCGTCGGGCTCGGCGGCCAGGCGCTGGACCGGGTCGGCGAGAGCGTCCTGTGGAACGTGCGGCTCCCCCGGGTCGCCCTCGCACTGCTCGTCGGCGCGTCCCTGGGCTGCGCGGGGGCTCTGATGCAGGGCGTGTTCGGCAACCCCCTCGCCGAACCCGGCGTGATCGGCATCTCCGCGGGCGCCGCGGTCGGCGCGGTCGCCTCGATCGCGCTGGGGCTGAGCTTCTTCGGCAACTGGACCGTCACCGTCTGCGCGTTCGCCGCGGGGCTGGCCACCGTCCTGCTCGTCTACACGCTCTCACGGTCCGGCGGCAGGACCGAGGTGGTGACGCTGATCCTCACCGGTATCGCCGTCAACGCCTTCGCAGGCGCACTGATCGGACTGTTCATCTTCTTCGCGGACAACGCGCAGATCACCCAGATCACCTTCTGGCAGCTGGGCTCGCTCGCCCAGGCCACCTGGCCCAAGGTCCTCGCCGTGCTGCCGTGCGCCCTGGCCGGACTGCTCGTCGCCCCGCTCCACTCCCGCCGCCTGGACCTGCTGGCGCTCGGCGAGCGGCCCGCCCGGCACCTGGGCGTGGACGTGGAGCGGCTGCGGATCGTGCTGGTCCTGGTCGTGGCGCTGCTGACGGCCGCCGCGGTCGCCGTCGCCGGGATCATCTCGTTCGTGGGTCTGCTCGTTCCGCATCTGCTGCGGATGGCGAACGGTCCGGGTCACCGCTTCCTCGTCCCCGGCAGTGCGTTGGGCGGCGCCCTGGTCCTGGTGGCGGGCGACCTCGCGGCCCGGACCGCGGCGGCCCCCGCCGAGCTGCCGCTCGGGGTGTTGACCGCGCTCTTCGGCAGCCCGTTCTTCTTCTGGCTGCTGCGCAGGACCCGTCGTAGACAAGGTGGTTGGGCATGAGGGCGCTGAGAGGTCTCTTCGCGGCACGCGCCCGGGAGCTGCCCCCGCCGCCGCCACCGGGCTCCCCCGCCGTGGAGGCCGCCGGGCTGTCGGTCCGGCTGGGGCGGCGGCAGGTGCTGGACGCGGTGAACCTGACCGCGCGGGCCGGCGAGGTGGTCGCACTCGTCGGGCCCAACGGCGCGGGGAAGTCGACGCTGCTGGCGGCGCTGGCCGCCGATCTGCCCGCCGGGAGCGGGGAGGTGCGGATCGGCGGCCGTCCGGTCGCCGCGTGGTCCGCTCCCGAGCTGGCGCTGCGCCGCTCGGTGCTGCCGCAGTCCGCCGCGCTGTCCTTCCCGTTCCCGGTGGAGGACGTCGTACGGATGGGGCGGGCGCCGTGGGCCGGCACGGAGCGGGAGGAGGAGGACGACGCGGCGGTGGCCTCGGCGATGGCGGCCACCGAGGTGACCCGGTTCGCCGCCCGCCCCTTCTCCGGGCTGTCGGGCGGGGAACGGGCCCGGGTGGCGCTCGCCCGGGTGCTGGCCCAGCGCGCCCCGCTGATGCTGCTCGACGAGCCGACCGCGGCCCTGGACCTGCGCCACCAGGAACTGGTGCTGCGGATCTGCCGGGAGCGGGCCGCCGCCGGTGACGCCGTCGTCGTCGTGCTGCACGATCTCGGGCTCGCCGCGGCGTACGCCGACCTTGCCGCCGTCCTGCACGACGGACGGATCGCGGAACTGGGCCCGCCGGAGCGGGTCTTCAGCGCCGCGCTGCTCGGCGAGGTCTACCGGCAGCCGGTGGAGGTCTTCCCGCACCCGAGGACGGGCGCCCCGGTGATCGTGCCGGTGCGGCGGGCCTGACACGGCCTCGGCCCGTACGCCGGGTCGCGGCGCGACCGCCGAACCCGGTCCCCGCCCGCGCGCCGGCCCCGCCCCGGTAGGGTTCGACGGTCAGTGCCGACGACGGATCAGAAGGCGCGGAAGCAACGGATGACCAGAGCCTCTCGTTCGGACCAGGGCGGACCGGGGAGCGGGGCCCGGCGCGCACAGCCGCGGGGCGGAGGATCGAGGCGTGGCGGAGCCATGGGGGTGGACGACATCGCCCGAGCAGGGCCCTTCCCGCCGGAGCGGGGCCGGGAGTCCGGGCAAGCGCGCTCCGGGGCCCGGGAGCCCCGCCTGCCCCGGGCGAGCCGCCCACGGCTGGGCCGACTGACGGCGGGAGTCGCCACGGCCGCAATGGTGTGTGCGGCGGCGAGCGGCTGTGTGACGGTGCACGGCGAGCGCGAGGTGCTGCCCGGGGCGTCGCGGGCGGAGGCGGAGCAGGCGCTCCAGGACTTCCTGACCGCTTACAACGCGGCGGACAAGGCGTTCGATCCGGCGCTGGACGCGGACCGGGTGACGGGCTCGCTCGGCGCGATCAACCAGGCCGGGCTGAAGGCGCGGCAGACGTACAACCCCGACGGCAACAAGGCGCACGAGCCGCTGGTCCTCGACGACACGACCTACGTCATCCCCAAGAAGGCGGGCTGGCCGCGCTGGTTCCTCGCGGACACCGACTCCAACCGGGACGAGGACGGCGGGAAGCTGGACACCCGCTGGCTGGTGGCGTTCGTACGGAGCGGCCCCGACGCCCTGTGGAAGGCGTCGTACCTGGCGGTCGTACCGCCGTCCCAGGTGCCGGACTTCGTCCTGGACGGGGACGGGTTCGCCACCCCGGTCGAGCCGCGCGACGGTGGCCTGGCCGTCCCGCCCGCCGAGCTGAGCACGGCGTACACCGGATATCTGAGCGACGGCGAGCCCGATGTGTTCGCGCCCGGCCCGGCCACCTCGGGCTGGCGCGAGTCCCGCCGCACCGAACAGCGGGCCGGTTTCTCCTACCAGTACGTCGACCAGCCGCTGACGTCCGCGGCGTTCGCCCCGCTCGGGCTGCGCACCGAGGACGGCGGGGCGCTGGTCTTCTTCAGCAGCAGGCACTTCGAGCGGCAGACCGCGGCGAAGGGGCTCAAGCCGGAGGTCAACGCGGATGTGAAGGCGCTGCTCTCCGGCGAGGTGGACAGCAGCCTCACCAAGGAGCGGCTCTCCAGCCAACTGGTGCACGTCCCGCGGCGCGACGCGGGCTCCGGCTCGCCCGCCGCCGGCAAGGTGCGGGTGCTGAACCGGCTGCCGGGCCTGGTCGCCGCGAAGGGCGAGTAGCGCCCCCGCCGCGCGGGGCGGCGTCCGGCCCTACGGCCCTACGGCTCAGCGGCTCAGCGGCCAGGCGACGGAGTCGTGGTCCAGCTCGCTCTGCCGGGCGCTGCCCGCGTAGCGCGCGCAGGCGTCGGTGAGCGTTTCCAGGAGGGTCAGCGGGTCAGGCAGCTCGTACTCGGGGCCGCGCACCCAGCGGACGTCCAGCTCACCGGGGAGCCGGGCGGGCGGCAGGAGGACGTAGCTGCCGCGGCAGTGCCAGCGCAACCCCGGGTGGGCGTCCATGGTCTCGGGGTGGCAGTCCAGCTCGCAGGGCCACCACTCGTCCTCGTCCTCCGGGGTGCCGCGGGTGGCGGTGAAGAAGAGCATCCGGTCCTCGCCGGACTGGGCGACCGGGCCGACGTCGATCTCCGCGGCGAGCAGACGCTCCAGCGCGTCGCGGCCGGCGGTGAGGGGGACGTCCAGTACGTCGTGGACCATGCCGGTCGCGGTGATGAAGTTGGCCAGTGGCTGGCCGGAGGTCCAGCGCTCGATCTGGGCGCGGTCGGTGGTCGACTGCGTCTGCCAGGCGAAGGAGACGGGATGCCGGGCGGGGGTGGGACAGCCGATGCGTTCGCACGAACACCGGTATCCGTTGGGGTGGGCGGCGGGGGCGATGGGCATGCCCGCGTCGGCGACGGCCAGCAGGAGCTCCGCTCTGGCCGCGTCGGCGGCTTCGGCCCCCTGCGTCCTGGGGCGTCGCCGCAGCCACTGGGTGATCTTGCTCTCTGTGCCGCGGAAGCGGCCGGAATCGGCGCCCATCTATCCCCTCACCTCAGCGTTGCTCCTCCATGGTCGCACCATCCTGCTCTTCGGGTGGCCAGAGTTCACCAGTGGGGCCGTGTACCACTGCACCGAGTGAGCACCATCACGCCCGATGTCAGCACATAACGGGTACGAGACCCCACCCCGGGGGGCGCACCGCGGGGCCGTGACGTCAGGGACGGGACGTCAGCCCGCCGAGGGCGAGGTCGACGATCGCGTCGGCGTACGCGTGGGTCAACGGCAGGGTTCTGAGCAGCCAGCGGTGGGTGAGGGGCGCGACGAGCAGTTCCAGCGCGATCCGCGGGTCGGCGTCGGCGCGCAGCTGCCCGGCCTCCTGGGCGGCCCGCAGCCGTGTGACATACAACGCGAGCTGCGGGTCGAGCAGTTTCTCGACGAACTCCGCGCCCAGTTTCGCGTCGACGACGCCCTCCGCGGTCAGCGCGCGGGTGGGGCCCTCCAGCGCCGGATCGTTCAGCTCGTCGACGGTGGCGCGCAGCACGCGCTTGAGGTCGGCGGCCAGGTCCCCGGTGTCGGGGATGCCGTGCTCGCCGCCGGCCTGCGGGCCGGCCTCCTCCGCGGACCGGGCGGCCAGGTCCAGGAAGGCCTCCATCAGGACGGCGGCCTTGGAGGGCCACCAGCGGTAGATGGTCTGCTTGCCGACCCCGGCGCGGGCGGCGATGGCCTCGATCGTCGTGCGCCGGTAGCCCCTCTCGCCGACGAGGGCGAGGGCGGCGTCGTGGATCGCGCGGCGGGAGCGGTCGCTCCGGCGGCTGGAGTCGGGTTCCTTGGTGGATGCCATGTGCCCAATCTAGCGTCGGGCAAGCCGATACGTATCGTCTTGCCTTGGGGCCGCACGGGCGGCCGGGTGGTGCGGGAACCACCCGATCGGTTCACTGCGCATCCGGTGCGCACGGCGCACCATGGGCTCACGCACAGACCGTGCGCGTCCCACCGTTCCGCGGCCTTGGCCGCCGTTCGCGAGGAGCCCCACGTGAACCGTGACGCCACCCCTCGTCGCTATCTGATGTGCGCGCCGACACACTTCAGGGTCACCTACTCCATCAACCCGTGGATGGACCCGTCCAAGCCCGTCGACCTGCCGCTGGCCCAGACCCAGTGGGAGGATCTGCGCGACCGCTACCGCTCCCTGGGCCACACCGTCGAACTGCTCGCGCCCCGCCCCGACCTGCCGGACATGGTCTTCGCCGCCAACGGCGCCACGGTGATCGGCGGGCGGGTGCTCGGCGCCCTGTTCGCCTACCGGGAGCGGCGGGAGGAGGCCGCGGCCCACCGGGACTGGTTCAGGGAACACGGCTTCACCGACGTCCAGGAGCCGGAGCACGTCAACGAGGGCGAGGGGGACTTCGCCGTCACCGCCTCGTGGCTGCTGGCCGGCCGCGGCTTCCGCTCCAGCCCGCTGTCGCACGCCGAGGCCCAGGAGTTCTTCGGGGCCCCGGTGGTCGGGCTCGACCTGGTGGACCCGCGCTACTACCACCTGGACACCGCGCTGTGCGTGCTGGACGCGGCGGCCGACGAGATCATGTACTACCCGGACGCCTTCTCCCCCGGCAGCCGCGCCGTGCTCGCCCGGCTCTTCCCGGACGCGCTGCTCGCCCGGGAGGCGGACGCCGCGGCGTTCGGGCTCAACTCGGTCAGCGACGGGCGCCACGTGCTGCTGCCGCAGGGCGCGACAGGGCTGATCGGCCCGCTGCGGGACCGGGGCTTCGAACCCGTGCCGATGGATCTGGGCGAACTGCTCAAGGGCGGTGGCAGCGTGAAGTGCTGTACGCAGGAGCTGCGCGGCTGATCAGCCGCCGGCCGACCCCGGCCCGTCCGCGCCTTCCGGCGGCCAGGCGTCCCCCCAGGCGACGTCCCTGGCCGCCCGGTACAGCTCGCCGCGGCGCTTGGTGACCGTGGAGCGGGCCAGCCCCTCGTCGCGGGTGCACAGCTCCAGCAGCACCTGCCCCTTGCGGAGTTGCGGCTTGCGGATGACCCGGGCGGCCGCCGGGGCCACGGGGAAGCGGGTGGCGACCACGTATCCGAACTTCTCGTCCTCGTGGCTCAGCGAGCCGCCCTTGACCTGCCGGTGCAGCGAGGAGCGGCTGACCCGGGCGGAGAAGTGGCACCAGTCGGACCCCGGTTCGATCGGGCAGGCGGCGCTGTGCGGGCAGGGGGCGGCGATGTGGAGCCCGGCGGCGACCAGCCGGTCCCGTGCCTCGATGATCCGGGCGTAGCCGTCGGGGGTGCCGGGCTCCACGACGACCACGGCCTGTCCGGCCGCCGCTGCCGCGTCGACCAGTTCGGCCCTGGCCCCGGCGGTCAGCTCCTTGAGCACGTAGCTGACGGTGATCAGGTCCGCCGGCGCCAGATCCAGCGCCGCGCCGATCGTCGCCTGCTCCCACCGGATCGAGCGCAGGGACGGGACGCCGGACGCCTCGGCCAGTTCGCGGCCGAGGGCGAGGGCCGCCTCCGCCCAGTCCAGGACGGTCGTCGCCGGGCCGTCCCAGGCGCCGGCCACCGCCCAGCTCGCCGCTCCGGTGCCGCCCCCGACGTCGGTGTGGGCGGCGGGCTCCCAGCCGGGGGCCGCCTCTGCCAGGGCGTCGAGAGCGGACCGTACGGCCTCGAAGGTGGCGGGCATCCGGTAGGCGGCGTAGGCGACGGCGTCGGAGCGGTTCCGCAGGATGGGGGCGCTCGTCGGGGTCTGGCCGCGGTAGGCGGCGATCAGCCGGTCGACGGCCTGCGTGGCCTGCTTGGGCGGCAGCCCGTCGAGCAGCGCGGCCAGCGCCGCGCGCAGGGACTGAGCGGTGGGGAGGGTGGCGTTCACCGGCGCATTGTAGGGGCGGCGCGGTCGGCGGGGGGCGCCCCGCCCGGCGGCCCGCCCGGGCGAGGACGGGATGGCTTCCCAACCCCTCGCGGCGCCGGGCCTGTTGCTACGCTGACCGGCGCGAGAGCGGCCTTGTCCGTCGGGAGACCCATGAGACAGAAGATCGTGCGGCCGGCCCTGGCCGGCGGGGTGGCCCTCCTCGCCCTGCTCCTGCTGCTCGCTTCCTGCGGCGAGCCCGCCGGCGAGGAGCGCGACGCGGCGGGCGGGGCCACGCGAGGGGCGCTGCCGAGCGCCGCCCCGGTGACCCGGCTCACCGTTCCACCGCAGTACACGACGGACCGGGGCTGGGAGGTCGTCGGCGCCTCCTTTGAGGTCGCCGTCTCCCACGCCACGGGCCTGCTGGCCTACCTGGAACGGTCCGACGAGCACCGCTACCGGCTGCGCACGGTCGACACCGCGACCGGCCGGCCGGGGTGGCACGGTCGGTCCTGGCGGCCGCCGGACCCGCCCCACCACCCGCGGCTCGCCACCGTCACCCGGGGCGACCGGCAGTTCTTCGTGACCTGGTCGTACGGAAAGGCCGGCGACGGGCTGTCCCCGGCGAGCACCTTCGTCTCGCTCGATCTGTACGACGTGACGGACGGGACCCGTCGGCGCGTCGAGGTGCCGTGGTCGAGCGCGCCGGACGTCAGCACCAGCGGGCCCGACATCGTGATCAGCGACGGGGGCGCGAACAGCGCGCTGGTCGACCCGGTCGCCGGCACCGTGTCGGAACTGGGCGCCGACGAGCTGAAGTACCCCAAGGGCTGCACGAGCTGCAAGCAGCTCACCGAGGTCCACGGCCAGACCGAGGGAGGGCTCCTGGTGGGCGGGGCGCGGGAGTTCTGGGTGCGCGACGGCTGGTTCAGCCGGAACGTCGCGCCCCGGGGCGCCGACCGGACCAGCGGCGTCCCCGTCTCGCTGACCTCGGGCCAGGTGCTGGCGAAGTGGGCGCTGGGGAAGAAGGCGGAACGGGCGGCGACCCACGAGCTGTGGGCGGTGCACGACGCGACGACCGGTGAGGCGCTGGCCTCTGTGGAGTGCCACCGGCCCGCCATCGAGCCCGGCCGCAGCCCGCAGGCGGTGCTGTCGCCGTCGGGCGACTATCTGATCGCCGGGAACCTCGCCTTCGACCTGGAGGCGAGGCAGGGCCGCTGCTTCGAGGACGAGGAGGGCGCCGCCCGTCTGTCGCTGGCCACGGTGACGGACGACGGCACCGCCTACGGGGCCGAGAACGCGCGGGACGCCCCGGACGCGCTGTCGGGCGGCGGGCTGCCGGTGTCGATGGACTTCGCGACCTGGACCACCGACCGGCTGGCGCGCACCGCGCGGCTGCCGGGGGCCGAGACGATGGGGGTCGGGGTGTTCCACTGGACGGACCGGCAGGACCGCACGCGTCTGATCGGCTACCCGCGCGCCGACTGAGACCGGGTGCGCGCCGGCGCACGGAGGGCGCCGGGCGCCCGCCCGGTCCGCTCAGGGCGCGCCGGCCTCGCGCCCCGCGCGCTGCCAGGGGCGGCACAGCCCCAGGAAACAGCCGGCCGCCGCCAGGGCGCACACCGTCTGCACGACCGCCATCGGGACGGCCGTGTCCTCCCCCGCGATGCCGACCAGCGGGGAGGCGACCGCGCCGATCAGGAACGAGGACGTGCCGAGCAGGGCGGAGGCGGAGCCCGCCGCGTGCTTGGTCCGCATCAGGGCCTGGGCGTTGGTGTTCGGCATCGCCAGGCCCATCGCCGACATGAGGACGAAGAGCCCGGCAGCGATCGGCCCCAGGCCCACCTCGCCGAAGACACCGGTCGTCATGAGCAGCAGGGCGAGCGCGGCCAGCACGATGACGAAGAGGCCGAATCCGAGCACCTTGTCCAGGCTGACCCGGCCCACCAGCAGCTTGCCGTTGATCTGCCCCACGACGATGAGGCCGATGGAGTTGACCCCGAAGAGCAGGCTGAAGGTCTGCGGCGAGGCCCCGTAGATCTCCTGGACCACGAAGGGGGAGGCGGAGATGTACGCGAACAGGACGGCGAAGGCGAGCCCGCCGGTGACCACGTAACCGGTGAAGACCCGGTCGGCGAGCAGCCCGCGCATGGTGCGCAGGGCCTCGACGACGCCTCCGGTGTGGCGGCCGGCGGGCGGCAGCGTCTCGTGCAGCCACTTCCAGACGACGAGGGTGAGCAGGACTCCGACGCCGGTCAGCACGACGAAGACGCCCCGCCAGTCGGTGATCCGCAGGACCTGCCCGCCGATCAGCGGGGCGATGATCGGGGCGACCCCGGAGATCAGCATCAGGGTGGAGAAGAACCGCGCCATCTCCACGCCGTCGTAGAGGTCGCGCACCACGGCTCTGGCGATCACGATCCCGGCCGCGCCCGCGAGGCCCTGGAGGAGCCGGAAGCCGATGAGGAGGCCGGCGCTGGGGGCCAGGGCGCAGAGGGCGGTGGCCAGGACGTAGACGACCATGCCGAGGAGGAGCGGCCTGCGGCGGCCCCAGCGGTCGCTCATCGGTCCGACGACGAGCTGGCCGAGCGCCATGCCGGCCAGGCACGCGGTCAGCGTGAGCTGGACGGTGGCGGCGGGGGCGCTCAGCGAGTCGGTGACCGCGGGCAGCGCCGGAAGGTACATGTCCATGGACAGCGGCGGCAGGGCGGTGAGCCCGCCGAGGACCAGGGTGACCAGGAGTCCGGTGCGCCGGGTGGCCCCCGCCGCCGGGCCGGGCAGCCCAGCGGCTGCGGTGCCGTGCGGGGACGCCGGGTCGGCAAAGAGGGCGCCCGCGTCCCCGTGCGGGGCGGCCGGGGCGCCGTCGGGCGGGGCGTCCGCGGGCGTCCCGGAGGTGGGTATGGGTGCTCGGTGGGCCCTGCCGCCGCCGCTGTCCGGCATTCTCTTCTCCACATCGTTGAATCCGCATCTATGCTCTCAGCTCGGCCGGAGTGGTCGATACCTTTTCGGCCGGGGCGGCACGAGGGCCCGGCCATGAGCTGGGGGCGGGCATGAGCGACACGGTGCGCTGGGGTGTTCTGGCGACGGGCGGCATAGCGGCGACCTTCACGGCGGACGTGCAGGCGATGGAGGGCGCGGAGGTGGTGGCGGTGGCCTCGCGCACCGAGGCCTCCGCCCGGGGTTTCGCGGAGCGCCACGGGATCGGGCGGGCCTACGGGAGCTGGGCGGAGCTGGTCGCCGACGACACGGTGGACGTGGTGTACGTGGCCACTCCGCACTCGGCGCACCACGCGGCGACCACGCTCGCGCTGAGGGCCGGGAAGCACGTGCTGTGCGAGAAGGCGTTCACCCTCAACAGCCGGGAGGCGAAGGAGCTGGTGGCGCTGGCCCGGGAGCGCGGGCTGTTCCTGATGGAGGCCATGTGGACCTACGTCAACCCGGTGGTCCGGCGGGTGGCACAGCTGGTCCGGGACGGGGCGATCGGCGAGGTCCGCACCGTACAGGCGGACTTCGGTTTCGCCGGCGACATCGCCCCGGGCCACCGGCTGCGCGATCCCAAGCTGGGCGGCGGGGCGCTGCTGGACCTGGGGGTGTACCCGGTGTCGTTCGCCCACCTGCTGCTGGGCGAGCCGGACCGGGTGCGGGCGGACGCGCTGCTGTCGCCCGAGGGCGTCGACCTGAACACGGGGATGCTGCTGGGCTGGGACACGGGCGCCACCGCGCTGCTCTCCTGCTCGATCGTCGGCCACCACCCGACGGCGGCGACCGTCATCGGCACGGCCGGGCGGATCGACCTGCCGCGGGACTTCTTCCACCCGGACCACGCCGTGGTGCACCGTGCGGGCAGGGAGCCGGAGACGATCGCCTCCGGGCCCGGCCCGCAGGGCCTCTCGGGGATGCAGTACGAGGCCGCCGAGGTGATGCGCGCGCTCCGGGCGGGCGAGAGGGAGTCCCCGCTCGTGCCGTTGGAGGGGTCGCTCGCGGTGATGCGGACGCTCGACGCGGTACGGGACCGCATCGGCGTCCGCTACCCGGCGGACCGCTGAGCGGTGGCTACGCGGGCGTGAGACCCGGGTTCCCCGCCTCCGTGACGAAGGAGGCCGCCGTGGCGAGCGGCGCTCCAGGGGTGGTGACCGCCGCCACCGTGCGGAAGTCGGCGCGCGCCTGTGCCGCGTCGAGGGTGACCAGCGTGTAGCCGCGCCGTCCGTTGTAGTGCTTCAGGTGCGGGTTGGCGCGGGTCAGGTTCTCCCAGTTGGCGGGCCGGTCCGCGCCGTCCTTGCCGCTGGAGACGGAGGTGGTGACGATCTCCGTGCCGACGGTGCGCGAGGCGGGGTCGTCGAAGTCCTTCTTCAGGTCGAAGGCGTAGGAGACGTGGACGTCGCCGGTGAGGACCATGAGGTTGTCCACCCCGGCGCTCTCGGCCCCGGCGAGCACCCGCTGCCGGGAGGCCGGGTAGCCGTCCCAGGCGTCCATCGACAGCTTGTACGCGTCGGTGGGCACGTTGCGCCGCTGCGCGAAGGCGACCTGCTGCGGGACGACGTTCCAGGTGGCCTCCGAGGCGCGCCAGCCGTCGATCAGCCAGCGCTCCTGGGCGGCCCCGGTCATCGTGCGCGCGGGGTCCTCCGACTCCGGGCCGGGGGTGCGCCAGCCGTCGCCGTACGCCTGGTCGCTGCGGTACTGGCGGGTGTCGAGGATGTCGAACTGCGCGAGCCGTCCGAACGACAGCCGGCGGTAGAGCCGCATGTCGGGTCCGGAGGGCTGCTGCGGGGCGCGCAGTGGCTGGTTCTCCCAGTACGCGCGGTACGCGGCGGCCCTGCGCAGCAGGAACTCCTCGGGCGGCACGTCGTTCTCGGGGACGGGGCCCGCGTAGTTGTTCTCGGTCTCGTGGTCGTCCCAGGTGACGACGAAGGGGTGGGCGGCGTGGGCGGCGCGCAGGTCGGGGTCGGACTTGTAGAGGGCGTAGCGCAGCCGGTAGTCCTCCAGGGTGACCGTCTCGCGGTTGTAGTGCGCCGGCAGGGTGCGGTCGGTGTAGGCGCGGGCCCCGCCGGTGGCGTTGACGGCGTACTCGTACAGGTAGTCGCCGAGGTGGAAGACCACGTCGACGTCCTCGTCCGCGAGGTGCCGGTGAGCGGTGAAGTAGCCGTCGTGGTAGGCCTGGCAGGAGACGGCGGCGAGCCGCAGGGAGCCGGGGGACGCGCCGGGGGCGGGGGCGGTGCGGGTGCGGCCGACGGGGCTGGTCCAGTCGCCGGTGCGGAAGCGGTAGTAGAAGGTGCGGCCGGCGTCGAGGCCCTGGACGTCGGCGCGGACGCTGTGGGCGAACTCGGGGTGGGCGGTGAGCGTTCCGCGCCGTTCGACGCGACGGAAGCGCTCGTCCCTGGCCAGCTCCCAGCGCACCTCGACCCGGTTGCGGGGCAGGCCGCCGCCGGGTTCGTAGGGGCGGGGCGCCAGGCGCGTCCAGAGCAGGACGGACGAGGGGAGCGGGTCGCCGGAGGCGACGCCGAGGGTGAAGGGGTCCTCGGCGATCCTGCGGGCGTCGAGCGGGGCGGCGCTCGCCGTTCCGGCGGCGGGCAGGTTGACCGCGAAGGCGAGGGCGGCGGCCGCTCCGGCGGCGGTCAGGAAGCGGCGGCGGCCCGTGTCCGGGCCGAGCAGCCGTGCGGCGGCGCGTCGTTCGGCGTGTCCGTGCTGCTGATCGGGCGTCATGATGGTCCCTGCGGTGGTCATATGCCCCTCCTTTGCCCGGATGCTGTCGGATCTCATGGCAGCCGGGCGTGACGACGCACCGTTGTCGCGTGCACAACATCCGCATGGCGGGTCGATGAGCACCGCGTGCCCGGCGCGCCGGCCCCTCCCGTACGCTGCCGGGCCATGAACACTGAGCGGAGAGTCGCTGTCGTCACGGGTGCGGGTTCGGGGATCGGGCGGGCCGTCGCGCTCGCCCTCGCGGGGGCGGGCTGGTCGCTCGCGCTAGCCGGGCGGCGGGCAATGCCCCTGGCGGAGACGGCCGCGGCGGCCGGGGCGCCGGAGGCCCTGTGCGTCACCACGGACGTCACCGACGCCGACGAGGTCGGCGCCCTCTTCACCGCGGTGCGGGAGCGCTTCGGCCGGCTGGACCTGCTCTTCAACAACGCGGGCACGTTCGGCCCCGGAGCCGTGCCGGTGGAGGACCTCGCCGCCGAGGACTGGCGGGCGGTGGTGGACGTGAACCTGACGGGCGCGTTCCTGTGCGCGCAGGCGGCGTACCGGCTGATGAAGGACCAGGACCCGCAGGGCGGCCGGATCGTCAACAACGGCTCGGTCTCCGCCCACGCGCCCCGGCCGCACTCGATCGCGTACACCGCGACCAAGCACGCGATGACCGGACTGACCAAGTCGCTGTCGCTCGACGGCCGCCCCTACCGGATCGCCTGCGGGCAGATCGACGTCGGCAACGCCGCGACGGAGATGACCGAGCGGATGCGGACCGGCACTCTCCAGGCCGACGGGGGGACGGCGGCAGAGCCGGTGATGGCGGCGGCCGACGTGGCGCGGACGGTGCTGCACATGGCGGAGCTGCCGCTGGAGGCCAACGTCCAGTTCGCCACGGTCATGGCGACGAACATGCCGTACGTCGGGCGGGGCTGACCCGGGGCACGCCCGGCGGGCACGGGTGGGGAATGCGACGGGCGGCGGCAGGGTTGGTGTGGTGCATGACACCTGATTCCGGTCCAGAGGTCCTGCGCTACACCGCCTTCTCCGCCGACCCCGCGGGCGGGAACCCCGCGGGCGTCGTCCTGGACGCCGCCGGTCTCGACGAGGGGCGGATGCTCGCCCTCGCGGCGGAGCTGGGCTACAGCGAGTCGGCGTTCCTCACCGAGCGGCGGGGCGAGGGCGCGTACACGATCCGCTACTTCAGCCCGAAGGCAGAGGTCCCCTTCTGCGGTCACGCCACGGTCGCCACCGCGCTCGCCCTGGCCGAACGGGACGGGCCCGGCGAGCTGGTGTTCGCCACGGCCGCCGGGCCGGTGCCGGTCGGCGTCGTCCGGGAGGGCGGCGAGCTGCGCGCCACCCTGACGAGCGTGGTCCCGTACGTCCAGGAGATCGGCGCGGCGGATCTGACGGAGGCTCTGGCGGCCCTGGACTGGGCGGCCGCCGACCTGGACCCTGCCCTGCCGCCCCGGATCGCCTACGCCGGAGCCCGGCACCTGGTGCTGGCCGCGGCCACCCGCGAGCGGCTGGCGGACCTCGCCTACGACTTCGCGCGGCTCGAAGCGCTGATGCTCCGGCTCGACCTGACGACTCTGCAACTGGTCTGGCGCGAGGGGCCGGTGGTCTTCCACGTCCGGGACCCGTTCCCGGTGGGCGGGGTGGTCGAGGACCCGGCGACGGGCGCGGCGGCGGCCGCCTTCGGCGCGTACGCCCGCGCGGCGGGGCTGGTACCGGAGGCGGCTGTGCTGACCCTGTACCAGGGTGCGGACATGGGCCGCCCCGGCGTCCTCACCGTCGAGCTGCGCGCGGGGGACCCGCGGGTGCGGGTGAGCGGAACGGGCGCCCGGATCGGCTGACGCGGCGGCGGGGCCGGGCCCGCGCAGCCGGGCCGGCCGGCCGCCGACCGGGACGCCACCGGCCCGGCCCGTCGGGCCGGCAGGTCAGCAGGTGGCGACCCTGGCCGGGGAGACGCGGGCGGACCAGCGCTCGGTCTCCTCCGGATCGAGGGTGCGCTCCAGCAGGACGTCGCCGCGCATGCCCGGGAGGAAGCGGCTCGCGGGCCAGGTACGCCGGCAGGACGGTTCGTCCAGCACCAGCAGGCGTACGCCGTCGACGACGGGGACGTCGGCGGGGGCGCCCTCGTCGCGGATGCGGCCGCCGTCCGGGGCCGTCAGGTCGAAGGAGCCCACGGTCTCCACCTGCCCCGGGGTCTCCCGGCACACGGCCGCCTCCTGGGGCGAGGGAGCGTGGCCCTCGACATGGCCGCCGCCGACGAGCGTGTCGGCGAGGAGGGTGTGCAGCTGGAAGTTGTCCCCGATGCCGAAGAGGCGGAGCAGATAGCCGGTGCCGCTCGCCCGGTGGAAGGCGACCAGCGGTGCGTCGTCCAGCACGAGGAGGGCGTGCGCCAGATACGTGAACTCCGTGCCGGACGCCTCCTCCACTGCCCGCAGCCGCCGCAGCAGTTCGTCCCGGTCGCCGACCGCGGCGCGTACCGCCGGGTGGTTCAGCATCGCGACGGCGGCGGTCTCCCACTCCCGCAGCGTCCACCAGCCGAGGGCCGCCTCCCGCCCGGCCCGCTCCACGATCTCGGCGCCGGGCTCCTCGCCGTCCGGCCGGGGCAGCGCGCCGCCGCCGGTCGCGGCCCAGCCGCCGACGAACGCCACGGCCTGCTCCAGCGCCGTCCGCAGCCCGGCCAGCACGCCCGGCGCGCAGCGCTCGGCGTCCGCGCCGCGCTCGACGCAGGCCCCGACGAGGACGGCGACGACGGCGCGCGGGCCTGGCGGCGTCTGCTCCAGCACGGCGGCGAGCCGCGGCCCGCCGGCCAGCAGCTCAGCCTCCTTGGCCGGGCCGAAGGTCTCCTGGAGGCGGAGGAACGCCCGGCCGGTCCGCTTGGCGTCGCGGGCCACCACGGCGGCCTCGAAGTCCGCGACCGCACCCCCGAAACCGGCTCTACCGAATATCATTCCAGCACTGTAGCCACGAGCCGCCGGGCATCGCGAAGCCGGTCGGTTCCAGGGCCTTCCGCCGCCGCCGCGACCAGGGCCCCTCCCGCGTGCGCGGACCACCGCCACCGGCGCCGCACGGCCACCGCCGCGCCCCCTCGCCGCCACCGCGGCGGCCCCCGACCGGTTCCGCGTCCCGGCCCTCATCCGCAGCTGAACGCCAGGGGGCCGGCCGATGGCCGGGCGGCGACCGTCCCGGGAACAGTGAGGCGTTACGATCGCGGGCACCGCAGCACGGAACGGCGCATCGCGGAACATCGCCTCGCGGGCATCACCGCGGGGCGCCGCACCGCGTCTCACCGCGCCGCGTCCCACCGCTGAGCACCGCGCAGCCGCGTCGCCGCCGAACCAGGAGTACCGATCTTGCCCGCACCACGCATCGGCGTATCCATCGTGACCATGGGGGACCGCCCGCAGGCGGTCGAGGCGCTGCTGGCGTCGGTCGCCATGCAGGACGTCCGGCCCACCCGGGTGGTGGTCATCGGCAACGGGACCACGCTTCCCGACTTCACGGCGTTCCCCGGTCTGGGGGACCTCGCCGGCGGGGTGACCACCATCGAGCTGGCGGAGAACCTGGGCTGCCCGGGCGGCCGGAACGCCGGTCTGCGCAGGCTCGCCGAGATCGGTGACGTGGACGTCGTGATCGAGCTGGACGACGACGGGCTCCTGGTCGACAAGGACGTCTTCCGCCGGGTGCGGGACCACTTCGCAGCCGACGAGCGGCTGGGCATCGTCGGCTTCCGGATCGCCGACGAGCACGGCGAGACGCAGCGCCGGCACGTGCCCCGGCTGCGCGCGGGCGACCCGATGCGCGGCGGCCCGGTCACCGCCTTCCTCGGCGGCGGTCACGCCTTCTCCATGAGGATGCTGGCGGAGACGGGCCTGTGGCCCGCGGAGTTCTTCTTCACCCACGAGGAGACCGACCTCGCCTGGCGGGCGCTGGACGCGGGCTGGAAGGTGCTGTACGAGCCCGAGCTGCTGCTCCAGCACCCGAAGACGTCACCGGCCCGGCACGCGGTGTACTACCGGATGACGGCCCGCAACCGCGTCTGGCTGGCGCGCCGCAACCTGCCCCTCCCCCTGGTCCCCGCCTACCTCGGCACCTGGACCCTGCTCACGCTGGCCCGCACCCGCTCGGCGAAGGGGCTGCGCGCCTGGGCGGGGGGCTTCGCCGAGGGCGTGCGCACCCCGTGCGGTGAGCGGCGGCCGATGCACTGGTCCACGGTGTGGCGGATGACCCGGTTGGGCCGGCCGCCGGTCATCTGACCGGCCGGCCCGCCCGGGCGGGCCGCGCTACGGGGTCCACCGGTAGAGCACGTCCGGCTCCCCCTCCTCGTTGCGGCCGCCGTCGTCGAACGCGACGGCGGTGAACCCGTGCGCCTCGTAGAAGGCCCGGGCGGCGGCGTTGCGCTGAAACACGTAGAGGCTCAGCGGCCCGGCCGCGGCCCGGCGGGCCTCGGTCAGCAGCCGGCTCCCGATCCCGCGCCGCAAGGCGTCCGGCCGCAGGTAGAGGTGGTCGAGCTCGTCCCCGGCGAGCGCGGCGAACCCGAGCACTTCGCCGGCCGCCCCGTCCTCTTGCACCGCCTCTGCGACCCACACCGCGGTGATCAGAACACGGCACAAGTCCCTGGCGCAGGTGACTTCCGCCCGCGGACGCGGCCGGGCCCTGAGCGGCGACGCTCAGGGCCCGGGACGGAGCCTTCGAGTGCGGCGGACGGCCGTGGGCCGCGCCGTCCTGCCGTGCGGGCGGGACGCTACGGCTACTTCGCGCCCTTGGCCCGCGCCACCACGAAGAACGCGGGGACGTTCACTTCCTTGCCGTCCACGGACACCGTGCCCTGGTAGTCGCAGGGCGCGGTGGAGACGATCTCGAAGCCGACGGCCTCCAGCTCGCGCTGGAGCGTGCCCTCCTCGCGGGTCTCCGGCAGCGGGACCCGGTCGAAGACGAACCCGAACTTCTCCGCGGGGACGCCCTGGCTCTCCAACTGGCCGATTATGAACTCCCGGCTGGTGGGCGCGAGTTCGTAGAAGAACGCCCCGCCCGTCTCCCCTGCCAGGTGGGCCAGCGAGGTCACCGCGAGCTTCAGCTCGTCGGGCTTGAACGCGTGCAGGACCGTACGGACGTAGAGCCCCGCGTCACCGATGCGCTCGTGCAGCGCGGCGGCCTGCTCGGGGACGAGGAGGTCCAGCTGCTCGTACTTGACGCCGGGGGCGGAGTGGAACTTGCGGGCCCGCTCCACGGCCTGCGGGGCGACGTCCACGCCGAGCACCCGCTCGAAGCGCTGGCCGATCGCGGCCGTCTGCGCACCGTCGCCGCAGCCGACGTCGATGACCGGCTTAGACGGGTCGAGGACACTGCCGAACAGTTGCAGATGCGCGTGGGCGACATAGGTGGGGTCCACATCCCAGGGCGAGGCGCCGGCGGTCTGCGGAAGATCGGCCCAGAAACGGTCCCACATGGCCTCGAAGCGGCTCATATCTCATTCCTTCTCGTCAGGCAGCGGATGCGGTTCTTATTTCGGCCCATTGAGTCGGCTGCCGCCCGGCCCTGCGTCGAGAAAGTGATGGGTCAGCAGCCGTTCAGATCTTCACCAGCCGCGTTCTGTATGTAAAGAACTTCAGGGGATATTTGTCAGGTCCGCAGAACACGCCCGGACAGGCCCCGGCGCACGTCGAGTTCGCAAGAGGTCCCGCGCCGCCGAAAACGCAAGAAGGGAGCGCCGCGATCGCGGCGCTCCCCCCGGTCCGGCCAAAAACTATTCCACCAGCTTCCGCACGAGAGGCGTCAGCTCCCGGAAAGCCCTCCCCCGGTGGCTCATCGCGTTCTTCGTCGACAGCGGCAGTTGCGCGAACGTCGACGTCTCCCCTTCCGGCTGGAAGAGCGGGTCGTAGCCGAACCCGTCGGCGCCCGCGCGGGCCGTGCGCAGCGTGCCCCTGAGCTCGCCCTCGACGACGGTCTCCGTGCCGTCGGGCAGCGCCAGGGCCGCGGCGCAGACGAAGCGCGCGCCGCGGTGCGGGGCGTCGATGTCGGAGAGCTGGGCGAGGAGGAGGTCCAGGTTCGCCTCGTCGTCGCCGTGCCGGCCGGCCCAGCGGGCCGAGAAGATGCCCGGTGCGCCGCCGAGCACGTCGACGCAGAGCCCCGAGTCGTCGGCGATGGCGGGCAGCCCGGTGGCGGTCGCCAGGGCGTGCGCCTTGAGCAGGGCGTTCTCCGCGAACGTGACGCCGGTCTCTTTGACGTCGGGGATCTCGGGGTAGGCGTCGGCGCCGATCAGTCCGTGGGTGATGCCCGCGTCGGCGAGGATCGCCCGGAGTTCGGTGATTTTGCCAGCGTTTCGGGTGGCGAGAACTAAGCGAGTCATGATCCCATCATCGGCCATCCATCCGGCCGTCGGATGCGTTTTCGGGAAAGCGTTCGACGCGTCCGGGGGCACGTCGCGGGCCGGGCCGCGACGTGAGGGAACGGACGAGCGGGCGGCGGGCCGGCCCATTCGGCGCGTTACCTCGCCCCGTGCGCCTCGTTGTACGGGAAGGGTTTTTCCGTATACACGGCGGCGGGCCCGAGAAGCGGCGCGCCAACGAGAGAGCATGGGCGATGCATCACAGGTGGACGGCGGGCGTCATGGCCGCGGGTGTTCTGGCGACGACCATCGCCTGCACGGCCCCGGCCCAAAGCACGGGAAACGAGAAGGCGGAAATGACCTCAGCCGCCACAAAAGCACCGAGCGAAACGGTGACGCCGCTTTTCGAGCACCCTCTTCCTGATGTCGAGGGAAAGACGTTCACCTCGGTCGTCGTGCGATTCCCGCCCTCGGCGCGTGCGAAGCCCCATCGGCACGGCACTGCCTTCGTCTACGCCTATGTGCTCTCCGGAACGGTCCGCAGCCGGCTCGACGACGAACCGGTCCGCACCTACCGGCGGGGCGAGAGCTGGTTCGAGGCGCCGGGCGCCCACCACGTCCTCACCGAGAACGCCAGCGGGACCCGCCCGGCGGAACTGCTCGTCGTCTTCGTCTCCGACACCGGGGAGCCGCTCAAGACCGCAGGCTCGCCGCAGGCGCGTTCCGGCTGACCCCTGTCCTACGGGCCGGGGCCGGGACCCCCGGGGGGCGGCCGGTCGGCGGGGCGGCTCAGACCCTGAGCAGGGCCGGCAGGCGCTCCCGGTCGAAGCCCAGGACGATCTCGACGGCGGGCCTGTCGTCCTGGAGGTCCCGCCAGTCGACGGCGGTCACCCCGTGGGCGAGGGTGCCGGGGCCGTAGCCCACGTAGACGCGGTGTCTCTCGGCGTGCGTGACGATGCCGGGGTCCAGCGCCACGGCCATGGCGAGGGGGTCGGCACGGACGTAGGCGGCGCGCTTCGCGTAGAGGGGGTCGGTGGCGAACCGGTTCTCGTTGATCCGGCGCAGGGTGTCGGCGGGGGCGCCGGCCGAGGAGAAGAACCCGGCGAACTCCTCGGGGGTGAAAGCGTGGTCGAGCGTCGCCTCCCACGAGACGAGCGTCAGACGGGGGAAGGCCCCGAGGACCAGGTCCGCGGCCGCCGGGTCGGCGCCGAAGTTGAACTCGGAGTTGACCGTGAGGTTGCCCCGGCCGTGGATGGAGCCGCCCATCACGATCACCCGGCCCAGCAGCTCCGGCAGACGCGGCTCCAGCCGGGCGGCGAGCGCGACGTTGGTGAGGGGGCCGAGCGCCACGAGCGTGACCTCCCCGGGGCGGCGCCGGGCGGCCTCGACGAGGGCCAGGGCCGCGGGCGTCGCACGCTCGGGCACGTCGGGGACGTCCCAGCGGGGGAGTTCGCCGAGACCGTCCGAACCGTGGATGTCGGCGGCGTACGCGTACGGACCGGCGATCGGCCCGGCCGCGCCCCGGTACACCGGGATCTCGGCCGCGGCCCCGCCGTAGGCCCCCAGCAGCCAGCGGGTGTTGGCGGTCACCGTGTCGATGTCGACGTTCCCGGCCACCGTGCACACGGCGGCGATCGGGTACGTGGGACGGTCGGCGGACGGCACGCAGGCCATGGCCAGTGCGTGCGCGTCGTCGAGTCCCGGGTCGGTGTCGACTACCAGAACGGTCAAGGCGGTCCCCCAGGTGGACGAGGTGGCAGAACGGGCGGCGGCAGGCAGGTGGTGCGGTGGGCGTCGTGTACGGCCGTCGGGCCGCCCGGTCCGGCGCTGGGCCGCCCGACGGAGGCCGTACGGGAGGAGCAGCGGCGTCGCGTCACGTTCAGGACGGCGGGCCGAACCGGACCAGGCGGCCGTCGAGGCGCCGGTAGCGCAGCATCGGCAGCTCCGGTTCGCGCTCCACGCGCTCCACGGAGAAGCGGACGCCGAGGCGCGTCAACGTGTCGAGCAGGACGCCGACGACGGCCTGGGCGAGCGGCGCGCCGGGGCAGTAGTGCTCCCCCGCGCCGAAGCTCAGGGAGCGCGGGTTCTCCTCGCGGTGCCGGATCTCCAGCGGCCCCGGGTAGTGGTGGGCGTCGAGGTTGGCCGTGCCCAGGCACAGGTTGACCCGGTCTCCGGCGTCGAGGCGGTACGGCCCGACGGTCACCGGGCGGCGCGCGTACCGGCTGGCGAAGCGGAAGGGGGTCGCGAGGCGGAGCACCTCCTCCCGCAGGGCCCGCCGGGGCAGCTCCGTGAGCGCCTCGGCGGTGACCTTCTCGGCCGCGACGCACAGGGTGGTGACGAGCGGGTCGTAGGCGCCGGTGACGATCTGGGTGAGCAGGGCCGTCGCGGACTTCGGCCCGTAGGCCTCGTCGTTCCACAGGTCGGCCAGTCCGGCGACGAACGCAGAGGGCGGGTCGGCCAGGGCGTCGCCCAGCCAGTCGCGCAGGGCGTCGACCGCTGCGAGGGCGGCGTCGATCCGCTCCATGTCGATCCGGGGAGTGGCCAGTTCGTCCATGACCGCGCCGCCGAGATCGATCAGGAGCGCAGTGTCGGCGGCGCCGGTGACCGCCGCGATGGCGTCGTGGGCGAGCGGGCGGGCGATGCGGTCCATCCAGTCGAAGGGCCCCTCTCCCGCCTCGCATATGCGGCTGTCGATCAGCTTTTCGCAGGACGCGACCAATTCCGGCGTGTCGACGTCGCGCAGCAGTCGGATCGCGATGTGCCGGACGTGCTTGTGATAATCGGCGTCGGAGAAGACGGGCCAGCGCGCGAAGAAGTCTTTCAGCTTCGTCCGCCGCTCCTTTTCCTCCTCGGACAGGGAGGCGAGCCTGCGGTCCGACGACCGCTCGGACCAGAAATTCTTGTCGGTAAGAATATCCTTGACGTCGTCGGCACGGAATGCGTAGAGAGTCTGGCTGTCGGGGTCCCGTTGATAGGGGCAGCCGTTCTCCACGGCTTCATAAAGCGTGACCGCCGGGTCCGTGGACCCGAAGTCTCCGTAGAGGTCAACCACCGGATTCCTCCGCGTGTGCGGCGGCCGGCTCCTTCTTGGGGACGCCTGCCTTCGACCTCGTCCGGTTGGAGACGTGGAACATCATCGCGGTGCGGTCCCACTCGGGATTCTCGTCCGCCATGTCGATGATGCGCTTGAGGACGTCCTGCTCGTCCAGGATCGCGCCCACCGCTTCGGCCACGGTGATCCGCTTCCGGGGCCGGGACAGGACCTCGACCGGGTCCCCCGGGGAGATCCTTCCCTCCTCGACGACGCGCAGGTAGGCACCGGGGCGGCGCTCCCCGTTGAAGCGCTTGGCCCAGCCCTTCTCCCCCATCCAGGCGCCGAACGTGCCGCAGGCCATGCGGGGCGCCATCACTTCGAGCACCACCGCGCCCATGCGCCACCGCTCGCCGAGGACGGCGCCGCTCACATCGAAGTCCTCGATGTCCACGTTCTCGCCGAAGGAGCCGTTCCGCAGCGGCCTTCCCAGCTCGTTCGCCCACCAGGCGAGATCGGCGGTGGAGTAGGCGTACACCGCTTGCAGCAGCCCGCCGTGGAAATCCGCCGCCTGCTCGTCCCCTTCGAGCCCGAGTTTCCCGACGGCCACACTGCCGGTAATCGGGAGTTTCTCGATCGCTGACACTCCGCGGCGCGTGGCCCACACCGCATCGACACATGGTCCCGTGTTGATTGACACGATTTTCGCCATGCTTCGGACGCTAACCCCACGCACATCATCGGTCCATGGAGCATCACGAAATTTGTCACGTCGCGAAGAACTCTGCCGTATAAATCCGGCGCCGGCCTGGCCGGAAAAGGATGATCCGAAACCGGCCGCAGGGAAGTCGCTCCCCGCAAGGGCGGCGCGCTCTTGATCTCTCCCACCGCGCTGATGGATGATCTCGGCGGCGGGCGGCCGGAAAACGCAGGGCACGGCCGCGGATCGCGGGGAGAAACGGCCGTCGGCCGGTGCGCCTCCTCATCCGACGAGAGGAAACAGATGACACTCCCACCGCAGACGCCCGCTCAGGCGTCGGAACTGCTCGATCCGGCACAGCAGCCGCAGGACATCCCGGAACGGCTGGCACGGCAGATCGGGTTCATCGCGGAGGTCGACCGTCTCAAGACGGTGCTGCGGCTGAGCCCGCTGCTGGCCGCCGACCGCCGGGAGAACGACGCCGAGCACTCGTGGCACCTGGCGCTGATGGTTCTGGTCCTGGCGGAGTACGCCAACGAACCGGTCGATGTGGAGAGGACGCTGAAGCTCGTCCTGGTCCACGACCTGGTGGAGATTCACGCGGGCGACACCTGCCTGTTCGACGACGTCGGCAAGAGCGACCAGGCGGAGCGCGAACAGGCCGCGGCGGACCGGCTGTTCGCGCTGCTGACGAAGGACCAGGAGGAGGAGTTCCGCGCCCTGTGGGACGAGTTCGAGGCCCGGCGGACACCGGAGGCCCGGTTCGCCAAGGCCATGGACCGGCTCCAGCCCCTGATCCTGAACTTCGGCAACCAGGGCGGCACCTGGCGCACTCCCGGGGTCACGGAGAAGGTCGTACGGGAGCGCACCTCGGTGATCGGCGAGGGCTCCCGCGAGCTGTGGAGCTACACGGAGAAGATGCTCGCGCTCGGCGCCGAGCGCGGCTGGATAGCGCGGGACTGACCGGGCCGGCCCGCGGGGCCGCCGCCGGGCCTCCCGGCGGCGGCCCCGCGCCCGGCTCAGGCCGTGCCGGAGAGGCGCAGCCGGGTCCGGGAGGGCGCGGACTCGGGGAGTTCGCCGACCACGTCGGCCAGCGTCACACCGGAGAGTGTGCCCTGCCACGCCCGGTGGGCGTCCGCCATCTTCTCGGCGAGGACGCAGGTGCGGCGGCACTCCTCGGCGGGCAGGGCCCCCTTGCCCTGCTGGCGGATCTCCCGGCACTCGTACGGCGGGGAGGTCCCGTCAACCGCCTCGACGATCTGGAGCAGGGTGATCTCCGCAGGGTCGCGGGCGAGCCTGAAGCCGCCCCGCGGGCCGGTGGCGGCCAGCAGCACCCCCGCTTTGACCAGCGATTTCAGCTGCTTCGCGAGATACGGGGCGGGGAGGTCGTAGTACTGGGCGAGCTGTGCCGTCGATGCCGCGTCGCCCGCGTCGAGCTGAGCCAGCGTCGTGGCGCAGTGCAACATCCATTCGGTACTCCCAGGCAGCTTCACCCCTCGATTGTATCGCAGACATCATGGACCTACTTAGTCCGTGATAGCGTCGGCGTGCCCGCTAGAGAAGGAGAGACCATCATGCGGATCGCCATCGCCGGTGCGACGGGGAACATCGGATCGCTGACCCTGGCCGCCCTGGAGCGCAACGGTCACCAGGTCGTGCGCATCAGCCGTTCCCACAACGTGGACCTGCTCACCGGCCAGGGGCTCGACGAGGCGCTGGCCGGCGTCGACGCGGTCATCGACGTCACCAACTGCACGGCCCCCGACCTCGAGGAGAACGTGCGCTACTTCGGGACCTCCACGCGCAACCTCCTGGAGGCGGAGAAGCGCAACGGCGTACGCCACCACGTGCTGCTCTCCATCGCCGGGGTCGGCCGGGTCGAGGGCAACGCCCACTACGCGGGCAAGCGGGAGCAGGAGCGCGTCGTCTCCGAGGGCGCCGTGCCGTGGACGATCGTCCCGGCCACCCAGTTCCACGACTTCGCCGCCATGGTGACCAGCTGGACGGAGCAGGACGGCGTCGCCCCCGTCGCCCCGCTGCTGGTGCAGCCCATCGCGCCCTCGGACGTGGCGGACATCCTCGCCGAGATCGCGGTGGGCGAGCCCCAGGAGCGCTACACCGACATCGCCGGCCCCGACCCGCAGGACCTGGTGGACATGGCCCGCCGCACCAACGAGGCCCGCGGCCGCAAGGTGAAGCTCGTCCCGTCCTGGTCCGCCGTGTTCAGCCCGGAGATGGCCGGCAACGTGATGCTGCCGGGCGAGGGCGCCCGCATCGCGCCGACCAGCTTCGAGGACTGGCTCGCGACGCAGCGGTAGCCTGCGCGCGCGTTCGGCAGGCGCCCGTGCCCGTGTCCACGACGGGCACGGGCGCCGTCCGCACCGGGGTGCGCGAACCGCGCCCCGGCGCTCAGGAGGACGGCCGCAGCCCCGCGTAGGGGGGGTGCCCGGCCCTCCGGTTCAGCACCGTCACCGCGTGCGCCACGGAGGCCAGGGTGACGTGGTGGTGCCACCCCCGGAACGACCTCCCGACGAAGTCGCGCAGCCCGACCTCCTCCCCGGCCCCGGCCGTCTCCCGGCCGACCTCGTCGGCCAGCCGGACCAGCTCCAGGAGGCCCGCCACCGGCGCACGGGCCATGTTGGTGAGCCACAGCTCCGGCGGCCCCTTGGCGTCGCGCCACTCCCCCAGCAGCAGCAGCCGCCCTCGGCCCGCCATGTTCGGCAGGCTCACGGGCACGGCGGCCGCCAGCGAGCTCCTGATCCGCCGGGGCTCCCCGGGGTCGGGCCGGTGCACCGGCCGGCCGAGGTCGCGGACGGATTCGAGTATCTCGGCCGCGGGCAGCGGCCCCTGCCCGAAGCCGGGCGCCGTACGGTCGGCGACCATGAGCCGGCAGGAGGCGATGGTGCGTGCGGTGACGGGCACCGACGCGACGTCGAACCGGGTCATGGTGGCGCGGGTCGCCCCGCCCGGGATGTCCAGCACCACCGGCCGGTGGCGGGACTGCCCGCTGCACGGGGTGCTGAAGGCCGCGGCCACCGCGCAGTCCTGGAGCGTCTCCTCCTCGCCCCCGCGGGGCCGCTCGACGGCCGTGTCCCCGTCCTCGATCGTGTCCGGCCCCCGCCGGGCCGGCAGGAAAAGCCGCCAGTTGACCGGGACGGCCAGCTCCGGGGAGACCGACCAGACGCCGAACGCCCGCTGGCCGCGGAACGTCTGGCCGAGCAGCGGATCGAAGATCTCGTCCACGCCCACCGAGTGTGTGCCGGTCTTGGGGATGGACATCGGCTGCACCACCCAGGCCCGGGGCGGGGCGATGGCCTGCACGTGGGCGGCGAGCGCGGCGCGCACCGGCTGCCAGTCCCACGTCGAGTTGGCGATGAAGTGGTGCAGGCCCTGCACCGTCGCCGGTTCGCCGAGCGCCGCCGCGATGTTCCGCATGGATTTGCGGCCCTCGGTGACCAGCAGGCCGTAGACGTACTGCTTGGCGCGCTCGCGCTGGTCCTTGCGGCGGAGTGAGGAGAACAGGGCCGCGCACAGCTCCTCCACCACTTCGCTCCTCCCGTCGGTGCGGGAGAAGCCGACGGGTTGCTCCGCCCAGGGATGCGGGGCGACGGACGCCGCGCGCATCACTGGTTCCGTTTCCGTCGGGTACTCGGGCGGCGCCGGGCCGTGGGGAGTTCCGTCGGCGGGAATCCTTCGAGCGGGCTTGCGGACGGTTCCATCAGAGGCCTCTCTGCTCGTGCGGGTGGATACCCGAGGCCGGGCCGGGGGCCGTGCGGCCCCCGGCCCGGTGTGCGCCCGGTACGGGAATCGGGTGGGTCCTATACGGGGATCGACTGCGAGAAGGTGAAGAAGCCGTGCGGGTCGTACTGCCGCTTGACCGAGCTCAGCCGGGGCAGGTTGGAGCCGTAGTAGGCGTTGGCCCAGTCGGGCAGCTCGGTGTCCGGGAAGTTGACGTAGGAACGGCCGTTGGAGTGCGGGTCGATGGCGTCGAAGAGCCCGTTCAGCCAGCTCTGGGCCGCCGCCTTCTCCTCGGCCGGCGGGGTCGAGGAGCGGAGGTTGACGGTGAGCGTCCCGCTGTACAGGGCGTCGCGGTGCACCCAGGCGGTGGAGTCGACCGAGGGTATGTTCGCGTTCTGACCGAGGCCGAGCAGGCTGACGACCCGCCCCTGGCCGGCGCGCCGGTCCGCGTCGAACGCCGTCAGGAACGCGTCCACCCCGCTCTGCGGCAGGACCCGGTCGAACATGCGGCCGCGGTTCTTCACCCAGGCCGTCCGTGGCAGCGTCGCCTCCGGGCTGCTCCCCGTGGTGTGGCAGGCGTCGACCGTCTTGTCCTCGCAGCCGAAGACCCTCATCATCGCCTGGTCGTACGACAGCTCCTGCACCACACGGGTGTCCGGCGCGACGCCCACCAGCGAGGTGAGCGCGGCCAGTTCGGACTCCAGCTCGGCCATCGTGCCGAAGTGGACGCCCGAGACGATGACGGCGGGCTGGGCGCCCGGACTGGCGTCGGGGAGCGTGATGATGCCGCCGCAGGCGAGGTCGGCGGAGGCCTCGGTCGACCACTGGAGGTAGCCGGGAACGGCCCGCTGGGCGTCCTTCCAGGACCACTTCAGGGTGTAGTGGCCGACCCGGGCGATCCGGGTGGGGGCCATGCGGAACTCGGTGACCACGCCGAAGTTCCCGCCGCCGCCGCCGCGCAGCGCCCAGAACAGGTCGGGGTGGCTGTCCTTGGAGGCGGTGACGATCCGGCCGTCGGCCAGCACCACGCGGGCGGACACCAGACGGTCGGAGGCCGGACCGTACTTGCGGAACTGCCAGCCCGTTCCGCCGCCGGTGATGAAGCCGCCCGGGCTGACCGTGGCGCAGAACCCGGCGGGGACGGTGACCCCGTACGGGGCCAGCTTCGGCAGCACGTCCACGGACAGCGCGCCGGAGCCGAGGGCGACCAGGCCGTGCCGGGCCCGGACATGGTTGATCCGGGTGAGGTTGATGACCAGGCCCTCGGACGTCGACCAGCCGGCGTAGTTGTGACCACCGCTGCGCACGGCGGTGTGGATGCCGTAGTACTGGGCGAAGAGCATGGCGGCGCGTACGTCGTACTCGTTCTCGGCGTAGACGACGGCCTGCGGCCGGATGTGGTCGAACTGGGCGTTGGTCAGCTGCCGGGCCCGGTCGTAGCCCGCGTCGTCGGGGAGGACCAGGTCGCCGGTGAGCATGGAGCTCAGGCTGTCCCACCGAATGCTGCGGGTCCGGTGTCCGCGGCGGCCCGTGAAGGCGTCGGCGGAGCCGGCCGTGGCGAGCCCCCCGGCGACGGCGGTGACTCCCGCACCGGCGGCGAGCAGAGTCCTGCGATTGATCATGCTGGGCTTCCTTTACGAGTGGTGTACAGCTGTCATTGCGGCGGATGGTCCGGAAAGCTGCGGCAGGCCCTCGGCGGTCTCGCGCAGGAGCCGCTGCCAGCGCGCGGCGTGGCGGGCCGGTGCGGCGGGCCGATCGAAACCGGTCCACTCCGTCACCGGCCGGATGCCGTGCAGGGCGTTGACCAGCCAGACCTCCCGGTCCGGGAGGTGCTCCGGCCGGGCTGCGCCGCGGCGCACCGGGACGCCGGTCTGCTGGGCGATGCGCTCGATCAGGGTGCTGGTGACACCGGGCAGCAGGTGCTTGTCGGCGTCCGGCCTCACCAGGGCGTCCCCCTCCCACCACAGCAGGCTGGCCGTGGCCGACTCCGTGACGAAGCCGTCCGGGGTGGTGAACAGGGCGTCGTCCGCGCCGGCCTCCCGCGCACGCGCCCGTACGCCGGCGAGGAGCTCCAGGTCCGGGCCCTTGCGGTGCGGCGTCCCCCGCGGGTCGGGGTGCGGCCAGAGCAGGACGCGGATCGTGGCCGTCCGCTCCGGGGCCGGTCTGACCCACAGGGCGAGCCCCTCGTCGCGGCGCAGCTCGACGCGGGGGAACCAGGCTCCCTCGCGCGGGAGTTCGCCGACCAGGTCCTGCCAGAAGGCCTCCAGCGCGTGGGCGGGCAGCCCCTGGTCGCGGCATCCGTCGAAGAACCTCGCCCGGTGCAGGTCGAGGCCCCGGACCGTCCCCTCCTCGACCAGCCAGGAGTCGACCAGGACGAGCTCCCCGACGGCGGGCGGAGCGGCGAATCCGCGGTCGGGGCGCCAGACGAGCCACTGTTCGGCGGAGGCGGGGGGCATGGAGTTCAGTACCTCCCCTTGGTGTTGGTCGCCGCCCCGTGCCGGGGGCCGTACGGCGCGCGCTCCAGCCACTCCCCGCAGGACGGGACGACCGGCGAGATCGCCGCTCCGACGGACTGCTTGAAGCGGGTGATCCGGCTGCGGGGGCGCAGGTGGGCCAGGGCGGTCCGGGCGGCGTCGTTGTTGAAGACGGCCGCCTCCTTGCGCTCCGCGGCGAACTCGCCTATCGCCTCACGGCGCCCCGCGGGGTCCTTGCGGGCCTTGGCGATGGCGTCGGCGGCGGCGGCGGAGTCGGCGATCCCGCTGTTCATCCCCCGGGCGCCGAACGGCGGGAACAGGTGGGAGGCCTCCCCCACCAGCAGGACGCGGTGCGCCGGGTCGGTGAAGGTCTCGGCGACGACGTGCAGGAAGTGGTAGCGGGAGACCCACAGCAGCCGCTTCGCGTACTTCTCTCCGACCACCTCTGCCACCCACCGGGCGGCCTGCGCCTCGTCGGCCCAGTCCTCCGGCCGGTCGTCGTCCTTGCACTGGAGGTCCAGCTGGAAGCCGCCGGCGAACGGCACCCGCATCACGCTCCGGCCGCCGAGGCCGGGGTGCTCGTAGACGAACACCCGCTCCAGGGGCAGCGGATCGGCGGGGTCCTCCTCGACGTCGACCACCACGTGGAAGGCCTCGGAGCGCTCGCCCTGCATGGTGATGTCCTGGGAGCGGCGCACCCGGGAGCGCGCGCCGTCCGCGCCGATCACGTAGTCCGAGACGTGGACGGCGCCGTCCTCCGTGTGGACGCGGACGCCGTCCTGCGAGGACTCCACCTCGCTCACCGCGGCGCCCCAGCGGATGTCCACCTCCGCCTCGACGCACGCGGCCAGCAGGTGCCGCTCGGTCTCCACCTGCCGCAGGCTGGTGAACGGGGGGTTGCCCGCCGTCTGCTGGGCGCCGGCCGGGTAGGTGCGCGCGAACACCTCCTTGTCGCGGTAGACGGTGCGCCGGGTGGGCCAGATGACGCCGTTGTCGACCAGGGTCCGGTCGAGCCCGGGGCGGATGTGGCCGAGCACGTTCAGCGACTCGCGGTGGACGAAGAGGGCGCGGCTGCCGGGGCGGACGCGGTCCTTCGGCTCGGCCTCCAGGAGGGTGACCGGCAGGCCGTGACTCCTCAGGGCGAGAGCGGCGGTGAGCCCGACCGGGCCGGCTCCGACCACCAGGACCGGAGGCTGTTGTGACTGACGGGGATCGTGGGGCATTGCGTGGTCTCCTGGATCGTCGCTGGGGGGCGGAGCGTCAGTCGGCCGTACCCAGCACCGGCACGGTGTTCTCGCGGAGCATCCGGGTGATCTCCACGCGGCGCACCTTCCACGTCGACGTCCGCGGCACTTCGTTGAACGGCCAGTGCAGCGGCTCGGCGAGGGTCGGCAGGTCGGCGGTGGCGCGCGCCCAGCGCTCCGGGTCGAGGGGGGCGTCGCGGCGGGTGCAGACCACGGGGACGGGTTCGCCGTCGGGGCCGGGCGCGATGATCACTTCGAGGAGCTCGTCCAGCCGCGACAGCAGGCGGTCCTCCAGTTCGAGGTTGCTGTCGATGGCGTCGATCTGGTCGATCTCGCGGTCGATCAGGTGGAGCTTGCCGAACCGGCCGAGGTAGCCCATGTCGCCCAGCCGCCACCAGTCGCCGTCGGCGATGTTCTTGAGGTAGCGCTCGTGCTCGCCCAGGTAGGTCATGATGCGTCCGCGGCCCCGCAGTTCGAGGTGGCCGGCCTTGTTCCTGGGCAGCGGACGGCCGTTGTCGTCGACGACGCGCAGCTTGATGAAGCCGGGCAGGACGTAGCCGACGTCGCGGCCGTCGTTCTTGGCGGCGCTCTTCTCGGTGTACCAGGCCCCGGAGATCGGCCCGGTCTCGCTCTGCCCGTAGAGCTGGATCATCAGCGGACGCGGGCGTTCGGAGGCGGCCAGCAGGCGCTGGATGGTCCGGGGGTGGATGGCGTCGAAGGTGCTGCTGTAGTAGCGGACGCTGGCCAGCGGCGCGCCGGGGGCGGTGGCCAGGTCCTCCCACTGGATGAAGTTGTTGGGGTGCGTCTCGACCAGGCCCGGGCGGTGCCGTACGAAGATCGGGGCGATCTTGTCGGGGTCCGGGTCGCTCAGGATCACGAGCGGGTTGCCGTAGTTGAGGAACACGCCGAGCGAGTGGAAGAACCGGGAGTGCACGAAGGACATGCACAGCGCCACGGTCTCCGTCCTGCGTATGGGCCAGGCGATGACCTGCTGCGGGAGCAGGCGGTGGAAGAGCGCGCGGGCGTTGTGGACCATCAGCTTGGAGACGCCGGTGGTGCCGGAGGTGTGCGTGATGAGCGCCGGCTGCGAGGAGTGCATCCGCACGGCGGGGCGGCGGGGGAGCCCGTCCATCTCCGCGATCGTGGGCAGCCCCCCGTACGCCCCGGTTCCGGCCAGGAACGTCCCGCGGGTGAGCTCCTGGACCGGGGTGCCGTCCAGCGGGCCGGTCAGCTTGGCCGCGTCGGTGATCAGCCACGGCTTGTCCAGCCGGGCCAGCAGCTGGCCCACGATGTCGCCGGTCAGCGCCGAGGAGGTCATGACCGGCACCGCGCCGATGCGGGCGACGGCGCAGGCCAGCAGGGCGATGTCGAAGTTGTCGCTCTTGTACACCGCGACGCGTTCGGTGGGCCGGATGCCCAGCTCCCACAGCCGCGAGGCCAGATCGTCGACCACGTCCGCCAGCATGGTGTAGGTGAACTCCGTTCCCCGTCCGGGGAAGGTGGCGAGCGGCTGGTCGAGGGTGACCGGGGCGTTGGGGAACTTCTCCGCGGCCCTGTCCCACAGCAGACCCAGGTAGAAAGCCTGCTCCGGCAGCGGGTTGGTGAGCTTCGGGAGCCTGAGGAGATTGGTGAGCATGACACGGCTGCTTTCTCGACGAAGGGGCCAAAAGGGCGGGGGCGGGCAGGGGCGAGAGGTCACCAACTGCCCTGGCGGACGAGGAACCTCTGGAGTTTTCCGGTGGCGGTGCGCGGCAGGGTGTCGACGACCGCCACGCTGCGCGGGACCTTGTAGGGCTCCAGGTGGGCGCGGGCCAGGTCGACGAGCTCCCGTTCGAGCTCCGCGGGGTCGGGGGCCGGCCGGCGCGGGATGACGAAGGCGCGCAGCTTCGAGGCGCCGCGCTCGTTGCTGATGCAGGCGACCGCCACGTCGTGGACCGCGGCGTGCCGGGAGAGCACCTGTTCGACCTCGGCCGGGGAGAAGGTGACGCCCCCGACCATTTCGAGGTCGTCGGTGCGGCCGGCGTGCACGAAGCTCCCGTCGGCGTTGCGCACCACCCGGTCGCGGGTGTTGAGCCAGCCGTCCACCAGGGTGCGGGCCGTCTCCTCCGGCAGGCCGAGGTAGCCGCGGGTGACCGTGGGGCCGCGCACCCACAGCTCCCCGGCCGTGCCGTCGGGCACGGGCGCGCCGGTCCGGTCGCGCACCTGGGCCTCGAAGTCCGGAGCCAGCCGGCCGATCGTGCCCGGCGCGTGGAAGGACGCCCCGTTGGTGGCGATGGCGTGGCCGGCCTCTGTGGAGCCGAGCTGGTCGTACACCGGGGCCCCGAGGAAGGCGGTGGCCCGCTCGCAAAGTTCGTCGGTCAGCCGTTCTCCGGCCGAGACGGCGGCCCGGACGCTGGCGAAGGCCGCGGGATCGGTCTCGGCGAGGATGTTGGCGTACGCGGACGGCACGGCGAAGAGATAGGTGACCTGGTGCCGGGCGGTCAGCTCCGCGATCCGGGAGGGCTTGGGGCGCTCGGGCTCCAGGACCGCGGAGCCGCCCGACCAGAGGGGAAACGCCAGGGCGTTGCCGAGGCCGTACGCGAAGAACAGCTTCGACACCGAGAGGATGACGTCGTCCGGGCCGATCCCGAGGATCTGCGCGCCGGCGCCGGTGTGGTAGGTCTCCAGGTCCACGTGGCGGTGGACGACGCCCTTGGGCTGCCCCGTGGTGCCGGAGGTGTACTGGACGTAGAGCGGGTGGTCGCCGCCGACCGCCGCGGCGGGGGCGGGCCGCCCGGCCGCAGCGCGTTCCAGCAGCTCCTCTCCGGTGAGGTGGGCGAGGCCGGGCAGTGCGGCGGCGACCGTGCTGTCGGCGAGGACGAGCGAGGCGTCGCTGTCCTTGGCTATGTAGCGGTGGCGGTCCGGGGTGAGGCCCGGATTGACGACCACCGCCAGGGCGCCGAGCCGCGCCGTGGCCAGGAACGCGACGACCCAGGCGATGCCGTCGGGCAGGGCGATGAGCACGCTGTCGTCGCGGCCGACGCCGTGCTCGGCCAGCACGCCGGCGGCCTGCGCCGTGAGGGTGTGCACCTCTCCGTGCGTGAGTGTCCGGTCTCCTTCGTGGAAGGCGGCACGCGCGGTCCACCCGCGTTCTTCGGCCGCTCGTTCGAGGCCTACGGCTGTGTTCATGGCAGGTGACTCCTGTCGTCGGCCGGGCCGGGGGGCCGTGGCCGGGAGGGCTCGCTGTTCACCCGGTACGGGACCGGCCGCGCGGCGGGGTCAGACGGCGGCCAGCGGGTCGCCGGCCCGGTAGGCGCGCAGCGGGGCCGACGCCTTCAGGACCATCTCGTCGAACTCCTCGTCGGCGTCGGAGTCGAGCACGATCGCGCCGCCCGCTCCGATCCGCCACTGGTCGTCGACCTTCACCGCGGTGCGGATGACGATGTTGAGGTCGGCCGTGCCGTTGGTGGAGAGCATGCCGATCGAGCCGGAGTACACCCCGCGCGCCTCGGTCTCCAGCTCCTCGATGATCTCCATCGTGCGGAGCTTGGGCGCGCCGGTCATCGAGCCGCCGGGGAAGCAGGCCCGGACCACGTCGATGGCGTCGGTGTCGGTGCGAATCCGGCCGCGGATGGTGGACACCAGCTGGTGCACCGTCGTGTAGCTCTCGGTGGCCATCAGCCGGGGGACGTGGACGCTGCCGATCTCGCAGACCCGGCCGAGGTCGTTGCGGAGCAGGTCCACGATCATCAGGTTCTCTGCGCGGGTCTTGGCGCTGGCCGAGAGGGAGGCGCGCAGCCGCTCGTCCTGCTCGGGGTCCTCGCTGCGCGGGGTCGTGCCCTTGATGGGCTTGGTCTCCACGATGCCGGAGCGGTCGATGCTGAGGAAGCGTTCCGGCGACGAGCTGGCTATCTCCACGCCGCCCAGGCGCAGATAGGCGGCGTAGGGGGCGGGGTTGGCGCGGCGCAGCGCCCGGTAGTACGCGTAGCTGTCGCCCTCGGCCGGGAGCCACGCGGAGGTGGTGAGGCAGACCTCGTAGGACTCCCCCGCCCGCAGGTTGCGGTGGATCTCGTCGATCCGGGCCCGGTACTCCTCCCGGTCGTGGGTGAGCCACCGCTCCGCGTCGGCGTGCCCGGCCTGCTCCGGGACGGCCAGGGGCTCGGCCGGCCGGAGCGACAGCAGGGTCGCGGCGGTGGTGTCCAGCCAGGAGACCGCGGTCGCCTCGGTGCCGGCGGCGGGGCCGCTGAGGGCGAGCAGGTAGGTGGTGTCCTCCTGGTGGTCGACGATGATGACGCGGTCGGCGAAGATCCAGGAGGCGTCGGGGGTGGGCGAGACGTGCTTGTTGACCGAGCCGAGGTCGCCCTTGAGCTCGTAGCCGAAGTAGCCGACGTAGCCGCCGGTGAAGTCGAACGGAACGTCGGGGACGTCCAGTCGGCGGCGGCGCAGCTGGGCCTGGAGGTAGTCGAAGACCGTGCCGGGGACCCGCTCCGCCGACCCGTCGGCCCGGCCGATCTCCACCTCGCCCTCGGCCAGCCGGTAGCGGACGGTCTCGGCGAGCGGCCCGGAGGCGTCGCCGAGGTAGGAGAACCGGGAGCGGCCCGGCTCCACGTGGGCGCTGTCCAGCCAGAACGCCGGCGCCGGGGAGTCGGCGTACAGGCGGGTGAAGGCGGCCTCCGTGTCGACGGCCGTCTCCATGGTCCTCAGGTGCACCCGGTAGCCGCCGGCCGGGGTCGTGGAGGCCGCCTCCGCCCGGTCGGACCGGGGAGCGGCGGCCTGGGCCGGGACGGGGGCCGGGCGGGCCGGGCGGGCCGCGGTCCGGCCGCGGGCCAGGGTGAGGTCGCGGAAGTTGGCCATCATGCGCATGCCATGTTCGGTGCAGATGGACTCCGGGTGGAACTGCACGCCCCACAGCGGCCGGGTCCGGTGCCGCAGCCCCATGACGACGCCGTCCTCGGACCAGGCGGTCGCCTCCAGGCTGTCGGGAAGCGGCTCTGCGACGCTGAGCGAGTGGTAGCGGACGGCGGTGAACCCCTGGGGCAGACCGGCGAAGATGTCCTGCCCGTCGTGGTCGACGCGGCTGAGGTAGCCGTGCCGGGGTTCGGGCGCGGGGACCACTTCGGCCCCCGCGCTCCGGCCGATGCCCTGGTGGCCGAGGCAGACGCCGAGGACGGGGATCGGCGAGGTCTCGATCACCCGCGCGGAGACGCCGAAGTCGCGTTCCCGGGAGGGGTGCCCGGGGCCGGGCGAGATGACGACGTTGTCGAAGGAGGCCAGGTCGACGTCGGCGACGCCCGGGGCGTCGTTGGCCATGACGACCGGTTCGACGCCGGTGACCCCGGCGATCAGCTGAAAGAGGTTGTACGTGTACGAGTCGTAGTTGTCGATCAGCAGGGTTCTCATCACACGGCTTTCTCGGGAGTCACGGACGTTTCACCGGTCGGCGGGGCCGGTTCACCCCTTGGCGAGCAGCTCGGCGACGTGACGGGCCGCCAGGAGCGCCTGGTTGTCGTTGAGCCGTGGATCGCAGAGGGTCTGGTAGGCGCGGCCGAGCCCCTCCTCCGTACGGGGGCCGCCGTCGCCGATGCACTCGGTCACGGGCCCTCCGGCGACCTCCAGGTGGACGCCGCCCGGCCACTGCTCCGCGCGGAACATGACCTCGAAGAAGCCGGCGGTCTCGTCGAGGACGTCGCTCATCCGCCGGGTCTTGATGCCGCCGGCCGTGGTCACGGTGTTGCCGTGCATCGGGTCGCAGACCCACACCGGGTCGTGTCCGGCCGACCGGACCGCCTCGACCAGACGGGGCAGCACGTCGCGGACCTGGCCCGCGCCGAAGCGGGTGATCAGGGTCAGCCGCCCCGGCCTGCGGTGGGGGTCCAGCCGTGCGCAGAGCGCGACGAGGTCCTCCGGACGGGTGCTGGGGCCGATCTTGACCGCCACCGGGTTGGCCACCCGGGCCAGGAAGGAGACGTGGGCGCCGTCGATCTGGCGGGTCCGCTCCCCGATCCACGGCAGGTGGGTGGAGAGCAGGTAGTGCTCCCCGGTGTGGGAGTCCCGGCGCACCAGGCACTGCTCGTAGTCCAGGAGCAGCGCCTCGTGGCTGGTCCACATGCCGGTACGGGTCCAGGCGCCCGCGACCTCGACGGTCTGGCCGTAGTTCTTGAGGACGGAGCGCAAGCTGCCGTCCCAGGAGCGGGTGGGCAGTTGCTGGCCCGGGCCCCGCTGCTGCTCCCAGGAGACGAGCGAGGAGGCGGTCCGGTGCGCGATCAGGTGGAGCTCGTTGAGCACGGCCCGTGCGGTGGCGTACGCCGTGAGCATGCGGGTCGGGTCGGGGACCCGCGCCGCCTCGTCGGGGAGGTGGCAGTTGACCATGTCCCCCCGGTAGACCGGCAGGACGCGGCCGTCGACCGTCTCCTCCGGGCGGGAGCGCGGCTTGGCGTACTGGCCGGCGATACGGCCGATGGTGACGGTGGGCCGGCCTGAGCCCTGGCTGACGGTCTCGGCCATCTCGCCCAGGATGCGGTGCTTGCCGCCGACCGCGGCCAGCCCCTGGCTCCCGAGCGGCTCCGCGCAGTCACCGGCCTGGACGAGGAAGGCCCGGCCCGCTCCCACGTGGGCGAGCGCGGAGGCCAGTCGGCGTACGTCGGCCGGGGCGGTGAGGGCCGGGGCCAGGGACAGGGCGTCCTGAACGCGGCCGGTCGCGTCGGCGTCGGGCCACGCGGGCTGCTGCGCGGCGGGCAGGTTGCGCCACTCCGTGGTGGGGAGCGGCGGAAGGCCAGCGGACTGTGGAGCGACCGGGGGTGATGCGGCGAAGGTCACAGCTCATCTCTTCCGTCGGTGTGGCGGAGGGCTGGGGCCCTGGGAAGCGGTGGTCAGGCTCCGGTCTCTGCGGTGACCAGGCCTTTGGGTTCGAGCAGGAACTGGGCGAGGCTGCCGTCGTGGGGGGTCTCGGGCACTCCGGCCCAGGGTTTGACGCGGCCGGTGACGACCTTGCGGACGGACGGCTCCCGCAGGACGGCGTCGGCGAGGTCCGCGTGCTCCTCTGCCAGGCTGACGACCAGGGACTCGCGCAGCGGCGCCGTGCCGTCGGCGGGCCGCCAGGGGGCGACCACGACGAAGGGGAACCCCAGTTCGGTCCCGGCCGGCGGGCTGTCCGCCCGGTCGACGGAGAGGACCAGCGGCCGCAGGACGGCAGTGGCGCCCTCGTCCAGCTCGGCCAGCAGCGAACCGCCGTAGCGGTGACGGCTGTGGTCCGTGGCGTCGGACGCGAGGCCCGCGACGTAGTCCGCGATGGCCCGGCCGTTCTCCGCGCCCACGGCCGGCAGCGTGGCCCGCTCGTCGAGCACCGGCAGCACCGGCAGCGCGGCGAGGCGTTCGGCGAGCGCCTCCGCGAGCGGGTGCACCTCGCCGCTGGTGAGGACGAGGGAGATGTTGTTGCACCGCACGCCGCCGTCCTCGGCGATCCAGTCGACGAGGTCGTCGAGCAGCTCCTTGTCCTCTGCGGCGGCCGGCCCGACCAGGGCCTTGCTGCGTCCGGGGCCCCGTACGAGGACGTCGTTGCGGTGGCCGAAGCGTTCCGCGGCGGCCGGGCCGCCGTAGACCAGACCGAGGTCGGCCTGGGCGAGCAGGTTCTCGCCCGCGTCGTGGTCGCCGGGCAGGAAGGCCAGGGTGTCGGGGTCGATGCCCGCGGCGAGGAGGGCGGCGAAGAGGCGGCGCGGGGTGAAGGGGTCCTTGCTGCCCGGCCGTACCAGGACGCGGGCGCCCATGGCGAGGGCGCGCACCCAGGTCACGTTCGGCTCCGGGTGGTTGTTCGGCACGATCGCGGCCAGCAGCGCGCCCCGCGGCACCCAGGCCGTGCGGTAGCCGGTGACCGCGAACGGCTGCGGCAGCTCCGCCCCGTTGATGCGCTCGATCAGGCCGAGCTGCGAGCTGATGCCGCGGATCGCCCGGGTGATGGCGACGCCCGGAGTCCCGGTGGCCCTGACGACCCGGCTCCGGTACTCGTGCGGACTCTCGCCGTCGAGCTCGGCGGTGGCGAACAGCTCGCCGGCGTGGGCGAACAGCTCGGCGGGGGGCAGGGCCCCCGGGGCCGCGGCCCGCAGCCGGTTGAGGGCGGCCTGGGCGAGCAGCCGCGGCGCGAGTCCGACCGAGGCGAGCGGGGTCCCGTCGATGGCGTGGAGCACGGAGCGGTCACGGCTGGCGACGTCCTTGCCGCCGATGACGGGGTTGACGGCGGGCAGCTCGGCGGTCATCAGTAGACCCCTTCGATCGCGGCCGGGGCGCCCTTGGTGCGCAGCGGCGCGATGTCGGCCAGACCGTCGATGTCGTCGCCCTTGGCGGGCCGGACCCGGATCGCGGTGTCGCGCTCCAGCACGTTGGGGAGGAACATGTCCCGGCTGAGCTGGTGCACGAGGACCTGGCCGCGCTCGCCGTACTCCACGGGCCCGCCGTTCTCCGGGTCGAGCAGCTCGACGACGGACTGCGGGAAGTAGGGCCTGAAGACGCAGGCGTGCTCGTCGCCGGCCTCCTTCGGGCGCTGCGGGGCGATGCCCATCAGCGTGTTGCCGTAGATGGCCGCGATCCGGGCGTCGGGGAAGAAGGTCTCCTCGATCTGGTGCAGCGACTCGGGGCTGATGCTGGTCCCGGCCCACAGGATCGCCTTCAGCGACTGGGCGAGCCGGTCGTAGAGGGCGGGGCGGGCGCAGACGGCCTCCAGCATCGGCGGCGTGATGAACAGCACACTGATGTTCTGGGTGGTGGCGACGAGTTCCATCTGGTCGAGGAGGTACTCGCGGTACTCGGCGGCGAGTTCGGTGCGGCCCGATCCGATCAGCCGCTTCACCCAGCGCGGGTCGAAGTCGAGCGTGAAGCACAGGGAGTCGCGCAGCTGCGCCAGGTGACGGACCGTACGGCCGACGACGTGCGGGCCGGTCGGGCCGGCGTGCAGCCAGTGGCCCTGCCGCGGGAAGCCGTGGTCGGCCAGGACCCGGCTCACCCACTCCACGTTCTTGGAGCGCGCGGTGCCGTCGACCACGCGCTTGGGCGCGCCGACGGTGCCGCCGGACTCGAACACCTCGAAGTCGCCGACGACGGCGCCCCGGGGGATGAGGTCCTCGGCCGGCACGGTGCGCAGCTCGCCGCTCAGATCGGGGAAGCGGCGCAGATCGGCGATCTCGGTGATGTCGGTGAGCGGGTCGAACCCGAGGTCCTTTGCCGTGCGCAGCCAGAAGGGTGAGCCGGTCGCGGGGTCGAAGTGCCAGCTCAGCGTGGAGCGGAGGTGCTCCGACGCCGTACCGAAGCCACCGGCCTTCAGGGCGTCGTCTGCCAGCTCAGTCATGTACGTCCAACCGTTTCGTCGGGTCAGTGCCCCCGGGCTCCCGGAAGTCCGGCCTCCGGGCATGGCACAGGGCGGTCATGAACACAGGTGTGGTGCCGACGGCCCGGGGTCGGGGGGCCGTCAGCGGGGAGAGTCGCCGGAGGATGCCCCGGGGCGCCGGGGCACGAGGGTGGGGGCGGGGCGAAGCTGTGGTCTCCCCTGCGATGCCAATCTACCTTTTCCGTGAGACACCTCGGCTGTCAAGCGCCCGCGCACCTCGGCTCGCCCCGCCCGCGCACGCGCGGCGCCGACCGGGGTCTACCCGTGTTCAACTGCTGGATCAAGCACTGGCTGCCGCCGGGGGCCCCTCCTACTCTTGCCTCCCATGACTACTGGGAACAGCCAGCGCTTCGACCTCAACGCCCTTTCTTCCAAGACCTATTCAGCGATGCACCGGCTCGCGTCCACCGCCGCGGAGGCGGCTCTGGCGTCGGGCCTGGAGGCCCCGCTGCTGGAGCTGGTGCGCGTCCGCGCCTCGCAGATCAACGGCTGCGTCTTCTGCGTCGACATGCACACCATCGACGCCCGTCGCGCCGGCGAGACCGAGCAGCGCCTGTACGCCCTCAGCGCCTGGGACGAGGCCCCGTTCTTCACCGAGCGGGAGCGTGCCGCCCTGGAGTTCACCGAGGCGGTCACCCTGATCCACGACGGCCACGTCCCCGACGACGTGTACGAGCGCGCCGTGAAGGTCTTCGGCGAGGAGCAGCTCGCCCAGCTGCTCTGGATCATCGTGGTGATCAACAGCTACAACCGGGTCGCGACCACCCCTCGCCGCCTCGCGGGCCAGTACAACCCTGCCTGACCGGCAGCCAGCCGCGGCCGCCCGGCGGCCGCGGCCCCCCGCTTCCCGAGCGAAAAGGCCCCCTCCCATGTCTGCGCACACCAGAGGACCGGTCAGTCTCACACCGCTGCGGAGCCTCCCCGTGCACGGCTTCCACGACCCGTTCACCCGTCGGCTCCTGACGCACCGGGGGCTGACCACGGAGCTCCTGGAGCAGCGCGGCCAGTGCATGCTGCGGGTGCGCGTCGTACGCCAGACGCTCGCCGAGCCTTTGGTCGGCCACCGCCGCCTGCGCGGCATGCTGCTGCTGGCCCCCGGCTCCCCCGCCCTCGTCCGCCGCACCGAACTGGTGACGCCGCAGGGCAGGGTGGTCTCGCGCAACCTGGTGATCGGGCACCTGCCGCAGAGCCCCGAGCTCTGCGCCCTGGCCACCGACCACTCCGTTCCGCTGGGGCGTTCCCTGGCCGTCCGGGGCATCCCGCACCGCCGGAGGTTCCTCACGGCGGGACTGGGGGTCTGGAACGGGTCGGCAGGCGACGTTCCGGCCGCCGCCCGGGACTATCTGATGTGCCTGGACGGCGAGGCCCCGCTGTACGTCCAGGAGACCTTCCACCCCGCCGTGGCGCCCCCGGGCCGGCGCACGGGCACACTCGTCGCCGCGCCCGCCCGCGCCTCGCTGAGCGGGACGACCGCGTGAGCGCGGTCGCCGTGGTCGGCGCCGGCCCCGTCGGACTCACCGCCGCGCTCGCCGCCCACGCCCACGGCCTGGAGACGGTCCTGCTGGAGGCCAGGCCCCGCCTGAGGACGCGCCCCGGCAGCCGCGCCATCTTCGTGCACCGCGCCACCCTGGACCACCTCGCCGCGATCGACCCGGCGTTGAGCGCCGAGATCACCGCCCTCGGGCTGGTGTGGCGCACCCGGAGCACGCTGTGGGCCGGCCGCCAGGTGCACCGGCGCACCTATCCCGCCCCGTCCGGCGCCGCCCCCTTCACGAGCCTGCCGCAGACCCTGGTCGAGGACATCCTGCTCAGGGCCTGCGACGCGGCGGGCATCCGCTCGCTCTGGGGCGACGGCGTCCGGACCGTGACCTGCCGCCCCGACGGCGTCACCCTGCGGACCGGGGAGGGCGCCGTCCACGAGGCGTCCCATGTGATCGCCGCGGACGGGGCGCGCTCCACCGTGCGCGAGCAGTGCGGCATCACCCTGGAGGGCACCGCCTCCGCGACCGAGTTCGTCGTCGTCGACGTCGACGCCTCGCCCGACCCCGCGACCGCCGCGCGCGTCTTCCACTACCGCCACCCCCGCGCCGGGGGGCGCAACGTCCTGCTGGTCCCCTTCCACGGCGGCTGGCGCGTCGACGTCCAGTGCCGTCGCGGCGACGACGCCAGGCAGTGGGCCGCCACCGCGGAGCAGTGGGTGCCCGCGCTGCTGCCCGAGGTCTCCCCCGTGACCATCGGCTGGTCGTCCGTCTACCGCTTCCAGCAGCGCGTCGCCGACCGCTTCACCGACGCCCACGGGCGCGTCCTGCTGGCCGGAGAGGCCGCGCACCTGCTGCCGCCGTTCGGAGCCCGCGGCATGAACTCCGGGATCAGCGACGCGGTGGCGGCGGCGCGCGCGGTACGGGACGGGGACACCGACCGGTACGCGAGCGAACGGCGGGCGGCGGCGCAGGCCAACGTCCGGGCCGCGGGCGCGGCCCTGGACCATCTGCTGGCGCGGCGGCGCGGGCAGCGCCTGCGGCAGTGGGCCGCGGCCGCCGCCGCCCCGCTGTGGCCGTCCGCCGGCCGCTGGCTCGACGCCGCGCCCTACGGGCCGAGAATGCGCGCGGTGCGTTACTGATCCCCGTCCGGCGGCGCCGCGAGGAGGACGGGCGCCGGCCGCCGGCCACGGCGCCCCGTGCGGGCCCGCTGGGCGAACTCCCCCCAGAGCCGGGCGTTCTCCGCCGCCAGCGCGGCGACGGCCTCGACGCGGTGCACGGGAAGCTCGGCGGCCAGGTTCTGCCACTGCTCGGCCGAGAGCGTGAGGGTGCCCAGGAGCCGCAACAGGGTCCGGCCGGTCTCGCTCTGCCGCAGCGCCGGGTCCCGGCACAGCCGCCGGTAGACGTCCGCCAGGTCCTCGTCGGCGGGCGCCGGCGCGCGCCGCTCGGCGGGCTGCGGCGCCGGAACGGGCGCGGGCGCGGACCGGGGGCGGGCCTGCTCCCGTTCGCCGGCCCGCTGCCGCTCGGGCACCGGGTCCTCCCCGCGCAGCATCCGGTTCCGCACGTCGCGGACGGTGGCCGGGGAGAGCCCGGTGCGCCGCGCGATCTCCCGCAGCGAGATGTCGGAGGAACCGGTCAGCAGCCGTTGCGCCTCCCGCCGGCCCTGCGCGGTGCTCAGCGGACGCACCCGTCCGTCGCGGCCCAGCCGCTCCGGCGCGGGGGCCTCTGCGGCGGCGGCCCGGCGCAGCCCGGCCACGGTGTGGGCGGAGAGCCCCGCCGCGGAGGCGATCGCGCGGTCCGCCCAGTGGGGGTGCGAGCGGAGGATGCGCTCGGCGGCCGCGGAACGTTCGGCGAACGTCAGGGGCAGGCCGTGGCGGGTGTTGGTCTCCAGGGCGTAGACGAAGGCGTCCTCCGCGCTGCCGTCGAAGAACCGGACCTCGATGTCGGTCCGGTTGCGCAGCACGGCGGCCCGCAACCGGTAGGTGCCGTCGATGACCCGCATGGTCTGGCGGTGCACGACGATGGGCGGGAAGGGCTCGTCGGAGGCGACGAGCGCCCGCAGATGGTCGGCGTTCTCCGGAGCCCGGCGCGGTGAGTCGGCGGGTTGCAGCGCGGAGAGCGGAACGAGCGATACGGCGGTGAGCTGCCGGGTGCGAGCGGGGGGCCGGTGGCCCGCCGCCTCCACGGGCCCCGTGGCTCCGGCGATGTCGACGATGGTCATGACCTCTGCGCCCTTTCGTGCCTCGTGTGTCCGGCTCGCCCCCCGGCGAGGTTCCCTGCCTCGGTGCGGTCGCCCGCTGCGCCGCCGAGGTGGGCGACCGCGCGGGACGCACGGTCGCCCACCCCTCCCCGACGAGGACAGGTCAGCGGATCGTCCGCAGGAGCCGCACGATGGACTCCCCCGCCGCCTCGGCCTCCGCGCCGCCGGCCTGGAGCGCCGGCAGCGTGCTCGCCAGGAAGGTCGCCAGCCGTCCGCCGCCCGCCCGGAGGAAGGCCTCTGAGCCCTCCCAGAACGCGGCGCGCAGCGTGGTGGCGGTGAGATGGCCGACGGTCTCGTAGGACTCCGCCAGTTGCCGGGCGAGGCTGCTCTCCAGCTCGGTGGGGGCCCACTCCCCGCGGGCGCGCTCCTCGGCCAGGGCCCGCGCCGCGGCCTCGATCCGGGCGGGGGTGACCGGCTCCTCGGCCGGCGAGCCGTCCGCCGTACGGGCGCCGACGAGGAGGCCCGGGATGGGGTTGGCCCGGTAGTTGTCCCAGAAGGAGTCCCCGAAGCGCTCGACGGACGCGGCCGGCACTTCGGGGGTGTGCCAGGAGTACGAGGTGAATCCGGCGTCGGCCAGGCACTGGGCGAAGGCCTCCCGGCTCCACCGCGAGGTGGTGATCGTCGAGGTCTCGGTGCCGATGAGGTCGGTGACCAGCACTCCGCGGTCTTCGGCCGGCGTCTCGGAGACCACGCGCAGCCCGTACGCGTCCCACTCGGGGCCGAAGGGGTCGAAGTCGGGCCACACGGCCACGGCCACGAACCGCCCGCCCGGGACGAGGTTGTCGTGGATGCCGCGCAGCATGGAGGTCAGCTCGGCCTTGCCGGTGGCGTAGTTGAGCAGCCACACGGCGCTCACCAGGTCGAAGGCGCCCAGCCGGGGCAGGTCGGTAGCGTCGCCCACGTGGTAGCTGATGCCGAGGGGGTCCTCCTCCTCGGCCTTCCGGGCGAGGTCGACCATGACGGACGACAGGTCGACGCCCACCACCTCGGCCGCGCCCGCGGCCTTGATGACCCGGCTGTAGTGGCCGTGGCCGCAGGCCAGGTCCAGCACCCGGGCGCCCGTGAGGTCGCCGAGGTGCTTGAGGACGTTGTGCTGCTCGGGGCCCGCCAGGGGCGCGGTGTCCTTGAAGTCCGAATAGCGGTCGCCGATCACCGCGTACTGGTCGGTCATACGATCTGTGCTCCTCGTGTCGGCACGGTCAGACGGCCGAGGGCCGGTGAACGGCGAAGTCGGTGTAGCCGGCGGCTCCACCGTCGTGGAAGGTGTCCGGGTCGGGTTCGTTGAGAGGGGCGCCGAGTCTGATGCGCTCGGGCAGGTCGGGGTTGGCGGCGAAGTGCCGGGCGAAGCTCACCGCGTCGGCGTCGCCCGCCTCCACCAGGCCGCGCGCGGTCCCGGGGTCGGTGGGGGCCTCCCCGGTGAACGGGCTGCTGATGAGCACGCCGTTCCAGTGTTCGCGCAGCACGGCCCGCAGGGCGCGGTCGGGGCCCTCCACCACGTGGAGATAGGCGAGCTCCTCGCTCCCCAGGATGTCGGCCAGGAAGCCGTAGAGCGGTGCCGGGTCCTTCTCCACCGCGTCGTTGTATCCGGTGCCGGGCGAGACGCGCAGTCCCACGCGCCCCGCCCCGACCGCCCGGACCACCGCCCGCACCGCCTCGACGGCGAACCGGGCGCGTCCGGGGACGTCCTGCCCGTAACCGTCCTCGCGGAGGTTGGCGTTGTCGGAGAGGAACTGGTGGATCAGGTAGCCGTTCCCGCCCTGGACCTCCACGCCGTCGAACCCGGCGTCCATGGCGGCACGGGCGGCGTCCGAGAAGTCGTCCAACGTCCGCGCGATGTCCTCGGGCCCCATGGCCCGCGGGCGTACGGCGGCGACCAGACCGTGCGCGGTCCGGGCGTCGCTCAGCGCGGTCACCGCCGACGGGGCGAGCGGCTCGACGCCGTCCGGCAGCAGCGCGGGGTGGGCGATGCGCCCGTGGTGGGAGAGCTGTGCCACGATGCGCCCGCCCGCCTCGTGCACGGCGTCGGTGACCTTGGTCCAGCCCGCGACCTGTTCGAGGGTGTGCAGCCCCGGCTGACCGGTGGGCCCGGCCCCGACGGCGCTGACGCCGACGCCCTCGGTGACGATCAGGCCGGCCGTGGCGCGCTGGGCGTAGTACTGGGACATCAGCGCCCCGGGGACGCCGTCGGCGCCCGCCCGGTTGCGGGTCATCGGGGCCATCACCACACGGTTGGGCAGCTTCAGCGCTCCCGCCGCGAGGGGGGTGAACAGGGACGAAGGCACGACATCTCCTGGGGATCGGGGCAGGGCGTCAGGCGGGGCCGGCCGCGCGGGCGGCGAGGCGCGGTGCGGCGCTCACCGTGCCGCTTTCTGCCGGCTGGTGAGCTCGACGCCGTCACCGAGCGGCAGGTCGAGCGAGACGTACCCGTTGGCCGGGTCCCGGACGTAGGCGGTGTAGTCCTCGGGGAGCATGGACAGGTTGTCGGCGACGATCACCGCGTGGTCGGCCAAGGAGGGTTCGAGGACCTTCAGGACCGGGAGGTACAGCTCTTTCCACCCGTCGAGGAGGACGAGGTCGACGGGGCCCGGGAGGTCGGCGAGCGTCTGCCGCGCGTCGCCGGGCACGATCGTGACGAGGTCGGCGAGGCCCGCGTCGGCGAGGCCCGCACCCGCCTCGCGGATCTTGCTCTCCTCCAGTTCGCTGGTGGTCAGGTGGCCGGCTCCGTTGTCCCGCAGGGCGGCGGCGAGGTAGATCGCCGACGCGCCGAAGGACGTGCCGAACTCCACGACGTTGTGCGGGCGCAGCATGCGTACCAGCGTGTAGAGGAGCCGCCCGACGTGCGGAGCGACGGGGAGCAGGGCGTCCGCGCACAGGGCGCTGGCCTCGGCGGGGGTGGGCGGGGCGGAGAGTTCGGCGGCATCGGCGTAGGCGCGCCGCATCACGTCGGCGTCGCGGAGCTGTGCCCGCTCGTGGAGGCGCGAGAGGACCTCACGCACCTCGGGGGCTTCGAGTCCGAGGCGGGTGGATCGGACCGGTGGGACGGACAAGTTGTTCTCCCGTTGTCGTGCGGCCTGTCGGCCTGTCGATCGGAACCGGCGCCTTCGGTCAGGACGCCGCGGCGTCGAGCAGGTCGCGGCGGAGGTAGCTCTGCGCGTTGTAGATCGTCCGGCGGGTGTCGGTGATGGCCCGGCGGCCGTGCATGGCGCGGGTGTTGTCGACCAGGACGACGTCACCGTCCTGCCAGTCGATGTCCTCGGTCAGCTCTTCGGTGAGGTTCCTCATCCGGTCGAGCAGGTCGGCGGGCAGCGGGGTCCCGTCGGCGAAGGTGATGATCGGCTTCTCGTAGTTGTAGGAGGGGCCGAAGATGCTGTTGGCCCAGGCGCGACGGTCGCCGAACAGCGTGGTGGGGGCCGCGGAGGTGCGGTAGGTGTAGTGCACCGACCCGTCCGGCTGGGGGACGAGCGTGGTGCCGTCGCGGTCGCCGACCAGGTTCTGGAGGTCGTCGAGGGTGATGTCGGCGAGGTCCTTGTGGCCGGTCTGGTGGTGGACGAACTGCTTCCACTTGGCCTCCTCGACGCGACGCGCGTAGGAGATGTCCTGGGCGAAGGCCTCGCGGTCCGCCTCGTCGGCGGCGTCCCACACCCGGTAGCCGTCGCACACTGTCGTCTGCGACCCCTCGGCGGCGGCGCGTTCGCACAGGAACCAGGTCAGGTCGGGGCCGAAGGGGCTGTTGCCGTTCTCCAGGTGGAGACCGATCTCGTCGGTCCCGGCGTCGACCTTCTGCGCGACGTCACCGCCGTGGAAGGAGCGCGCGGGGTCCAGCGTCACCCGGTCGGAGTGCTTCTTGACGAAGAGCGAGAAGTCCTCCAGGGAGGGCCGGAACCCGCGGAGCAGCAGGAATCCGGCTTCCGCGAGCAGTCGCACGGTGTCACGGGGGTCGAGGTCGGCCAGCGTGCCGCAGCCGGGCACGGCGTGGACGAGCCGCCCCGTGCCCGTCCCGAACGGCTGGATGCTCGGCTGGGTCGCAGTCATGGTGGGCTCCTTCTTCATCGGGGTTGAACAGCGAGCAGTTCCTTGACGACGGCCGCGCGCACGGGCCGGCCGGTGACCGTGAAGAGCCGGTGATAGGCGTCGTCGTCGGCGCGCAGCAGCCGCACGCTCTCCACGCGTTCCACCTCGGAGAGGTGCTCGGCCCCGAAGGCGGCGATCGCCTCCTCCGCATCGTCGGCGCCGATGGCGGGGTCGATGACGAACAGGCCGCTCAGGCACGGCAGGTCGTTGCCGACGACGGCGACGGCCCGGACGAACGGCAGGCGCGTGTACTGGGCTTCCACCCACTCGGGCGCGACGTTGCGCCCGGCGGCGGTGATGATGATGTTCTTCTTCCGGCCGGTGATGGTGATGTAGCCGTCCTCGTCGATGCCGGCCAGGTCGCCGGTGTGCAGCCAACCGTCCACGAGGGCGCAGCTGGAGGGGTCCTCGCGGGTGTAGCCGTCGAACAGCGAGGTGCTGCGCACGAGGAGTTCGCCCTCGGGGCTCTGTCGGACCCGGACGTGGGCGAGCGGCCGGCCCACGGTGCCGACCCGCCGGGCGCCGGGGGTGTTCCAGCTGACCACCGAGCTGTTCTCGGAGAGGCCGTACCCCTCGTAGACGGCGATGCCGTGGCGGTCGAGTTCGGTGAGGGTGTCGGGGTGGACCGGGGCGCCGCCGCAGCAGATCATCGGCGCCTGGGGAGCGCCGAAGAGGCTGTGGTTGACGTCCTCGCCCGCCGCGAGCGCCCGGCGCGCTGCGGCCGCCAGGGCGGTGACGAGGGCGGGGGTGGCCACGACCGCGGTGGGTCGCGCGGCGGCCAGTTGCGGCAGCGCGGTCTCCACGGCCCCGGCGCTGGTGCCCACCAGCGGGGTGCGGGGCGAGAGCAGGGTGACGCAGCCGCCGTCGAGGAGCACCAGGTACAGCCCGGTGACCTGCTCGATGAGCAGGCTGAACGGCACGAAGGACAGGTATCGGGAGAAGGCCTTCGGCGGCATCGCGGCGTGCAGGGAGTCGATGAGCGCGCCGACACCGTGGGCGCGGATGCGCACCCCCTTGGGGCGCGAGGTGGTCCCCGACGTATGGATGATCTTGCAGATCCAGTCCTCACCGGTCTCGGGGACGGTGTAGGGGAGGGAGGTTCCGCCCAGGTCGCCGAGCGAGACGTCGATGACCCGGCAGCCGGGGGGCAGTACGGCGTCGCGTCCCCAGGCGTCCAGGCGTGCCGCCCCGTGGGCGTCGACGAGACAGACGTCGGTCTCCTCCAGGAGGCCCGCGGCCTGCTCCCTGCTGAAGGCCAGCGGGACGGGGACCTCGACGGCGTGCAGTGAGAGCAGGGCCAGGTCCGCGACGACGAACTCCGGGGTGTTGCCGCACAGGACGCCGACGCGCGCGTGGGGCGCGAGCGCGGGCAGCCGTGTGGTCAGCGCCCGCGCGGCACGGGTGATGTCGCGGTAGCTGAACCGCGCGAAGTCGCCGCCGTCCTCGTCCAGGACCCGCACCAGGGTGCGGTCGGACTCGGCGTAGCGTCTGAGGGCGTTCTCAACGGCCCGCACTGCCGGCCACCTCCTGCGGCGCCGTGGTGTCGGCGAGGAGTTCGATCACGGGTTCGAGGAAGGTGTACCGCCCGGTCGCGCCGGCGAACAGCGGCGCGAGGACGCGCAGTTCGATGCACCCCACCTGCGGTTTGCGGTCGTAGTAGGTGCCCCACGACCGCCGTTCCTCCGCAGGGAGGCGGTCCGGGTCGGCGGGCCCCAGGACGGTGAAGGTGATGCCGAGCTCTTCCAGGCTCAGGCGCAGGGGCTCGGTGACGGTGCACAGGATGTACTCCATGCCCATGCACCAGGCGATGATCGGGATGAGGCGGGTCATCTCCCGTCCCGAGCCGCCCTGTCCGGCGAGCGCGCCGATCTCGATGATGCGCTCCCGGGCCACCGGGCGGCCGGTGGTCTCGGCGATGACCTCCTCGATCGGCTGGTCGAGATAGCGCTCGGAGAAGAAGGGCCGGGCAGAGGCGTGGGTGCAGCCGGCGCATCCCACGATGGAGGCGGTGCCGTCGGGGGCCGTCGCCGTGGCGATGATGAAGGCGTCGGGATCGGGTCGGATGTCGGCCGCGTAGGCGGCGGCGTAGACGGAGCGGGCGAGGGCGCCCGCGTCCCGCCAGGCATCCGTCGTCCGCGGGGCCGAGGATATCTTCAACAAGACTGGGTCTCCGATCACGGATGCGCGAGGTCGGGCAAGCGGTGCGCCCAGGGGCGGGCCTTCTCCAGCTGCGCGGCGAGGGCGAACAGCGTCGCCTCTTCGCCGTAACGCCCTGTGACGTGCACGCCGACCGGGATTCCGGCCTCGGTCCAGTGGAGCGGGACCGACATGGCGGGCTGTCCCGTGAGGTTGGCCAGGGGCGTCTCGTGGGCGAAGTCGGCGCCGCGCAGGATCTGCTGCCGGGGGGTGCCGCCCTCGAAGTACCCGAGGGGCGGCGCCGGGGCCGCGGTGACCGGCCCCAGCAGTGCGTCGTAGTCCAGCTGGAACACGGCCAGCCGCCGGGCCGCCCGTTGCAGCGTGCCGACGGCCAGCAGGTAGTCGGCCGCGCTCAGCGAGCGCCCGCGCTCGTAGAGGTCCCAGGTCAGCTCCTCGAACAGGGGCTCCTCCGGGGTCCGCCCGCTGAGCTGGGCGTAGGAGCTGATGGCGGAGGAGACCCCGGCCGCCCAGAGGACGAGGAAGGGGTCCACCAGGTCGGCGAAGGCGACGTCGGGCGCCGCTTCGACGACCTCGTGCCCCAGCTCCTCGCAGAGCGCGACGGCGTCCAGCACCGCCGCCTCGCAGGCGGGGTCGAGCCGGCCGCTGGCGCCGGGCCGGGTGGTGAAGGCGAGGCGCAGCCGACGGCCCGGCCCCTCCTCCGCGGACCGGCGGAACGAGCCGGTCACCGGCGGGGCGCCGTACGGGTCTCCCGGTGCGGGGCCCGCCACGGCGTCGAGCACGGCGGCGCTGTCCCGTACCGAGCGGCTGACGACGTGTTCGCACGCCAGACCGCTCATCAGGTCGCCCACGGCCGGGCCCAGCGGGGTCCTGGCCCGGGTCGGCTTGAGCCCGAAGACACCGCAGTTGGAGGCGGGGATGCGGATGGAACCGCCGGCGTCGTTGGCATGGGCCACCGGGACCAGCCCGGCCGCCACGGCCGCGGCGGCCCCTCCGCTGGAGCCTCCCGCGCTGAGCCGGGGGTCCCAGGGGTTGACCGTGGGCCCCTGGGCGTGGGGCTCCGTGGTGGGCAGCACCCCGAACTCCGCCGTCCTGGTCTTGCCCAGAATCCGCAGGCCGGCCGCCTCGAAGCGGGTGACCAGCTCGCTGCCCTGGGACGGGACGAAGCCCCGCAGGAAACGCGACCCCATCGTCGCCTCCAGGCCCGCGGCGGTCGGTCCGAGGTCCTTGAGGAGGAAGGGGACTCCGTACAGGGGGGTGGCGTACGACGGGGCCGAAGCCGCTTGCCGCGCGGAACTCAGCCCGTAGTCGAAGGACGTGACGGCGATGGAGCCCAGCCGTCCGTCGAACTTCTCGATGCGCTCCACGGCCGCCGACAGGAGTTCGGCCTCCGTCAGCTCACCGGTGCGCACCAGTTCGGCCTGCGCGAGCCCGTCGAGCCCTCGCAGGTCCTCTAAGGAGGACATGCCGCCATCCTTCCTATAGCTTTCGCTAAAGCTATCGCGCGAGATACTAACCGGCGCGTCAGGGGCGATCAACCGATTCACGAGCTTCACCCGGACACCCTGCCCCCATATCGGGGCAAAACGGCCTCACTTCGGGTGGGCCTTTCCAGCCCGTGACGCCCGATGCTTTGCTGGTGGTCGCAGATGTGCCGCCGCCGGGGACCGACACCCGCCCCAGCACGGAACATCTGCCCGACAGCGCCAGGAATCGCTGTAGAACAGGAGAAGGATGGACAACTCCACACCGGCCGAGCCCGTGGTGCTGCTGGATCGCTTGGCCGAGAAGGCATCGCTGCTGGCGCGGTCGCTGAACGCCGCCGCCGACGCCGCAGCGGCCGACGCCGGGCTCACCAAGGCCGACGCGGACGTGCTGGTCACCCTGCACGACGCCCCGGAGCACCGGCTGAAGCCGAGCACTCTGGCGACGTTGTGCGACCTGTCCTCCGGCGGCACGAGCAATGTCATCCTGCGGCTGACCCGGGCCGGTTACGTCAACCGCGAGGCCCATCTGCACGACGGTCGCAGCTCCTGGGCGCAACTCACCCCGGAGGGCGAGAACGTCGCGCGGTTCGTCCTGGAGTCGGCGGCCTCCGGTCGCGCCACCCTGCTCCGGCGATGGCCCGACGGGCTTGCGCACACGCTCGACGAGCTACTGGACACGGCGCTGCGTCATATCGAAGATCACTCCCTCCGATAGCACCCTTCGCCCACCGGCCCAGGAGCGCGCGTTCGCCGCGAGGAGCCTGGCGAGCTGCGCGTCACCGGGGACGCCCTCCAGCACGTAGTCGCCGATGCCGAGAGTGGGCGTGGTCCTGACGGAGGGGCAGCGGGCGGCGGCCGCCAGGTGCCGGTCGAGGTAGTACCGCGAGCCGGCCACGGCCTCGAAGTGCTCCGGGTCGAGACCCGCGCGCCCCGCCGCCTCGGCCAGCACCTTCGCCCTGCTCACGTCCTGCGCCCTCGCGAAGAAGGCCGAGAACACCTGCTCCCGGTACGCGCAGCCGCGCCCCCGGTCCAGTGCGTACTGGTAGCCCTGGACGGCGAGACGGGTCGAGACGGGACGCGGCGCGAGATCCGACACGGCCACCCCGAGCCGCCCGGCCAGCGGGCGGACACTGTGCTTCCAGATCCGGGCGGCGGTCACGGGCTCCTTCAGAACGCCGGACTCGGCGTCCCGGGCGTGCCAGCACGCCCGGGTCCCCGACTCCGCGAGCGGCTTGGACAGGACGCGCCGCAGTAAATAGCTAAAGGGACATCCGAAGTCGAACCAAACATTTATCACTCCGTCCATCGCAAGCACACGCCTCCACGGCACTGAGCCCTATGCGCCGAAGCAGGCCGGATCGCCGGTCCGCCCATGCGCCGACGGGCGCTCTCACAGCCGCCGGCGCACCACACTCTCCCCATTCACACCGCTGGGGCAGCCGAAGTGGCCGCCCCAGCGGGGTCAGTACCTTGCCCAGACGGGTCCGTGCACTCCCCCCTCAGCGCGCACAGAAGAATGGAAACATACCAGCCTCGCGGTTTTCAATGCGAACACAAGATCGACATATACAAGCCTTCGGGCCGCCGCCCTTTCCAACCAAATCGCGCCACACCACAGGTGAGTGACGCCCTATAGGGTGCCGGACCCCCCTGGGGCGGCTTCCAGGAAAACTACAGTTAACAGACCGAGGAGTCTGCTTCTGCGGAGTAAACGAAAGGTCGTACACAGCATGCCGAAACAGGAGCGCAGTGCCCGCACCCGCCGGACACTCCTGCTCGCAGCGGCCCGCTCGTTCGTCCAGCACGGTTACACGGCAACCACCCTGTCCAACATCTGCACGGAGACGGGAGTGACCTCAGGGGGGTTCTACTTCCACTTCGCCGGGAAGGCCGCCGTCGCCGAAGCGGTGGTCAGCTCGGCCGCCCGCACCCTCCACCGCACCGCCCGCCTCGCCCGGACGGGCCAGCCGCTCCCCCTCCAGGCCCTCATCGACACCTCCCACGCGCTGGCCCAGGTCATCCGGCAGGACGCCGTCGTACAGGGCAGCCTCCGCCTCGCCGACGACCGCCACCGCACCTTCCCCAGGAACGCCGTCACGCAGTGGCAGGACCTCATCCGCCATCTGCTGCACCGCGCCGCACAGGAGGGCGCGCTCCTCCCGCACGCCGCGCCCGGTGAGCTCGCCACCACCATCACCGCCACGACCAGGGGCGTGGAGGTGATGGGCCGCCACGACCCCGCCTGGCTGGCCCCCGCCACTCTCACCACCCTGTGGGGCGTGCTGCTGCCCCGGCTGGCCACCGCGGACCAGCTGCGCCTGCTCAACCCCGCCGGGACCGACGCCGTGGACCGGGCCGCCGCCGGGGCGCTGTCCGTCCACGGCCCGCCGCAGGACGAACCGGAAACCGACTTTCAGCCGTTTCCTCCGGAGCGCGCCCACCGCCCGAACTCCTGGGATGGCTGAAATCCGCACAGGCCCTTGGACGGCGTTCGCACAGGATCGAACATGCGGCATATGCAATGCAGATATCGAAGAGGGACCCTGGTCCAGGCGCATGCGCCTGGACCAGGGTCCCTCGTGTCGACCGGCAGAACGAGTCGGCCTCTACGCCGGGTTCTGTCACCCGGTCGCCTCGCGGCGGCCGGGGAGACGGCCATCCATCTAGGACCGGCATTGCTGCCGGCCTCCTGCGGTCTACCCGCGAACTCGGGCGGGCAGCCCTCGACCATTCGCGCAGGGCCGTCCTGGAACGACCCCTCTTGACCTTGCTCCGAGTGGGGTTTACCTAGCCGCCTGAGTCACCTCAGGCGCTGGTGGTCTCTTACACCACCGTTTCACCCTTACCCGGGACCGAGGTCCCGGGCGGTCTGCTTTCTGTGGCACTGTCCCGCGGGTCACCCCGGGTGGCCGTTAGCCACCACCCTGCCCTGTGGAGCCCGGACGTTCCTCGGGAGAATCCTGAAGATCCCCACGCGACCGTCCGGCCGACTCGTCTGCCGTGCCCCCCATCCTACCGGGCCGGGGACGTGCGGCCGGCGGGGCAGGGAATTGACCTTGCCGCGACGTCGGGGTCTGTACTGGCCCCATGCGTATCGGAGAGATCGCCGCGCTCGTGCGGGTCACCCCCAGGACCGTCCGGCACTACCACCAGATCGGCCTGCTGCCCGAGCCCGCCCGGCAGCCCAACGGGTACCGCTCCTACAGCGTCCGCGACGCCGTGCTGCTGAGACCGTGGAGCTGACCGGCCCGGTGGAGTTCGTCCGGCCGTTCGGCCGGTCCGGAAGCGCCCGGAGGCTCCGCTTCCACGCCGACGACCCGTCGGCCGCGGTCGCCGCGCTCACCCGGGGGCGGGCAGCGGCGCCGCCGGGCCCGGGACAGGACGGCTGAGCCGGCGTGCGGCCGCTCCCCGGCCGATGGCCGGCCCTGCGCGTGCTGCCGGGCGGAGCGGCCGGCCCGGCCGGCGAGCCCGCCCCCGTACTCTTGCCGGGGGCCTCGTGCGCACACCGGGGCCCTGTGCTGTTCGCCGTGCGTACGAAGGAGAACCCCCGTGCTCGTGCTGTTGCCGCCCTCAGAAGGAAAGGCCGCCGCGGGGCACGGGCCGTCCCTGAAGCCGGAGGAGCTGTCACTGCCGGGGCTGGCCGCAGCCCGGGAGGCGGTGCTGGACGAGCTGGTGGAGCTGTGCCGGGCCGACGAGGAGAAGGCCCGCGCGGTGCTCGGTCTGAGCGTGGGGCTGCGGGGCGAGGTCGCGAAGAACGCCGAGCTGCGCACCGCGGGCACGCGCCCGGCCGGAGAGCTGTACACGGGCGTGCTGTACGACGCCTTGGACCTGGCCTCGTTGGACGCGGACGCGCGCCGGCGGGCGAACACGTCGCTGCTGGTCTTCTCCGGGCTGTGGGGGGCGGTCCGGATCGACGACCGGGTTCCGCCGTACCGCTGCGCGATGGGGGTGAAACTGCCCGGGCTCGGCGCGCTCGGCGCCCACTGGCGCACTCCGATGGAGACCGTCCTGCCCGAGGCCGCCGGGGACGGGCTCGTCCTGGACCTGCGGTCCTCTGCGTACACCACGGCGTGGAAGCCGAAGGGCGAGGTGGCCGCGCGGACGGCGAGCGTGCGGGTGCTGCACTCCCAGACGGTGGACGGGGTCGAGAAGCGGTCCGTGGTGAGCCACTTCAACAAGGCGACCAAGGGCCGGCTGGTCCGCGACCTGCTGCGGGCGGGGGCCTGCCCCGAGGACCCGGCGCGGCTGACGGAGGCCTTGCGGGACCTGGGCTACGCGGTGGAGACCGGGGCTCCCGCGCGGGCCGGGCGGCCGTGGTCGCTGGACGTGGTGGTGACGGAGGTCCACTGAACACCTCACCCCTGTTGCGCACTGCGCAACGCGCGTTGCAGGTGACGCCTTGTTCGCGGCAGGATGGGCCCATGACCCCCTTCCCGCCGCCCCTCGCCGCCGACGCCTCCGTCCTGGACCTGGCGCCGGTCATCCCCGTCGTCGTCCTGCACGACGCGGCCGACGCGGTGCCGCTGGCGCGGGCGCTGGTGGCGGGCGGCCTCCCGGCGATCGAGGTGACGCTGCGGACGCCCGCCGCACTGGACGCGCTGGGGGCCATCGCCGCGGAGGTTCCGGGCGCGGTGGTGGGCGCGGGCACGGTGATCTCCGCGCGGCACGTGCGGGACACGGTCGCCGCCGGGGCCCGCTTCCTGGTCAGCCCGGGGTGGACCGACACGCTGCTCGACGCGATGACGGCCTCCGGGCTGCCGTTCCTGGCCGGGGTCTCGTCGGCCTCCGAGGTGGTGGCCCTGCTGGAGCGCGGAGTGCACGAGATGAAGTTCTTCCCGGCCGAGGCGGCGGGCGGCACGGCCTATCTGAAGGCCCTGTCCGCCCCCCTGGCGCAGGCGCGTTTCTGTCCCACCGGCGGCATCTCCCTCGCCTCCGCCCCGTCCTATCTCGCCCTGCCCAACGTCGGCTGCGTGGGCGGCAGCTGGATGGTCCCGAGCGACGCGGTCGCGGCCAAGGACTGGGACCGGGTGGCCCGCCTGGCGGCCGAGGCGGCGGCGCTCGCGCGGTAGCGCCCGCGCCGGCCGCCCTCCCCGGCGGGCCCCCGTCAACGCAGGTGCGAGGTGTCGTTCAGCAGGCGTACGGAGGCGTTGCCGTCCCCGTAGTACGCGACGGTGGAGATCGAGGCCGCCGACAGCTCCATCCGGAACAGCGAGCGCGCCGGGGCCTCCAGGGCGAGCCGGACCAGCGTCTTGATCGGGGTCACATGGGTGACCAGCAGCACGGTGCGGCCGGCGTGGCGGGCGACGATCCGGTCCCGGGCGGACGCGACGCGTTCCGCGACCTCCGCGAAGCTCTCGCCGCCGCCGGTCGGGGCGGCGTCGGGGGAGGTCAGCCAGGCGGTGAGGTCGTCGCCGTACCGGTCCCGCACCTCACCGAAGGTCAGCCCCTCCCAGGCGCCGAAGTCCGTCTCGCGCAGCCCCTCGTCGACACGGACGTCCAGACCGAGCCGGTCCGCCACGACGCCCGCGGTCTCACGGCAGCGGCGCAGCGGGGAGCTGATGATGTCCTGGACGGAGCCCAGGGCGGCGAAGTGCCCGGCGGCCCGCTCGGACTGCCCGCGGCCGACGGCGGAGAGCTCCGGGTCGGTGCCGCCGCTGCCGGAGAACCGCTTCTCGGGCGTGAGAGCCGTCTCGCCGTGCCGGAGCAGGACGAGAGTGGCGGGCGCGCCCAGATCGGGGGCCGCCCCCCACCCGACCTGCGGGGCCGCCGTGGGATCGGTCGGGCCGGACGCCGCCCCCGGGGCCGGCCGCTCGGCGGCCTCGGCCGACGGGGTCCACGGAGCACGGGCGTCCGGCGCCGGGAACAGCCCGTCGGCCTCCGGGGGCGGCGCACCCGGCGCGATCCCGGCGCGGGCGGCCGCCAGGGCCGCACGGGCCCGGGAGGCGCCCGCCGCCGCGTCGCCGGGCGGGCCCTGGGCGGGCGGTGCAGCGCTCGCGGAGCGCGGCGGAGCCTCCAGCGCGGCCGTCGAGGCGGACGCCTCCCACTGCCGGCCGTCGCGCCCCTCGTCCATCGCCTCGTTGGCGAGCCGGTCCGCGTGCTTGTTCTCCGCGCGCGGAATCCACTCGTAGGTGACACGGGACGGCGGCAGGATCGCGGCGGCTCTGGCGGCCAGCGGCTTCATGTCGGGGTGCTTGATCTTCCAGCGCCCCGACATCTGCTCGACCACCAGCTTGGAGTCCATCCGGACGTGGACCCGCAGGGTCTCCCCCGCGTCCGGGAACAGGGCCTTGGCGGCCGTCAGGCCGGCGATCAGGCCGCGGTACTCGGCGACGTTGTTCGTCGCGACGCCGATGTACTCGGCGGCCTCTGCGAGGGTTTCGCCGGTGGCCGGGTCGAGAACCACGGCGCCGTAACCGGCGGGCCCCGGGTTGCCCCGGGACCCGCCGTCGGCCTCCACGACGACCCGGCGGGCGGCGGGCGCGGACATTACAGGCCCGACTCCGCGGTGCGCACCAGGATGCGGTGGCAGTTCTCGCAGCGCAGCACCGTGTCGGGGGACGCGGCCTTCACGTCGTTGACCTCGGTGATGTTCAGCTCCAGGCGGCAGCCCTCGCAGCGGCGCTGGTAGAGCCGGGCCGCGCCGACCCCGCCCTGCTGGGCGCGGAGCTTGTCGTACAGCTTCATCAGGTCGGCGGGAACGACCTCGGCGACGACCTGGCGGTCCTTGGCCACCGTGGCGGCCTCTGCGTCCAGCTCGGCGAGGGCGGCGTCGCGGCGGGCGGTGGCGTCGTCGACCTTGGCCTGGACGGCCGAGACCCGCTCGGTCAGCTCGGCGACCCGCTCCTGGGCGGCCTCCCGGCGCTCCATGATCTCCAGGACGACGTCCTCCAGGTCGCCCTGCCGCTTGGCGAGCGAGGCGATCTCGCGCTGGAGGCTCTCCAGGTCCTTGGGCGAGGAGACCGCGCCGGAGTCCAGCCGCTGCTGGTCGCGGACGGCGCGCTGGCGCACCTGGTCGACGTCCTGCTCGGCCTTGGTCTGCTCGCGGGTGGTGTCGCTCTCCTCTGTGGTGGAGGCGACCAGCAGGTCACGCAGCTGGGCGAGGTCGTTGCTGAGCTGCTCGATCTCGGCGTGCTCGGGCAGCGAGTCGCGCTTGTGGGCCAGCTGGGCGAGACGGAGGTCGAGGGCCTGGACGTCGAGAAGTCGGTTCTGGTCGGCGGGCGCGGCGTTCAGTTGGGGGCTCCAGAGGAATGGTGGGTGGTCCAGGGGTCGGTGACCCGCTTCGAGACATGGACCCGCAGGTCCCATCCGTGGCGGTCGGAAAGCGCGTCGAGCTGCGCGGCGGCCTGCTCGCACCAGGGCTGCTCCGTGGCCCAGTGCGCGGCGTCGACCAGGCCGAGCGGGGAGTGCTGCACGGCCTCGGACGCCGGGTGGTGGCGCAGGTCCGCGGTGAGGAAGGCGTCGACGCCCGCGGCGCGCACGGCGTCGAAGAGGCTGTCGCCGGAGCCGCCGCTGACGGCGACGGTGCGCACCAGCGCCTCCGGATCGCCGGCCAGCCGGATGCCCTGCGCGGTGGCGGGGAGCCGGGCGGCGGCGCGGTCCGCGAAGGCGGCCAGGGTCTCGGGGCGGTCCAGCTCGCAGATCCGGCCGAGTCCGCGCCGCCCTTCCGGGTCGGTGGGGTCCGGCACGAGGGGTCCGGTGACGCGCAGGCCCAGGGCCCCGGCCAGGGCGTCGGAGACGCCCGGGTCGGCGGTGTCGGCGTTGGTGTGCGCGACGTGGAGGGCGACGCCGTGCCGGATGAGGGTGTGGACGACCCGGCCCTTGAAGCTGTCGGCGGCCACCGTCGTCGTGCCGCGCAGGTACAGGGGGTGGTGGGTGACGATCAGCTGGGCGCCGAGCCCCAGGGCCTCGTCGGCGATCTCCTGGACCGGGTCGACGGCGAACAGCACCCGGTCGACCTCCGCCTCCGGGTCGCCGCAGACCGTCCCGACCGCGTCCCACCCCTCGGCCCGCTCGGGGGGCCAGAGGGCGTCGAGGGCGGCGATGACTTCAGACAGACGGGGCACGGGGGAAAGGCTACCTGTCCACCGCACCCCGCCGCCCCTGGCCACTGGGCCGCCGGGCCCCGAGCGGCTCCCCGGCGCCAATCGTTACGTCACGGGGCCGGGGTCCTGACCATGGCGTGGGTGACCGTGCGGGGGGACTCGCCGGCCTCGGCGTCGGTACCGCGCCCCGCCGTCTTCTTCGCCGCGTCAGCGAAGTCCTTGCCGCCGACGGCGACCGCCGCCTTCTTGGCGCCGCCGGCCTCGGACGCGGCCGCGCCGTCGTTCCCGCCCCCGCAGGCCGACAGGGCGGGCGGCCGCCACGGCCAGGGCTCCCGCGGCGGTACCGCGGGGTCGAAGGGACACCGTGTGCCCCAAGCCTGTTCCGCGGGCGCGCACGAGGCACAACCCTGTGGTGAGGGCTGCCTCACCACAGACAGAGGCGACTTCGGCAGCACACGCGCCCCCTCCTTCTCAGGAGAATCCGGGCATCGCCACCCTTATGTGTGAAGTGGCATGACGGGTGTTGTCCGACCGCGAGCGCGAAACCTAGTTTTCGTAGCTGGAGGTGACGATCCCATGACTGCCTGTGCCATCGAGGGGCCGACCGCCGGGGCGGTGGCCCCGGGACCGGAAGGGCCCGGGGCGTCCGGGGGCCCCGCCGGGGCCGACGCCCCCGGCGGCCTGACCCTGACCGCGGACGGGGCGTACGCGGCCCGCCTCACCGCCGCGCCCGGACCACCGGGCGAGCGCGCCTGGTACCCGGAGCGGTGGACGCTGGACGGACCGGAGCCGTACGCGGTGCCGCTCCCCCTCGACCGCCCCGAAGCGCCGGACTCCCCGGTGGTCCCGCTCGCCGACGGGCGGGTCGTGATCATGCGGCGGGTCGCGGGGCGGCGGACGTTCTCGCTGCTCTACCCGACCGGCCCCGTGACCGGCGAACTCCCGCTGGGCGCGGTCGAGTGCTCCGGGATGACGCTGCTGCCGCCGTCGCCGGACGGCCGCAGCGTGTACGCCCTCACGGTCGGCGAGCACGTCTCGTCCCTGTGGCGGGTCGTGGGCGGAGCCTTCGGGCCCGAGCGGATCGCGCGCATCCCCGGCCGCTGCTCGGGCGGGGTGTGGCTGGACCGCACGGGCCGGATGCTGGCGCTGGACCGGCGGCCGGCGGGCGGCGCTCCCCTCAAGACGGTCGCCGTCGACCTGGAGCGGCACGGCGAGGTCACGCCGCTGCTCCAGATCGCGCCCGAGAGCAACGACCGGCTGCTGCTCGCCGACGCCGACAGCGGGCTGCTGCTGCTCCGCTCCGACGCCCCGGGACACGACCGGCTCGGCTGGGGCGTGCTCGGGAGCTGTCGGCCGGTCAGGTTCCCGGAGTGCCTGCGCCTCGCGGACGCGGCGGTGACGCCGTTCGCGGTACGGCCCGGCCAGATGCTGATGCCCGAGAGCTGCGAGGTGGCGTTGCGGATCGACGGTGCGGCGGGCAGCCGGGTGGGGGTCTGGCGTCCGGCGGGACGTCGGCTGCATGTGCTGGCGGCCCCGGACGGCTGGTCGCCGGGGGCCGGTTACTGGAGCCGGGACGGGGTGCTGCACCTCCCGTACGCGAACGGGGCGACGCCCTGCGGCGTGGCCCTGCTGGACGCCCCGCCGGACGGGGAGCCCTCCCCCGCGACCGGCCCGGCGACCGGATCGGAACCGTCTGCCGCCGGGCCCCCTCCTCCCGTGTGCAGGCCCGTCCCCTTGGGGCAGGCTCCTCTGCACCGGGCAGGCGCCCGGGTGACCGCGTCGCCGGGCGGGGCGGGGCCGACGGCACCCGTACGGGCGACATGAGCAAGCGATCACAAACGGGGTGACTTCCCCTGCGTCCGAAGCACGAACCGACATGAGCCGGACGCGCCCGCAGGGGGCGGACGAGGGAGCCGGAACCGGTGGTTCAGGGAAGCACCGCGGGGGTGGGTCGATGGAGAACACGTCGGTGCGGCCGCACGGACGCCACCGCCGGCCCGCCGAGGAGGCGTCCAGGGCTGCCTGAGCCCGGGGCGGCGCCCTGTCCGCACCGACTCACGCCTGCGTGACCGTGTGACCGGCCGGGCGACCGCACGACGTCTGTCCCAGGGGCCCGGCCCGGCCGGCAGCCGGGCCGGGCCGCTGGCTGTGTCACCAAGTCCCTGAGCGAGGTGGGGAACCTGACGGCAGAGGGCCCCGGCGCGGTCGTCGCCTCCTCGGGCGCCGACGGCGTACGGGGCGGCGGGACGTGCCCCCCGGACGCGCCGGAGGGCCCGGCCACCGGATACGGGCCGCGCCGGGAGGGGCCGCCTACCCTGGGCCGGTGAACGAGATGCCCCGGGAGCACCGGCCCACCAGGTCCGTCCGCGTCCTGCTCGCCGAGAACGGGGCGGGCGCCCGCGGCGCCCTGGCCGTACGGCTCGGCATGGAACGGGACTTCGCCGTGGTCGCGGAGGCCGGCACCGGGGAGGCGGTCGTGGCGGCGGCCCTGACCGCGCGCCCCGACGTGGCTCTGCTGGACATCGAGCTGCCGGGTCTGGACGCGCTGGAGGCCGCCGCAGCACTGCGCACGGAGGCGCCGGAGTGCCGGGTGCTGGTCCTGGCGACGTTCGGCGGCCCGGACCGGCTGCGCCGGGTGACCGCGGCGGGGGCCGCGGGCTTCGTCGTCAAGGACGGCCCGGTGCAGGACCTGGTCCGGGCGGTCCGGGCGGTCCTGACCGGGGAGACGGTGATCGACCCGGCGTTCGCGGGCGGCAGCCCTCCCGGCGCGGACCCCCGGCCGCCGAGCGGCTCCTGACCGCCCCTCACCCGGCGCCGGACCGGCCGGCCCCGGCTCACCCCTTCGCCGGGACCCCGTCCTCGGAGCGGGGGGCGCGGTGGTTCGGCAGCCAGAGCAGCATCAGGACCACGCCGGCCAGCAGCACCCCGCTCGCCGTGCGGAAGGCCATCGCGTATCCGGCGGTGATGTCCGCCGCGTCGCCGGAACCGGCGGTGCGGGCCGCCGCGACGGTGGAGAGCACCGCGAGGCCGAGCGCCCCGCCCATGGTGCGGGAGGTGTTGACCAGGCCGGAGACGAGCCCGGCGTCCCCCGGGGCGGCCCCGGAGGTGGCGAGGGTGGCGAGCGGCGTGGAGGCGAGGCCCGCCCCGGCCATCATCAGGACGCCGGGCAGGCAGATCGCGGTGAGGTAGGAGCCGTCCACGCCCATCGTGGACTGCCAGCCGAATCCCGCGGCGGCGGTCAGGACTCCGGCGACGGCGAGGTGCTTCGCACCGGTGCGCGCCATGATGCGGGGCGCGAGTTTGGAGCCGATGACGACGGCGGCCGAGGTCGGCATCAGCGCCAGACCGGCCTGCAACGGCGTGTATCCCAGGACGTTCTGGGCGTAGACCGTCATGAAGTACCACATGGAGAAGGTCGCCGACCCCATGAGCAGCATCGAGACGTTGGCCGAGGACACCGCCCGTACGGTGAACACCCGCAGCGGGACCAGCGGCACCGCCGTCCGCGCCTCGACCGCCACGAACGTGGTCAGCAGCGCTGCCCCGGAGAGCAGGGGGACGAGCGTGGCGGCGGCCGTCCAGCCCTCGGCCTCGGTCTGGACGACGCCGTACGCGACGGAGGCGAGGCCCGCGGTGACGAGGACCGCGCCCAGGAGGTCGATCCGGCGGCGGTCCCCCGCGCGGCCCTCGGTGATCCGCAGGGCGGCGGCGATCAGGACGAGGGCGCCGATGGGCACGTTGATCAGGAGGACCCAGCGCCAGGAGAGGGCGTCGGTGAGCACGCCGCCGATGAGCCCGCCGGCCGCGCCGCCGCCCGCGCCGACCGCCATCCAGGTGCCGATCGCCTTCGTCCGGGCGGGCCCCTCCGGTACGGCCGCGGTCAGGATGGTGAGGGTGGCCGGCGCGAGGACGGCGGCCCCGAGTCCCTGCGCGGCGCGGGCGGCGAGGAGTTGCCAGCCCTCCTGGGCGAGTCCGCCGGCGAGGGAGGCGGCGGTGAAGAGCCCGAGCCCGACGAGGAACATCAGCTTGCGGCCGTATATGTCGGCGGCCCGCCCGCCCAGAAGCATGAATCCGGCGAAGGCGATCGAGTAGGCGTTGACGACCCACTGGAGCGCGGCGGCGCTCAGCCCCAGGTCGGCCCGCATCGAGGGCAGCGCCACGTTGACGACGGACACATCGAGGACGACGAGGAACTGGCCGGTGCAGGCGGCGAGGACGACGGCCCAGGTGCTGGGGGGTATCCGCGGGGCGGCCGGGCGGACGGTGACGGGCGTGGTGACATCAGGCATGAGGGTCATGGTCCCAGGCGGCGAGCGGCCCGTACATCAGGTAATCACGCAGGCGGAGTCGACGGGGGCCGCGCGTCGGCTCCCCGCACGCGGAAGCGCTCTTCACGGCCGCGCGGGAGGGCCGGCGCCCCGGCGTGCGCGGAGCGGTCGGGGCGCCCGCCGGAGGACGGCGTGCGCCCCGCGCCCGGCAGCGCGCCCGGCACCCCGCCTCGCCGTGCGGCCCCGGTGTACGGCACGCTGGACGACCCGGGCGGGGAGACCCTCGCCACGCCGCGCACGACGACGGGAGACAGCCGATGAAGAAGCGGACAGCGGCGGTGATCCGGCGGGAGGCACGGCACGTCGCCGTACTGGTGGTACCGGTGGGCCTCGCGATCCTGCTCTTCGACCGCGCCCTCGGCAACGGATAGACCCGGCCGGGCCCCACGCGGGCCGGCCCGCCCCCTCCCGGCGGCCGGCCCGTGCGCCCGGCGCCCTGACAGCCCCGCGCCTGGCCGGCGGGCGCACTCCCGGAGGGTACGGACGGGCCCCCGCCCTGCCGGCCTCTCCTGGCGATCGGGCCTGGCGGCCGGGCCGCCGCTGACCCGCCGACCGCCCCGGCGGACGGGTACGGCACGATGGACCGCCGTCCCCACCCGTCCTGCCAGGAGGAACCCTGTGGCTCCCGAGCCCGCCGCCGGACCCAAGCCGGAGCTTCTCGCCGCGTTCGAGGCCGCCAAGGGCTTCCTGCCCGCTCACGAGGGCCTCGCCCTGTACGCAGCCGCCACAGAGGCGGGCGCACTCGGGCTGCCGCTGTTGGAGGTGGGCACGTACTGCGGGCGCTCCACCATCCTCCTGGCGGACGCGGCGCGGGCCGCCGGGGTGAGCGCCCTCACCGTGGACCACCACCGGGGCAGCGAGGAGCAGCAGCCGGGCTGGGAGTACCACGACCCGAGCGTGGTGGACCCCGACGTCGGGCTCATGGACACCCTGCCGACGTTCCGCCGCACCCTGCACCGGGCCGGCCTGGAGGACCACGTCGTGGCCCTCGTCGGACGCTCCCCGCAGGTGGCCGCCGTGTGGGGCGGGCCGCTCGGGCTCCTCTTCATCGACGGCGGACACACCGACGCGCACGCGAACGCCGACTACGAGGGCTGGGCCCCGCATCTCGTCGAGGGCGGACTGCTGGCCATCCACGACGTGTTCCCCGATCCGGCGGACGGCGGGCAGGCCCCCTACCGCGTCTACCTGCGGGCGCTGGCCTCCGGGGCGTTCACCGAGGTGTCGGTGACGGACTCGCTGCGGGTCCTGCGGCGCACCGGCGCGGGGATCTGAGTCCGCCCCGCGTCCGCCCGGCTGCGCCCGGGGAGCACCGCGGCCCGGATAGCATCGCCGCGTGCCGAACGACGTCAGTCCTCCCCCTGCCCGCCGCGCCCGGCCCCCGGCCGTGGCCGCCGCACTGGCCGCGCTCTGTCTGACCGCCGCCGGATGCGGCGGCGGCCCTGGGGCCGACCGGGCCGGCACGGCCCCGCCCCGGCCCGGCGCGGACGCCGGGTCCGCGGCGCCGGCGCCGGCCGGGAGTTCCGACCCGCCCCTCTCCCCGCGCCCCTCGCCCTCCTCGCCCAGCGCGAAGCCGCTGCCCGGGGGCCCGTTGACCGGTCGGACCGTGGTGATCGACCCCGGGCACAACCCGGGCAACCGGGAGCACGTCCGGGAGATCGGCCGGCAGGTCGACATCGGCACCGGGCGCAAGGAGTGCGACACGACCGGCACCTCCACCGACGACGGTTACGCGGAGGCCCACTTCACCCTCGACGTCTCGCGGCGGCTGCGGTCGCTGCTGGAGGAGAAGGGCGCCCGGGTCCTGCTGACGCATGACGGGGACCGGCCGTTCGGGCCGTGCATCGACGAGCGCGCCCGGATCGGCAACGAGGCAGGGGCCGACGCGGTGGTCTCCGTGCACGCCGACGGCTCGGCGGTGGGCAACCGGGGCTTCCACCTGATCCTGCCCGCCGAGGTCGAGGGCGGCGGGGCGGACACGTCGAGGATCGTGGAGAGTTCGGCCGATCTCGGGGCGAGGATCGGAGGTCACTTCGCCCGCACGACCGGAAGTGCCCCCTCCAATTACGTCGGGGGGAAAAGCGGACTGGACACGCGCGATGATCTCGGCGGACTGAATCTGTCGACCGTGCCCAAAGTGTTCATCGAATGCGGCAATATGCGTGACCCGAAGGACGCCGCCCTGCTCACCAGCGGGAGTTGGCGCCAGCGGGCGGCCCAAGGCGTGGCCGACGGCATCGCCGGCTATCTGAAGGGGTAGTTCTGCGGAGACCGCGGGGGGATGGCCCTGCAAGGACCGGGCAGGGGCACAACCCGCCCGGGCAGACGATAGATTCATCCGTACGATGGGGGGCCGCTCCCGAGCCTCGTGCCGTACCCGCCGCACCGGCGGCAGCGACGACCGCCCCGACGAGACCGACTAAGGACCTTCACGTGAATATCCGCTCCCTCACTCGAGGCGACGGCGTGGTGATCGGAGCAGCGGTCGTGCTGTTCATCGCCTCTTTCCTCGACCTCTCCGGCTACGACTGCCCGCAGGGCGTCGACTGCTCCCGGTTCAGCTCGAACGCCTGGGACTCCCTGACGCTCCTGATGAGCATCTTCCTCGCCGGTGTCATCGGTGCGGCGCTGGTCGTCGTCAACCGTGCCCTGCCGGGCCGCAAGGTCGCCGGGCTCGACATCGGGCAGTTCGGCACGGCGCTGACCGTGTTCGCGCTGTGGACCACGTTCTGGACGATCATCGACACGAGCGACGCCGGCGCCGGTCTGATCCTCGGCCTGCTCGCCACCATCGTCCTCGCCGCCGGCGCTGTCGCCGGCCCGCTGGTCCCCGCCCTCAAGGCCCCGCTCGCCGGCTCTCCGCGCCCGGCGCAGGCGGCGCAGACCCCGTACGGCGCGCAGCCCGGCCAGGGTTACGGCTACCCGGGCGCCCAGCAGCCCTACGGGGCCCAGCCCGGTCAGCAGCAGCCGTACGGCGCGCAGCCGGGCCAGCCCGGACAGCCGGGAGAGCCGAGCCAGAGCGACCCCGCGCACGCTCAGCAGGCGCACGCCCCGCAGCCCTCCCAGCCCTCCCAGGGCGGCAACGCCCCGGCGGGCGACTTCACCCCGTTCTGGTTCGCCGTTCCGGTGGCGCGCCCGCTCTACGGCGAGGACGGTTCGCCGAACCCGATCGCCGAACTGGCGCCCGGCACCTGGTACCTCGCGGTCGAGCAGCGCGGCCAGGGCCTCATCGCCCAGACGCAGGACGGCCGCCGCGGCGTCCTCCAGGACACCACGGGAATCCAGCGCGGCTGATCTCGCGCCCGATCACTCCCTTGGGCCTCGGCCCGCCCCGATGCTCCTGGCAGCACGGTGGACCTCGATCGGTCACCGGGCCGCCAGGAGCTTCGTCGTCGCGCCGGGCCGTGACCCACCGCGCCGGGCCCGCGCACACCGCGGGTCCTGTGGACCTCGACGGCCGGGCGGCGTGCTCATCCGAACGAGGAACGGTCCAGCCAGAAGTCCAGCAGCTCCGCGTCGCCCAGCACCTCGACCCGCTGACTGGTCGGCTCCAGGCGGCGGTTGAAGACGAGCAGCACATCGGTGAGCGTGCCCCGCAGCGCGACCGTCGCCTTCTCGTGGGCGTGCCGCCAGGTGAAGCGGTCCTCACCGAACTCGATCAGCCACTCCGCGCCCGGCGCGTCGGTGGCGTGCAGATGCAACGAGCGTCCCCCGCCGCGCAGTTCGGCCGCCTCCGGGTCGCCGTTCTCCTGCGCGAAGGAGACGATCCGCAGCCATTCGTCGATGGTGTCGGCCGCCACGTCGGGATCGACCGTGAACGGGACCCCCGCGGTGAGCGCCGCGTCCGCCCGGTGGACGACCGTCTCGTGCGTCATGCGCCGCGCCCAGAAGGCCGTGCGCCGCTCCCACGCCCATGTCCAGACCTCGGCGTCCGGCCCGGCCTCCCGCAGCGCCGCCACCGCGTCCGCCGCCCCCGTGGCGAGCCAGGCGTCCAGTGCGGCGGCCTCGTCGCCGTCGGGCCCCTGGAAGCCCGGCGCCTTGTCCTCGGGGACGTCGTCCGTCGCGCGGGTGCGCACGATCTCCCCCACCCAGCGGTGTGCGCCGCCGACGTGCACGGCGAGTTCACGCAGGGTCCAGTCGGGGCAGGTGGGCACGGTCGCGGTGAGGTCGGCTCCGGTCAGAGCCGAGCGCAGGGCTTCGGTCTCCGCCAGGATCTGGTCACCGTAGCGGTCATAGGAGAGAAGTGGCATGCACCGCAGCGTAGGACGCCCGCCCCGACCGTGGAAGCCGCCCGGGCGCCGGGGGCCTGCCGTGGGCGCGCGGGTGCGGAGAGGCAGAACCGGCCGGGCGCCGTGTCAGCGGCAGCAGTCCGGTTCCAGGCCGGTCGGCAGCCGCTCGCCGCTGAAGACCGCGGTGGTCGCCTCGTCCCCTCCGAGCGCGGCCACCGCCAGCAGCAGGGAGCCCGCCGTCCAGGTGGTCAGCTCCTCCGGCCAGAAGGCCCGGTTGCCCTCGAAGACGTATCCCGTCCAGTACAACCCGCCCTCCGCGCGCAGATGCTGGACCGACTGGAGGATCTCCAGCGCCCGGTCCGACTCCCCCGTCACCCACAGGGCCAGGGCGAGTTCGCAGCTCTCGCCGCCGGTCACCCAGGGGTTGGGCAGCACGCAGCGCACCCCGAGTCCGGGGACGACGAAGCGGTCCCAGCCCTCCTGAATCCGGGCGGTGGCCTGCGTCCCGGTGACCGCTCCGCCGAGGACCGGGTAGTACCAGTCCATCGAGTAGTGGTTCTTGTCGAGGAAGCGCTCCGGGTGGCCGCGGATCGCGTGGGCGAGCGCTCCGGTGGCCAACTCCCAGTCCGGCTGCGGCTCTTCCCGGCGCTCGGCGATGGCCAGCGCGCAGCGCAGGGCCTGGTGGATAGAGGACGAGCCGGTCAGCAGCGCCTCCTTCACGGGCGTGCCGTCGGCTTCCCGCTTCCAGCCGATCTGCCCGCCGGGCTGCTGGAGACCGAGGACGAACTCGATCGCCGCGAAGACCGTGGGCCACATCCGGTCGACGAACGCGTCGTCCCCGGTGGCCAGGTAGTGGTGCCAGACGCCGACGGCCACGTAGGCGCAGAAGTTGCTCTCCAGGCCCCGGTCGGTGGGCTGCCCGGGGTCGCCGTCGTGGTAGGCGGCGTACCAGGAGCCGTCGGCGTTCTGGTTGCGGGCGAGCCAGTCGTAGGCGCGTGCGGCGGCCTCGTGCTCGCCGGCCGCGTCCAGGGCCATCGCGGCCTCCGTGTGGTCCCACGGGTCGAGGTGGTGGCCCCGGTACCAGGGCAGCGCCCCGTCCTCGCGCTGGACGGCGGCGAGCGCGGCGACGGTCTCCGCGGCCTCCGCGGCGGTCAGGACCCCGGGCAGGACGAGGTGTTCGGTCTGTTCGGGTGTGCTCACGCCTCGGCCTTCGGGAGGTGGGGCTTGGTGGCGTAGGCGACGAAGCTCTTGCCGACGACCGGATTGAGGAGCTGCTCCGCGATCCGGGTGGCCATCGGCTTCTTCATGATGTCCCAGACCAGGAGCTTGTGGTAGGCCCGCACCGGCAGGGCCCGGTCGTTGTCGACGCCGAAGGCGCACTTCAGCCACCAGTACGGCGAGTGCAGCGCGTGGGCGTGGTGGGTGCCGTACGGCTTGAGCCCGGCCTCGCGTATCCGGTCCAGGAGCTGGTCGGCCCGGTAGATGCGGATGTGACCGCCCTCGACCTCGTGGTAGGCGTCGGAGAGGGTCCAGCAGACCTTCTCGGGGCCGTAGCGCGGGACCGTGACGGCGATGCGGCCACCGGGCTTGAGGACCCGGACCATCTCGGCGAGGACGCCCTTGTCGTCGGGGATGTGCTCCATGACCTCGGAGATGATCACCACGTCGAAGGAGGCGTCGGGGAACGGCAGGTTGAGGGCGTCGCCCTCCATCGCGGTCGCGGTGGCGCCCTCGGGGGCCTCGCCGGCCTCCTCCATCGCGGCGAACCACGTGGCGACCTCGCGGATCTCCTCGCTGTTCCGGTCGAGGGCGACGACCCGCGCACCGCGCCGGTAGCACTCGAAGGCGTGTCGGCCGGCACCGCAGCCCAGGTCGAGCACTCGGTCGCCGGCGGCGAGCGGGAAGCGGGTGAAGTCGACGGTCAGCACGGGGGCCTGCCTTCGAGGTCGGAGGTACGGGTTCCGGTCAGTGGGGCCACGGTCACCTGCGGGCCCCGCGGGAGGCGATCGCCTGACGGTACAGCTCGGCCGTGCCCGCCGCGGCCCTGGCCCAGGTGAACCGGTCCAGCACCCGCGCCCGGCCCGCCGCCCCGAGCCGGGCGCGCAGCTCCGGGTCTGCCAGCAGCCGGGCGAGCGCACCGGCCAGCGCGTCCGGGTCGCCGGGCGGCACGGCCAGGCAGGTCTCCCCGTCGCGGCCGGAGACCTCGGGGATCGCGCCGCCGGTGGTGGCGACCAGCGGGGTGCCCGTGGCCATGGCCTCGGCGGCGGGCAGCGAGAACCCCTCGTAGAGCGAGGGCACGCAGGAGATCTGGGCGCTGCGCACCAGGTCGACCAGTTCGGCGTCGCTGATGCCCTTGACGAACTCGACGGCGTCCCCGAGCCCGTGCCGCTCGATGGCGCGGGCCACCGGCCCGTCCTCCGCGCGCTTGCCGACGACGACGAGGTGGGCGGCGGGGTTCCCGGTACGGAGCTTGGCGAGCGCGTCGACGAGGTGGACGAGCCCCTTGAGCGGGACGTCGGCGCTGGACGTGGTGACGATGCGGCCGGGCACCTCGGCGACGGAGGGGTCGGGCGACCACAGGTCCGTGTCGGCGCCGATGTGCACGACGCTGATCCGGTCCGGGCGCACGCCCAGATCCTCGACGATCTCGTCGCGGGAGGACCCGGAGACGGTCAGGACGGTGTCCAACTTGCGGGCGACCCGCTTCTGCATCCGGGTGAAGGCGTACCAGCGGCGTACGGAGGCCCTGCGGCGGCGGCCGGCGGCGGCCGCCAGGTCGAGCCTGCGGTCCACGGTGATCGGGTGGTGGATCGTCGTGACGAGCGGGGCCCCGAGGTCGCCGAGGAGCCCGTAGCCGAGGGTCTGGTTGTCGTGGACGACGTCGAACTCGCCGCGCCGCTCCCGTAGATGGCGGCGGGCGCGGAGGCTGAAGGTGAGCGGTTCCGGGAAGCCGCCGGTCCGCATGGTGGCGACCTCGGCCAGGTCGATCCAGTCCCGGTACTCGCCGCGCCCCGGCGTCCGGAAGGGGTCGGGCTGCCGGTAGAGGTCGAGGCTGGGCAGCTCGGTGAGCGGTACGCCTTCGTCGAGCACCGGGTAGGGCTGCGCGCCGATCACTTCGACACGGTGGCCCAGCCGGGCCAGCTCACGTCCGAGGTGGCGGACGTACACCCCCTGGCCACCGCAGAACGGGTTGCCCTTGTAGGTGAGGAGCGCGATGCGCAACGGCCGGTCGCCGGCTCCGGCGGAGCTGCCGCCGCCTGTGCGGGGGCCCGTCTCTACGGCCTCAGCGGTCACACTCGGCCCCCTTCTGACTGCGTGTTCGCCGGAGCGTAACCGGTCGCGCTAATCTAGAACAAGTTACAGACTTGGTCGTGCGGCGTGCCTCGAATCTACCGGCAGGTAGCGTCGGCGTGACGGCCGGATCAGGTGATTCGCACCACGGCGGAAGCCCTGGCATGCTGTGCGCGCCCGGGACGCCCGTCCGTCCGCTCCGGATGCCGGGAGACCGGCCATGGATCATGGATGGTGACAGCATGACCGCGGACGCCAGACCGGCGGCGACTCCGTTGACCGAACGGCAGGAGGCCCGCCGCCGCCGCATCCTGCACGCCAGCGCCCTGCTCGCCGGCCGGGGCGGATTCGAGGCGGTGCAGATGCGCGAGGTGGCCGAGGCCGCCGAAGTCGCGCTCGGCACCCTCTACCGCTACTTCCCCTCCAAGATCCACCTGTTGGTCGCCACCATGCAGGACCAGCTCCAGCATCTGCACGCCACCCTCCGCAAGCGCCCCCCGGCCGGCGACGACGCGTCCCAGAGGGCGGCCGAAACCCTGATGCGCGCCTTCCGCGCCCTCCAGCGCCGACCGCACCTGGCCGACGCCATGGTCCGCGCCCTCACCTTCGCGGACCGCAGCGTCAGCCCGGAGGTCGATGCCGTCTCCCGGCTGACCACGGCGATCATCCTGGACGCGACGGGCCTGGAGCACCCGACGCCCGAGCAGCTCTCCGCCGTCCGGGTGATCGAGCACACATGGCACTCGGCGCTGATCTCCTGGCTGTCGGGGCGGGCGTCGATCGCCCAGGTCGGGATCGACATCGAGACGGCCTGCCGCCTCATCGACCTGACGGCGGGGCCGGAGCGGGCCTGATTCCCCGCGCGGGCGGGGACCGCGCCCCGCGACGCCCCACGCGCCGGGTGGCCCTCCGGGGCCCCGGGCGTCCGCCGGGCCCCGGGCCGCCCCCCGCGGCCCGGTAGAGTGGGCAGGTCGTCATCATGCCCGTCCAGGGGGAAGCCGGTCCGCGTCCGGCGCTGCGCCCCAGCCGTGAACCGTCCCGTCCGACGGCAGCCGGACCGCCCTCCTGGCGGAGCGTGACCGGCTCGGGCCACCGGAACCCCGGTGGCCGGCACCGTCGAGGCATACGGGGCCGGAGCCCGGCGCCCTCGTGCGCCGGCGGAGTCCGGCCCCCGCAGGAGAGGCCCAGCCAGCCATGACCGTACGCCGCAGCGCAGCCGCGCTCGCGACCACCGCCCTGCTCCTGGGCGCGGCGGCGCCCGCAGCGGTCGCCGCACCGAGCCCCTCCCCGTCGGTCCAGCTGCCGCCGGGGCTCTACGGCACCACGGACCCGACGTACGACGGGGTCTGGCGCCAGTCGCTGGCCTTCCTCGCCCAGAAGATCGAGTACGTGACGCCGGCCACCGCCGCGGTGGACTGGCTGGTGGGCCAGCAGTGCGAGAGCGGTGCGTTCGCCTCGTACCGGGACGCCTCCGAGCCCTGTGACGCGTCGACCGTGATGGACACCAACGCCACCGCCGCCGCCGTGCAGGCCCTCGTCGAGGTGAACCAGCACCGCGACGCCGCGGACAACGGCGCGGACTGGCTCAAGTCCGTGCAGAACGACGACGGCGGCTGGGGCTACAACCCCGGCAGCCCGAGCGACGCGAACTCCACCTCCGTCGTGATCGGCGCGCTCGCCCGCACCGGCGTCCCCGTCAGCGAGCTCACCACCGCCGACGGAAGGACCCCGTACACCGCCCTCCAGGCGCTGGCCATCCCCTGCGGGAAGGAGGACGGCGGCGCGTTCGCCTACCAGCCTGGCAAGAAGGGCGAGCTCGTCGCCAACCTGGACGCCTCGGCGGCCGCGGTCCTCGGTCTCCAGGGCAAGGGCATGGCCGTCGGGAACGCCAACGCGGTGAAGGACCCGGTCTGCACGGAGGGCGACGACCTCAGCCCCGAGCAGAGCGCCCAGAACGGCGCCTCGTTCCTTGCGAAGACTCTGAAGGAGTCGCCGTACCTGCGGCAGCCCCCGATGCCCGGTGCGGAGGACAGCGCCCCGCAGCCCGACTACGGCAACACGGCGGACGCGGTCGTCGCGCTCGCCGCCGCCGGCCACAAGGACAAGGCGGAGGCGTCCGTCGCCTGGCTGGAGAAGAACGCCGGGAGCTGGGCGCAGCAGGGCGGCCCGGCCGCCACCGCCCAGTTGATCTTCGCGGCGCACGCCACCGACGCGGACGCCCGCAGTTTCGGCGGTGCCGACCTCGTCAAGCAGCTCAACGAGACCGGTCCCGCCCCGGCCGCCACCGCGGCGCCCTCGGCGGAGCCGACCGGTGCGCAGCCCTCCAGCGGCACCAGCAGCGACGACGCCGGGCTCGGCCTGTGGTGGCTGGTGGGCATCGGTCTCCTCTCCGGCGTGGGCATCGGATTCCTGCTCAGCATGCGCCGGAAGAAGCAGCAGCCGTGAGGCGTGCCGGAGCGCGGGGGCGGCCGGCGTCCCCGGCCGTGGCGCTGCTGACCGCTCTGGCCGCGGCGGCGGTCGTCCTGCTGGGCGCGGGCAGCGCAGAGGCGGCCGGCTACCGCTACTGGTCCTTCTGGGAGGGCCAGGGCGAGAACTGGGAGTACGCCGCCCAGGGGCCGTCCCTGCTGCGTCCGGACGACGGCACGGTCCAGGGCTTCCGGTTCGCCGTGAGCGAGGACGCGAGCGACGCGGCCCAGCCGCGCCGTGCCCCCGACTTCGGATCGATCTGCGCGGGCGCCCCGGCGCGGGACGGCGCCAAGCGGGTGGCGCTGGTGATCGACTTCGGGACCGGGGCGCACGCCCCGGACGGGGAGGAGCCGCCCGCGCCGCGCACGGCGTGCGCGCGGGTCGCTCCGGACGCGAGCAGCGCGGACGCCCTCGCCTCTGTGGCGAAGCCGCTGCGGTACGACAGCAGCGCGATGCTCTGTGCGATCTCCGGCTATCCAAAATCGGGCTGCGGCGAGCAGGTCTCCGGTGACGGCAGCGCGGAGCCGTCCGCCTCCGCTCCCGGGCAGGACGGCGGTGCCGGGGACGGCTCCGGAGACGAGACCGCTGCCGGCACGGGCCCGGACGACGGGGGCGGCGGGGGCCCGTCCGCCGGTCTGCTCGTCGGCGTCGCCGCGGTCCTGCTGCTGGGGCTCGCCGCCGTGGTCCAGGCCCGCCGCCGCCGGTGACCGCGTCCCCGCGCCCGGCCCGGCTGCTGCACCGCGCTCTGCGCCCGCCGGAGGCGGACCGCGGCAACGCGCTGCCCGCCGGGGCGTGGTGGCTGTGGGCGCTGGGGCTCGCCACCGCGGCCTCCCGCACGACGAACCCGCTGCTGCTCGGCCTGCTGGTGGGCGTGGCGGGTTATGTGGTGGCGGCCCGGCGCACGGACGCGCCGTGGGCCCGTTCCTATGGGGCGTTCGTCAAGCTGGGGCTGTTCGTCGTGGCGCTGCGCCTGGTCTTCTCGGTCTTCCTCGGATCGTCGATCCCCGGCTCGCACACCGTGCTGACGCTCCCCGAACTCCCGCTGCCCGGCTGGGCGCAGGGCGTGCGGATCGGCGGCCGGGTCACCGCGGAGCAGCTGGTCTTCTCGCTGTACGACGGGATGAAGCTGGCGGCGCTGCTGATCTGCGTCGGCGCTGCGAACTCGCTGGCGAACCCGGCCCGGCTGCTGAAGTCCCTGCCCGGCGCGCTGTACGAGGCGGGGGTCGCCGTCGTCGTGGCGATGACGTTCGCTCCGACGATGGTGGCCGACGTGCTGCGGCTGCGCACCGCGCGGCGGCTGCGGGGCCGGCCGACCGGCGGGGTGCGGGCGGTCGCGCAGATCGGGCTGCCGGTGCTGGAGGGGGCGCTGGAGCGGTCGGTGGCCCTGGCCGCGTCGATGGACGCGCGCGGGTACGGGCGGACGGCCCTGGTCCCGGCCGCCGTCCGGCACACCACGAACGTCCTCACCCTGGGCGGGCTCCTCGGGGTGTGCGCGGGCACGTACGGGCTCCTGGCCGCGCAGGGGGCGGTGTACGGGCTGCCGTTGCTGCTGACCGGGCTGGCCGCGGCGATGGCGGGGCTGCGGCTCGGCGGCCGCCGCTCCGTGCGCACCCGCTACCGCCCGGACCGGTGGCGGACACGGGCATGGCTGGTCGCGGGGTCGGGTGCGGCGGTCGCCGCGGCGATGATCTGGGCCGCGGCCGTGGACCCTTCGGCGCTGCGTCCGGGTGTGGTCCCGCTGACCGCCCCGGTGCTGCCGCTGTGGCCGGCCGCCGCGGTGCTGGCCGGGCTGGCGCCCGCCCTGGCCGCCCCCGTACCGCCGTCCCCCGGCCGGGCCAAGAAGCAGGCACGCCGTGCCGAGGATTCGGCGCGTCCCAGCAAGGAGCAGGCGTGATCAGGTTCGAGCGGGTCGCCGTGCGGTACGAGGGCGCGGAGCGGCCCACGCTGTCCGGCGTCGACCTGACCGTCCCCGAGGGCGAACTGGTCCTGCTCGTCGGACCGTCAGGAGTCGGCAAGTCGACGTTGCTGAGCGCGGTGTCCGGCCTCGTCCCGCACTTCACGGGCGGGCTGCTGTCGGGCCGGGTCACGGTGGACGGGCGTGACACCCGTACGCACAAGCCCCGGGAACTGGCGGATCTGGTCGGCACGGTGGGGCAGGACCCGTTGGCCCACTTCGTCACCGACACGGTCGAGGACGAGTTGGCGTACGGCATGGAGTCGCTGGGCCTGGCTCCGGACGTGATGCGCCGCCGGGTCGAGGAGACGCTCGACCTGCTGGGCCTGGCCGAGCTGCGCGACCGGCCGATCGCGACCCTGTCGGGCGGTCAGCAGCAGCGGGTGGCGATCGGTTCGGTGCTCACCCCGCACCCGAAGGTCCTGGTGCTCGACGAGCCGACGTCCGCGCTGGACCCGGCGGCGGCCGAAGAGGTCCTCGCGGTGCTCCAGCGGCTGGTCCACGACCTCGGGACGACCGTGCTGATGGCCGAGCACCGGCTGGAGCGGGTGGTGCAGTACGCGGACCGGGTCGTGCTGCTTCCCGCGCCGGGCGCCGCCCCCGTGACGGGGTCGCCCGCCGAGATCATGAAGGTGTCGCCGGTACGGCCGCCGGTCGCCGAGCTGGGGCTGCTGGCGGGCTGGGACCCGCTGCCGCTGTCGGTGCGGGACGCCCGGCGAGCGGCGGACGGCCTGCGGGCCCGGCTGGCGTCGGCGCGGCCCCCGGCGACGGCTTTCGAGGTCGGGCCTGCTTTGGAGCCGGCCGTGGGCCCGTCGGACCTTGCGGGCGCCGCGGGCTCTTCGGACGCCGCGGGCCCTGGGGCCGCACGTCCCCCGGCCGCTCGACCGCCCGCCGGCCGCGTGAAGCCCGGGAGGCTGGCCCGGTTGCTGGGCCGCCGGGGGCCCGGCGCGTCCGGCGCCCCGGCCGGCGACCCGGTCACCCGGGTCGAGGGGCTCGGGGTGCGGCGCGGCCGGGTGGAGGCGCTGCGGCGGGTGACGTTCACCGTGGCTCCGGGCGAGACGGTGGCCCTGATGGGCCGCAACGGGTCCGGCAAGTCCACGCTGCTCGGCGCGCTCGTCGGCATGGTCGAGCCCACCGCGGGGGCCGTGCTCGTCGGCGGCCTCGCTCCGGCCCGCACGGACCCGCGGGCGATGGTGCGCCGGGTCGGCCTGGTCCCGCAGGAGCCACGCGATCTGCTGTACGCGGACACGGTGGCCGCCGAGTGCGCGGCCGCCGACCGGGACGCGGGCGCGCCGGAGGGCAGTTGCCGGGCCCTCGTGTCGAAGCTGCTGCCGGGCGTCGGGGACGCCGCCCACCCCCGGGACCTCTCCGAGGGCCAGCGGCTCGCCCTGGCCCTGGCGCTCGTCCTGACCGGCCGCCCGCCCCTGTTGCTGCTGGACGAGCCCACGCGCGGCCTGGACTACGCGGCCAAGGCCCGCCTCGTCGGCGTATTGCGAGGCCTGGCGGCCGAGGGCCACGCCATCGTCCTGGCGACCCACGACGTGGAGCTGGCGGCGGAACTGGCACACCGGGTGGTGATCCTCGCCGACGGTGAGGTCGTCGCGGACGGCCCGACCGCGCGGGTGGTCGTCTCCTCCCCCGCGTTCGCCCCGCAGACGGCGAAGGTCCTGGCCCCGCAGGAGTGGCTGACCGTGTCCCAGGTGCGCGGGGCGCTGGACGCGGGCGCATGAGCGGCGGCCGCGGGGGCGGGGAGGCCGGAGGCGGACGGAGCGGGGGGCGGGGGGCCGCGCGGCGAAGACGCTGGAGAGGACCGCGCGGTGCGCGTACGGAAAGGAGCCGGACGGTGAGCGGAGGCACGGGTGAGGGCCGGGCTGCGGGCGTGCGGGAGGGGGCCGCGCGGCCGGTGCGGCTCGGGCCGAAGTCGGTCGCCGCGCTGGCGCTGATCGGGGCGGTGGGCGTGGTCGCCTTCGGGTGGCCGCTGCTGGCCGACGCCGGGTCCGGACTCGCGCACGCGCGGGACGCGCCGTGGCTGTTCGCGGCGCTGCTGCCGCTGCTGGTCGCGGTCGTGGTGGCGACGATCTCCGAGTCCGGCATGGACGCGAAGGCGGTCGCCATGCTCGGCGTGCTGGCGGCGGTGGGCGCCGCGCTGCGCCCGCTGGGCGCGGGGACGGCGGGCCTGGAGCCGATGTTCTTCCTGATGGTGCTGAGCGGCCGGGTGCTGGGCCCCGGCTTCGGATTCGTCCTCGGCTCTGTGACGATGTTCGCCTCCGCGCTGCTCACGGGCGGGGTGGGGCCGTGGATGCCGTTCCAGATGCTGTCGATGGGCTGGTTCACGATGGGCGCGGGACTGTTGCCGGGACCCGACCGGCTGCGCGGCCGGGCTGAGCTGGCGATGCTGGCCGTCTACGGCTTCCTCGCGGCGTTCGCGTACGGCACGGTGATGAACCTGCACGGCTGGACGATCATCACCGGGATGGGGTCGGGCATCTCGTTCGTCGCGGGCGACCCGCTGCACGAGAACCTGGTGCGTTTCCTCGCCTACTGCGCGGCGACCTCCCTCGGCTGGGACCTGGGCCGGGCCGCGCTCACCGTCGTCCTGACGGCAGCGATCGGCCCGACCCTGCTGAAGGCGCTGCGCCGGGCCACCCGCCGGGCCGCCTTCGACGCCCGCCCGGCCTTCGAGCGGCCCGACGCGTGACGCCCTTCGGGACCCCGGCGGTCACCGCCGCCGGCCGACCGTCCTCTCACCCCTGACCGGCGCTCCTCCCGCCCGACGGGCTTCGCCCCGGCGCGGCGCCGGCGCTGTCGATACGAGGCTGAGGACCGGCGGGGTCAGGCGTAGGAGTTCACGCTGACCGGGCGGGTTCCGGTGTAGGGCGTCCAGCCCTGCAACGTGGCGGGCAGGCCCACGCGGCTGTTGCAGTCGATCACCTGGAAGTGCAGGTGGGGGCCGGTTGAGGCGCCCGTGCTGCCCGACCAGCCGACGACCCGGCCCTGCGGAACCCAGGCGCCCGCGTTGTAGATCGCCCGGTTCAGGTGGGCGTAGTGGGTGCACTGGCCGTTCGAGTGCCGGATGATCACCTCTATGCCGTTCTCCCAGTAGGGCGACCAGTCGGAGTAGACGATCGTGCCTCCCTGCGCGGCGGAGACCTCGTAGTTCGCCGGGAGCCCGAAGTCCCAGGCGTACTCGTTGTACGGACCGGTGTGCGAGTACGTGCCCTCCGGGCCCTGGGTGACCGTGTAGGCCTCGCCCGCCGGGTACGGCAACTCGTAGTAGTAGTCCGCGGCCGCGGCCGGGGAGGCTCCCGTCACCGTCACGGCCGCCGCCGTCATCAGCGCACCGGCCATGACCGCAGTTCCGCGCAGGACCCTTTTCGCTCGATTCACGTATTTCTCCAGCCATTAGTTTCGACAGACCCTGACTCCGCGATTCCACTGGTGCGGAGAGAGTGAAGGATCTGGCCTCATGGCCGGTCACGCAAGGGCCCCACGAGTGCCGTCGCGTCCCGTTATTGGTCTTGACCACTGGCTTCTCGGACATACCGGCACACGGCGTCGGCGCAGGCCGAACGGGTGGAGAAGCCCAGTGACGCCATAGCGCCAGGCAGGAAGCCACGTCCGGCGGGGCAGCGTGCGCCCGGCATCCGCACACCGGTCGGCAGCCCCGCCCGCGCGACGCGCTTTTGCACAGGTCAATGAAAGTCGAGCGAGAAATCGGGCCAGTGGCTATTCATCTCGACTTCTTCCGACTTGGCTCCCGACCTATCACGGCCCGGGGCGGAAGCCGCCGGTCAGCTTGCTCTTCGTCCGCCCTTGCCCGCCCTTCTCCCTTTTCCTGAGGGCCTCGGGCCGTCTGGCGGCCTGGCCCGGCGAAAGAAGCTCGGCGATCACGACCCCGTACAGCCCTCAGGGGCCGCCCACCTTCGCCGCGGCCCCGGGCCCGGGCACCGACGCGGGTACGGATTCCGCTACGGGAGGGGACTGCGCGGGGAAGGACGGGACCTCGGGCCGGGGCTCGGCGGACCGCTCGGCGAGGGACCGCGGTTCCGTGGGCCCTCCCCCGTCGGCCCGGTCGGTGGTCAGCGCTCTCGGCCCCGACAGCAGGTAGGTCAGGGCGAAGCCCAGCGCGACGACCAGGGCGCCGCCGACCGCGTCCAGCACCCAGTGGTTGGCGGTGGCCACGATCGCGGCGATGGTGAAGAGCGGGTGCAGCAGCCCCAGCGCCTTCATCCACATCCGCGGGGCGAGCATCACGATCACCACCCCGCACCACAGCGACCAGCCGAAGTGCAGCGACGGCATCGCCGCGTACTGGTTGGTGACGGTGGTCAGCGTCCCGTAGTCGGGCTTCGCGAAGTCCTGCACCCCGTGCACCGTGTCGATGAAGCCGAGGCCGGGCATCAGCCGGGGCGGGGCCAGCGGATAGAGCCAGAAGCCGACGAGCGCCAGCAGGGTGGCGAAGCCGATGGAGGAGCGGACCCACCGGTAGTCCGCGGGCCGCCGCACGTAGAGCACGCCGAGGATCGTCAACGGGACGATGAAGTGGAACGTGAGGTAGTAGTAGTCGAAGAACTCGCTCAGCCACGTGATCCGGACGACCGTGTGGTTGACCCAGTGCTCGATGTCGATGTGCAGCCACTGCTCGATCGCGTGGATCTGCCGGCCGTGCTCCTCTGCGAGCGGGCGGCCCGCGGTGGCGGCGAGGCGGACCTGCGCGTAGGCGGAGTAGACGACCCGGATGAGCAGGAGCTCCAGCAGCAGGTTGGGGCGGCTGAGCACCCGCCTCCAGAACGGCAGGAGGGGCACCCGCCGCCAGCGTGCGGCGACCGGCTTCGCGTGGTCGGTCGGGACCGGGTGCTGCCAGTACGGCGAGGTGCGGAGCAGGAACGGGGCGACGCAGGCCGCTCCGAGGGCCGCGAGGAGCAGCACGTTGTCGCGTACGGGGAGAAGCGTCTCGATGTTCGGCAGCAGCATCGTTCCCGGCAGGGTGACGGCCAGGACCACGACCGCCGGCCAGACCAGCCGGTCGGCAGCCTGCTTGCCGACCCTGCCGACGCCCGCGAGGAGCACCCACAGCAGCTGGTGCTGCCAGGCGGTCGGCGATACGGCCACCACGACGCAGCCGGTCACGGCCACGGCGAGGAGGAGCTGCCCGTCCCGCGCGTACCGCACGGCGCGGCGCAGTCCGAGGACCACGACGACGGCGGCGAGCGCGAGGAACACGGCCGTCTCCAGGGGGCCTTCGAACCCGAGCCGGAGCAGCGCCCCGTGCAGGGACTGGTTGGCGAGGCTGTCCGGCCGCTCCCCCAGCCCGGCGCCCCCGGCATGGTGCAGCCAGTACGTCCACGAGTCCTTCGGCGCCAGGGCCCAGGCGGCGGCCGTGGCCAGTGCGAAGGCCGCCCCCGCGCTCCCCGCGGCCCGCCGCCTGCCGGTCAGCCAGAGCAGGACGGCGAAGAGCAGCAACACCGGCTGGAGCGCGGCGGCGAGCCCGGCCAGAACGCCCGCAGCCCGGTGCTCCCGGACGACGAAGCAGGCCAGGAGCACCAGCAGGACCGGCAGGACGCTGGTCTGCCCGAGGTGCAGGGCGTTGCGGACCGGCAGCGACAGCAGAAGCAGGATGATCGCGACGGGGGCCGCGAACAGGGCCGTCCGCCGGCCGGCCGGCCGGGGCAGGGCGCGGGCCGCGACGACGCCGAGCGCGACGACCAGCAGGAGGGAGCCGAGCGTCCACGCGACGCCGAGCGCCTGCTGGGCCGAGGCGGTGAGAGGTTTCAGCACAAGACCGGCGAAGGGCGTTCCCGTGAAACGGCCGCCGTCGTACAGCGAGCCAGTCGACCGCAGGACTCCGTTCTCCCCGGTCCAGGCCTCCAGGTCGAGGAACCGTTCCCCCGGCGGCTGTCGGAGCACCACCGTCGCCTGCCGTACCGCGAGCACGGCCACGACCAGCCAGAGAACGACCCGGGCCGCCCCGGTCCTCGTCCCCTCCTCCGCCGCCGCGCCACCGCGCACACTGTGATCCGCATTCGCCACGCTGCGCCGCCCCTCCCGCCGTCCCATGCACCGCCCCTTCCATGAGGAGCCGTGCCGGATGAAGCCTCGCATTGCCCTACGGGGTAGACACAATCAACCCCCTCTTTGCCTGACTGTCATCATGGCTTCCGTCCCGACGCCCGCGGGCCGAGGGCGGCGGCGGGGCACGCGCGGGCGTACGCTGCCGGAGCCGCGTCCGGCGGCGGCCCGGCCCCGCCGCCCCTCCCGGCCGCCGCCTGCCCGGACTGCGCTGCTTCCCCCCTCCACGTAATTCCGTGGCCGTCACGCTGCGGCGAGGGCGAGAATGCGCCCCATGACGTGGACCGTGACCGCCGAGCGCTTCGACTCACCAGACGCGACGGCGTTGCGCCGGGACTACTACGAGGAGGTCGCGAGCCGCTACTGGCTGCGGCAGGCGACCGACGAGGAGATCGCCGCGGGGCTCGCGGACGACGGGGCCGACCTGCTGGCGCCCCCGACCGGGCAGTTCGTCCTCGGCCGCAGAGACGGGACGGCCGCGAGCTGCGCCGGGCTGGTGCTGACGGAGGCCGCCGGAGCGGGAACGGCGGAGCTGACACGGGTCTACGTGCGGCCGGGGTTCCGGGGCACGGGCGGCGGTGGGCTGCTCCTGGCCGCGGTGGAGGAGGCCGCGCGGGGGTTCGGCGTACGGCTGCTGCGGCTGGACACCCGCAACGACCTGGTCGAGGCGCGCGGTCTGTACACGAAGCACGGGTACCGGGAGGTGCCCGCCTTCCACCGCCGCAACCCCTACGCGGAGCGCTGGTTCGCCAAGGAGCTGTGACGCGGAGCGTTCACGGGGCCGGGGGCCCGTGACGGTCGGGGTGGGGGTCGTGGCGGGCGTCGTGGTCCCGCCGGGCCTCGTGGTCGCGGGACGGTTCCGGGGCGCGCGGGCGTTCCTTGCTCGAACCGCTCATCTCGGCGGTCAGCTCGGAGACGAGGTTGACCAGGTCGGTGGGGCGCTCGGGCCCCCACCAGTCGCCGAGGAGCTCGGCGAGGGAGTCCTCGCGTGCCTGGGAGAGCCGGACGACCGCCTCACCCCCCGCGTCGGTGAGGACCATCTGCGGCCCCTCCCGGCGGGCCAGCCCTCGCTCCTCCACCTGCCGGGCCGCCTCGGTGATCACGCGCAGCGGCACGGGGACCGCCTCGGCGAGCCGACCGGGCTCCACAGTGCCGTGCCGCCTGATGCGCAGCAGGAGCCAGGAGGCGGCGGGCAGCAGGTCGTACCCCGCCCTCGCGGTGATCTTCTCGTAGATCTCGCGGCGGCCCTCGCGGGTGGCGAGCGTCGACAGGGCGCGGGCGCACTCGTCGCGGGAGGAGCGCTCGACGGGGTTGGAGGCGAGGGTCTGGCTGGTGTCGGGCGCGGTCACCGAGGTCCGGAGCTTGTCCTCCCGGAGGAACCAGGCGAGGACGAAGGCGAGCGCGACGACCGGGGCGGCATACAGGAAGACGTCCGTGATGGCGGTGGAGTAGGCGCCGAGCACGGACGGGCGCAGGTCCGCGGGCAGGTCCGCGATGGCCCGGGGGTCGGACGCGAGCCGGTCGGCGTCGACGCCGGGCGGCAGCGTACGGCCGGCCAGTACGCCGTCGAGCCGGCCGGTGAGCCGGCCCGTGAAGACGGTGCCGAAGACGGCCACGCCGAACGACGCGCCGATGGAGCGGAAGAACGTGGCCCCGGATGTGGCGACGCCCAGGTCCTGGTAGGAGACCGCGTTCTGCACGACGAGGACGAGCACCTGCATGACGAGGCCGAGCCCGGCGCCGAACACGAAGAAGGAGAGACTCATCTCCCAGGTGGAGCTGGAGGCGTCGAGGCGGTGGAGCAGCAGGAGGCCCACGGCGGTCAGCGCGGTGCCCGAGAGGGGGAACACCTTCCAGCGGCCGGTGCGGCTGACGATCTGCCCGGAGCCGGTCGAGGTGAGCAGCATGCCGAGGACCATGGGCAGCATGTGGACGCCGGACATCGTCGGCGTGATGCCGTGGACCACTTGGAGAAAGGTGGGCAGATAGGTCATCGCCCCGAACATCGCGAAGCCGACGATGAAGCTGATCACGGCGACGAGGCTGAAGGTGCGGATACGGAAGAGTCCCAGCGGCAGGACCGGTTCCGCGGCACGCCGCTCTGCGGCGACGAACGCGGTCAGCAGGACGACGGCGAGCAGCGCGAGCGCGATGATCCGCGCCGACCCCCAGTCCCAGGTCGTACCGCCGAGGGAGGCGATGAGGACCAGGCAGGTGGCGACGGAGGCGATGAGGAAGGTGCCGAGGTAGTCGATGGTGTGCTTCTCCCGGTGGACCGGGATGTGCAGCACGGCCGCGATGACGAGCAGCGCGACGACGCCGATCGGCAGGTTGATGTAGAAGACCCAGCGCCAGCTGAGGTGCTCGGTGAAGAAGCCGCCCAGCAGCGGTCCGAGGACGCTCGTCGCGCCGAAGACGGCACCGAACAGGCCTTGGTACTTGCCGCGCTCTCGGGGCGGGACGATGTCGCCGACGATCGCCATCGACAGCACCATGAGCCCGCCGCCGCCGAGACCCTGCAGGGCCCGGAAACCGATCAGCTGGGGCATGTCCTGGGCGACGCCGCAGAGGGCGGAGCCGACCAGGAAGATGACGATCGCGGTCTGGAAGAGCTTCTTGCGGCCGTACTGGTCGCCGAGCTTGCCCCAGAGCGGGGTCGCCGCGGTCGCCGCCAGCATGTAGGCGGTGACCACCCAGGACAGGTGGTCCATGCCGCCCAGCTCGCTCACGATGGTCGGCAGCGCCGTGGACACGATGGTCTGATCGAGTGCCGCGAGCAGCATGCCCAGGAGCAGGGCGCCGATCGCCACCAGGACCGTCCGGCGGGTCTGCCCTTCACCAGGGGCCGGAGGCGGCGGGCTCAGCTGCTGGGCCATGGGCGTCTCCTCGGTCCGCTGATCCGCTACACCCCCATCCTGGCCGTTTCGCCCCGCTCTGGCCTGCCGGGCGCCGACGGCCCGCGACCCGGCCGGCCGGCGGGCCGTTGGGCTCGCCCGGGGCGGGCTGCATAATCGCAGGCAGTTCAAGGGGAGGGGCCCACGATGACCGGACACGTATGCCCGGAGTGCGGAAGACGGACGGCCGGGACGCCCGGCGCGGCGCACGGGGAGCCGTGCCGCTGCGGCGCGGGCGCGGAGCGGGCGACGCCCGCGCGGGAGCGGGAGCGGGAGCGCGCGGCGGAGATCGCGGCGGCCGAGGACTTCGACCCGCTGCGCATCAGGCCGTACGTGACGCTGCCGAACGACCCGACGCCGGGCGCGGACCCGGCGGACGGGGCCGGGTACGACGGCGCGCCGGAGAGCGGGGCCCCGTACGGCGGCCCGGCGGGGCGCGAGGGGCCGTTCGGCGCACCGGAGGGCGGCGCGGCGCCCGGCGGCGCGGGCTCACACGGCGGCGCGCGGGTAGGCGGCACGCAGGCCGGCGGCGTTCCGTACGAGGGCGCACCGGGAGGCGACAGGCTGCCGCCTCCCGGTGCGCCCGGAGGCGGAGCCCCGTACGCCGGGGCGTCGGGAGGCGGCAGCCCGAACGCCGACGCGTCGGGAGGCGGTGCTCACCGTGCGGGGGAGCCGGACGCGGGGGCGTCCGCGGCGGGCCCCGGGCCGGGGGCCGGCGTTCCGGATGCGGCCACCACCCTGCCGTTGTTCCTGGGCGGCGCCGGGCCCGCGGGGGGCACTGCGGCTGACGGCAGCCGTCGGCGTACGCCCGCCGGAGCCGGGGGCGGGCGCCCCGGCTACGCGGCCGACCCCGTGCAGCCGCGCCGCAGGCGCCCCATCGCCGCCCTCGCCGCAGGGGCGGCCGTGGTCGCCGTGGTCGGCACGGCCGCCTTCGCCGGGGGGCTGTTCGGCGGCGACGACCGTCGTGACGAGGCGCTGCCGGAGGCGACCGCGAGCGTCCCGGACATCGAGGAAGAGCCGGCGGCGTCGGTGGCCCCGTCCCCCTCCCCTTCCGCCGCTCCCTCCCGCAGCCTCTCCCCCTCCCCCACCGTCTCCGCCTCTCCCTCCGCGTCCGCCTCTCCGACGAGGAGCGAGACGGCACGTCCGACCGCCACGACGGCGGCGGCGCCGACGGCGTCGGCCCCGTCCCCCGAAGCCACTGCCGACCGGGCCTCGAAGACGCCGTCCGCCCCCGCGCCCGTGGAACCCGCCGGAGTCTCCCTGCGGCGCGGCGACCACGGCCCGGAGGTCTCCGACCTGCAGAAGCGGCTCATGGAGGTGTGGCTCTACCAGGGGCCGCCGGACGGGAACTACACCGACCGGGTGGAGAACGCGGTGATCATCTACCAGTCGTACAAGTCGATCGAGGGCGACCCCGTCGGCGTGTACGGGCCGAACACGCGGCGCGTCCTGGAGGCGGAGACGCACGGGCGCGGGCGCCGCTGAGCGGGCGCGGGAACCACCGATCCGGGG
>NZ_JBBBEN010000097.1:154290-156541 GCF_037137275.1 Streptomyces pratensis | reverse complement strand
CGGGCCGGGGAGTTGGCGTTCTGGCCCTGGTTTTTGTATCGTGATGGAACAAAGTAACCCCCGCCTTCACTCCCTGACCGGTGGGCGGGGGTTGCTCTGATACCGCGTCCCGGACCGCACACCCGCCCACCGCCCGGGGCAGTCATGCGTCGCGGCACCCGCGTCCGGGCCGTTGACCCGCCACCCCCAGCGTTCTGGAGAACCCCGTGACGGCCACCGTCCTCACCGCCAAAGCCCTTCTGCTCGACATGGACGGGACCCTCGTGAACTCCGACGCGGTGGTGGAGCGCTGCTGGCGCCGCTGGGCGCTCCGGCACGGGCTGGACCCCCAGGCCGCCCTGAAGGTGGTGCACGGCCGCCAGGGGTACGCCACGATGGCCGTCCTGCTCCCGGACCGTCCCATGGAGGAGAACCACGCGGACAACCGGGCGATGCTCGCAGAGGAGACCGCCGACATGGACGGCGTCGTGCCGATCGGCGGGGCGTCCGCGTTCATGGCCGCGATCGCCGCCCTCCCGCACGCCCTGGTGACCTCGGCCGACACCGCGCTCGCGACGGCCCGGATGGGGGCGGCCGCGCTGCCGATGCCCGCCGTCCGCGTCACGGCCGAGCAGGTCGGCGAGAGCAAGCCGGACCCCGAGGGCTTCCTCAAGGGCGCGGTGGAGCTGGGCTTCGACGCAGCGGACTGCATCGTGTTCGAGGACTCCGAGGCGGGCGTCGCGGCGGGCCGTGCGGCCGGCATGCGCGTCGTGGGCGTCGGCCCGCGCGCCGCGGCCCTCGCGCCGGACGCCCACGTCGAGGACCTGACGCGGGTGCGGGTGGAGGCAGCCGGAGACGGCTCGGTCCGCCTGCACCTCAACGAGGCCTGAGACCGGCGGGCCGGGTTCGGGCACTTCCGGGCCGCGCGCCGACTCGCAACGGGCGCCGGCCCTCCATCGCCCCCCTCCCGCCGCCCCCCCGGGCCGGCCGCTCCCCACAGCCGCTCCCACCGCTCCTCCCGCCGCCCGGCCCGGCCGCCGCCCCCTCGGGGCCCCCGACAGGGACCGCGGCCCCATCAGCTCCCCCGGGGGAAGGTTCAGCCCCCGCTCAATTCCCCCGGGGGCCCCACCCGCCGCGCGCTCGCGCCGGGAGCCTGACGCGAGCACCCCGGCCACCGCCCTAAGCGGGGCGACCGGGCGACGACGCGAACCCCGGGCGGGTCCGCCGGAAGCGGCACACGGCTGCGACGCGGCGGGCCCGGCCGCGCCCCGTCGGCCGAGGGGGCGCACTCCGACCGGGCAAGCGCCGGACAGACGCTCACATTCCGCGCCACAGACGTCCGATGACCCGCTCGCGCGCCCACGCGACCCGTCACACCCCTTGCACACCCCTTGATGTGACGTGCACATGTCGCCACGCTGTCACCTGACGCCCACCCCACAGAAACCTGGCGTCGCCACGCTGGCGGGACGTCACACGTCAGCCGCCCAAGCACCCCCCACGTCAAGGGAGTTCGCATGTCCGGTGTCTACGCGCGTCGCCTCTCCGTCGCCGCCGCGACGGCAGCGCTCGTCGCCACGTCCGCCCTGTTCACCGCGCCGACCGCACAGGCCGCCATGCCCACCCCGGTCAGCGCGTCGACCGCACGGGCCTACCTCGGCGGGCTCGACGTCAGCGCGGAGGGCTCGTCCAGCGGCTACAGCCGCGACAAGTTCCCGCACTGGGTCACCCAGTCGGGCGCCTGCAACACCCGCGAGGTCGTCCTCAAGCGCGACGGCACGAACGTCCGGCAGGACGGTTCCTGCGCCGCGGTCAGCGGCAGTTGGTACTCACCGTTCGACGGGGCCACCTGGCACGCCGCGTCCGACGTGGACATCGACCACATGGTCCCGCTCGCCGAGGCCTGGCGCTCCGGCGCGAACAGCTGGACCAACGCCCGGCGGCAGTCGTTCGCCAACGACCTGGCCCGCCCTCAGCTCATCGCGGTCACCGACAACGTCAACCAGTCCAAGGGCGACAAGGACCCGGCGGAGTGGATGCCACCGCGCACCGCCTACCGGTGCACGTACGCCCGCGCCTGGGTCCACGTGAAGCATTCCTACGGCCTGAGCGTGGACTCGGCCGAGAAGAGCGCACTGCAGTCGATCCTCAACGCCTGCTGACCGGCGCACCGCCTTCCCGTACGCACACGGCCCCCCGCCCGCCCGGAGGCCCACGGGCTCGCGCACGGGCCCGCCGCGCGACCGCCCGGGACCGACACCCCCGTCCGCGC
>NZ_JBBBEN010000097.1:0-154285 GCF_037137275.1 Streptomyces pratensis | reverse complement strand
GCGCGGACGGCTGCGCGCCACGGCCCTCCCCAGCATGCGCGGCGACCGCCGCCCTTCCTCGTTCCGGCCTGCGCCGCCAGCATGTTTTCGGACGAGTACGGCCACCGATGGCGCATCCCCACCTGCCCTCGCTCCGCTCGCGCGGCGGCGGTGACGCGTGACACCCGGGCGCGTCGTCGGCAGAGGACCGGCTCCGGCCGACCCGCCGTGCAGGCGCCGGCCCTGACGACCGCCCGGCCACCCAGGCATTCGCCGCCCGCCCGCCACGGCTCCCCCTCCACGGGAGGCGGGAGCTGACCGGACAGCGGCCTCGCGCTCGCCACTCTCGCCCGCCCGGCCTGCCCCACCCCCCTCGCACGCTCCCGCCACCGAGGCCGGAGGGACACGTTCGCGCGCGCCCCACGAGCCCGGGACCGAAGGCCCCTCCCCCGCCCCCGGCCGCACAGAAGTGCCGCCTCACCGCCTGGCCCGGCCGACGGCACGGGCTCCGCCGACCGGGGCCCGGCACCCCGCCCCGTGGCCGGAACCCTGCGCTGACATTGGTGCAGGCCACAGTAGTCGGACAGAGTTCCCAGCTCCCGGCAGTACGTGAGCGTTCACTCACCTCCGAAAGCGGGGTCGATTTCCAGACACCCGACAGAATGTTGAACTTGCAAGTACTGGTGAGGCATCCCTAACCTGAGGCTTCAGTCGGCTCTCGCCCCCGCCTCGACCGAAGGAGCCCTCCCCTCATGCTCATCCGCCTGAACCAAGCCCAGCCCTATGTACTCAGCCTCTTCCGCTTCGTCGTCGGTCTGCTCTTCGCCTTCCACGGTGCCGCCGCGCTCTTCGGCGTGCTCGGCAGTGGTCAGACGGAGGCCGGCGCCTGGCCCGGCTGGTACGCCGCGCTGATCCAGCTCGTCTGCGGCACGCTGGTCGCCCTGGGCCTCGGGTCCCGCACCGCCGCGTTCCTCGCGTCGGGCTCGATGGCCTACGCGTACTTCTCCGTGCACCAGCCCGAGGCTCTCCTGCCGCTCCAGAACGGCGGCGATTCCCCGGTGATGTTCTGCTGGGCGTTCCTGCTGCTGGTCTTCACCGGTCCGGGCGCGCTGGCCCTGGACCGCCTCTTCGGAGCGAGGGGCACGAGCACTCCGGCCGAGGGCGCGGCCCCGCGCACAGAAGCCCCCGCCGTCCCGGTCTGACCTACGGCACGACCGCAGGCTCCCCCGCGCCCGGCTCACGCCCCCGCCGCCCCGCACACCGCCCCGCAGTGCGGGGCGGCCGGGAACGGCAGCGCGGTGGCGCTCCCCTCCCGCTGGGGAGGCGGACGCCACCGCGCGCGAACCATCCGGGCGGCCCCGGGCCGACCGGGGAGCTCTCGGCAGACCCGCGCGCCCGGGTCCGCCGGTCAGAGCCCGTTCGGCCCCTCACATCCGGTCGACCCGTCAGAGCCGCAGGTCTCGTGCACCCGGCACGACCCGGCACGCCCGTGCGCCCTGCTCTCTCCTACCCGTTCACCGGGCCACTCCGTCAGCCCCGCCTCCGGACGCGTCGTCCGTCGGGCCGAACGGCACCGTGAAGCAGGCCGCCCGCTCCCCCGCACCGCCCTGCCGGTCATGGATGACCACGGACCGCGCTCCGCCCTTCCGGAAGTTCCAGCCGTGCCGGGCCTCGGCCCGCCCGTCGCCGTCCGCGTCGGTCCGGAAGTCCAGCCACACCTCGTTGACCGGGTCCGCCGTCGCCGAAGCGCGGTGCTGGTAGTGCGGCCCGGCCGCCGCGGGATCGGCGCCGCAGGGGCGGGTGTGCACGTGCATCCCGTACGCGCGGTCCGGCGGCAGCCCCCGCAGCCGGGCCGCGATCCGGCTGCGGGTCCCGTCCGCGTACTGCGTGACCTCGATCCGGGCCCCCGCCGGCACCAACCCGGTGTCGTACGTCAGAGCCTTGGACGGGAGGAAGGCCCCGGGCGGGGAGAACACCCCGGCGGCCCGCGTCCAGACTCCGCCGACCGGACCGACGACGCCATCCTCGAAGCGCGAGGCCCGGGCCGTCCCCCCGCCCTCGCCCGGGAGCCCCGGGCCCTCCTCGCCGTGGACGCCGTCCGCCGGAAGCGCTGTCGTGTGCACGTCGTGCGCCTGGTCGTGCGGGCCATGGGCGACCCCGACCCCGCCGGCCAGCATCAGCAGCACCACCGCACCGGCCACCGCACCGGGGACGCCCGGCAGCACGCCGCCACGCCCGCACACCGCCGCGCCCCTCTTCTCCTTCTGGTGCGAGGGCCCGCACCCCGTCCGTACCATCCCTGCCGTCATACGCTGCTCCTCGTTCGCGCCGGTCGTTTCTCCCGTCTAACGGGCACGAGGCCGCCAGGTGTACGTGACCTGCACAACATCACCCGCCCTGCGGGCAGGCAGCGGAACCCTCCCGCGTACGCTGTACAGCTGGGCCCAGCCGCCCCTGCCGCTCCCTTGCGACGTCGCGGCGTCGACACGAGCGGGGAGTAGGAGACGGTGCTAGAGAGTCTGGGCGCGCTGACCAGCACTCCATGGATCTACGGGGTGGTCGCGCTCTCGGTGCTCCTGGACGTCTTCCTGCCACTGCTGCCCAGCGGCGTCCTCGTGATCACGGCCGCCACGGCAGCCGCCGCCGGCTCGACCACGGTCAGCGGAACGGGGGCGGGCCCCAGCGGGCAGGTGCCGTCACTGGTCGTGCTGATTCTGTGCGCGGCCAGCGCCTCCGTCCTCGGCGACCTCGTCGCGTACCGGCTCGCCTGGCGCGGAGGCGACCGCCTGGAACGGGCGATCGCCCGCTCGCGTCGCCTCACCGTCGCGCAGGAGCGTCTCGGCTCGGCGCTGAGCCGGGGCGGCGGCGCACTGGTCGTCATCGCCCGGTTCGCTCCGGCGGGCCGGTCCGTGGTCTCCCTCGGGGCGGGCGCCGCGCACCGCAGGGTGCGGGACTTCCTGCCGTGGTCCGCCCTGGCGGGGCTGGCGTGGGCGGGTTACAGCGTGGGGCTGGGCTACTTCGGCGGCCGGTGGCTTGGCTCGACCTGGTTCGGCACGGCCGTGTCGGTACTGGCCTTGTTCGTCGCCGGGGCGCTGGCCGCCTTCCTGGTGAAGCGCCCGGCCTCGGCGCGGTCGGCTGCGACGGCGGACGACGAGACGCAGACGGCACTGTCCGCGACCGCACCGCCGGGCCCCGCGACACGGAGTGCGGCAACACCGACGGCGCTGCCGCGCGCCACGGTCCCGCTGCCCGCGCCGGGCATCGCCCCCACGAGCGCATCGGGCTCCCTCGCCACGCCGACACCGGCCACTCCCTGATCGGGCCCGTGCCCGGGAGCGCCGAACCAGGCCCCGGGCCGTTCACGGGCGTCTCCAGCGGGGGACCCCAGCAACTCAGGCGCAACCCGCCCGGCGGGCAAGCCCCCGGGCTCCGGCCCCGGGCTCACCCCCGGGCCGCGCCGCGTATCTCCAGGCCGTCCAGCAGCTTCATCGTGGCTGCGGTGATCTCGTCGACGGCCCGGTCGAAGACTTCCCGGTTGTGCGCGGCGGGCACACGGAACCCGGAGACCTTGCGCACGTACTGGAGGGCGGCGGCCCGCATCTCCTCCTCGGTGGCCTCATCGGGGAGGGCGGGCGGTCGGAGCGTCTTGATGCTGCGGCACATGTCTCCAGTGTGGACCGCCCCACTGACAACGGACATCTGACGCCCGACCGGTCAGGGGCCGGACGGTTCAACCGTTCCGGAGCCGGTCGCGCGAGTCGGCCCGGTCGGTGCACAGGGCCCAGATGACGAAGACGTCGATGGCGATGGTGACGATGGCCCACACCGGTGTGTACGGGAGCCACATGAAGTTCGCGATGAGGTTCAGCGAGGCGAGGCCCACGCCCGCGCCCCGGGCCCACGCGGCTCCCTTGAGGATGCCCAGGCCCACGAGGATGAGGACCACCCCGAGAATGAGGTGGACCCAGCCCCACGAGGTCACGCTGAACTTGAAGACGTAGTCGTCGATCACCCTGTACACGTCGTTGGTAGCGATCCCCGCGATGCCCTTCAGCACCCCGAGGACACCGTCCACGAAGAGCAGAAGGCCGGCGAACATCGTTCCTCCGGCCGCCCACGGGCTGCCGGAGGAGCCCCCGGAACGGGGGGCGGCGGGGCGCGAGGCGCCGGGCGTAGGGGCGTCGGGCTGGCTCATGAGAACTCCTCGGCCGGTACGTACTCGGGCGTGCACTGCCCTGACCTGCTTCGATGGCACGAGTCAGGCTGACTTCGACGTTCCTTCGGTTCCCGGGGGAGAGCCACCTGAGCACGCCCGTACGAGTGACGGGTGGTGGAACACCGACTCCGCACGGTCCAGGCCCGATGCGGTCGGGGCCGGGTCGGCTCGATGCGGGCCGGACCGGATCACAGTGCCCTGGTGGGCCAGCTCGGACCGGACCGGGGTCCGCTCAGCTCCCCCCGGTGCCTGGCCGGGCAGAGCTTCCGCTCGGGCGGCCCCGGCCGGCACGGGCCGGGTCGGGGGGTCGGGTCGGGTCGGGTCAGGGCGGGGCGGGGCGGATCAGCCTGCCGCGCGTCCGCGAACCCACCCGGCACACTCGGCAGCCGCCGGCCGAGGCCCACGGAATCATTGCCATGTCAGGAGTCGTCTGCCGACGCGCACGGGGTCATTCCCATGTGTCGAGGTCGCCGCCGCGCCATTCGATCAGGTCCGGCCGGTCCAGCTCGACGATCTCGTCGGGCCCCGGGCCCAGCCCGGCGGCGCGCAGCAGCGCGGCCACCTCGCCCCGGCCGTGCGCCAGGCCCACGATCTGCCCGTGCACAGTGACCCGCCGCCCTCCGGTCGCGGACGGCGGGTAGACGATCACGGGCGGGTGCTCGGACATGTCTCCACGGTGCCCCGCGCACCGTCCGATCGCATCCTGGGAGGCGTGCGCGCTGGCGGCCCCGGAAGGCCGCCGTCCCCGGGCACGCGACAGGGGGGCGGTCGGCGCTACCGCGCCACGACAGAGCCCGGCGGGGCCGGTGGTACGGAACCGCGGCGCATGGGACGACGTCGGTCCTGACATTCACACGATCATGTAATCCGATGGAGGACGACGCGCCCATGACGGCAACGGCGGACCGCTACCTGTACCTGACGCGCCACGGTGAGGCCTCGTCGGACGAGAGCACGCTCACGGAGAACGGGCGGCGGCAGGCAGCCCTCCTCGCGGAGCGGCTGAGCGGAGCTCCGCTCACCGCGATCCATCACGGCCCGCTCGCCCGCGCGAAGGAGACGGCCCAGGTGATCGGCGAGCGGCTGGCCGGTGTCCCCGTGCTGCCGTCCGCGCCGGCCGGCGACTACATCCCCTACATGCCACGGCGCGAGGAGCTGCCGGAGGAATCCGCGGGCCGCCTGCTCGGTCGTCTGGCCGGATTCCCGGCGCCGGAACGCGAGAAGGGCCCGGGGCTGGCCCAGCAGGCTCTCGCGCTGTTCACCGGGCCGGTCGCGGGCGGCGAGCCGCGGCACGAACTGGTCGTCACCCACAACTTCCTCGTCGGCTGGCTGTTCCGGGACGCGCTCGACGCCCCGAAGTGGCGCTGGACGGGGATCAACCATGCCAACGCCGCGCTGACCGTCATCCGCTACGCGCCCGGCCGTCCCCCCGCCGTCCTCCTGTTCAACGACACCGGCCACCTTCCGGCCGGCCTCCGCTGGACCGGTTTCCCGCCCGAGCTCCACGTCTGAGAGCACCGGGTTCCCGGTCGGGGGCGTCGATCCACCGGTGCCGACGGCTTCGGCAGAAGTATCCCCGCGCGGCCGGGCCGTACGCACGGCCCGGCCGGGGCGGGGCGGGGCGGCGCTCAGCCTTCGGGCAGCAGCGGCGCCTCCGCCCCGGCCGGCGCCCGGCGGCTGGGAACGCCCGGCTGCCGCGGGCACGACCGGCTGCCTGCCGCGACCGGGCCGGCCCGCCCGAGACGCCGGACGGGGCGCGGCGGTGGCCAGACCCCGGTTCGGCCCAGGGACGCCCCCAGGAAGTGGAGAGCATCGCGGCGGCCGACGCATCGCCTTCCAGGGCGGCGTACCGCGCTACGCCGCCCGCGGACCGCTCACGACGCGCCCACCGCCTTCAGTGACCGCTCATTACCTCCGGAGTAATCGACCTCTCCACCCGCCCACCGGCAGGATCGAGCCCATCGCCGGAAGTCCGCCGGGTCGCCTGACAACGTACGGAGACACCATGTCTGTCACGTCCCCTGCCCCCAGGGCGGGTTCGACCACCACCGCACCGCCCTCCCCCGCCGAGACCACCCGGGCCGTCGTCCAGGAGTTCCTCGCCGCCCGGGCGGCCGGGGACATCGGGCGGCTCACCGCGGTCTTCGCCGACGAGGTCGACTGGCTGCTGGCCGAGAACCCCGCCGCCCCGTGGATTCGGCCGCGTTCCACCGCTGCCGAATGCGCCGCCCAGTTCGCCGAGTTGATGGAGCACACCGTGCCCGAGGACGCGCACGCCTCCGTCGACGCCTTCCTGGTGGACGGTGCCGACGCCGTCCTGACAGGGCGCCTTTCGGGGACCGTGCGAGCGACGGGAAGATCGTTCTCGGGCCCCTTCGCGCTCCGGCTCACCGTCGAGAACGGCCGCATCACCCGGCACCACCTCTACGAGAACAGTCTGTCGATCGCCGAGGCGGCGAGCGGGCACGTCATCGCCGCGCCGTCGGAGGGGTGATCCGCCGGCAGGCCCGCGGCCTCCGGCACGCGCACAGACAGCCTGGTCCGCCGGGCGGGGCACACGGTAGTGCCGCGTCCTAGCCACCGCCGTGCCGCTCCCCCTCCTGGATGGCCCGGCAGGACCGCGCGTCCGCGCGCCGCTGTCGGGCCACGAAGATCGCCGCCACGATCGCCACCAGGAGGAAGAGCAGGGCGGCCACGCCCGACATCACCGCCAGCACGGCCGCCCCACCGCCCCCGACGTCCTCTTCACGGGCGACGACCTGTGGATCGTCCGCCTGGTGTCGGACAGTCAGCCGGGCGCCGACGGAGTGCCTGCCTCCACCGCTGCCTACCGGCAGATCCGCCACCACGCTCCGCCCACCGGCCTCGAACGCGACCTCGCACTGGCCCGCCATGCAAGCGCCGCTCGTATGCAGCACCGCCTGAGCCCGCTCGCCGTCCTCGAGGGAGCGAAGGTGCTGGGCGGCCGGGAACATCACCAGCGTCGACAGCGCCCCCAGGAGCAGCCCGAGCACCAGCGACATCAGCAGCGCGGCGCGGGGCCCCGGACCGGCCGGGCCGGTGCTCTGCTGAGGCGCGGCCGAGCCCCCTGCTCGCCCCGCGCCTTCCCGGCCCTTCACCGTCCCGCTCCGTTCATGTCTTGGCGCCGTCGCGCGTCATGGCGTTGACCTGGAAACCGACCCGCTGGAGCCACGCCGCGGCGCCGGCCCTGCCCCCGCTGAACTCGTCCGACGTGAGGGCCCGCCCCTGACTCCACCTGTGCGCCACCCCGGCGATCGCCTTGGAGTCGTACTCCCGCCCCTCGTGGACCAGCACATAGGAGCGCGCCTTCCCGAAGCCGTACTTCGCCAGGAAGGCGTCACGCCCCACCTCTTCGTGCTCCGCCAAGGCCTTGAGCACGGACTGTCGTGTGATCGCTCCTCTGCGCATGGAGAGCATCGTAGAGCCGGGCTCTGACAACGCCTGCCGCTCCGAGCGGATCTGAGTACCCGTGCTCATGCGCGGGGCCTGACGCGCCAGGACGCTGGAGGGCATGCGATCAACAGACCGGCACGGGAACCAGGCACGGTGGTCGTCATGAGAACGAAGGACAGACCGTCGACCGGCGAGCAGATCGGGGTCAGCGTGGCCCTGCTCGTACTCGACCTGATGGCCATCGCCTGGTTGGTGCTCATCAACTACGGGATGGCCGGATGGGCCGACAGCTACAACGGCGGCAACCCGCCCACCGCGCCCCAGGAAGCGTTGCGGGGGATGTGGCTCCTGGCCGGCGGCGCAGTCATCACGGGCGGTGGGCTGCTTGCTCGGGGGTGGCGCCTCCCCGGCATCGTGCAACTGGTCGTCCTGGGAAGCGGAGCCCTCGTGCTCGCCTACTTCGCCACCCACGACCAGCACGCCTCCGCAGTGCGCCCGGCCTTCGCGTGATCCGTTCGCACGGGGCCGTCGCGGCTGTGCGGGCCGGGGCCCGGGTGAGCACGCCCGTCAGCGCCGGACGGAGATGTCGAAGGCCCCCAACCATGATCGGTCGGGGGCCTTCGCACTGGTGGGCGCGGACGGTTTCGAACCGCCGACATCTGCTTTGTAAGAGCAGCGCTCTACCCCTGAGCTACGCACCCGTGGATGAGGCCACAGCCTACATGGACCCGGGCTCCTGCTCATAAACCGCGTCAGCGGCGGTGCCGGGCGGCGGCGTGGGGGCCGCACGCCGGGCTGGAAGCTTCGCGCGGCGGTGTGGGACCGGGCCCGGAAGGCCGCACGGGCGGCGTGCGGGGGATAACCCCACCTCCGAGACGGTAGCCGCCCGCATACCGCCGGGGGCCGTGGCTGCATACGGTTTCCTTACACCGGCAGCGACGTCCGGTGACATCGTACGGCCGTAAACCCTGGGGGACCGATCACCGTGGACATCGTGACGAGCGCACCGACCCGAACATGGCGCCGGGCGTCCGGCCGGGCTCTCTCCGTTGCAGGCGGGGCCGCGCTGCTGGCCCTGTCTCTCACCGGGTGCGGAGGTACGGATGCGGAGGGGGCCCCGGTCGAGCGGAAGACGTTCGCGCTGGAGGGCACGACCCTGAACATCGACTCGGAGAACGCCACCGTGGACCTGGTGTCGGCCGACGTAGAGCAGATCGAGGTGGAGCGGCAGGTCGACGGTTGGGTGGTGCTGGGCAGCGGGCCCGACCCGGTCTGGAAGATCGAGGGCGACACCCTGACGCTCCGGGTGAAGTGCGAGGCTCTGATCAACAACTGCGAGGCGCGGCACCGGGTGAAGGTGCCTCGCGGGGTCGGCGTGACGGCGGCGTCGGACAACGGGCGCGTCAGTGCCGCCGGGTTCGACAGTCCGCTGGATCTGTCGTCCGACCACGGAGAGGTCCTCGTCCGGGATGTGAGCGGCGCCCTGAAGCTGTACAGCGACAACGGGGAGGTGCGGGCGGAGCGGGTGTCCTCCCCGTCCGTCGTCGCCCGGTCGGACAACGGGGAGGTCCGACTGGACTTCGCCACCGTTCCCGACCTCGTGGACACGGTGAGCGACAACGGCGGGATCACCATAGATCTGCCGCCGGGCGCGCAGAAGTACGCCGTGAACGCCTCCGCCGACAACGGTGACGTCTCGATAGGGGTGCCGCGCAGCGACACCAGCGCCCATGTGGTGAAAGCGCGGAGCGACAACGGTCAAGTCACCGTCCGAAGCGTGAACTAACCGGCCCGTGTGTTCGTCCTTACCTGGTGGGAGAATGTACCGGGCAGGGCGAATCGGCACGGGAGAGGGATGTGACGGCGACACACGCGCGGCCGGAGGCAGGAGCGGGTGGGCGTTCCGCCGTCCAGAGGGTCCAGGGGCTGGCTGGCCGGCTCGTCCCCGGGGGGCGGCGACCGCCGCGTGACCGCGGTGTCCGTCCCGGCTCCGAGGCCTGTGGAGGGCGTCACCACAGCGGGCCCGCCGTCCGGGATGCCCTGGGGCTGTTGCTGTTGCCGGTGCCGCTCGTGCTGGCCGTGCTGCCCACCGCCTTCTCCGGGGGCGGTACGCGCCGGTGGTTCGGCGGTCGCGGCGAGAATCAGCGGGCCGAGGCGCAGGCCGCGAAGGACGCCGCCGCCGAGGCGTTCTACGAACTGGACAGCGCTCAGCGGGATCTTCGGATCTCGGTCGAGACGATCAGCGCCGTCGACGGCTCCTCACGCGCACGCAAGGCTGTGGAGGACTTCGCCGCGCTGGGGCGGCGCATCGACGAGGTCAGCCACGCCTACATCACCGCCGTCGACACCCATGACCTGGACCGGGACGAGCTGGAGCCCTCTGTCGCCTCCCGCGCCCGCACCGAGCTGACCCGCGCCAAGGACGACCTCGTACGGGTCAAGGGCGAGCTCGACCGGTTCGCGCAGGGACTCGGGCCCCTGCTGGGCAGTGCCGAGACGCAGCTCGCCCGGCTCGCCCCCGCAGTGGAGCGGGCTCGGCAGGCCCTCCTCGGCGCGAGCGAAGCCCTCGACTCCGTCCGGGCCGCGGGGCTGCGGGCCGACGAGCTCGCCGCCCGGCTCGCCGCGCTCGCCCCGGAGCTGACCAAGCTGAACCAGGGAGCGGGCAAGCACGGTGTCCCGGAGACGCTGCACCGGGCGGACGTGGTGCTGCGTGACGCGGAGGCCGTACGCACCGAGGCGGAGCGGCTGCCCGAGCGGGCCGCCGAGATCGACCGGCGGCTGGTGTCGCTGCGGACCCGGGCCCAGGCGCTGACCACCCGCGCGGGTTCGGTGGAGCCGGTGCTCAGCGAGTTGCGGCGACGTTTCTCGGCCGCCTGCTGGCAGGACCTGCAGCCCGTCCCGGAGCAGGCCGCCGCCGGTGTACGACAGGCCGAGGAGAAGCTCGCGGAGGCGGCGAAGGCACGGGAGGAGCAGCTCTGGGCGGACGCCACATCCCGGCTGAGCACGGTCCGGGCCCTGCTGAACGCCGCGGACGAGGCGGTGTCCGCCGCCGGAGACCGGTTGCAGCAGCTGGACGCCGTGGCGAAGGACCCGCAGCAGGAGATCGAGCGGACCCGGTTCGCGGTGCGGGACGCCCAGCGCCTCGCCATGGCCGGCCGGCACACGCCCGACCCCCGGCACGCCCGGCCCCTGGACGACTCCGTGGCCCGGCTGGAGCGCGCCGTAGCCGGTCTGGAGGGGCGCCACCCCGACTACTGGCACTTCCTCACCGAGACCGAGGCCGTGCGGCAGACCGCGGCCCGAGTGGTCTCCGACATTCGTGAGGAGCGCGGTGCCGGAGCGTGAGCCCCCGCCCGCCCCGACCGCCGGGGGCGGGCGGCCGAGTGCGCCGCGGGACCGGTCCCCGACCGGGCCCGCGGACACGTCGGCACTCGGCCAGGCCCGCAGGGCGGGGTCGCAGGCCGGGCGGCCGTAGCCCTGCCCCCGTGATGGCTCTAGCCTGGGGCCATGCCTCGTTATGAATTCCGCTGCCGCACCTGCGGAGACACGTTCGAACTCAGCCGCCCCATGGCCCAGTCCTCGGACCCCGCCTCCTGCCCCGCCGGCCACGACGACACCGTGAAACTCCTGTCCACCGTGGCCGTGGGCGGTGCGGCCGGGTCCGCTCCCGCACCGTCCGGCGGCGGGGGCGGGGGCTGCTGCGGGGGCGGGTGCTGCGGCTGAGCCCGGCCCCGCCCGCCCGCGGCGCGGCGCGCTACTTCTTCCGGGAGAGCGTCAGCCCGTCCGACACCGTCAGCAGCACGCTGTCCATCCGGTCGTCGGCGCTCACGTGGTCGTTGAACTCCTTGATCGCCGCCGCCGGGCCGGTCGCCTCCGGGTCCGTGACCCCGCCGTGGAAGAGCACGTTGTCCGTGGCGATCACGCCGCCCCGCCGCATCCGGGGGACCAGCTCCTCCCAGTAGGCGATGTAGCCGCCCTTGTCCGCGTCCAGGTAGGCGAAGTCGATGTGGGGCTCGTCGGGCATCGCGCGCAGGGTGTCCAGGGCGGGGGCGATGCGCAGGTCGACGCGGTCCGCGACGCCCGCCTTCGCCCAGGCCTCCCGGCCGTACGCCGTCCACTCCTCCGAGATGTCGCAGGCGATGAGAGTGCCGTCGGCGGGCAGCGCCTGGGCCATCGCCAGGGCGCTGAACCCGGTGAACGTGCCGACCTCCACCACGTGCCGGGCGCCGACCAGCCGGACGAGGAAGGCGAGCAGCGGGGCCTGCTCCTCGGCCGACTGCATGCCCGCGTGGTCGGGGAACCGGGCGTATGTGGTGTCCACCAGCTCCCGCTGGACCGGGTCCAGCGGGGGGTTGTGGGCCAGCATGTACGCGTACAGCTCCGCGGTGATGGTGGTGTCGTTGCCCTTGGTCATCCGGGTGGGTGTCCCTCTGTGTCGTGGCACGGCGGCCGTCCGCCGCGCTCTCGGCCAAGCCTCGCTCAGCGTGCGCCGCAGCGCACGGATACCGGGTACGCCGGTCCGCCGCGTCTCAGTGGCGGGACGCCGCCGCCGTCAGGAAGCGGCGCAGGATCTCCTCGCCCGCCGCCGCGCCCCGCTCCGCCAGGGCCTCGACGTGCGGGGCGTGCCAGCCGTCGTCGGCCAGTTCGCCGTGGCCGGGGCGCCATCCCAGGTCGGCGGCGAGCAGCAGGTCGGCGTCGAGGAGGGAGTCCCCGGCGGCGAGCGTGCGGGTGGCGCCGGTGCGGCGGGCGACCTCGTGCATCGCGGCGCTCTTGGTGAGGGGCGCCGGGACGGCGTAGATCTTGCGGCCCTGGAGGGAGACCGTCCAGCCGCGGGGGCGGGCCCACACCGCGAGCTCCTTCACCCACTGTTCGGGCAGCAGGGAGCGTTCGACGACGAGATAGGCGAAGAGGTCCTCGGCGACGCGGTCCTTGAGGAGCCAGGCCGGGTCGGCGGTGGTCGCGAGGTGGGCCCTGATCTCGGCCAGGGGGGCGCACTCGTCGGCGATCCGGGCCTGGACGCGGTCCTGCCAGTCCCGGTCGGAGACGCCGTCGACCAGGATGTGCCCGCCGTTGGCGCAGATCGCGTAGCGCGGAGCGGGGCCGGGGAGGTGGATGCGGTGGTACTGCTCGCGGGTCCGGGTGGTCGTCGGCACGAACACGGTGGCTCCGGCCACCTCGGTGAGGAGGGCCGCGGCCGTCTCGGTCAGGTAGGAGAGGGGCTGGCGCCCGTACACCTCGACGCACAGGAGGCGGGGCGCCTCGGCGTCCGGCATGGGCAGTTGGAGCGCTGCCGCCGAGTAGATGAGGGTGCGGTCCAGGTCGCTCGCCACCAGGGTGACCGGTGTGCCGCCCGTGCCGGAGGCCACGGAGCCGACGGGGGCGTCCTGCGTCGCCGGCGGGGCGGGAGCGGCGGCGGGGGGCCGCGGGTCCGTGGTCACGCGCCCTTCACCGCCTTGCCGTCCGCGCCCGTCGCACCGCGGGTGTACCGCGGGTGGATCAGACCGACGCAGCTGTACGGGAGGGCGTCGACCTCCTCGACCGGTACGCCGCGCTGTTCGGCCAGCAGTCGGATGTGCTCCAGGTCCGCACCCGCTCCCCGCTTCGCGAGGATCTTCCAGGGGACCCGGCGGAGCAGGACCCGGGTGGTCTCGCCGACGCCCGGCTTGACGAGGTTGACGTCGTGGATGCCGTACTCCTCGCTGATCCGCTCGACGGCCGCCCAGCCCTCCCAGGTCGGGGCGCGGTCGGCGGCCAGCAGCTCCTGGGCCTTCGCGTCGACGTCGCCGGCCACCTCGTCGAAGCGCGCGGCGACCGTGTCGAGGAAGTGGACGGAGACGTCGGTGTCCGCCAGTTCGCGGTAGAACTTCGCGCCGTGGAAGTCGTCGGGGCCGACGAGGTCGGCGCGGAGCACCGTACGGGAGACGAGGCCGGACACCGTGGAGTTGAGGCAGGCGGAGGGGATGAGGAAGTCCTCGCGGGTGCCGTACGTCCGTACGCAGCCGCCCGGGTCGGCGAGCACCGCGATCTCCGGGTCGAAGCGGGCGCCCCCCTCGGTCCGGGCGAACGCCTCCAGGGCCGCGGCCAGTTCGCGGGTGATCGCGCCCTTGCCGGTCCAGCCGTCGACGAACACCACGTCGGCCGGGTCGTGGTGGGCGGCCAGCCAGCGCAGGGCGGTGGCGTCGATGCCGCGGCCCCGGACGATGGAGACGGCGTAGTGCGGCAGGTCCAGTCCGTGCCGGTGCCGGGCCCAACGGCGCATCAGCACGCCGACCGGGGTGCCGGCGCGGGCGAGCGAGACGAGGACCGGCCGGGGGCCGCGTTCGGCGAGGACCGTCTCGGTGACGGCGCCCACCGCACGGGCGATGCGGGCGGCGGAGGCGTCCAGGGCGGCCGCGAACAGTGCCTGGTAGGCGGGGCTGGGCTGGTATTCGACGGGCAGCGACTCCGCGTAGTGCGCGCCGCCGCTCTGGATCGCCTCCTCGCGCTCCTCTGTGGGTGCTTCCAGCTCGGTGTCCGAGAGGTCCTGGAGCAGCCAGCCGACGTCTTCCGCGGCGTAACTGGAGAAGTCGGGGCCTCTCAGGGGCTCGGGCGGCACGGCGGGCTCCTGGCGTCGGGGGGCGGTGGGGGTCGGGCCGGGGACGTACGAGGGGACGGTCACGAGGAGTACGTGGCCGGTGTGCTCGGCGAGCCGGGCCAGCAGTCCGTCGGGGGCGTGCAGCTCGGGGGTGTCGGCGGTGGAGTCGACGACGGCGAGGACCGCGTCGAAGCCGGCGCCCGCCACGTTGTAGGCGTACCGGTCGCCGGGGCCGTCGGCCGGGTCGTCGTGGGCGGGGAAGACCAGACGGGTGCGGATCGCGTAGCCGGGGTCGTCGACCGCGAGGACGGGCGAGCGGGTGGTGGTGGAGTAGCGGACCTCTGCGGCCGCGTCCAGCGTGGCCTCCAGCGCGGTGCCCAGGCGCAGCGGGGCGTACATCAGCTCCTCGCAGCCGAGTACGAGGACGCGGCCGCGGGCGTCGTCGCCGAGCGCGGCGGCGATCCGGTCGGCCATGGCCGGGAGCGCCGCTTCCAGTTCCTCCCGGTGGGCGGGGGTGAACCCGTGCCGCCCGCCGTCGGGGACGCCGGCCGGCCAGTCCAGGTCGACGCGGGTGAACCGGGCCGGGGGCCCGGCGGGACGGGGTACGGCAGCGCTGTCGCCATGCGTCGCCTCCCCGGCGCCGGCGCGCGCGTCCGGGTGTGCCGCCTCTGCGGCCCGCTTCTCGGCGCGCACGCCCGCCTGCTCGGCGCGCGGTGCCCGCCGCTCCTCGGCCCGCTCCGTCTCTTCGGCCCGTCCCGTCTCTTCGACCTGTGCCGTCGTCCGTTCCGCTTGGACGGCCTCCTGCTCCGCGACCAGGGCCTGGCCGCGTTCCAGCACGCCGTCCGGCAGAAGGACCGTCCCGGCGCTGCGGGTCACCAGGTCGACGCGCGCGCCGATCTCGGCCGCGAAGGCGGCCAGCCGGTCGCGGTCGCCGGCCGAGCGCATGTCGACCAGGGCGACGATGACGTACCGCTCGCGCGGGTGCAGGCGGTGGAGCGCGCTGATGGTGTTGAGGACCGTGTTGCCGGTGGAGAACTCGTCGTCGACCAGGACGAGCACGGGCCCGCCCCCGTGGTCCGAGCCGCCCCCGCCGACGGGGGCCGCGCCTCCGTCCCCCGCGAGCAGGCCCCGGTCCTCGGGCAGCAGCAGGTGCGAGGTGGCGTGCGAGTGGGACTCCTCGAAGCCGCCCGCCTGCTCGACGCCCGGCACCGGGCGCCGGGTGGAGTGGAGGTAGGGGGCGTCCCGCAGTCCGTCCGCGACGGCGTGGCCGAGGCCGGTGGCCGTCTCCGCGTACCCGAGGACGACCGCGCGGGAGGCCGCCTCGTCGCCGAGGAGGGCCCGCACCCGCTCACCCAGCTCGAAGCCGGCCCCGTAGACGACGGAGGGGCGCTGGGGCACGTGTTTGCCCAGCACGTTCGAGACGAGCAGGTGCGCCCGCCTGGGGTTGCGGCGCAGGGCGAGGCCCAGCAGGTCCCGCAGCTCTGCGTCGCCCTTCAGGGCGATTCCCAGCCGCTCGGCCACCCAGTCGCCCGACCACACCACGTCCACGGTCTCTTCTCTCGTCGCGCGCTCGCTCATCGCCGCGCGCTCAGTTCGCCAGGCCGGCGGCCAGCAGGTCCACGAAGCCGACGTCTTCCTTCGCCACCCCGAAGACCTCGGCCCGCTGGAGCGTGCGCTCCGCCCAGGCCCGGTGGGGCTTCACTTCGTTCATCTTGTTCGTGTAGACGGAGCGCAGCACTCCGCCGCCCTCGCGCTCGGGCCGCAGGATGTCCTGGGCGTCGGTGTACTCCTCGTGGCTGACCACGGACAGCGCGTGGACGGGCGCGACGTGCGAGGGGTGGATGCACGTCTTGCCGAGCAGCCCGTTGGCGCGGTCCAGCTCGATCTCGCGCAGCAGGCCGTCCAGGTCGTGCTCGATGAGGGCGGTGCGCAGCTCCTCCGCCCGGCCCTCCAGGAAGGGGCTGCGGCGCAGCTGGGGCTTGAACATGCGGACCTGCCGGCGGAAGTACTCCCAGACCGGTCCGGTGATCGTGAAGCCGGTGCCGTCCGCCCGGCCCAGCACGTTGACCACGTCGGCGATCACGGAGCCGACGATCTGGACGTCGTACGCCGTCATGTCGGGCGATCGGCGCAGCCCGTAGGCCGAGCAGAAGTCCGTGACACCGAGACGCAGGGCGAGCACCCGGTCCCGGTACTTGTCGACACTGCGGGCGATGCCCTGGAGGATCTCGCGGCGTGTCTCCAGGTGGAGCAGCTCCGGCGATTCGAGGACCGGCATGGCGAAGAGCCGCTGTCCGCAGGCGGCCTCGGCCTCGGTGAGGGCTTCCATGAAGAGTGAGCCACGCTCTTCGGTGAACTTGGGAAGTACGAAACCGGACAACATGCGGACCGAGTCGCCGAGACGGTCCACGAGGTCGGTGATCTGGGCCGGCTCACGGACCCGGATGAAGAGCAGCGGCACGTCGTCGTCCGTCGTGCCCGGCGCGCTCGCCGGGTCGGGGCCGGTGGGCCCCGGCGGCGTCCCGCGGGCGGCGAGGGCGGCGAACTGCCTGATCAGGTTGGCCTCCGCGCCGACCACCTCGGCGTCGTCGATCGAGTCCTCCAGGCACAGCACCATGGAGACGACGCCGCGCCCGGCCTGCTTCAGGACGTCCTCGGCCAGGTTCGGACGGGTGGCCGGGGAGTAGAGGGTGGCTCCGAGGGCCACCGAGAGCACCTGCGCCGAAGACCGTGCGCTGAAGGTGCAGGGCTCCCGCAGGAACAGGCTCTCCCGGGTGGCGGGCGAGATATGCCCGAAGTGACGCATGTTTTTCCCCCGAACTGCCTGACCGGTCGGACAACGTATGGCCGGTAATAGTACGTACGAACGGGTATCAACAGTTCCCGATACACATGAACTTCCGGTTACCCGCCCCTGGCCGGGTTACCTCACGCGGTATCGTCCCGCCTCGCGCGGGCACGGTCGTGACGCCCCCCGCGTTGTCCGCACGGGCCCCCAGCAGGCAGGATGACGGGCATGACGCACACGATGCTGAAGGGCTCGAACGTCCCTGTCGAGGCCGCGGCCGTCCGGGCCGTGCTGCGCTGGACCCCGGGCGCCGGGGTCCCCGACGTGGACGCGTCCGCCCTGCTCCTCGGTGCGTCGGGGCGTGTGCGGTCCGACGAGGACTTCGTCTTCTACAACCAGCCCCGGCATCCCTCGGGTCTGGTGCGGCGGCTGCCGAAGCGCGGCGTCCAGGAGTGGCTGACGGACACGGTCGAGGCGGATCTCGGCGCGCTCGACGCGTCGGTGGACCAGGTGGTCATCGCCGCCTCCTCGGACGGCGCGGCCTTCGAGCAGGTGCCGGACCTGCGGGTGCTGCTGTTCGACGCCGCGTTCGACGAGGGCGAGCCGCTGGCCGTGTTCGACGTGCGGCCGGAGACCGGCGAGGAGACCGCGATCATCTGCGGGGAGCTGTACCGCCGCGGTGAGCGGTGGAAGTTCCGTGCGGTGGGCCAGGGCTACCCCACCGGGCTGATCGGTCTGGCCACCGCCTTCGGGATCTCGGTCGAGGAGCCGGAGGCGGAGGACGAGGACGCCGCGGAGCCGGGCGCCTCGCCCGAGCACCGGGCCCCCACGCCCGCGCAGGACCCGCCCGCGTACGGCGCCCCGGCTCGGCCCTCGCCGATCCCTTCGCCTGCCCCTTCGGCGGCCGTGCCTCCGGTGCCGGAGGCGCCGCCGCAGTACGCGCCCCTCCACGCGGCGGGCCCCGACTCCCAGGCCACGGTCCAGCACCGGCAGCCCTCCTACGGCTATCCGCCGCCCGCCGGGCCACCGCCCGCGCCCGCGGCGGGCCACCAGGGGCCGTACGGCTATCCGCAGCCTGCCGCCGCGCCGCCCTCCTACGGCTATCCCCAGCCCGCGGCGGCTGCCGCCTACGCACCCGACCCGCATTTCGCGCTGCCTCCGCAAGGCCCGCAGTTCATCCGGTCCTGAGGCCCCGGCCGGGCCGTGGCGTCAGAGGCCCGGCCGGACAACGCCGGGGCGGAGGGCGTCGGCCGACTCAGGTCCGGGTCTTGTAGCCGCGGCCCCACTGCATGCCGTAGCCGTACAGCCGGTCCAGCTCCGACTGGAAGCCGTAGACGAACTTCACCTCACGGCGCACGATCAGCTCGCCCTTGATGTTCTCCATGGTGAACACCGCGCACGAGCGGGCCTGCGGGGCCCGCTCGTCCAGTTCGATCTCGACCCGCGGCCCGTTGCCCGGATACAGCGTGACCTTGGCGTGGGTGCGGTCGAAGGCGGGCGTCTGGTCGTAGATGTAGACGAAGAAGAGCATCCGCTTGATCTGGTCGCGCTGGTCGAGGTTGACGTAGACCGTCTCCCCCGAGGGCGCCCCGAACCGGTCGTCGCCGCTCAGCCGGACGTAGGGCGGGCCGTTGAGGTCGCCCAGCAGGCTGCCCAGCGGCTGCACGACTCCCCTGGTGCCGTCTGTCAGCTCGTACATGCAGCCGAGGTCCAGGTCGACGTTGACGACGCCCTGGGTGTGCGCCTGGACCACCTCGGGCTGGAAGAACGTGAGGGGGTGGCGCAGTCGGCCGCTCCGGGAGGGACGGCCCTCGAAGTCCGAGGTGCGCATCCGCCAGGACAGGTTGACCCGGAGGTTGCCCGACAGGGCTCCCTGTTTGCTGAGCGACACCGTGGCGTTGCGTTTGGTCAGCGTGATCGCGCTCGTCATCGCGTCGCCCGAGTCGAACTGCGCCGCGCGCCCCGGCCACAGGCCGTCGAAGAAACCCATTCCAACCCCCACCTGTCTCGCGACCCGCACATCACCGCGGGGCGGCCACCGGGCCGGGTCCGGGAGAGTCCCGGAGAGCCGTCGCCGTGTGGGCCGCCCCGCAGAGAGCGTTCCTCATTCCTTGCCGCGTCACACCCTTGAGGGGACCTCGGCCTTGCTGTCCGGTGCGCCGCCGTCGCCGTTCGCCGCGAGGGTCTTGTTGCGGCGGAGCGAGGACCAGAACGACCAGCCGATCAGGAACACGCCGACGAGACCGGTGATGATCTCGTTGATCTCGTACCGGATGGTGACCAGCAGGATCACGGAGAGGGCGCCGATCGCGTAGTGCGCGCCGTGCTCCAGGTAGACGTAGTCGTCCAGCGTGCCCTGGCGGACCAGGTAGACGGTGAGCGAACGGACGTACATGGCGCCGATGCCGAGACCCAGAGCCATCAGCACGATCTCGTTGGTGATGGCGAACGCGCCGATCACCCCGTCGAAGGAGAACGAGGCGTCGAGGACTTCCAGGTAGAGGAAGAGGAAGAACGCGGCCTTGCCCGCGAGGGCGACCCCGGTGACGGGCCTGCCCTCCTTCTTGGCCGCTTCCTCGGCCTCGTGCTCGCGCTCCTCCTCCTCTTCGAGCTTGCCCTCGAAGAATCCGGAGAGCCCGCCGACGACGAGATAGGTGATCAGACCGGCGATGCCGGAGAGCATGACGGTCGACGCCTTGTCCACGTGCCCGCCACCGTGCTGGTGGGCCTGGGTGGCGAAGGTCATGGCGGTGATCATCAGGATGATCAGCGCGACGCAGACCGACAGCATGTCGACCTTGCCGAGCTTGGCGAGCGGACGCTCGATCCACCGCAGCCACTGGATGTCCCGCTCCTCGAAAACGAAGTCGAGGAAGATCATCAACAGGAACATGCCACCGAAGGCGGCGATCGACGGATGGGCGTCCGTGACCAGTTCCTTGTAGCGGTCGGGGTCGTTGAAGGACAGGTCGATGGCCTCGATGGGCCCGAGCTGGGCGCTCACGGCCACGATCACGACGGGGAACACCAGCCGCATGCCGAAGACGGCGATGAGAATGCCGATGGTGAGGAAGATCTTCTGCCAGAAGGCATTCATCTTCTTCAGGATTCCGGCGTTGATCACCGCGTTGTCGAAGGACAGCGAGATCTCCAGGATCGACAGGATCGCGACGATGCCGAAGGCCTGCCACCCCCCGTAGAGAACCGCCGCGACCAGGCCGAGCGCGGTGACCGCGAACGACCAGCCGAAGGTTTTCAGAACCACTGGCTACCCCATTGTGTTATGTAAGGTCTCCCCCGGTGTGTACGGGGCCCCCGCGCCGTGCGCGGCGCTATGAAACGTTGACGCCGAAGTCTAGAGCGATGCCCCGCAGGCCCGACGCGTACCCCTGGCCCACTGCACGGAACTTCCACTCGCCCTTGTAGCGGTAGAGCTCGCCGAAGATCATCGCGGTCTCCGTGGAGGCGTCCTCGCTGAGGTCGTAGCGGGCCAGCTCCTGGCCGTCGGCCTGGTTGACCACGCGGATGAAGGCGTTGCTGACCTGGCCGAACGCCTGGCCGCGGTTCTCCGCCTCGTGGATCGAGACCGGGAAGATGATCTTGTCGCAGTGTGCGGGCACCTGGTCGAGGCGGACGATGACCGACTCGTCGTCCCCGTCGCCCTCGCCGGTGAGGTTGTCGCCGGTGTGCTCCACCGAGCCGTCGGGGCTCGTGAGGTTGTTGTAGAAGACGAACCACTCGTCACCGAGCACCCGGCCCGACTGGCACAGCAGGGCGCTGGCGTCGAGGTCGAAGGGGGCTCCGGTGGTGGAGCGCGCGTCCCAGCCGAGTCCGACCAGCACCTGGGTGAGGTCGGGTGCGGCCTTGGAGAGGGAGACGTTGCCTCCCTTGGCGAGCGTGACGCCCATGTGTGTCCTCCCCGAGTCGTGTAAAAGCCGCCGGGCGCTTGCGGCGCCCGCGCTCGGGCGTCGAAAGCGCCCGGTTGAGCGCGTCCGGCGCCGCGCGGGACGCGACGCCGGACGTGGTGGTGCGTGAGCGCGGTGCGCTCGGTCCTGCTGCGGGTCAGACGTTGACGCCGAAGTCCTGCGCGATGCCGCGCAGACCCGAGGCGTAACCCTGGCCGATGGCGCGGAACTTCCACTCGGCGCCGTTGCGGTAGAGCTCGCCGAAGACCATGGCGGTCTCCGTCGAGGCGTCCTCGCTCAGGTCGTAGCGGGCCAGCTCGGCGTTGTCGGCCTGGTTGACCACGCGGATGTACGCGTTGCGGACCTGGCCGAAGCTCTGCTGGCGGCTCTCGGCCTCGTAGATCGAGACGGGGAAGACGATCTTGTCGACGTCGGCGGGGACGCCGGCGAGGTTCACCTTGATGACCTCGTCGTCGCCCTCTCCCTCGCCGGTGAGGTTGTCCCCGGTGTGCTCGACGGAGCCGTCGGGGCTCTTCAGGTTGTTGAAGAAGACGAAATTGCCGTCGCTCCCGACCTTGCCCTCGGCGTTCGTCAGCAGCGCGCTGGCGTCGAGGTCGAAGTCACCGCCGGTGGTGGTACGGGCGTCCCATCCCAGACCGACGATGACCGCGGTCAGGTTGGGCGCGGCCTTGGTCAGCGAGACGTTGCCGCCCTTGCTGAGGCTGACTCCCACGAGTCCTCCCATAGTTTCTCAGGGGCCGGCAGACACCAGCGTCCCCGTCGTTCGTTGGCATCGGATCAACGATTCGATCCTAGTGACCGGTTCCCGGTCAAAACAGGCTTTTGGCCGGGCGTCGCCAGGAGGTGGCGGCAATCGGCCCGATCGGCGCCCGGGCGGGGCGCGATCCGGTCTCAGAGTGCTTCGAGCGCCCTGACGTAGTCCTTCAGGTCCCGGGCGTCGGGGAGCCCGTTCACGACGCTCCAGCGGACGACGCCCGCCTTGTCGATGACGAAGGTGCCGCGCACCGCACAGCCCTTGTCCTCGTCGAGGACGCCGTAGGCACGCGAGGCCTCGCCGTGCGGCCAGAAGTCGGAGAGCAGCGGGTACTCCAGCCCCTCCTGCTCGGCGAAGACGCGCAGGGTGTGGATGGAGTCGTTGGAGACGGCGAGCAGCTGGGTGTCGTCGTTCTCGAAGCGGGGCAGCTCGTCGCGGAGCGCGCACAGCTCGCCCGTGCAGACACCGGTGAAGGCGAACGGGTAGAACACGAGCACCACGTTCTTCTCACCGCGGAACCGCGAGAGCCGCACGGTCCGGCCGTGGTTGTCCTTGAGTGCGAAATCCGGGGCCTCTGTGCCGACCTCGACCGTCATGGAACACGCATCCCTTCGCCGCTTGTGCGCACCCCGGACTGGGGCCGCCCGGGTGACACCACCCTACGCAGGGCGCGCCGTCCCGCCGAAGAGGGCCCGTGCGCAGCCGCCCGCGGGCGTGCGGAGGCCCCCGGAGGCGCTGGTGCGTCGCCGGGGGCCCCGGGTGGTGCGAGAGTGGTTCAGCGCTTGGCCTTGGCCCCCTTGGGGGTGACCAGACGGCTGCCCGTCCAGTCCTTGCCCGCGCTGATGCTCTTGGTCTGGGCGAGACCGGCTGTCTGGGCAGCCTCGTTGATGTCGCTCGGTTCGACGTATCCGTCACGGCCGGTCTTCGGCGTCATCAGCCAGACCGTACCGCCGTCCTCGATCAGACCAATGGCATCCACCAGCGCGTCCGTAAGGTCGCCGTCCTCGTCCCGGAACCAGAGCAGGACGACGTCGGCGACGTCGTCGTAGTCCTCGTCGACGAGTTCCTGGCCGGTAGTGGCCTCAATGCCCTCACGGAGCTCCAGCTCGACGTCGTCGTCGTAGCCGATCTCCTGGACCACCTGTCCGGGTTCGAACCCCAGGCGTGATGCCGGGTTGGTCCGCTCCTCCGCGTGGTCCGCGGTCGCGCTCACGGGTTGCCTCCTGATCATGTCTTCGGAAAATGCTGCCCTCGCGCGTACGCGGGGCGTTGGCCGTAGTCCACACGGGCTCGGCGAATCGCGCAAGTACCCAGCGTGTGAGACCGCCTAAACAGTGACGTTCCCTGCCACGTCACCGCAAATCCCGGCATGTCTCTCCGAGGCCCCACCAGGGTCGCCCCTGGATCACCCCGTTCGTTTACGTCCTTCCTCAGCTTATGCCGTTTCGCTCCGGCAATCGGCGTCGAACAGCGTTTGGGAACGCTTGGACGCCTTGGGCGTAAGGTTGCGGTTTGCCCGTACCCAGCCATGCACTGCCCCTACACGTGCCCCGCGGAGGAGTTTCGGAACCCCAGGGGTTACTCCACGGTAGAGATGACGTCTCGGTCCCCGCGGTAGCACGATGGAGACGGCGCACACAGAGTTGTCCCGGGGGTACGTTCCCCATAACAGACCCCGTAGAGCACCACCGAACAGCGAAGGAACAGTGTGGCTTCCGCTTCCGATCGCAACCCGATCATCATTGGCGGCCTTCCGAGTCAGGTCCCGGATTTCGATCCCGAAGAGACCCGGGAATGGCTCGACTCCCTCGACGCCGCCGTCGACGAGCGCGGCCGCGATCGCGCCCGCTACCTGATGCTCCGGCTCATCGAGCGCGCGCGGGAGAAGCGCGTCGCCGTGCCGGAGATGCGCAGCACGGACTATGTGAACACCATCGCCACGAAGGACGAGCCGTTCTTCCCCGGCGACGAGGAGATCGAGCGCAAGGTCCTGAACGCCACCCGCTGGAACGCCGCCGTGATGGTGTCGCGCGCGCAGCGTCCGGGGATCGGCGTCGGCGGTCACATCGCCACCTTCGCGTCCTCCGCCTCGCTGTACGACGTGGGCTTCAACCACTTCTTCCGGGGCAAGGACCAGGGCGACGGCGGCGACCAGATCTTCTTCCAGGGGCACGCCTCCCCGGGGATCTACGCCCGCGCCTTCCTGCTGGACCGGCTGAGCGAGGCGCAGCTCGACGGTTTCCGCCAGGAGAAGTCGAAGGCGCCCGACGGCCTGTCCAGCTACCCGCACCCGCGGCTGATGCCGGACTTCTGGGAGTTCCCGACCGTCTCGATGGGCCTCGGCCCGCTCGGCGCGATCTACCAGGCCCGGATGAACCGCTACATGGAGGCGCGCGGCATCGCCGACACCTCCAAGTCCCACGTCTGGGCCTATCTGGGCGACGGCGAGATGGACGAGCCTGAGTCGCTGGGCCAGCTGTCCATCGCCGCCCGCGAGGGCCTGGACAACCTGACCTTCGTCGTCAACTGCAACCTCCAGCGGCTCGACGGCCCGGTACGCGGCAACGGCAAGATCATCCAGGAGCTGGAGTCGCAGTTCCGCGGGGCCGGCTGGAACGTCATCAAGCTGGTCTGGGACCGCTCCTGGGACCCGCTGCTGGCCCAGGACCGCACGGGCATCCTGGTCAACAAGCTGAACACCACGCCGGACGGCCAGTTCCAGACGTACGCCACCGAGACCGGCGGTTACATCCGCGAGCACTTCTTCGGCGACGACCCGCGACTGCGGGACATGGTCAAGGACATGACGGACCAGCAGATCCTGCACCTGGGTCGCGGCGGCCACGACCACCGCAAGGTCTACGCGGCCTACGCGGCGGCCAAGGCGCACAAGGGCCAGCCGACCGTGATCCTCGCGCAGACGGTCAAGGGCTGGACGCTGGGGCCGAACTTCGAGGGCCGCAACGCGACCCACCAGATGAAGAAGCTCACGGTCGAGGACCTCAAGCGCTTCCGGGACCGGCTGCACATCCCGATCACCGACAAGCAGCTGGACGAGGGCTACCCGCCCTACTACCACCCGGGCCGCGACTCGGAGGAGATCCAGTACATGCACGACCGCCGCCAGGGTCTGGGCGGTTACGTCCCGACCCGGGTGGTGCGGGCGAAGCCGCTGCCTCTGCCCGAGGAGAAGACGTACGCGGCGGCGAAGAAGGGCTCGGGACAGCAGTCGATCGCCACCACCATGGCCTTCGTCCGTATTCTGAAGGACCTCATGCGGGACAAGGAGATCGGCAAGCGGTTCGTGCTGATCGCGCCCGATGAGTACCGCACCTTCGGCATGGACGCCTTCTTCCCGAGTGCGAAGATCTACAATCCGCTCGGCCAGCAGTACGAGGCGGTCGACCGGGAGCTGCTCCTCGCGTACAAGGAGTCCCCGACCGGGCAGATGCTGCACGACGGCATCTCGGAGGCGGGGTGCACGGCCTCGCTGATCGCCGCCGGCTCCGCATACGCGACGCACGGCGAGCCGCTGATCCCGGTGTACGTCTTCTACTCGATGTTCGGGTTCCAGCGCACCGGCGACCAGTTCTGGCAGATGGCCGACCAGCTGGCGCGCGGCTTCGTGCTGGGCGCGACCGCCGGGCGCACGACGCTGACGGGTGAGGGCCTCCAGCACGCGGACGGCCACTCCCAGCTCCTCGCCTCGACGAACCCGGCCTGTGTCGCGTACGACCCGGCCTACGGTTTCGAGATCGCGCACATCGTCAAGGACGGCCTGCGCCGGATGTACGGCGGGGCTCCCGAGGAGAACGAGGACGTCTTCTACTACCTCACCGTCTACAACGAGCCGATCCAGCACCCGGCGGAGCCTGCGGACGTGGACGTCGAGGGCATCCTCAAGGGCGTCCACCGCTTCAGCGCCGGTGAGAAGGGCGAGATCCCGGCCCAGATCATGGCGTCGGGCGTGGCGGTCCCCTGGGCCCTGGAGGCGCAGAAGATCCTCGCGGAGGAGTGGAACGTCAAGGCGGACGTCTGGTCGGCGACCTCCTGGAACGAGCTGCGCCGCGAGGCGGTGGAGGTCGAGCGCCACAACCTCCTGCACCCGGAGGAGGAGCAGCGTGTCCCGTACGTGACGCGGAAGCTCGAAGCGGCCGAGGGCCCGTTCGTCGCGGTCTCGGACTGGATGCGTTCGGTGCCGGACCAGATCGCGCGCTGGGTGCCGGGCGCCTACCAGTCGCTGGGCGCGGACGGCTTCGGCTTCGCGGACACCCGCGGTGCGGCCCGCCGGTTCTTCCACATCGACGCGCAGTCGATCGTGCTGGCGGTCCTCACCGAGCTGGCCAAGGAGGGCAAGGTCGACCGGTCGGCGCTGAAGAAGGCGGTGGACCGCTACGAGCTCCTGGACGTGGCCGCGGCCGACCCGGGCCCGGCGGGCGGCGACGCCTGACAGTCAGCGCGCGGTACGCCGTACGCGGTAGGCAGGCACCACCGGTCGGTCCGGAGGGCGGCGGGGCCACAGAGCCTCGCCGCCCTCCGGCGTGTCCGGAACGCGGACGAGCGTCCGACGGTGCGCGGCCGACGTCCGGGGCCCAGGCGCTGCGACCGGCCGGCGTCCGGGGCCCGAGCCTTCCGGACCGGCCCGCTTCGGGGTCCCGAGCCCTCCGGACCTACCGGCTTCCGGGTCCGGTCGCTCCGGGCCGCCGCTCACTCCGCCCCTCCCCCGGCCCGCTCAGTTCTCCCAGATCTTGAAGGCCCGTACCTGGTACGGCGAGTGCGGCACCCAGGTCCCGCCACCCGGGTAGGTCTCGAACTCGCCGGTCTCCGCGCATTCGGCGGACTGGTAGGTGGTGACGGGGCGGCCCGTGCGGTTGGCGAGGGACTGGGCGGTGCCGCCGCGGGGCAGCGGGACGCAGCTCTCGATGTCGAGAGCGGCCAGTTCGTGGGTCTGCCGGGCGCCGGTGAAGTCGGGTTTCTTCCAGAGGCAGAGGCCGCCTGCCTCGCAGCTGCCCAGCCGGAGTTCCGAGGCGGTCTCGGGCGCGGCTGCCGCCCGGTCGTGGGTCAGGGCCTGGGGAACGAGTGCGGCGACGGCCAGAGCGGCCGCGAGAACGGTCGTACGCATGATGGATCAACCCCCGTGAGTGGTGCTTCTTCTCCCGTCCACCCTGATCCGCCCGGCGCCGCTTGCGGAAGGGGGCCGGGGGCCGCGCCACCCGGATAGGTCACAGCCCCGCCGAAAGGATTCGGCGGGGCTGTGACCTGCACGGCGTTGACGCCTGACGCGCGCCCGGGGGAGGAGCCCTCCCCCACTCGGGGGAGGCGGCGCCAGGTCAGATGTGACCGACCCCGGCGCCCGCCTCCGCGTTGGCTCCGCGCTTGGTGAGCGTGGCTACCAGGGCCGCGACGACGGCGACGCACCCCGCGACGGTGAACGCCAGGCCCATGCCGGACATGAACGTGTCGTGGATGACTCCGCCGATGCGGTCGACGACGTCGGGCGTCATGCCGGGGGCCTGGGAGAGCGCCTCCGTCGGGACCATGCCGAACTCGGCGGCCTCCTCCAGGGCCGGGTCGGGCTCGCCGGGCAGGCCGGCGCCCGCCCAGTTGCCGGCGAAGTCGGAGCTGACCTTGGAGGACATGACCGCGCCGAGCACGGCGGTGCCCAGCGCCCCGCCGACCTGCATCGCGGCCTGCTGGAGGCCGCCGGCCACGCCGGAGAGCTCCATCGGGGCGTTGCCGACGATGACCTCGGTCGCGCCGACCATGACCGGGGCCAGGCCGCAGCCGAGCAGCGCGAACCACAGGGACATCGTGAAGGCGCCGGTACTGTCGCTGAGCGTGGTCATGCCGAACATCGCGGTGGCCGTGCACACCATGCCGCCGACCAGCGGGACGCGAGGGCCGAACTTGGTGATCAGCGCACCGGCGACCGGTGAGGAGACGATCATCATGGCCGTCAGCGGCAGCAGGTGCAGACCGCTGTCGACCGGGCTCAGACCGTGGACGCCCTGGAGGAAGAACGTCACGAAGAAGAGGCCGCCCATGAAGGCGAAGGCCATCAGCACCATGAGGACGGCCCCGGCCGTCAGCGGGACGGAGCGGAACATCCCCAGCGGGACGAGCGGCTCCCTGACCCTGGTCTGCCAGAGACCGAAGCCGAGGAAGAGCAGGACCGCGGCGCCGAGCCAGGACCAGGTGCGGCCGTCGCCCCAGCCCCAGGACTCACCGGCCTTGATGATGCCCCAGATCAGGGAGAACATCGCGCCGGAGAGCATCGCGATGCCGAGGAGGTCGAAGGACCGCGGCGCGTTGGCGGCACGGTGGTCCTTGAGGATGACCAGGCCGAAGACGAGCGCGATGACGCCGACCGGCACGTTGATGAAGAAGACCGACTGCCAGCTGACGTGCTCGACCAGCAGTCCGCCGACGATCGGGCCGCCCGCGGTGGACGCCCCGATGACCATGCCCCAGATACCGATCGCCATGTTCAGCTTCTCGGCGGGGAAGGTGGCCCGCAGCAGGCCGAGGGCGGCCGGCATCAGCAGGGCTCCGAAGAGCCCCTGGAGCACGCGGAAGAGGACGACCAGGCCGATCTCGCTGGAGAGACCGATCGCGGCGGAGGAGAGCGCGAAGCCCGCGATGCCGATCAGGAAGGTCTGGCGGTGCCCGAAGCGGTCGCCGAGCTTGCCCGCGGTGATCAGGGCGACGGCGAGGGCGAGGAGGTAGCCGTTGGTGATCCACTGGACGTCGGCGAGTGTGGCGCCGAGGTCCCGCTGGATCGCCGGGTTCGCGATGGCGACGATCGTGCCGTCGAGCGCCACCATCATCACACCGAGGGCGACGGCGAAGAGGGTCAGCCAGGGGTGGCCGCGAAGCCCCTTGGCCGGAGCGGACACGGCGTTGTCTTCGGGCTCCCGCGGCGCCTTCTCGACGGTGATCTGACTAGTCATACGTGGAGACTAATGACAGCTGCTGACAGTTGACAAACCAATTCACAAGTCAGTAACTGTCACGTGGCTCACAGGTAAGCTGAGCTGGACAAATGAGCAGAAAGAGGGACCGGATACGTGACCGAAGGGCAGACAGTCGAGCCCCGCGCCGGACTGCGCGAGCGCAAGAAGCAGCGCACCCGCGACGCCCTGCTGCGCGCCGCCCTCGAACTGTTCACCACCCAGGGGTACGAACGGACCACGGTCGACGAGATCGTCGACGCCGTGGAGGTCTCCCAGCGCACCTTCTTCCGCTATTTCGCCAACAAGGAGGAGGCCGCCTTCGCCGTCCAGGCGACGGTCGAGTCCCGCTTCCTCTCCGAGCTGAGCCGGCGCCCGGCGGCGGAGGCGCCCTTCGACGCGATGCGCCGGGCGGTGCTGTGCGCCTGGAACAGCATCGGCGAGGCGATCGAGGAGGTCATCACCGTCGATCTCCATCTGCGCACCTACCGGATGATCGAGTCGACCCCCGCCCTGCTCGCCGCGCACATGCGGCGCGGGGTCGACATGGAGGAGCAGATCGCCCGGCTGATCGCCGAACGCGAAGGGCTCGACGTGGACGGCGACCCCCGCCCGCGCGTGGCCGTCGCCGCGTTCTCCGGGGTGATGCGGGTGGCCGGGCAGCTGTGGGGACGGGGGCAGGACCCGGGCCTCCAGGCCCTGCGCGACCTGACAGAGGCCCACCTGGACCAGCTCGAACCGGCGCTCGCCCACGCCTGGCGGCAGCACTGAGGGCTGCCTCCGGCGCAGCCAGGACGCGGCGGTGAGCTGCGTAGAACACCGCGGCCGAATCCCCCGCAGGCGGGTGATGTGGCTCACCCGGAACCCGGCGGTGCTCTCGGGTCTCCTAGGGTGTGGCGCAGTGAATTCCTTCGACTCCTCCCCCGCCTCGGCCGCTTGGCGTGCGCTGCTCGCCGTCGCGGTGGTGTTCGTGATGGTGGCGACCACCGGCTGGAGCGCCGTCCGCCCTGCCCGCTCCGACGAGCCACGCGAGCTCGCGCTCGCCGCCTGGGCGCGGGAGAGGACGGCGGGCCGGCTCCTGCCGGACGCCGACGCGCCCGCCCCCCTGCTGGCCCGCTTCTTCGCCACGCTCACCTCCGGGCAGCGGTTCGCCCTCGCGGGCGAGCACCCGTCGGTGGTGGGAAACCTGAACGGCGCTCCGGTCACCCTCCGCTACCACGCCAACCGGCTGGCTCTGCGGCAGGCGGCGGCCGCGGAGGAGCGACGGGCGCGCGACGGGAGACTCACGACGGCCGGCCGGGGCGAGGCGTCGCGCCGGCTGGGCCGCTTCCGGTCGATGCTGGGGCCCGAGCGCCAGATCCTGGCCTTCGACCCGACCGGCAGGGGCCGGGCCGCCGAGGTCTTCGGAGATCTCGACCGGGCCGCACGGGTGTCCGTGATCGTCCCGGGCGTGGACACCCATCTGCTGACCCTGGAGCGCACCCGGCGCGCCGGCTCGGCTCCCGTCGGCATGGCGAAGTCCCTGTACGGGGCGGAGCGCTCCGCCTCCCCCGGCACCCGTACCGCGGTCATCGCCTGGGCCGACTACACCGCTCCGGCCGGTCTCGGCATGGACGCGGCGCTGGGCGGGCTCGCGGAGGACGGCGCGGCACGGCTGAACGCGATGGTCGGCACGCTCCCCGGCGACTCGGCCGTCTCGCTGTTCTGCCACAGCTACGGTTCCGTGGTCTGCGGGGTCGCCGCGGACGACGCCCCCGGCCGGGTGGCCGACATCGCGGTCGCGGGCAGCCCCGGCATGCGGGCCGCGAGCGCACGGCAGCTGGACACCGGCGCCCGGATCTGGGCGATGCGGGGCGGGGACGACTGGATCGGGGACGTACCGCACCTGGAGTTCGGCGGCATCGGCCACGGGGCCGACCCGGTCGACCCGGACTTCGGTGCGCGGATCGTCTCCGCGGCGGGAGCCGCCGGGCACAGCGGCTACTTCGCACCGGGCACCGAGAGCCTGGCCAACCTCGCCGCGATCGGCGTCGGCGCGTACGCATCGGTCCGCTGCGCCGACGCCGAAGGCACGTGCCGCAGTGATATTTCCGGGGAGGCGGGCGACCGACGCGCGTAGAGCACCGGACCGGACGGTTTGACGAGTAATTACTCCGAGGGGGGACGTGCGGGCCTGTGCCGCATACGATGAGGCACATGGGTGATGTGCTGGCCGGAATTCATGCCACCTGGGAGTTCGACACCGACTCCGTGCTCATCCGCTTCGAACGGGGTATTCGCACACCGAAGCTCTTCCAGAGTCTGCGGGAACGTCGCATCCCGCATGCGGCGCTGTCGTCGGTGACGCTGACCCCGGGCAAGCGGGGCACGGTGGTGCTGCGTGCCGTTCCGAGACCGGGTGCCGATCCGCTGCTGGAGGCTGCCTCTGGGCAGCTCAAGGAAGGGTGCGACCCCTATCGCCTGGTGCTTCCCGCGGACCGCGGGGTGCTCGCCGAGTACTACGCGGACGAGCTGCGGGCCGTGCTGGGCCCCGCGTCCGACGAGCCCGCCGACCGCTTCCTGGTCGCGGCCCCCGAAGCGCCGATGCAGTTCAAGGCGTTCGACGGCCGGGCCGGCTTCGACGGCGAGCGGGTCTCCTTCCGGTGGTCGTGGACCGGGGCCTCCAGCGCCAAGTGGAAGGCCGGCGACCAGACCTACCGCGTGAGCGAACTGGCCGGAATCGAATGGCGTTCTCCCGAGGCCCTGGACGGTTACCTGCGTCTGGTGCCCCGGACGGCCTCCCCGGTGGACCACCGGGCCGGCGGCAGTCTCGGCGATCTGCACGGGCCCGGCGCCCCCGCGGACGGGACCGACGGGTGCGGGGTCGCGGCCGCGCCGACCGGGCACCAGGCCGCCCGCGCGGACCAGGACCCGGCGGCCGTCCTGTTCGGCCTGGGCTACGGGCCGGTGCACGAGTCGCTGCCCTTCGCCGCCGCCGTTCTGGAGTCCCTGCGCCGGAGCCAGCCGGCGCCCGCCGCCGCGGCCCCGGTGCTGGTGAGCGCCGGGCGGCGCGATCCGGCGGACATCGCCGAGCGGATACACCACCTCGGCGAGCTGCACCGGGCCGGACTGGTGACGGATGCCGAGTACAGCGCGAAGAAGGCGCAGCTGCTCGCGGAGCTGTGACCCCGCGCAAGCCCCCGGGAGCGCCGCACCGTCCACGACCCCGGCCTCCGAATGGGCGGGCCCCCACGCACCGGGCCCGCCCATGCGGACCCGCCCCACCGGGACCGCACGGCCCGCGCTCAGTACCCCGTACCCCGGTATGAGGTGAAGGGCGGAGAACAGGAACCGAGGTATGACGCGCGGGCGGCGGGCCGCTGCCTACGCTGGGCTGGTCATGTCCACTTCCCCCGTCGGGCCCCCGCCCGCCGACGGCCTGGTGAGCGCCGCCCGCCGCAATCTGCGCGAGCTCGCCCACGGGCTGTCCCACGCGTCCCATCCGCCGACCCCGCTGCTGGCCGGGGCCCCGAAGCGGTGGCAGCGGCTGCTCCCGTACGGGGTGGTCCTCGCTCTGACCGCGATCTTCCTCCCTGTGACCATCACCGTCCTGACCACGCAGTACGGGATGCCCGGCGCACTGGCCGGGGCGCTCGGGGCGGCGCAGGCCGCCCCTTTGCTGATGCTGGCGCACCGCCCGTTGCAGGCCTGGTGGATCATCTTCCCAGCTGATGTCGTGGGCGCGCTGGCCCTGCTGGCACAGCCCGCCGGACCGCACGACGCCTGGCCGTGGACCCCGCCGGCGCTCATCGCCTGTCTCTTCCTGCTGCTGGCGCTCGGCCTGCGGGAGACGCGGCGGACCGTGATCGGCGTGTGGGCGGTGACCTCCGCGGGCGGCGTGGCGCTGCACCTGATCGCGCCGGGCCGCGGCGACGGCAGCGTCCTGCTGCTGGCGATCCTCGGCGCGGTGGTGCTGGTGATCGGCGCGGCGGTGCGGGAGCGGGGCGAGGCGACGCGACGGCTGGCCGAGCAGGAGACGATCAGCGAGGCGGAGCGGGCGCGGCGCACACTGCTGGAGGAGCGGACCCGGATCGCTCGTGAGCTGCACGACGTGGTCGCCCACCACATGTCGGTGATCACGGTGCAGGCCGACTCCGCCCCGTACCGGATCAGCGGTCTGCCCCCGGCCGCGCAGGAGGAGTTCACCGCCATCGCGACGGCCGCACGGGAGTCGCTGAGCGAGATGCGGCGGTTGCTGTCGGTCCTGCGCAGCGACGGCGGCGAGGGCGACCGGGCCCCGCAGCCCGGGCTGGACCGGCTCCAGCAGCTGGTGGAGGCCACGGTACGGGCAGGCCTTCCGGCGGAGCTGTCGCTGGCCGCGGAGCTGGGTGAGGTGCCGTCGGCGGTGGACCTGTCGGCCTACCGGATCGTGCAGGAGGCCTTGGCCAACGTGGTGCGGCACGCCCCCGGGGCGCGCACCCGGGTCTCGGTCAGGGCGTCGCGGGGCCATCTGAACGTGCTGGTGGTCAACGGCCCGGCGGCGAGGCCCGGTTCGCCGCTGGAGACGTCGGGGACCGGGCACGGGCTGGTCGGGATGCGCGAGCGCGTACGGTTGACCGGCGGCACGCTGGACACCGGCCCGCTGCCCGACGGCGGGTTCCGCGTCGCCGCCCGGTTGCCGCTGTCGCCGGCCCAGGGCGCCCCCTGAGCCCCGCCCCCACCTACCCGCCCCCCGGAGGCCCCGTGACCATCCGCGTGATCATCGTCGACGACCAGGCCATGGTGCGGGCCGGGTTCGCGGCGCTGCTCTCGGCGCAGAGCGATATCGACGTGGTGGGCGAGGCGGCGGACGGCCGCCGGGGCGTGGACGTCAGCCGCCGCCACCGCCCCGACGTCGTCCTGATGGACGTCCGGATGCCGGAGATGGACGGGCTGGCCGCCGCCCGCGAGCTGATGAATCCGCCGGTGGGGGTGGAGCACCGGCCGAGGGTGCTGATGCTCACCACGTTCGACGTCGACGACTACGTGTACGAGGCGCTGCGCGCGGGGGCGTCCGGCTTCCTGCTGAAGGACGCCCCGCCGGCCGACCTGATCGCGGCGGTGCGGGTGGTCGCGGCCGGGGACGCCCTGCTCGCGCCCTCCGTGACCCGGCGGCTGATCGCCGACTTCGCGGCGCAGCGGCCGTCGGGGGCGACGCGCGGCGGCCAGGCGCTCCGGCTGAACGGGCTCACTCCCCGGGAGAGCGAGGTGCTGGAGCTGATCGCCCGCGGGCTGTCGAACCAGGAGATCGCGGGCCGGCTGGTCCTGGCGGAGCAGACCGTGAAGACGCACATCGGCCGGGTGCTGGCCAAGCTGGACCTGCGGGACCGGGCGCAGGCCGTGATCTTCGCGTACGAGTCGGGGCTGGTGACGCCGGGGGACGCGGGGGCGTGACCGCTCCGCGGGCGGCCACCGCCGCGCTCCGCTGCCCCGGCGCCCCGCCGGGACAGCGGCGGGACGCAGGCGGCTGAAGGCGCGCGGGGCACGCGCTCCGCGGGCGGCTCTCGGCCACCCCCTACCCCGGTATCACCCCGCACTCACCACCCAGGGGTGACGCCGTGTCACCCGTCCTCTTCCTACCTTCCTCCCGGTCGCACCGGTCGGTGCGGTTTCGGAGAGGGAGGGCACGATGCGCCGATACGCGAGGTCCCTGGTCGCGTTCGCACTGGCTACGAGCGTGGTGACGGGCACCGCGGGCTGGGTCTCTGGTGACGCCCAGCAGGCGCTGACCGGGCCGCCTCCCGGCACCGCCTCCTGGCGCGCGGACCGGACGCTGGGGCAGGAGCTGCCGGACCCGGTGCGGTCCTCCGCCGCCGACGTGGCCGGCTTCTTCGCCCGGTTGGGGGAGCGGGACCGCCGACTCCTCGCCGTACGGCACCCGTCCGTCGTCGGAAACCTCGACGGCGCGCCCGTCGAGCTGCGTTACCGCGCGAACGCCCTGGCGCTCTCCACCGCCGGCACTTCCCCCTCCTCCTCGCCGGCCGCGACGGGCCGCCAGATCCTCGCGTTCGACCCGCGCGGGCGCGGCCAGGTCGCCGAGGTGTTCGGGGATCTGCGGTCGGCGCGGCGGGTCGCCGTCGTGGTCCCCGGGTCGGACATCGACGCCGGGACCTTCGACCGGGACGGCGACGCGTACGACACCCCGGCCGGCATGGCGAGGGCGCTGCACGCGGCGGCGGGGCCGGGGACCGCCGTCGTCGCCTGGGCGGGGTACACCACGCCCGTGGGCGTCGGGATCGACGCGGCGACCGGCAGACTCGCGGAGGCGGGGGCAGAGCGGCTGACCCGGTTCGCCGAGGGCCTGACGGCCGACGGACTGCCCGAGCCCGCCGTGTTCTGTCACAGCTACGGCTCCGTGGTCTGCGGCCTCGCCGCGCCCCGGATGCCCGCCACCGACCTGGTGGTCCTCGGCTCCCCCGGGATGCGGGCGGCCGATGTGGGCGCCCTGCGGACGGAGGCCCGGGTGTGGGCGGCGAAGGCCGCCACGGACTGGATCGACCACGTGCCGAGCGTCCGGTTCGCGGGGCTCGGGCACGGCCCCGACCCGAGCGATCCGGTGTTCGGGGCGCGGCCGGTTCCGGCCGACGACGCGCGGGGGCACACCGGCTACTTCGTCCCGGGCACGGACTCGCTGCGGGCCCTCGCCGCGATCGCCCGCGGCAGCGCCCCGGCGGCGGCCGCCGGGAGCGCCGGCGTCACGGCGGGAGCGAGCGCCGGGGGCGCACGCGTCGCGACGGGAGCGGCCCGATGAGCACCGGGACGCCTACGCGGCGGCTCGCGGCCCGCATCGACGCCGCCACCCCCGACCACCGCGACCGCGCGATCGACGGCCTGCGGGCGCTGGCGCTGCTCGCCGTGCCGGCCGGGCACTGGATGCTCGGCGGGTTCCGGCTGGACGCCGACGGTCTGCACAACGCGAGCCCTCTCTCCACGTTCGGCGGATTCGCCCCGGTCAGCTGGGTGCTCCAGATGCTGGGCGTCTTCTTCCTGGTCGGCGGGTTCGCCTCGGTCCTCTCCTACCGGCGGCGGCCCGCGACGACGGCCGCCTGGCTGGGCGGCCGGCTGGCCCGCCTCGGCCGGCCGGTGCTCGCGGTGACCGCCGTGTGGGCGGTGCTGCTCATGGCGCTGTCCGCTCTCGGCGTGCCCGAAGGCACCCTGCGTACGGGGGCGACGCTGGTCGTCCAGCCGCTCTGGTTCGTCGGGGTGTACACCGTGGTCACCGCCCTGACCCCGCTCTGCGTACGGCTGGCGCGGACGCTGGGCGGGTGGGCGGCGCTGCCGCTGCTGGGCGCGGTGGCGGTGGTGGACTTCCTGCGCTACGGGCCGTACGCGGAGTCGGCGCCGGGGTGGCTGGGTGTGCTGAACCTGCTGCCCGGCTGGCTCTTCGCCTATCAGCTCGGGGTGTCGTGGGGCGAGGGGCGGATCGGCAGGCGCGGGGCGCGGCTGCTGCTCGCCGGGGGCACGGCGCTCTTCGCCGTGCTGCTGCTCGTCTTCCACTACCCGGCGTCGATGGTCGGCGTCCCGGGCGAGGCGCGGACGAACTCGCATCCGCCGTCGCTGCTGGTGGTGGCGCTGGCCGCGGCCCAGAGCGGGGCGGCGATCCTGCTGCGCGACCGGATCGCGCGTCTGCTGAGCAGGCCGCTGCTGTGGGCGCCGGTCGTGGTGGTCAACCTGTCCGCGATGACGATCCTGTGCTGGCACCAGAGCGCGATGCTCGCCGCCGCCGTCCCGGCGGCGTCGGCGGGGGCGAGCGTGACGGGGCTGACGACCGCGCCGGACACGGTGGGCTGGATTCTCGCCCGGGTCGCCTGGCTGCCGGTGTTCGCCGGACTGCTGGCGCTGATCGCCCGGTACACGCGCCGCTTCGAGGCTCCGTGGCGGACGGGCGCCCGCGCCGCGAGGGCCTGCCGCGCGCTGGCGGCGCTGCTCGCGGCGGGGTTCGCGGTGTTCGCGCTGGGGCTGGCGTGAGGGCGTGCCCATGGGACGGCGTAGAGCGTGGAGCCGCCCCGCGCCCTCCCATGGGCACGCACACCATGGCCCCGGCCGCCCTGGCCGACCGCGTCGAGGCCGGCCGAGCCGCAGGCCTGGTCTCCGTCGTCGCCACTGCCGGCACCGCCGCCGTCCGGGCCGCCGACCCGGTGCGGCAGATCGGCTCCGTCTGCCGGCGAACGTTGCACGTCGATGCCGCCTACGCCGGCAGCGCGGCGCTCTGCCCCGAGTTGCGCGCTCGTCCGGACGAGGGCGGTGCTTCTCGAACCGGACGGTGCCTGGGGAGAAAAGAAGACGGTTCTGCTCCGTCGTGGTCACAGACTCGTGAGGATCTGGGGAGAGAGGTTCTTGACCATGGTGTTGGTCCAGCGCATCTGCCGCAGTGTCTGAGGATGGCAGGAGGCGGCCAGTTCCAGAAGGCGGGTGTCTTTCGCTGCTTGTCCGGCTTGGGCGAGCATTTCCCAGTACAGGGAGTTTCCGGCTGCGCCGAGGTGCAGTTCCCGCAGGTCCCTCAGCAGGAGAAGACCTGGTTCCGGGCGGTGGCCGATGGCTTCGGCGGTCTTCTCCCGGATCGTCGGCAACAACCCCGATGTGGACGTCTGCGAGGGTCCGTCGAGGTCCAGGCCGTAGTGGCCGGCCGTCTCCGCCAAGCGCAGGCAGTGCTCGTTCGACCATGCGACGAGATCCTTGGCGACATGGTGGACCTCGTGCTCGGTGCTGTGGCGTTCAGCGATGACGATGAGTTCCTTCGCCAGCTGCCGCTCTCCGTGGTGCAGCGCCCGCAGTGTGAGAGTGATGCCGTTCACCGGGTACCTCCGACGGTGTCGTCCTGGCCCGTGTCCGTCGACTCCAGGACTCCGGCCGTGGCACCACCCTCGGTGGGCCGGGCGCCGCTCGGGCGGGAGGGGGCGGACGCGGTGGTCGTGGGGGCCGGTGCGGGCTGCCCCGCGCTCTTCTCCACGAGGGTGACCGCGGCGGCCGCCGTTTTGAACAGGGGCTGTTTTGACACCGGGTCCCAGTCGGTGATGGTCGTCTCGTTCGCCGCCCGTGCCGGTGTCGTGTCGTCGGGGCCGGAGCCGGAGGCTGTGTCCCAGTATCCGTAGTGAAAGGGGACGAACAGGAGTCCGGGCCGGATGTCGGTGATCCGTACCCGTCCCCGCAGGGCTCCACGCGGGCTGGCGACTTCCACGAGGTCGCCCTCGTCGAGTCCTTGGGTTTCCGCGTCGGAGGGGGAGAGCTCCACCCACACGTCGGGGGCCGCGGCGTTCAGCTGGGGAGCACGGCCGGTCTTGGTTCGGGTGTGAAAGTGGTAGAGAGTGCGTCCGGTCGTCAGCTGGAAGGGATAGCCGTCACTTTGCGCCTCATGCGGCGGGAGGAACTCGGCGGCTTTGAGCATGGCTTTGCCGTCCGGGTTGAGGGAGCGGTACTCGACCACCGAGACGGACGCGCCGGTGACCAGGTCCTTGCCGTAGGTCTCGCACATGTCCGGCTGAGCCCAGGCGATGCCGTCGGTGTACAGGCGGTCGGTCCCCTGCGGCGCCTGCTCGTTGCAGGGCCACTGAATGCCGCTGCCGCCGCGGAGTTTGTCGTAGGTGAGGCCGGTGTAGTCACAGGGGCGGCCGACGCTGCAGCGCTTCCATGCCTCGAACGTGGACTCCGGGTCGTGCCAGGAGATCAGCGGTCCGCCGTCCTTGTCCCTGAAGTCCATGCGCTGGGCGTAGTCGAGGAAGATGTCGAGGTCGGGCTTGGCTTCTCCCGGTGGTTCGACGGCCTTGTCGGACAGGTGCACGGTGCGGTCGGCGTTCGTGAAGGTTCCGGTCTTCTCACCCCACGTCGCCGCCGGCAGAACGACGTCCGCCAGCTGTGCGGTCTCCGTGAGGAACAGGTCCTGCACCACGACGAACAGCCGGTCCTGCGACAGAATCGAGCGGATGCGGGACAGCTCGGGCAGGGAGACGGCGGGGTTGGTGCCGCTGATCCACAGCATGCGAATGGAGCCCTGCTCCGCGTAGCGGAACATCTGCATGGCGTGGGTGGGCGGGGCGTAGTGCGGGATCGTCATGGGCTCGACGTTCCACACCTTGGCAAGGTCGGCCACGTGCTGGTCGTTCTGCCAGTTCCTGAACCCGGGCAGGTCCCCGTTCGCACCGCATTCCCGGGTGTTCTGCGCGGTGGGCTGCCCGTTCATTTGCAGCACGCCGGCGCCCGGCCGTCCCAGCATGCCGCGGAGCAGATGCAGATTGTTGATCTGCACCGCGGCGGCCGTGGCCTGGTGGGACTGGTAGATGCCCTGCAGAGCCGTGGACAGGAGCCTGTCGGCCGTGCCGAGTACTTCCGCGGCCTCCATGATCCGGGCGGCCGGGACGTCGCAGATGCGCTCCGCCCACTCTGGCGTGCAGTGCTCGACCATCTTCGCCAGCTCGTCGAAGCCGACGGTATGGGCCTTGATGTAGTCGTGGTCGATGCGGTCGGTGCGGATGATCTCGTGCAGGAGCGCGTTGAGCAGCGCCACGTTGGTTCCGACCCGCGGAGCCAGGTGCACGGTGGCCGCACGGGCGACCCGGGTGGGCCGCGGGTCCACACACACCAAACGCGGCGGGTCGCTTCCCTCCAGCCGGTCGAGAACCCGCATCCACTGCACGGGCTGGGTCTCGGCGATGTTGTGGCCGAAGAGCGCGATGACGTCCGCGTGGTCGATGTCGTCGTAGGAGCCGGGCTGGCCGTCGCAGCCGAAGGACTCCTTGAGCGCCTCGGCCGCCGTCGCCGTGCACAGCCGTGTGTTGCCGTCCAGGTGGTTCGTTCCGATACCGGCCCGCGCCGCGACCGTCAGCGTGTAGTACTCCTCCAGGAACAGCTGGCCCGAGGTGTAGAAACCGATCGAGCCAGGGCCGCGCTCCTGGAGCAGGTCGCGCGAGCGAGCAGCCACCGTCTCCATCGCGGTGTCCCAGTCCGTTTCGACCAACCGTCCGTCACGGCGGATCAACGGCTTGGTCAACCGGTCCTGCGAGGCGTTGGCCTGCCAGCCGAACGCGTCCTTCGGCCCCAGCCGGCCGCGGTTGACCCGGTCCGTCACCCGGCCGCGCACTCCTACCATCCGGCCGTCCTTGACGGCGATGTCCATGGCGTCACCGTCGGAATGCAGAATCGAGGCGGCCTGTACCCATCGTTCCACGCTTTCGGGCCCCACCCCCTCGGCCAGGTGGCTGTCCGCCCGCGCCGGCCACGCCTCGCCTCGGGCGTAGGGAGTACGGCTGCCCCACGGTCGCGCGATCCGGTCAACCGAAGTCTTCACACTTGCCTCCCGGTCTGCACCCGTGGCGCTCCTTGCACCGACCGGTCATCGGTACCCGTAGCGCCCCTCTCCTAACATCACCCGCGCGTTCGCCGTAACCCGGAAGGCCACCCGTCGGCGAGCTGAGCGGCCAGCTCCCCGACGTCTTGCGCCACGAGCGTCGACGGGTTCGGCGTGTGAGGGGTACGTGGCTGCTCCGCGGCGCAGCCACGCCGCGGCGAGTCCGGCCCGTACAGCGCCCTCCACGCCCCACGGGTGAACCGCGACCAGAAGGGCGGCCCTGCGCTTTCAGACAGGCCTGGGCCACGGCATGGTCGTAGACAGCCTGGCCCGGGTTCCAGCATCGCGGCCCCTGCACATCGGGCAACGCTCGGCCCTGGGGGAATCTTCGCGCTTCCGGAGTCTCCTGAAAGACGAGGCCCTTCTGGGTGCGGCGCTTGGTCATCAGAGCTGTCGACGTACGCCGGCCTCCGCCGACACCGATGCGATCTGCGTCGGCCAGTCGCCCTTGAACGCCTTTGCGCCCGTGCCCTTGCGCCATGTCGGCAGGACCGCGCGACCTCGCTGGTCCTCAAGGGCGAGAGCAAGTGCGGCATAAACCGCCGCCGCAGCGAGAACCAGGCCGATGATGCCCGCCGCCGTCTTCCACGTGGACGACCCGGACACCTCGTAAACGCCTGTGGTCAGGAAGCGGACCGACGCCAAGGCGATGACGAAGGACGCCACCGGTTTGCCCCGCCCTGCTGCTGCCACGGGCACAAGCAGGACGACACCCGTCAGCAACAGCAGAAGGCCGGCCGCTTTGCTCGTGCTTCCCGGCGCGCTGGTTTCCGTGACCAGCCCCAAGGACAGCCACGCGCCGGACAGAACCCCCATTGCAGTCGCCGTCGCCCCGTCCCGGCAGAGGAAGCCGATGACGGCTGCCGTGAACTGCAGGGGGAAGACGAACCCCAGCAGAACGAGCCCCACGGCCGGTCCCTCGACGGCAGGCGCCCACTCCAGCTGCAGACCGGCCAGCATGAAAGTGCCGCACGCCAGGCCCGCGAAGCCCAGAGGCAACGGGCTCGCCAGCGGACGCACGTGCACGACAGTAGGCGGCACGCTCTTCGGGCTCTCTGCGCTGTTCAACGGTCACACTTTCCCTGGGGTGGAACCACACTGTTCCACCCCAGGCCGATGGCTTGGTCACCGCCACGCCCGGCGCCGTGGGCTTACGGGCCGGCACGTGATGGAGCGCGGTGTTCCCGCTGGCGAACCACTGGCCGAGCATCTGCGTCCCAGCCCCCGGGCCGCGGACGCACCGCAATGGGTGACGTGCCGGCCCGGTGCTGTGGTGGCCCGTCACGTGCGTGTACGGCACGGCCGGGACGAGCCGGCTGATGCGGACCCGGCCTGGGCGGGCGTCGGCCCGCCCCGGGGCAACGACGCCCATTCGTCCGCGAGGTGAGGGCCATCACCGGGATCACGGTGACGGTGTCGATGAGCCCCGGTATTGGCCGAGGCGTTCTGAAGCGCCCGTGGAGCGACGAGCACCTCGGAATATGGCGGCACATTTCGCTATCCCGGTGTTCGGGTTTCGTTCCGGAGCATGCGCAGCACGGCGCGTTCGGCGGGGCCGTGGGTGGCGGGGGTGCCGAACGGGCCTTCATCGCCGAGGCGGGGCAGGGCGTCGGCGACCGTCACGCCCTCTTCGTAGAGTTCGATCACCCGTGGGTTGATGTAGGAGGCGCGGCAGACAGCAGGTGTGTTGCCGAGGTACCCGGCCACTTCACGCGCCGCGCGGGCAATGGCCCGGCGCCGGGCGGTCTCACTGCGCGCGACGGGCTGAGAGACGGCCAGGGCCACGGCTGCCATGACAGTGGCGTGCCAGGTCCGAAAATCTTTGGCGCTGGTGTCCAGGCCGGCGAGCTCTTTGAGATATGCGTTGACGTCGTCCCCGTTTACCTCATGCCAGGAACGGTGTTCCCAGTAGGCCAGCAGCCGGTCGCCGCCGCCCCGCCGGCGCAGCAACGACTGGAGGGTGCGGCAGGCGGCGGGGTCAGCGACGGTCTGGACGGTCTCCTTGCCGTGCTTTCCGGTGTAGGAGAACAGGATTGCGCCGGCTTTGCTGCGAGAGTGCTCCCGCAACAGGGTGGTGAGGCCGTAGCTGCTGTTGAGTTCGGCGTACCGCTCGCTGCCGACGCGGAAGAAGCCGAGGTCGAGCAGGCGTACAGCGGTGGCCAGGACCCGCTGCCGAGTCAGTCCTCGATCACTCAGGTGACCCTCGACGGCCTTCCTCACCTCGGGCAGTACCTCGGCGACGTCGAGGACGTGTTCGTGCTTGGCCAGCTCCTGCTCGGCCCGGAACTGGGAGTGGTACATGTACTGGCGGCGGCCGGCGGCATCGGTGCCCACCGCTTGGAGGTGTCCGTTGACGCGGGTGCAGATCCACACGTCGCGCCACGCCGGTGGTATCACCAGCTCCCGGATGCGGCCCAGCACGACCGGATCGCGCACGGCCTGTCCTTGAGGGTCCAGATACCGGAAGCCTCGTCCGTGCCGCAGCCGACGGTAGCCGGGGTCGGTCGGGCGACTGTGATACAGACGCATCACACCTCCGAAACGTTGATAGGCGGCCACGGCCGGCTGCGTCGTCTTGTCAGCCGTGGGTACCCTCCGACTACCCGCTCTACCATGCGATGCGATGCGCCAGAGCGGGGCCGGGCACGCGGATACCGGGGTTCGTGCGGGGTCGCTGCCGCCCGGCCGTGTTACGACCCATTAGTTCCCTTTCGTCGGTCGCCGTCATGTTCCTCCACGCCAGGACCCTGGAATGCACTCGAAGCAAGTGGAACCGGCGAGGGCTCCAGGGGCGGCACCGCGCTGCGGCCCCCGCGCCGGGGCCGCGCCGGCGGACGTTAGGCTCGGACGCATGGAGAGCCTGCGGATCATCGACACCTGGCCGGTCCCGACGGCCGCCGCCGCCGTCGTACGGGCGGACGGCGCCGTCCTCGGTACGCACGGGCCGACCGCCCACCGCTTCCCCCTGGCCTCGGTCACCAAGCCGCTCGCGGCCTACGCGGCGCTGGTGGCGTACGAGGAGGGGGCGGTCGAGCTGGACGAGCCGGCCGGCCCCGAGGGCTCCACGGTGCGCCACCTCCTCGCCCACACCAGCGGGCTGGCCTTCGACGAGAACCGGGTGACGGCTCCGCCCGGCGACCGCCGCCTCTACTCCAACGCGGGCTTCGAGGCGCTGGGCGACCACATCGCCCGGGTGTCCGGCATCCCGTTCCCGGAGTACCTGCGCCAGGCGGTCCTGGAGCCGCTGGGCATGACGTCCACCTCCCTCGAAGGCTCCCCCGCCCGCGACGGCGTCTCCACCGTGGACGACCTGGTCCGCTTCGCCGCCGAGGTGCAGGCCCCCCGCCTCCTGGACCCCCGCACGGTCCTCGAAGCCCAGAGCGTCGTCCACCCGGGCCTGAAGGGCGTGCTGCCGGGCTACGGCCACCGGAACCCGAACGACTGGGGCCTCGGCTTCGAGATCCGCGGCCACAAGTCCCCGCACTGGACCGGCACGTCCTCCTCCCCCGCGACCTTCGGCCACTTCGGCCAGTCGGGCACCTTCCTGTGGATCGACCCGGTGGCCGGGGCCGCCTGCGTCGCGCTGACGGACCGGGCTTTCGGGACGTGGGCGTCGGAGGCGTGGACCCCGTTCACGGACGCGGTTCTGGCGGAGCTGGCCTGAACCGGCTGCCGCCCTTCTCCGGCGGCGTCAGACACTCGTACCAGACGGTCTTGCCGCTGCCGTCCCACCGCTTGGTGATTCCCCACGCGTCGGTGACGGCATCGACCAGGACGAGCCCCCGGCCCCCGTCGTCCAACGGATCACCGGTGATGGCGAGAGGCACGGCGGGGCTGCTGTCCGTGACTTCGACGCGGACGCCCTCGCCGCGCGGCAGCCGGAAGATGAAGGTCTGGCCGCGCCGGTCGGGCACGTGCCGCACGACATTGGCGATCAGCTCGGTGAGCGCCAGTTCGGCGGCGTCGGCGAGGAACAGCAGCTCCCAGGCCCTGAGATAGAGCCGCAGGACGCGGCGCAGGTGCCGGGCGGAGTGCTCGCCGAGGGCGAAGTCGGCGCGGTAGACGGGCTCCCCGGGATCCCTCCGGGGGACAAGTACGTGATTCATGTCACCAGGCTGCGACGCGCTGGCTACGCTCGGCTACGTACCGAAACGAACGCCGCGAGGCGTTGCACCCGGAGGTCCATCCGTGGCCAACATCCAGACGCTCGATCCCGACGCCTCCCCGCTCGCCTATTACGGCGGCGAGTTGCGCCGCCAGCGCGAGGCCCAGGGCCTGACGCAGCCGCAGTTGGGCGCCATCATCTTCTGCACGGGCTCCCTGATCGGCCAGATCGAGACGACGAAGAAGATCCCCACCCGTGACTTCTCGGAGCGCGTGGACGCGGCGCTGGGGACGGACGGGACGTTCTCGCGGCTGGTGGGTCTTGTGCTGCGGAGCCAGTTGCCGACGTGGTTCCAGCCGTACGCGGACATGGAGGCGAAGGCCGCGTACATCTCGACGTACCAGGCGCAGGTGGTCTACGGGCTGTTGCAGACGGAGGAGTACGCGCGAGCGGTCCTGGCCACCGGTATGCCCGACGACCTGGAGGGTCTGCTCGCCGCCCGGATGGAGCGCCAGCGGATCCTGGAGCGGGAGAAGCCGCCGCTGGCCTGGGCGATCCTGGACGAGGCGGTGCTGTACCGGCCGATCGGCGGGCATGAGGTGATGCGGGCCCAACTCCAGAAGCTGTTGGATTACTCGGCGCACCGCTGGATGCGGATTCAGGTGCTGCCGTTCGAGGCCGGTGAACACGCGAGCCTGGCGGGCTCGTTCAATCAGCTGCGCTTCGACGACGACCCGGAGATCGTCTACACCGAGGACGTCATCTCCGGACATATGACGGCCAACCCGGAGACGGTCAGAGAGGCCTCGCTCCGATACGCTCACCTCCAGGCCACCGCACTCTCCGTCGAGGAATCGGTGGCGCGGATCAGCCGCGTGATGGAGGAGCGTTATGGAGACCGACCCTGACCTGAAGAGCGCGGAATGGCGTAAGTCCAGCTACAGCGGTAACACCGGCGGCGAATGCGTCGAGTGCACCGTGACCGGCGGCGCCGCCTGGCGTACCTCCTCCTACAGCGGCAACACCGGCGGCGACTGCGTCGAGGTCGCCGACGGCTCCCCCTGCGGGTCCGTTCCCGTCCGCGACAGCAAGAACCCGTCCGGCCCCGCGATCGTCCTCGGGGCCCCCGCCTGGCAGGCGTTCGTGGACGGGCTGCGCTGACACCGCCTGCGCGGGGAGCGGCAGGAGCAGGGCGGTACGGGCGACTGGCCCCCGTACCGCCCTGCTCGGCGTCGCGCTCGCGTTCGCGCTTTATTCGGTTGCCCGGGGGCCGGCCCCTGCCATAGCTTCCCCTCTGGCCCCGCGTGGTCCGGACCAATGACCGGGGGCGTCGACCCACTGCGACGGGACGCCGATGACGACGGGACAGACCCTCCGAACGCCGGACGACAGCCTGCCGGGGATCTTCTCCCGGCAGTACGCGGCGGCCACTCTGACCTTCGCAGCGGTGATGTTCCTGACCGGCTTCGCCGCGTTGGCCGTGGTGCCCACGCTGCCGACCGCGGCCGAGGATCTGGACGGGGTGCCCCTGTTCCCCATGGTGGCGGGGAGCTTCGTGGCCGCCAGTCTGCTGGGCGGGGTGCTGGGCGGGCACTGGGCGGACCGCTCCGGCGCGCGGCGCCCCCTGGCCCTGGGCATGGCCCTGTCCGTGGTGACGCTGCTGGTGTCGGCGTCCAGCGTGTCGATCTGGCAGTTGGTGGCCGGCCGCTTCGTGGACGGTCTGGCGGCCGGGATGGTCGCGGTGTCGGTGACGACCGCCATCGGCCAGTCGTACCCGGAGTATCTGCGTCCCCGGATGCTCGCCATGATGAGCGCGAGCTGGATCATTCCCTCCCTGGTCGGCCCCCCGATCGCCGGAGTGGTCGCCGAGGCGTGGTCCTGGCGTGCGGTGTTCTACGGTCTGGCCGCGCTGACGGTGGTGCCCGCGATCGCCCTGGCAGCGGTCCTCCGCCGGGCCTCTGCGGGCGACGGGGGCCGGGCCGCCCCGCCCGACGACCTCCCGCCCGTGGAGGAGCGCGCCTCCCGGCCGCCGCTGCTGGTCGCGGCGCTGCTCAGCCTGGGCGCGGCGCTCGGCCAGTACGGCGTCTCTGGGTGGGATGTGCGCCACCTGCTGTTCGCCGTCGCCGGAGTGGGGCTGCTGGTGGTCTTCGCGCCCCGCCTGCTGCCGGAGGGGACGTGGCGCAGCGCGCGCGGGCTGCCCACCGCGGTCCTGCTGCGCGGGCTGACCTCCGGCACGTACTTCACCGTCGAAGCGCTGGTGCCGTTGATGCTGATCACCGAACGGAAGGTCGCCGCGGTCACGGTCGGCGTCGCGTTCACCGCCTCAGCGGTGCTGTGGGCGGGCGCGTCCTGGGCCCAGGGCAAGCTCCTCCAGCACGTCGCCCGGCACCGCCTCGTCACGGCCGGCGCCCTGGTCATGGCGGCGTCCGTCGCCTTCGCCGTCGCGGGCAGTCTCTCGGGGGCGTCCCCGCTGCTCGCCATGGCGGCCATGCCGCTGGCGGCGATCGGCATGGGCATGCTCGATCCCTGCGTCACGGTGCTCTCGCTCTCCCACAGCGCTCCGGACCGGCTGGGCCACACCACCAGCGCCATGCAGACCAACATGAACCTGGGACAGGTCGTCGTCCTGGCGTGCGCCACCGCCGTGCTCAACGCCGGCCTGGCCGCGGGGGCCGGGCGGCTCGGCGGCTACGCGATCACCTTCTCGCTGCTGCTCGTGCCGACCCTGCTGGTCGCCGTCCTGGCCGTCCGGGCGCGCAACGACTGACCTGCGGCCGCCGCCCACTCCAGCGAACGGCACCGCGGGCGGGCGCAGGGCGGACCCCCGGCACGCCGCCCGGCGCGGGTCTCGTCACGGCGGGGGCAGCGGTCGGCCCAGCTCCCACACCAGCAGCTCCGCCGCCGTCGCGGCGACCGCCTCCAGGCCCCGCGCGCCGGTGACCCGGGCCGCGTCGCCGGGGCCCAGCTCCTCGTCGCCCAAGCCGATCCTGCCGCGTACCACGTGCGCGTACAGGCGCTCCGCGTCGGGGAGCGGCGTCCGGCCGCCGCAGGGCAGCCGGTGCGGGTGCAGCGTCGCACCGGCGGCCGGCAGGGCGTACGGGGCGGAGTCGGCGATGCCGGGGACGACCGTGTACGAGGGGTCGCCGCCCGGCTCCAGGGGCGCCAGCCACATCTGGAGGAAGGTCAGGGGGCCCGCGCCGTCGTTGCGTTCGACGTGGCGGACGCCGGAGGCGGCGCTCAGGTGGGCCAGGTCCCCGGCGCGGACGACCGTGGAGTGGCCGGCCGAGTCGCGGTGGGTCAGCTCGCCCTCGACGACCCAGGTGACGATCTCCGTGTGGCTGTGCGGGTGTTCGTCGAAGCCCGCGCCCGGCGCGAGGCGCTCCTCGTTGCAGGCCAGGACCGGGCCGAAGCGGAGGTTGCCGGGGTCGTAGAAGCGCCCGAAGGACAGGGCGTGCCGGGTGTCGACGCCGGTCGCCCCGTCACCGCCCCGGTAGCGGTCCTCGGCCCGGTGTACGGATATCACCCGGCCACGGTAGCCCGAAGGCGTCCGCCGGGCGTCCCCCTCCCTGGGGTCACTCCCGGCCCGGCCCTCCGGGGGCCCGGCCCGATAAGGCAGTCTTGTCCTCGTGTCCCGACCCGATCCTGAGCACTCCGCCGCCCACGCCGCCCATCTGCACGCCGCGACCCTGAAACGGCTGGAGCGGTCCTCCGGCCGGCTGGCCGCGAACGCGATCGCCCGCATGGACGAATCGCTGCCGTGGTACCGGGCGATGCCCCCGGAGAACCGGTCCTGGATCGGCCTGGTCGCCCAGGCCGGCATCGCCGCTTTCACCGAGTGGTTCCGGCACCCCGAGACCCCGCAGGCCATCTCGACCGACGTGTTCGGCACCGCCCCGCGCGAACTGACCCGGGCGATCACGCTGCGGCAGACCGTGGAGATGGTGCGGACGACCATCGAGGTCATGGAGGCCGCGATCGAGGAGGTCGCCGCTCCCGGCGACGAGTCGGTGCTGCGGGAGGCGCTGCTCGTCTACGCGCGGGAGATCGCCTTCGCCACCGCCCAGGTCTACGCCCAGGCCGCCGAGGCCCGCGGCGCGTGGGACGCCCGGCTGGAATCACTGGTGGTGAACGCGGTGCTGTCCGGCGAGGCGGACGAGGGGGCCGTCTCCCGGGCCGCCGCGCTGGGCTGGAGTTCGCCCGAGCACGTCTGCGTCATCCTCGGCACCGCTCCCGACGGGGACAGCGAGCTGACCGTGGAGGCGATCCGGCGCGCGGCCCGGCATGCGAAGGTGCAGGTCCTGACGGGCGTCCTGGGCAACCGGCTGGTCGTCATCGCCGGCGGCAGCGAGAATCCGCTCCAGGTCGCCAAGGGGCTCATCGGCCCCTACGCCGCCGGGCCGGTCGTCGCGGGGCCCGTGGTCCCGGACCTGCTGGCCGCCACCCGGTCCGCCCAGGCGGCGGCCGCCGGGCTGAAGGCGTGCGCGGCATGGCAGGACGCTCCGCGCCCGGTGCTCGCGGACGATCTTCTTCCGGAGCGCGCGATGGCGGGAGACCCTGCCGCCCGAGTCCAGCTGGTGGAGGAGATCTACAGACCACTGGAGGAGGCCGGTTCGGCTCTTCTCGAAACGCTGAGTGTCTATCTCGAACAGGCGAGCAGTCTGGAGGGGGCCGCGCGGATGCTCTTCGTGCACCCCAACACCGTGCGCTACCGGCTGCGACGTGTGACCGACGTCACCGGATGGTCTCCCTCCGATGTGCGCTCCGCGTTCACCTTGCGCATCGCCCTGATCCTGGGGCGCTTGGCGGCGGCAGGCCCTCAGTCCTAAACTTTTGTCGGACTTCAACAATTTGCCCGACGGTTCTTCGTCCCTGTCCCCACGGGCCTGCGGGGCCGTCCACAAGAGAGAGTGTGAGGGTGCTCGTACTCGTCGCTCCCGGCCAAGGCGCTCAGACGCCCGGCTTCCTGACTCCCTGGCTCGACCTCCCTGGCGCCGCCGACCGCATCGCGGCCTGGTCCGACGCCATCGGGCTCGACCTTGCCCACTACGGCACGCGGGCCGACGCGGAGGAGATCCGTGACACGGCCGTGGCCCAGCCGCTCCTGGTCGCCGCGGGTCTGCTCTCCGCGTCCGCCCTGGGCGCCTCGCCGTCCGTCGTCGCGGGCCACAGCGTCGGTGAGATCACCGCCGCCGCGCTCGCCGGCGTCATCGAGGACGAGGCGGCGCTGCGCTTCGTCCGCACCCGGGGGCTCGGCATGGCCGAGGCCGCCGCGGTCGCCGAGACGGGCATGGCGGCCCTGCTCGGCGGCGACCCCGCCGTCACCGTCCCGCACCTGGAGAAGCTCGGGCTGACTCCGGCCAACGTCAACGGCGGAGGCCAGATCGTCGCCGCGGGCACCCGGGCACAGCTCGCCGCCCTGGAGGCCGACAAGCCCGAGGGCGTGCGCCGGGTGGTCGCGCTGAAGGTGGCCGGGGCGTTCCACACGCACCACATGGCCCCGGCCGTGGAGAAGCTGCGCGCGGCCGTCGGGGACCTCACGGTCGTCGACCCGACCGTGACGTACGTGTCCAACGCCGACGGCCACACCGTCGCCACCGGCACCGAGGTCATCGCCCGGCTCGTCGGGCAGGTCGCCAACCCGGTCCGCTGGGACCTGTGCATGGAGACCTTCCAGTCCCTGGGCGTCACCGCACTCGTCGAGCTGAGCCCCGGCGGCACACTGACCGGGCTCGCCAAGCGCGCGCTGCCCGGCGTGAAGACGCTCGCGCTCAAGACCCCCGACGACCTCGAAGCGGCCCGCGCGCTCATCTCCGAGCACGCGGGCGCCTAAGGAGCCCGAGAGCATGTCGAAGATCAAGCCCAGCAAGGGCGCCCCGTACGCGCGGATTCTCGGTGTCGGCGGTTACCGCCCCACCCGGGTCGTGCCGAACGAGGTGATCCTCGAAACGATCGACTCGTCCGACGAGTGGATTCGCTCCCGCTCCGGTATCGCCACCCGCCACTGGGCCTCGGAGGACGAGACCGTGGCCGCGATGTCGATCGAGGCGTCGGGCAAGGCCATCGCCGACGCCGGCATCGACCCCGCTCAGATCGGCGCGGTCGTCGTCTCGACCGTCTCGCACTTCAAGCAGACCCCGGCCGTCGCCACGGAGATCGCCCACAAGGTCGGCGCGGGACGGCCGGCCGCCTTCGACATCTCGGCCGGCTGCGCGGGCTTCGGCTATGGTCTGACCCTGGCCAAGGGCATGATCGTCGAGGGCTCCGCGGAGTACGTGCTGGTGATCGGCGTGGAGCGGCTCAGCGACCTGACCGATCTGGAGGACCGTGCGACGGCCTTCCTGTTCGGCGACGGCGCGGGCGCGGTCGTCGTGGGCCCCTCGCGGGAACCGGCCATCGGCCCGACCGTATGGGGCTCGGAGGGCGACAAGTCCGAGACCATCAAGCAGACGGTGGCCTGGGACACGTTCCACGCGGACCGCCCCGAGAAGTTCCCCGCCATCACGCAGGAGGGCCAGGCGGTCTTCCGCTGGGCCGTCTACGAGATGGCGAAGGTCGCCCAGCAGGCGCTGGACGCGGCCGGGATCTCCCCGGAGGACCTGGACGTCTTCATCCCGCACCAGGCCAACATGCGGATCATCGACTCGATGGTGAAGACCCTGAAGCTGCCGGAGCACGTCACGGTCGCCCGTGACGTGGAGACCACCGGCAACACGTCCGCCGCCTCGATCCCGCTCGCGATGGAGCGGCTCCTGGCGACCGGTCAGGCGAAGAGCGGCGACACCGCGCTCGTCATCGGCTTCGGGGCGGGTCTCGTCTACGCCGCGACGGTCGTTACCCTCCCCTAGGCACACCGGGCCTTTTGGTCCGTACGCACGAACCCTGAAGAAACCCACCGAAGGAGCGCCAAGATGGCCGCCACGCAGGAAGAGATCGTCACCGGTCTCGCCGAGATCGTCAACGAGATCGCCGGTATCCCGGCCGAGGACGTCCAGCTGGACAAGTCCTTCACCGACGACCTGGACGTCGACTCGCTGTCCATGGTCGAGGTCGTCGTCGCCGCCGAGGAGCGCTTCGACGTCAAGATCCCCGACGAGGACGTCAAGAACCTCAAGACCGTCGGCGACGCTGCCGACTACATCCTGAAGCACCAGGGCTGATCCGAGCCCGGCTGTGTCGCCACCCGGCGGTGGCGCCGCTGATTCACGACCCTCTACACGTGGAGAAGATTTTCCAGTGAACTCGACCAATCGCACCGTGGTCGTCACCGGTATCGGCGCAACCACTCCGCTGGGTGGCGACTCCGCATCGACCTGGGAAGGTCTGATGGCCGGCCGGTCCGGCGTCAGGCCTCTCGAAGGCGAGCGCTTCGCCGAACTGCCCGTCAAGATCGCCGCTCTCGCGGCGGTCGACCCGGGCGACGTACTCCCCCGTCCGCTGGCCCGCAAGCTGGACCGCTCGGCGCAGTTCGCGCTGATCGCGGCCCGCGAGGCCTGGGCGGACGCCGGCTTCACCGGCAAGGCCGGCGACGACGCGTCGGTCCGCCCCGAACGCCTGGGCTCGGTCATCGCCTCCGGCATCGGCGGCGTGACCACCCTGCTCGACCAGTACGACGTGCTGAAGGAGAAGGGCGTACGCCGTGTCTCCCCGCACACCGTCCCCATGCTCATGCCCAACGGCCCGGCGGCCAACGTCGGTCTTGAGGTCAACGCGCAGGCCGGTGTCCACACCCCCGTCTCCGCCTGCGCCTCGGGCGCGGAGGCCATCGGGTACGCCATCGAGATGATCCGCACCGGCCGTGCCGACGTGGTCGTCGCCGGGGGCACGGAGGCGGCGATCCACCCGCTGCCGATCGCCGCGTTCGCCAACATGATGGCGATGTCCAAGAGCAACGACGAGCCCGAGAAGGCCTCGCGTCCCTACGACACCCGCCGGGACGGCTTCGTCCTCGGCGAGGGTGCGGGCGTCGTCGTCCTGGAGTCCGCCGAGCACGCCGCCGCGCGCGGCGCGAAGGTCTACTGCGAGGTGCTGGGGCAGGGGCTGTCGGCCGACTCCCACCACATCGCGCAGCCCGAGCCCACCGGGCGGGGCATCGCCGCCGCGATGCAGAACCTGCTGGACTCCAGCGACCTCAAGCCGTCGGAGGTGGTCCACCTCAACGCCCACGCCACGTCGACGCCGCAGGGCGACATCGCCGAGATCAAGGCGCTGCGCAAGGTGCTGGGCGACGACCTGGACCACGTCGCGATCTCCGCGACCAAGTCGATGACGGGGCACCTGCTGGGCGGCGCGGGCGGCATCGAGACCGTCGCGACGGTCCTCGCACTGCATCGGCGTACGGCTCCGCCGACCATCAACGTCGACGACCTCGACGAGGCGATCGACGCGGACGTCGTGCGCGGCGAGCCGCGGGCGCTGCCCGAGGGGCCGATCGCGGCGATCAACAACTCGTTCGGGTTCGGCGGCCACAACGTGGTGCTGGCGTTCAGGACCGTGTGACCCTGCGCCGTCCCGGCGTTCCGTGACGGAAGAAGCCCGCCTCCCCGGTCCTCCGGGAGGCGGGCTTCCGGCGTGCGGGGGTGCTCCGGCAGGCGGGCTCCTGACGTGCGCGGCGCGTTCCGCGGCTCACACCACCTGGTGGAGCCAGCGGACCGGGGCGCCCTCGCCCGCGTGGCGGAAGGACTCCAGTTCGTCGTCCCAGGGCTTGCCGAGCAGGGAGGCGATCTCCGCCTCCAGGTCGCTCTCGCCGCGCGTCGACCGGGCCAGGGCGGCCCTCAGCCGGTCCTCCGGGATCAGGATGTCGCCGTGCATGCCGGTGACGGCGTGGAAGATGCCGAGGCCGGGGGTGGAGCTGTAGCGCTCCCCCTCGGCGGTGGGGCACGGCTCCGCGGTCACCTCGAAGCGCAACAGGTCCCAGCCGCGCAGGGCGGAGGCGAGCTGCGAGGCGGTGCCGGCGCGGCCCTTCCAGGAGAACTCGGACCGCCAGGTGCCGGGGGCGGCCGGCTGTCTGACCCAGTCCAGCTGGACCCGCACACCGAGCACGTTCGCCACCGCCCATTCGACGTGCGGGCACAGCGCGCGCGGTGCGGAGTGAACGTACAGGACTCCACGTGTCGTCACCGGAACCTCCCGTGTGGGACGAGGTACGCCTTCCCCAGCGGCCTCGTGCCCGCACCGCCTTTTTCCGGCCGGTTCCCGAGGTTGTCATCAGTAAACAGCATCGGGAGCTAATCTCCTGAAAAGGGACAGTATGTGACGAGATGTAATATACCGGACCGACTCGCGTGCGCGCGGGCGTGCGGGATGCCACTGGTTCGACGGGGAAAAGCTACCGTGCGCCGGGGCCGCCCGTGTGACGTACCGTCGGTCCCGGGCCCCCTGATGCGACGGCTTTCACCCGACCGGGCACGCACGCCCATGACCTGGGGCTGTCGGGCCTGCCAGGGGCCGGCCCCTGGCAGGGGTCAGGGCACGACCGGAGGGGATCGGCGCATGCCGGAGCAGGGAAAACGTCCGCGGAAGCGTGGTGCCGCCGCGTTGACGGCGCTCTCCTGTCTGGGTGTCGCCGCGCTGGCCGGCTGCGGCGGAGGCGACGGCGACGCGGCACGGAACGCGCCCGCCGCCTCGCGTACCGCGGCGCCGTCGCCCACGCCCACTCCGGGCTGGGACCCGGCGCCGGGCTCCGTCGCGGCCGTCGGGGACTCCATCACCCGGGGCTTCGACGCCTGCGGGGTCCTGGCCGACTGCCCGGAGGTGTCGTGGGCCACCGGCAGCGACGGTGCGGTGCGCAGCCTCGCGGTGCGGCTGCTCGGGCCGTCGAAAGCGGCGGAGCGCAGCTGGAACCACGCCGTCTCCGGGGCCCGGATGGCGCAGTTGCCCGCGCAGATGGCCCTGGCGGCGAAGGAGCGGCCGGAGCTGGTCACCGTGATGATCGGCGCGAACGACGCCTGCCGGGACTCGGTGCGGCTGATGACTCCGGTGGCGGACTTCCGGGCCTCGTTCGAGACATCGCTGCGCCGGTTGCGGGCCGGGGCCCCGAAGGCGCAGGTCTACGTCTCCAGCGTGCCGGACCTGAAGCGGCTGTGGTCCACCGGGCGGACCAGCGAGCTGGGGAAGAAGGTCTGGCAGCTCGGGATCTGCCGGTCCATGCTGGCCGACGCCGACGATCTGGGGCCCGCGGCCGTGGCCCGGCGGGACGCGGTGCGGGAGCGGGTGGTGGCCTACAACGAGGTGCTGCGGGACGTGTGCGCGAAGGACCGGCACTGCCGGTACGACGGCGGCGCGGTGTTCGACTTCCGCTTCACCGGGGCGCAGCTGAGCCCGTGGGACTGGTTCCACCCGAGCCGCGACGGCCAGGCCCGGCTGGCGGAGATCGCCTACCGCAACGTCACGGCGGCCGAGCCCCCGGCGCGGGGACCGGCGGCCTGAGGACGGACGGTCGCACGGATGGCCGCAGCGCGCCCGGGACGGTCCGCCGGCGGGCGGGGACCGCTCCGGGGCCGGCGGGGCCAAGGGAGGGAAGGGCTCCGGGGCCGGCGCCGGGCCCCGCCGCCGCGCGGCGCGGGCGTGCGGCGGGTCGGCGGCGGGGCTCGGCGGGGCCTGACGAATGGCGCGGGCCGGTCCTGCCCCCTCACCATGAGGAGCGTGATGTGCCCGTCGGCGACGAAGGGGGTCGACCATGGCCGTGGAGCCGGGCTACGACGACACGACGGCGGACGTGGCGGAGAGCCGTCTCGCCGCCGCACCGGCCGCCGGAGGCGCGGCGGCGCACTCCCGGGCCGCCGGGGCCGCGGCCGAGCTCGTCTCACCGGTCGGGTCCCACAACGAGTGGGACCCGCTGGAGGAGATCATCGTCGGCCGCCTCGACAACGCGACGATCCCCTCCAGTCATCCGGTGGTGTCCTGCAACGTCCCGCCGTGGGCGGCCCGCCTCCAGGGGCTCGCGGCCGGGCGGAGGTATCCCCGGAGACTGATGGAGCCGGCCCAGCAGGAGCTGGACGCGTTCGTCGCCCTCCTCCAGTCGCTCGGCGTCACGGTCACCCGCCCGGACCCGGTCGACCACCGGCGCCGCTTCGCGACCCCCGACTGGGTCTCGCGCGGCTTCTGCAACACCTGCCCGCGCGACAGCCTGCTCGTGATCGGCGACGAGATCATCGAGACCCCGATGGCATGGCCCTGCCGGTACTACGAGACACACTCGTACCGCACGGTCCTGAAGGACTACTTCCGGCGCGGGGCCCGCTGGACGGCCGCGCCGAAGCCGGAGCTGACCGACGAGCTGTTCGCGCCGGACTTCCGTGCCCCCCGAGCCGATGAGCCCATGCGCTACATCCTCACCGAGTTCGAGCCGGTGTTCGATGCGGCGGATTTCATCCGCGCGGGACGCGACCTGTTCGTCACGCGCAGCAACGTCACCAACGCCCTGGGCATCGAATGGCTGCGCCGCCACCTGGGCCCCGGCTACCGCATCCACGAGATCGAGAGCCGCTGCCGTACGCCGATGCACATCGACACCACGTTCCTCGTCCTCGCGCCCGGCAAGGTGCTCGTCAACCCCGAGTACATCGACGTCGACCGGCTGCCCGCCGTGCTGGACGGGTGGGACGTGCTGGTCGCCCCCGAGCCCGACCCCATCGAGGACCGGGTGCTCAGGACGACCTCGCTGTGCGGCAGGTGGCTCAGCATGAACGTCCTGATGGTCGACGAGAAGCGGGTCATCGCGGAGCGGCACCACACCGGCATGCTGCGCGCGCTCGAACGGTGGGGGTTCGAGCCGATCCCGTGCGACCTGCTGCACTACGCGCCGTTCGGCGGCTCCTTCCACTGCGCGACGCTCGACGTACGGCGGCGCGGCGGCCTGGAGTCCTACACCGGCTGATCGCCCGCCGCCCGCGCGTCCGGGCCCCCGCCCGGCTTCGCGTCCGTGCCGGGGGCCGTCAGGTCGCGGGCGAGGAGGGTGGCTCCGGCGACGGCGCCCGGCATGAGGAACACCGCGGCGAACGGGACCAGGAAGGCCAGGGCCAGCGGGACGCCGAAGCCGAGCACCAGCAGCCGGCGGCCGCGCAGCAGGACGAGGCGGTCCTTCAGGACCATGCCCCTGCGCTGGAGGGCGACCGCGGTCAGTTCCTCGGCGAGGAAGTAGCCGGATACGCAGAAGGCCAGCGCGGGCACGACGGTCTGGCCGATGACCGGGATGAAGCCGCAGGCGAAGAGGGCGATTCCGTACAGGGCGACGCGCAGCAGGACGCGCACGGAGTCGCGGGCGGAGATCCACAGCTCCCGCCAGAGGGACAGCCCGGACTCGGGGACCTCGCCGCCCTCGCCGCGGTCGACCTCCTCGGAGAGCGACTCGTAGAACGGCTGGCCGACCAGGAGCGTGACGGCGGTGAAGGTGACGACGGCGAGGAAGAGCCCGAGGACGAAGACGAGCGCGGTCAGAGCGGTGCGCAGCAGGGCCTGCCAGGGCGAGGACCAGGCGTCGGCGAACGGGGTCGCCCAGGCGACGAGGTCGTCCGCCCCGTGGCCGAGCCCGACGAGCGCGCCCGCGTAGACGAAGAGGGTGATGAGTCCGGGCAGCAGCCCGAACCCGAACCAGCGCCCGCGCCGGGCAACCCAGCGCTGACCCTTCATCACATAGCCGAAACCCGCGCCGAGATCACTCATGGGCGTCAGCGTAACCACCTGCGGAAAGCGGCGAGGACCGCACCCCGGGCGGGGCGCGGTCCTCGTTCGGCGGCGCTGCGGTCAGGCGACCGAGAGCTCGACCTTGATGTTTCCACGGGTGGCGCTCGAGTACGGGCAGACCTGGTGGGCCTTCTCGACGAGCGACTGGGCGGTGGCCCGGTCGACGTTCGGGATGGAGGCGGTGATCGCGACCTCCAGGCCGAAGCCGCCGGCCTCGTTCTTGCCGATGCCGACCGACGCGGTCACGGTCGAGCCGGAGATGTCGGCCTTCTCCTGACGGGCGACGACACCGAGAGCGCCCTGGAAGCAGGCGCTGTAGCCGGCCGCGAAGAGCTGCTCCGGGTTGGTGCCCGCGCCGCTGCCGCCCATGGCCTGCGGCGGGTTGACGACGACGTCGAGCTGACCGTCGTCGGAGGAGACCCGTCCGTCGCGGCCGTTCTCGGCGGTGGCGACGGCGGTGTAGGCGACGTCTATCTTCTGGATGGTCATGGTGTGAGAATTCCTCCAGTCAGTGCGCCGCGACTCGCGCCCACGATCGCGACGGCCTGCGGATGAGCCTAACGGGTGACCGTGGCCGGCAGGGGGCGGGTCAGACGAGCGAGACGATCATCTTTCCGGTGTTCTCGCCGCGCAGCAGGCCGACGAACGCGTCGTAGCCGTTCTCGATGCCCTCGACGGTCGTCTCGCGGTACTTCAGCTCGCCCGAGGCCAGCCAGCCGGCGACCTCCTGGACGAACTGCGGCTGGAGGTCGGCGTGGTCGCCGACGAGCATGCCCGTCAGACGCAGCCGCTTGCCGATGATCAGCGCCATGTTGCGCGGGCCGGGAGTCGGCTCGGTCGCGTTGTACTGGGCGATCATGCCGCAGATGGTGGCCCGGCCGTGCACGTTGAGCGCGCTGATCGCGGCTTCGAGGTGGTCGCCGCCGACGTTGTCGAAGTAGACGTCGATGCCGTCGGGGGCGGCTTCCTTGAGCTGCTCGTGGACGGGCCCGTTCTTGTAGTTGAAGGCGGCGTCGAAGCCGTACTCCTCGGTGAGGAGCCTGACCTTCTCGTCGGAGCCGGCGGAGCCGATGACCCGCGAAGCGCCCTTGAGCTTGGCGAGCTGGCCGACCTGGCTGCCGACCGCCCCTGCCGCGCCGGAGACGAAGACCGCGTCGCCCTCCTTGAAGGAGGCGACCTCGAACAGGCCCGCGTAGGCGGTGAGGCCGGTCATGCCGAGCACACCGAGGTAGGCGGAGAGCGGGGCGAGGTCGGGGTCGACCTGGACCGCGTGCCGGGCGGGCACGTCGGCGATCTCACGCCAGCCCAGACCGTGCAGGACGTGGTCGCCCACGGCGAACCCGTCGGCGTTCGAGGCGATGACCTCGCCGACCGCGCCGCCGTCCATGGGGTGGTCGAGCTTGAAGGGCGGGGTATACGACTTCACGTCGTTCATCCGGCCGCGCATGTACGGGTCGACCGAGAAGTACTTGTTGCGGACGAGGATGCGGCCTTCGGCCGGAGCGGCGACCGCGGCCTCACGCAGCGCGAAGTCCTCGGCCTTGGGCCAGCCGTGCGGGCGGGCGACGAGGTGCCATTCACGGCTCGACGTGGGAAGTGCTGCAGACATGGGCTCGGGTTCTCCTCAATGTCCTACGGGGGTGCGAAGCGTCCGCGGCTCCGCGGCTCGGGAGGCGCACGAAAAGCTTCATGACGTGAAACAACCATGCTCCTGAATATTTCATATTGTCAAGTAAATCGGTACGCTGTCTTCCATGGCCACTCGTACAGACCCCCTGACCCTTGAGGTCGTCGAACTCATCGGCACCGTCGTGGCCCGCTACCACGAGGAGTACGAGCGGGCCGCCGCCGAGCACGCCCTCACCGGGGCCCAGGCGCGGGTGCTCGGCCTGCTCTCCCTGGAGCCCCTGCCGATGCGGAAGATCGCCCTCACCCTGAAGTGCGAGCCGTCGAACATCACGGGGATCGTCGACCGGCTGGAGGCCCGGGAGCTGGTCGAGCGCAGGCCCGACCCGGCCGACCGGCGGGTGAAGCTGGCCGCCGCGACGGCCAAGGGCGCCCGCACCGCCCGCGAGCTGCGCGATGCGCTGGACTTCGCCCGGGAGCCGCTGGCCGGTCTCTCCGAGGCCGAGCGCACGACGCTGCGTGACCTGCTGCGGCGCATGCTGGGCGAAGAGGCGTAAGCACCCGGTCCGCGCGGCGTGCACGGCGGCGGCCTGCTCACGCACTCGCTCGCTCACTCACTCACTCACGGGAGAATGGGCGGCATGACCGATCCCGCCCCCTTCGGCCCGCTCCAGTTCCAGCTCGTCCTCCTCCGCCGGATGGCCGACCACCGACCCGAGCTGGTCGAGGAGGCCCGGCGCCGGCTCGGCGCCCGACCCGCCGACCTGCGGGAGGCCAACCGCCGCTGGCAGGCGATGGTGCGCGCACCCCGCGGGCGAGGACCGCTGCGCCGCTACCGCTCGGTGCTCGGCGAACCCGAGCACACGCTGAAGCGGCGCGTCGGGGACCTGGAGTGCGAGGCGCTGCTGTGGCCGGTGCCGCTCTGGCCGGACCTGCGGTTCGAGGTGACGGCCGGGCCGGGCGGGGCGGTGTGGAACGAGTGGCTGGTACGGGCTCCGGGGGCGAAGGGCCCTCGGCTCACCTCACCCGCCGCGCTGCGCCCCTGGTCGTGCACGGTGGAGGAGGCCGCCCGCGCCTTTCCCCCGGCGCGGCCGATGGAGGGCAGCGCGCCGACCCGCTGGGCGCTGGCCCTCACCGACCCCGGGACCGGGCGGGAGCGCGTCGCCGAGTTCACCTGGGGCCTCTTCCAGCGGCTGCTTCCGGAGTGAGGCCGCCGGACGGCGGGGCAGCGGGGCCGCCGTCCGGCGACCGCGCCTGGCGGGCCGTCAGCTCCCGTCCCCGTACGGCGCATCCCAGCGCGCGCCGGGGCGCGGAGGGGGCGACGATGCGAGGAGTGGCCGGCCGCCGCCGGCGCCCCCTCCGCGCTCCCGGGAGAGCCTGTCGTGACCGTCAGCCTTGAGCAGTTGCAGCGTTGCCATGTCGCCGTCGATCTCGGGGCCGCGAGGACCCGTGTGTACGTCAAGGGACTCGGGCTCGTCGTCGACGAACCCAGCGTCGCCGCCGTCAACACCCGTACCGGCTCCCTCATCGCCGTCGGCGCGCTGGCCGAGCAGATGACCGGCCGCACCCCCGCGTACATCCGGGTGGCCCGCCCGGTGTCCGGCGGCTCCGTCGTCGACATCGAGATGGCCCAGCGGATGCTGCGTCATCTGCTCGGCGACAAGCTCCGCCGCCAGTTGCGCCGCAAGCCCCGGCTCCGCGCCGCCGCCTGCACCCCGCACGAAGCCGACCCGCTGGCCCGGCGCGCGACGGTGGAGACCCTGGTCGGGCTCGGCGCCCGGCGGGTCGAGCTGGTCGACACCCTGATCGCCGCCGCCGTGGGGTGCGGGCTGCCGGTGGAACAGCCCACCGCCACCATGATCATGGTGTGCGGCGCGGCGACCACCCAGATCGCGGTGCTCTCGCTCGGCTCGATCGTGACCGCCCTGCGGATTCCGGTGGGCGGCAACGCGATCGACGACGCGGTGGTCCAGCACCTGCGCCAGCACCACGAGCTGATGCTGCCGAGCCAGTCCGTGCGCCCCCTGCAACTGGCCCTGCACGGCAACGGGCTCCAGCTCACCGGCCCCGCCCGGACCGAGATCCACGGCCGCGACGTGGCCACCGGGCTGGCCCGCTCGGTGCAGGTCGACACCGCCGCCGTACGCACCGCCATCCACGCCCCGCTCACCGCGGTGCTCGACGGGGTGGGCAGGGTGCTGCGCGACTGCCCGCCCGATCTGGTGGCCGACCTCGCCGACCGCGGGGTCATGATGGTGGGCGGCAGCGCCCTGCTCCCGGGCCTCGACCAGATGCTGCGCGACGCGACGGGCATGCCGGTGCACATCGCGGAGCGGCCCGACACCTGCGCGGTGCTCGGGCTCGGGGCGATGCTGGACGGCAAGGTCCAGCCGATGGCCCTCAACCAGATGGCGGGCTGAGCCCTCCGGCGGGCCGGACGAGCGATGCGGACGGCGTACGGATGACGGCCCACGAGCCGGACGGCACCGCTCCCCCGCCGACCGGGTGCGCGGGAGCCGACCGCGCGGCGGGCGGCGGAGGCGGCCGGCCCGGGCCGTTCCTGGAAGCCGCCCTCGCCGTCGGCGGCGACCTCGACCTGGCAGCCGTCCTCCAGCGGATCGTGGACACCGCCACCTCCCTGACCGGCGCCCGCCGGGGCGCGCTGGCGGTGCTGGAGCCCGACCGGGACCGGATCGGCGAGCTGTACACCGCGGGCACGACGGCGGCGGAGCGCCGGCTCGCCGAGCGCCTCCCGCACGGCGATCCCGACGCCCTGGACCTTCCGGTCGAGGGCCCCCGCCCGCTGCCCTCGGATGATCACGGCGCCGCCGCGTCCGCGCCGGACCGCCTGTCGGTACGGGGCTTTCTGCGGGCCCCGGTCCCGGTGCGCACCGAGGTGTTCGGCCGCCTGCGCCTCGCCGGGAAGCCGGCCGGGTCCTTCACCGACACCGACCTGGCGCTGCTGCGGGTCCTGGCCTCGCAGGCGGGCTCCGCGATCGGCCACGCCCGGCTCTACGAGGCCGCCCGGCAGCGCGAACGCTGGATCGAGGGCACGGCCGCCGTCACCACGGCCCTGCTGACCGGCGCCAACGCGGCCGACGCGCTGATGACGGTGGCCGAGCAGGCCCGTGTGCTGGCCGGCGCCTCGGCCGGGGTGATCCTCCAGCCGACCCCGGAGGGCGGTATGGAGATCGTCACCGCCTCCACCCTGGACGATCCGGCGGGCATCGTGGGAACGGTGATCGAGCCCGGCTCCCCCGTGCTCGTCCAGTTGCTCGGGGGCGAGCCGGTCTTCGTCGAGGACTCGGCCACCGACCCCCGGATGACCACCGGCGTGCGGTCCCGCTTCGGGCCGAGCATGATGCTGCCGTTGCAGAGCGGCGGCCGGCTCATCGGCACACTCGCGCTGCCCCGGCGGCGCGGCGAACCGCCGTACTCGGCCGTGGACCGCCTGCTGGCGACGCAGTTCGCCTCGCAGGCGGCGCTGGCGCTGGTGATGGCGGACGCGCAGGCCGACCGGGAGCAGCTGGCGGTGTACGAGGACCGCGACCGGATCGCCCGTGATCTGCACGACCTGGTCGTGCAGCGGCTCTTCGCCACGGAGATGATGCTGGAGTCGACCCGCCGGGCCGCGTCGAAGGAGCCCGGTGGGGCCGGGGCCGCCGGCGCGGGGACCGGCGCTCTGCTCGGCCGGGCCGTGGACGAGCTGGACTCCACCGTCCAGGAGGTCCGCACCGCGATCTTCGCCCTCCAGCAGCCGCCCGCCGAGGCCCCGAGCACCTTCCGCGGCCGGGTGCTGCGGGAGACCGGGGGCGCGGCGGCGCTGCTGGGGTTCCCGCCGTCGGTGCACTTCGCGGGGGCGGTGGACGCGCTGGTGGGCGAGGCGGTGGGCGGGGAGCTGCTGGCCGCGTTGCGCGGGGCGCTGGCCGCCGCGCACCGCAGACCGGGGGTGGGGGCCATCGAGGTGGAGGTGGACGCCACGGTGCGGCTGCCGGACGGGCGCGGCGCGGTGCGGCTGATGGTCGCGGACGACGGGCGTGCCGAGGACGGCGGGCGGTCGACGACGGTGACCTGGCAGGCGCCTCTGTGACCTGCGGCGGCGGCCCGAGCCATCAGCGCTTCGGGGCGGCCCGCAAGGCGATCCGGGTGGTGGAGTGCGCGACGCCCGCCTCCCGTTTCAGCCGGCGCAGCAGGGCGTCCAGCGCTCCGGGGTCGGCGGCGGTGGCGCGCAGGAGGTAGTCGTGGCCGCCCGTCAGGTGCACCACCTCTGTGATGCCGGGGAGTGCCAGGACGGAGCGTTCGAACTCCTCGTTCGTCGTGTCGAGGCGCAGCGTCACGTCGATGAAGACGACCAGGCCGGAGCGGGTGTCGGCGGCCGGGTCGATGATGACGGTGAAGCCGCGGATCACCCCGTCCCGGCGCATCCGGCGGACCCGGTCGCCCGCCGCGTTGGCGCCGAGTCCCACGCGTACGCCCAGATCGCGGTAGGAGATCCGCGCGTCTTCCTGGAGAATGCCGAGGATTTCCCTGTCCAACCGGTCCATGCCTCAATTGTCCCAGCTTGTTGCGACAGCGGCTGCGGGTGGCCCGGCAGAGCCTCCCGGAGGCCGGAGGCTTCCCTGGGCCCCGCATGGAGCAGTCCGGCGGGCCGTACGGCTCCGCACGCTCTTGACTTGGCGTGTGAACAACGCCGTCGCCCACTCCTCCGAGCCCCCCGCCCCGACGGCCGCGGCCCCGCCCGTTTCCGCGGCCGCGTACCGCAATCTCGTCGTGGCGACGGTCGGGTTCACGCTCACCTTCTGGGCGTGGAACCTGATCGCGCCGATGTCCGGGGACTACAAGGACCGGCTCGCTCTCAGCTCCTTCCAGCAGTCGCTCCTGGTGGCCGTGCCGGTGCTGGTCGGGTCGGTCGGCCGTGTCCCGGTGGGGGCGCTCACCGACAAGTACGGCGCGAAGCTGATGTTCCCGCTGGTGTCCGCGCTGACGATCGTGCCGGTGCTGCTGCTGGTCCCGGCGCGGAACTCCTACGGGGCGATGCTCGCGGTCGGCTTCCTGCTGGGGCTCGGCGGCACGACGTTCGCCATCGGCATCCCGCTCGTCAACTCGTGGTTCCCGCCCGCCAAGCGGGGCCTGGCGCTGGGCGTCTTCGGCATGGGCATGGGCGGGGTGGCCCTGTCGGGCTACTTCACCCCGCGCATCGCACGGCACGGCGACGACCTGCCCTTCCTGATGGTCGCCGTGGCCCTGGCGGTGTACGCGCTGCTGGCCGCCGTGCTGATCAGCGACCGCCCCGGCCGGAAGGCGCCCACGCAACCCCTGGTGCGACGGCTCGGCGAGGCCGGTCGGCTGCGGGTGACCTGGGAGCTGTCGGCGCTGTACGCGATCGGCTTCGGCGGCATCGTGGCGTTCGGGGTCTACCTGCCGACGTATCTGAAGACCTGGTACGAGATGTCGCCGACCGAGGCGGGCGCCAAGGCGGCCGGGTTCGCCCTGGTCACCGTGGTCTTCCGGCCGGTCGGCGGCTGGCTCTCGGACCGCCTGCACCCGGTGGTGGTGACGTCGTGCGCGTTGCTGGCGGCCGCCCTGATGGCGGTCGTGCAGGCCTTCGAGCCACCGCTGGACCCCGTCGGCACGATCGCGCTGCTGTGCATGGCGGCGGGGCTCGGCGCGGCGAGCGGCAGCGTGTTCGCCCTGGTCTCCCAGGTGACGCCGCAGCAGCAGGTGGGCAGTGTGACGGGCATCGTCGGTGCGATGGGCGGGCTCGGCGGCTTCGTTCCGCCGCTGGTGATGGGGGCGATCTACAGCGCCAAGGACTCGTACGCTATCGGCTTCATGCTGCTGTCCGACCTGGCGCTGGCGGGGTGCGTGTACACGTACGGCCGGATGCGGACCCTTCGGCGGGACGGCTGAGCCGCTACCGGCTCCGCGCGCCCCCGCCGGAGTCGGGCACGGCGGCACGGGTGGGACGCGCCCTGTCCGGCAGGCCCGCCGAAACCCGTCGTGCCACCGGCCGTCACAGGCCGGCCGGCACCCCCTAGGCTTCCCGGCGTGACCCTTCTTCTTCCCGCGCTCCAGTCCCCCACCGGCCCGGCCGCCGACCGGGAGGCCGTCCGCTTCGACGGGCTCCGTCTGACGTACGGCCGGCTGGCGGAGGCGTCGGGCGCCCTCGCCGCACGGATCGCGGACGCGGGCCGGGTCGCCGTCTGGGCTGCCGCGACGCCCGAGACGGTGATCGCGGTCGTCGCGGCGCTGCGCGCCGGAGTTCCGGTGGTGCCGCTCAACCCGCGCACCGGGGACAGCGAGTTGGCCCACATTCTGGCCGACAGCGCGCCCACGGCCGTCCTGGCGGGCCCGCACGACGAGCTGCCGCCGGCCCTCGCGGAGCTGCGGCAGGTGCGGGTCGACGCCGCGGCCGGGGCGACGGCGGACGAGGCGGCGTCCGGGGCGACGGCGGGCGGGGACCCGGTGGGCGGGCCCGTCCCCGAGTCCGCGCTCTCCCCCGAGGACCCCGCGCTGATCGTCTACACCTCCGGCACCACCGGCCCGCCCAAGGGGGCCGTCCTGCCCCGCCGGGCCGTCGCCGCCTCGCTGGACGCGCTGGAGGAGGCGTGGGACTGGACCGAGGACGACGTGCTGGTCCACGCGCTGCCGCTGTTCCACGTGCACGGCCTGATCCTGGGCGTCCTCGGGCCACTGCGGCGCGGCGGCGCCGTGCGCCACCTGGGGCGGTTCTCCCCCGACGGGGTGGCCCGTGAGCTGGCGTCGGGGGGCACGATGCTGTTCGGGGTGCCGACCATGTACCACCGGCTGGCCGAGGCGCTGGACGCGCCGGCGGGCACTGCCGGGCGCGACGCGCTCGCCGCCGCGCTGGCCGGGGCGCGTCTGCTGGTCTCCGGATCGGCGGCGCTGCCCGTGCACGACCACGAGCGCATCGCGGCGGCCACCGGCCGGCGGGTGATCGAGCGGTACGGGATGACGGAGACGCTGATGAACACGGGCATCCGGGCGGACGGCGCACCGCGCCCCGGCACGGTCGGGCCGCCGCTGCCCGGCGTGGAGCTGCGCCTGGTGGAGGACGACGGCGCGGTCCTCCACGAGCCGCGGGCCGTCGGCGAGATCCAGGTGCGGGGGCCGAACCTGTTCAGCGGCTATCTGAACCGCCCCGACGCCACGGCCGCCGCGCACACGGCGGACGGCTGGTTCCGTACGGGGGACGTCGGCACGGTGGACGAGGACGGGTACGTCCGCATCGTCGGGCGCCGGGCCACCGACCTGATCAAGAGCGGCGGCTACAAGATCGGGGCGGGGGAGATCGAGAACGTCCTGCTCGCCCACCCCGGTGTGCGCGAGGCGGCCGTCACCGGGGAGGCCGACGCGGACCTCGGCGAGCGCGTCGTCGCCTGGGTGGTTCCGGTGAACCCGGGGTCCCCGCCCGCCGCCGCGGAGCTGGCGGACCATGTCGCCGCCCGACTGGCCCCGCACAAGCGCCCGCGCACCGTGCGCTATCTGGACGCCCTGCCCCGCAACGACCTGGGCAAGATCATGAAGAGGTCGCTCCATGCCCGCTGACTCCGCCGCCCGGGCGACGGCCCGGGAGATGATCGCGCTGCTCACCGGCCCGGCCGGCTTCACCGAGCACCGCCCGCCCGCCCGCACCCTGCCGGCCGACGGGCCCCTGGGCTGGGCGGGGTACGACGCGGCGCGGGAGCGGGCGGCGCTGCGGACCGGCGAGGAGGAGTCCGTGGTCTACGGCGCCGGGGTCGTCGGCGACCGCGCGTGCGTGCTCCTCTCCTTCGAGTTCGGCTTCCTGGGCGGCTCGTTGGGGCAGCTCACCGGCGACCGGCTGGAGGCCGCGTACGCGCTGGCGCTGGCCCGGCGGCTGCCGCTGGTCTCGCTCGTCGCCACCGGTGGCAGCCGGATGCAGGAGGGGATGGTCGCGCTCACCCAGCTCCAGCGGGTGGCCGCCGCGTCCACCCGGCTCCGGGAGGCCGGGCTGCCGCAGCTCGCCGTGGTCCGCGACCCGACGACCGGCGGCGGCTGGGCCACCGTGGGGGCGGGCTCCGACGTGGTGCTGGCCCTGCCCGGTGCGCAGGTCGGCTTCGCCGGCTCCCGGGTGCGGCCCGCGGACGCCGAGCCGTACGCGTACAGCGCCGAGGGCCAGTGGGCGGCGGGCCAGGTCGACGCCGTCGTCCCGGCCCACGAGCTGGCCGCCACCGCGGCGCACTGGCTGCGCGCGCTCGGCCCGCACGAGGCGCCGGCCGCCGCGCCCCTGCCCCGCGCCCTCTCGGCGGCCCGCCTCCCGGAGACCGGGCGCGAGGCGGTGGAGCAGGCCCGCTCGCCGGGGCGCCCGCGCGCGGAGGCCTATCTGGCGGACTACTTCGCCGTACGGCTCCCGCTGAACGGGGACCGGTGCGGCGGGAGGGACCCGGGGCTGCTGTGCGGCTTCGGGCTGCGCGAGGACGGGCGGCCCGTCGCGTACGCCGCCCAGTGCGGGACCCCGGCCCGCCCGGCCGGATACCGCACGGCGGCGCGCACGATCCGGCTGGCCGACCGGCTCGGCGTCCCCGTCCTCACCCTGGTCGACACCCCGGGGGCCGCCAACGACGCCGAAGCGGAACGGGCGGGTGCGGGCGCGGCCATCGCCGATGTCTTCGCGGCGATCGCGGCGGCACGGGTCCCGGTGACGACCCTGGTCATCGGCGAGGGCGGTTCCGGCGGGGCACTCGCCCTCGCGGCGCCGGACAACACCCATGTCACCGCGGACAGCTACTTCTCCGTCATCGCCCCGGAGTCGGCCGCCGCGATCCTCAAGCGCCCGCCGTCCGAGACGGGGGCCACCGCCGACCAGCTGCGGCTGCGCCCGCAGGACCTGCTGGAGCTGGGCATCGCCCGCTCCGTCGTCGGCTGAGGCGCGGACGCCTCTTAGGGCTGCGGGTCGCGGGCGTCGTAGCGGGCGAAGGCCCGCCACTTCACGGCGAGCAGGCCGACCGCGGCCAGACAGGCGAGGCCGCCGCCGGTGATCGCCACGGTCGGCGAGAGGAGGTCGGCGGCCGAACCGGCCAGGAAGTCCCCGAGCCGGGGCCCGCCCGCCACGACGACGATGAAGACGCCCTGGAGCCGGCCGCGCATCGCGTCGGGCACGGCCGCCTGGAGCATCGTGTTGCGGAAGACCATGGAGACGGTGTCCGCGCACCCGGCGAGCGCCAGGAAGAGCAGCCCGAGCCAGAGGTTGCGGGTGAGTCCGAAGACGGCGACGGCGCTCCCCCAGCAGCCGACGGCCAGCAGGACCGCGAGACCGTGCCGCCGGACGCGCCCGAGCCAGCCGGAGAACACCCCGCCGAGCAGCGCGCCGAGCGCCGGGGCGGCGACGAGCAGCCCGGTGGTGCGCGCGTCGCCCCCGTACCAGAGCACGGCGACGACCGGGAAGAGCGCGCGGGGGTGGGCGAGCACCATGGCGCACAGGTCGGTGAAGAAGGTCATCCGCAGGTTGGGCCGGGTCCCCAGGAAACGCAGCCCGTCCAGCACGGAGGCCCGCTTCGCCGGCTCCCCCTTTCCGCCCTCCGCGTCGCGCTCGGGCAGCATCGAGGGCAGCCGCCACATGGCGTAGAGGGAGGCGGTGAAGGTGACGGCGTCCACGGTGTACGCGGCCCGGTACCCCCACCAGCCGACGATCAGACCGCCCAGCATGGGCCCGACGAGCGCGCCCGTGGTACTGGTCATGGAGTTCAGGGCGTTGGCCGCGGGCAGCTGCTCCGCGGGCAGCAGCCGGGCGATCATGGAGGAGCGGGCCGGTGCGTTGAGCGCGAAGCAGACGGCCTGGAGGGCGACGACCGCGTACAGCAGGCCGACCCGCTCGACGCCCGCGACGGCGGCGGCCACCAGGACGAGGGCGAGAACGAACGACCCGGCGGCGCTGAACAGCCCCAGCTTGCGCCGGTCCACCGTGTCGGCGACGGCTCCGCCGTACAGCCCGAAGACGACGAGGGGCGCCAGCGAGCAGAAGCCGATGAGGCCCACGGAGAACGCGGAGCCGGTGATGTCGTAGACCTGGAGCGAGACCGCCAGCGCCGTCATGCCCTGGCCGACCCAGGAGACGGTGTTGCCGAACCAGAGCCGCCGGTAGTCGGGCGAGACCCGCAGCGGGGTGAGGTCGGCGAGTATCCGGGGGCGGGGCGGCGCGGGCGGCCCGGTCGTTTCGGTCACAGAGGATGGTAGCCGTCGGCCTGATCGCCCCGGCCGCCACGGGGCCCGGCCGCGGGGAGCGTCACCACCATCGTCAGACCGCCGCCGGGCGTGTCCTCCGCGGTGACCGTGCCGCCCATCGCCTCGACGAACCCCCGGGCGACCGCGAGGCCGAGGCCGACACCAGCCCCGCGCGGGACGTCGTCGTACCGCTGGAAGGGTTCGAAGACCGCCACCTTGGCCTCGTCGGGGACGCCGGGCCCGCGGTCGGCCACCCGCAGCTCCACGCGGTCACCGACGGCTTTGGCGAAGATCCGTACCGGTGAGCTGCCGGGGCCGTGGACGAAGGCGTTCTCGACGATGTTGGCGACGGCCCGCTCCAGCAGGCCCCGGTCCACGACGACCATCGGCAGGGTTTCCGGGACGTCCAGGACGACGCCGTGGGCCGGCACGCCGACCAGCGCCATCGGCACGACCTCGTCGAGATCCGTCTCCCGTACCAGCGGAGTGAGGGTCCCGGTCCGCAGCCTCGACATGTCGAGCAGGTTCCCGACGAGGTGGTCGAGGCGGTCGGCGCCCTCCTCGATACCGGCCAGCAGTTCGGCCCGGTCCTCCTTCGACCACGCGACGTCGCCGGCGCGCAGAGACGTGACGGCCGCCTTGACGGCCGACAACGGAGTGCGCAGGTCGTGGCTGACAGCGGCCAGGAGAGAGGTGCGTATCTTGTTGCCCTCGGCGAGCTTCCGGGCCTTCGCAGCCTCGCCGACGAGGCGCTGACGGTCCACCACGACGGCCGCCTGGGAGGCGAAGGCCCCCAGGACACGCCGGTCCTCCACGGGCAGGACGCGCCCGGTCAGGGCCATCGCCAGACCGTCGCCGACCGGCATGTCGACGTCGGCGTCCTCGGGCCGTCCGGCCGGCCGGACGGCCCCGACGCTCGCCACACAGGTCCACGGACCTGAGCCGCCGGTCCGTTCGAGCAGCGCCGCGGAATCCATGGCGAACGTCTTTCGGACCCGGTCGAGCAGCGCCTCCAGGCTGGTGTCGCCGCGCAGCACGCTGCCCGCCAGCAGCGACAGGGTCTTCGACTCGGCGCGCAGCCGGGCGGCCTGCTGGGTGCGGCGCGCCGCACGGCCCACGACGGACGCCACCGCGACCGCGACGGCGAAGAAGACGGCGATCGCCATGATGTTCTCGGGGTCCGCGATGGTCCAGGTGTGCACGGGCGGGGTGAAGTACCGGTTCAGGAGCAGCGAGCCGACGGCGGCGGAGGCCAGCGCGGGCCACAGCCCGCCCAGCAGCGCGGTCGCGACGGTCAGGGACAGGAACAGGAGCATCTCGTTGGTGAGCCCCGACCCGCCGCCCGCCGAGGTGAGGGCCAGGCAGAGCAGCAGGGGGCCGGCCACGCCGACGAGCCAGCCGGCCGCCGTGCGGGGACCGCCGAGACGGCTCCGCGGGGGTGTGGGCAGGCTGCGCCCCCGGCCGATCGCGTCATGGGTGACGATGTGGACGTCCAGGTCGGGGCCCGAGTCGCGGGCGACGGTGGCGCTGACCCCGGGGCCGAACACGTACTGCCACGAGCGGCGGCGGCTCGCGCCGAGGACGATCTGGGTGGCGTTGACGCCCCGGGCGAACTCCAGGAGCGCGGACGGCACGTCCTCGCCGATGACGTGGTGGAAGCTGCCGCCGAGGTCCTCGACGAGCCTGCGCTGGACCGCCAGCTCCTTCGGCGAGGCCGAGGTGAGGCCGTCGCTGCGGGCGATGTAGACCGCGAGGACCTCCCCGCCGGCGCCCTTCTCCGCGAGTCGCGCGGCCCTGCGTATCAGGGTGCGGCCCTCGGGGCCGCCGGTCAGCCCCACGACGATCCGTTCCCGGGAGCCCCAGATCGCCGAGACCTCCTGGTCGGAGCGGTACTGGTTGAGGTACTCGTCCACCCGGTCGGCCACCCACAGCAGCGCGAGTTCCCGCAGAGCGGTGAGGTTGCCGGGACGGAAGTAGTGGGCCAGGGCCGCGTCGATCCGGTCCGGCCGGTAGACGTTCCCGTGGGCCATGCGCCGGCGCAGCGCCTCGGGCGCCATGTCGATCAGCTCGATCTGGTCGGCGCGGCGGACGACCTCGTCCGGGACGGTCTCGGCCTGCCGCACCCCGGTGATCGATTCGACGACGTCGCCCAGGGACTCCAGGTGCTGGATGTTCGCCGTCGCTATGACGTCGATGCCCGCGTCGAGCAGCTCCTCGACGTCCTGCCAGCGCTTGGTGTGGCGCGAGCCGGGGACGTTGGTGTGCGGGAGCTCGTCCACCAGGGCGACGGCGGGCCTGCGGGCCAGGACGGCGTCCACGTCCATCTCGGTGAAGACGGCCCCCCGGTAGGTGATCTCGCGGCGCGGTGTCTGTTCCAGGCCGTGCAGCATGCCCCTGGTGCGCGGGCGGTCGTGGTGCTCGACGAAGGCGACCACGCAGTCGGTCCCCCGCTCGACGCGGCGGTGCGCCTCGGAGAGCATCGCGTACGTCTTGCCGACGCCCGGGGCCGCGCCGAGATAGATCCGAAGCCTGCCGCGTCCCATGTGTGCGTGTCCTCGTCTCGAAGCCGGTGGTGCCGTGGCGCGCTGCGGCCGGGGCGCGGTCGGACTTGCGCCGCGAGTTCCCGTGCCCGATTCCATGATCGGGCACGGGGCGCTCGCGGACCCTGCGGTCCGCGCCCCGGCCGGCCCCTCAGCTCGCGACCAGGTCCCGCAGCGCGAGGTTCAGCCGCAGGACGTCGACGTGCGGTTGTCCGAGGAAGCCCGCGGTGCGGCCGGCGGTGTGGTCGTCGACCAGCCTGTCGACCTGCCCAGGGGTCAGGCCACGGGTCTCGGCCACGCGTGCGACCTGGATCTTCGCGTACGCCGGGGAGATGTGCGGGTCGATCGCGGAGGCCGAACCGGTGACCGCGTCCTTCGGCACCGCGGACTCCGGGACGCCGTTGAACGCGGCCACCCGCCTCCTGGCGTCCCCGACCGCCTCGGTCAGCCGGGCGTCGGAGGCCCCGAGCTGACCGGACCCGGTGGCGAGCGGATCGTAGCCGCTGTTCGAGGGGCGGGGCTGGAACCACCGGGGGTCGGGCCGGTCCGTGCCCTCCAGGTTCCAGGTCTGGCCGATGAGGGCGGAGCCGGCCTCCTTGCCGTCGACCGACACGATCGAGCCGTTGGCGTGGGCGGGGAAGAGGCCCTGGGCCATGCCGGTCACCGCGAGCGGATAGGCGACGCCGGTCATGAGGGTGAGGACGAGCAGCATGCGGAGCGCGGCCCAGGCCAGGCGTCCGGTGTTCGCCGGGGAAGGATTCATGGCGGATCAGCCGATTCCGGGGATGAGGGTGAGGAGCAGGTCGATGATCTTGATCCCGGCGAACGGGGCGATCAGGCCGCCCAGTCCGTACAGGCCGAGGTTCCGGCGGAGCATCCGGTCCGCGCCGGCCGGCCGGTAGCGCACGCCCCTCAGGGCGAGCGGGACCAGGGCGAGGATGATCAGTGCGTTGAAGATGACGGCCGAGAGGATGGCGGACTGGGCGGAGGCCAGCCCCATGATGTTCAGCCGGTCCAGGCCGGGGTGGGCGGCCGCGAACATCGCGGGGATGATCGCGAAGTACTTCGCCACGTCGTTGGCGATGGAGAAGGTCGTCAACGCCCCTCGGGTGATGAGGAGTTGCTTGCCGATCTCGACGATCTCGATCAGCTTGGTCGGATCGGAGTCGAGGTCGACCATGTTGCCGGCCTCCTTCGCGGCCGAGGTGCCCGTGTTCATCGCCACGCCCACGTCCGCCTGCGCCAGGGCCGGGGCGTCGTTGGTGCCGTCGCCGGTCATGGCCACGAGCTTGCCGCCGGCCTGTTCCCGCTTGATGAGGGCCATCTTGTCCTCGGGGGTCGCCTCCGCGAGGAAGTCGTCGACGCCCGCCTCCTCGGCGATGGCCCGCGCGGTCAACGGGTTGTCGCCCGTGATCATGACCGTTCTGATGCCCATGCGGCGCAGTTCGCCGAACCGTTCGCGCATCCCTTCCTTGACGACGTCCTTCAGATGGACGACGCCCAGGACGCGCGCGCCCCTCCCGTCGTCCTGGGCCACCAGGAGCGGTGTGCCGCCGGCCTGGGAGACCCGGTCCGTGAGCGTCCGGGCGTCCTCGCCGACCTCGCCGCCCCGCTCCTCCACCCAGGCCATGACCGAGCGGGCGGCCCCCTTGCGTATCCTCCGGCCGTCCACGTCCACGCCCGACATCCGCGTCCGGGCGGTGAACGCGGTCCACTCGGCGTCGGCCAGTTCGCCGCGGTGGCGCTCGCGCAGCCCGTACCGCTCCTTGGCGAGGACCACGACGGAGCGTCCCTCCGGCGTCTCGTCGGCCAGCGAGGAGAGCTGGGCGGCGTCGGCCAGTTCGGCTTCCGTGGCGCCCCTGACGGGCACGAACTCGGCCGCCTGCCGGTTTCCCAGGGTGATGGTGCCGGTCTTGTCGAGCAGCAGCGTCGACACGTCGCCCGCCGCCTCGACGGCCCGCCCCGACACGGCGAGCACGTTGCGCTGGACCAGCCGGTCCATGCCGGCGATGCCGATCGCCGAGAGCAGCGCCCCGATCGTCGTCGGGATCAGGCAGACCAGCAGGGCCGTCAGGACGATCAACGACGTCTGCTCGTCGGCGCCCGCGTGGACGGCGAAGGGCTTCAGGGTGACGACGGCGAGCAGGAAGACGATCGTGAGGGACGCCAGCAGGATGGTGAGGGCGACCTCGTTGGGGGTCTTCTGCCGGGCCGCGCCCTCGACCAGGCTGATCATCCGGTCGATGAACGTCTCGCCGGGCCGGGCCGTGATCCGGACGGAGATCCGGTCGGACAGCACCTTCGTGCCGCCGGTCACCGCGGACCGGTCGCCGCCGGACTCCCGGACGACCGGGGCCGACTCGCCGGTGATGGCGGACTCGTCGACCGCGGCGACGCCCTCGACGACGTCCCCGTCGCCGGGGATGACGTCGCCCGCCTCGCAGACCACCAGGTCGCCGACGCGCAGGTCGACGCCGGGGACGCGCTCCTCCCGCCCGTCCAGGACCCGGCGGGCCACGGTGCCGGTCCTTGCCGCGCGCAGGGTGTCGGCCTGCGCCTTGCCGCGGCCCTCTGCGACGGCCTCTGCGAGGTTGGCGAAGATCGTGGTCAGCCAGAGCCAGGCGGCGATCGCCCAGCCGAACCAGTCGCCCGGGTCGCGGACCGCCAGCACGGTGGTGAGCACCGAGCCGACCAGCACCACGAACATCACGGGCGAGGCGACCATGACGCGCGGGTCGAGCTTGCGCAGCGCGTCGGGGAAGGACCGGACCAGCTGGGCCGGGTCGAAGAGTCCCCCGCCGACGCGGCCGGCCCGCGGCGCGGGCCCCGTCGGAGCGCCGGTGGGGGGAGCGGGAGGGGCCGGGGCGGTCGTCTGGTGGGACACAGCGTCCTGTTCCGTTATGCCGGGGATCATGCCGCCAGTCCTTCGGCGAGCGGTCCCAGCGCGAGGGCGGGGAAGAAGGTCAGACCGGCGATGATCACGATGGCGCCGATGAGCAGGCCGGTGAACATCGGTTTCCCGGTCCGCAGGGTGCCCGCGGTCGCGGGCACGGGCTGCTGCCCGGCGAGCGAGCCGGCCAGCGCGAGGACGAACACCATCGGCAGGAAACGTCCGAGCAGCATGCACAGTCCCAGCGCCGTGTTGTGGAAGTCGGTGTCCGCGCCGAAGCCGGCGAAGGCCGAACCGTTGTTGTTGGACGCCGAGGTGTAGGCGTACAGGACCTCGGAGAACCCGTGGGCCCCGGTGTTGGTCATGGACGACTCGCCGTGGCCGGTGGCCATCGCCACCGCCGTGCCCGTCAGCACGAGCGCCGGGGTGATCAGGATGCAGCAGGCCGCGAGCTTGATCTCGCGGGCGCCGATCTTCTTGCCCAGGTACTCCGGTGTCCGGCCGACCATCAGCCCGGCGAGGAACACCGCGATGACGGCCATGACCAGCATGCCGTAGAGGCCGGAGCCGACCCCGCCGGGCGCTATCTCGCCCAGCATCATGCCCAGCAGGAGCACCCCGCCGGACAGGCCGCTGTAGGAGTCGTGGAACGAGTTGACCGAGCCGGTCGAGGTCATGGTCGTGGAGACCGCGAACAGGGACGAGGCCCCTTCTCCGAACCGCTGCTCCTTGCCCTCCATGGCACCGCCCGCCAGCTGCGACGCGGTGCCGGGGTGGGCGTACTCGATCCAGGTCACCAGGACCACGCCGGCCAGCCAGAGGCCGGCCATCGCGGCGACGATCGCATACCCCTGCCGGACGTCGCCGGCCATCGTGCCGAACGTGCGCGGCAGCGAGAACGGGATGACCAGCAGCAGGAAGACGGTCAGGAGGTTGGAGAAGCCGTTGGGGTTCTCGAAGGGGTGGGCGGAGTTGGCGTTGAAGTAGCCGCCGCCGTTGGTGCCCAGGTTCTTGATGGCCTCCTGGGAGGCGACCGCGCCGGGGCTGATGGACTGCGTCTGGCCGGTGACCGTGGTGATCTCGTGGACGCCGGCGAAGTTCTGTATGGCGCCGGCCGCGACCAGCAGGACCGCGGCGATCACCGAGACGGGGATCAGGAGGCGGACGACCGCGCGGACGAGGTCGGCCCAGAAGTTGCCCAGTTCACCGGTACGGGACCGGGTGAAACCGCGCACCAGGACGAGGGAGACGGAGATGCCGACGGCGGCGGAGACGAAGTTCTGCACCGCCAGGCCGGCCGTCTGGGCGGCGTGGCCCATGTCGGTCTCGCCCGCGTAGGACTGCCAGTTGGTGTTCGAGACGAAGGAGGCGGCCGTGTTGAAGGCCTGGTCCGGGGCGATCGCCGCGAAGCCGAGCGACAGCGGCAGGTGCTCCTGCGTCCGCAGGAGCAGGTAGAGGAACAGCACGCTCACGGCGGAGAACGCCAGCACCGCCCGCAGGTAGGCGGGCCAGCGCATCTGCGTGTCCGGGTGGGCGCCGACGGCACGGTAGATCCACCGCTCCACCCGAAGGTGCCGGCGGGAGGAGAAGACGGCCGCCATGTAGTCGCCGAGGGGCCGGTGCACCAGAGCGAGCGCGGCGACCAGCGCCGACACCTGGAGCACATCGGCAAGTACGGGGTTCACAACTGCTCAGAACCTCTCCGGCTTGACGAGCGCGAGGACGAGATAGCCCAGCAGGGCGGCGGCCACGATCAGGCCGACGACGTTCTCGACGGTCACAGCCTGGCCACCCCCCTCGCGATGAAGACCACCAGCGCGAAGACCGCGACCGTGATGACGACGAAGGCCAGATCGGCCATCGCATGCTCCTCGTAGAGGTTCGGGAAGAACGGACAGGACGAGAAAACCCCATGTCAGGGGGGAAGTCGCCATCCGTTGACGCCGCCTTGACGGGACGGGCCCCTCCCCTGACGCCCTTCATACGAGGAGGGGGCCGCCGGGCCCCCGGGGCGGTGCCGCCCCGTTTCGCCTGCCGGGCTCCGGGAAGGCGCCGGAGCGGAACGGGGGGCTGTTCATGGACATCGTCAAACGCGTAGGGGCCCTGGTGGCCGCACTGGTCCTCCTGCTCCTGGGCGGACTGGTGCTGGTGATCGCGGGGGGCCTCGCGACCAAGGCCGGCGGCGACGGCTGGACCGCGCCCGACCGCCCGGCCGACGCCGTGGTGACCGGACATGTGCAGACCCGGTCCGGAGGCGGCCCGGCCGGGGCCCGGTGGGCGCCGCGCGTGACCTACGAGGCGGAGGGGCGCCGCTACACCGCGCGGCTGCGGGGCAGCGAGGCGGGGCGCGGTCTGCGCGTGGGCGCCCCCGTCGAGGTGGTCTACCGCGCCGACCGGCCCGGCCGCCCTTACACGAGGCAGTACGCCGAACAGGGGGCGCCCGGCGTCGCGACCGACATCGTGGTCATCGTCAGCGCCGTCGTCATGGCCGTCGCCCTGCTCACGTTCGGATGGCTGCTCCTCACCGTCGCCCGGGGCACGCGCACCACGGTCCTGGACTTGTGACGGGCCCCGCCGGGGCGGACGCCCGGTTGCCGCCTCCGCCGCGGGCACGTCGATCCGGAACAGGTCCGGCCGGGGCGGGCCGCGCGATGCGCCCGCGGCCCGCCCCACCCTTTGGGGTCAGGAGCCGAGGGCCCTCAGGTCCGCCGCGAGCGAGGCGATGGCCGCGGGGTTGCGGGGGCTCTCGACGAGGTCGACGTAGTCGAGGACGACGAACCGCTCGTGCTTGACGGCGGACACGTTCGCCAGCGGCTTGTAGGACAGGAGGAACTCCTTCTTCTGTTCCGCGGTGGTGTCCCCGTAGTCGTTGATCACGATGACCTCTGGGTCGCGGGAGACGACCGTCTCCCAGCCCACGGTGGCCCAGCTGTCCTTGAGGTCCTTCATGACGTGGTCGCCGCCGGCCTTGGTGATGATGTCCTGCGGCCCGGCGTAACCGCCGGACGTGAACGGCTTGTCCTGCCCGCTGTCGTAGAGGAAGACCCGAGGCCGGGCGGCGCCCTTCAGCGCCTTCGCCTCGGCTTCGGCCACCTGCTCGCGGAACGTCTCGATGAGGGCCTCGGCCCGGTCCTCGACGTCGAACACCGTGCCCAGGTTCCGCAGATCCGTGTACAGCGCGTCGAGCGGCGCCATCACCCCACGGGCCTTGCCCCGCCCGTTGCGGCAGGACTCGCTGAGCAGATACGAGTCGACGCCCACGCGCCGCAGTGCGGCGGGGGTGAACCCCTCGCCCTCGTTGAACCCGTAGTTCCACCCGGCGAAGACCAGGTCGGCCCTGGCGTCCAGGACCAGCTCCTTGTTGATCCGCTCCTTCGACAGCCAGGGCGTCCTGCGGTAGGCGTCCTTCCACGGCACCGCCGTGAGGTCCCCCTTGTCGTCGGGCATGACGTATCCCGCCATGTGGTCCTCAAGGCCCAGGGCGAACATGATCTCGGTGATGCCGACGTCGTTGGTCACCACGCGCTGCGGGGCCTTCTGGTACGTCTTCTTCTCCCCGCAGTTCTCGACGGTGACGGGGTAGTGGCTGTCGGACGCCCGGGCGGCGACCCCCTTCCCCTCCCCCGGGGCGACGTTCGCCCCGCAGCCGGTGAGGGCGAGGGCCAGGGCGAGGGCGACGGCGGTGGGGCGTGCGAGGTTCGGCATGGCGGTGATGACTCCTTCGAGACGGACGAGGGCGCTACCGGGGTGCGTCGCTGAGCGGGAGGCGGTCGAAGAGCAGCTGGACCGCGCCTGTCTCGGGGTGGGGGACGCGGTGCGCCCGCACCCCGAAGACCTCGGCCAGCAGCTCGGGGGTGAGGACGTCGTGGGGCGCCCCGGAGGCGACGATCCGGCCGCCGTCGATGACGTGGAGGAGGTCGCAGTGGAGTGCGGCCAGGTTGAGGTCGTGCAGCGCGGTGAGCACGGTCAGCCCGCTGGTGCGCACCAGCGCCAGGACCTCCAACTGCTGTGCGATGTCGAGGTGGTTGGTGGGTTCGTCCAGCACCAGCACCCGCGCCTGCTGGGCAAGGGCGCGGGCGATCAGCACGCGCTGCTTCTCGCCGCCGGAGAGCGTGAGAAAGCCGCGGTCGGCGAGGTGGCCCGCGCCGACCCCCTCCAGGGCGGCGGCGCACGTCCGCCGGTCCTCCTCTGTGGCCCGGGCCATGGACGACTGGTGCGGCAGCCTGCCCATGGCGACGATCTCGGCCACCGTGAAGTCGAACTCCGCGGCCGCCTCCTGCGGAAGGGCGGCGAGCCGTCGCGCACTGTCGCGCGCGCCCATCGCCAGCAGGTCGTCGCCGCCGATCCGGATGGCGCCGGCCGTGGGGCGCAGGGCCCGGTACACGCACCGCAACAGGGTCGACTTCCCACTGCCGTTGGGCCCGACGAGCCCCACGAACAGGCCGCTGCCCGCCCGCAGGGTGACGTCCTGCACCAGCCGCGCACCGGCGATCTCGACCGTGAGCGCGTCGATGTCGACCTGCATCACACACCTCCGAAGGTGTAGGTACGGCGGCGCATCAGCAGCACGAAGCACGGCACGCCGATCACCGCCGTCAGGACGCCGAGAGGCAGCTCCGCGGGGGCGAGCACCACGCGCGACAGGACGTCCACCCAGATCAGCAGGACCGCTCCGGCCAGGGGGGCGACGGCCAGCAGCCTGCGGTGGTCCGCGCCCACGAGTATCCGAGCGGCGTGCGGGACCATCAGGCCCACGAAGCCGATCGCCCCGCTGACGGCGACCACCGCCCCGGTGACGGCGGCGGCGGTGAGGAAGAGCTCCTTGCGCAGCCGCCCGGCGTCCACGCCCAGCGCGGCAGCGGTCTCGTCGCCCATCGCCAGGGCGTTCAGCCGCCGGGCCGACCAGCAGAGGTGGACCAGGCCGCAGAGGACCGCACCGGCGGCGATCGGCACGGAGGACCAGTTCGCCCCGCCCAGGCTGCCGAGCAGCCACATCATCGCGGACCGGGCCGCCTCGCCGTGCTCCGCGGCGAACACCATGAAGGTGGTCACGGCAGAGAAGCCGTAGTACATCGCGGTGCCGGTCAGCACCAGCCGGAGCGGCGTCAGCCCGCGCGGGGTCCGGGCGATCGCGTACACCAGCACCATGGCCGCCAGGGCGGAGAGGAACGCCGCCGTGGACAGGGCCCAGACCCCGAACGCGCCGAACGCGCCGAAGATGAGGACGGCGTTGGCGCCGACGGCCGCGCCGGAGGAGATGCCGAGGACGAACGGGTCGGCGAGCGCGTTGCGGACCATGGCCTGCACGGCGACGCCCACGGCCGCCAGACCGGCGCCGACGACCGCGGCCAGCACGGCACGCGGGAAGCGCAGCTCCCACACGATGGTGTAGGCGGAGACCTCGTCCGGGGCTATGGACCCGCCGGTCAGCCCCGCCCACAGGTAGCGCAGGGCCTCGGCCCACGAGAGCCCCGACGCCCCGACGGCCGCCCCGCAGACGAGGGAGACGGGGAGCGCGACGCACAGCACTGCCACGAGCAGGGGCAGCGAAGGACGCGTGGGCGGTCGGGGCCCGCGCTGCGCACTGCGGTGCGGCGCGGCGGGTATGCGGTCGCGGAGCGTGGCCACAGGCGGATCGCTTTCGCCTCGGGCCGTGCACCTGCGTGATCGAAGGGGCGGCTCCGGGCGCCGGGCGCCGGGCGCAGCACCTCTCGCAGTCCACGGCGATTGACAGGAGCTTTCACCACCGCGGGTAATCGGGCTCGCGGAGCCTTGTCCAGGGCTCCGCCTACCGTTGCGGGTCAGCGCCGGACTTCGACCGGACTTCCCCCACGAGGCGTTCGCAGCTTAGCGCGTGTTCCCCCGCTCCTCCCGGCCGGAAGGAGCGGGGGCGCGGGGAGGCCGCCCGCGGAACGTGGCTCTGAGGTTCGTCCTGTCCGGACGACGAGTCGGCCGAGCACGCCCCAGGAAGGCGATACAAGCCAAAGCGCCGGACGCCCTCGGCCCCCTGAGGGCGAAATGGAGGCGTGTGCCCGCATGAGGGCGGGGCTTTCGCGCCACCTGGGCCCGCCCGAGGCAGTGAGATCCGTGTCACAGCGGCCGGCCGGGCCCAGAAGAGGGCGGCGGAGCTCGGCCGGGCCCCGCGCCGGGGGCGTGAGGCGAGGTCGTTCACTCATGCAACTGGGCTGGAAGGCAACGTACGTGATCACCCGTCAGGTGAAAGGGGTCGCACGACGGGGCGCGTTGGGCGCGCCTTCGTACCCCTTCGACTCACTCCGGGCCGACCGTCGGCCCATTTCCGGCATGTCCTCATCACGCGTCGCTTGTGCGGGAGGAGCGCCGATGATCACCTCTTGACGGCGCGCATGACGTGCTGCCTATTCTCGCCGCCTTTACAAGGTATTCACATGGGTGGGGATTGTGCGGTTGATACGGGGGCGAGGGCTGAAGCCGGCCCGCGGCCGAAGACACAGAAGTGCGCTCGCGGGCATCGCGTTCGTGACGGCCGCGGCAGCGTTGGGGCTTCCGGCGCCCGCGGCCGGGGCGGCTGGACCGGAGCCCGGCCCGGCTCCTCTGTCGGAGGGGCAGAAGGCTCTCGCGGCGGCCGGGAAGTCGGGGCAGCGGGTCGAGGTGGCGGGTGAGCGGACCGAGCGTTCCACGGTCTTCGCGAACCCGGACGGGTTCACCTTCACCCTGGAGGAGTCCGCGGTACCGGTCCGCGTGGCCAAGTCCGGCGGCGGCTGGCAGGCGCCGGACGCGACCCTGGTGCGGCGCGCGGACGGCACAGTCGGCCCGAAGGCCGCGGCCGTGGGGCTGGCGTTCTCCGCGGGCGGGAGCGGCAAGCCGCTGGCGGAGATCTCCGACCAGGGCCGGTCACTGGAGCTGAGCTGGCCCGGACCGCTCCCCGAGCCGCAGCTCGACGGGGCCGGCGCCGTCTACCCGGATGTGCTGCCGGACGTCGATCTGAAGGTCACCGCCACCCCGGAGAGCTTCCAGCACGTGCTGGTCGTCAAGACCCCGGAGGCGGCCGCTCTTCCCCGGCTGAAGGAGCTGGAGTTCGGACTCACGACCGACGGACTGACGGTCCGCAAGGGGGAGTCGGGCAACCTCGTCGCCGTCGACGGCGACGGCAGGACGGTGTTCAAGGCGCCGCCCGCCCAGATGTGGAACTCGGCGGGCAGGGCTGAGGCGGAGCAGCAGCCGGCCCCAGTGAAGCTCAGGGCGCCGGCCTCGGCCGCCGCCTCGGAAGACGAAGAGCCGAAGTCGCCGGCGGACCCGGCGGAGTCCGCTCCGTCCGGCTCGGGACTCGAGCCCGGCCAGGGCGACGACGTCGCCCGGATGGACGTCGACCTGGCCGGGGACTCCCTGTCCGTCGTGCCGGACGCCGGTCTCCTGGCCGAGACCGATCCGGCCGCCTTCCCGTTGTTCATCGACCCGACCGTCACCTGGGGCGAGTCGGAGCGGACCCTGCTGCGCAGCGACGGATACGAGTCCTACGGCTGGGGGAACGGCGCGGACGACCGCGGCAAGGGCGTGGGCAAGTGCGGTACGTGGGGCGGTTACTCCTGCGGCCCGGGCTATGTGCAGCGGCTGTACTTCGAGTTCTCCCCGGCGAGCCTGAAGGGCAAGAAGGTCCTGGACGCCACCTTCCGGGCGACCGAGACCTGGTCGTTCACGTGTGACGCCCGCTGGGTCGACCTGGTGCGGACGAACAACATCTCCTCCTCCACCACCTGGTCGTCGCGCCCCAAGGAACTGGACTGGATGGGCGACCGGCATGTGTCGGCCGGGCGTGGCACGGCGTGCAGCCCCTCCCAGCCGTCCGCCGCGATCGAGTTCAACGACAATCCCGCCGAGAGCAACGAGAACCTGACGCCGACCGTGCGGGACTTCGCGGCCGGCAAGTTCTCCCGGCTCACCCTCGAACTTCGCGCGCACGACGAGTCGGACACCTCCGCCTGGAAGCGGTTCCGCAACGATGCCGTCCTGGCGGTCGACTTCGTGGGCCTGCCGGCCAAGCCCTCCGGCATCGGGATCGTGTCCGGCTCCAGCACCGTGTGCGAGACGACGGAGAACGATCCGGTGGTGGTCAGCGACCCCACCCCCGCGCTGACGGCCACGGCGCAGACCGCCTCGGGCGGCGAGAAGGACGCACAGCTGCGCGTCTACTTCGACGTGGATCACAAGAACGGCGACGGGACCTGGTCGGACACCAGCGCCGGCAACGGGGACCTGCGTCCCTCCAGCGGTTATGTCGGTGACGGCGTGAAGCTGACCATGTCCTGGTCGGCGCTGTCCGACGACACCACCTACCGCTACCGGGCGTGGGTGCGCTCGTACTACGACGGCGGCAAGAACCACCTGTCGGGTCCGTCGAACGCCTCGACCACCGGCTGGTGCTATTTCAGGATCGACTCCTCGGCGCCCGAGCCGCCGGTGATCACCGTCGGCTCGCCCTACACGCCGTGCACCCCACAGGACTGCCGGGCCCACGGCGGCCCCGGCGAGAAGGCGGCCTTCACCTTCGCTCCGCCGTCGGGCGAGACGGGCATCGTCGCCTACCAGCACAAGCCGTCCGAGGGTGCGTGGTCGCCGAAGAAGAGCGGGTCCACGGTGTCCGTGGACGTCACGCCTCAGCGCTCGGGCACCCACACGCTCCATGTGCGCGCCTATGACAGCTTCGGCCGCTACCGGGACAGCGCGGTGGACTTCCTCGTCGCGGCGGGCGAGGGCCCGGTGGGCCGGTGGCACTTCGACGAGACCACCGGTGCGGCGAAGGACTCGGCGACCGCGGCCGGCTCGGCGCGGCGCGATGCCACGCTCGGCGCGGGAGCGGTCCGTGACGACCGGGGCCGACGCGGACTGCTGACGCACGGCTTTGACGGGACCCCGTTGGAGACCCCGCTGACCGACCGCGGGCTGTCGCTGGACGGCGCCGGCGCGTACGCGGCGACATCCGGCCCGGTGCTGGAGACGCGCTCCGCGTACACCGTCTCCGCCTGGGCGCGGCTGGACAGCACGGCACAGGACGGGATCGTCCTCTCCCAGGACGGCGCGAACTACAGCTCGTTCCTCCTCTGGTACGAGACGTCGTACGACGCTTGGGTCTTCGGCGTGAAGGAGAAGGACGAGGACAACGGCCAGGCCTACTTCGGCGTGGTGGCCAAGGCCCCGGCCGCCGCGAACGTGTGGACGCATCTGGCGGGCACCTACGACCCGGCCACCCAGCAGCTCCGCCTCTACGTCAACGGACTGCTCCAGGGCACACGCACGGTACCGGGTTCCTGGTCCTCTTCCGGCTCCTTCAACATGGGCCGCTACCTCTGGGCTGGCAAGCGCTACTGGCCCTTCGACGGCTCCATCGACGAGGTGGCCGCCTGGCAGCGCGCCCTGCTCCCGTCGGAGATCGCGCAAGAGGCTCGGCTGCTGACCTCGGAGGGCTTCAACGGCGCCGAGCTCGTGGCGGACTGGTCCGCGGAGCGCGGCAGCGGCGCCTCGATCGCGGACACGACCTCCGGGTACGGCAGGAGCCTGGCCCTGACCGGAGGGGCGTCGATCCAGAGCGGCGCCATCGCTCTGGACGGAGTGGACGACGCGGCCGGTACGGCGGGCCCGCTCGTCGACGACACCGGATCGTTCACGGTCACGACGCTGGCCTCGCTGGACGGCAACGCGCTCGCGTCCCGGGACGTCGGCTACACCGGGCAGGTGCTGGGCCAGCGCACCGCCGACGGGTCCGCGTGGGGCTTCTGGTTCGAGATGACCGGCAAGGACACGGTCCTCGACGAGGAGACCTTCGAGGAGCGCACCGTGCCGGTCGGCCGCTGGCACTTCGGCCGTCTCAACGCCGACGGCGCCTTCTCCTCCGTGGTCTCGGACGAGGTCGCGGCACTGGACGCGGAGGTCAGGCTGACGGGCGTGTTCGACGCCCAGGACGGGACCGTCTCGCTGCGGCTGGGGTCCCTTCTCAACGGCGCCCCTCTCGCCTTCACGGCCAAGGCCGGAGCGGGGGACTTCGCGATCGGCAGGGCCTTCGCCTCAGGCGGCTGGAGACACCACCTGCCCGCGCGCATCACGGAGGTGCGCCTGTGGGCCGGGGCCATGGCCGGCCAGGAGCAGATCGAGCTCCGCGTCGGCGACTGATCCCTTCGACGGGCGGCGCACCAGACGAACTTCCCGTGACGGGCGGACGGATTCCATGACTTTTGGCATAGGCACAACAACACGAAAAAGAGAGCGGCGTGGCGCCGTACAGCGTCAAGGCGGCCGACTGCTGTTGCGGACGCTGGCGTTCTCGCTGGTCGTTCCGCTGGGGCTGGCCCCGGCGTCGACCGCGGCGGCAGCGGCAGGACTGGGCAGGCCGGATCTGCCCGGGCAACGCGCCAGCAAGGTCGAGCCGGTGACCGGGCTGGGCGCCCAAGAGGCCAGGGAGAAGGTCGCGCGGGACCGCAGGACCAATGCCGAGCAGGCCCGGCTGGCCCGGCTCGAGCAACAGGGCAGGTGGCCGGGGGCCGGCTCCGCGACGGTGAAGCTCACCGGCGGGAAGGCCGCCGCGGCCGCGCCCGGCGGGCTGCCCGTGACCATCACCCCACGCTCCGGCGAGAAGAGGGCGGCGCTGTCCGGGGCCACGGCCCGGATCACGGTGCTGGACCAGAGAGCGGCGCGGCGGGCCGGCGTCACCGGGGTGCTGCTCACGGCGGAGTCGGCCGTCGGCGGTGCGGCCGAGATGAGCGTCGGCTACGGGCGCTTCGCTTCGGCGATGGGCGGAGGCTGGGCGCAGCGGCTCCAGGTGGTGCGGCTTCCGTCCTGTGCGCTGACCACGCCGGAGAAGGCCGCCTGCCGCGAGCAGACGCCCCTCGCGTCCGACAACAGCCCCACCGAGCAATCGGTGTCCGCCCGGGTCGGCCTCGCCGAGGCCCCGCAGGGCCTGTCCGCCCGGTTCGCTCCCACGGCCGCCGCCGGCTCGGGCGCGACCGTACTGGCGCTGACCGCCGGCGCGGACGGCGGCCCCGCCGCCAACGGGTCCGGCGACTACTCGGCCACCGGCCTGTCGGAGTCGTCGGCGTGGGAGGCGGGCGGCAGCTCGGGCTCCTTCGCCTGGTCGTACGACTTCACCGTGCCGCCCGCGGCGGCCGGCCCCACGCCGAGCCTTTCGCTGACGTACGACTCGGGGAGCGTCGACGGCCGCACCGCGACGACCAACAACCAGGGCACGGCGGTCGGTGAGGGTTTCGCCCTGACCGAGTCGTACATCGAGCGCGCCTACGGCAGCTGTGACGACGACGGCCACGAGGACGTCCACGACCGCTGCTGGACCTACGACAACGCCCGTCTCGTCCTCGACGGCGCGTCGAGCCGACTGGTCAAGGACGAGAAGTCAGGTCAGTGGCGGCTGGAGGGCGACGACGCGTCGAAGGTGACCCGGTCCACCGGGGCGGCCAACGGGGACGACGACGGCGAGCACTGGACCGTGGTGACCGGTGACGGCACCCGGTACGTCTTCGGCCTCGACAAGCTGGACGGCGCCACCACGCAGCGCACCCACTCGACATGGACGGTACCGGTCTTCGGCGACGACTCCGGCGAGCCCGGCCACTCCGGGGGCAGCGCGTTCGCCGACCGGTCGCTGACCCAGGCGTGGCGGTGGAACCTCGACTACGTCGTCGACACCAGCGGCAACGCCGCCACCTACTGGTATGCGAAGGAGACCAACTACTACAAGAAGAACAAGGCCGCCAAGGCAAGCGCCCTCTACACGCGCGGCGGCTACCTGAAAGAGATCCGGTACGGTCTGCGCGAGGGCGCGCTCTTCACCGACGACGCCGACGCGAAGGTGACCTTCGGCTACGCCGAGCGCTGCACGGCGACCGACTGCGAGAAGCTGACAGAGGACACCGCCGACCACTGGCCGGACGTCCCCTTCGACGCGATCTGCTCCAAGGACGACGCCGACTGCAAGGCCTCGTCCGCGGCCTTCTTCACGCGCAAGCGCCTCACCGGCCTGCACACCCACGCGTACAACGCCGGAAAGGACGCCTACGATCCGGTGGACTCCTGGCAGCTGGAGCAGCGGTACCTGGACGGCGGCGACATCGGCGACACGTCCGACCACGCGCTGACCCTGACATCGATCAGGAGAACGGGCAAGGCGGGCACGGCCATCGCCATGGACCCGCTGTCGTTCACGTATCAGATGCGGCCGAACCGGGTCGACGCCACCGATGACATCCTGCCCCTGACACGTCCACGCGTCTCCACCATCACCTCGGAGACCGGCGCGATCACGACGGTCACCCTGTCGTCGCCGGAGTGTCGTCGCAGTGAGGTCCTCGGCGCTGCCCAGGACTCCAACACCCGCCCGTGCTATCCGCAGTTCTGGCGCGTCAACGGCGCCAAAGAGGCTTCGGTGGACTGGTTCCACAAGTACCGGGTGCTGGCCGTCGTGGTCTCGGACCCGGCCGGTCACAACGATGCCGTGGAACACGCGTACGACTACGTCGGCGCGGCCTGGCGCTACGGCGATTCGCCATGGAAGCCGAAGGACGAGCGCACCTGGTCCGACTGGCGCGGCTACCGTCAGGTGACCGTCCACAGCGGCGCGAAGGGCACCACCCGGTCCAAGACCGTCTCGCTCTATCTACAGGGCATGCACGGCGACAGGAACAAGGACGGCACCGCCAAGTCGGTCACGGTCGCCGCCCTGGCCTCGCCGAGCGTCGGCATCGGCGGCATCACCGACCACGAGCAGTACGCTGGCATGCTGCGGGAGCAGGTGACCTACGACGGCTCCACCCCGATCGAGGTGACGGCGAACCGGCCGTGGTCGAAGGAGACCGCCCGTCAGAGCACCCCCGACGCGGGTGACCACGTCGCCCGCTACACCCGGGTCGAGAAGACGACCGCCTACACCTACCTCACCGCCGACAGGACGTGGCGCTCCCGGGCCGTGGAGACCGCGTTCGACGCCTACGGGATGCCGTACCGGGTCGAGGACCGCGGCGACGGAGCCAAGAGCGGGGACGAGACCTGCACCCGTACCTGGTACGCCCGCAACACCGCCACGGGCGTGACCGGCCTGGTCTCCAGGACCCGCACCGTGGCGGCGACGTGCTCCACCGCGGAGGCCGACCTCGACCTTCCGGCCGACAGCGCACGCCGAGGTGACGTCCTGGCCGACACCGCGACCGCCTACGACGGGGCCATCTGGTCGCCGTCGATGAAACCCACCGCCGGGCTGGCCACCTGGACCGGCCGCGCCCAGGGCTACAGCTCCACGGGCGCCCCCTCCTGGCAGAAGACCTCCGCCACCGCCCACGACGCCCTCGGCCGCACGCTCACCGTCTCCGACGCCGCGGGCCACACCATCTCGACCGCTTACACCCCGGCCGAGGCAGGCCCCCTCACCCGCACGATCACCACCAACGCCAAGGGCCACCGGACGGTCGACTTCCTCGACCCCCGCCGCGGCCACCCGCTGCGCAGCTACGACGCCAACACGAAGAAGACGGAGCTCGTCCATGACGCTCTCGGCCGGCTGACCGACGTCTGGCTGCCCAACCGCAACCGCGCGGCCGGTTACGGCCCCAGCACCACGTTCAGATACAGCATCAGCAACGAGAAGCCGTCGTCGGTCGCGGCCTCCGCCATCAAGGCCGACGGCAGGACCTACAACACCGTGCACACCCTCTACGACGCGCTGCTGCGCCCGCTGCAGACCCAGTCCCCCACCCCGCAGGGAGGGCGGCTGCTGACCGACACGCGCTACGACTCCCGGGGCCTGGCCCACGAGAAGTACGCGGACATCTTCGACACCTCCGCCACCCCGAACGGGACCTACACCCGGGCCGAGTACGGCGAGGCCCCCGCGCAGACCGAGATCGTCTTCGACGGCGCGGGCCGCACCGTCGCCACCACGCTCCATGTGTTCGGTGTGAAGAAGTGGACCACGACCGCTACCCACACGGGCGACTCCACCGCGACCTCGGCTCTCCTGGGGGGATCGGCGACCCGCACCATCAGTGACGCGCGCGGGCGCACCGTCGAGACCCGGAACTACGCCGGCGCCCAGCCGAGCGACGAGGAGTACGGCGGGAGCCCGGGAACGGCCCACACGTCCACCGCATTCCGGTACGCGCTGGACGACCAGCCGTTGTCGGTCATCGGTCCGGACGGGGCGAAGTGGACGTACGGCTACGACCTCTTCGGCCGGCAGGTCAGCGTCGACGACCCCGACAAGGGCACGTCCACCAGCGTCTACAACGACCTCGATCAGCTCGTGGAGTCCGCCGACTCACGTGGCACGTCCATCCTGACCGCGTACGACGAGCTCGGCCGGCCCACCGGGACCTGGTCGGGCGCCAAGACCGACGCCGACCAGCTCACCGCCCACACCTACGACACGGTCCTCACCGGCCTGCCGGCCACCTCCACCCGATACGTGGGCGGCAGGACCGGTCAGGCGTACACCAAGACGATCACCGCGTACGACAGCCTGTCGCGCCCGACCGGGACGCGTCTCACCCTTCCCCCGAGCGACCCCCTCGTAGTGGCCGGGCAGCCCGCGTCGGTGGACTTCTCCAGCCACTACCGCATCGACGGGATGCTGCAGAGCAGCACGGAACCGGCCCTGGGCGGCCTGCCGAAGGAGTCCGTCGAGTACGGCTACACCGACCTGGGCCAGATCACCTCCGTCGTGGGGAGCACCGGCTACCTGCTGGACGCGACCTACTCGGCTCTCGGCCAGGCACAGCAGCTCACCCTGGGCACGGCGAACGCCGAGAGCCACAAGAAGGTGTACGTCACCAACACCTATGAGGAGGGCACGGGCCGACTGACCCGCAGCCACGTCACGGACCAGACTCACCCGTACATGCTGCAGGACCTGAACTACACCTTCGACCAGGCCGGCAACGTCACCTCCATCGCCGACCCCGTCACCCTCGGGGGCGCCGGCGTCCCCGAGACCCAGTGCTTCGCCTACGACGGCCACCGCCGCCTCGTCGAAGCGTGGACGCCCGCCTCCCAGAAGTGCGCCGCCCCCCGCAGCGCCGACCAGCTCTCCGGCCCGGCCCCCTACTGGACCGGCTACACCTACAACCAGGCGGGCCAGCGCACCAGCGAATCCCGGCACAAGCCGTCCGGCACCACCCGGACGACCTACTGCTACACCAACGCCCAGCCGCACACGCTGAGCGGCACCACTGCCAAGGACGACTGCACCGCCCCGGAACGCTCCTACGCCTACGACTCCAGCGGCAACACCACCAAGCGTCCCGGCCCGGACGCCCAGCAGGACCTCACCTGGTCCGAGGCCGGACAGCTCTCCCGTCTCAGCGAGAACGGCACCACCACCGACTACCTCTACGACGCCGACGGCGCGCTGCTGATCCGCACCACCGAGGACGGCGAGCGGGTCCTGTACGCCGGAGCCACCGAGCTGCACCTCGCCGCCGACGGCACCAGCTGGGCCCAGCGCCGCTACGCGTCGGCCGGCCTGACCCTCGCGGTCCGCTCCAACCGGTCCGGATCGTCGGAGCTCTCCTATCTCGCCGGTGACCATCACGGAACGCAGAGTCTCGCCGTGAGCGCTCAGGGGACCCAGGCGGTCACCAGGCGGCACACGACACCGTTCGGTGAGGCACGAGGGGCGTCGGCAGCCGGCGACTGGCCGGACGACAAGGGGTTCCTGGGCAGGACCAGGGACGAGACGACCGGGCTCACCCATATCGGCTCCCGTCAGTACGACGCGTCCACCGGCCAGTTCATCTCCGCGGACCCGGTCCTGGAGGCGGACAGGGCGCAGACCATGAACGGCTATGCGTACGCGGCGAACAACCCCGTCACCTTCTCCGACCCCTCCGGGGAGGCGCTGGAGGAGTGCATGAGCGGGATGTACCGCTGCCGCAACGGCAGGGAGGTCCTGGGGAAGGGGCACAACTACGACAGGATCGTCGCCCAGAACGCCAAGCGCGAGGCCGTCCACGCCGAGAACCGCCGGAAGCACGCACGCCAGCAGGAAGTGGGACGGCGCGCCGGCGCGGCCTACCGGTTCGGCCTCACCATTCCGGCGAAGGTCCACCTCAACCCGAAGGCCACGGAGGTCGTGGCCATGTGGTTCATGGGCGCCGCGCCCGCCGCGTACCACTTCGACGAGAACGACAGGTTCACGGCGGGCGTGCAGAAGCACGTCTGGCTCGACGTGGTGCGCAGGATTCTGTCCCACCGGAAGAACCGGGTCGGTGAGCAGATCAAGGGCCTCGACTACAAGACCCAGTACGGTGCGAACATGTACGGCCTCCCGCTCAAGGGGCTCATGGCGGGCGAGCTGTCGGACGCGATCATGCAGTTCGTCGGCGGTGCGGACGATCCGCAGACGGAGGAGGGGGCGACTCGCGCGACTCTGGGTTCCTTCAACCTCAAGGCCACGGTGACCGACTACCAGCCGCTGTCACGCACCGGCACCGTCGAGTTCGAGCTCACCAATAGGATGACCGTCGAGTCCCTGACACGAGGGGTCTCCACGGAGGGGTACGAGGGCGGCGCCAAGGACTCCGGCGCGGTGGCCCTGTCGAACACCGTCCGGGGGATATTCCCGAGCGGCCAGCGGGACATGTCCATCACCGTGACCTGGAGCGAGACCATGCACATGCCAGAGCCCACGGGGTAGGCGGAGATGACCGGACCCACCGTTGCGCGACGGACCCTGGCCTCCGGGCTGATCGCGATGGCTCTCGCGGCCGCGGGGACCTCCTGTGTCGACAGCCGCTCCGCCCCTCCCCCGCCCCCCGTGCCGGTGGAAGCGGCCGACCTCCGCGGGACCTGGGAGGGGTGGGCGGGGAGCACGCTCACCCTGCGCCGGGGCGGAGCGGCCGAGGTCGCGAACCTGGACGGTCAGGAGTTCAGGTTCGACGACGAGTGGCGGATGACCGGCGCCGGCAGCTGGTCCCTGATCAAGCCCGGCCGCTACTCAGGAGGCAACACGGTGGGTTCCGGCTACGTCGTGCGCGTCGCCGTGACCCGCTCCGCGGAGGGCGGGGAGGGCGCCGCCGAGAGGACCGGAGCGCCCTCGCCGTCCCCCCTGCCGACCGAAGCGGCGGCACGGACGTCTCCTCCCCCGCAGGCGGCTTCCTGGGATCTCGGCGTCACCGAGAACAAGGCCGGTGAGCTGACGCTCTACTTCCTGACGTCGGACCCCGACGTGCGGGACACCTACCGCCTGACGAAGAAGGCCTGACGGCCCTCGCCCGGCGCCGACGCGCCCGCCCCGGCATTCCGGAGGCGGGCGCGGTCACTCGGCCGGGCTGCGGCCGGGCGGCGGCTGGTCCGCGGGCTCCGGATGCCTCCGCAGCCGGAGGATCGCGGTGATCAGTCCGCCCCAGACGATGAGAATGGCGATGATCATCATGACGATGGCGCTGGCGGACATCAACGGTCCTTTCCGTCTGCGGGCGGCTCCAGGTCCAGGTCCGCGTGCTCACCGCCGGCCGGCCACGGCATCAGGGTGAGGATCACCCCGACCAGCAGTGCTCCGATGGCGACGCTCCAGCCCGCGGAGAGCAGGAACTCGGTCGAATAGCCCTCGTAGTTGTCCTCGAACTCGGCCCGCAGGCTGTCGACCATCATCCAGCCCAGGACCAGCGGGGTGATGACACCGAGGCAGATACGCCACCAGCGGCCGAGCCGGATGGCGGAGGTGGCGTCGGCGTTCTGCTGGAGGCTGGGCAGCTGCCGCAGCACCCAGACGATCACGACCAGCCCGACCAGGGCTGCCAGCGCGATGCCGTACTGGTTGATGAAGTGGTCGGACGCGTCGAGCAGATAGATGCCGGACTCGGTCGGGAACAGCAGGAGCGACACCAGCGCGACCAGGCCCCCGATGCCCAGGACCGCCGGAATGCGCCCCATACCGGTGCGGTCCTGCACGGCGGAGACGACGACCTGCACGATGGAGATCAGCGAGGAGAGTCCCGCGATCACCAGGGAGCTGAAGAACAGCACGCCGAAGAGGCCGCCGAGCGGCATCTCCGAGATCACCGCGGGGAAGGCGACGAACGCCAGGCCGATGCCCGCGCTGGCGACTTCGCCGACGCCGACCCCCGAGGCCGTCGCCAGATAGCCCAGGGTCGCGAAGACCCCGATGCCCGCGAGGATCTCGAACGAGCTGTTGGCGAAGCCCGCCACCATCGCGGAGCCCGTCAGGTCGGCCCGCCGGCCCAGGTACGACGCGTAGGTGACCATGATGCCGAAGCCGATGGACAGCGAGAAGAAGATCTGTCCGTAGGCGGCGACCCAGACGCTGCCGTTGCCGAGTTCCGACCAGTTCGGCGAGAAGAGGGCGTCGAGGCCGAGAGCCGCCCCGTCCAGCGTGAGCGCCCGGATCACCAGGGCGGTGAACAGGACGAAGAGCAGCGGAATGAAGACCTTGTTGGCGCGTTCGATGCCTCGCCGGATGCCGAAGGCCAGGACGACGAGCACCACCGCCCACACGATGATGAGCGGCCAGAACACCCCGGGCACGAAGCCGTCCAGGAAGCCCGGCGTCTCCGGCGCCCGCAGGAAGTCACCGAAGAGGAACGCCTCCGGGTCGTCGCCCCACTGCTGTCCGACGGAGAAGCCCACGTAGCGCACGGCCCAGGCGATGATGGCAGCGTAGTACGTGGCGATCACGAAGGAGATCGCCACCTGCCACCACCCGATGACCTCCACCGGCCGGGCCATCCGGCGCAGCGCGGCGGGGGGCGAGAGCCGGTACTTCCGCCCGATGGTGTACTCCATGATCAGCAGCGGGATGCCCGCTGTGAGGAGCGCGATGAGATACGGCAGCAGGAAGGCGCCACCACCGTTCTCGTAGGCGATGGCGGGAAACCGCCAGATATTGCCGAGCCCGACGGCCGAACCGATGGCAGCCAGCAGGAAGCCGGTGCGGGTGGCCCATTGCTCACGTGGCTGCTTCGTCATCATGGAGTCCTCGGGTCTCCTCATCGCGTCGACGGATCAAGCTGATGGCACGTTAGCGCGGAGTGGGGCCGACAGCGGGGTGACAGGGCCCGGCGGACGACGGTCACATCGGCGAGTCCGACCGGGCCCTGCTCGGGAAGCGCGTCACCTCGTCCGTATCGCCTCTCGGCTGCCGCCTGCTGCCCTCAGCGCCTGTCCGTGGAGTGTAGAGCGTCGTGCGGAAGGCCTGCCCGGTCCCGGCAGCACCCACCGGCCGGCGACCCTCATGATGTCCGGTCGACAGGAACCAGCCTGATCCAGGAGAGCCGGCGCCGATCAGGCAGCCCTGACCGCAGGGCACAGCCGTTCCGACGACGACCATGAGAGGTGACGACCACGGTGTTCGACGACATCTTCGGCTCCGCGGGCAAGGGCGCGGGGCTCTTCTCCGTGACCACCGACAGCACGAAGCCCCAGCCTGGCGAGGGAATCGACTTCGAGGACTCCGACGAGGGCACGTACGACGACAAAAGGCCGTTGTGACGCACGGCCGGCGTCACAGCACCGAGCCACTCACCGGCCAGCACGTGAGTGAGGGACGGCGGGCGGGGGGCAGCGGACACGCACGAAACGCGACGGCCGCACCCCGAACAGCCGACGAGCCCCGGCCATCAGTGGTCGGGGGCTCGCTCGCGTATCCGCAGGACTCGGTTTCTCCTACACGCGAGAGCGTGCTCGACGATGTCGCCGCCAGGATTGCGGGCTGGTGGCTTGAGGGTGTCCGGAGGCTCAGGGTCGGACAGGCCGCAGCGTCCGGCGCGGTGCGTCGCAAGGCACTGGAACGTCCTCGTCGCGGGGCGCTTCGGGTGTTTCGGCAACGCCGCGAGGTGCCGCGCCAGGCGTCGCGGACCCGGGCAAGGTCCGCCGCACACGCCCTAGCTAGGTGAGGAGGGCCAAGCGGACGGCTCGCTCGACGTACTGGGCGGTGTTGGCGTGGCCTGCGGCGTCGGGTGTGGACCAGGGTGGCGCGCTTGATGAGACGTCGGCCGCCGGTCACTTGGCGAGGAACGAGAGGAGGGCGTCGGTGACTTCCTGCGCGTGGGTCCACAGCAGGCCGTGGGGGGCGCCGTCGATCACGACGTAGTCGGCCTGCGGAAGTGCCTGGTGGAAGCGTTCCCCGGTGGCCTCGATGGGCAGGATGCGGTCGGCGGTGCCGTGCAGGATCAGGGCCGGGACGTCGATCTTGGGCAGGTCGGCGCGGAAGTCGGTGGACCAGGTGGCCACGCAGGCCAGGGAGGCGTACGACGAGGCGCCGGCCGCGACGTTCCAGCTGTTGCGGACGGCTTCCTCGCTGATGCGGGTGCCGAGATTCTCGTCGAGGTTGTAGAAGTTCTCGTAGAACTCGGTGAAGTAGGCGTAGCGGTCGGCGGTGACGGCCCCTTCGATGTCTTCAAAGATGGCGCCCTCGACGCCGCCGGGGTTGTCGTCGGTCTTGAGGAGGAAGGGTTCGAGGGAGGCGAGGAAGGCGGCCTTGGCGATCCGGGCGGAGCCATAGGCGCCCAGGTAACGGCCGACCTCGCCGGTGCCCATGGAGAAGCCCACCAGCACGACGTCGTTGAGGTCGAGGGTCTCCAGAAGCACGTTCAGGTCGGCGGCGAAGGTGTCGTAGTCGTAGCCGGTGGTGGGCCGGCTGGAGCGGCCGAAACCGCGCCGGTCGTATGTGATCACTCGATAACCGGCCGACAGGAGTGCGGCGGACTGCTTCTCCCAGGAGTGGCCGTCGAGCGGGTAGCCGTGGATCAGCACGACCGGCTGCCCCGTGCCGTGGTCCTCGTAGTACAGCTCGATGCTGGTGGAGTTCTCCTGGTCGACGGTGATGAACGCCATGGTGGTTTCTGCCTTCCGGTGTGAATGCGTCTGAGGGTGCGGTGCACGGTCGGGCACGGCTGTGCGGGTGCGGTGAGCTGGGGCGGGCGACAGGACGGGGCGATGGGTCATCGGACCGTGCGGGCCGCCTGTTCGACGATGCGGGCGACGGCTCCGGGGCGGGACACGGAGACCGCGTGCGACGCGTCGATGGCCGTCGTGCGGGCCTTGGCGCGGGCCGACATGAACCGCTGGGCGGCCGCAGGGATGTTGCGGTCCTCGGTGGTGATCAGCGACCAGGAGGGGATCGTCTTCCAGGCGGCTTCGGTGGACTTCTCCTCCAGAGCGGCGGCGGCGACCGGACGCTGGCCGGCGGCCATGAGCCTGGCTTTGTCCGCCGGCACGTCCGCGGCGAACTGGTAGCGGAACTTCTCGGGCTTGATGTACACGTCCGCGCCCTGACCGCCGTCGGGCAGGAAGTAGTCGACGGACTCGACGGCCTCGCCGAGGGTGCTGCCGGGGAACTTGTTCGTCAGGCCGAGCGAGCTCTCCCCGGCGTCCGGCAGGAACGCCGCGATGTAGACCAGAGCCTTCACCTTGTCCTCGAGGCCCGCGGCGGCCTGGCTGATGACGGTGCCGCCGTAGGAGTGGCCGACCAGGACCACGGGCCCGTCGACGTGGTCGAGGACGCTGCGCAGATAGGCGGCATCGGTCGCCGGACCGCGCAGTGGGTTGGCGGCGGACACCACCGGATAGCCGGCGCGCTGAAGCCGGGCGACGACACCGTCCCAGCTCGCGGCGTCGGCGAACGCTCCGTGTTCCAGCACGATCGTCGGACGTGTCGGGTGATGGGGCGTCGCGCCGGCTGTACCGGGCAGGGTGACGGCGGCGACGGACAGGCCTACGGCCGTGGTGACGCCGAGCAGCGCGGATCTGCGGCGCGGACGGGCCAGGCGGGTGACGCGCATGCGTGAGATCTCTCTTGGTCGGTTGGTGGTCCTCGATGGACCGTGTGGGCGAAGCAGGCCGGTGCGTCCGGAGAACGGCGCCCCGGGCCGCCTCGCGGGTGACTGGGTTCGCGTACGTCCGCCCGCGCCTGGGATCAGCACGGCTCGGACTGCTGATGGCCGTCGGCGGCAGCGGCACGGGGAGCAGCTGCGGGTCTGCGGCTCGAGTGATCCTGAGGCATTGATCTCGCCCGGTCACCGGGGGTGGAGCGTCCTTCGTCTCATACGACGACCGGACGGCCGGACCGGTTCACCCGAGAACGGGCTGCTCGTTCACGGCCAGTCGTCGGGCTGTGCGGGCCACCGCGATCAGCGGCTTCCGGACGTGGTCGAGCCTATGGCCGAGGGGATGCCGCAGCCGTCACGCCCCGGGATGATCGCCACGTGGCACTGTGGGTGCAGAGGCTGCAACCCAGGTAAGAGAGCGGGCTCCCCTCCCAGCAGGACGACGGCCGCGTACCCGTGGTCCTAGTCTTGCGTCCGCCATGAACCGAACCGATGAACGACTGCTTCCGCTCCTGTTGACAGGCGCCCAGACCGCGGTGTGGCCGGGGGCGGACCTGGTCCGTGGAACCGTCCCGCCCGGGTCGGCCCTTCTCGTGGCGGCCCTCGTCGTCGGCCTGGTGACCGCCGCGCTCTCCCTTCGTCGCACCAGGCCGGTGCCGGTCCTCACTGTGGTCGCCGCTGCCTGCGCGCTGGGCGCCGGACCGCTGCCCGAGGGGGCGGTGGCGGTTCTGGGGACCGCGGGCGTCACTCTGGCCCTGTTCACCGTGTCCAGTGAACGCGACTCCTTCACTGCCCTGTTGTGCGTGTTCGCGCTCACCGTGTGGCAGATCCTCTACGGCCTCACACTGCACGGGCTGGAAGAGCGCGACGGGCTGGACATCGCTCTGACTGCGGTGCTGTACGCCGCCACGTTCACGGCCGGGCTGCTGGTCCGGCGGACCCGTCGTTCGCGGCGGGCCGCGCAACAGCGACTGCAGCGGGCCGAGATCGAACGGCACCGGCTGCCGGCCGCCGAAAGGCGTCGGATGGAGAGGGAGCTGCACGATGTCAGTGCCCACCATCTGACGGCCGTGGTGGTCACGGCGGGCGCGGCGCTCGGCTTGCGTGACCGCCGTCCCGAGCTGGTGGACGAGGCACTCCGCTTCGCGGCCGACACCGGTCGTGAGGTGACCCAGGCACTCGGTGCGGTCAGGTCTCCGGCGCCGTCACGGGAGCAACTGCCCACCCCGAGGGAGCGGCTGCTGGAGTTGGTCGCCGGGTTCTCCCAGCTGGGCCGAGGAGTGGAGTGCGCGATCGATCACCTCCCTGACGGTGCTCCTGCGGACGCGGCGTACGGCATCGTGCGTGAGGCGCTCACCAACGTGGCACGGCACTCACCTGGCGCGGCCACGACCGTGACCTGCCGGTACGGTGACGCCGGCACGGAGGTCGTGGTCGCCAGCGCGCCGGCGCCGGCCGGTTCTGTGGCGCACGGCGCGGACCTCGGTTCGGGACGTGGCCAGGGTTTCCTGCGGTCGCGGGCACGGGAGGCAGGTGGCGTGCTGACCAGTGGCCGGACGGCCGAGGGCGGGTGGGAGGTTCGCGCCGTCCTGCCCGGGCGGGCCACCACAGCCTCGAAGGGGCGGTTGGTTCCGTACGGCTACCGCCTCGCGCAGGCCGTGACCGCCGCCGGGCTCGCAACGCAGCCGCTGCTCCCCATGCTGGTGTTCGGGGAGGACACCGCGTCGAACAGCCAACAGGTCTCGGCAGGGGCGCTCTTCGCGCTGCTGGCCGCGGCGCAGGCGCTCGCGCTGCTGTGGCAGCGTCGCGCCCCCGGCGCAGCACGAGGTGTCGTGCTCGGCCTCGTCCCCCTCTGGCCGGTGGCGATGGCCGTCGGTGATTACACCGGTTGGCTGCTTCTGCCGCCCTTGCTGAGCATGGTCGCCACGTGCGCGGTGGTCGCCTCTGCGGCGGCCGCGGCCGCTGCCCGCCCGCTCGGCGCCGAGCGCCGTCCACGCCTGCCGCCCGAAGCACTCGTGGCTGCCGCGGCCGTGGGCCTGCACGGCACGGCCACGACGGCCGCCGTCCTGCACCGGGGTACACATGTGCCCCTCTGGGCCATCGTCGCGGGAGCGTCGGCTCAGGCGGCCCTGGCGGCGGGCACGGCGTGGTGGGCCGGCACTGTGCGAGGGCGCCGCGCACGGACCGTGCGCCGTGAGCAGACGGAAAACCTCGCGGCGTGGACCGAGGAGGCGGTCCGGGACGCGTGGGCGGAGCGCCGTCGCATCGCCGCCGGGCTGGAGACCACGGTGCTGGCGCGCACGGCCGACATGGTGGCGCAGGCCGAGGCGGGCCGACTCGATGCGGTCGTCGCACGCGCCCGCGAGGCCCTCGCGGCGATGCGGGCCCTGCTCGACACCGTCCGCGTGGCGGACGCGGCGCCCTCCTTGGGGCCGCAGCCCACCCTCCAGGCTCTCGACCTCCTCGTCCTCCAGATCCGGGCGACCGGTCGTGAGGTCGACGTACGGTGGAGCGAGCGTATGCCGAGACGGCTGCCCACCGCTGTGGACCTGGCCGCGTACCATGCCTGCGAAACCATGCTCACGGCCGACGGCGACGGTCCGATGGCCCTGGCGCTCGACGCCGATGAGTCCGCGTTGACCGTGGCGGCGACCGGTGTGCCGGACAATGTCCGTCCCGCCCTGTGCCGCCAGCTCGCGGTACGTGCCGCGGTGATCGGCGGGACTCTCACCACCGACCTGCGGGGCCCGGTGTGCGTCCGGCTGCCGCTGGTCGCGCCACCGACGGCGCGCCAGGACGACGAGGGAAGACAACGATGAGTCTCAGAGTGCTGGTCGCCGACGACCAGGGCATCGTGCGCGCGGGGTTCGCGGCCGTGATCGACGCCGAGGCGGACATGACGGTCGTCGGCGAGGCCGCTGACGGCGCCGAAGCGGTGCGTCTGGCGGAGGAGTCGGCGCCCGACGTGGTTCTCATGGACGTCCGCATGCCCGGACTCGACGGCATAGCGGCCACGCGCATCATCACAGGCCGCCCCGACGCACCCCGTGTCCTCGTACTGACCACTTTCGACCTTGACGCCTACGTGTTCGACACACTGCGTGCCGGCGCCTCCGGCTTCCTCCTCAAGGACATGGAGCCCGGTGAGCTGCTGGAGAGCATCCGCGTGGTCGCCGCCGGCGAAAGCGTCCTCGCCCCGTCCGCGACCCGCAGGCTCATCAGCCACTACGCGTCCGGACCACGCGCCGGGCTCCCGGGCCGCGACGTCCCCCGCGAGCTCGGCAGCCTGACCAGCCGTGAACGCGGCGTCCTGCCTCTGGTGGCCTCCGGACTGACCAACGCGGAGATCGCCGGCCATCTCGGGATCACCGTCGGGACCGTGAAGTCCCATATCAACGCGCTGCTGCGCAAGCTCGAACTACGGGACCGGGTCCAGGCGACGATCTTCGCCTACGACCTCGGACTCGTCCACCCGAACCCGCCCCACTGACATGCCGCTCACCGCCACGCTCACCGAGGAGTCCCCCGTGGAGACCCGTCCTGGCTTCCCACCCCTTCGCTCGGCAGGCCGGGCCTTGAACACCCTTGCCGCCCGGCTGTACCTCATAGCCTGCGCGCTCCTGCTCGCCTGGGCGATCCTGGCCGCCTCCGAGGGGTCCATGGCGCTCGTCCTTCCCATCGTCGCCACCGCCCCGGCCGGTCTCGTGCTACTGCTCGTCCTGCCCGAGGGAGCCGTGGCGTTCTTCCTCTCCCTCGTTCTCGGCGCCCTGGTCAACGCCCTGGTCATCGGGTGGTGCGCCCGCGCGCTGCGGCGGGGGCGCACCTCTTAGGACAGCAGCCTGACCCACCGGTCGACAGCTCCGCACACGGAGTCTCCTGCCGAGCCGGGGCCGGGGCGAGCCTCAGTCGGTGGATTCCAGGACTTCGTAGACGTGCTTGATGTAGTCGTGGGTGCGTTCCGAGCCGAGGACCCCGTCGCCCACCCGGTTCATCGTGTACGAGAACGTGACGCCCCGGTCGAGGTCCATCATGACGATCGAACCGCCCCGGCCGACCCAGAAGCAGATTCTGCCGGTGGGCATGTGCGGCATCGTCCTCGGGTCGGCGAGTGCGTAGCCGATGCCCCAGCGAACGGGCACGCCCAGAAACAGGTCGACTCCGTCGGCCTGTACATCGAGCACCTTGTCCACCGTCTCCGTGGAGAGAAGCCGGAGGCCGTTCACCTGGCCGCGCCGTGAGATGACGGAAAGAGCACGGGCCATACCTCGTGCGTTGCCGTGGCCGTTGACGGCTCCGAGTTCGGCGGAGCGCCACTGCGGGGTGTCGACGTGTTCGTCACGGGCGGGACTGCCGGCCAGGGTCCTGGTGAAGATCCCCTCGGGGTCGAGGCCGGCGGGTATACCGGAGGTCTGCGAGGGGGCTGTGAGAGGGGCGATGCGCGGCCAGTCGGCCTGACGCGCGCCGATCTGGACATCGGCTCGCGTCGGCTTGGCGATCTCGGCGTCGACGAACTCCGTCAGCGTACGGCCACTGACCCGCCGGACAAGCTCTCCCACCAGTTGTCCTTGGGTCTGCACGTGGTACCCCGAAGCGGAGCCCGGCTCCCACCACGGGGCCTGTGAGGCCAGCCGGGCGCTCGCGGTAGGCCAGTCGTACAGGTCTTCCACGGAGAACGGCCGCTCCCAGCCCGAAAGTCCCGAGGTGTGGGACAGGACGTGCCGCACCTCGATGTGCTCCTTTCCCTGGGCGGCGAACTCCGGCCAGTAGTGCGCGACCGGGCGGTGCAGATCAAGTGCGCCGCGGTCGACGAGGACGAGGGCCGCGAGACTGGTGAGGGTCTTCGTGGTCGACCACATGCTCACCACGGTGTCCCGGTGCCACGGAGCGGTCCGTGCTTCGTCCGTGTGGCCACCCCACAGATCGACTTCCATGACCCCGTCCACATCGACGGCGATCGACGCCCCCAACTCCTCGCCGGCTTCGAGGTGCGCTGCCAGCGCCGCTCGTACCGGTGCGAACCGGGCAGTGCTCGTTCCCTCGACGATCATGCTCTTCTCCACTCTGGACGACAACCGTTCGATCTATCAACGGGCCAAAGCTCACAGTGGTTCACGCATCCCCGCAGGTCGTGACATCTGTTTACATACCGCTCCCACCGGAGGCCGGTGACGGGGCCCCCGCGCAAGCCCTCTCACTCCGCCGTGCCGCCCCCGGTGCGGGCGAGTACCGGCCGCGAGCCGTCGGGCCCGGACTACGCGGGTCCCGGTCTGCGGGGAGGGGCGGTGGCCGACCTGTCGGTGGAGGGACGAGAGGCTCCTCCACTCCTGGTTGCACACGACGATCATCCAGCCTCCCGAGGACCGGGCCGGGCCTCGGGCCCTAGTCTCGAAAACGTCGGGGAGACAGCCGGGAGCGGCTCCACAGACGGTGTCACCGTCTTCGCCGCCCTGACCTCCCGTCCGAATCGCCAGGCACACCACGCCGGCGCCCGCATGCACCAGGAGACCAACCATGTCCAAGCGCGTCCTTCTCCCGTCCCTCATCGGCGTCGCCGTCGTCGGCGCGGTGACCGCCGGTGGCCTCGCCATGGCCTCACCCGCCACGGAGCCGACCGTGAAGAATGTCCAGACGCGTTACGCAGCTCCCGCGAGCAGCCGCGCCGGGTCGCTCACCTTCTCGGCGGAGGTGCACGACGATTCGGGCGTCCGCGGTCTCAAGGTCCTCGTCTGGCCCGCGAGTGCCGAGCTCGATCCGACCGCGGCGGAGATGCGCGACGTGGAGAGCGCCAGGTGCCACAGCATCGCTGACGGAACCGCTCGCTGCGTCTACACGTTGCGGGTCAGTGCCGAGGAGGCGGCTGAGCTGGACCGGGGCGCCTGGTACATCTCGGCGCTGGCGACGGCGACGGACGGGGACACCGTGTTCCTGCGCCACGCCGCAACCCTCGACCCGGCCCGCTGACCCACGGCCGGCGTCCCGTACGGCAGGGGCGCCCCTGCCCGGGCGGTGCGTCGCGCAGCTGACGAGGCCTGCCGCCGGAGGAGGCCCTGCTAATGTCCTGTCCGATATGCGGGAAGCGGACAACGGAGTCCTCGTCACTCCTGTACCCGGAGCCCCCGCGCCACGATGCCGGTGGGTTCGCCCGGCGGGCCGGACCCCATGCCGATCACTGCGCGAACAGGTCGTCCATGTGCCGGGCCCTGGTCGGTGTGCCGCAGGGGTGACGCCGTGAAGTGAGATTTCGGCTGGGTACGGTGAAAGCTGTGGGGCAAGGCCTTGACTTCGGGCTGCTGGGTCCGTTGGAGGTGCGGCGGGCGGGGACGGTACTGGACCCGGGCCGGCGCAGGCAGCGGCTGCTGCTGATTCGCCTGCTGCTCGCCGACGGCCGGGCGGTCTCTTCGCAGACTCTGTGCGAGGAACTGTGGCCCCAGCAGCCGGGGCGGGCGCCGGGTGCGGCGCTCGGCTCCCTGTACGCCCACATCAGCAAGGTACGCGCGGTGCTGGAACCCCCGCGTCTGCGCCGACAGGGCGCTTTCGAGATGCTGGTCACCGAACCCCTGGGCTACGCCCTGCGGGTGCCGCCCGAGAACCGCGACACCGTGCGTTTCGAACGCTCCGTTGCCCGAGCACACCGGTTCATGGGCCAGGGCCGGCCCGAACACGTCGTGGAGGAGGCCCAGAAGGCCCTGGACATGTGGCGCGGCACGGCGTTCGCCGACGCCGCGCACCACCTGTTCGCCGCCCAGGAGACAGCACGCCTGGAAGAACTGCGGCAGACGACCCGAGAGATGCGCACCACTGGCCTCCTGCTGCAAGGCCGGATCACCGAAGCCGTCAACGCGGCACAGGAGCTCACCGCACAACACCCCTGCGGGAAACCGGCTGGGCCCTGCTGGTGCGGGCTCTTTACCTCGCCGGCCGGCACCCCGAAGCTCTTCAGCGCTACGCCGACGTGCGTCGGCGCCTCGCCGACGAGCTCGGCCTGGAACCGGGCCCTGCCCTGCGCGCCCTGCAGCAGGGCGTCCTCCACCACGACCTGCCGGCACTGCACCCGGCCGACCAGCCGAACGCCACGGTGACCCAGCACGGCCGCCGTCCGAGCGGGGCCCCGACCGGGGCGTCGGACGGGAACGGAGCGGCCTCTTCGACCGGCCCGTCCGCCCGCCGGCCCGGCGGCGCGGTAGCCGAGTCCGCCGTCCAGGGTGCAGCGGCCGCGGACGGCGGGAGAACAGCGTCCGCCCCTCTCCCCCTGGCCCGTCCGGCGCAACTGCCGCGTAGCCTGCCGGTGTTCGCCGGGAGGGCGGCCGAAGGCGCGTGGCTGTCCGCCGTCAGCGGTGCGCCGGACCGAACCGGGACCGCGACGGCCCCCGCCGTGGTCATCAGCGGTGCTCCCGGTGTCGGCAAGACGACCTTCGCCGTGCACCACGCACATCGCGTCGCCCCCTCGTTCCCCGACGGGCAGCTCTTCGTCAACCTGTGCGGTTTCCACCCGCACGCACCCGCCGTCGCACCCGGTATCGCCCTGCGCGGCTTCCTCACCGCCCTGGGCGCCCCCGCCGCGCGCATCCCCGCAGGCACCGACGACCGGAGCACACTCCTGCGCAGTCTCCTCGCCGACCGGCAGGTCCTCCTCGTGCTGGACAACGCCCGCGACGAGCAGCAGGTACGCCCCCTGCTTCCCGCGGGACCGGGCTGCCTCACCCTGATCACCAGCCGCAACCAGCTTCCGGGCCTGATCACCACCGACGGCGCCAAGCCCCTCCGGCTCGCGCTGCCCTCACCGACCGAGGCGCACCAGGCTCTCGAACGGCGCCTGGGAGCCGAACGGCTCGCCGCGGAGCCCACCGCCGCAGCCGACATCATCCGTCTGTGCGGAAGGCTTCCCCTGGCCATGTCCGTGGTCGCGGCCCACGCGGAGCTCGACCCCTCGCTCCCCCTCCGGGCCATGGTCGACGACCTGCGGCACACCCACGGCGGACTCGAAGCATTCGCCGGCTCCGACACCACCACCGACGTGCGTGCCGTCTTCTCCTGGTCCTACCAGTCCCTGGATGAGCACGCCGCCCGGCTCTTCCGCCTGCTGGCCCTTCATCCCGGCCCCCACATCACCGCCCCCGCCGCGGCAAGCCTCGCCGGACTTCCCCTCTCCCGGGCCCGCTGTGCACTCGGCGAACTCCTCAGTTCCTGCCTCGTGGAACAACCGCTGCCCGGTCGCTACAGCCTGCACGACCTCCTACGCGGCTACGCCACCGAGCTCGCTCACACTCACGAGACCGGCCAGGGGCGTCATCACGCCACTCTCCGGGCCCTGGACCACTACCTGTTCACCTCCTGCGAGGCGAATCGATTCCTCAAACAGGACATATCGCACAACCTCGAACTCGGTGAGCCCCGCTCGGGCGTCAGACCGGAGGAACTCACCACCGTCACGCAGGCGACCCGATGGCTCGCCGCCGAGCAGGCCGTGCTGACCGGCCTGCTCCACACCGCCGTCGGTCAGAAGCTCGACGATCACACCTCCGGGCTCGCCTGGTCACTCAAGGAACACCTCAACCGCCAGGAGTCCTGGCCAGAAGCCATCAGCGCGCTGACCCCCGCCCTCGAAGTGGCCCAGCGTCGGAACGACCTCCTCGAAGAGGGCCGTTGCCTACGGCACCTGGGTGGCATCCACGGCTACCTCGGCCATCAGGAGCAAGCCCTGCACCAGCTGCACCACGCGACAGCGATCTTCGAAGAGCTCGACGACATCGGCGAACAGGCACGAGCCCACTACGTCACGGCCTGTGCACTGTTCCTGTTCGGGCGGACGGCGGACGCTGTGGCAGCCTCCGAGCGGGGACTGGAACTCTCCCGGAAGACAGGTGAGGAGTTGTGGTTGGCCGAGTGCCTTCTCGAGCTCGCCTGGTTCCATGCCAACCTGCGGAACCTCGAGAAAAGCCTCCTGTACAGCGAGGAGGGCATCGCCTTGTTGCACCACCTCGACGCGCCCTGGCAGCTCGCCCAGGGGTGGGACATCCTGGCCCACAGCCTCCGCCTGCTCGGCCGTTTCGAGGACTCGGTAACGACCTACCAGCGGGCGTCGAGGGCGTTCGGGGAACTGGGAGACCACAGGAACGCCATCGGCACGCTGATGCGGCTCGGCGACACCCGGCTTTCCATGGGCGACCGGGAAGGCGCGCGGACGGACTGGACCGACGCCCTCGCAGACGCTGAGGCGCGGGAGATGTCACACAGCGCTCAGCAGGTCCGTGACCGGCTCACCGCTCTCGACATGGATGAGGACCCCACGCCCACCGTGCCGGAGAGAGCGGTCGGGAAGCACGAGCTCCCGGCGCCGAGGAGTAGTGATCCTGCCCCCTGAGCCGTGATGGGGAGGGCCCGGCGGGCGGTCGATTCGTCGGCCCGTTCGCGTTCTGTTCCGGGCTGCTGACATCGTCGTCGCGGGAGCGGACCACGCCGAGCTCCTGGACTCAGCGTGGCAGGCGGCAGGAGAGCCCGCGTCGCGAACAGCGCGGTCGGCACGGACCCGTCGGAAGCACTCACGGGCGGGGGGCGGAGCGTCTCTGCCGTCCCGGACGGCTGCGGCTGTCGGCTGGGCCGCCCGGGACGACTCCTGCTCTGACACCGGAGGTCCGCCCAGTGCGGCGAGGCCCCGGCCGTCGAGTCCTACTCGAGCCGGAAGCTCGTCAACTGGTCGTTGTGGATGGGCATGACGCCGGTCGAACCGCCGGCCCGGTAGCACCCCATGTCGTAGCTGTAGTTCTGGTGCCGGTACATACAGACGGTGCGGTCGGTCCGGTTCCAGACCGAGGTCGTACGGTCGTTCATGTAACTGCCGACGTTGGGCGTGCTGTTCGGGCTGGAGAAGAAACGGCCTTCATAGTTGCTGTGCTGCCAGATGCAGAAGTGCCCGGGGGGACACTGGCTGTAGTGGGCCTGGGCCGCTGGAGCGTTGAACGTCACCAGAGCGCCTGCCAGCACTGCTCCGGACAGAAGGGCGCGGCGAAGCCGTGAACCGATCACAGGTGTTCCTCTTCGTTCGTCACCGGCGGACATGCCGGGAGATGGTGGGTGCGGTAACTCTCACGCGGGAGACGCGGCGGAGCATCCACCGCGGAGCGGTGCGCCATGACCTCCGTATGCGTGTCCCTCTGCTGTGAACGGCCGGAACAGGGCGGCGGTTCATCTGCGCGGAGAACCACGAACGAGGGCAGGCAGGAAGGGCGCATCGTCCTTCCGGACGTCACCCCGGCCGTGCACCGGTCACGCGACCCGGACCCGGCCCCGCCGATGGCCCGGACACGCAGCGGTCTTCGCCCGACAGCAGGCGCGGCGAAGGCCGCCTCCCAGGGTCCGTCCGCTCGCCTGGCGTGCGCAGAGACGTGCCGCAGCTCGTTTCTGGGGGCGTGGACAAGCCCGAGGCCAGAAACGGTGGCAACGCTCCACGGTTTCGGCTCGGCCGGCCCGTGACGCCGAATCGAGGGCGCTACAAGCCGAGCTGAGCGGGACGACCGGCGCCTGGAGGCCGGTGGTGAACCCACCGTGCACGGCCGCGCCGGCTACGTCCCCAGGACCCCCTGCTTCTCCAGCACCTTGCGCAGCGCTCGCACGGCGTAGAAGGCACGGCTCTTGACAGTGCCGGGCGGTATGCCGAGGTGCTCGGCGGCCTGATCGACGCTGCACTCCAGGTAGTACATGAGGCGGATGACGGTTTGCTGTCGCTCGTTCAGCTCCCTCAGGGCCTGCGTCACCACATGAAAGTCGATCGTGGACACCGTGCTGTCGATGGAGGCGTCCAACTCCTCAACGGACGCGAGCTCCAGCGGCCTCACCTGGCGCGCCCGATGATGATCGATGACCAGGTTCCTGACCACGGTGAACAACCAGGGCCTGAGACGTTCGTTCCGGCTGCCCAGGAACCGGGCGTGCTTCCAGGCGCGGGCCGCGGTCTCCTGGAAGATGTCCTCCCCCTTGTGCCAGTCGCCGTCCAGCAGACGCGTGGCGTACCGGACGAGCAGAGGGCCGTACTGGTCGTAGATGTCCCTGACGAAGGCGTCGTAGTCGACGTCCGAGGGGAGGCGCCGGGCATCCGGCCGAGTCGGATCAAGGCCGGTGGCCCCCGTTTCCATGATCCCGTTCATGAGAGCGCCCCATCCTGTTGGTGTGCAATGGCGTGCTCACCCGCCTGCGCGGACGAGCAGCTCACACACTCGTCGGAAGCCCTTGGCCGGACCTTGTCGCTTTCTTGTCGTTCCCCGCTGAACTCCTACGCGCGTACAAACTTGCTTGCAGTGCGCAGCCAGGGGACGCACCGGGCGTCCGCATCACGCCGGGTGCCGGCACGGAGGCCGGACTTCGCCGCCTCTCATGGTCGACGGCGTCGGCCGGGGGGCTGGGCAAATGAGGGGTTCGCATCCCGTGCCTCCGGAACCACCGGCGCGCGTGGTCGAGGCCGCCCCCTTGTCCGCGCGCGATGTCGCCGCCCATCCGCGGCGGGCGCGGACGAGCCGAGCTTCCACGGACACGCTCGGGCGGCCGAGCTGATGGCGATCGGCAGAGGATGCGCGTTCACCGCACGCTTGCGCGGCGAACACCGCACGCGAAAGCCCCCACAACACGTCTCCCCAGGTCAGAACGATTCTGGGACGCTCGGTGGGGTGGGTGGGACTCGAACCCATAAGAGTGACGGCTCTCACCTGCGACGATGCCAAAACAACGGACAAAGCGGCCCGTTTCCGTCCGGCTGGCCCCCGCTCGATCCGGCTCGAACGAGGAGCGGTTAGGCGTTCGCCACACCGCCCCTGTACACGTACGACAACTGGCTCCGAGGAGCGCAGAAAGAACCCCCAGCCGCGTTCCTGACTCCTCCCCCGAGACGGGAAAGACTACCGGCCTCGACCTGCCCCCTGTCACGCTGCGTAGTGCTCGAGTTCTAGCCGGTGCGGAGCGGCCCACTTTGCCGGCTGCGCCGGGCTCGACTGCATCGCTGTCCCTGGCGGAGAGTTGACCAGCAAGCTACCGCTGAGCTCGGAGTCGGCCCTCTCGCCACTGGAGCGGCCGCTCAATCCGGCGCGAGTTCAGGTGCCTGTGACCACGCTCGGCTCGCCCGTGGTCCACAAGGTGTGCAATACACGGCGGTCGATGCGCCACCCGCTGTCGGTGCGGACGAATGAGTCCGTGTACGTGCCGCCGGTGTGGTAGAAACCGGTGCCGCGGTGGTGGTGGGCGATGATCTGTGTTCGCGTGCGTACTCCCTCGTCGGTGGGCTCGACCCAGATCGCTCCCAGGAAGTGCTGGGTGGCATCGAGCCGCCTCATGAGGTCGCCGATGGCACCTGCGATCTCGTACGCGCCCCGGGCCATCACGCCGGTGAAGTCCTCGCCGCCCGGGATGTAGCTTTCAAAGGTGTTTTCGAGCTCTGCGGTGTCGGTGAACGCGTCCGCAAGCTGACCGAAGTCACGGCTATCCAGCGCCTCCACATATCCAAGGATCACCGACCGGATCTCTGCTTCGTCGCGACCGTCGATCTGCTGGGTGTTCTGCGTCATTACCCTTTTCCTTTGCTTCTGTGGTGCATGAATTGGTCGTTGGTGGACGGGAGAAGTCAGGTCAGGGAGCAGTACGTCGCTGGCGTGCTGCGTGTCGATGTACTCGTCCGCACAGGCGACGCGGTCATCGCGGTCGCCGCGCCGCGGTGGCCCTGTTGGAGCAGCGTCTCGGTGCGTGACCGCCCCAGGCCTGCTCAGGCGGCGGTGATGTGCCGGGTGTGGAGATCGCGTGTCATGTCCGTACCTTCTGGGCGGCCGGCTTGTGACGGCCCGTCCGGTCGCGTGGTCGGTGGTGGGGGTGTGCGGTCACATCTGTCCCAGGCCGCCGTCGAGGAAGAGTTCGGCGCCCGTGGTGAAGGAGCTCTGGTCGGAAGCCAGGAACACCGCGGTGGCGGTCACTTCCTCGGGGCGGCCGATGCGGGCCAGGGGGATGCTGCTGCCCATCTGGTCCCTGACCTGCTGCCGGGACTCGTCGTCGTGCGCACCGGCCGCGACGTAGGTGGCAGGGGTATCGATTGGGGCCGGGGCTCAAAATGTTGACGCGGATACCGCGTTCAGTCAGTTCGTAGGCCCAAGAACAGCCCAGGCTCCGCAGGGCGGCCTTGGTCGCGCCGTACAGGCTCATCTGGGGAACGTTGCGGGAGGCGCTGACCGAACCGACGAGGATGCGGTGCCGCCGGTGATGAGAGCGACCTTGTCGGACAGCTGTCCCATGGCCGGCTCCTTCCCTTCTGGTGTTGCGGCCGTGGCCCTGTGGTGTTAGTCGTGCGGGTAGGAGATCGGGGCTGGCGGGCAGACTCCGCCGCCGGGCGAGTGAAGGTCGAACAGGGCCAAGCGTGGCGGCGAAGGTCGTGGCTGCCGCTACACAGAAGGCCGGGCCCAGGTTGGAGGGGAAGAAGGCGGCGTTGTCACCTGCGGCATGGACGCGACGGTGATCGCGAAGCCGAGGGAGCCTGCGACCTGCTGGGCGGTCTGCAGTAGGCCTGACATGGAACCGGCGTCTTCGGCTTCCGAACCGGGCCTGATCACCACTACGGTCGGGGTGAAGACCAAGGCCACCCCGACGCTGTGGATGAGCAGCGCGGGCAGGACGCCCGTGGCTTAGCTGCCGGTGGAGTCGAGGGCAGGGAAGCGACGAACTCACCGTGACCAGGAGCGCCCCAGTGAGCGTGAGTGAATGCGAAGCCCGACGTCAAGGCGCCGAAACGCAGCGCGCGTTGGCAGTACTGCACGACCACGAAGAGGATGGCCGACTGGGTGCCGCCGATGAGCGCCATGATAGCCGGCCTCCAGCCCAGCATCACTGCTGCGGGAACGAAGGACAGGATCGCCCAGGGGACTCAGTGGTATGGATGAAGCCGTAGACGAGCGCGAGGGGTCCGCCGGTGGCGGCGGCATCCACGTCTTCTCGAACATCGCCACCGACCGCCCCCGCAACAGCAAAGCCGGGGCCGACACCGGCTAACCCACCAGGTCACGCCCGGCCCGACCCGCACCAATACCCTCGGTGGAACGGAGCCCTCTTCAAGGCGGGACGACCGCTGCTGTCCCAACCAAGCGCAAGCAGGAAAACACGGCGTCATCTCATTTCTGCTTCGGCCCTCGCTCGTACCGGTTACGCCGAGCGGCATCAGGCCGGGTTCTCGCAGAAGGCCTCCACATTGTTGCCGTCCGGGTCCCGCACGAAGGCGGCGTAGTAGCTGTCGTGGTACTGCGGCCACATCTTCGGCTGGTGCAGAACCGGTGCCCCCTGGGCCACGGCCGCGGCGTAAAAGGCGTCGACCGCGTCACGGCCGGGCGCCGCGAAGCCGAGGTGCGTCTCGCGTGAGGGTGGTGCCGGTCCGACCACCGGACCGATCCAGAACTCGGGGCGCCCGGGCCCGTAGCCGATACGCTGCTGGTGCTCGATACGACGACTGGCGCCCAGAGGTGCGAGCACGACGTCGTAGAACGCCCCGCTCTTCTCGGGATCGGCGACCTGGATCTCCACGTGGTCCAGCACGTTTTCCTCCTCCTGGGGGTGGTGCGGAGTGGCGACGGGAACGATCAGTCCTGGTAGCCGAAGAAGGTCTTGATCTCCTCGAGCACCCGCCCGGGTGCCTCGTGCAGGAGCCAGTGCCCCACTCCCTCGACAGGGCTGCCTGTCGCCTGCGGAGCGGCGTCCTTGAGCGCAGTGTGGAACGCATCGAAGAGCTGCGCCTGGGCGATGATGTGGACGGGCATGTCCAGGGGCTTGCGCATGAGGCGGCGGTTGTCGGCCTCGTCCTGCGGCCATGCCTGGTAGTAGCGCGACCCGTTGTGCAGCACGCCCGGCCGGCCGTAGACCCGCGCGTACTCTTCGAGGCTCTTCTCCGGGGCCGGCGCTCCGAGCAGTTGATAGAAGTACGAGAGGAAGAGGCGCTCCTGTCCGGCCACGAGCTGCTCGAAGAGCGGTTCCTGCTGGAAGAAGGAGAAGTGGAACGACAGCGGCTTGAGCTGGTCGAAGGTGAGTGAACCGCCGACGAGGCCAAAGTCCATGATCATCAAGCCGCCGAACTGTTCGGGCCACTGGGCCGCAAGAGCATAAGCGACGGCGCTGCCGAAGTCGTGCGCGACCAACTGCACCCCCTCCTGGTGGCCGAGGTGGACGAGCAGGCGGTGCACGTAGCGGGCGAGCGTGGCCTTGTCGTGCGTGGGCAGCTCACCGGTGGTGTCCCCAAGTCCCGGCAGATCCACGGCGATGACCGTGTGGCCCGGCAGCAGGTCGGGCATGATCGCCCGATATTCGTACCAGCTCTCCGAGAAGCCATGGAGCAGCACGATGGTGCGGGGGCCGTCGCCTCCGACGACGTAGTGCATCTGAAGGCCGTCGATGGTGGTGAAGCGGTGCTCGAAGTGCTGAGCGAACTCCGGGTCATCACGGGTGGCTGCGTCGTAGCCCTCGCTCAACGGGGCTTCTGAAAGGGAGTGGAGGTGTGCGGACATGAGGGGTGCTCCTGAAAGTTGACAGGGGGGGCCGGTCGGCGCGTTAATGTAACGAACCTTGATACAGCTTACACATCACCGCGCTGCCCGAAACGGTCATCCTGCGGAGCAAGGAAAAGTGGGCCCGTGGGGGCTCCTCGCCGTTGATCCAAGGGGGACGTAGCCCTCCGGCGAGTGGTGATGGAACGGAACGAGCACTTCCGCACCACACCTCAGCAGCCGGCCCCACCCGTGCGTGCACCCATCCCAGAACGAAGTCACATCAATGACGTCGGCATCGACATCCGCGAAACCGTCTCTCTTCACGCCCGATTCACTCGGAGACATCAAGCTTGCGAACCGTGTCGTCATGGCCCCGCTGACTCGGATGCGGTCGGGTTCCTCCGGCATCCCCGGCGACCTGATGGTCGAGCACTACCGGCAGCGAGCGAGCCTCGGTCTGATCGTCACCGAGGGCGTCTACCCCAGTCGCGAGTCGCAGGCCTTCGTGGGACAGCCGGGCATTGTCACTGACGAGCAGGTAGCCGGCTGGCGGCGGGTGGCCGAGGCAGTGCATGCTCAAGGCGGCCGCATCGTGATGCAGGTCGTGCACGCCGGTCGCGTCTCCCACCCCGATGTCAACGGAGGGCGGCACATCCTGGCTCCCAGCGCGATCGCGATCAACAGTGAGGGACACACGGAGAAGGGCAAGCAGCCTTACCCGGTGCCGCAGGCACTGACCGCCCCGGAAGCCCGAGCAGCACTCGAGGACTTCGTCACGGCCTCCCGCCGGGCGATCGAGGCCGGCTTGGACGGCGTAGAGGTCCACGCCGCCAACGGATACCTGCTGCACGAGTTCCTCTCCCCAGCGTCGAACCACCGCACCGACGAGTACGGCAGCACACCGACGAACCGGGCCAGCTTCGTCGTCGAGGTGGTCACGGCGGTGGCGAAGGCCGTCGGCGCCGGGCGGGTCGGGTTGCGCATACCGCCCGAACGCAACACCAAGGACGCCTTGGAGACCGACAGGGACGACGTCCTGGCCACCTACGGCCACCTACTCGACCAACTGCGCCCGCTGGGCCTGCCCTACCTTTCCCTCCTGCACAAGGAGCTGGGAGGCGACCTGGCTCAGCAGTTGCGCCGGCGCTTCGGGGGCAAGTTGATGGCCACCAGCGGGTCCGCCTCGATCACCACGCGCGAGGAAGCGGTGGAGCTGATCGAGGCCGCTCACGCCGATGTCGTGGCCGTGGGCCGAACGGCCATCGCCAACCCCGACCTGGTGGAGCGCTGGCAGGGCGAGCACCTGGAGAACGTGCCGCGCCCGGCACTCTTCTACACATCCGACCCTGAGGGGTATACCGACCACCCGTTCCTCCAAGGCGGACAGAACTAGGGACACGGGCGGGCCCGAGCCTGCCGTCGTTCGGCGCGGCCCGCTCGCTTTGTGGTCTGCCCCCGGGCCGCCACAAGGCCGCGTCGCGGCACCACGGCGTGACAGTGCGGCGAGGTGAGGGGGCGGCGGCACACCGCTGATGCGGGTCGCCACCGACACGCACGGCAAAGTGTAATCAAAGCTGTTATATTTTATTTGAGCGGCTGGTGCAGCACCTCCGGCGTCCTTCACTGGAGGTGGCGGGCTCCCCGCAGCCTGCAGAGCCAGCCTCAGAGCAATTCTCCAAGGAGTGGGCAATGGGACAGCTTGACGGAAAGATCGCCCTGGTCACGGGCGGTACCACTGGTATCGGCCTGGGCGCAGCCAAGCGTTTCGCACGGGAAGGCGCCACCGTCTACGTCACGGGGCGCCGCAAGTCCGAGCTCGATGCCGCTGTGGCAGCGATCGGCGCGGACGCCGTGGGAGTGCAGAGCGACGTGTCCAGGCTCGATGATCTCGACGCCCTGTTCGCGACCATCAGGGAGCGCAGCGGACGGCTCGATGTGCTGTTCGCGAACGCCGGAGTGGGCGGCGTCATAGGCTTCGCAGACGTGACAGAGCAGGAGTACGAGCGAACGTTCGACATCAACGTCAAGGGCATGTTCTTCACTGTGCAGAAGGCGCTCCCGCTCCTTCCTGAGGGTGCCTCTGTCATCCTCACCTCCTCGACCAATGCCTCCCAGGGCATTCCGGCGATGAGCGTCTACAGCGCCACCAAGGCGGCTGCGCGCAACTTCGCCCGGTCTTGGGCGGCCGAGCTGGCGGGACGCAAGATTCGGGTCAACTCGATCAGCCCCGGCCCCGTCGAGACCCCCGGTCTCCTGCGCTTCGCGGGCGACGACGCCGACGCGCAGCGCGAACTCAAGGGAAACTTCGCCAGCTCCATCCCCATGGGGCGGGTAGGGCACGTGGACGAAGTGGCCTCCGCCGCCGTATTCCTCGCTTCCGACCAGAGCTCGTTCACCACGGGTGCCGAACTCTTCGTCGATGGCGGCCTCGCCCAGGTCTAGGAAGCAGACGGCCTGCAGGACGTTTCACCGCGGACTGGGCAGCAGCGAAACCGCCCTTCCGGCCGTGCAGAACCCTGCCGGAAGGGCGCACACGGCGGTACGCATGGGCGCCCCAGCTGCCCGCCTCCGTAGGCGCGCACGGTCGCACTGCCCAGGCGGTGACCATGCAATACCGGTGCAACGTCGGTCGTTGCGCATTCCAGCGCAGGCCGAGCGGGGAGCTCCCTTGTGGAAAAGGGGTCAGGGGCGTGCGGCATGTGCGCGAAAGGTCACATGGTTCCGGCCGTGCACATCCTGACCTGGCTGGCGCGCGACCGGCGCGGCATCAACAAAGGGGGCACAACGCCCCAGCGCATCGACGTTTCCCTCAGCGATCCCCTCGGCCAGGAGCCTGACCGGTGATTCCGTCGGGCGGGAGCAATATCCGCACTGCAGGGACGAACGGCGCAGCCCAGCTCCGCGAGCAACGTCGGCACGTGACTTGCTGCGGATGGCCTGCGTCACGATCGCGGACGCCCGAGCGGCATGCGACCCGGCTAGAGCACGCGGTGCCCGGTTTTTCTGTAACTGTTACAGTTTTTGGTGTCGCTGGCAGCGTGCGCGAGCGCCAGTCAGTACCGGCACCAACCGAGGGAGGCGAGCCCGCGTGAGCGCGAACAGCCGTATGAGCCTGGCCGTCCACATTCTGACCTGGCTGGCGTACGACCGGCGCGGCACCGACAAAGAGGTCGCGACGTCCCAGCGCATCGCGACCAGCGTCAACACCAACCCCGTCGTCATCCGACGCTGCCTCGGGCAGCTCAAGGATGCCGGACTGGTAGAAGTCACCCACGGACGCAACGGCGGCTGGAACCTCGCCCGTCCGGCGGAGAAGATCTCGCTTCTCAACGTCTACCAGGCACTCCCCGAGGAGCCGATCTTCGGAATGCACGCCTCGGATCCCAATGCGGAGTGCTACGTGGGTTTCGGCATCCAGCACGCCCTGGGTCAGGTGTATCAAGAGGCGACTGAGGCTCTCTGCCGGTCGCTGTCGGCCACCACCGTGGCAGACGTCCTGCGCGACACGCTGGCGTTCCACTCCGTATCCGCCGGGGCCCGCTGACCGTGCACGAGGTCGCGCCACCCGGCCGCGGCAACTGTGGCCGTCGGCCCGGCGTACGGCGCTTCCTCCTGGCGTACCGGTAGGACGACTTTGCGTGCCTCGCGATCACCCCTGGCCCGCGAGGCACCAAGGCGGTCGGCCGCACGACCGCCGTCACGCTGGGCGCCTGATGGCCATACCGCCATCCCCGTGAAGGTCCCTACCGGTCACGAAGGAACTCTCGTCGGTGGCGAGGAAGAGAGCCGCCGAGGCATCCCTGTCGGCCTCCCCGTACGGCCGAGGGGTCGTGGCCCAGGCGTTCACGGTGCGCTCAGCCTCCCCCGGGGTCTCGCCCTGGGATTCGCGGAAGCCCTCGGTCTCGACAGGGCCGGGGCTGAGAACATTCACCCGGGCGCCCCGGCCGCCCAACCCCTGTGCCCAGGAGCGTGCCGAACAGCGCACAGCGGACTTGGATGCTGCGTACAGGCTCATACCAGGGCTGCCACCGTCAGCGCTCACCGAGCGACAGCACGCCCGATAACCGCCCCCCGCCGGTGACGAGTGCTATGCGGTCATCCAGTTCTCCATATTCACCCCTCCTCGTATCGCCCCTGCCACGCGGGCGGGTTACACCACGAGGAGAAACCCTGCATGCGTCGCGGGAGACGCGGGGCCTCTCGCGGCCGAAGTCCGGGATGCTCTTATGGATGTCAAGCAGCGGTTACGAGGTGACTCGGGGTCGCTGCGGTGGCGTTCGTGTTGGTCAGGACGTGGTAGATCTCGCGGGCGACGAACCGCTTGAGGCAGCGGATGATCTCCTTCTTCGACAGGCCCTCCTTGGTTCGTCGCTCCACGTACCGCTTGGTGCGCTGGTCCCAGCGCAGGCGGCAGAGCACGATCCGGTAGAGGGCCGCGTTTGCGGCTCGGTCACCACCCCGGTTGAGCCGGTGGCGGTGGGTGCGGCCGGATGACGCGGACAGCGGGGCGACACCGCAAAGCATGGCGAACGCCGCTTCCGAGCGGAGCCGGTCGGGATTGTCGCCCGCGGTGACCAGCAGCCGGCCGGCGACGTCCGGGCCGACGCCGTTCAGCTCGGCCAGGGCCGGGTTGATCTCCTGGGCGAGCGGGGCTATCAGCTCATCCAGTTCGTCGATCTCCTGGCCCAGGTCGCGGTGGCGGCGGGCGAGCGATCGAAGGGCGATCTTCGTCGCGGAGACCGGGTCGTCGGCCTGGTCCAGGCTCGGGCGGAAGCCCACGCAGACAGTCAGCAGGTCTTTGTCCTTCAGGTGCCGCAGCATGGTGCGAACACCCTCTGGCGCGGTGACGATCAGGTTCTTGATCTGCCGGGTGACGTCGGACCGCTGCTGGACCGCGCTGCGGCGGGCGACCCGCAACGCCCGCAGGGCCTCGACCCGGCCGTCACGGGACTTCGGTGTCCCGGTGCGGCGTTCGGCGAGCGCGGCCCGGGCCGCGGCCCCGGCGTCGACCGGGTCGGACTTGCCCTGCCAGCGGCGGGTCTTGCGGTCCGGGCGGTCGATCTCGACCACTACCACGTCACATTCACGCAGGTAGCGGGCCAGGCCCGCGCCGTAGGCGTCGGCGCCCTCGACCCCGACCAGCAGCAGGGTCCCGAAGGGCTTCAGCCAGGCCAGGAGCTTGCGGTAGCCGAGCGCGGAGGCGGGGAACTGGGCTGAGCCCAGGACCCGACCCGCCGAGTCGATCGCGGCCGCGGTGTGGGTGTCCTTGTGGGTGTCGACGCCGCCGGTGCCCTCGACCTCGTGCTGTGCCATGGGGTGTGCCGTCCTGTCCATTCGACCGGGTGGGATGGCACCCGTCGGCCGGGAGGGCGGACAAGACAGTGATGGGGCCTCTGGCCAGGCCCTTATGAAGTCACGTCCCCCGGCCCGACGGATGCGGGCGAGCGTCCCCCGGACAGAGCCGACAGATCCCGTTGAGGACCCTGAGACAGTCAGGCGTTGGGTCAGACCCCGCCGGAGAACGCTCACGTACATCCTCACTGTCAGGCGTCGATAATTGCTAAAGTGTATCCACTTTAGTTACAGTAACGGCATCGCTTCGACTACACGGCCGTGTCGAGCGAGACGCAACTCCTCCCCCTCGTGCAGGTGCCAGCTGCTCGCACATGCGGCCTCTTTCCGCCTTTTCATCAATCCATCCCCCTATGAGGTGGCATGTCCGTCCACACCGGCAGCGATGCCGATACATCCCCGGCCCCGACGGAACACCGCAGGGTGCCCACCGTGGCCGTGCCGCGCTTCGTCGCCCTGGCCACGGTCGCCATCCTGGCCACGCAGCTCATGCTGCAACTCGACGCGCAGGTGGTGACGGTCGCACTCCCCCAGCTGCAACAGGATCTCGGCTTCTCCCCCGCCGGTCTGTCATGGGTGCCCAACGCCTACGCGCTGGCCTTCGGCGGACTCATGCTGCTCGGCGGCAGGCTCGGCGACGTTCTGGGCCGGGTCCGGGTCTTCACCATCGGAACAGTGCTGTTCGCCCTCGCGTCACTGGCCGCCGGCCTCGCTCCCGACGCGACGATCATGGTCGTCGCCCGGGGGGCGCAGGGAGTCGGAGCGGCCATCGCGGCACCGAGCATCCTGTCCCTGATCACCGCCATCGCCCGAGACGAGCATGCCCGCAGCCGGAACATGGCCCTGTTCACCGCCGCCTCCGCAGTGGGCTCGTCCTTCGGTCTGATCGTCGGTGGCGCGCTGACCGCCTTCTTCTCCTGGCGGTGGGGGCTGTTGATCAACCTGCCCATCGGAGCCGTCGTCGTTCTCGTCGTCCAATGGCTCGTCAAGGAGGACCGGCCGACCGGAGGCCGGGTGGACGTGGCGGGAGCGATCACCGCGACCCTCGGGTCGCTGGCCCTCGTCTACGGCTTCGTGCACGCCGCAGAGACAGGCTGGACCACCGCGGGAACGGCGGTCACCTTCATCCTCGCTCTCGTCCTGCTCACCACGTTCGTCGCCGTCGAGCGGCGCGTCAGGCTCCCGCTGCTCGACCTCTCCCTGGTCCGTCATCGCAAGCGCGCGACGGCCCTGGGCGCCATGGGGCTCACCGTGGGGGTCCACTTCTCCCTCCTGTTCACGCTGGTGCAGTTCTACCAACGGGAACTGGGCATGAGCGCCTTGGTCGCCGGCCTCGCCTTCCTGCCCCTGACAGGCACCGTCCTGATCGTCACGCAGTTCGTGCCCGCATTCGTACGGCGGTTCGGAGCCGGTCGGTTGCTCGTCCTCGGCACGGCCCTGGTCACCATTAGCTTCATCTGGTTCGCCGCCCTGGACGACTCCAGCACCTACCTCGGCGGGGTCGTGGCCCCCCTGGTGCTCCACAGCCTCGGTGTCGCCCTCGTGTTCACCCCCGGGACGATGCTGATCATGGAGGGGGTGCCCGCCCGGCACAGCGGGTCGATGTCCGGGTTCCTGCAGATGGTTCAGCAGGTGGGCGGCTCCCTCGGCATCGCCGTCATCGTCGCGGTCCACACGAGCGGCGGCGAGCCCGGCGCCTTCGTCCCCGGCCTGGCGGGTGCCTTCTGGACAGCGGCCGGCCTGGGTACCGCCGCCGTGCTCGTTGCCCTCTTCGGTCTCAGCACCCGACGCTCTCGAAGCTAGCCCGCCGGCTGACCGCGGGTGTGCACCACCCAGGTCGGCCCACCTTCTTCGACCGAGTGCCGCCCAATGTGGTGGCAGCGGCGAACGCCAGCAGCTGCTTCCGCACTCCGGGGTGAGCCTCTGGCTTCGGAGGACGACACTGCTGAGCCTTCCCGAAACGGTCAACCAGGGCGACGGCCCCGGCTACCGGCCGCCCCGGGCCCCNCGGGCGGGGCCCGGGGCGGCCGGTAGCCGGGGCGCCTCTGTCCGGCGGCAAGAGGGCCGTCCGGCAAGGTCGCCGAACGGTCAGAGGCGGGCAGGGGTTGGGTCAACGACGCACGACGCCGGTGGTCGACCCCTGGATCTGCCCCTCACCCTCGTCTACCGGGCAGTAGGCCGACACCACGGCGAGAGCGCGGGACGCTCGGTGATCCTATTGCGGGCTTCGAACCGCGGTCATTGGTGAGGCCCGCAGGTCAGGCGACTGTGACTACGCAGCGTTGTTGGCAAGCAGGAGCTCGTGGCAGCCCTGATCAGCGAGACGTGACGCGTTGTAGTTGGCAAGGGTGACGCGTCCTGGTTGGCAAGCTACTGTCACACAGGGTGATCGATGTCAGTGAGGATGTTGCTGCAGTGGTTCGCCATGGCGGTGCGGAGGTAGCTGTAGTAGTCACGTTGCGCCTGCGAGCCACGCAGCATGCTGATCACCGTCGTGTCGATGGCCGACGGTTCGGCTGCTGGCGTCATCGGAGGCAGCAGGCTGGGTGACAGGCGCCATTCACTGCCGGTGAGCTGAGACCAGGCCAAGGCAGAGAAGCATGCCTGAAGTCGCTGAGCGCTCTGCGACCTGGCGAGGCGGGGTCGCCGTTGTCCGGTGTAGTTCGCTTCGATCTTCTGCATCTCTGGCTCGGGGAGCGTCCAGTGCGCGAAGCACTGTCGTCGTGCGTGAAAGTCGATGACGGGCTGACTGCGAACGTGATCGGCGAGATGGTCGAGGACCTTGCCCAGATCCGCGTCCTGGCCGTGAATGCGTTCCTCCAAGGGGCGGAACCTGCTCCAGTCCGCCATCCAGCTTGGCGGAATGCCGAGGTAGGTTGCTGCCTCTTGCAGCGACATCCCGGTTCCTGTCTGGACGAGGTGTGCCGCGAGGCCCCTGCGGAGCGCGGCATGGCCTGTGCGTCTGTTTAAGGAGCTCGTCGCCGCGCTCAGCCAGCTGTCGGGAAGCCACTGAGGGATCGTCTCCGGTTGGCAACCTCGCTGGTGGACGAGGGGCGGACTTGGCAGCGGAGCCTGTGTGGGGAGAAGCCTGGGGAAGCGCTGGTTGAGTGCCTCGTGGAGTTCGTGTCTGAACAGAGGAGAACTGTCGCGTTTCAGTGCCAGCCAGGTGTGGCCCCAGGCGGTCTCCTCGCGCTCGGGCAGTCGGGCGGCGACCTGCCCGAGTTCGGTGCGGAACTCCGGGAGGGGCAGATTCAGGATTCTGGCGGAGATCTCTAGGAGTGCTGCTGTGCCCTGGGCTGAGAACGGTTCGCTGTCCCAGCGGGCTGTGGTGTTGGTTGAGAGCCTCCGGGACGGTGCGGGGCCGGGGCGTGCCAGGTCGTGGCCCAGGGCTCGGGCGAGTGCGCCGCTCGATGCGTGCTGAGCTGTGAGCGGCCAGGTTGCGCGCGTGAGGGTCGCCATGATGAGGAGGTCCGACATGCGGTTGTGGCCGGCCATCGTGTCCGGGGAGGGGCTGGTCCCGTAGGGCTGAGCTCGATGGAGACGGCTCTGGAGGTCCAGCAGTTCGGAAGTGGGGCGGTCGTCGCCGGTTCCCGGCGAGGTGTCGAGCCGGGCGCCGCAGGTTCCGCCCCTGGGGTAGGGGACGTTTCGGCACTGAGCTGGGTGAAGTCCTTGGACGTGGAGTTCCGGGATGAGGCGCCGGGAGTTGCCCCGGATCGTCTGCGCCGGCAGTGCGCAGGTGGGGCAAGTGGTGCGGAGGAACGAGTGATGCTTCAGGCAGGCGAAGGTGGTCGCCATGCGCCATTGAGATTGCCAGGGGCCTCCGTGACGCTGCTGGATCGGCGATCCGTCGCCGGCGAGGCATTCGGGGCAGTAGCGCGTCGAGGTGGTCAGCAGCCAGGTGGGAAAGACACCTCGGGCCCGGATGCCGAAGCCACCGAGACCCAGCATCGCTTCAGCGACGGGTGGGTAGCTGGTTACGTAGGGGCGAAACGTGAGTCCGAGCGCGTCCTGCGTCGACATGGTGGTGGCGGCACAGAAGCGGGTGAGTTCGTCCCCTTCCATCATCAGCATCAGACGTGCCGGGGCCACGTGGCGGTCGGCGGCGACGAGGCCGGTCTGCCGGAGGAGTTCGATCGGAGTCAGGTCCAGGCGGTGGGCGAGGCGCAGGGTGTAGCCGGGCAGGTCCTCGCCGGGCAACGGGGTCAGGCTTCGTGGCAGTCGCTGGGGCAGGCGGCGCATGTTCAGCCCGCTGCCTGGCCGGTTCGGGGCCCGGGGTCGTCGAAGACGGTGTTGCGGCCGCGGCGCCGGCGTGCGGTGTCCCGGGCCGGTGTGGGTGGTGCGGTGGGGGTTTCGGTGTCCGGGGGATGGTTGAGGTCTTCGCGGCCGATGACGATCTCGTCGAAGAGGGCTTCGTCGAGGCACTCTTTCCCGCTGGCCATGGCTTCCAGGCAGCCGTCCTCGATCAGTCGGCCGAGGAGCCCTACGACTCCGCCTGTCCGGCGCATGAGGTATTCGGGCATGGTCCCTTCGGTGAGCATGCCGTCGTGGGTGTGAAGCAGCCGCAGGTTTCCCTCGATGCCCTGGAGGTGGTTCACGAACGCCTGGATGCCGGTAGGGGTGGTGGTGCGGAACCGGTCGAGTTCTACCAGTTCGAAGCGTCGTTCGGTCTGGGTGACCTCCAGGCCGTGAATGCGGGTGGACTCCGGCGGCGGCATCACCCAGGAGCCCTGCTGGGAGTGCCAGCGGGCTTCGCGGAGCAGGCCGGTGCCGGGGATGTTCACTCCGGTGAGGATCAAGGTGACGTCCAGTCCCATGAAGGCCCGCATCAGGTCGAGGACGTCCTGGTCGTCGGCGCGGTGCATCCGCAGGCGGTTGATGTCGTCGATGATGAGGACCTTGACGCCGTGGTCCCTGAGCGACTCGGCGACCTGCCGGACGAGCTGGGGCAGGGTCAGGCCCCGGGACGGTGCCTTGAAGAAGTTCAGGATGGTGACGCAGGTGCTCTTCGGCGTCGCGGTGACCGGAGCCTGTACGTAGACGACCGGCGAGTGCAGGTCCACTGTGCCTGGCACGGACGCGGGGTTGAGCGAGTTGTGCAGGCGCAGCCACTGGTCTTCGAACGCGGTGACGACCCGGCAGACTGTGGCGGTCTTCCCGTGCTGGCCCCAGCCGCTCACCATCACGCCGGCCAGGGTTGGGTCGCCCTTCTTGCGGGTGTTGGCGCTGAGCCGGCGGTCGATCAGCCGGGACACCTTCCGAGTCATCGGCGTCTGCTGCAGCGGCAGGTTGACGTTGGTCATCTGCCGGTAGGTGTCGTAGTCGTCCCGCCGTCGAAGGGGCAGCGTGCGCCATTGTGCGACCGTGAGCCGTTGGGCCGGCACCAGCAGGGTGCGGGTGGCACGGAAGTGCTGCCATCCGGCGAACGTGTCGCGGCTGGGTGTGTCCGACAGGATCAGCTCGGCGATCTTCCTCCTGGACGGCAGGCCCGCCAGCAGGTCGCGCGGTGCCGCCAGGTCGTTCACGCGTCGTCCTTTGGCTCGTCGTCGTCAAGATCGGGCAGCAGGAAAAGGCTGCGCTGCCGCAAAGCGTCATCCAGCAGTTGAGGAGCCTGCGGTGGGTGGCCGATGTCTTCGCGGCGGTGGCGCAGGTCCGCGTCGACGGCGGTCTGGACGGTTCGCGCGTACCGGGGCCAGGACGGCCCGGCCGGCTCCGCAGCGTCGACGTCGGCGTACGGGAATATGACCGCAGGTGCCGGAGCTGCCGCGGGCGGGCGGTCGGATGCGGCGGCCCGGCCCTGGGAGGCCAGGCGGGAGCGGGACGCCTTCTCCTTCCTGGTCATCTGGGTGGGCCACTGGTCGACGGGGGCCGCCGACCGCAGGATCTGAAGCAGTGGGGGCAGGAGTTCGGTGTCGCTGAGCACCTTGAGTTTGCGCAGACGGGCGTCGGCGATGAGGGCCTCGACGGTTTTGTCGGAGAACGCCGGCACTTCGCCCTGCGGCGGCAACCCCGTCCAGCGCAGGATGTGCCACGTCTCGTGATCGTCCGGGTCCTGGAGGAAGACCGTGCGGCGGCCCCGTCGGTCGCTGCGCACGACCCACCGTCCCCCGTGCCGGCCGCCGCGGGCCGAGGGGCCCTGGAAGCGGGGCTCGTCCAGCACGGGGTCGTAGTAGTAGAGGCCGAGGATTTTTACCCCGCGACGACGGTGGATCATCACGTGGTGCTTGCGCAGGAGCTTGTAGTAGAGGTCGGGCGTCGGGATCTGCATTGCCCAGCCGCCCTGGTGCATCGCGGCGGCGAACAGGGAGTTGGGGCTGTGGTGGCCGCCGGGCTCCCAGCTGGGCGCGTACTCGCCCAGCGCGTGGGTCTGCCAGATTTTCACGATCCAGGTCGCGATGACGTGTTCCATCTGTCCCGTGCTGAGCACCGCGTCGGCTTCGGGGTCCGCCCCCCGGTCGGCGACATCGGTGCCGGTGAACCCCAGCAGGTGTTCGAGCAGCATCGTCTTCAGCGAGCCGAAAGCTCGCTCGACCGCGTACTTGTCCGTGGGCCGCATCGTGCGGGCGGGCAGGATGTTGCAGCCGATCTCGTCCTGGGCCTGGACGATCTGGTGGTTCTTGTAGGGGGCGCCGTGGTCGGTGGTGACCGTCTCCGGGGCGAAGAACGGTAGACCTGCGACCTTGTGGCCGGCGAAGTCGGCGACGATGCCGGCGGGCACCCCGGGGTAGGGCCACTCCATCTCCTCGCCCCAGCCCTCCCGCATCGGCAACGGCATCATCACGTCCCGCAGCAGCATCGCGACGTCGACCGAGGTGTCCGAGACCATCGTCAGGCGGAAGGCGCAGCACGAGTGCGTGTAGAGGTCCAGGGCGAGGGTGAGCATCACTGAGACGGGCTCGCCGAAGACGCTCTCGCGGAGCTTGACCGGCAGGGGCGTCGAGTCCAGCGCGACCACCTGCCCCGGGCGGTGCACCACCACCCGGGGCCCGGTGTCGTCCAGCATCTCGCCCGTTCGCAGATAGCGCTGGCGGGTACCGCCCGGCCCGAACCACTCACCCCAGATCCGGGCCAGGGTGTCGCAGCTGGGAACGTCCTTCGTCGGGAAGCCGGGGAACCGCTCGGCCATGTACTGGTGCAGCAGACGGTGCTTGCCCCGCATCGAGATCCGCGATCGCCGCACCGACTCCTGGCGAACGGCGAGGACCGCCTCCCGGATCTCCGGCCTCACGACCCGGCCCGTCCTACGCCGGGTCCAGCGGCCGTCCGCGCAAGCCAGCACCAGTTCGTCAACATGCGGTGCCGACAGGCGGATCAGCGTGCGCTCGCTCATGCGCCGCAGACCCAGAAGCTCCGCCTCCAGCGGATCGAGGCCCGCCAGCTCCCGGGCCTTGGTCTTGCGCCGCTGCATCAGCGTCGTGCGGGCCGGATCGTACTCGGGCTGCGGTTCGCCCGGCCGGGCTTTGGCCGGGTGGCCGTCACGGAATCCCGTGACGGCCTCCCGGATGTGCTCGGCCCGCAGGTGGGCACGCTGGAGCTGGAGAGGGGTGAGGTCCGCCAGCGCCCGCGGCTGGGCCCGCCGACCGTCCCCCGCAGTCGCCTGCGCTGCCTGCGCCAGAGGTTCGGGGCGGTGGTGCATGAGCCAGCTGACCGTCCGCTCCTCTGTCCGGCCCTCCGTGCTCACCAGGACGACACGGCCGTGCTGGGGGTGAACCTCGTCGACGACCCAGTCGACGCCGTCGATCCGGAACCCGGCCCCCGGCGCGAGGTCCAGCAGCCTCCGGGCGGCCGTCACCGGGACTCCGTCCAGCCCGCCGGCCAGACCAGGGATGAATCGTCCAGCGGGCGCCCCAAGTCGAAGCCGAGCCGCCGGTGCCACAGCAGATGAAGCGCATGGGCCCGACCCACTGCCGGCACCCGTGTCGCCTGTACGAGCTCCCCGAACGCGACCGGGCCGTCGGCGACGGCCGCGAGGAGGGCAGGCTGGCAGCTCAGCTGGTCGGTCAGGGGCCGCCGCTGTGCCGACAGCGCGTCCAAACCCGAGAGGACGTGTGGCCGCCAGCCAGTGATCACCGAGTAGCGCCACCCACAGGCGGCCGCCACCTCCCGGGACGCCGCGAACTTCACCGCGTCCATCTCACCGATCAGTCCCGCAGGCCGGATATCCAGCAACCAGTGCCCGGCGTCGCCCATCATGGCCAGGAAGTCCGGGGTGTGTTTAGCGTGCCCGTCGACGTGCTCGAAGCTGAGGGCGAAGGGCTGCGGGAGCACCTCGATCACCGTCATGAAGTCCAGCGCCAGCAGGGCCGCCCTCTCCTCCAGAGATTCGAAGCCGTGCATCCGCCCTGTCGAGACCAGGAACTCCAGCCCGGGCCGATGCCTCTGCTTCGTCCTCCAGGTGAAACCGCGAACCGGCTTCGACGACAGCACCGGCACCGAACCCAGGTCCCGGACCGGCCAGACGACTGTCGACCCGTTGACCTGCCACGCTGCCGTCCAGCGGCTCGCCCAGTTGTCCCGCATCACCAGCCGTCTGCGCGGCTCATCCAGGCTCCCGTACGACGGCGTCAGCTCGTCCAGCACGCACAAATCGGAACGGACCCGGAGGACCGGCTTCGGTTTCACCGCACCAGATCATCAGCTCGTCCCCCACCGCGCAGCGATTGATCACAACTGATCACTTTGCTGGCCGCGCCCGCCCCNGGGCGCGGGGGTGGGGCGTCGCCGTCCGCCGTGGCCAAGCCGGGTACGAGGGTGGCCGGACTCAGACGGTGAGGCTCAGGCGAGGCGGAACTGCTCTGGTTGGGCTTGTCCTTGGCGGTCCACTGGACGACCTCGACGCCGTCCTCGGTCTCCGAGGCGATGACCGACAGGACCTTGCCGCTGTGCACGGCGGCCCCCGCTGCCCGACCTGACCTCTTTGACAATGCGGAGGAGGTCTCCGCATTGTCTGAGGTGGCCATTCGGAGACATCCTCCGTTTCGTGTCCCGTCAGGAGGGGCCAGTCGTGTCAAGTCGTCAGATGCTCCTGTGCATGCAGTTCACCAGCGGTTACGGAGCCGAGCCCGGGGCGTGGCGCCTCCCTGGGGCGAACCTGCACAGCTATACGGACATGGATCAGTTCGTGCGGTACGCGCAGGCAGCCGAGCGAGGGAAGATCCAGTTGCTGTTCTTCGCGGACACCCCGGCCCTGGATGTGGACCTCGATGGTCAGGTTCCGCACTTCGCGATCGATCCGTTGCTGGTGATGACTTCCATAGCGCGCGAGACGGAGCGGATCGGGCTGGTCTCCACCGCCTCCACCACCTTCAACGAGCCCTACAACCTCGCCCGCCAGTTCAAGGCGCTGGACGTGATCAGCCACGGCCGGGCCGGGTGGAACGCCGTCACCACCTCCGTCCCCGCCGCCGCGGCGAACTTCGGCCGCGCCGTCCCGCCGCGGGCGGAGAAGTACGAGCGGGCCCACGAGGTCGTCCAGATCGTGCAGGCGCTGTGGGGGAGCTGGGAGAAGGACGCGTGGGTCCTGGACGTGGACGGCAAGAAGTTCGCCGACATGGACAAGATCCAGCCGGTCGGCCTCCAGGGCCGCCACGTCGCCTCCCGTGGCCCGCTGCCCATCCCGCCCTCCGAGCAGGGCCAGCCGGTCATCTTCCAGGCCGGCGGCGGCGAATACGGCCTGGAGCTGGCCGGCCGCTACGCCGACGGCGTCTACGCCAACCCCTACACCATCGAAGACGGCCGGGCCCAGCGCCAGGCACTGCGCGATGCCGCCGAGCGCGCCGGGCGCGATCCGGACGAGGTGAAGATGTTCGCCGGTTTCATGCCGGCCATCGCCGCCTCCCGCCGGGCCGCCCTCGACCGGCGACGGTTCCTGGACGAGTCCGTGGACCTGCGCCAGCGCGTCCGCTACCTCGGCACCATGATCGGCCTGCCGCTCGGTTACGAGCAGATCGACGAGCCGCTGACCGCGGACCAGCTGGCCGACGCCGTGCCCAGCCCGCACGACCCTCGCTCCGCCCGCGCCCTTCAGGTGGCCCGGGAGGGCTGGACCCTACGCGATGTGCTCGCTCACGGTGTCATCGACTACCACCCGGTCGTGGCCGGTACCGCCGCCGACGTGGCCGATCACATGCAGGAGTGGTTCGAGGCCGGGGCCTGCGACGGCTTCTCCGTGGCCATCGACGGCTACCACGACGGTGTCGACGCCTTCGTCGACCAGGTCGTCCCCCTCCTGCAGGAACGCGGCCTGTTTCACCTCGACTACGCAGGCACCACCCTGCGCGACCACCTCCACGCCCGCGAGCAGTACGGCCTCGACCCGCGCGTCACGGAAACGGCGGCCCGGTGATGTCCACCAGCGCTTCTCTGCGATCCGGCGCTGCGGCGCAGCAGGCGTTCAGGGACGTCATGGCCGCCGTGGCGTCTCCGGTCGCCGTGGTCACGGCCCTGGACGGCAGCCGGCCGCACGGCACCACGGTCAGCGCCTTCGCGTCTCTGTCCCTGGCCCCTCCTATGGTGCTGGTGTCGCTGGATGAACGCTCGCACCTGCTGGCGGTCATCCGCCGCAGTGGCCGCTTCGGTCTCAATGTCCTGGGCGCGCACCAGACCGATCTGGCCTCCGCCTTCGCCCGCCCGGGCCCCGACAAGTTCGACGGCGTCCCCTGGTCACCGAGCGAGGGACTGCCGCGGCTGCCGGATGCGGCTGCATGGATCGCCGCCGAGGTGGCCGACAGCGTCGACGCCGGGGATCACACCGTCCTGCTCGCCCGTGTAACAGCCGCGGAGGCGGGCGGGGAATCTCTGAAACCGCTCACCTATCACCGGCGCTCCTTCGGCAGCCACACACCACTGGCCTATTGACCGTGCGGCGCGTCGAGGCAGGTATGGGATCTGGGGCCTGATCACAGACCCGGTACATGAGGCGACTCGTCTGCCCTGTCCCGCCCGGCTTGCGGTGCCGAGGACGACCGTCACTGAAACCTGCCCGGGCCGCTCGGTCCCGGGAACACCAAGGAAGCAAGGAGCAACGATGCCGACGCTGGGAATCATCGGAAGCGGCAACATCGGGTCCGCGGTCGCACGGCTGGCGGTGGCTGCGGACATCGACGTGGTGCTCGCCAACTCACGCGGTCCCCAGAGCCTCACCGGCCTCGTCGGGGAACTGGGGCCGCGCGCCACGGCGGGCACCGTCGAGGAGGCCGCCCGCGCGGGGGAGGCGACCGTGCTCAGCATTCCCCTGACCGCGTACCGCGACCTGCCCGCCGGCCTGCTGGAGGGCAGGACCGTGCTGTCCACCGGGAACTACTACCCGTTTCGCGACGGCCGGATCGCCGAGCTCGACTCCGAGGAGGTGACCACAGCCGAGCTGGAGCAGCAGCTCCTGCCCGGCGCGCTGCTGGTCAAGGCGTTCAACAACATCCTGGCCCACCACATCCCCCAGCTGGCCCGGCCTGCCGGGGCCTTGGACCGCAGCGCCCTGCCCATCGCCGGCGATGACCGCGGTGCGAAGGTCCGGGCGGCGGAACTGGTCGAACGGCTCGGCTTCGACACGGTGGATGCCGGAACCCTGGACGAGAGCTGGCGCTTCGAGCCCGAGGCCGGCGCATACACCCGTATCTACCTGGCAGATCCCGATGTGCCCGCCGAGGACATCATGCAGGCCCCCGCAGCGCCGCTGCCCGCCGACAAGCTGCAGGAGGCGCTGCGGACGGCCCAGCGGGTGAAGGTGGCCGCGCGCACCTTCTGACAGCGCATGTCCGCGCAGCGCCACCCACCGGACGCTGCGCGCGAACCCCTTGGCCCCCGGCGTCGAACGACGCCGGGGGCCAAGGGCACTCGGGGTGGGTGCAGGTGTGCGGCGGACGAGATGTCCGCAAACGGCGCGCACCCCTCTGCTCACATGAACAGGACCCGGTTCAGGCGGACGCCGTACCCCGCGTCGGGGTTCGTGGTGGGGTCCCCGACCCTTTCCTGGATCGCGGCGACGGCCAGGTCGCGGCGCCGGGGCAGGCGATCGGCCTCCGCCGCGGACAGCGCGCCCGGCATCTCCTGGCGGGAGAGGTCCGTGCAGTAGCACGGCGCGCCTGGCTGCTGACGCCATGATTCCGCGAGGGTCCCGGCGTCGAAGGCGTCGAATCCGGTGTCCTCGACCAGCGCCATGGCCACCTGGCGGTCCTGGTCGCGGTCGGCGGCGACGGGGATGGCGATGCGGTCCGGGCTTCCTGCGGGTGTGCTCTTGGTCGCGAAGGAGTGGGACCCGATCGCGTTCCACGCCTTGGCGATCGGTCGGCCCAGCTGTTCGGTGACCCACAGGCTCTCGACCTGCCCGGCGTCGATGGCCTCGATCCGGTTGTCCCGTGCCGGGTAGTAGTTCGATGTGTCGATGAGGACCGTTCCGGCCGGCACGCCAGCGATCAGCGGCGCCACCTGCGGAAGACGGTTCAGGGGAATCGAGAGGATCACGACGTCGACGTCCGCCACGGCCTCCGTCGCGGTGACCGCATCCCCGCCCGAGGAGAGCACATCGGCCTCGATCGTCTGCGGGCCGCGCGAGTTGGCCACCTTCACCTCATGCCCCGCGGCACTGAGCCGCTGGGTCAGCGTCTTACCGATGTGTCCTACGCCCAGAATGCCGATCTTCACAGTGGATCTCCTTGCATCGAGTGGGGGGTGCGGGAGGTGGGTGCGGCCGACGTGGCGCCGCCGCACGGTGATGTGGCCGGCGGCTGGCCTCAAGGACGCCGACGCTCATGAAAGCCCTTCGGCGCTCCCGGGCGCCGTTTTCCTCGCGGGTGTCTCCCACCCGGTGCGCATGAGAGAGACGAGCGCGTCGGGTGACGACTCGTCGGCCATGACGGCGCCGCGCGCCCAGGCTGTGGCCAGCGTGCTGAGGAACAGGTCCCGGCCCCGTACCCAGGGCTGGGCGGCACCGTCCCGCTGAGCCGCGCCGAGAAAGTCCTCGGTGGTCGTGACGAAGCCCTGACAGGTGATCGCCAGAGGCGACGTGCCCCCCTCGCTCAGCGCGGCCCGGAGGGGCTCGGGCAGGCCGTCGAACGCGGTCACCCATTCGTTCAGCGCCTGAAGCCACTGAGCGAGCGCGGCGCGGGAGTCGGTCACCTCGCGCTGGATGGCAACGCGACGGGCCTCCAGCTCTTCGTCGCGGGCCTGCAGCAACGCGGCCAGCAGGGCCTCACGGGTGGGGAAGTGCCGATACAGAGTGCCCGGGCCTACCCCGGCCCGCTTGGCGATGGCGTCCATGGAGCCGGTGATGCCCTGCTCGGCGAAGAACTCCTCCGCAACCTCAAGGATGTGCGTGCGATTGCGCTGCTTGTCCGTCCGCTGCCGACGCCCGCCGACTGCTCCCTCACTCATGCCGTGCACCTCCCGTTGACAATGCGGAGACCATCTCCGTATTGTCGTCCGTGAAACGGAGACTATCTCCTTATTGGCTCCGGCGCTACCGCTGGCAGATCCGCAGACACTGCCACGGCGCTCGTGGCCGCCAGCAGCCGCACCTCGTTGGTCGCGCATTCACGGCCGCCCCTGTGCCTCACGCCCGGTGCGTGCGCCCGGGCTGCCGCGCGCACCCGACGGCACGCACAACTCGGCTTCAAGCACCCCACCCCAGCCCGACGGAAAGATCACATGTCCCCCAACAAGATCCCGGCACAGGCCGCCGCAGACACACCGGACGCAGTACTACCGACCCGCAACGACGACAAACTGACCTCCAAGGACGTTCTCGTCATCGGGATTCTGATGGTCTCCGCGTTCACGGTCCTGCTGAACGAGATGCTGCTGGGAGTCGCACTCCCCACCCTGATCACCGATCTCGGCATCACGCCCACCACGGGACAGTGGCTCACGACCGGTTACCTGCTGACCCTGGCGATCCTCATCCCCGCCACCGGGTTCCTCCTGCGGAGGTTCAACCTCCGCACGGTCTTCATCGGCTCGCTGTCCCTGTTCACTCTGGGCACGGCGATCGCCGCCGTCGCCCCGGGATTCGGTGTGCTGTTCACCGGCCGCATCATCCAGGCGGTCGGCACGGCCGCCCTCGTGCCCCTTCTGATGACCACGACGATGCGCCTGGTTCCCCCGCATCGCCGAGGCCGGACGATGGCGCTGGTCACCGGTCTGACCGCGGTGGCACCCGCGGTCGGCCCGGCGGTGTCCGGCGTAGTGATCTCCCAGCTCAGCTGGCGGTGGCTGTTCATCCTGGTCCTGCCCGTCGTCCTGGCCGCGCTGGCCCTGGGCGCCGCCAAACTGCGCAACATCACCACTCCGGAGCCTGTCAGGCTGGACGTGCTGTCCCTCGTCCTGTCCGCCATCGGGTTCGGCGCCCTCGTCTACGGCCTGTCCACGATCGGCGAGTCCGCCTCCGGCCACGCACCGGTGCCGCCTTACATCCCCATCGTCATCGGGCTCCTCGCACTCGCTGTCTTCGTCCGCCGGCAGACCGTGCTCCAGCGCAGCGACAACGCGTTCCTCGACATGAGGATCTTCCGCACCCGCTCGTTCACCGTTCCGCTGCTGGTCATGCTCGTCGTCGCACTGGTCGGCTTCGGCACCACGATGGTCCTGCCCCTGGTCCTCACCAACGTCGCCGGCCTGACGTCGTTCCAGATCGGCCTCTTCCTGGTCCCCGGCGGAGCCCTGATCGCCCTTGTCTCGGTCCTCGGCGGACGCGTCTACGACCGCTACGGACCCCGGCCCCTGGCCATCCCCGGATCGGTCATCTGGACAGGCTCCCTGTGGTTCCTGAGCCGCGTCGACGAGGGCACCAGTGTCACCGCGCTCCTGGCCGCCTACCTCGTCCTGTCGGCCTCGCAGGCCCTGATGTGGGCGCCGATGACGACGGCCGCACTGTCCTCCCTGCGCACCGAGCTCTACCCGCACGGCACCGCGGCCTTCAACACCGCCCAGCAACTGGCAGGCGGCGCAGGCGGCGCCGTCCTCATCTCGGCCTACACCATCGGCTCCCACGCGAAAGATGCGGGAGCGCTGAGCTGAACCTGGCACAGTCCGTCTCAGCAGCACAAGCCGCCTTCACGACGGCAGCGGTCATCGGCTGCCTCGCGATCATCGGCACCATCTTCGTCCGCAAGGCCGCGCCCAGCCCCCAGCCGCCGGCGTCTCCACCGAGCGGTGCTTCCGACAACGCCGCCGCAGTCACTGGGCTGAACGACCTGAGGGCCGACCTTCCCGGCGAACTCACCGCCAACCGCTGACCCCTTGGTACGCAGAACGTCAAGAGGACCCCCGCAGTAGCCGGGGTCCTCTTGACGTTCTGACATACCCAGTCGGGCCGCCTCGACCCGTCCCGCCCGACACCGTTGACGCAGTGTGACGACAGGTGTCATTTGCCAACAAGCCTGCTGATTTGCCAACTGCGTTGCGTCGTCACAGCGACAGGGTCACGCAAGATGGTCCGCAACGCGTCGTGCGGCGTCTGTGCGGTGAAGGGGTCGATGTGCATCTCTCGATGCGGGCCGGAGCGCCGAAGGCCCCTCTCACGGGCGAACGCGCCAAGCCGAGCGAGAGTTTCGAACTCGTCCTTGAAAGGCCCGTGATGCATCACCTGCACCACAAGGCTCTCGGGCAAGGTGAACAGCTCCACTTCGCCACCCGGATCGTCGGCACGGCCCGCCGCGTCACGGCGGGCCGACACAATTGCGTTATGGGTGGTCGAGTCGGCGACGCGGGTGGCGATGCGGTACTCAGGAGATCGATGCTGTTGCCGGTGTAAAAGTCTTCGCTCTCGCCAGATTCGGCCTGCTTCGGATACGCCGCTGGACTACCAGCGGCGTGTCAGCCTTTGGGCATGGCCTCCAAGGTCCGCTGCAGGCCATCGCCGATGCGATCCATGGTGGCCTCGTAGGCTTCTGGCATATCAACGTCGAGCCGGTCGGCGAGCACGAAGACCCACCACAGACACTCAGCCAGCTTGTGCCGCAGTTCGGCGTCCACGTCACCGTCGATGCCCCAGGTGCTCTCGGCGGCCAGCACCAGGCGCCCGACGTAGGCTGCGTCGTTCGTGAAGCCGAGCGCGAGTTCCGGCAGTGTCCAGGTCCGGCCCAAAACGCGCTGCTCGATCTGCTCGTACTGGGCTCGGACCTGCAGCGCCCTGTCCTCGGCCTCGATGAGGCCGGCCTTCTCGTCGTGTGTCGGCGTCTCGTTCATTGAGGGCCCCTCCGGGGAAATCGATGTCACTGACGACGCTAGAGGCAGATGCGGACGAATTCGGTCCTGGTCTGTCGGTGTGGTGATGCGGTCTGTCGGCAGACGGGTGACACACGTGACCGATGCGAGGTCAACGTGGCCGGTGATCGCCTACAGGGGCCCGGAGACCGCCCCGCTTCCCTCCGTGCCGCCCGTCACGGTCTGTCCATGGGGGCCAGCTCGAATTCGGCCCGGTCGGACTCGACTCCGTTGATCTGGAGGGAGATTGCGTGCCGCCCCGGGTAGTAGCGGCGTGTCGTGATCGGCCGGAACGAGTGCTCCCGCATCACCTCCATCTGTTCGCCCGGTGCGAGGGTTCGGGTGGCGAGTTTGAAGGTCTTACCGGTCAGGGTTCCGTTGGCCTTGCGGTGATGCACGATGTAGTCGATCGTCAGCCGCGCCGCAGAAGTACCTACGTTGCGGATTGAGGCGGTGAGCTGGACACTCTCGCCAAGAGGGACGACGTCCCGGTCCAGTCGGGGCCCGACCACGTCCAGGACCGCGGGAGCGAAACCGAGCAGTTCCAGTGCACCGAGGTGGCCGCGCTTGATGAGCGTGCGCAGCCCGTGCCGCACCAGGCGCTCCGTGGTGGCGTCAGGACTGTCCAGCCAGCGGCGCGCTGTGTCGACGACGATCTCGGGGTGGTCGCGGCTGAGGTCGTTGAGGTGGTTGGCGACCGAGCGGCGTACGTATTCGCTCTCGTCCCGATAGAGGGTGTCCAGGATGGGGACCGTCGCTCCGGGACGGGTCAGGATCTGCGGCACCCGTACCGCCCAGGGGAGGTAGGGACGGGTGCCTTCCGAGGAGAGCCTCCGCACATCGGGGTCTGCCGATCCAGTCCAGTCGCTCACGATGGTGTTGAGCGCCCGGTCGAGGTCGTGTCGCAGCAGTGTTCTGATCGCGAACTCGGAGGAGAGCCGCCCGGTGAGCTCGGCGAGAAGCGCCATCGCGTCGTCGAAGGCGGCGGTCTCGTCTTCCTGGACGGCGCGGGTGGCGAGCGCGCCGGTGACCGGCCAGATCAGCCATCCGGTGAACTGCGGTGCCTTGTCGCGGGCTGTTCGTACGGTCCGGGCGAGTGTGGCGTAATCGCCCGGTAGGTCTGTCAGCAGTGCGTCGCGCAGCAGGTCGGCGCGCTGTCTGAGGGGCAGCGGGCCGATCTGCCGTGCTGCCGCGTGCAGTGCCGTGAGGGTGGCGTCCGGAGCGGCGGCCCGGATGGCGTGCGTGAGGTTCTGCACGGTGTGGCGGCTGATGAGTTCGTCGGCGAACGGCATGCTGGTCTCTCCGTCATGTGACGTGGTGCAGTGCAGTGGTGAGTTGCCAGTCCACGCTGGCGTGGTCGATCGTGGCATGGACGGGAGAGTCCGCCATTTCGCCGGTGATTCCGGCGGCGCCGGCGCGGGCGTGCGGCAGGCTGTCGTAGGCGACGATGTCGATGATGCGTCCGTCGTCGGTCTCGACGATGCGTCGCCACAGGAAGCCGGGCTGTCGCTTCAGGTAGGCGTCGATGTCCGCGTTCGCCTGGACGAAGTCGTCGGCGGTGAGGCCCGGTGCTGGGCGCAAGGTGGCGATCTCGAGTGTCTCGGCCATGGTGTGTTCCGTTCTCGTCAAGCAGTGCTGTTGAGGGAGGTCAGCGAACGAACGCCTTGGCGGACAGGCCGTTGACCGTGGTGTCGCCCTGCTGGAAGCCGACCATGGACTCGATCATGCTGTGCGGGTAGTCGAGGGTGGGTGCCGTGAGGCTGTCCAGTTCGGTGATCTGCGTGTCGGTGAGCGTGACGTCGAGCGAGGCGAGATTGGCGGCCAGCTGCTCTTGAGTCCGGGCGCCGACCAGGGTGGATGTCACCTCGGAGCGCTGCCGGACCCAGGCGAGCGCCACCGCTGCCACTGTCGTACCGAGGCTGTCGGCGATCTCCCGCAGGGCGTCGAGGAGGACGAAGGTCGGTTCGCTCAGGTAGGAGGCGGCGTACGCGGTGCGCCCGGAACCGGCCACCTCGGTGGTGGTGCGCGAATACTTGCCGGACAGGACACCGCTGGCCAGCGGGCTCCACGGTGTGATGCCGAGCCCGAAGCGGCGGGCGGCTCCGAAGGTCTCGCCCTCGACGCTACGGGCGAGCAGGGAGTACTCGACCTGGAGCGCGGCGACGGGCTCCCACTCCCGCAGCCGGGCGGTGGTAGCGGCCTCGGCGACCCACCAGGCGGGCACGTTGGACAGGCCGATGGCATTGACCTTGCCCGCGCGGACCAGATCGGTGAGGGTGGAAAGGGTCTCCTCGACGGGAGTGTGCCGGTCCCACTGGTGCATCCAGTAGAGGTCGATGTAGTCGGTATTCAACCGCCGCAGAGATGCGTCCAGTTGGGCGCGGATCGCCTTGCGGCCGGCACCGCCGGAGTTGGGGTCGTCGGCCACCATGCTGCCGCCGAACTTCGTCGCCAGGACGACGCGGTCACGGCGGCCGGGGCGCTGGGCGAAGTAGCGGCCCAGAGTCTCTTCGGAGGCGCCGCCGTTGTACATGTTCGCGGTGTCCACGAAGTTGCCACCGGCGTCGAGGTAGTGGTCCAGCAGCCCGAACGAGGTTTCGGGGCCGGAGCCCCAGCTGCCGTCGTCGAAGTTCATCGCGCCGAAGGCGAGAGGGCTCACGCGGAGCCCGGAGCGGCCGAGGGTGCGGTATGAGGTGAGAGACATGGTGTTTCCTTCTGGGTTCTCGGAGTCTCAGAACTGCGGATGCGGACGATGGACCGCGGTGGGGGGGGTGGACTCCACACTCGCTGACAGGACCCCGAAGAGGGAGGTTGTGCGAGGGTGGGTGTGCCACACCCAGGCAGACCGATCGTGATCGTGGATGCGACGGCCCGGATGCGAGCGCCGACATCTGGCGCTGGTACTCAGCGGCACAGCGCGTCGCACGAGCCAGATCTTGTGGGAGAGCGGGCCGACTGGTGCAGGGGTACACAGAGCCTCGAAGTGGAGATCCACTGGCCCGTGCGGCCGGGCTCTTGAGTCTTCAGCGGCTGGAGGGCTCAGGATTCCACCCTTGGAGGAAGAACGGTCTGGCGTCCTGACTATCGGCCAACTCGCCCTTCTCACGGGGCGTCCATTTGGTGGGCCGGCAGGTCAGGCAGGCCGTGGAGAGGCCAGGAGGCACAACATCGCCCCTGAGGGGCCGGGAGCCGCCAAAGTACTGTCCGAGCTGTTCGGTGAGGCACATCGCGTCGACGTGCTGCGCAGCCTGGAAGCCGGGATGGAGGCAGGGGCGGAGCAATATCGCCTACTCGTCGCCCGTGTGCGCGGGCGGGATACGTCCCCTGATGCGGCCGAGGAGCTGAAATGGCTGGGGCGGGCCCTGCGGGCTGCGGACCAAGCCTGATCGGCCGGGCCGCCCCAGCTCCGCATGGGCAGATGGAAGCCTTAGCCCGGGCGCGCCCTGTCCCGCAAGGCCATGTGACCAACGTGAGGAGGCACGCATCCGCATCATGGTGAGCACGGTCTTCGTAGGGTGACGGAGCGAACGAAGTGGCAGCGATCACCATCGTTGCTTTCCGCTCATGGCCGCGAGGTAGGTGAATGCCTCGGCACTGCGACTTCCCGGGGCGGGAGCTCCGACCAGCAGGTGCTGTCCCGGGACGGCCGCCACGCCGTGGAGGCGGTACGAGAGCTCGATGTGTCCGGCTGCTGGGTGGACCACCTTTCTGTACGCACGGTCCAGGCCGATCGGCGCGCCGCTCTCCCACCTCCTCGCGAAGTCGGCCGACTCGATGGTCAGGTCGGCGACGAGGTCCATGATCTCGGTGTCCTGGGGCAGCTGGACGGCATTGAGACGCAGCGTGCGAAGCGAGCCGGCGACGGCCATCGGCCATTCGGTGAAGTAGCTTCGCGCCCCGGGATGTGTGAAGAGGATCCGAAGCAGGTTCTGATCACCGCCGGCGAAGGGAGACAGCAGTGCCTGGGCGTGCGCGTTGGCCGCCAGGATGTCGAAGCCGGGACTCAGTACGTAGGCCGCTGCCTGGTGAGAAGCGTCGAGGATGTGCAGTAGTTCCGGGTGCGCCTGTCCGCGTGCGGTGTCGGGACGCAGGTTCGGGTTGAGTCCGGCGAGACGGAACAGGTGGCTTCGCGCGTCGGGGGGCAGACGAAGGGCCTGGGCGAGGGATTCGGCGATCGGGGGCGAAGGGTGTCGCTCCCGGCCTTGCTCCAGTCGGCTGTAGTAGTCGGCGCTGACGTGCGCCAGGACCGCCACCTCCTGCCGGCGCAGTCCATCCACCCGGCGGCGACGACCACCGGTGCCCAGGCCGACGTCCGCGGGAGCCAGCCGGGATCTGCGGGCCCGAAGAAACTCCCCCAAGGAGTTCTCCCCTGGCTCCCCGGCATGCCCGCGGGTTCGTGCCGAGCCCATGGGCACCATGGAGGGCACGTGCATGCGCATCCGAACTCCTTCTCGGCTCGGCGCACCGGAAGTCGGCGTGCCCGACGCGAGCCGGCCCTTCGGTGCGCTTCAGGCATCCTGCGGGGTCTTGAGGTGGTAGCGGGTGTCGCCGGTGAAGTCGATGGTGACCTCACGCCGGGCGAAGGACCACGTCCCCTGACGCCGCTCGAAGCGGTCGCGGTACCGTCCGCCCGCCACCATCTGCAGCGGCAGGAGGCCGGGCACTGCCTGGAGGATGTTGTAGTACGACCGCGCTTCGGCGCTGTCGTCGTCCTCGTTCACCTCGATGAGGATGTTCGTCGTGATGTGCCGGGTGCGCAGGGTCCCGTCGTCGTGCACGACCAGCATCGAGCCGATCAGGTCCTCGATGGCCTTCCCGCCGCGGAGGCTCACCTCGCCCGACACGAACTCCGCGTTCTCGAAGAGTGCGCCGAACTCCGCGAAGTCGCCCTCGTCGACGAGGTGCGAGTAGCGGGCGATGAGGTTCTCGATCTGTCGGGCGCTGGAGATCGAGGAGGTGGAAGCAGGCATGGCAGTGGCCTTTCGACAGGGGGAGCCGCTCGCCCCGGCGGGCGAACACCCTCAGTCTGTTCGCGCGGCGACCGGCCAGGAAGGACCTGTCTTCCTGGGTGCCACACACCCATGTTCCACTCGGATCCGCAGGTGGCCGGACCACCTGCGATGTCCCTACAGGTCCTTGATCTGCGAGTCACCGACGGCGAGGGCCAGTTCGGGGCCGTAGGCGGAGGAAGGCGACTGGAAGCCGGGAGTGAAGGAGCCGTTCAGTACGCGGCGGGCGATTTCCACGGAGGAGAGCTGGGTGAACCGGTAACCGGTCGGTGTGTCGATCAGGGCCCGGGTCGCGCTGCCGTCCCGGCCGGTGACCTCGGCTACGACCTTGCTGCGTCCCACCTGCCGCTCCTGGGCGGTAGGGCCGTCGGGCAGCGTCGAGAGGTCCAGGTCGATGGGGAGCGGCTGGCCGACCTGCACGTACACCTCGATCGAGGGGACGCCCGTGGCGTAGTGACTGGTGATCAGGTCGCCCATGGACACCGATACGCACTCTTCGAGCCCGTCGTCACCGAAGTCGAACGAGGCCGCCTTGGGCTCCGGCAACGCGACGATGTCCCCGTCCTTGCGGACCAGCACGCCCAGGTCGCCGATGCCCTCGGTGGCGCTGACGATCGACCCGCGGGAGAAGAGGTTCAGGCCATCCGACTCCTCGGGGGTCGCGCTGAGGAGCTTGAGCGCCAGGCGCAGACTGATGGGCTCGGTGACGCGTGCCGCGACGTGGGCGGCCACGCAGTCACTGGGCACGACGTCCCAGCCGGCGCCGGACATGACCATCACGCCGGCGGCCTCAGCCTCGGCGTGCCGGGAGCGCGCGGCGGCGAACACGTCGTATTCGGCGGTGGTGTCGAGGTAGTGCACACCTTTGTCGATGCAGGCGTCCATCAGCGGTCCCGCGGTGCGGTGGAAGGGGCCGGCGACGTTCAGGACCACGGTGATGCCATCGAGCGCGTCGCGCAGGAGCGCGGGGTCGTCGACCGTGAAGGCGCGGCTTTCAACGCCCAGTTCCTCACCGAGTGCCTTGACGCGCTCCTGGTTGCGGCCGGCCACGACGACGTCGAGGCCCGACTCCTTGGCGTGCTCGGCGACAAGCTTCCCGGTGTAACCGGTGGCTCCGTAGACCAGCAGGCGGGGGGTGACTGACATGATGCTCCCATGAACAGGTAGGAAGTGGGACTGCGGGAAAGGCCGGTCCCGAGCGGTGACGCGCTCGGCGCTGTGTGCCTTGCATCCAGGCTAGGAGCAGATCCGGACACCTACGGTCCTGGTCTTTCACCGGTCGCTGCTTGGGGCCCCCTGATCGTCACCACTGCTCTCCTCGTCACAGCCGCTCCGATCGTCACTTCTGCTCGTCGGCTTCCTGCCGACCCGCGCCATTGCCGCGGTACAGGACGTCGAGCCGGGCGAGGAGTGCCTCGCGAACGGAGTCGGGTGACAGCACCTCCAGCGGCGTGCGCAGGCTGAGGAGGTAACCGGCGAGCTGATCGGGGTCGGACCCGCCGATGCTGATGACCGTCGCGTCCGGCCCGTCGGGTTCATGGGTGGCGACGATGGGTGCCACCAGGCGCCGGGCGTCGTCGAAGGACAGTGAGAGCCGGACCCGGGCGAAAAAGGGATATCCGGTGCGGGTGATGGTGTCGGAGACCAGCTGCGCGGCGTCCGGGGCGTCCAGCACCTCGACCACTTCCCCAGTGGACTCGACCTCCACGACCCGGTCCGCACGAAACGTCCGCCAGGCCGATCGTCCGACATCACGGGCCACGAGGTACCAGTGGGCACCGGTGTACACAAGGCGGTGCGGGTCGACGCACCGGACCGTGGTGGTGCCGTGCATGTCACGGTAGGTGAGCGTGGTGCGCTCGGACGCCCGGCAGACGGAGGCCAGGAGCAACAGCACGTCGGCGGACGCCCGGGGGGTCTCGCAGCGCGGAGTGTGTTCGACGGTGGCGTCGAGGCCCGCCAGCCGCCTCGCCATCCGGGTGGGGAGGATCTGCCGCAGCTTCAGCAGTGCCGACAGCGCTGCCGGGTCGGCGCCGAGTGCTGCACCGTGTGCGGCTTCCCTGAGCGCCACGGCCACGGCGAAGACCTCGTCGTCGTCCAGGTTCAGCGGCGGCATGCGGTTGCCCGCACCGAAGCGGTAGCCGCCGCCCGGCCCCGGCACGGACTCCACCCCGTAGCCGAGCTCACGCAGCTTGTCGACGTCCCGGCGCACCGTGCGTTCGGTGACGTCCAGTTGTCGTGCGAGTTCCGCGTTGGACCAGGTGGGCCTGCTCGACAGCAAGGACACCAACCGAAGCAGCCGAGCGGAGGTGGTGATCATGGAACGAACCTATCCGGGAGCCGCGAGCGGGGCGGTCCCGCGTGGATCGGAGGCGGCGTAGAGCTCCCTCACCCCCGCGTAGCAGCCTCGGCGGGGCATCACACGATGGTCGTCGCGCCGCGCTCGGCCGGCGCCACGAGGGACGTCACCGCCGCAGCGCCCGCACTGCCGGGCTCGGGAACGCCGACCAGAAGCTGCTGTCCTGGAGCGTCGTGGACGTCAAAGGTCTGGTAGGCCAGCTCGATACGGCCGACGCCGGGCAACACGAAGACCTTGTACGCGCGGGTCATGCTCTCGACCTCGTTCTCCTCCCACAGCCCCCGGAAGTCCGGCGATTCCTGCGACATCTCGGCCACGAGACCGCTGATGCCAGGGTCGTCGGGGAACCGGCCCGCGTGCAGCCGCAGCGCGTGCACCGTGGCGCGCGCCACGACGGGCCACTCGACGAAGACCTCTCGCGCACGGGGGTGCTGGAAAAGCACCCGGATCATGTTCGAGGTGCCCTCGAAGGGTGCGAGGAGCGCGGTGGCGACGGCGTTCTTCGCGAGTACGTCGAAGGCGGGGCTCAGCACGTAGGCGGCGGCCGCGGGAAAGGCGTCCAGCAGGTGCAGCAGGGAGGGGTGGACCAGATCGCGGCCTGCGGCCGAGGTGAGTGCGGGGTGAAGGCCCGCCAGCCGGAAGAGATGGGTCCGCGCGTTTGGTGTCAGGCGCATCGCCCGCCCCACGGCGTCGACCACTTGCGGCGAGGGATGGCGCTCGCGCCCTTGTTCCAGGCGCGCGTAGTAGTCGACGCTCACGCCGGCGAGCACAGCGACCTCTTCCCGCCGCAGACCCTTGACTCTCCGGCTGCCACCACCGGCGAGCAGACCCACGTCGGACGGTTCGGTGCGGGCGCGGTTCGCGCGCAGAAAGGCGCCGAGTTCGTTCTGTGGCTGCTGCATTTTCCGACCTGTCGGTTGGGGTGAACGAGAGGGTGATGTAGGGACCGGCCGGGCGGCACGGCCCTCTCTACCGGGCTTTCCGCCCGTCCTCAAGAACGGTGGAGACAGTCCGCATCAAGTGCTCACGCACCGATTGCGGATCGTCCAGGTCTCCCCCGGCCATCGCACCGTCCCGCAGAAGAACGAGCACCGCGGTGGTGTGCTCGCTGTCGGTGCAACCCGCAGCGGTCACGAGGTTCAGGACCGTCTGCCGGAACCAGGACCGGTGGGCCTGGACCGCCCGCCGGACAGGATGCCCTGGGCCCGGGTACTCAGCGGCGGCGTTGATGAACGGGCAGCCGCGGAAGCCCGGCCCGCAGATCTCCGCCCCGACGCCCGCCATCATCATCAGCAGCAGGGCCTCGGGGTCGGTACTCGTCCGGAACGCCTCCGTCACCTCCGACCTGATCTGCTGGTCGCGTTGCTCGACATGGGCGAGCACGAGGTCTTCCTTGCTGGGGAAATGGCGGTAGAAGGTGACCCGGGTGACCTGGGCCTCAGCGATGATGCGGTCCACGCCGACGTGACGGATGCCGTCGGCGTAGAAGATGGCGGAGGCCGTCTCCAGGAGCCGGGCTCGGGCCGGAGACGCTGTCGCGGGGGCTTGGGGCGGGGTCATCGCACCACTCTACCGGAACGACCGTTCCTCAGCAGAACGGCGAGACGGCCGCACCCCGAGCCTTCGGGTTCAGATGAGTTACCGCCAGCCAACTCCTTGCGCCCGCCCCAACTTTCAGCGATTCAGTCGTCGATTGACGATCACGAGAGCAAGCAGTACGGTCAGCGAAGTAGATAGAACGTTCCATCTACCTATGGAGCCCTCCGGGTCTCCTCATGCCACCAGCAGAGAAGGCACACCATGCCCCGACGCCACACCCACCCCGCACGCCGTACCCGTCGCGCCGTACTCGCGGTCGCCGGCGCGGCAGCCCTGGCCGCCGTCGCAGTCCCCGCCCTCGCCAGCAGCCCTTCAGATGACGGGAAGGCCGTCGCCACCGCAGCTGCCGCCTCGTACTCGGCGCCGAAGCCGACCGTCCTGCTCGTACACGGCGCCTGGGCCGACTCCTCCAGCTGGAGCCCGGTGATCGACCGGTTGCAGACCCAGGGATATCCCGTACAGGCGATCGCCAACCCCCTGCGCGGGCTCGCCTCGGACGCGGCCTATGTGAAGAGCCGGATCGAAAGCATCGGAGGTCCGGTCGTCCTGGTCGGGCACTCCTACGGCGGCGCGGTCATCGGGGAGGCTGCCACAGAGGAGCCCAATGTGAAGGCACTCGTCTACGTCGCGGCCTTCACGCCGGACAAGGGCGAGTCACTCGGCGCGCTGGTCGCCAAGAATCCCGGCTCGCACGCCACACCGGACGCGCTGAACCCCGTTCCCTTCGACATGGGCAACGGCGTGAGTGGCGTGGACCTCTCCATCAAGCCCGACAAGTACCGTGACGTGTTCGCCGCGTCCCTGTCCGCACGCAAGGCCAACAGTCTCGCCGCCGCGCAACGGCCGATCAGCGCCGCCGCCCTCGAGGAGACCGCGACCAACGCCGCCTGGCGAGACATTCCCTCCTGGTACCTGGTCACGCGCCAGGACCACGCTCTGCCCCCGGCCACCCAGCGCTTCATGGCCAAGCGGGCTCACGCGCACACCACCGAGGTCAACTCGCCCCACGCCGTCATGCTGACCCGCCCGGACACCGTGACCGGTCTGATCCGGCAGGCTGCGACGGCCACCCGGTGAACGGCACGGCGTTCGCACCGGCTCACCCAGCACAGACGGCATACAAGGAGACACAATGGCAGGCTCGATAGAAACAGGGAGTACGGTGCCGGAGTTCGTCCTCTCCGGAGGCGTGCTGCGCGGTGGTGACTTCGCCCGGGGGACCTACAGGCTCGACACCGAACGCGCGCGCCCCCTGGTCCTCGCCTTCTACCCGCAGGACAACTCAAGTGTCTGCACAAAGCAGTTGTGCTCCTACTCGAGCGGGCTGGAGCAGTTCACCGAACTGGGTGCCGAGGTCTGGGCCATCAGTCCGCAGGACGTCGACAGTCACGAGCAGTTCGCCCGCACGAACAACCTCCGCTTGCCCCTGCTCAGCGATCCGGACCGCACCGTGGCCAAGCTCTTCGGCGTCGCCGCCCCCGGCGTCGGCCTGAGGCGCTCGGTGTTCCTCGTCGCCCCCGGAGGGCGGATCGCATGGAAGCACGCGGCGCTTGTCGGCTTGACCTGGCAGCCCCTGGAGAAGCTCACCACGGAACTCTCCCTGCTCTGAGCTTCCGGGCCGCTGCCCAGGCGCTCGCTGCCTGGGCACCCGACAGCGCCGCGGCAGCAGCGGTGGCGTTGCAGAGCTCGTCCTCCAGGTGAGGACGGCGAGCCGAGGTCAGTAACACAGACAGAACAGCGAGGGGCCCGGCTGGTCAGGCGACCAGCCGGGCCCCTGGCTGCGGGGCCTGTTGCGGTGTCCGGTCACAGGCCATCCGCCATCAGGACCCGGTCCTGGTGGCCTCGTTCATCGATTCGCGAGGGCCGTGGCCACGGCCTCCAGCCCGTCACGGTAGATGCCGGTGAAGAGGGTCTCGGCCTCCTCGTCACTCACGCCTTCGGGAACGAAGCGTCCACTCCACTGGGTCTCGGCGGCCTCCGGCCTGCCGGGCACGGAGAAGACGCGGAGGGTGGAGAGGTAGCCGGTGACGGGGAAGGGCGCCTGGAGGATGGCGTAGCTGTAATAGCGCTCCTCGGCGCTGTACGCGGTCATCCGCTCCACGATGACCCCGCCTTCGGCGTTGGTCAACCGTCGGGCCCGGCCGCCCTGCTCGGGGACGGTCTTGGGGATGTACGGCAGCCAGTCGGGCAGGGAGTGGAAGCCGCCGATCAGTTCGCAGACCCGCTCAGGGGATGCCTGGACGACGCGGCTCACGGAAGTGGAGGCCATGGTGGCTCCTTTACGTGGGGGGATGTGGGGAGTGGATGCGGGCGCGGGTCAGACGCCGGCGGGGAGCGGGGCCGCCGGGTCGAGCAGGCCGGCAGCGCGCAGGTCGTGCCAGAAGGCGGCGGGGATCTCCTCCCGCAGAGCGCCGAGGTCTTCGGCTATGCGGGAGGGGCGGGTGGCACCGGGGATCGCGGCGGCTGCGGCCGGGTGGGCGAGCGCGAACTGGAGCGCGGCGGCCTTGATGGACACCCCGTGCCGGTCGGTCAGTTCCCGGATGCGCCGGACGGTTTCCAGGATGTGCGCCGGGGCCTCCTGGTACTCGAAGTGGGTGCCGCCGGCCAGGACGCCGGAGCTGTAAGGGCCGCCGACGACCATGTCGACACCCTGTTCCTGCGCCGCGGGCAGCAGCCGCTGGAGGGCCTGGCGGTGGTCCAGCAGGGTGTAGCGGCCGGCCAACAGGAAGCCGTCGGGGCGCGGCTCGTCCAGGGCGAGGGTGAGCTCGACGGGCTCGACGCGGTTGACGCCCAGGCCCCAGGCCTTGATCACGCCCTGATCGCGCAGCTCGTCCAGGACCCGGAAGGCACCGGTGCGGGCCGTCTCGAACTGGGCGAGCCATCGGTCGCCGTGGAAGTCCTGGGCGATGTCGTGCACCCAGACGATGTCGAGCCGGTCGGTGTTCAGCCGCTTGAGGCTGTCCTCGATGGAGCGCTTGGTCGCGTCAGCGGTGTAGTCATCGACCACCTTGTTGGGGCGGCCGTGCTCGAACAGACCGCCCTTCTCGCCGAGTTCACGGGCTGACGGGTCTTCTTCCTCGTCGAGGATGACGCGGCCGACCTTCGTCGAGAGGACGTAGGAGTCCCGGGGCTGCTGGGCCAGCAGCTCACCGAGCCGGATCTCGGCCAGGCCCGCACCGTAGAACGGTGCGGTGTCGTAATAGCGGATGCCCTGGTCCCAGGCGGCCTGGAGGGTGGCCTGGGCCTCTTCCTCGGGGATGGCGCGGAACATGTTGCCCATGGGGGCGGTTCCGAAGCCCAGCGACCCGGGCAGCAGGTGGGTGAGGCTCATCAGGGGGGCTCCCTTTCGTGCGTGGTGGCGAGCCGCTCGGTGCCTCGGGTGGGCCCTGCGCAGCTTTACCTGCATACGACATTACTTGCACACGCCATTAAATGCAAACGCGGGTTATCGGCGCATGGATGCTGACTCACGGGTTGGGGTGGGTGCTCCGGTCCCCATGTGGGGACCGGAGCACGGCGGCTGCCGGGCAGCTCAGGGCAGGATCGAGTCGACGTAGCCGCCGTCGACGCGCAGGGCGCCGCCGGTGGTCGCGGACGCGTAGGACGAGGAGAGATAGACGACCATGTGGGCGATCTCCTCGGGCTCGATGAGGCGCTGAATCAGGGACTGCGGACGATGCTTGATCATGAACTCGCGCTGCGCCTCGTCCCAGGGCAGCTTGTCGCCGACCAGCTCACGGACGAAGTCCTCGACGCCGCCGGTGTGCGTGGGGCCGGCGATGATGGAGTTGACGGTCACGCCCGTGCCGGCCGCCTCCTTGGCGAAGCCGCGACTGACGGCGAGCAGCGCGGTCTTGGTCATGCCGTAGTGGATCATCTCGGCGGGGACGACCACGGCCGAGTCGCTGGCGAGGTTGAGGATGCGGCCCCAGCCCCGCTCCGTCATGCCGGGCAGATAGGCGCGGATCAGCCGGACGGCGGAGAGAACGTTCACCTCGAAGTAGCGGCGCCACTCCGCGTCGTCGATCTCCAGCGGGGCGGCAGTGCCGAAAATGCCCAGGTTGTTCACCAGGACGTCGACCACTGGGACGGCCTCCAGTACGGCCGCGGCACCCTCCTCGGTCGCCAGGTCGCCCACGGCGGCGATGACGTCGTCGTTGCCGGAGTCGGCACGCACCCGGTCCACCGCGGCCGTGACGCGCTCCGCGCTCCGCCCGTTGACGGCGACCCGGGCTCCGGCGCGGGCGAGGCCGACGGCGATGGCGTATCCGATGCCCTGGGTGGAGCCGGTGACCAGGGCGGTACGGCCGGAAAGGTCGATCTGCACGATGGTTCCTCCTTGTCGAGGGTGTGAGGCTGCAGGTAATCCGGTGCCGGTGCGCGGCAGGCGCCCCGAGTACCCGCCCCCGTGACACGAGGGACGGGACGGGCACTCGGGGCGGTGGTCAGTTGAGGGTGTCGGGGTCCGGGCCGGTACGCAGACCGCGGTCCAAGCCCGCGATGGCGGACATCTCGGCGTCGCTCAGCTCGAAGCCGAAGACATCGAGGTTCTGCCGGATGCGCTCGGGAGTGACGGATTCGGGGATCACGATGTTGCCGCTCTGAAGGTGCCAGCGCAGCACTACCTGCGCCGGGGACACTCCGTGTGCTCCGGCGATCCTCACGATCGACTCGTCCCCGAGGACCGCTCCCTGGGCCAGCGGGCTCCACGCCTCGGTGGCGATGCCGTGCTCGGCATGGAAGGCGCGCAGCTCGTTCTGCTGGAGCGCGGGGTGCAGCTCGATCTGGTTGACGGCCGGGGTGACACCGGTGTTTCCGAGGAGCCTCTGCAGGTCGGGGACTCGGAAATTCGAGACGCCGATGGCGCGGGTGCGCCCGCTCGCCAGGATTTCCTCCAACACCTTGTAGGTCTCGGTGTACAGATCGCGGGCCGGGGTGGGCCAGTGGATCAGGTAGAGGTCGATGTAGTCGAGGCCGAGCTTGTCCAGGGAGGCGTCGAATGCGGCCAGGGCCTTGTCCTTGCCCTGGTCGTCGTTCCACAGCTTGGTCGTGACGAAGAGTTCCTCGCGGGGAAGGCCGGAGGCGTTGAGGGCTTTGCCGACGCCTCCCTCGTTGCCGTAGACCGCAGCGGTGTCGATACTGCGGTAACCGGCATCGAGCGCGCCGGCGACGGCGGCGGCGGTCTCCTCGTCGGGGACTTGGAAGACGCCGAAGCCGAGCTGCGGCATGACCACACCATTGTTGAGTGTCACGTTCGGGATGGCAGTCATGAGGGGCCTTTCGGTGGTGCTGTCGGTACTTTCCTTGCCGGTCAGCGCTGATCGACGCCGACCGGTGCGAGCGGAGGCTGGTCAGAGGGCCTGGAGCGCGGTCCGGGCGAAGCCGTGGTCCTGCTCGGGAGCGCCGCCACCGAGCCCGAGGGCGCCGATGAGATGACCGCCGCGGTGGACGGGCACTCCGCCGCCGATGAACAACAGGGGCTTGTTCAGCGCCGTGGGCAACGAGTGGAAGGGGCCGTCCGGCTTGACCAGGTCGGCGAGTTCAGCGGTCGGTGCGTTCAGTTGCAGGGCGGTGTAGGCCTTGGCGGTGCTGGTCTCGCCGGAGATGAGCACGGCGCGCTCGTCACGACGGAAGGCCAACAGGTGCCCGCCGGCATCGAGAACGGTGATGCTGACGGGACCTTCCGCCTCGTCAGCGGCACGACGTGCCGCAGCGATGAGGGTCTCGGCGTCGGCAATGGTCAGCGGGGCCGCGGGGGTGTTCACGGGTCACTTCCTAATGTGAGGGATGGACGGCCTCGTGTCGCGGCGACCAGGAGCGGATAGCGCTCACCACGGCCGAAACGGCGCCTGAGTCGGCAGCCAGGACGACATCTGGGGCAGAGGTGAGGGCCGCGTGCAGGGTCTGTGGCTTCGAGGGGGCTGGCGCCCAGGACGGTCATGCTCGGTGCGCCGATCCCAACGGCCAGGTCAGCAGCGCGAGCGGCATGGCGAGGGTCCTCGGACGGCGCAAAGGGAGAGGTAGGGCGGTGACTCCCGGAGTGGACGATGCATTCGCCCCTTACCTGCGTTCACAATAGTTGCACACGCCGGATAATTGCAAGCGCGGGTATAGTGAACTAGGGGTTGCGCCCGGCAGGCCCCCTGTCAGCCTGACACCACCGCTCGCAACCAGCCTGAGGGAGCTGCGCATGACCGCCACCGACCCGGCGATGACCGCACTGGCGCACAGTTGGTCGGCCCTCTCATTGCTGCACGGCCGCATCGAAAGCCGCGTCGAACGCGCACTCCAGGCAGGGCACGAACTGAGCGCCCGCGAGTACTCACTCCTCGACGTGCTCGGCCGACAGCACAACGACGAGGGCGGGCACCTGCAGATGCGCCAGGTCGCCGACTCCGTCGTGCTCAGCCAGAGCGCCACCACGCGACTGGTGACCCGGCTGGAACAGCGCGGGCTGCTCTCGCGCTACCTGTGCCCCACCGACCGTCGCGGCATCTACACGGATGTGACCGACGCCGGCATGCGCCTGCTGGACGAGGCCCGCCCCACCCACAACACAGCCCTGAGCAAGGCCTTGGACGAGGCGGCCGAGGACCCCGCGCTCGCCCCCCTCGTCAAGGCTGTCCACGAGCTGCCGGGCGCCATCCAGCCGACGTGAGCCGGGCCCTTTTGTCAGCGGGCGAACCCTTCCTGGGGCTGGATAATCTCCAGATTTGTGCCGTCCGGGTCATTGAAGTACGCGACCTTCGTACCGAGCGCTTGCTCCGGGGTGACCTCGCCGGCGAGGAACGTGTAGTCATCCCCCAGAAAGTCGTACCCGGCCTTCTTCATGCGCCGGTAAACCGCGTCGAAGTCGTCGACCCGGAAACACAGGTGCATGGAGCCAGGGCGGTTCGCCTTGCCGTTCGTGCGCTCGCCTACCGGATCCTGAAACTGGATCAAGTCGATGCCCAGGCCGTCCAGGTTGATCGTGGCGTAACGCAGTTCTGCGTTCGGCAGCCCTTGGGAGCCACCGAACGGAACGCTGTTCATGGTGCCCTGCGCGACGGGTTCTCTCCCGGTCAAGGCTTGGTAAAACGCGATCGAGGCGTCCAGGTCCGAAACCGAGATGCCGACGTGGGCGGCCTGGGTGAGATGCATCGAGGTGCTGCCGAGCGCAGAGGCAGGGGCCTGGACATCGGGCGGCCGCCCGAACACGTCCTGCGCCGGATCATGGACTTCTCCTCCACGTCACCCGGACCGGGATCCCATGGTGATACCTCCCGCACGGCTTCGCCCCGCGGGAAACCGTCCATGGACAGTTCACCGCCGACAGAAGGACGCGGTTCTCGACCGTCTCTCAGGAGCCCTGAGGGAAGTCCGCGCTTAGCGAGGCCGCTTCGAAGGCGCTCAGTTCTGCCGCCATATCCGCCACTTGCTCCTGGACGGCCGCGTACCCGCCGGCGCCCAGGACGATACGGCGGGGCGGGGTGGCGCTGTTCATCGCATCCACGACAGCACGCACTCCGCGCTCCGGGTCGCCGGGCTGCCGACCGTCCTGTTCGATCATGGAGGAGCGGACGGATCGGATCAGGGGAAGGTAGGCGTCGACCGTCTCGCTCACGGCCTCGTCGGCGAATGACGCGTAGGCGTGTGTCCGGAAGGCGCCTGGCTCCACGGCCAGGACCTTGATCCCGAACGGGGCGACTTCGTGGCGCAACGCTTCGGTCAGTCCTTCGATGGCGTACTTGGCGGCGCTGTAGTAGCCGAACCCCGGCGTACTGCGCAGGCCTGCGACGGAGGACATGTTGATGATCCATCCGTCACCCCGCTCTCGCATGCCCGGCAGGACGGCACGAAGCATCTGCGCGACGGAAAAGAAGTTGAGCTCGAAGGAGGCCCTGACCTCACTGTCGGGCGCCCCCTCGACGGAGCCGTACCATCCCCGGCCGGCGTTGTTGACCAGGACGTCGATACCGCCGAAACGCTCTTCGGCGGCCCGGACGGCCTCGTGGACCTGGGACGCGTCGGTGACGTCAAGGGAGTGGACGAGCACCCGGTCGCCGTGGCAGGCGGCCCAGTCCTCGAGCAGGCGAGGGCGGCGGGCGGTGAGGACGACGTTGTCGCCCGATTTCAGGGCGGCGTTGGCGTAGGCCATGCCGAATCCGCCGGGGGTGCCGCCGGTGATGAACCAGGTCCTCATGTTGTTCGTGCTCCTGTCAGGGTCGTGGTGAACAAGGGTGGCGGGCGGCTGGTCAGGGGGCGATGCCGAGTTCGCTGATCAGTCCATGGGCCAGCACGAATCGGCAACGCAGATCGACCTTCCCGCCAGGGAAGTCCCCTTCGAGGTGCTGGCTGACGGTGTACCGGTCGGATGCGTCGCGTTCCGCACCGGTGAGCGTGCTCGCGTAGGTGTACTCGGTGTCGGTCCGCCCGAGCCATCGGCTGATGGCCTCGGCTCCCTCGTAGGTGTGTCCGTCGTCCGCAACCGTGGCGTGCGGCGCGAAGGCCGATGCCGCAGCCGAGACGTCCTTGGCGTCGCGGCCCGCCAGGTAGCGGGTGATCGCTTCGGGCAGGTCGGTGGGGTTGATCGGCGTCGGGTGCTGAGTCATGGGTTTCTCCTCTGCGCCAGGGCGAGCAGTCACGGGATGCTGCTCTTGCAAGCCGGGCGGCGACATGCCTGACGTGGGCACATCACCGCAGAATCACGCAGACTGCTAAAATAGAAGGTACTGACTTCTACACTAGCAGTTACTTCTGGAGGATGACATGACGAGCCGCATGCGACTGGAGGACCGGGAGTGCCCGCTGTCGACGACGGTGCAGCACGTCGGCGAGTGGTGGACTCTGCTGATCTTGCACGACGCCTTCGATGGCTATACACGCTTCGACCAGTTCCAGCAGAACCTGAACATCTCCACCAGCATGCTCACCACGCGGCTGAAGACGTTGGTCGCGGACGACCTGCTGGAACGACGGCTCTACCAGGACAAGCCGGCCCGCTACGAGTACGTGCTCACCGAGCGGGGCCGATCCCTTCGGCCCGTGATGGTGGCCCTGGCCGCCTGGGGGAACCGGCACCTGACACCGCAGGAACGATCCATGATCTTGGTGGACGCCGCCAGCGGCGAGGAGGTCGAGCCGGTTCTGGTCGACGCCCGTACAGGCAAAAACCTCGACGACAGTGAGGCTTTCGTCTTCGCCGCCGGCCCGGCCGCGAGCACCGCAATGCGCTCGCGGTACACGGGATCGCAGAGTCAGCGGCCGGGCAGGGTCGACGGGCAGTAGGCGCGCCCGGTTCGCCACCACTCACGGGCAGCGAACCGGTGCCTCGCCTCCTCGAAGATCATTCCTCCGGGAGTTCCCGGCCAGGCTGGCCGACTGCCGCGCTTCAGGGCGATGGTGCGGCCCGCGCAAGAGCCCGCGTCCGTGATGGTTCACCGGTCACGACTGCCGCGTCCGGGACGTCCGCGAGCAGCCGTGCCGCCGCCGTATCGAGGGCCGCGCGGTCACCCCCGGATGGAGGCCATGCCCGCGCCGGCGGCCAGCAGCCGCGGCCGCCGGTAGGTCAACGCCGCCGTGCGGCGAGTAGTCAGCTTGCGCGGTCTCACTCGATCGTGCACCTGTGATCTTCCCTTCCAGTCGCCGGACCGGGAGCGCTCGCGGTCGATGCCACGTGAAGGTAGGGCCTGGGCTTTTGAGCTGTCGGACCTCTCGCCCTCCCCGTACCAGCTGGAGCCGACGCAGTCCGTGATCGCCTCCCGCAGTGGGTCGGACGCGGTGCCGTTCGACGCGCGTTCCACGACGCCTCACATCCGAGCCTGCTGCTGGCGGCAGGAGAGCGTGACTGATCTCCGAGAACGCCGCGGCGAGGAGGTCAGTGCCAGTCATCCCCGGGCAGGAGCACCATGTTGTGCGCGCCGATGGCATCAGTCACTTCATCGAACTTCTCCTGGGTCCAAGGCTCTGGAGGGCCGCCCGTCGAGCCGTAGTTCAGGAAGAACGCCTCGGGCCCTGCCGGGGTGTAGAAGACGAGCAGGCGGGCCGGTTCCTGCGCCAGGTTCCGAAAGGCGTGCCGGGTCCCTTTGGGTATGTAGACGAAGTCACCGGGGTGAGCCGTGAACCTCTGGTTCCCGTTGAGGAATTCGAACTCCCCGGTGAGCACATAGAACGCCTCGTCCTCCTTGGAGTGAATGTGCGGCACGTTGCCGTGCCCCGGTTCGACGAGCCCGCTCATGAACGCGAGAGCACCGTCCGTCGCCTCGCCAGTGACCTTGACGGCGAACGTCTCGTGGCCTGTGAGCCGAGTGACGCCTTCGTCCTTGCGGACGACGAAGCCGTTGGGGGAACTCCAAACCGGATCGTCCTTGTCGGGGAGCGGTGAGCTGAGAGCCATGATCGCGGTCCCTTCTCCGCGGCGCCGCCCGAGTGGCCCGCCGCGGCAACATGTTGACTGTAAGTCATTGAACGCCAGTCAAGCAATACTGTCGATGTGGGGCCCTGCTCGCCCCTCACATACGCTGCAGGACGACATGGCCGCCGCCGAGGAGGGATCGACGTGAGCGCACCCGAAGCAGAGAGGCCGCCGACCCGTCGGCAGGTGGCAGCTCAGGAAACGCGCCAGAAACTGCTGTGCGCCGCCCTGGAGCACTTCTCCCGGCGCCCTTACGGAGAGGTGACCGTCGGGGACATCGCACGTACGGCGGGTGTCGCTCACGGACTCCTGTCCCATCACTTCAAAGGCAAGGAAAGCCTCTACGCAGAGGTCGTGCGGGAGGTCGACCAGCAGCTCAAAGCAGCAACGAAGTTGGAGTCCGACGGACCCGTACCCGACCGGCTACGTCGGCACTTCGTTGCGCATCTACGCTTCCTGGCCTCGCATGAAGACGCCGCGCTCAATCTCGTCCTGCGTCGTACGCAGGGAACCGACGTGGCGTCGACGGCCTTCGAGGCGACATGGGAGGAGGGGGTCCGGAACATCTGCGCGGTGCTCGGCCTCGACGCCGACGACCCCGTTCTGCTGCTGCCTATACGGGGGTTCGGCGCCGCCTGCGACGAGATGTCCCTGCTCTGGCTGCGCAACGGCCGCCCGGTCGAGATCGATGCCCTCGCCGATGCCTGGATCACCCTGCTCGTGGGCGCTGTCCGCGCCGCGTACGGCCTCACACCTACCCGCGAACTACGCGAGGCGCTCGTCACCCTGGAGTGAGACCAAGCCGCCCCGGTCAGCTCACGCCGGGTAGTTCCGTGCCTGTTCCGTTGCCTTCTCCGATGGCGGCTCGCGTCAAGGGCGCCTCCTCCTGGCCGCCGTCACGACCACTTCCGCCACCAGGCGCGCCTTGCCGTTGGAACTGCGAGACCCGCACCAGCATGTCTCACGCCTTCTGCAGCGAACACCGGCTTCGGCCTGGGCAAAAGGCCGGTCCCGGGGGTGGGAGGGAGCACCGGAATGTCACGGCCGATCCCACTTGGCGGGCCCTCTCAGCGAGGCCGTGCCCGTCAGGCGAACACCACTTCGGGCCAGGGGAATGCTGCGCGACGACGCCACCAGCAGCAGGCGCCTCCCCAGCCCCGGGGCCCAGGGTGGGCTGCGGGCCAGCATGGCCTGGCGGCTGTGGACCCTTCCAGTTCGGGGTCGTTTCCCGGGTGAGCCTGCGGCTCATCAGGTCGCCCCTCGCAAGGTGGGTCATCGCTTCCAGAGCGGTGTGGGTGAGTTTCGTGGTCGCGGGCGAGGCGGCGGTGGTGCATGAGCCATCCGAAGTCCGCTCGACGATCCAGTGCCGCGGCATCATCTTGAAGCCCTTCTGTGCGGCGTCGCGGGGGACTTCGACGTCGAGATGTCGAGGGCGGCACCGTGATCGATGGTCTTGGTGCGGTAGCCACTGTCGACCCACGCCTTCGTGACGCGAGGGCGGCCTCCGGCCGTGTTCGGGAGCAAGCGCATTCCGCCGGCATCGTCACAGACGCTGGCGGCGGTGACCAGTACCGGCACCAGCGGTGCCCAATCCTTTGGTGCCGGGCGCAGGCCCTTGGCCACACCTCATCTGAGCCTCCTCCGGGGTGAAGACGAGCGCACGGCGCTGAGTTCGTAGCGGTGGTGGAGACGTCGGTAGCCTGCGAGCCCGGGCAACGGAGCCCTCCTCGCTTCAGCGGCGGCGGCCGAACCATCGTGAGGACTCAGCATCTTTTCAGCCGACCGAGGCCCTGGCTGTCGTACGTGTCGGCGCCGGAATCAGATGGCGGTAGGGGCAGTCCGTACCGGTCGATGGCCAGGCAAGTTCTGAATACTAGTCAGCCCCAGTCGGTCGTCTTCGTTCCCGCCAGAGGCCCCCTTCTGCCGCTCGGACGCTCCGGGAGTAGGTCGTGCGCCGAGTCCAGTCCAACTCGCCCGAGCCCCGAGCTCCTCCAGGACTATGCGGGGGGTGCCTCTATGTCTTTCGTCAAGGCGTCCGAGTTCGGTGTGGGGTGGTTCGGGGTTG
>NZ_JBBBEN010000096.1:0-116460 GCF_037137275.1 Streptomyces pratensis | reverse complement strand
TCGGGCGGATCAGTTCCACGAGTCTGCGGCGACCGGCTTTGCGCAGGGCGGCCGGGGAGCCGTAACGCTCCAGGAGCCAGGTGACGGCCTGGTGGTCCAGGCGCGGTCCGAGGACGCGTTCGAGGCTGGGGTGGAACTGGGTGAGCAGTCCGCGTATCCGGTTGCTGGTGCGGGTGGTCTCGGCCGCAAGGTCTTGGTCGAAGCCGACGAGTACGGTGAGCTCGGCGGTGATCTCGTCGGTCAGCTCCAGCGAGCGCAGGGTGTGTGGCATGGTGCGGGCCGCGTCCGCGATCACGGCCGCGTCCTTGGCGTCGGTCTTGGCCTCGCCGGGGTAGAGGTCGGCGATCCGGCGCATCGCCAGGCCGGGCAGGTAGGCGACCTTGCAGCCCGCATTGCGGGCGACGGTCAGGGGCAGGGCGCCGATGGAGGCAGGCTGGTCCACGATCACCAGGACGGTGCCGAACTTCGCGGCCAGTTTGTCGAACACGGCCCGCAGCTTCGGCTCGCTGTTGGGCAGCTGCTTGTCGAAGACCTTTTTTCCGGCCGGGGTGAGCCCGTGGCCGTGATGGGTGCTCTTGCCGACGTCCAGGCCGAGGAACACGCCCACGTCTTCGGTGTCGAACATGCCGCCCTTCCAGAGGGTGTTGTCGGTGCCGGCCTCGGCTTCGGTGTCGTACTCGCGCATCCACGTTATGCAGACCTGCCATCCGCGAGCTGTCCGGCGTTGCGCCGGACGGGGTGGCGGCCGGACCTCTGATCAGCGTCTCCGACGGACACCTCCCGGGCCCGGTGACACCACCCCCCAGGTCATCCGTTCGACAGGGGGACACAGTCATGCCGGGCCCGGAGGCCAGCGGCCCCATTGCAGGACCGCGAAAAACATAACGGGGGGTGCTCGGAGCCGGGCCCCGGGAGGCGCGGAGCCCCGGCGCGCCGGGGGACCAGGCCTCCCGGGCGCGCCGGGCGCCGGTGACCGGCCTCAGAGCTCCACGTACGTGTGCTTGGTGAGTCCGTGCTCCTCGGCGATGGCGTTCCAGAGCGCGGACGCCTTCTTCTTGGCCTCGGTGGCCACACCGCTCTGCGTGTCCCCGCGCGCGGTCTCGTTCGTCCTCCGGGCCTGGCCGCCCTTGCAGACGGTCTTGTTCTTCTTGGCCTGCCGGGACCAGGTGGCGTAGTGCTCGTCGGCCGCGGCCGACGCCTTCCACGCGCGGGTCAGCGACGACGTCAGCTCGGCGTGCCGGGGCAGCTGGTCCAGGGTCAGCGCGTCGAGCCGGGTCACCAGGTCGCGGCGTTGCTGGGCGGCTCCCCTGAGGTCGGTGTTCGCCTGGTCCAGGTCCTTGCATGCCTTGACCTTCTCGACCGCGCTGATCACCGCCGCTCGGCTGTTGTTGCTGTCGGCGAGCAGCTTGTCCAGCGCCTCGGCCTGGGGCTTGGCCGGATCGACGGTGGGCTCCGCCGTGGGCTCGGCCGTGGGGGACGCGGCCTGCGAACTCTGCGCCGCGACCGGCTGCTTGTCGTCCTTGCCCGGGTCGTCGCCACCGCTCATCAGCGCGCCCGCGCCGAGCCCGACGACCGCGCAGCCCACGACGACCGCGGCGATCAGGGGAACGTGCGCCGACCGCCTGCGCGGCGGCGCGTCGGCCGGGTACGCCGCCCCGCCCGGCTCCTGACGGCTCTGGAGACCGGGCGGATGGCCCTGCGAGGTCGTGGGCGGCAACGGGGCGCCCTGCCGGGGCCGGTGGCCCTGCCGGTACGGCGGAGGCTGCTGCCCCGCGTCGAGCTGCGGCATCTGCTGGGTGGCGCCCGCCGGCTCGTCCGTACGGAACAGGTTGTCGAACTCCGCGGGCGGGTGCCGGTCCTCCGGCCCCCCCGCCCCGGTCCCGTAGGGGGCCCCTGCGGGCACCGCCGCTATGTACTGCGTCGCGTCCGCGTCTCCGCCCTGCGGCGGCACTCCGGCGGGCCCTGGGCCGCCGGGGACGGGAGCGATGTACTGCGTGGCGTCCGCCTCCCCGCCGGGAGCACCGTGGGCCCCGTGAGCGCCGGTCCCGGACTCCGGCGGCAACGGCTGGGCGTACGGCAGGGGCTGGGCCGGAGGCCGGTGCGCCTGCTGGTGCGGCTGATAGGCCCCGGGCTGCTCATACGGCGCGGCCTGCTGATACGGGCCGGGCTGCTGATACGGCCCGGGCTGCTGGCGCCCCTGATACCCCTCCGGCTGCTGGTACGCGCCGGACTGCTGGGGCTGCTGGTACGCGTCGGACTGCTGGTACATCCCTTGGCCCGGCGGCTGCTGCGCGGGCGGCAGGGGCTGGGCCTGCGGATAGCCGTAGTGGCCCGGCGCCTCCGGCTGCGGCGGCGCGTCGGACTGCGGCCCCCAGGGGCCGCCCCACGGCTGCCCGCCCGCGGGCGCCGTCTGCTCGCCGCCCTGCCCTGCCGCGGGCCCTCCCGGGCTCCACGGGGCGCCCCCGTCGGCGGGCAGCACGACACCCTCGTGCGCGGGTCGTGCGGCGGGGAGCTGCTGCTCGCCGCCCTGTCCGCTCTGCGTCACCAGGACTCCTACGTGTGAACCTACGGAATCGTCGGCTCACGCTATCGGGTGGTCGCCCCCCTCCGCCAAGCGCGTGGTACCCCTCACCACCCCTTCACAGGGCAGGTAACATCCGGCCGGTCCCCGGCGCTGTCGACGGCCGGCGCCGTCAACGCCCGGTGCCGTCGACGGCGGGCGTCAGCAACGACCTGGGGCGTCAACGGCTGCGTCCTGGACACCCGTTGCCGTGGGCGCCCATCCCGGCCCACCGCGGCCGCGACGCGCCCCGCCCCGTGGCCCCGGGCCCTCGGGCCGCAGGACCGCGCGGGGCCCGGTCCGCCGCACTCCGGGCCCCGGGGCGTTCAGGCCGCCTGGAGCTCCAACCGCTGCCCGAACTCCCGCACCGCGGGCTCCTCGGCATACGGGGCGAGGCGCTGCTGGAGGTCGTCGAGATACTCGGCTCCCCGACTGGAGCGCACCGTCCCCAGCAGCTCCATCGCCCGTGTGCCCGTGTGGCAGGCCCGCTCGACCTCGCGCTGCTGCACCTGGGCCGAGGCCAGCAGCACCAGCCCGATCCCCCGGCGGCGGGCCCGCGTCCGCGGCAGCGCGGCCAGCGCCTCCTCGGCCCGCCGGGCGGCCTCCTCCGCCTGCCCCAGGTCCCGGTGGCAGTGGGCCAGTTCGTCCGCGAGGTAGCCCGCGTCGAAGTGCGCGATCCAGGCCGGGTCGTCGCCGGTGTCCGGATCGGCCTGCTCCAGTGCGGCGACCGCCCGCCCCGTCACCACCTGGCAGGACCGGGCGTCGCCGAGCAGGGCGTGCCCCCGGGCCTCCGCGGCGTAGAACATCGCCTGGGCCCGGGGAGTGACCTGCCCCCGGGCCCCTTCCTGGGCCGCGCGGGCCAGTTGGGCGATCTCGCGCGGGTTGCCGAGCTGGGCGGCGAGGTGGCTCATCGATGCGGCGAGCACATAACCGCCGTACGCCCGGTCGCCCGCAGCCTGCGCGAGCCGCAGGGCCTGGATGTAGTACCGCTGGGCGAGACCGGGCTGACCGGTGTCGACGGCCATGTAGCCGCCCAGCTCGCTCAGGCGCGCCACCGCGCCGAACAACGCGCGCCCCACCTGTTCGCGGTAGGCCCCGGTAAGCAGCCCGGAGACCACGCTGTTGAGGTAGTGCACGAGGACGGGGCGCACATGGCCGCTGCCGAAGCGGTGGTCGAGGTCGGTGAGGGCGGCGGTCATCGCCCGCACCGCCTCGACGTCGGTCATGCCGACCCTGGCCCCCGCCGTCCGCTCGACCTGGGGGTCCGTGCCCGAGATCAGCCAGTCGCGGCTGGGCTCGACCAGCGCGGAGGCGGCGACCGCCGAGCCGGTGAGCAGATCACGCCGGCCCACGTCGCTGCGCCACAGCTCACAGACCTGCTCGACGGCGCCGGCCACGGTCGGCGCGTACTGGAGGCCGACGCCAGAGGCCAGGTTCTTGCCGTTGGCCATGCCGATCTCGTCGATCGTGACCGTACGGCCGAGCTTGCGGCCGAGCGCCTCGGCGATGATGCCCGGGGCCCGCCCCCGCGGCTGCTGGCCGCGCAGCCAGCGGGCGACGGACGTCTTGTCGTAGCGCAGGTCGAGCCCGCGTTCGGCCCCGACCATGTTCACGCGGCGCGCGAGGCCCGCGTTGGAACAGGCGGCTTCCTGGATGAGCGTCTGGAGCCGTTCGTTGGGCTGGCGGGCTACGAGAGGCCTTGCTGCCATATGTCCCCCTGGAACAGTAGGTATGGGCAGTGATCGGTGGAAGGGGATCACTGCCCGGCGCATACACAAGAAATGCGCATATTCCTCGGCATTCGGTACGGTCGCGGCGTGTTGACGCCGTGACCGCGGCTCTGTCGATGGTTCCGGTGCGGCTCCTGACGGCCCTCTTGCCGGTGGCCCGGCGACGCCGGCGGCGGTGGTCCCGGTGGTGGTTACCCGCCCTTCGGCGCGACGCCGCACGCGCGCCCCCGCCCATGCACCGATGCGCCCCGTGTGAGGGCGCGGTGCGCCGTGTCCCCGCCCGCCACGCCCGTAACTCCGGTTGGCGGCGGGAGTTGTGCTGGTCGTGGAAGAGCCCATCGGAGTCACGGAAGCCGCACAGGTCCCTCAGCAGCGGGGGGACCACCTGCTCGACGCCGCGGTGCGGTATGCGGAGGAGCGTCACTGGGACGTGTTCCCCGGCACCTGGCTGGAGGCGGTGGACGGTGCGGAGCGCTGCTCCTGCGGCGAGCCCGCCTGCCCCCGGCCCGGCGCGCACGCGCCCCGGCCCGACTGGGCGGGCGGGGCGACGGGCAGCGGCGCGGCCGCCCGGCGCCTGTGGACCCGGCAGCCGCGCGCCTCGGTGCTGCTGCCGACCGGGCGCGCCTTCGACGCGCTCGACGTCCCCGAGTCCGCGGGGTTCCTGGCGCTGGCCCGGATGGAGCGGATGGACGTGACGCTCGGCCCGGTCACCCGCACGCCCGACCGGCGCATGCTGTTCTTCGTCCTGCCTGGCGCGGCGGCCAAGGCCTTTGAGCTGGTGCGCGCGCTGGGCTGGGACGCCGCGGCGATCGATCTGACCGCCCGCGGCGAGGGCCACTACATCGCCGCCCCGCCGACCCGGGTCGGCGGACGCGGGGCCGTGCAGTGGGCCCGCAGGCCCACCCACGCCAACCGCTGGCTGCCCGAGGTGGAGGAGTTGATCAGCCCGCTGTCCTACGCGTGCGCACGCGCGGCGGCCGACGCGCGCACCCGCGTCCCGTAGGGGCCCGGCGCCCCTTTCGTAGGGTGGTCCCTGTTCAGCGGGGATATCGAAAGGTTGTGCCATGCCGGACCAGGCAAACGCACGTACGGAGACAGAGGCGGCGGGCGGTGCGCGTCCACCGCGGCCCGCCGTGCGCATACAGGGGCTGTGGAAGCGGTTCGGGGACCAGGTCGCCGTGTCGGGGATCGATCTGGAGGTCCCGGCGGGGAAGTTCATCGGGCTGGTGGGGCCCAACGGCGCGGGCAAGACGACCACGCTCTCCATGGTCACCGGGCTCCTCCGGCCGGACATGGGCACGATCGAGGTCGCGGGCCACGACGTGTGGGCGGACCCGGTCGAGGTGAAGTCCCGGATCGGGGTGCTGCCGGAGGGGCTGCGGCTCTTCGAGCGACTCTCGGGGCGTGAACTGCTCGCGTACAACGGCCGGTTGCGGGGGCTGCCCGGCGACGAGGTCGACAAGCGGGCCACCCAGCTGCTGGACGTGCTGGACCTCGCGGGCTCGCAGCACAAGCTGGTCGTGGACTACTCCACCGGCATGCGGAAGAAGATCGGGCTGGCGGCCGCCCTCCTCCACAACCCCGAAGTGCTCTTCCTGGACGAGCCGTTCGAGGGCGTCGACCCGGTCTCCGCCCAGACGATCCGCGGTGTGCTGGAGCGCTACACCCGGTCCGGGGCGACGGTGGTCTTCTCCAGCCATGTGATGGAGCTCGTCGAGTCGCTGTGCGACTGGGTGGCCGTGATGGCGGCGGGCCGGATCAAGGCCCACGGCACGCTCGCCGAGGTGCGCGGCGACGCGCCCTCCCTTCAGAGCGCCTTCCTCGAACTGGTCGGCGCGGGCGGCCGGGACGCCGGCGACTCCCTCGACTGGCTGGGCGGCTCCCGATGAGCGTGCTGGACGCCCCGGCGGGCGCCGCCGCCCCAGCGGCCTCTGCCCAGGGCCTGACCTCCGTCTTCGTCCGGCTGAAGCTGACGCTCCTGCGGAACGGGCTGCGGCAGTCGTCCGGGCGGAAGGCCGCGTTCGTCGTCTCGCTCGTCCTCACCCTGCTGCTCGCCGCCGGCCAGGTGCTGGGCCTGGTCCTGCTGCGCGGCAACGAGCACGCGGGCACGGTCGTGGTGCTGCTCACCGGCGTGGTGGCGCTCGGCTGGGCGGTGCTGCCGCTGTTCTTCCCGAGCGGGGACGACACCCTCGACCCGACCCGGCTGGTGATGCTGCCGCTGCGGCCCCGGCCGCTGATCCGGGCCCTGCTGGTGTCCTCGATGATCGGCATCGGCCCTCTGTTCACCCTGTGCCTGGTGGCCGGCTCGGTGCTCGCGCTGGCGCACGGGGCGGCGGGCGTGGCGTTCGGGGTCCTCGCGGTCCCGCTGACGATGCTGCTCTGCGTGGCGCTGTCACGCGCGGTGGCCACGGCCAACGTCCGGCTGCTGAACTCCCGCAAGGGCCGCGACCTCGCGGTGCTCAGCGGGCTGGTGATCGCGGTGGGCATCCAGTTCGTCAACTTCGGCGCGCAGCGGATCGGCCAGTCCGGCGGACTCTCGGCCCTGGAACCCGCGGCGGACGTGGTCCGCTGGCTGCCCGGCGCCTCCGCCGTGGGGGCGGTGGACTCGGCGTCGGACGGCGCGTACGGGGTCGCGGTCCTCCAGACGTTCATCACGGTGGGCGCCCTGGCCGCGCTGGTGTGGATGTGGCAGCGGAGCCTGACGCGGTTGATGACCTCACCGGACGGCTCGACGCTGGCCGCGGCGGAACCGTCCCGCAAGGAGTCGGGGACCGGCCGCACCGGTCTCTCGGCGCTGCTCCCGGAGGGCCGCACGGCGACGGTGGTCCAGCGCGGCCTGCGGTACGTGGCGCGGGACCCGAAGACGAAGGCCGCCTGGGTGACGGCGTTGGCCATCGGGGCGATCGTGCCGCTGCTCAACGCGTTGCAGGGCGCCGGCTCCGTGTACTTCGCGTGCTTCGCCGCCGGGATGCTCGGCATGCAGATGTACAACCAGTTCGGTCAGGACACCTCTGCCTTCTGGATGGTGGCGCTGACGATCTCCTCGACCCGGGACGCTTACGTCGAGCTGCGGGCCCGGGCGCTGACCCTGTTGCTGATCACCCTGCCGTACACGCTGGTGGTCTGCGTGGGGACGGCGGCGCTGGTCGGTGACTGGCAGTCGCTGCCGGGGGCGCTGGGACTGTCCTTCGCCCTGCTGGGCGCGATGCTGGCGACGGGGGCGGTCGCCTCGGCGCTGTCCCCGTACTCCATTCCGCAGGACGGCGCGTTCAAGAACGCCGTCCCGGGTCAGGCCGGTCTGGTCTGGATGTCGATCCTCGGCGGCATGCTGGCCGCCGCGCTGCTGGCCGCGCCGGTGATCGCGCTGACGGTCTGGGCCCACCTCGCGGACCACCACGACGGGCTGTGGCTGCTGGTGCCGGCCGGTCTCGGCTACGGGGCGCTCGTCGGGTGGGCGGGGCTGCGGTTCGCCGCACCGCGCACCGCGAACCGGCTGCCGGAGATCCTGGCGGCGGTCAGCAAGGGCTGACGCACCGGCGGGCGGCGGACCGGGGCGGGGCAGGGACAGCCCCGGGCCAGGGCGGGGCTGGGCGGGGCGGCCAGGCTGGACCGGTGCGGGCGGACGGGTACGGGGCCCGGGCTCATGGGCTCGCAGCGGGTCGCACGGGCGGTGCGGGTCACACGGGCGGTGCCTGGTCGCACGGGCAGCACGGCGCGCACGGGCAGCACGGCACGCGGGCGGTGCGGCACGCACGGGCCAACACGGGCTGCGGGCTGCGGGCTGCGGGTCGGGCGCCACGCTCGGGTCGGCCGCTCCGTGCGGCTTACGGCGCGACCGGTTCGCGATCCTCCCGGCTGTCCTCCGCGAGCTGCTCCAGGAACGGCTCCACCGCCGCCCGCCAGCCCTCCGGCTGGTCGTAGTGGACGAGGTGCCCCGCGTCCGCCACCTCCGCGTACTGGCCGCGGGGCAGCACCCGGACCATCTCCTGGGCCTCGGCACGGCCCAGCTCACCGTCGAGGCCGCGCAGCACCAGGGTGGGGCAGCGCACCTGGGCCAGCTCGTCCCAATGGGCGTCGAAGACCCAGGTGGCGCGGGAGCGGAGCATGTGGCGGCGGGAGAAGACCGGGCGCCAGCCGTCCTCCCGCTCGGCCATCACCTCGGCGTAGAACTCGCCGCGCGAGGGGTTCGGCCGTTCGACCCAGGGGTCGTCCTCGCCGAACCACTTCCGTACGTCGGCGAGGGTGGCGAAGGGCAGGGGCCAGGCGTCGAACCAGTCGCTCCACTCGCGCTGGGAGGCCGCACCGAGGGAGGAGGCCCGCATGTCGCAGATGACGAGGGCGCGGACGAGGTCGGGGCGCTTGGCGGCGAGCTGCCAGCCGGTGAGCGCTCCCATGGCGTGACCGACGATGGTGACGGGGCCGAGTTCGAGCTGTTCTATCGCGGCCTCGACGTCAAAGACGTAGGCGTCGCGGGTGAAGGGGCCGTCGGCGGGCTTCTCGCTGCGGCCGTGGCCGCGCTGGTCGAGGCCGACCGCACGGTAACGCTCGGCGAGCCAGCGGGCGGTCGGAGCCCAGTGGGAGGCCCGTCCCATCAGTCCGTGCAGCAGTAAGACCCCCGGCGCGCTGTCGTTCTCCGCACGCCCCTTGGGCGGATCGGCGAACTCCCACGCCGCGAGGCGTACGCCGTCGAATCCGGTCACATCGATGCGCCGCACCATGAATCCTGGCATCTCCTTCTGGTCCTCGATCACCCTGGCCCCCGCTCGCCGTGTGGTCGCACCCCGCCAGGCTATCGAACATTTATTCGAGAACAGGGTTTCGCCACCCAACACCCCACCTTCGAGTGACACCCGTCAACGATTGACGCCGTCCGTCGGGGGGAGATCTTCACCGGGAGGCGGGCCGCTCGGGGACAAGGGCCCGCAGGGGACGACCTTGAGAGCTCGGGGCTCCGGGTCGACACAGGGGAGGACAGGCCCCGGCGTCCTCGGACGCCGGGGCCGCACCTCGTCCGGGAGCGGCGGCCCCGGAGCCGACTCCGGGACGGGCCCTCCAAGGCCGCCGGGCCCCCTGCGGCCACCGCCGGGGCCACTGCGGCGGCGATGGACGGGCCCGCTTCGACAACAATGGCGAGCGGTGGCGCGACGCCCGCCCCGCCCTTCAGAACCAGGGCGCCTGGAAGCCCGCCACCGGACACCGTCCGGTGCGCGTGCCGGTACGACGGGTGCATGCCCTGCTCCCTCCCCGACCGTGCCGACCGCAGCCGGCCGACACCCTCAGGTCCTCTGCCTGGCCTCAGCCTGGCACGGGATGCGTCCGGGCGCTGCGATTCCGGACGGAAACCGGGAAGCGCACATCACGGTTCGGTCGCCATGACGGCCCCGAAACCGCCGTCGCCGGGGCCGCGTCGGCGCCCCGCCCCGGCGACGCGGGCGGACGCCGCGCCCTCTCCCCGGCGACGAGGACTGCCGACGCCTCAGCGCTCGGCGCCCCACGACTGCCGACACCTCAGCGCTTGGCGCCCGACGACTGCCGACACCTCAGCGCTTGGCGACGAAGACGTGCGACGCGATGTCCGCGCCGAGCTCGGCCGCCTCCCCGCTGGAGCCGACCAGCACCCCGCCGGGCGACTCGGTCACGCTGACCACGGAACCGGGCTGCACCCCGGCCCTGCGCAGCGTGTACATCAGCTGGGCGTCGGTCTGGATCGGCTCCCCGATCCGCCGCACCACCACCGTCTTGCCCTCTGGGCCCGGGTCCAGCTCGGACAGGCTCACCATGGACTCGTCCAGGAACGGATCGGCCTCGGCCTCCTCGCCCAGCTCCTCCAGCCCCGGGATGGGGTTCCCGTACGGCGACTCCGTCGGGTGCCGCAGCAGCTCCAGCACCCGCCGCTCCACCGCCTCGCTCATCACGTGCTCCCAGCGGCAGGCCTCGGCGTGCACCTGCTCCCACTCCAGGCCGATCACGTCGACGAGCAGGCACTCGGCGAGCCGGTGCTTGCGCATGACGCGCGTGGCGAGGCGGCGGCCCTCCTCTGTCAGCTCCAGGTGGCGGTCGCCGGCGACCTGGACCAGCCCGTCGCGCTCCATGCGGGCCACCGTCTGACTGACGGTGGGACCACTCTGGTCCAGCCGTTCAGCGATGCGGGCGCGCATGGGGACCACACCTTCCTCTTCCAGTTCGAGGATGGTGCGGAGATACATCTCCGTGGTGTCGATCAGTCCGGACATACGTGCCCCTCGGTGCTGTGACAAAAAACGTCGTGCGACGGCCCTGCCCCAATTCTGACCCATCGCGACGCCAACCGTGCCGCCCCGGTGCGAGACCACCCGGTCGAGGCCGTCAGGCGCTATTGACAGGCCACTGGTCCAGACCGCAACGTGATCGGCGGCACCGGCATTCCCAGCCGTCGGACGCCCCTGTGCCCCCTCCCGCCCCACCCCCGCCGAAAGGGCTCTCCTCGATGAGCGAAAGCAAGCTGGCCGGTCAGTTCTTCGACGCAGCGATCGGCTTGCTGACCCGGGTGCGGGACGAGGAGTCGGGCAGCATCGCCGCCGCCGGCACGGCGATCGCCGACACCGTCGTGGCGGGCGGGCGGCTGTTCGCCTTCGGGGCGGGGCACTCCTCGCTCGCCGCCCAGGACGTCGTCTACCGGGCGGGCGGCCTGGCCCTGATGAACCTGCTCACCGTCCCCGGCACCACGGGTGTGGACGTCATGCCGGCCACGCTCGGCTCTGCGCTGGAGCGGGTGGACGGCCTGGCCTCTGCGGTCCTGGACTCCAGCCCCGCCACCGCCGGGGACGTCCTCGTGATCATCTCGCTGTCGGGGCGCAACGCCCTGCCCGTCGAAATGGCCCAGAACGCCCGCGCCCTCGGACTGAAGGTCATCGGCGTCACCTCGGTCGCCTACGCGGAGAACACCCGCTCCCGGCACACCTCCGGCGGGTTCCTGCGCGACCACTGCGACATCGTCCTGGACAGCAAGATCGCCATCGGTGACGCGGAGCTGACGGCCCCCGGCGTCGAGGCGCCCTTCGCCCCGGCCTCCACCGTGGTGACCAGCGCGATCATGCAGGCGATGATGGCGGCCGCCGCGGAGGAGCTGGTGGCCCGGGGCGTCGAGCCGCCGCTCCTGCGCTCGGGGAACGTCGACGGCGGCCACGAGTGGAACGGCCGGGTCATGACGGAGTACCGGGAGCGGATCTTCTACCGCCACTGACGGCACACCGGGCCGCGCCACGACGGAACGCGCCCACGGGAGCCCGCCCTCCGGACGCCACCACGGGGACGCCCCCCGGGCCGCACCACGGGGGCGGTCCCCCCGGGCCGTCGCCCCGCTACGGCGCGCCCGCCCCGTCCGCCTGCGGCCCCGACGTCGCCCGGGCCAGGTCGACCGCGCCCGCGACCCGGGCCGCCACCGTCTCCGCGTACGCCGTGTCCGGGCGTTCGAACGCGGCCCGGTTCGCCGCGCGCAGGAAGGTCAGCACGCCCAGCGTCCGCCCCCGGCTGCGGAGCACCGCGCACAGCGCGTGCGCCGCGTCCGGGGGCCAGCGGCGCTCGGCCGCCCAGGCCGGGCCCGCGTCGGCGGAGGCCACGCTCGTACGGACCGTGCCGGTGCGCTCGACCGACGCGAGCGCGGGGTGGCCGGGGCCGTAGCGGGCCGGGGCGGAGCCGCCGGAGACCGGGAGGCAGGGGCCCGGGGCGTCGAACGGGGTGGCCGCCGTACGGACCAGGCGCTCGCCCGCCACCAGGTCGACCAGGACGTGGTCGGCGAAGCCGGCCAGCGCGAAGTCCAGCAGGGCGGTCGCCGCCTCCATCGGGTCCTCGCATTCGGACGCCGCGCGGGCCGCCCGGTGCAGCTGGCTCGTCCGGAAGCGCAGCCGGTCCGCCTCCTGCTCCGCGAGCTTCGCCGCCGTGACGTCCCGGAACAGCCAGCCCAGCCCGAGCGGAACCGGTTCTTCCGTCAGCGGCGACGCCAGCCGCAGGAAGCCGCTGCGCCAGCACCGGCGGCGCTCGCCCTCCGCGGTCCGCAGCGTCACCCAGAACTCCGCCGGGTCGCTCGGCGCACCGTCGGCCAGCACATGCTGAAGGGCGGCCTCCAGCTCCTCGACGCCCTGGGCGACCAGCTCGCCGAGGGGGCGGCCCAAGAGGCCGGTGCGCCCGCCGCCGAGCGCGCGGGCGGCGTAGGCGTTGACCACGGTCGGGCGGAGGTCGACGTCGACGAGCACCACGCCCCAGGCCGCGTCCTCCAGCAGCGCCTCGCTCAGCGCGATGGCCCGCTCCAGATCGATCTGGGCGTGCACCTCGCTGAACGCGCAGTAGACCCCGGCAGGCCTCCCGTCCGCACCGCGCACCCCGGCGGACTGGGTCCGCACGAGCACCCGGCCGCCGTCCTTGCGCAGCAGCGCGAACTCGTGCACCTGCCGCCCCGGGGCGCCCATGGCGGCCATCAGCCGCGCCTGTACCTCGTCCGCGTCGGCCCGGCGCACCGCCCAGCCGGCGAACCCGGTGCGCCCGACGGCCTCCTCTGCGGACCAGCCGAGAATGCGCTCGGCCTCCCGGTTCCAGTGGGTGACGGCGCCGCGTGCGTCGAACGCGCAGAGCGCGGCGTCCATGCCGTCGAGCAGAGCCGCCAGCAGCCGGGAGCCGTCCGGCCCGTCGCCGGCCCCGCCGCCCCCGGGTCCCTGGCCCCCGGGCCCACCCGGCCGCCCGCCGCCGGGAACCTCGTCCGGCCCGAGCGCGTCGGTGGTCCCGCTGCTCCTGGAAGCACTCACTCCGTACCCCCCGCAGAACGTGTCCGCCGTTTCCCCTCGCGTCGCCGCGCGTATCGCCGCACGTCACACCATTCAACTCGAACGTGGCGCGGCGCACAGCCCTCTTCGCCGAATAAATGGCTTGAACCGCAGAGGAGACGGCTCCTAGGCTGAGACCAGCGAAGAAAGGAGGTGTTCCGGAAGTGATTTCTTTTCGGACTCGTGAGGTGACTGCGGGCTGACGCCCGTTCGTCGCGCTCTTTGCCGTGCAGGCCGGACGTCGGCCAATCCACAGCAGTCACCGACCCGCAGGCTCGCCGGTAAGTCCGGCCGGCTCCTCTGTGCACGGAGGAACCAGAGCCTGCGGGTTTCTGCGTTGCCGGGGCCCGGCTCCGGGAGCGAGGCCCCCGAACTCACAGGGGCGGGCGGTGAAGGCCCCCGCGCTCACGGGCAGAGCCGCTCCACCCGCCAGGCCGCGGGCGTCCCCTCCCCCTCGCGCACGTACCGCAGCCGGTCGTGCAGCCGGTTCTCGTGGCCCTGCCAGAACTCGATCGCCTCCGGAATCACCCGGAAGCCGCCCCAGTGCGGCGGGGCCGGGACCTTCTCGCCCTCCGGGTAGCGGGCGGCCAGCTCCTCGTAGCGGGTGATCAGCTCCTGGCGGGAGCCGACCGGCGTGGACTGGGCGCTGGCCCACGCGCCGAGCTGGGAGCCGTGCGGGCGGGTCCGGAAGTAGCCGACGGTCTCCTCACGCGGCACGCGGGAGGCGGTGCCGGTGACGATGACCTGGCGGGCCATCGGGTGCCAGGGGAAGAGCAGCGAGACGTACGGGTTCGCGGCCAGTTCGCGGCCCTTGCGGGAGTCGTAGTTCGTGAAGAAGACGAAGCCCCGGGTGTCGTACTGCTTCAGCAGCACGGTGCGCGAGGACGGGCGGCCGTCCGGGGTGGCGGTGGAGACGACCATCGCGTTGGGCTCGTGCAGCACTCCGCCCACGGCGACCTGGCGGAACCAGCGGGCGAACTGGTCCATCGGATCGGAGCTCAGGTCGTCCTCGGTGAAGTCCTCCGAGCGGTACTGCTCGCGCATGGCCGCCGGATCGGTGGTGCAATCGGTGCGGGGGCCGTCGAGGCCTTCGGGAGGCCGCGTGGCCCCCGACGGCCGGGGGCCACGGCCGTCGCCGGAGGAAGGAGCATGGTGCGCGGCTGCGCGATCCGGTGCGGGCACAGCGTGATCCGGACGCGGCACGGAGTGATCTGATGTGGGCACGGAACCCATCCTGCCGCAGCGACCGAGTGTGCCCGGCGTCGAGGGGCCGTAACCGCGCACCGCCGAAATGGGGCCCTGTGCCGGATGTCACGCTTCCCCGTATGGGAGGAACCCGCCAATATCTTGGGGCGGGCCCCTGTGGCCTTCGTACAGCGGCGGCCGTCGTCCCCTGCCTTCGTAGGTCCACGGCCGCCGACCGCCGATCTGAGGGAGCCGCCTGATGTCCGACTTCGTACCCGGTCTTGAGGGAGTCGTCGCGTTCGAAACGGAGATCGCCGAGCCGGACAAGGAGGGCGGTTCGCTCCGCTATCGCGGGGTCGACATCGAGGACCTCGTCGGCCAGGTCTCCTTCGGCAACGTGTGGGGCCTGCTCGTCGACGGGGCGTTCAACCCCGGTCTGCCGCCCGCCGAACCGTTCCCGATCCCCGTCCACTCCGGTGACATCCGCGTGGACGTGCAGTCGGCGCTGGCCATGCTCGCCCCGGTGTGGGGCCTGAAGCCGCTGCTGGACATCGACGAGGCGACCGCCCGCGACGACCTGGCGCGCGCGGCCGTGATGGCCCTGTCGTACGTCGCCCAGTCGGCGCGCGGCCAGGGGCTGCCGATGGTGCCGCAGAGCGAGATCGACAAGGCGCAGTCCGTGGTGGAACGCTTCATGATCCGCTGGCGCGGCGAGCCGGACCCCCGGCACGTCAAGGCGGTCGACGCCTACTGGACGTCCGCGGCCGAGCACGGGATGAACGCCTCCACCTTCACCGCCCGGGTCATCGCCTCGACCGGGGCCGATGTGGCGGCCGCCCTGTCCGGCGCGGTGGGCGCGATGTCCGGCCCGCTGCACGGCGGCGCGCCCTCCCGCGTCCTCGGCATGATCGAGGAGATCGAGCGCACCGGCGACGCGACGGCGTACGTCAGGAAGGCGCTGGACCAGGGCGAGCGCCTGATGGGCTTCGGCCACCGCGTCTACCGGGCCGAGGACCCGCGCGCCCGCGTGCTGCGCCGTACGGCCCGTGAGCTCGCCGCACCGCGCTTCGAGGTGGCGGAGGCGCTGGAGAAGGCCGCGCTGGAGGAGCTGCACAACCGGCGGCCCGACCGGGTCCTCGCCACCAACGTGGAGTTCTGGGCGGCGATCGTGCTGGACTTCGCGGAGATCCCGGCGCACATGTTCACCTCGATGTTCACCTGCGCCCGCACGGCCGGCTGGTCCGCGCACATCCTGGAGCAGAAGCGCACCGGCCGCCTGGTGCGCCCGTCGGCGACCTACGTGGGGCCGGGGACGCGCGACCCGCGCGAGATCGACGGATACGCGGACATCGTCGCGCTCTGAGGCGGGGCGGCGGGCGACCGGGGCGGCGGGCCGGGGCCCGGCGCTCCCCTGGCGGCCTGGACCAGCGCCCGGGCGCCCCGGGGCGCCCGGGACACCGGCCCGTCGAGTGCTCTTCCAGGGCGGCCCCTACGGCCTCGTGGGCCCGATCGGAGCACCCTGGTCACGAAGCCAGACGCGCTGCCCCCGGTCGGTCACGGTCAGCCCGAACTGATCGGCGTCGGGACGGCCGAGCCTTTCGTACTCCTGCCAGACCTGCTCGATCTCCTCCCACAGAAGCCCCGGCCCGTACTGCCACACCTCCTCCCCGCTCGCGGTCGTCGCGGCAGCCCCGTCCTCACGCGTCGCCCACACCCGGGCGCCTGCCCCGGTGGCCTGGTGGACGAGCCGCACGCCCGGCAGCCGGGCCCCCGCGTACAGCGCGAACCCGAGGGTCAGCAGCCGGGCGGGGTCCAGGCCTGCGGCGCGGGCCCTCCCCTTGCCCCGCACCTCATGGAGGTCGGCCGCGCGGTGCGACCGCATCGGCATGTAGGACGCCCCGCCGCAGAACGTCCCGGTCGCGGTGGCGTCGCCCTGGACGTGCAGCCGGACCAGCGCCCCGGACCAGAACGCGCGGGCGAGCGGAGCTACCACGATCCCGCCGGGCCGGACCTGTCGGAGCAGCGCGTACGGCACGTGACGGAGGGCGCACGTGGCGATCAGCCGGTCGACCGGGGCCAGGCCCGGCCACGGCTGCTCGCCGTCCCCGACCCGCAGGTGCGGCCGGTACCCGGCCCGCGCGAGGGCCTCGGCCGCTCGCCGGGCCAGGGCGGGGTCCACTTCCACACTGTGGACCCGATCGTCTCCGAGCCGCTCCGAGAGCAGCGCGGCGACATATCCCGTACCGGTGCCGATCTCCATGACCCGCTGCCCGTCCTCCACTCCGAGCAGCCCGAGCATCCGGGCGACCATCGACGGCATCGAGCTGGACGACGTCGCCACACCGGGTCCGTGCTCGGCCCCGTCGTCGATCTGCGTGACGACGGGTTCGTCGCTGTTGACCAGGGCCAGCCACGCGTCCGCCCCCACGACCGGCTCGCACCGGTCGGGCGACTGCCGCCAGATGTCCGCTGGGACGAACCGGCTGCGCGGTACGGCCTCGAACACCTGCCGCCACCGGGCGTCCAGGAGCCCTCGGTCGGCGAGAGCCTGCACCAGGGCCGGATAGGTGGGGGCCTGCTGTGCGGTGCTCACGGCTGCGGGGCGTGCTGAGGGCCGCTGCCGTCCGGAGAGGGCTTGGGCTCCGAGGGCGGGGCCCACGGCTTGTCGGAGGGTGCGCCGCCGTGCTTGCCGTCGTCGGTCAGCGGGGTACTGCTCATCGTGCATCTCCTCTGTGTGGTGGGGTCGTTCAGCTGCCGGGGGGAGGGAGTCGGTCGAGACCGTACGGCGGAAAGAGGTTGACGCGACACGGACAGCCGCCCTCGGCACAGGCGCGGCACAGGAGGTCCCGGCCTTGTTGCGTGTGCCGTACGGCGGTGGCCGGGGCGCGCCAACACGTCTCACAGGCGAGGACATCCGTAGCCGACCTGCGGATCACTCTGCTTCCCGGAGGGTGGCTGCCGTCGTGTGACACGGACAGGCGCATCCCGGCCGCAGGCAGAGTTCATGCGCGGCGGCCAGATGCGTCATGCAGGCCCCGCGGCACACAACGCCGTACGAGCCCTCCGCGCCGGCCGGCACCTCGTCTGGATGGATCTCCGCTTCCCCGGACAGATCGGCTTTGGTGGTGCGGTCACCGCGCCTCAGCAGCGTCACACCGTGCTCGGGGCAGTGGGCACCGCTATGGTCCTCGACCGGGAAGTCGTGCACATCGCCCTCCGCGTAGCACCTCATCCCCGAGTCTTCCGCCAGGCACGGGCCAGTTCGGCGGCCGTCGGGCAGCAGAATCCGGTTCGGCAGGTGGAACAGTGCTGAGTGTGCCCGAGCCACATCCGGTAGGCGGCGTCTCCCGAAGCAGCGGTCCTCACGACGCGCCCTCGGCACAGGCGGTGCACGTGCAGGCGGGGAACCGGTGCGACAGTTCGGTCCCTTCGAGCGGTGTCACCTCGAATTCTTCCCGCAGGACTCGAACAGTGCCGGTGCGATTCACCTCATACACCTTCAGCGTCATCGGCACGGTCGTCTCCCTGTCCAAATCGGTGGGCTCTGTCATTCCGTTGCGGGGCCCGTTGCCACCGCCTGATGATGTGCCACTACTCCAAGGAGGAAATAGGCCATTGCATGGCCACGCGTGGCCATCTGGCGGCCACGGCCGGGAGAGCGGACGATGGCGCCTCACACTGAACACATGGGCCGTAATGACGCGCTACGAGCCGCCCGCTTACGCCGTGCGTGGCGGACCGTCGAGGCCGCTGCCGGAGCACTGACCGAGCACGGGCAGCAGCTCCTGGGTGACCGTCAGTTCACCGTGTCTGCACGGACGTGGCGCCGCTGGGAAGGCGAGCGACCGGGGTGGCCGGCGGAAGAGACCGCGATCGTGCTCCATGACGCCCTCGGCCGGTGGCCCGAGGACCTGGGCTTCACGACACCACCGGGCTGGATGCGGCCCGAGCACCATGAGGAGGAACAGGCGAACCGCCGGGCCTTCAACTCCGTCACCGCGGCGGCACTCGTCGCCGGTCCGGTGAGCCCACAGCACGTCGACCCTGCTCTGGTCGACTACTTCCAGCAGCAGTTGGAGGGGCACTACCGGGCTGACATGCTCCTTGGCCCCCACGACCTGATCGGCACGGTGTCCGCGCAGTACCAGCTCATCGACAAGTTGGTGCGCTCCGCGAAGGGCGAGACGCGGCGTGGTCTGCTGCGCGCGGGCGCGGCCTATGCGGCGCTCATCGGCTGGCTGTACCAGGACGCCGGCGACATGGACGGCGCGGCGTTCTGGCGAGGCGTGACGCAGGAGATAGCGACGCGATCCCGCGACTTGCACCTCATCGGGTATTCGCTGGTGAATCAGGCACAGGTGCGTACCGATCTGGGCGACGGCCATGCGGTCCTCGAGCTGTGCGAGGCCGTCCTGGACGATGCCGACCGACTCGTTCCGAAGGTGAGGATCATGGCGATGCAGCAGCAGGCGCACGGGGCCAGCCTCACGGGCGAACGGCGTGCTGTCGATCACCTCCTGGACCAGGCCGAACGCTTGCTGCCCGCCGTTGACGACGACCTGCCGTGGGGCAACGCATGCCGCCGCACGCCGGGATACCTGGAGGTGCAGCGGGCCACCTGTTACGGACGGCTCGGCCTCGGCGCCGAGGCCGGAGCCCTGTGGGCGCACGTGCTGGCGGGGGTGCCCGAGACAGCTCGCCGAGACCGCGGGGTGTACATGGCTCGACAGGCAACCGCCGCCGCAGCAGCCCGCGAGCCGGACCAGGCAGTGGAGATCGCCCGCGCCGTGGCCACGATTGCTGTCGAGACCCGCTCCGCCCGTATGCGTCGAGAGCTTGCCGCGCTGGAACGGGCGATGCGCCCGTGGCACGATGCCCCGGTCGGCCGGGACCTCGGGGAGATCCTGGCACCGGTGGCCGAAGGGAGCTGACGATGGGCAAGGACCCGCTGTCCGACAAGGAGATCACGGCGAGACTGGCCGAGTTGCCGGGCTGGGGGCGCGAAGGAGACACGATCACCCGCGCCTTCGGCATTCGGTATCACGGTGGCGTCGCCATGATTGTCAACGTCGCAGACTTCGAGCGGCTCATCGGCCACCACGCGGACATCGACCTGCGATGGGACCACGTGCGGTTCAGGATCACCACGCATGACGCCGGGCACCGGCTCACCGCAGCCGACTTCGCTCTGGCCGCTCGGATCGACCGGATCGCTGCCGCGCACGAGGCGCAGCCTCACAACGCTTGACCTTACGAGGCCAAGAAGTCACCGGAGTCGGTCTGCGCCAGGGAGCAGCCCTGGCCTGGGGGTGGTGATGCCACACTCATCGGTACTCCGAGCCAGTCGGCCAATGTGCCTGACCCCGTGGCGGGCGCGCTCTCCGGCACGGGGCCGAGTCGGTCGGCCTACGTACTCGGCCCGGTGGCCTCGCCGCTCAGCTCCCGGCGCCCGGGTCCCGCTGCCCGTGCCCCGGGACCCGGGCTTCGAGACCCGGTGCTGCCCGTTCACTCCTCCGAGGGACGTGTGCCGAGGCTCCGCCCCGAAGCCCGGCCCCCGAGCTCCGGGCGTCGAGACGCGGGGCCCGGGATGCGAGCTTCTTCTTTGACCGGCGGGTGCAAGAAGGGGGTTGGGGTAGACCTCCCCTGCCTCCCCACCCCGTCACGGCCAGCAAGTATGACTAATCGTGACAGCTTGCGGCGCAGCGTCACGACTGCTTACGGTGCCAGAACCAAACGACCCCGACACGGTGTAGGAAGCACCAGGCCGGGGTCTCACCGCAAGATCGCTACCCTAGAAAGACGATCCCGTGGCTACCCAGCACCCTAGCCCCGCCCTGCTCGCCCCCGCACACTCCGCCGCGTACCCGATGGCCAAGCCCGGGTACGGCAAACGCTCCGCGCCGGACCAACATCCCCGCACACGTCACGACTTCGCCCTCCTGCCGACGCGTGAGCGGTACGTCGCCGGATTCGTCGACCACCTCCCCGAGGGCGCGGCCATGAGCGTCAAGCACCTGGCCAAACAGCTTCCGCTCTACGGACAGCAGGCCGTCTCCACCGCGTTGACGGCGCTCTCCGTCGCCGGCCACCTGCGGCGCGTCCGGTGCGCGGTCGGCGTGGGCGACGAGACACGGTGGGTCTTCCGCACCTTCTGGTCGCGCACCGCACGCGACAACGAGTGGTGGAACGCCTACCTCGCCGCCGAGGAGGCCCGGGGCACGCGATCCGCGCCGGGGGCGCCGCGCCCCGACACGACTCCCCCTCGGGCGCCGGCCGAGGAGCCGCCTCCCGCGCCGCAGGAGGGCCCCTGCACGGAACAGGCCCCCGCCGCCCCGCAACCCCCAAAACCCACCGCCGTGCCGCACCAACGCCCCCGGCCCCAGGACCCGTACGCGGCATCCGCCCCCGACGCCGGCCCGGTCGCCGCTCCTTACCCACCCCGGCCTTCCGCAGCCGCCCCCTCCGCTCCCTCACCGGCCTACCTCGCCCTGGCCCGGCTCGGCCGCACGGACCACCGCCTCGCGCTCTCCGCCGCCGACTGCGCCGCGCTGGAGGCCCCGGCGGCGCAGTGGCTCGCCCGAGGCGTGACCGTCGACTACCTCACCACCGCCCTCACCGCCGGGCTGCCCGCCCACGTCGACTCCCCCGTCGGGTTCGTCCGCCGCCGTCTCGTCGACAAGGCCCCGCCCCTGCTGCCCGCCGACAGCGCCCCGCCCGGCGGCCCCGCCCGGCGCATCCTGGTGGAGTGCAGCGACTGCGGCGTCCCCGGGCGGCCCGAGGCCCTCCCCGACGGCCTCTGCCGCCCGTGCCGCACCGCCCACCGCACCGAACCCGCCGCGCCCTGCGCCGACGTGCCCGCCGCCGACGTGCCCGACGACATCAGAGCGCGCATGGCCGACCTCCGCGGTCTGCTCAGAGCACCCTGAGGCCGGCGTCCGGGGCCTGCTCCGGGCCCCTGGAGGCCGCCCGCGTCAGGGTTCCTCCGGTGAGGCCCCCGGGCCCGTCTGACGGCCGCGTCCCCTGCCCCCTCAGCCCAGCCCCTCGTCCACCAGTGCCGCCCACTGCTCGACCACCCGGGCGCGCCGGGCGGCGTCGTCGGTCAGCAGGTTGGCGAGGCCGAGGCCGCGGGCCATGTCCAGCAGGCCCTGGACCGTCTCGCGGGAGCCGGGGCGGGACTCGTCGGCGCCGAGGAGTTCGACGGCGATGCGGTGGGTCTCGCGTCCTACCCGTGCTTCCAGTTCCGTGACGCGCGGGCGGAGCTGGTCCTCGTTGGAGGCGGCGACCCAGAGCTGGAGTGCGGCCCGGAACAGCGGCCCGGTGTAGAGGTCGACCAGGGCGGCGACCACTTGGGCGCGGCCCTGGACGGGGAGCGCGCGCAGGGCCGCGGAGCGTTCCTCGGCCACGTACTCCACCGCCCCCGTGAACAGGTCCTCGCGGGTGGGGAAGTGGTGCTGGGCCGCCCCGCGCGAGACGCCGGCGCGTTCGGCGACGACGGAGACGGTGGAGCCCGCCCAGCCGTGGTCGGCCAGGCAGGCCACCGCGGCCTCCAGGAGGCGTTGGCGGGTCGCCCTGCTGCGGTCCTGCTTGGGGGCGTTGGCGGGCTTGGGGGCAGGAGAGGGCTTGGCGGCAGGGGAGGGCTTGGAGGCGGGGGAGGGCTTGGAGGCGGGGGGCGACGTGAACCCGCCGGCCGGCTCGGGCCGCTCGGACCCGTCGGCCGGCTCGGGCCGGCCGGGGGCGCCGGCGGGGTCGGAGTGGCCGGGCGGCGCCCCAGCCGGGTCAGAGGAGGTCACCGCACCCATGCTGCATCCCGTCGTTCGAGGAAGGCCGTCATCCCCTCCCTGGCCTCGTCGGAGGCGAACAACGCGGCGGAGCGGGCGATGAGGTCTTCGGCGTACTGGTCGAAGTCCCTCAGCACCGTAGCCGTGACCAGCTCCTTCGATGCCGCCAGCCCCTGCGGGGACGCCCTGCGCAGCCCCTCCAGGACCGGCAGGAGTGCCGTGTCCACGTCCTCGGCGGCCAGCGTGACCAGCGAGATCCTGGCCGCTTCCGCCGCGTCGAAGCGTTCCCCGGTGAGGTAGTAGCGGTGCGCGGCGGTCCGGTCGAGGCGGGGCAGGAGCGTGAGGGAGACGACCGCGGGGGCCAGGCCCAGGCGGGATTCGGTGAGGGCGAAGGTCGAGGACGGGCCCGCCGCCGCGATGTCGCACGCGGCCAGCAGGCCCAGGCCGCCCGCCCGGACGTGGCCGTCGACCCGGGCCACGACCGGTTTGGGGAGCGCGACGATGTCCCGCAGCAGGCCGACGAAGGCCTCCGGTTCCGGCGGCGCGGTCAGGTCCGCCCCGGCGCAGAACGTCGTGCCGGTGTGGGTGAGCGTCACCGCCCGTACGGTCTCGTCTGCGGCGGACCGGGCCAGCGACGCGCGGAGTCCGGCCACCAGGGCGGCCGAGAGCGCGTTGCGGTTGGCCGGGGAGTCCAGGGTCAGCGTGGCGATGCCGCGCTCACGGGCCGTGTGGATCAGGGTCACTTCTGCTCCGTCTTCTCCCGGTCGCGCAGCTCGCGCCGGAGGATCTTGCCGGAGGCGGCCCGCGGTACCTCCGCGATGAACTCGGCCTGCCGGACCTTCTTGTAAGGGGCGACCCGCTCGGCGACGTAGGCCATCACGGCGTCGGCGGTCAGGCTCTCGGCCGCTGCGGACGGGCCCCGGACGACGTACGCCTTGGGGACCTCGTTTCCGTCGGCGTCGCGCACCCCGATCACCGCCGCGTCCGCGAGGTGCTCGTGGCCCAGCAACAGGGCCTCCAGCTCCGCGGGGGCGACCTGGTAGCCGTTGTACTTGATCAGTTCCTTGACCCGGTCCACGACGTACAGCCAGCCGTCCGCGTCGACGTGGCCGATGTCCCCGGTGTGGAGCCAGCCGTCCGCGTCGATCATGGCGGCGGTGGCTTCGGGGCGGCCGAGGTAGCCCTTCATCACCTGCGGGCCCCGGATCAGGATCTCGCCGTCCTCTCCCGGCTCCGCGTCCCGCGCCGGGCCGTCCAGCGGGGCGATCCGCATCTCGGTGCCCGGCAGCAGCTTGCCGACCGTGCCCGGCGGCGGGTGCTCCACGGAGAGCGGGACGACGTGCGTGCCGGGCGACAGCTCCGTCATCCCGTACGCCTGCCGGACCGGGGGCAGCCCCAGGCGGGCGGAGCAGGCCGCAGCCAGTTCGGCGTCGAGCGGGGCGGCGGAGCTGACGATGTACCGGAGCGAGGAGAGGTCGTACTCCCCCACCAGCGGGTGCTTGGCGAGCGCCAGCACGATGGGCGGGGCCACGTACAGGCCGGTGATGCGGTGGGTCTGGACGGCCTGGAGGAACTGCGCCAGGTCGAAGCGCGGGAGCACGACGATCGTCGCGCCGCAGCGCAGGGGAACGTTCATCAGAGCGGTAAGCCCATAGATGTGAAAAAAGGGCAGAACGGCCAAAATGCGGTTGCCCTCGGTCACCGGGATGACCGGTCGCAACTGCTCCAGGTTGGTGGCGATGGAGCGGTGCGTGAGCATCACGCCCTTGGGCGTGCCGGTGGTGCCGGAGCTGTACGGGAGGGCCGCGACGTCCACGCCCGGGTCGATGGCGACCTCCGGTTCGGGGGCGGTGGAGGACAGCATGTCGAGGACGGAGGTGTGGCCCTCCGCCCGGTCGCAGACGAAGATCTCCCGGACGCCGCCGGCGAGTTCGGCCGCCCGCCGGGCCGTGGCCAGGAGCGGGGAGACGGTCACCAGCCAGCGGGCCCCGCTGTCGCCCAGCTGCTTGGCCAGCTCCTTCGGGGTGGCCAGCGGGTGGGCGGTGGTGACGGAGGCCCCGGCGCGGGTGGCCCCGTAGAAGACGGCCGGGTAGGCGATGGTGTTCGGGCTGTGCAGGGCCAGGACGTCGCCCTTGCGGAGTCCGGCCTCGGCGAGCGCGGCGGCGATGCGCCGGTGGAAGCGGTCGAGCTGGGCGTACGTGAGGGAGGCGCCGTCCGTCCCGTCGATGAGGGCGACGGTGTCGCCGAACTCGGCGGCCCCGCCGAGGACCGCTTCGTGGATGGGTGTGTCGAGGGCCGGTACGTCTGCGTACTCGCTGCGGAACACCATGGCAGTCCCCTGTCGTCGCGGCGGTCGCGGCTCCGGAGGGCTCCGGAGCCGCGGTGGCGCTGTGCGGGTGTGAAGGACCAGGATCGCCCGTGCGCCCACGGTTCGGGGAGGGTCCGGACCGGACCGGGGTGCGCGGGTCAGTACGACTTCGGCAGGCCGAGCGACTGGTGCGAGACGTAGTTGAGGACCATCTCGCGGCTGACCGGTGCGATCCGGGCCACCCGGGACGCGGTGATCAGGGAGGCGAGCCCGTATTCCCGGGTCAGGCCGTTGCCGCCGAGGGTGTGGACGGCCTGGTCGACGGCCTTGACGCAGGCCTCGCCGGCCGCGTATTTCGCCATGTTCGCGGCCTCGCCCGCACCGGCGTCGTCGCCCCGGTCGTAGAGCCGGGCCGCCTTCTGCATCATCAGGCGGGCCAGTTCCAGGTCGATGTGCGCGGTGGCGAGCGGGTGGGCGATGGCCTGGTGGGAGCCGATGGGGGCCTTCCACACCTGGCGGGTCCTGGCGTACTCGACGGCCCGGCCGAGCGCGAAGCGGCCCATCCCGATGCCGAACGCGGCCGTCATGATCCGCTCGGGGTTGAGCCCGGCGAAGAGTTGCAGGAGCCCCGCGTCCTCGTCGCCGACCAGCGCGTCGGCGGGCAGCCGCACATCGTCCAGAACGAGTTCGAACTGCTTCTCGGGGGCGTGGAGTTCCATGTCGATCGGGGAGCGGCGGAAGCCGGGAGCGTCACGCGGGACGATGAACAGGCAGGGCTTCAGGCTGCCGGAACGGGCGTCCTGAGTGCGGCCGACGATGAGGGTCGCGTCGGCCGTGTCGACACCGGAGACGAAGACCTTGCGCCCGGTGAGCAGCCAGTCGGCGTCCGCCGTGCCGCCGTCGCGGCGGGCGGTGGTGGTGATGCGGTGGGAGTTGGACCCGGCGTCGGGTTCGGTGATCCCGAAGGCCATGGTGAGGCTGCCGTCGGCGAGGCCGGGCAGCCACTGCCGCTTCTGTTCGCCGGTGCCGAAGCGGGCGATGACGGTGCCGCAGATCGCGGGCGAGACGATCATCATGAGCAGCGGCGACCCGGCGGCCCCCAGCTCCTCCAGGACGATGGAGAGTTCGGCCATGCCCCCGCCCCCGCCGCCGTACTCCTCGGGGAGGTTGACGCCGAGGTAGCCGAGCTTCGCGGCCTCGGCCCACAGTTCACGGGTCTGGGCGCCCTCGCGGACGACGGTGTCCATGTAGTCGCGCCCGTAACGCTTTCCGAGGGCGGCGACGGCGGCGCGCAGGGCCTGGTGCTCTTCGGTTTCGAGGACGGTGCTCATGCGTTCTCCTCCGGTGGGACGGTGGCGGGCGCGGAAGGCGCTTCCTGGACGACGGCGAGCAGTGCGCCGACCTCGACCTGGTGGCCGGGTGCGGCGTGCAGGGCGGTGAGGGCGCCGGAGGCGGGGGCGAGGACGCGGTGCTCCATCTTCATGGCCTCCAGCCAGATCAGCGGCTGCCCGGCCCGGACCCGCGCCCCCACCGCCAGTCCTTCCGCGAGGCGGACGACGGTGCCGGGCATCGGGGCGAGCAGGGAGCCGGGCTCGGTCTGTGCGGCGGGGTCGGTGAAGCGGGGCAGGGCGGTGAACGTGTACGAGGCTCCGGCGGTGTCCACGTGGACCCGGTCCCCGTGCACCGTGACGTCGAAGCGTCGGGTGACCCCGTCCACGTCGAGGGTGACGCGGTCGGGGGCGGCGGCGAGGACCCGGACGCCGGGGTCGTCGTACGGCTGGAGGCCGGTGCGCGTGGCGCGGTAGGCGATCGTCTGCTCGACACCGTCGGGCTCGCCCCGGTAGCGCTTGGTCTGCGGCTGCGAGGGGAGGTTGCGCCAGGCCCCGAAGCGGGCGGGGCCCGCGGCGGGGCGCGCGGCCTGGGCGAGGGCGGCGGCGAGGGCGGCACGGGCCGGGTCGCCGGACACCGGGGCGGTGAGGGATTCCAGATGCCGGTCGTAGAAGCCGGTGTCCAGGCGGGCGGCGGTGAAGTCGGGGTGGCGCAAGGACCGCACGAGCAGGTCGCGGTTGGTGACCGGGCCGTGGACGCGGGCGCGTTCCAGGGCGCGGGCCAGCAGCCGTACGGCCTCGGGGCGGGTCGGGGCGTGGGCGACGACCTTGGCGAGCATCGGGTCGTAGTGCACGCCGATGGTGTCGCCGGAGGCGTATCCGGCGTCCAGGCGCAGGCCGGGCGCGTGGGGGACCTCCAGCGCGAGGAGGGTCCCGGTCTGCGGCTGCCAGTCGCGTGCGGGGTCCTCGGCGTAGAGCCGGGCCTCGACGGCGTGACCGGAGGCGGCCGGGGGCTCGGGCAGGGGCTGCCCCTCGGCCGTGCGCAGTTGCAGGGCGACGATGTCGACGCCGAACACCGCCTCGGTCACCGGGTGTTCGACCTGGAGGCGGGTGTTCATCTCCAGGAAGTACGGCCGCCCGTCGGCGGAGAGCAGGAACTCCACGGTTCCCGCGCCCCGGTAGCCGACCGCGCGGGCGGCGGCCGTCGCCGCCTCGTGCAGCCGGGTGCGCAGGGCGTCGTCCAAGCTGGGGGCGGGGGCCTCCTCGATGACCTTCTGGTGGCGGCGCTGGAGCGAGCAGTCGCGGGTGCCGAGCGCCCACACCGTCCCGTGGTCGTCGGCCATGATCTGCACCTCGACGTGCCGGCCGCGCTGCACGTACGGCTCGGCGAAGACCTCGCCGTCCCCGAAGGCGGCTGCGGCCTCCGCGGTGGCGGCCTCCAACTCACCCGGAAGCTCTGCCAGTTCGCGGACGATGCGCATACCGCGCCCGCCCCCGCCCGAGGCGGCCTTGAGCAGCAGGGGCAGATCGGCCGGGGTCGCGGCCGCCGGGTCCACGGGGGCCAGGAGGGGGACCCCGGCCGCGGCCATCAGCTCCTTGGCGCGGGTCTTGGACGCCATCAGCTCGATGGCCTTCACCGGCGGCCCCACCCACACCAGGCCGGCGTCCCGCACGGCGGCGGCGAACCCGGCGTTCTCGGAGAGGAAGCCGTAGCCGGGGTGCACGGCGTCCGCCCCGGCCGCCCGTGCGGCGGCCACGACGAGGTCGCCGCGCAGATACGTGTCGGCGGGGGCCGACCCCGGCAGCCGTACGGCGAGGTCGGCCTCCCGTACGTGCAGGGCGTCGGCGTCCGCGTCGGAGTACACGGCGACGGTGGTGATGCCCAGGTCGCGGCAGGTGCGGAAGATCCGGCAGGCGATCTCGCCACGGTTGGCGACGAGCAGGGAGCAGATCACTTCTCTCCTCATGTGCGGGTCACATCCGGAAGACGCCGAAGCCGCCGCGGGCGCCCTCGACCGGTGCGGTGTGGATCGCGGACAGGCACACGCCGAGGACGGTCCGGGTGTCGCGCGGGTCGATGACGCCGTCGTCGTACAGCCGCCCCGACAGGAACATCGGCAGCGACTCCGCCTCGATCTGCTGTTCCACCATGGCGCGCAGCCCGGCGTCCGCCTCGTCGTCGTAGGGCTGTCCCCTGGCGGCGGCGGAGGCGCGGGCGACGATGGACAGCACCCCGGCGAGCTGGTGCGGGCCCATGACGGCGGACTTGCTGCCGGGCCAGGCGAAGAGGAAGCGCGGGTCGTAGGCGCGGCCGCACATGCCGTAGTGGCCGGCCCCGTAGGAGGCCCCCATCAGGACGGACAGGTGGGGGACCTTCGAGTTGGAGACCGCGTTGATCATCATCGCGCCGTGTTTGATGATGCCGCCCTGCTCGTACTCCCTGCCGACCATGTAGCCGGTGGTGTTGTGCAGGAAGAGCAGCGGGATGTCGCGCTGGTTGGCGAGCTGGATGAACTGGGCGGCCTTCTGCGACTCCTCGCTGAACAGCACGCCCTGAGCGTTGGCGAGGATGCCGACCGGGTAGCCGTGCAGCCGGGCCCAGCCGGTGACCAGGCTCGTCCCGTACAGCGGTTTGAAGGGGTCGAAGTCGGAGCCGTCGACCAGCCGGGCGATGACCTCGCACGGATCGAAGGGGGCCTTCAGGTCGCCGGGCACGATGCCGAGCAGCTCGTCCTCGTCGTACTTCGGCGGCTCGACGGGCCCGGGATCGGCGTGTGCCTTGCGCCAGTTGAGCCGGGCGACGATCCTCCGGGCCTGCCGAACCGCGTCCTGCTCGTCCACGGCGAAGTGGTCGGCGAGGCCGGAGGTGCGGGCGTGCATCTCGGCGCCGCCGAGGGACTCGTCGTCGCTCTCCTCGCCGGTGGCCATCTTCACGAGCGGCGGGCCGCCGAGGAAGACCTTGGACCGCTCCCTGATCATCACGGTGTGGTCGGACATCCCCGGGACGTACGCGCCTCCGGCGGTGGAGTTGCCGAACACCACCGCCACGGTGGGGATACCGGCGGCGGAGAGGCGGGTGAGGTCGCGGAACAGCGCACCGCCGGGAATGAAGATCTCCTTCTGGGAGGGCAGGTCGGCCCCGCCCGACTCCACCAGGCTGATGCAGGGCAGCCGGTTGGCGAAGGCGATCTCGTTGGCGCGCAGGGCCTTCTTCAGCGTCCACGGGTTCGACGCCCCGCCGCGTACGGTCGGGTCGTTGGCGGTGATGAGGCACTCGACGCCCTCCACCACGCCGATCCCGGTGACGAGCGAGGCCCCCACGGTGTACTCGGGGGAGGCGCTGCCCCAGGCCGCCAGCGGCGACAGCTCCAGGAACGGGGTGTCGGGGTCGACGAGCAGCTCGATGCGTTCGCGGGCCGGGAGCTTGCCGCGCGAGCGGTGCCGCGCCACGTACTTCTCGCCGCCGCCCGCGAGCGCCTTGGCGTGTTCGGCGTCCAGCGCGGCGAGCTTCTCCAGCATGGCGGCGCGGTGGGCCGTGTAGTCGGGGCCGGTGGTGTCGAGCGCGGTGGGCAGGACGGTCATGGGGTCGCCTCCGGTGCGGGGTCGCGCGTCAGCAGCGGCAGGGGGACGGGAAGCCGCCGCGACCGCAGCCACTCCCCGACGGCCTTCGCCTGCGGGTCGAAGCGGGCCTGGGAGGCGACGCCCTCCCCCAGGAGCCCGGGGACGACGAAGTTCAACGCCCTCAGGTTGGGCAGCACATGGCGGACGACCGGCAGGACGGCGGTCTCCGGGAGCAGCTCCTTGAAGCGTTCGACGGTCAGCGTGTGGGCCAGCCAGCGCCAGGCCTCGTCGTCGCGGACCCAGACGCCCACGTTGGCGTCGCCGCCCTTGTCCCCGCTGCGGGCCCCCGCGACGAGCCCGAGAGGGACGTGCCGGGTGGGCCCCTCGGGGTACGGGGCGGGGAGCGGCGGCTCCGGTGGGTCGGACGGCTCCTGGGTCCGGCGCGGCCCCGCGACGCGCTCGCGGCGGCCGTCCGGGAGGACGGCGAGGTGCTCCACGTCCCCGGCCGGTACGGGGACGGCCTCGAACACCCCGTAGGGCGCGCCCTTTCCGGGCGGGGCGGTGATGTGGAAGCCGGGGTAGCTGCCGAGGGCCAGCTCCACGGCGGCCCCGGAGACGGCGCGGCCGACCGCGTCGGGGTCCTGGTCGCGGACGACGAGCCGGAGCAGCGCGCCGGCCCGCTCCTGCGTGTCGGCGTCGGGGTGGTCGGTGCGGGACAGCTCCCAGCGCATCTCGTGGGGCCGGCGCCCGCCGCCCCTCTCCAGGGCGTCGGCGAACTGGTCCCGCACCAGGTCGGCCTTGGCCTCCACGTCGAGGCCGGTGAGGACGAAGACGACCTCGTTGCGCCAGCCGCCGAGCCGGGTGAGCCCGGCCTTGAGGGTGGGCGGCGGGGCCTCGCCGCGCACCCCGTCGACGCGCACCCGGTCCGGCCCGTCCGGGGTCGGCCTCACCGTGTCGAGGCGGGCGGTGACGTCGGGGCCCGCGTACCGGGCCCCCTGGGTCTCGTAGAGGAGTTGGGCGGTGACCGTGGAGAGGTCGACGACCCCGCCCGTGCCGTCGTGCTTGGTGATCACGAAGGAGCCGTCGGCGTGGATCTCGGCCAGCGGGAAGCCGGGGCGGCGCACGTCGTGGTCGCGGAAGAACGGGTGGTTCCCGCCGGTCGCCTGGGTGCCGCACTCCAGGACGTGCCCGGCGACGACGGCCCCGGCGAGCGCGTCCAGGTCGTCGGGGCCCCAGCCGAAGTGGGCGGCGGCGGGCCCGGTGACCAGGGCGGCGTCGGTGACCCGGCCGGTGACGACGACGTCGGCCCCGGCCCGCAGGCAGGCGGAGATCCCACCGCCGCCGAGGTAGGCGTTGGCCGTCAGGTACCCGTCCGGCACGGGCAGGGCGTCCCCCTCGACGTGGGCGACGCGGACGGGGACCCCCGTCTTCTCCGCCAGCTTCCGCACGGCGTCGGCCAGCCCGGCCGGGTTGAGGCCGCCCGCGTTGGCGACGATCTTCACCCCGCGCTCGTGGGCGAGCCCGAGCCCTTCCTCCAACTGGCGCAGGAAGGTGGTGGCGTACCCCTTCTCCGGGTCCTTGAGGCGGCTGCGGCCGAGGATGAGCAGGGTCAGCTCGGCGAGGTAGTCGCCGGTCAGGACGTCGAGGGGGCCGCCGGTGAGCATCTCGCGCATCGCGTCGAAGCGGTCGCCGTAGAAGCCGGAGGCGTTGCCGATACGGAGGACCGGGCGCGGTACGGGGGCCGGTGCGGGGCCCGGGGGCTGTGCGGGGTCCAGGGCTCGTGCGGGGCCCGGGGGTTGTGCGCCGGACCGCGCGGGCCGTCCGGGGGCGGGCTCCGGGACGCGGGCGCTCACCGGGCGTCCCGTTCGGCGCGGGGCGGGCGGCCCGGCCCGGGGGGCCCGGCGAAGGCCTGGGCGATGGACAGCCACTGCTCGGCGTGGCGGCCTTCGGCGGTGAGGGCGAGGTCGGCGCGGTGGGCGCGGTGGGTGACGAGCAGGCAGAAGTCGAGGAGCGGTCCGGTGACGCGCTGGGCGGCGCCCTCCGGCCCGTACGCGATCATCTCGCCCTGTGGGGTGCGCAGTTCGACGCGGAACTCCTCGTCGGGCGCGGTGATGCCCCGCACCCCGTAGGCGTAGTCCCGGGCCCGCACCCCGATCCGCGCCACGTGCCGCAGCCGGGCGGTGGGGGCGCGGGTCACCCCGAGGGCGTCGGCGACGTCCTGGCCGTGCGCCCAGGTCTCCATGAGCCGGGCGGTGGCCAGGGAGGCGACGCCCATCGGCGGCCCGTACCAGGGGATGCGGGCGCCTTCGGGGGCCTGGCGCAGCACCGCGTGGAGCCGGCGCCGCCCCTCCCGCCAGCGGGCGAGCAGGGCGTCCGGGGCGAGGGCGTCGACCAGGTGCGCGGCCGCCTCGTCGACGAAGGTCTCGGGTGCGGCCAGGGCCCTGGCCACCTCGTCCGCGAAGCGGTCCGGCTCGGTGGCGGCCAGCAGCGCGACCTCGTCGGTCCAGGCGAGGTGGGCGATCTGGTGGGCGACGGTCCAGCGCTCGGCGGGGGTCGGCCCGCGCCAACCCTCCTCCCCCAATCCCGCTACCAGCGCGTCGAGTTGCTCGCTCTCCTCGCTCAGATCATCGATCACGGCTGCGACAGCGGACACGTGCGCTCCCCTCGGGACCGGGTGTGGTGCCCAGGAGCATGGCAGCGCCCGAGGAAACAATCAAGCGTGCTTGCATGATTTTGTAAGACATGGTCTCGTCCGCGCTCCGGCGCGGAAGAACGTGCTCACGCCGGATTCCTCTCACACGCCTGCGGGCCGTCGTCCGGCGCGCGGCTTCGGCGCGGCCGCCTGCGGTCCGTGCGTCGCCCTTCCGGCGCTCGCGCCCCGCGTCCGGTCCGCGCTCCTATCTTGGGGCGGGCCCCGGCAGCCCCGCCCCGGGATGCCCGGGGACGGGGCGGCCGCTACTGGGCTCCTCGTTCGCCCTCGGCCTGAGACGGCTCCGTCCGGGAGACCTCCTGGTGCGGGGCGCGCCGATCGCCTTGAGCGGAGTCGTCGCGCTCGCCCTCGGCCTGAGAGGGGGTGTGGGAGTACAGCTCGTCGGGCTCGGTCGATGCCATGACCTTCTCCTTCGCTTACCCTCCATCGTGCCCCTCGGAGGCCGACTCGTCGCGGTGACGGGTCGCCGGCCGCTCCGCCGGGGCCCGGCTCATCCGTCCGCCGGGCGGCGCCCGCCGCCCGTCCGGCTGCGTACCGCGCCGATGCTCGCCCCGATGACCAGGGCGATCGCGAGGGCGTCCGTGGTGGACAGGGCCTGGTTCAGGACCAGGAAGCCCGCGCCGGCCGCGATCGCCGGCTCCAGGCTCATCATCACGGCGAACGTGGAGGAGGGCAGCCGGCGCAGCGCCATCAGCTCCAGGGTGTACGGGAGGACCGAGCTGAGGAGCGCCACCGCCGCGCCGAGCGCCAGGGTGGAGGGGACCGTGAGTTCGGCCCCCGACTCCCAGACGCCCAGGGGCAGCGAGAGGACGGCGGCGACGACCATCGCCAGGGCCAGGCCGTCCGCCTGCGGGAAGCGGCGCCCGGTGCGGGCGCTGAACACGATGTAGGCCGCCCACATCGCACCGGCCGCCAGCGCGTACGCCGCGCCGACCGGGTCCAGGCGGTCGAAGCCGCCGCCGCCCAGCAGGACGACGCCGACCAGGGCGAGGCCCGCCCACAGGACGTTGATCAGACGGCGGGAGACGAACACCGAGAGGGCGAGCGGGCCCAGCACCTCCAGGGTGACCGCGATGCCGAGCGGGATGCGGTCCAGCGCCTGGTAGAAGAGGGTGTTCATGCCGCCCATCGCGACGCCGAAGGCGACGACCGTCCCCCAGTCGGCGCGCGAGTGGCCGCGCAGCTTCGGACGGCAGACCACCAGCAGGATCAGCGCGGCGGCCACCAGCCGCAGCGTCACGACGCCGAGCGCCCCCGCCTTCGGCATCAGGAGCGCCGCGACGGCAGAGCCGAACTGCACGGAGAGCCCGCCGGCGACCACCAGGACGACCGGTCCCAGCGCCGCACGGCGATCAGCGCTCCCCCGCCCGGGGGCCCCGCCGTCCTCGAGCGCCGTCGCCGCTTCGGGTACGGCGACGGCTGCGGCGGCCGGTTCTGCGGCGCTGTGCTGGTCGTTCACAGGGGGCCTTCCGGGGCGGGAGCAGCGGGCGGGGCGGGCGGGGCCCGGCACGGCCTGCCGCCCCGGCCGGAACACCGCGCAGAGGCACGGACGGGGTACGGCAGAGCACGCGCGCGCCCGGCCTTCCTCCCTCACCGTAAGGACACTCGCGCGTTCCGTGAAATGCTTGACGTGCTCCCGTTATGCTCCGCACGCATGAACTCGGGACCCTCCACCGGCCGCCCCGTCGAACTCCGGCATCTGCGGGCCTTCCTCGCCGTCGCCGACGAGCTGAACGTCACCCGCGCCGCCGCCCGCCTCCGGCTGACCCAGCCCGCCGTGTCCCGCACACTCGCCGCCCTGGAGCAGCATCTGGGCATCCGGCTCGTCGACCGCTCCACGCACCACCTCGCCCTGACCGCAGAGGGCGTCGCCTTCCGCGACAAGGCCGCCGTCGCGGTCGCCGCCTTCGACGCGGCGCTGGACTCGGAGGGGCTGCGCCGCTGGCCCCTGCGGCTCGGGCACGCCTGGTCCGCGTTCGGGCCGTACACCACGCCGCTGCTGCGGGCCTGGCAGGAACGGCACCCGCAGACCCCGCTGGAGCTGCTCCGGATCGACGACCGGACCGCGGGCCTCACCCGCGGCGACGTCGACGCGGCGGTGCTGCGGGGGCCGGTGGACACGCCGGGGCTCGTGGCCGAGGCGCTGTTCACCGAGGCCCGGGTGGCCGCGGTGGCGGCGGACGGGCCGCTGGCCGGGCGCGCTTCGCTCACCCTCGCCGACCTGGCGGACGGCCCCGTCGTCCTGAACACCGTCTCCGGCATCACCACCGTCGAGCTGTGGCCGCCGCACGCCCGGCCCCGGGGGACCGTGACCGTCGGCAACACCGACGACTGGCTCGCCGTCATCGCCGCCGGACGCGGCAGCGGGGTCTCCACCGCGTCGACCGCCGGCACGCACCCGCACTCGGGGGTCGTCTACCTGCCGCTCGACGACGCCCCCGGCGTGCCCGTCCTGCTCGTCCGCCGCGATGGGCCGGGCCACCCGGCGCTGCCGGAACTCACCGCCCTGGCCCGGGAGATCGTCGCGCGCGGACCGGCCCGGTCGGCCGGCGGCCACGGGGGGACGTGAGGGCCGACCAGGAATGCAGCGGCGATGGGGCCTTGTTGGGGCGTGGGAACGGGCCGGAGAAGCGACGTCCGGCCCTCCGCGCACACCGCCGCCGTCCGCGGCGCGTCAGACCGATCAGGGGGAGACACCATGGCGCACGACATCGCCGTCCGGGGCACGGTCGCCGAGGGATTCGAGGGCGTACGGGAGGAGTTCGCCGCGGTCCTGGCCGAGGAGACCACAGAGCCCGGCGGCCAGCTCGCCGCCCATCTGGACGGCCGGCTGGTGGTGGACCTGTGGGCCGGGGACGGGTTCACCGGCGACCTCATGCCCGCCGTCTACTCCTCGACCAAGGGCGCGGCCCATCTGGTGGTCGCCCTCCTCGTGCAGGACGGGGTCCTGGACCTGGACCGGCGCGTCAGCGCGTACTGGCCGGAGTTCACCGGCGGCGGCAAGGAGCGGCTGACCCTGCGCGAGCTGCTCGGCCACCGCGCGGGGCTGATCGGCGCGGACGGGGGGTTCACCTTCGACGAGCTGGCCGACGACCGGGTGATCGCCGCCCGGATGGCGGGGCAGGACCCGCACTGGGAGCCCGGTACGGCGTTCGGCTACCACGCGCTGACGATCGGGGCGCTCAGCGGCGAGGTGGTGCGCCGGGTGACGGGCCGCTCGATCCAGGAGCACTTCGAGGAGCGGGTCCGCGCCCCCCACGGGCTCGACTTCCACCTCGGGCTGCCCGAGGCGCTGGAAGACCGGTATGTGCCGATCCGCCCCATGGTCCCCACGCCCGGGCAGCTCGCGGAGATGCTGGCGAACCCGGCGGACCCCGCGAGCCCGGCCGCCGTCGCGTTCAGCGCGGGCACGAGCCCCGAGATCGACCTGGTGGCCCTGGTCAACTCCCGTACGACCCGGGCTCTGGGGCCCGCGTCGGTGGGCGGCGTCGCCTCCGCGCGGGGCCTCGCGGGGATGTACGCCGCCGCCGCGTCCGGCCTCGACGGCCGGGCCCCGCTGCTCAAGCCGGACACCCTGGCCGAGTTCGGCCGGGTGCACTGGCGCGGCACCGACCTGGTGACCGGCTCTGAAGACCCCTTCGGGCTGGGTTTCGAGCTGGCCCGGCAGGCGTACGCGTGCCTGGGCGAGGGCGCGATCGGCCACTCGGGCGCGGCCGGCTCCCAGGCCTTCGCGGACCCGGCGAGCGGGGTGGCGTACGGCTACACGCGCCGCACCTGGGCCTATCCGGGCGGCGCGGCCCCGGAGAACGCCCGGCTGGCCAAGGCGGTCATCCGCGCGGCGGCCGCCGCGCGCTGAGCGGCGAACGGCGGGGGCGGCCTCGGGGACGCCGACTGCGGGCGCGGCCCCGGAGACGGGAGGCGGCCCCCGGCGGCCGGGCGGGTTTACGGGGTGGGGCGCGCGCCCTCGTCCGGCCCCTCCCCGGGGCCTTCCCCCGCTCCCGCCCCCGGCGCCGCCGCGTCCAGCCGCTCCGCGATCACCTCCGCGAGGTGCCGGGCCCGGCGCCCGGCCAGCTGGTCGAGCTGGGTGCGGCAGGAGAAGCCGTCCGCGAGGATTTCCGTGCCGGGCTCCGCGGCCCGCACAGCGGGGAGCAGACGCTCCTGCGCGCAGGCGACGGACACCTCCCAGTGGCCCTTCTCGAAGCCGAAGTTCCCGGCCAGGCCGCAGCAGCCGCCGCTGAGTTCGCCCGTCAGCCCCATCCGCTCGCGCAGCCGCCGCTCCGCCGCGTCGCCGAGCACCGCGTGCTGGTGGCAGTGCGTCTGGCCGGCGACCGGGCGGTCCAGACGGGGCGGGGTCCAGTCGGGGGCGTACTCCTCCAGGTACTGGGCCAGGGTGCGGACGGCGGCGGCGACCTCCGCGGCGCGCGGGTCGTCGGAGAGGAGCTCGGGCAGGTCGGTGCGGAGCGTGGCGGCGCAGCTTGGTTCGAGGACGACGAGCGGGCGGCCGGGGCCCGGGCGGAGCCGGTCCAGGGTGCGGCGCATCACCGCGCGCGCCCGGTCCAGCTGGCCGGTCGAGACATAGGTGAGGCCGCAGCAGACTCCGCGCGGCGGCGGCAGCACCCTGCTCCCCGCGGCCTCCAGGACCCGGACCGCCGCCCGCCCCACCTGCGGCGAGAGGTACTGGGTGAAGGTGTCCGCCCAGAGGACCACCGCACGGCCGGACGCGGGGGGCCGGCCGTCCGGGGCCCGGCGGCGGGAGGCGAGGGCCCGGGAGCGGGAGCGGGGGGAGCGGCGGCTCAGCCACCGGGTGTACGTCTGCGTCGCCAGCACCGGGATCGCCCGCTCGGGGGCGATGCCCGCCAGCCGTTTCGCGAGCGCGGCGAGGGGGCGCGACCGGGCCAGGGCGTTCAGCGGCCGGGCGAAGGGGGCGGCGAGCCGCAGCCACCGCGAGAGGCGCCCCATCGTGTAGTGGGTGGCGGGTCGCAGCCGCCCCCGGTAGTGGTGGTCCAGGAACTCCGCCTTGTAGGCAGCCATGTCGACGCCCACCGGGCAGTCGCTGCGGCAGCCCTTGCAGGACAGGCACAGGTCGAGCGCGTCCCGAACCTCCTCGCTCCGCCAGCCGTCCGTGATCACCTCGCCGGCCAGCATCTCGTGCAGCAGCCGGGCCCGCCCCCGGGTCGAGTGGGCCTCCTCGCCCGTGGCCCGGAAGGACGGGCACATGACGTCCGCGCCCGTCGTCGCCGTCGTACGGCACTTGGCGACGCCGACGCAGCGGCGGACCGCGCCCGTGAAGTCGCCGCCGTCCGCCGGGTAGCCGAACGCCACGTCCACCGGCCGCTTCGGCAGGACCGCGAAGCGGAGGTTCTCGTCGAGGCGGGCGGGCCGGGCGAGGATGCCCGGGTTGAGGCCGCCGTCCGGGTCCCACAGGTCCTTGTACCGGTGGAAGAGGCCGACGAGTTCGTCCCCGTACATCCGGGGCAGCAGCTCGGCGCGCGCCTGGCCGTCGCCGTGCTCGCCGCTGAGGGAGCCGCCGTGGGCGACGACGAGCCGGGCCGTCTCCTCGGAGAACCGGCGGAAGCGGGCCACGCCCCCGGCGCTGGTCAGGTCGAAGTCGACGCGCACGTGGACGCAGCCGTCGCCGAAGTGGCCGTAGGGGGCGCCGCGCAGGCCGTGCTCGGCGAGGAGGGCCCGGAAGTCCCGCAGATAGGGGCCGAGCCGGGCGGGCGGAACCGCGCAGTCCTCCCAGCCGGGCCAGGCCTCGCTGCCGTCCGGCATCCGGGTCGCGGTCCCGGCGGCGTCCTCGCGGATACGCCACAGGGCCCGCTGCCCGGCCGGGTCGGTGACGACCGTCCCGTCCACGGCGCCGGCGGACCGCACGACCCGTTCCGCGTGCGCGCGGGCCTCTGCCGGGGTGGCGCCGCCCGTCTCGACGAAGAGCCAGGCCGCTCCGCGCGGCAGCCCGGCCGGTTCGCGCACGAGGTCGGCGGCCATGCCCTCGACGGTGAGCGGGCCGAGCGGGAGGAGGCCGGGGGCCGCGTCGGCGGCGGCGGACTCGTCGGCGTACCCGAGGACGGCCAGGGCGCGGGCGCGCGGGGCCTCGACCAGGCGCACGGTCGCCTCCGTGACCACGGCGAGGGTGCCCTCGCTGCCGCAGAACGCGCGGACCGGGTCGGGTCCGCCGGGGTGTTCGGGGAGCAGGGCGTCCAGCGCGTAGCCGGAGATGCGGCGCGGGAGGGCGGGGTAGCCGGTGCGGAGCGGGGCGAGGTGGGCGTCGACGAGGGCGCGGACGCCGTCGGGCCCGCCGTCTCGGCCCTGCTCCAGTCGCAGCCTCTCGCCCCCGTAGCGGACGAGCGACAGCGCCCGCACGTTGTCGGCCGTCGTGCCCCAGGCCACCGAGTGGGAGCCGCAGGAGTTGTTGCCGATCATTCCGCCGAGGGTGCAGCGGCTGTGGGTGGAGGGGTCGGGTCCGAAGGTCAGGCCGTGCGGGGCGGCGGCGGCCCGCAGGTCGTCCAGGACGACGCCGGGCTGGACGACGGCGGTGCGGGCGGCGGGGTCCAGGTCGAGGACGGCGCGCAGATGGCGGGTGAGGTCGAGGACCAGGCCGGTCCCGGTGGCCTGCCCGGCGATGGACGTGCCGCCGCCGCGCGCGACGACGGGGACGCGGTGCTCCTGGCAGAGCGCGAGCGCGGCGGCGACGTCGTCGGCGTCGCGCGGGGCGAGCACTCCGAGCGGGACGCGGCGGTAGTTGGAGGCGTCCATCGTCGTCAGGGCCCGCGCGGCGGCCCCGAAGTCGCTCGCGCCGCGTACGGAGGAGCGGAGCGCCTCGACGAACCCGGCGGGCGGCCCGGCGGGCGGTGGATGGTGTTCGGCCATGGGTTCAGCATGCCGTCGGTGTGGGTGAACTCTTGGGATGCGGACGGATGAATGCCCGCAAGCCTCACAAAAAAGCCCACAAGATCTTCCCAAACAGACCGTCAAGTCTCCTATAGTGACCAAGACTTGAGCAGGAATTGTCAGCTCCAGTTATCACGAATAATCCTTCCTGTGATGAACTGTCCCGAATTTCCTGGGCCGGTTTCGTCCCGCCCCGCACCGTCCGCCACCGAGGACTCCGATTGCGCCCCTCACACCGGCCCACCGCACTCGCCCTGCTGCTCTCGGCAGCCGTCACCGGCCTGCTGACCCTGTGGGCCGTCGCCGCGGCCCCCGACGCGGCACGGACCCCGCTGGCGTGGGGGGCGGGCGTCGCCGCCGTGCTGCTGAGCGTCAGCGTGGCCGCCACCGTCCACACCCTGGGGACCGCGCGTGCGCTGCGCGCCCAGCGGGCCGCCGACGCCCAGCGGTTCACCGCGGAGACCTCGCGCCTGGTCTCCGCCTCCGCGGCCGAGGCCCAGCGGTTCACCGCGGAGACCGCCCGGCTCAAGGCCGCCGCCTCCGCCGAGACCGCCCGGATCTCCGCGGAGGCCCGCGCCGAGCGCGAGCGGATCAGCGCGGAGGCCGCAGCCGAGCGGACCCGCCTCACCACGGCCGCGGAACGCCTCGCCGCCCGCGCCTCCCGCGCCGAGACCGAGCGCTCCGCCGCCGTCGCCGCCTGCGCCAACGCGGCCGGACGGATGCAGGCCCTGGCCACCAGCATGCTGGCCGACCTGCGCGAGATGGAGCACCGGCACACCGACGAGGCGGTGCTCGGGGACCTCCTGCACCTGGACCACCGCACCGCCCAGGCGGGCCGGCTCGCGGACTCCATCGCCGTGCTGACCGGAGCCCGCTCCGGAAGGCGCTGGGCCAAGCCGATCGTCATGGAGTCGATCCTGCGCGGCGCGATGGGCCGCATCGGCAGCTACCAGCGGGTCCGCCTGCACTCCACCAGCGATGTCGCCATCGCGGGCCACGCGGCCGAGGGCGTCATGCACGCGCTCGCCGAGCTCCTCGACAACGCTGCCAACTTCTCCCCGCCCACCGCCGAGGTGCACGTGTACGTGGAGGAGGTCCCGGCGGGCATCGTCATCACCGTCGAGGACAGCGGCCTGGTCATGAGCGAGGTGCAGCTGCGCCGCGCGGAGAAGGCCGTCTCCGCAGAGAACCAGGACCTGACCACCCTGTCCGGCACCCGGCTCGGCCTCGCCGTCGTCGGCCGGCTGGCCCGCAAGCACGGCCTGACCGTCTCCTTCCGGCCGTCCGCCCGCGGCGGCACCGGCGCCCTGATGATGCTCCCCCAGGACCTCATCGCCCGCGCCGCCACGCCCGCCCCGGCCGCCGCCGAGCCGGCCGCCACCGCCCCCGTCGAGCCGGAGCCCTCCCACGCCCCGGCCGGCGGCCACGACTCCGCCGACGCCGCCCCCGCGGCCCGGTCCGTCTTTGACGACAGCTCCGCGCCGCTGACCCCGGCAGCGGAGTCGGAGTCCGAATCCACCGGCTCCGTGCCCGCGTTCGGCGAGAGCGGCCTGCCCAAGCGCCGCCGCGGCCGCACCCTGGCCGCCGCCGAGTCCCGTACCGGCAACGCCGCCCCCGGCGGAGCCGAAACCCCCCGGGCCCGTACCGCCGACCCGAAGGTCCAGGCAGCCCGCTTCAGCACCTTCAGCAGGGCGGTACGAGCCAACTCCCCGCACCCGGAAGGCAACACCCGATGACCGCGACCACCGACGAGAAGCTCAACTGGCTGCTGGAGGGGCTGCTCGACCGCACCCCCGGCACCCGCCACGCCCTCGTCCTGTCCCGCGACGGCCTCAAGCTGTGCCGCACCCCCGAGCTCTCCGTCGACCAGGCGGACCAGCTGGCCGCGATCTCCGCCGGCATCCAGAGCCTGTCGCACGGGGCGTCCATCGAGTTCGGCGACGGCACCGGCGGCGTTCGCTCCGCGATGGCCGAGTTCTACGGCGGTGTGCTGTTCATCGTCGAGGCGGGCGCGGGCGCGCACCTGGCCGTCGTCGCCGACGAGGACTCCGACGTGGGCCTGGTCGGCCACAACATGAGCGAGCTCGTCGAGCAGCTCGGCGAGCACCTCGTCGCCCCGCCGCGCTATCCGGCCGACGCCCCGGCCGCGGCGGAAACCTCGGCCGTATGACGACGGCGCCCCGCCCCCGACCGGGCCGCGACGACGATCCGGACCGGCTCTACACCCTCACCGGGGGCCGCAGCCGCTCCGACTCGGCCGCCTTCGACCTGGTGACGCTCGTCGTCGCCGAGTGCGACCCGGCCCCCGGCATGCAGTCGGAGCACGTCGCGATCCTGCGGATGTGCCAGGGCCCCACCGCCGTCGTCGAGATCGCCGCGAGCCTCAACCTGCCGGTCAGCATCGTCCGCATCATGCTGTGCGACCTGCTCGACACCGGCCGGATCAGCGCCCGCCACCCCCGTACAGCCCGTGTCGCGGACCGGCTCCCCGACCCCGACATCCTGGAACAGGTGCTCGTTGGACTCCGCAACCTCTGACCGCGCCGCCCTGAGCGCGACGGCCGACAACGGACTCAAGATCGTTGTCGTCGGCGGCTTCGGGGTCGGCAAGACCACCATGGTCCGATCCGTGAGCGAGATCCGTCCGCTCAACACGGAGGAGACCATGACCCGCGCGGGCGAGGCCGTCGACCACCTCGACGGCGTACAGGCCAAGACGTCCACCACCGTGGCGTTCGACTTCGGCCGCATCACCCTCGACGCGCGCTCCGTGCTGTACCTCTTCGGCGCGCCCGGACAGGAGCGCTTCTGGTTCCTGTGGGACCGGCTGTTCTCCGGCACGCTCGGCGCGGTCGTCCTCGTCGACACCCGCCGGCTCGCCGACTCCTGGTACGCCATCGACCGCCTGGAGCACCACGGCACCCCCTTCATCGTGGCGTGCAACGACTTCGGCGGCCCGCTCCACACCGAGCAGCAGATCCGGGAGGCCCTGGACCTCTCCGAGGACGTACCGCTCGTGGAGTGCGACGCCCGCGACCGCTCCTCCAGCAAGTACGTGCTCATCACGCTCGTCGAACACCTCGCCGCGCTCTCGGCCGCCCGCCTCCGCACACCCGAGGCGGCGCTCGCCACCAGCGGACCGACCCCGGAGCCCGCCCCGTGACCTCTGCCTCCGGCTGTCCCGTCGCCCACGGGTCCGTCCCCCTGTCCGGCCCCCGCTTCCAGACCGACCCCATCCAGCTCTACCGGGAGATGCGGCGCGACCACGGCGCGGTCGCCCCGGTCGTCCTGGACGGCGACGTCCCGGCCTGGCTCGTCCTCGGCTACCGCGAACTGCACCAGGTCACCGGCGACCCGGTGCTCTTCAGCCGGGACTCCGAACTGTGGAACCAGTGGGACCGCATCCCGGACGACTGGCCGCTGCTGCCGATGATCGGGCGCAAGCAGCCCTCGATCCTCTACACGGTCGGCGAACGGCACAGCGTCCGCGCCATGATGATCAGCAACGCCCTGGAGGGCGTCGACCCGTTCTCCCTGAAGCGGTACGCGGAGGAGTTCGCGGACGCGCTGATCGACCGGTTCTGCACCAAGGGCTCGGTCGACATCATCGCCGACTACGCCAAGATGCTGCCCGCCCTCGTGCTGGCCAGGATCTACGGCTTCTCGGACGAGGAGGCCCACCCGCTGGCCGACGCAATCAACGACATGATCGACGGCGGGGAGCGGGCGCTCGCCGGGCAACAGCACCTGGGCGCCTCCATGGCCCGGCTGCTCGCCGACAAGCACGCCGAGCCGGGCGACGACGTCGCCAGCCGGATGCTCGCCGACCCCGGCGGCTTCACCGACGAGGAGATCATCCAGGACCTCATGGTCATGATGGCGGCCGGACACCAGCCGACCGCCGACTGGATGGGCAACTCGCTGCGCCTGATGCTCACCGACGACCGCTTCGCCGCCTCCCTGTCCGGCGGTCGGCACAGCGTCGCCGAGGCCATGAACGAAGTGCTCTGGGAGGACACCCCCACCCAGAACGTGGCCGGCCGCTGGGCCGCCCGCGACACCCACCTCGGAGGCCGCCACATCCGCGCCGGGGACCTGCTGCTCCTCGGCCTGGCCGCCGCCAACGGCGACCCGCAGATCCGGACCCACGCGTCGGCGCTGACCGGCGGCAACAACGCCTTCCTCTCCTTCGGCCACGGCGAGCACCGCTGCCCGTTCCCGGCCCAGGAGACCGCCGAGGTCATCGCCCGTACCGGGACCGAGGTCCTGCTGGACCGGCTGCCCGACGTGGACCTCGCCGTCCCCGCCGCGCAGCTCACCCGCCGCCCGTCGCCGTGGCTGCGCGGCCTGACCGACCTCCCGGTGGCCTTCACTCCCACGCCCGCCCTCGGCAGACCCGGACCCCTCGGAGGACCCGCATGACCCGCATCGCGCTCGACCCCTTCGTCACCGACCTCGACGGCGAGAGCGCCGCGCTGCGGGCGGCCGGGCCGCTCGCCGAGGTGGAGCTTCCGGGCGGGGTGCACGTCTACGCCGTCACCCACCACGCGGAGGCCCGGGCGCTGCTCACCGACAGCCGGGTCGTCAAGGACATCAACGTCTGGAACGCCTGGCAGCGCGGCGAGATACCCCTGGACTGGCCGCTGATCGGCCTGGCCAACCCGGGCCGCTCGATGCTGACGGTCGACGGCCCCGACCACCGCCGGCTGCGCACCCTGGTCGCGCAGGCCCTGACGGTCAGGCGGGTGGAGCGGCTGCGCGCGGGCATCGAGGCGCTGACCGAAGCGAGCCTGGAGCGGCTGGCCGCACTGCCGGCCGGTCAGCCGGTGGACCTGAAGGCGGAGTTCGCCTACCCGCTGCCGATGAACGTGATCAGTGAGCTGATGGGCGTGGACCCGGCGGACCACCCCCGGCTCAAGGAGCTGTTCGAGAAGTTCTTCTCGACGCAGACCCCGCCCGAGGAGGTCCCGCAGATGATGGCGGACCTCGCGGCCCACTTCACCAAGATCGTGGAGGGCAAGCGGGCCCGGCCCGGCGACGACCTGACGAGCGCGCTCATCGCGGCCTCGGAGGACGGCGACCACCTCACCGACGAGGAGATCGTCAACACGCTGCAACTGATCATCGCCGCCGGACACGAGACCACGATCAGCCTGATCGTCAACGTCGTGGAAGCGCTCCAGACCCACCCCGAACAGCGCGAGCGGGTGCTGAACGGCGAGATCCCGTGGGAGGGCGTGATCGAGGAGACCCTGCGCTGGAACACCCCGACCTCCCACGTGCTGATCCGCTTCGCCACCGAGGACATCGAGGTCGGCGACAAGGTCCTGCCGAAGGGCGAGGCGCTGATCGTCTCGTTCGGGGCGCTCGGCCGGGACGAGAAGCAGTACGGCCCCACGGCGGGCGACTTCGACGCGACCCGCACCCCCAACCGGCACATCGCCTTCGGCCACGGCCCGCACATCTGCCCGGGCGCGGCGCTCTCCCGGCTGGAGGCGGGGATCGCGCTGCCCGCCCTGTACGAGCGGTTCCCGGAGCTGGAACTGGCGGTGCCCGCCGCCGAGCTGCGCAACAAGCCGATCGTGACGCAGAACGACCTGTACGAGCTGCCGGTGGAGCTGGGCTGCCCGGCGGGCCGCGGCACGCAGGACGCCTGACCGGAACCACCGGGCCACGGGCCGGAGCGCGCGTCTCATCCGACGGACACGGTTGCCGGGCCGTGCCGCCGAGGGACTACGCTCCGACTCGTGGCCGACATCCAGATTCCCGCTGACATCAAGCCCGCCGACGGACGCTTCGGCGCCGGTCCTTCCAAGGTGCGGACGGAGGCGCTCGACGCGCTGGCCGCCACCGGCACCTCCCTCCTCGGCACGTCCCACCGCCAGGCCCCGGTCAAGAACCTGGTCGGCGAGGTACGGGACGGCGTGCGCAGCCTCTTCTCCCTCCCCGAGGGATACGAGGTCGTCCTCGGCAACGGCGGCTCCACCGCCTTCTGGGACATCGCGACGCACGGTCTGATCGAGACCAAGTCCCAGCACCTGAACTTCGGTGAGTTCTCCTCGAAGTTCGCCAAGGCCGCGAAGCTCGCGCCCTGGCTGGCCGAGCCGACCGTCATCGCCTCGGAGCCGGGCGCCCACCCGGAACCGCGGGCCGAGGCGGGCGTCGACGTCTACGCCTTCACCCACAACGAGACCTCCACCGGTGTCGCGGCCCCCGTCCGGCGCGTCGCGGGCGCCGACGAGGGCTCCCTCGTCCTGGTGGACGCCACCTCCGGCGCGGGCGGCCTGCCGGTCGACATCACCGAGAGCGACGTCTACTACTTCGCCCCGCAGAAGTCCTTCGCCTCCGACGGCGGCCTGTGGATCGGCGTGTTCTCGCCGGCCGCCCTGGAGCGCGCCGCCCGTGTCCACGCCTCGGGCCGGCACATCCCGGAGTTCTTCTCGCTGCCCACGGCGATCGACAACTCGCTGAAGAACCAGACGTACAACACCCCGGCGCTGTCCACCCTCTTCCTGCTGAACGAGCAGCTGACGTGGATGAACACCCAGGGCGGCCTGGACTTCACCACCGGCCGCACGGCCGCGTCGTCCGGCCACCTCTACGGCTGGGCCGACAAGTCGACGTACGCGACCCCCTTCGTCACGGACCCGGCGAAGCGCTCGCAGGTCATCGGCACGATCGACTTCGCGGACGAGATCGACGCGGCGGCCGTCGCCAAGGTGCTGCGGGCCAACGGCATCGTCGACACCGAGCCCTACCGCAAGCTCGGCCGCAACCAGCTGCGCGTGGCGATGTTCCCGGCTATCGACCCGGCGGACGTGCAGGCGCTGACGGCGTGCGTCGACTACGTGATCGAGAAGCTGTAACTCCCCGGTCCACGACCGCACGGAGACGGCCCGGCGCCCACGCGGTGTGCCGGGCCGGCTCTGTCTCACCGCCCCGGACCGGACGGCTCCGCCCCGGACCGGGCCGTCCCGAGCGGCGGCGGCTCGCCCGAACGCCGACCGGGCCCTCGGCTACTCCCCCGGCGCGCCCGCCAGCACCGCGCGCAGCGTGGCTATGCCCGCCAGCCACTCCCGCCCCGCCCCGGCGTCCGCCCACAGATCCAGCGGCCCCGCGTTCTTCGCGGTGAGGCGGTCCAGAGCCCGGACAGCCAGCGGACGCAGATCCGCCGGGAGCGGGGGCAGCGGGGCCTTCGGACCGTACGGCGTGGTGACGGGGTCACCACCGGGGCACTGGGCGGCGACCAGAGCGGCGGCGGCCACCGCTTCCTGCCCCTCGTGCGCGTACTCCTGCGGGGCGGTGGCGGCGACGGCGGTCAGGACGTCTCTGAGCACCTCCGCCTTCTTCTCCGCCGCTGCGGCGTCCACCCGCCCGCCGAAGTCCGCCGCGGTGTCGTTGTCGAAGTGGCCGATGTCCCAGGCGCCCATGGCGGTTCCTCTCAGCGCGTGCTGTGGTGGTGTTCCCCATCCTCACAGCCGCCACTGACAGTCGCCGCGGGGCCCGCGGGCGGGCGGGCCGGGACCTCCGCGTCACCGCACGCGGGCGCTCCCTCCGTCGTCCTCGTCCTCATCGTCGTCGTCGCCGGGGATGTGGACGTCGAAGACGTTGATGTTGATCTCGACGACTTCGAGTCCGGTCATGCTCTCGACCGCGTCCGTGACGTTGCTCCGGATCTGGTCGGCGAGTTCGTGGATGGCGACGCCGTACTCGACCTTGACGTCGACGTCGATCGCGGTCTGCTTCTCGCCCACCTCGACCTTGACCGAGCGGCTGGCGGAGGGGGAGCCGGACACCCGGCCCGTGACGGCGCCCAGCGCCTTCGACGCGCCCTTGCCCACGGAATGGACGCCGTCGGTGTCGCGGATCGCTATTCCGGCGATGGTGGACACCACGGTGTCGGCGATGGTGGTCGTGCCGCGCCCGCGTGCCCCTTCCTTGCCGCCGCGCTTCTCCATGTTCCCGTTCTGGGGTTCGTTGTCGGCCATGTCCGCCTCACAGAGAGTCGTCCACGAGCGGTTCCCCCGCCCGCACGGGCCCCTCGTCCAGGGTCCCCCGGCCCGCCGCCCTCCGCCATCCGGGGACGCGGGCCCCCGGACTGCGGGCGGCTCGGGGGTGGGCGGCTCGGGGGGTGGGCGGCTCGGGCGGTGGGCGGCTCGGGCGGTAGGCGCGCCCCGCGCACCGGCCCCGCCGGTAGGCCGCCTGCGCGCCGGCTCAGCCGGTGGGCGGCCTGCGCGCCAGGATGAACCCCTGGGGCGCGCGCTCCGGGTACGGCCCCTGCGTCTCCCGCTCCCGCCACACCACGGATCGCACCTCCAGGCCCGCGTCCCTCAGCAGTCCGGCCATCCGCTCCGGCTGCCGCCGGTGGAAGACGAGGGAGACCTCGTGGCCCAGCGCCTCCGTGAGGCGCAACGGCTCCTCCCCCACCTGGAAGCCGAGCTGCACGTGTCCGCCGGGGGCCAGGACACGACGGAACTCCGCGAACACGCCGGGAAGTTCGTCGTCCGGGACGTGGATGGTCGAGTACCAGGCGAGCAGGCCGCCCAGCGACGCGTCCGGCAGGCCGAGGCCGAGCATGGACCCCTCGTCGAAGCGCAGCTCCGGGTGCTCGCGACGCGCGACAGCCAGCATCCCCGGGGAGAGGTCGATGCCGAACACGTCGAGGCCCAGGCCGAGTCGGTGCAGGTAGGCGGTCACCCGGCCCGTGCCGCAGCCGACCTCGGCCACCGGGAGCCCGCTGCCGCCGGCCGCCGCGGTCTCGGCGAAGGCGGTGAGCAGCGCGCGCTCCAGGGGCTTGGCCGCCAGCTCGTCCCGGGTGAGGTCCGCGTAGCCGACGGCGATGGCGTCGTACGAGTCCCGGGTGGTGCGCAGGAAGGCGGGTTCGTGTGCGGTCATGGCCGCAACCCTAAGGCCGCCCCGCCCACCGCCTCTCGCCGTCCTCCCACTCCCCGGTCGGCGCGAGGCCGGCCGCCGCCGCCACCGCGGCGGACGCGGCGTGGTCGGGGTGGATGTGCGCGACGAGGCCACGGACGCCCTCGGCCGACGCCAGGTGCGCGGCGAGGCCGCGTACCGCCTCGCTCGCGTAACCCCGGCCCTGCCACGGTGTCCCGACCACCCAGGCGATCTCCGCCCGCGGGCCCCGCACGGTGGCCTGGACGTATCCGGCGAGGCGGCCCTCGGCCCGGACCCGGAGCACCCAGTTCCCCCACGAGGCGTCCGGGTCCGGCGAACCGGCACTCTGGCGTGCGTACCGCGCCCGCAGCGCCTGCGGGTCCGGCGGGCCGCCGCCGGTGAACGCGTACAGCGCCGGGTCCGCGAGGACGCCGGCCATCTCCTCGGCGTACGCCGGATCGAGGGGCAGCGCGTCCAGGCGCTCGGTGGTGAAGGGCCGGGGCCCGGTGGTCGCCATGGTCGCCGACCCTACGCGCCCCGCCGTCCGCGGCCCGCCCCGGCGATCAAGGCTCAGCGGCTCAGGCGCTGGTAGCGGCGGACCGCCAGCGGCAGGAACACCAGCGTGATCACCGTCGGCCAGACCAGCGCCATCAGCAGGGCGTGCTCCTCCACCCAGGCGCCGCCGCCGGCCACCGGATTGCCGAACAGCTCGCGGGCGGCCGTGGCGGTCGAGGAGACCGGGTTCCAGGCGGCGACCGTGCCGAGCCAGCCCGGCATCAGCGAGGGAGCGACCAGGGCGCTGGAGACCATCGTGACGGGGAAGGCGACCGCGTACAGCCCGCCGGCCGCCTGCGCGTCGGGGACCAGCAGCCCGAGCCAGACGCCCACCCAGATCAGGCTGAGCCGCAGCAGCAGGAGCAGCCCGAACGCCCCGGCGGCCGCCACCGCCCCGCCGTCCGCGCGCCAGCCGATGGCCAGCGCCGTGAGAGCCAGGATCGCCAGCTCGGCGGCGGCCACCACGAGGTCGGCGGCCCCGCGTCCGGAAACGACGGCGGACGGGGCCATCGGCATGGACCGGAAGCGGTCGATGACGCCCTTGCCCGCGTCGGTGACGACGGCCGTCGCGGTGTTCATGAAGCCCATCGTCATGGTGGTCACGAACATGCCGGGCATCAGGAACTCCCGGTAGTCGCCGCCCCCCGGCACCTTCATCGCGCTGCCGAAGACGTAGCCGTACAACAGGACGGAGAGGATCGGGAAGCCCAGCTGCCAGACGATGGCGGACGGCCGGCGCCCGTAGTGCGTGAGGCTGCGCCGGGTGACGTTCCAACAGTCGGCCAGCGCCCAGTGGGCGCGGCCCCGCTCCAGGGGGCGGAGGCCCCCGTCGGGCGCCGGGCCGGGGCCGGGGGCGGGCTCGCGGAGCAGAGGGCCGGGCACCGTGGTCATGCGGCCACCGCCTTCGACGCGTCGCGGGCACCGGCGTCGGGGCCGGCGCCCCGGCCCGAGCCGGAAGCCGCGCCGCGGTCCGCTCGGGGGCCCGAGCCGGCCCCGGGGCCGCAGTCCGCGCCGCGCTCCGTGTCGCCGCCCGTTCCGCGTCCGGTCAGCCGCAGGAACACGTCGTCCAGGCTCGGCCGGCGCAACCCGATGTCCTCCACCGCGACCCCCTCGTCCTGGAGGTCCCCGGCCACCCGGGTCAGGGCCGCCACCCGGTCCGCGACCTGGGCGTGCACCCGGCGCGTGAGGGGGTCCGTGACGACGAGCCCGCCCCCGGCCGCCCGGCCCACGGCCCGCTCCACCGCCGCGAGGCCGCTCGCGTCGGCTGCCACCACCTCGATCCGGTCGCCGCCGACGCGGTCCTTCAGCTCGTCCGGGGTGGCGTCGGCGATGGCCCGGCCCCGGTCGATGACGGTGACGCGGTGGGCGAGCCGGTCCGCCTCGTCCAGGTACTGCGTGGTCAGCAGCACCGTCGTACCGCCCGCCACCAGGGCCCGGACCGCGTCCCAGACCTCGCCCCGGCCGCGCGGGTCGAGCCCGGTCGTCGGCTCGTCCAGGAAGAGGACGTCCGGCGCGAGGATCATGGAAGCGGCGAGGTCCAGCCGCCGCCGCATCCCGCCGCTGTACTCCTCGGCACCCTGGTCGGCGGCCTCCACGAGGCCGAAGCGCTCCAGCAGTTCCCCCGCCCGCAGCCGGGCCCGGCGGGCTCCGAGGTGGAAGAGGCGGCCGAACATCTCCAGGTTCTGCCGACCGGTGAGGGCCTCGTCGACGGCGGCGTACTGGCCGGCGAGCCCGATCCGCGCGCGGACCCGGCGCGGCTCGCGGCTCACGTCGAGCCCGGCCACCTCGGCCCGGCCCCCGTCGAACCGCAGCAGGGTCGCCAGGACCCGTACGGCCGTGGTCTTCCCGGCCCCGTTCGGCCCGAGCAGGCCGTGCACGGTGCCGGGGCTGACGGCGAGGTCGAGGCCGTCCAGAGCCCGTTCCTCGCCGCCTCCCTTCTTCCTATAGCGCTTCACGACACCCTCCGTGAGCACCGCGTGTCCGGATGCGGGCATGGCACGACCTCCTGGTTCCCGACCGACGGATCGACCGCTCCAACTGAGTACACCGTACCCGATACTGAGTACACCGTACCCATATCGGGTTCGGGCCCTTACGCTGGGGCCATGACGAACGACGGAACGGCAGCGGCGGCGGGGGCGGGCGGCGATGCCCGGGGCGCGAGGGCCGCGGCGGACGGGACGGCCGCGGGGAGCGGCGACATCGGGCGCAGCCTGGAGCTCCTGTGGGGCACCGGTGAACGCCCCAGCCGCGGCCCCAGGCCGGGGCTGTCCCTGGACCGGATCGTCACCGCGGCCGTCGCCGTCGCGGACGCGGAGGGGCTGGCCGCCGTCTCCATGCGCCGGCTCTCCACCGAGCTGGGCGCGGGCACGATGTCGCTCTACCGGTACGTCCCCGGCAAGGCCGAGCTGCTGGACCTGATGCTCGACCGCGTCCTCGGCGAACCGCTGTCGGCCGGACCCGCGGACGTCCCCGACGACTGGCGGGCCGCGATCGACACGATGGCCCGCTCCTACCTGGAGAACCTGCGGCAACACCCCTGGCTGCTCAAGATCAACCAGGCGCGTACGGTGCTCGGCCCCAGCGCCCTGCGCGGGCTGGAGCTGGCGCTCACCGGCCTGCGCGGCATGGGGCTGCGGGACCCGGAGCTGATCGGCGTGATCATCACGGTCAACAGCTTCGTGGAGGGTCTGGCCCGCACCCAGGGCGACGCCGCGGAGGCGGTGCGGCAGACCGGGTTGAGCGACCACGACTTCTGGGAGCGCCAGCAGCCCTATCTGGAGCGGGCCATGCTCAGCGGCGATTACCCGGTGATGGCGGGGATGTCGGAGGACACCTTCAGCGCCGGCTTCGACCACTTCGCGTTCGGCCTCCAGCGGCTGATCGCCGGTTTCGAGGCGCTGGTCGAGGAACGCACCCGGGAGCGTGACGGCCGGAAGTGACAGGGTCCTCGGCCCGTGCCCCAATGGAGGTATGGACGCCAGCGAGGAGCTCGCTCCCTTCGTCAAGCAGTACGCCGTCCTGCTGAGCACCCGCCGGCAGAACGGGACCTCCGTCGGCACACCGGTCAACATCGCCGTGGAAGGCGACCACGCGTTCATCCGCACGTTCTCCTCGGCCTGGAAGGTCGAGCGGATGCGCAACCATCCGCAGGTGGAGATCGCCCCGTGCACGGTCCGGGGCAGACCCACCGGCCCCCGGATGACCGCGCACGCCCGGCTGCTGCGGGCCGGCACGAAGGAGAACACGCACGCGGCGCGGATGCTGTCGCGCAAGTACCCGATCGTGCAGGGCGTGCTCGTGCCCCTCGTGCACCGGCTGAAGCGGGACCGGACCCTGCACTACGAGGTGTGGCCGGTGACGGAGGACGACGGCTGACCCCCGGGCGGCACCGGAGACCCGCTGCGAACGCGCGCCCGCTGGGCCCGGGGCCCAGCTGTGCGCGAGGGCCCGCCGAGGATGTCGCGCCCCGGAGCCCCGCCCTCTCAGCCCTGCCCGCGCCGCCGCCGCTTCAGCGCGAACCAGAGGGCCGCCACCGCGGCGACGGCGACCGCCCAGAGCGCCGCGTCGCCGCCCTCGCCGTTCCCTTGCCCCCCGCCCCCGGCGGCCTCCCCCGCCTCCTCCCCCTTGCCGGAACCGGCACTGGGACCGGAGCCGGAACCGGAGCCGCCGTCCACCTCGACCCGGACGACCCCGCTGCGCGCCCCCTCCGTGCCGAACATCAGGGCCGAGCCGTCCGCCGTGTACGTCACCGACTCCGCCTGCCGCTGGAACGGGGCCGCGACGGCACGGTCCTCGCCGAGGCGTCCGTCCTCGAAGGCGTACTCCCGGGCGCTGAAGTACGAGCGCAGGGCCAGCCGGGTCCCGTCCGGCGAGAAGGCCCCGTCCGTCACCCAGGGCACCTCGTCCACCCTCCGGAACACGTTGGCGGAGCCGGTGGAAAGCCGCGCGGGCCCCTCGTAGAGGCCGCCGCCGCCCTCGTTCTTGGAGGCGATGTAGACGCGGCCGTTCTTCGGGTGGACCATCAGCGCCTCGGCGTTGCGGGCCCCGTCGGCGTACGTCACGTCGTACTGGACCGCCGTGACCGCCGCGTCGCGCAAGGTGTCCGGCTCGGGGAAGCGGTAGATCCAGACGTGGTCCCAGGCGCCGTCGAGGTTGTCGCCGATGTCCCCGACGTACAGGTCGCCGTCCGGTCCGATGGACACGGCCTCGACGTCACGCGGCTCCCCGACCCCGCGCAGGGTGATCGTCGCCACGGTCTTCCCGGTGCGGGAGTCGACGGCGTAGACGTAGGGGCCGTCGTCGCTGTCGTTGTGCGTCCAGTAGACGCCGGGATGCACGCGGCTGGCGGCGAGGCCGCTGGACTCGGTGATACGGGGGTCCCCGATCGTGAAGTCACGGTCGGGCCGGCCGTCGTCGGCCACGGCCGGACCGGCCCCCGCGAGCAGCAGCAGAGCGGCGGCGAGGGCGAGGGAGCCGGGCCTCGCCGGGCCAGTCAGATACGAACGCATGGCTCAAGTGTCCATCGTCACGTCGCAGGCCGGAGCCGTGATCGGCCATGATGACGCCATGCGTTTCCTCTTCGTCGGCGACTCCATGACCATCGGGCGCGCCGGCGACTTCACCTGGCGTTACCGGATGTGGCAGCACCTGGAGTCGTCCCCCGGGCTCCCGTACGAGATCGTCGGCCCGCGCTCCGCCCTGTACGACGACGGCCCGCACGGCTCGTCGTCGCAGGCGTACGCCGACCCGTCCTTCCCGGCCTCCGCCCGCCGCCACCTGGCCGGCTGGGGCGAGGGCTGGCTGCACATGGCCCCGGTGATCGCGGACGCGGTGCGCGAGGCGGACGCGGACACGCTGCTGGTGTCGCTCGGCCTGATAGACCTCGGCTTCTACACGGACGCCGAGCAGACGGCCGCCAACGCCCGCGCGTTCATCACGGCCGCGCGCACGGCCGGACCGCGCGTCCGCATGGTGCTGCTTCCGGTGATACCGAACATCCGGGCCGAGTCGGACGCCCCGTTCGCCGCCTCCTGCGCCCACTTCAACGAGCTCCTCGCGAAGGCCGTCGCCGACCTCGACGATGCGGCCTCACCGCTCCTGCTGGCCTCGCACCCCACGTCGTACGACCTCCGCACGGACACCTACGACGGCACGCACCCCGGCCCCACGGGCGAACACAAACTCGCCGCCGCCTTCGCCGACGCGATGCACCAGGCGTGGGGCCTGGGCAGCCCGTACACCGGGCAGCCGGCCGAACCGCTGCCCGCCTGAGCCGGGTGCGGCGCCCCGGTTCCGCCCGACGACACCGGACCGCGGAGCAACCTCACGCGGACCGCGACCCCAGCATCGACAGCGCGAGCTGGGTCAGCTCGTCGGAGACCTCTCCCGGGTGGGCCCGACGGCAGCGGCGGGCGTGGTGGGCCATCAGCTCGTGGACGGTGCCGACCATCACCATGACGTCGACCCGGTAGTCCCGGTCCTCCGCCTCGCCCTGCTCCACCGCGCGCTCGGCCTCGCCGGTGAGGAACTCCGTCCACAGCGCCCGCCAGAGCTTGCAGTGCTCGTCGACCACGGCGCTCACGCCCAGCACCTCGACGAAGGTCACCCGCGCCTCGCGCGGGTCGCGGGTGACGGCCTCCACGTACGCGTCGAACAGCCGCCGCACCCGCTCGGCGATCGAGCAGGCCTCGATGCCCTGCGTCCGCAGGGCGCCCTCCGCTGCCCGCAGTCCGGCCGTGGTGACCCGGTTGTGGAGGGCGATGAGGAGGCCCTCCCGGGAGCCGTACTCCTGACGCAGCACCTCGACCGGCACCCCGGCCGTCGCGCACACGTCCATCTCGGACGTCTGCTGGTACCCGTTGATCCCGTACAGCTCCCTGGCCGCTTCGAGGAGCTGCTCCCGCGCCTGCGTGCGGACGACATCCCCGGGCCCGGCCCGCTGAACCGTCCAGCTCTCCGCCACCGGTCCTCCTTGAGCGCAAGGTGCGGGAGAGGGCCTGTGCGCCTCTGCACGAACCGCCGCCCCATTGTGCTCGCCCCGTCGCCACGCGGACCGCCACTCCCCACCCGAACGGGCGAATACCCGCACGCGGAAACGCTTCTTCCCTCATGCGCGCCTCGGCCGACCGCCGCGTAGACACCGGTCAGAGCCGGGCTCCGGGTCCCGCCACCGACACCAGTTCGGCGGGTCACCGTCAGCGCGGCGCACCCCGCGTCGAACATGCGCGCACGGCCCGGACGTCAGTGCGGAGCTGCCGCCCGGACCGCCTGCCACGAGCCGCCCCCGCGTCACCCCTTGACCGTGAACTCGCCCCGCAGCAGCACCTCGTCGCGCGAGGACGGGCCGACGAGGAGTTCGAAGCGGCCCGGCTCCACGACGCGTCGGCCCTCCGCGTCCACGAGGGTGCAGTCGGCGGCGGGGAGTTCGAGGACCACCCGCCGCGACTCCCCCGGGGCCAGCCGCACCTGCCGGTGGGCCTTCAGCTCCTTCTCCGCCCAGGTCACGGACGTCACCGCGTCGCTGACGTACACCTGCACCGTCTCCAGGACGGGCCGCTCCCCCGTGTTGGCCACCGTGACCCGCGCCCGCACGGTCTGCGACGCGTCCACGACGGCCGTCAGCACCTCCAGGTCCGTGTACGCGACCGTCGAGTAGCTCAGCCCCTCGCCGAACGCGAACGCCGGGCTCTGTGTGAGGTCCGCGTAGCGCGCACCGTGCTGGCCGCGCACCTGGTTGTAGTACGTCGGCTGCTGCCCCGCGTGCCGGGCGAAGGAGAGCGGCAGCCGCCCGGTCGGCTCGATCAGGCCGAGCAGCAGCTCCGCCACCGCCCGCCCGCCGAGCATCCCCGGGTTGGCGGCGTACACGATCGCCGCCGCACCGAGCGCGGACGGCGGCAGCACCAGCGGCTTGGAGCTGACGACCACGACGACCAGCGGGGTGCCCGTCGCCGCCAGCGCGTCCAACAGGGCGGTCTGGTCGCCGACGAGTTCCAGGGTGGCGGTGGACCTGCCCTCGCCGATCAGCTCGATCCGGTCCCCGACGACGGCGACCACGTGGTCGGCGGCCTCGGCGGCGGCGACCGCTTCGGCGATCAGCTCCGGGTCGGGGGCCGCCGGGACGACGATCTCCGGGCGGGGCTGGCCGTCCGGGAAGAAGGCGCCCTCCGGGTCAGGCCCGACGTCCAGCATCCGGGCCCCGGGAGCGTACGAGACGGCCCAGTCGGCGGGCGCGTGGTCGCGGAAGCCGTCGAGGACCGTACGGATCATGGCGCGCGGCTGGCCGTCCGGGAGCCAGTCGACCTGCCCTGACGAGCCCGCCCAGTCACCCAACTGGGTCTGCGCGTCGTCCGCGTTGGGGCCCACGACCGCCACCGTACGGGGGCGGCCGGGAGCGGCGGCCCGTGCCCGGCCGTCAGCGTCGGCCGTGCAGCCGCCCGCCAGGGGCAGGGTGCCGTCGTTGGTCAGCAGCACCAGCGAACGCCGGGCCGCCTCCAGGTTCAGCGCGGTGTGCGCCGCGCTGCCGATGACCTCGGCCTGGCGCGCGGCGTCGGGGTGGCGCGGGTTCTCGAAGAGGCCCAGGGCGAACTTGAGCGTCAGGACCCGGCGTACCGCCGCGTCGATCTCCTCCTCCGCCAGCACGCCCCGCGCCACGGCCTCCTGCGCGCCTTCGAAGAAGGCCTCCGTGGCCATCACCATGTCGTTGCCCGCGCGGACCGCCGCCGCCGACGCCTGCGCGTAGTCGGTGTGGACCTTCTGCTCCCACACCATGCGGCCGACGTTGTCCCAGTCGGTGACCAGCGTCCCGGTGTAGCCCCACTCGCCGCGCAGCACCTCGTTCAGCAGCCAGTGGTTCACCGTTACGGGCACGCCGTCCATCGACTGGTAGCCGAGCATGAACGTGGCGCAGCCCTCCCTCGCGACCCGCTCGAACGGCGGCAGGAACCAGGAGCGGAGTTTGCGACGGGAGAGGTCGGCCTCGCTCGCGTCCCGGCCGCCCTGCGTCTCGGAGTAGCCGGCGAAGTGCTTGGCGCAGGCCAGGACGGCGGTCGGATCGCCGAGGCCGTCGCCCTGATAGCCGCGCACCATCGCAGAGGCCAGCTCCCCGATCAGATACGGGTCCTCGCCGAACGTCTCGCTCACCCGGCCCCAACGCAAGTCCCGGGTGACGCACAGGACCGGCGAGAACGTCCAGTGCACCCCGGTCGCCGCGATCTCGACCGCGCTCGCCCGCGCGATCCGCTCCACCAGCTCCGGGTCCCAGGTGGCGGCCATCCCGAGCTGTGTCGGGAAGATCGTGGCCCCCTCCCAGAAGGAGTGCCCGTGAATGCAGTCCTCCGCGACGAGCAGCGGGATGCGCAGCCGCGTCTTCTCTGTGAGCGCGGCGGCCTCCCGCACCCGCTCCGGCGAAGCGTGCAGGATCGAGCCCGCGTGCAGGTCCTCCACGAGCCTGCGCACTCCCTCCTTGGCGTTGAGCTGGAGCATCTGGCCGACCTTCTCGGGCAGCGTCATGCGTCCCAGAAGGTCGGCGACCCGCTCCGCTACGGGCAGGGCGGGGTCGAGGTACGGCGGCAGCAGCCCCACAGGAGTTCCTTTCACGACGACACTCCGCAGTACCGTACGCTCAATCCCGACCATACGGTAAGTATTCAGGAATCTTCCAGTGCGCCCCTGTGAGAATCTGTGCCGGGGCGGCGGAGCGGGAAGGGTGTTCGATGACAGCGGGTGATGGGGCGTGACCGCCGACGCGCGGCGCGGCTACGCCAAGGGCCGGGCCAAGCGGACCGAGATCCTCGACCAGGCGATGGCCCTGTTCGGCGAGGTCGGCTACCGGGGCGCGTCGCTGCGCGTCATCGCCACCCGTTGCGGCATCTCGCACCCGGGCCTCCTGCACCACTTCCCGACGAAGGAGGCCCTGCTCCTCGCGGTGCTCCAGCGGCGCGACGACGTGGACGACGCGTGGCTGGACCCGGCCGTCGCCCAGGGCGTCGACCACCTGCGCCGGCTGACCGGCCTGGCGGAGCTGAACGCCGCGCGGCGCGGGATCGTGGAGCTGTTCTCGGTGGTCGCGGCGGAGGCGACCTCCCCGGACCATCCGGCGCACGCGTATTTCGAGAACAGGTACCGCACCTCGGTCGCCAACACCGAACGCGCCTACCGCCAGGCGCGGGCGGCGGGCGAACTGCGCGACGGCATCGAGCCGTCGGACGCCGCCCAGCAGCTCATCGCCCTGATGGACGGCCTCCAGATCCAGTGGCTGATCGGCGGCTGCGAGACGGACATGGCGGCGGTGCTGCGGGCCCACGTGCAGGCCCAGTTGACCGTGCCGCTCTGACGCGCCCGCCGCGTACGCCTCGCACACCTCCTCGCGCTCGTCGCCGCTCGTCGCCCCTCGTGGCGCCGCGTCGCGCCTGCCGCGCCTGCTCACGCGTTGCGCGTCTTTTGCGCGCGGGCGTGCGGTGTCGCGTACGCCTTCGGCCGTTCCCGCGGCTCCGGCCGCCGGGGCGACGAGCCGCCCGGCCGCCAGGTCAGGGCGACAGGCGGGCGAGCTCGCGGCGGTCGGCGATCCGGGCCATGGTCAGGCAGTACAGCGGGGCGAAGACGAGCTCGACCACCATGGCCTGCCAGGGGGCGTCGGCCGCGGTCCCGGTGTCGGCGAGTTCACCGAAGCCCGCCGCCAGGCCGAAAGCCAGCAGGTTGTTGGCGGTGTGCATGGCGATCACCGCCTCCAGCCCACCGGTGCGGATCACCAGCCAGCCCCACCACAGCGCCGAGTAGAACAACAGGATGAAACCGGTGAGTTCACCGAACCCGTGGGCCAGGGCGAACAGGAGCGACGCCAGGACGACCGCGGGCCACGGGGAGCGCACGACCCGGCCGATCACCTGGACCAGCCAGCCCCGGAACACGTACTCCTCCGCGGCCGCCTGGAACGGGACCAGCGCCACCAGCACGACCAGGCTGACGAGGAAGGCGGTCCAGCCGGGAAAGCCCGTGCCGGAGGAGTCCCCGAGCGGCTCGTCGTTCCAGGTCCACGCGATCATCAGCCCGATCTGCACGACCATCAGCGGGAAGGCGACGGCAGCGCACCACCCGAGCCAGCCCCAGCGCAGCCGGCCGGCGACGGACGACACCGTCCCGGCCGGGCGCCGGCCCAGCCAGCGCACGCCTCCCAGGACGATGGGGATGGCGGCCGCGAGGCCGATGAGCTGCACGGACACATCGGCGACCGGGTCCTCGAAGAACAGGTCGCTGTCCGCCGCCGCGGGGCCCGCGTCCAACAGCTCCGCGATGATGATGCCGGCCAGGGCGACGGCGAACAGGGCCACCACGACCAGCACCAGGACGACGGTCAGCTCGCCCAGCCAACCGAGCTTGCCCCCCTGCCCGTTCCTGCCCTGCTGGTCGTAGCGGGACCCGGAGGGAGCGCGTACGGGCCCGGCCGGGGGGTGGTTCCACGCAGGGGGCGTCTCCCACCCCTGCCAGGCGGGTCCGGAGGGGCGGGGGGGCTCGCCCCAGGGCTCAGGCACGTCAGGTTTCACAGCAGCGATCTTGGGCGGCCCACGCGGGCGAGGTCAACGCGGTTCGGGGGCGGGTGAGCTTGTTCACGGCGCCGCACCCGCCGGACCGAGGAGACGCCCGGACCCGCTCGGAGTCCCCAAGCCCTGTGCTGTGCGACGGAGTTGCTGTGGCAGACTGCGCCGACTGACTGGTCCACACCATGTGTCTGGAGTTCGGCATGCCGACAGAGACGTCCCACCCCCCGATCGACACGAGCAGGCCCCACTCGGCCCGCGTCTACGACTTCCTGCTCGGCGGCAAGGACAACTATCCCGTGGACCAGGCGGTGGCCGAGCGCCTGCCCGTCGAGGCCAGGATCGGGGCCCACCAGAACCGCGCCTTCATGAACCGCGCGACCACCTGGCTGGCCGGCGAGGGGGTGGACCAGTTCCTGGACATCGGCACCGGCATCCCCACCGCGCCGAACCTGCACCAGAGCGCCCAGGAGGTCCGCCCTTCCGCCCGGGTCGTCTACTGCGACAACGACCCCATCGTCCTGCGCCACGCCGAGGCCCTGCTGATCAGCCGGCCGGAGGGGGCCACCGACTACGTCCACGCCGACGTGCGCGAGCCCGCCTCCATCCTCGACGCCGCCCGCAGGACCCTGGACTTCGACCGCCCGGTCGCGCTCTCGCTCCTGGGCCTCCTCCACTTCCTGCCCGACGCGGAGGACCCGATCGGCATCGTCCGCACGTTCACCGACGCCATGGCGCCGGGCAGCTACGTCGTGCTGTCCCAGGGCGCCGCCGACGTGAACCCCGAGCGCGGGCAGCAGGGCGCGGACGAGTACGGGAAGGGGGGCATCCAGCTGGCCCTGCGGACCCGCGGGGACTTCGCACGGTTCTTCGAGGGCCTCGACATCGTCGCACCCGGCCTGGTGACGGCCCCCGAGTGGTTCAACGGCACGCCCGCCCCGGCCCCGGAGGAGAGCGGCCTCTACGTCGCGGTGGCCCGAGTGCCGTAACCGGGGACGCCCCCGGCGCGCCGGGCGGTGGCGTCGACTCCCCGGGGGGTCAGGCGGGCCCTCCCCCGGGGGCGCCCGTCGGCCGGCGCGGCGCTCGCGTCGACCTCTGCGACCCGCCCGTCGAGGCCTACGCCGCCCTCGTCGCGCCCTGCGGCGCCTCCGCCGAGAGGCGCGAGGGGGCCCGTCCACCCCTGCGGCAGGCAGGTCGACCTCCACTGCGGCCACGCGGAAAGCGCCCGGGCTGCGGCGCGGGACGAGGGCCGACGCGGGGCCGCGGCCCGGACCGTAGGTCAGGCGTCCCCGGAGTCAGGGCGGCGCCCCAGGGCCGCCCGGGCTTCGGCTACCGCCGCCTCCACCCGGCTCGCCGCGTCGAGGGAGTCCTCGTGCTCCCAGATCCGCACCACCGTCCACCCCGCTGCGGCGAGCTTGCGGTCGGTGTCCGCGTCCCGTGCCCGATTGCGTTCCACCTTCGACGCCCAGTAATCGCGGTTACGCACCGCAACGGTGTGGTGCTCAGGGCAACCGTGCCAGAAGCAGCCGTCGAGGAAGACCGCGACCCTGACTCTGGTGAACACCAGGTCCGCGGTGCGCCGCAGTTCCTTGATCGGACGGGCGGCCACCCGATAGCGCAGGCCGCGCGCGTGCACCGCCCGGCGCAGTGCCAGCTCCGGCCCGGTGTCCCGGCTCCGGTTGGCCCGCATACTCGCTCGTACGGCTCCGGACGAGGCCCATGAACGCTCCGGCCGCGCCCCATCAGCGCCTGCCGCCATCACCGAACCCTTCTCCCTGTGCCCCTTCCCACACTGTAGGCCGGGCGATCTCCCGTGCCCCACAGCCCTCCGAAGAATTGTCGGCGCCCTCCCGTACCATCAACCGAGTGACAGCAGCGCTCGCCTCCGCCTCCGATACCACGGGCCCGGCCCCTGACCCCGCCGCAGGCCAGACCGTCTTCGAGGTCGCCGAGTTCTTCGCCGGGATCGGCCTCGCCCGTCTCGGGCTCGAACGCGGAACCGGGTTCAAGGTCACGTGGGCCAACGACCTGAGCGAGCAGAAGCACGACATGTACCGGGGGCATTTCGCCGACCCGGAGGACCACTACGTCCTCCGCGACATCCGCGAGATCGCCCACGACATCCGCTCCCCCCTCGCCCCGCGCCGCGTCGACCTGGCCTGGGCGTCCTTCCCGTGCACCGACCTGTCCCTGGCCGGAGGCCGCTCAGGCCTCGCCGGCGAGCACTCCAGCACCTTCTGGAACTTCACCGATGTCATCGCCGCCATGGACGAGCGCGACGGCGGAGCACCCGACGTGATCGCCCTGGAGAACGTCAACGGCTTCGCCACCAGTCACCAGGGCGCCGATATGAAGGCCGCCGTCAAGCGGTTGAACAACCTCGGTTACTGGGTCGACGTCGTCACCCTGGACGCCCGCCGCTTCGTCCCACAGTCCCGGCCCCGCCTCTTCGTCGTCGCCAGCCGCCGGCCGAAACCCCCTGCCGACGAACGCCGCGATACGGTGCTGCGGCCCTCATGGCTCGACCGCGCCCTCGACGACGAGAGCGTCGACACACACCGCACCCTGCTCCCCGAGCCGCCCGCCCCGCTCACCGCGGGCTGGAGCGGTCTGGCCGACGACGATGACGACGACTTCGTCGAGTGGTGGGACGAGGACCGGGTCGCTCGGTTCGTGAGCCAGCTCTCCGGGGTCAATCTGGCCCGCGTGGAAGCGCTCGGCGACGAGCCCGAAGTCTCGTACCGCACTGCCTACCGCCGGACCCGCGGCGGAGCCCCCGCCTGGGAGATCCGCGCCGACGACGTCGCCGGCTGCCTGCGCACCGCCGGCGGGGGCTCCTCGAAGCAGGCTGTCGTGCGCATGCAGAAGGGGGAGCCGCTGCGCGTGCGCTGGATGACGGCCCGCGAGTACGCCAAGCTCATGGGCGCCCCCGGGTATGTTCTGCCCGCCAAGCGCAATCAGGCCTTGACGGGTTTCGGCGATGCCGTCTGCGTCGATGCCGTCGCCTGGCTCGCCCAGCACTACCTCCAGCCCCTGCTCACGGGCGCTCTCCATGCCGAGCCCCTCCCCGGACAGCGGCCCGCCGTCACCCGGTAGCTCCCGGTAGCTCCCGGTAGCTCCCGAGGAGCGGACGACGTCTACAGAACGTCGATCTCCCCCGCCTACTACAGCCTTCGTCATCACAAGGAGTCACTGATGGTCGCCCCTCAGCCGAACACGGCCGGAACGCCGGTGGAAGAGGTGGCCACGAAGCTCTCAGCCGCGTTGGAGACCTGGTACGAGGACCTGCGGGACACGAAAGGCAACGTCGCTTCCAACGTCATGTGCGCCGGTCTGTACATGACGGAATTCCTCGCTTCCCACTTCCCGCTCGAAGCCGATCACTACAGCACTCGATCCCAGGTGAAGACGGCCGGCGGCAAGCAAGCGCAGAAGCTGCTCGCCCAGCACGGCGAGGACCGTAAGTTCACCAGCGAGGGAGGGCGCACCTCACGAGCCACCCTCGACCACGCTCGCGCCCTGGCAGATCTTCTCAACGCCGAAGGAATCGAAGCGGGCGTCGGCGCTCTCACCGCCTTGGAACTCACCGCGCTGGCCGGGCTCCTCCAAGCATGGTTCGTCGAGCGCGTCCAGGACGACTACTTCGGCCGTAAAAGCATAGAAGCCGACATCAGCCCCGACAATCCCGTCCGCACCGCCGTGGCAGCCCTGATCCAGGCGGGGCGCCTCCGTGGCGGCAACACCGCAGGGGCCGTCGCCCAGCATCTCGTCGGTGCGAAACTCAAGATCCGGTTTCCCGACGAAGACGTCAACGTCGAGAGCTACACCACCGCCGACGTCCAGACCGGGCGTGCCGGCGATTACCAGATCGGCGACACCGCCATCCACGTCACCATGTCGCCCGGCGAGAAAGTCTTCCTCGAACGCTGCGCCGACAATCTCCGTCACGGCTACCGGCCCCGCGTCCTCGTCCCCGAGGACCGCGCAGCCGCCGCGTCCCAACTGGCCGCCAACTACGGCCTGGCCGACCGCGTGGCCATCCAGTCCATCGAAGACTTCGTCGGGACCAACGTCGAGGAGATCGGCGGCTTCACCAGAGACGGTGTGCGCGATCGGCTGCGCGAACTCCTCGTCGAGTACAACGCCCGCATCGACGAGGCCGAGGCCGACAAGTCACTGAAGATCCAGATCCCCGAGAACCTCTGATCCCGCCTGGCCGCCGGGCGGCCGGCGCGTACCCGCTTGGCCACCGCCCTCACCGCGCGCGGCCGGGGACGCGGCGTACGGCCGCGGACGCGGTGGTCCCGCTGGGGACCCCCACCGGGCGACGGGCCCCGCAGTGGCGACGTGCCGGGCCGCGGCCCGGCATGGCCGCCTCTCAAGGAGCGTCGTCCAGTGCGTGCGATCACAAGGCGGCCGTGAGGCCCCTCGTCCGGGTCCCGCTCGAACGCGCCCCCCGTCGAGCCGCCTTACTGATCCCAGCGGGCGAGCGGAAGAGGTGGGGAAGCGGCGGCGCGGGTGACCGGAAAGCCCGTTGACGCACGCCTGCGGGTCGCGAAGGATCACCGCGTGACGACCAACGAAGCCCCCTCCTCAACACCGCCCCGCCCGGTCGCCCTGATCACCGGCGTCGGACGCAGCATCGGCATCGGCGCGGGCATCGCCCGGCGGCTGGCCGCCGACGGCTGGGACATCGCCTTCACCTACTGGACGCCCTACGACCGGCGCATGGACTGGGGGGCCGAGGACGGGGCCGCCCAGACCATCGCGGAGGGGCTGACGGCGGCCGGGGCGCGGACGACGGCGATCGAGGCGGACCTGTCCGACCCGGACGCCCCGGCCCGGATCTTCGACGCAGCCGAGGAGCGCCTCGGCCCGGTGACCGCGCTCGTCCTCTCGCACGCGGAGTCGGTGGACTCGGGCCTGCTGGACACCACCGTGGAGGCGTTCGACCGTCACTTCGCGGTGAACGCACGGGCCAGTTGGCTGCTGATCCGCGAGTACGGGCTGCGCTTTTGCAGCGCGCCCGGCACCGCGGCGGGCCGGATCGTCGCGCTCACGAGCGACCACACCGTCGGGAACCTCCCGTACGGGGCGAGCAAGGGCGCCCTGGACCGCATCACCCTGGCCGCCGCACACGAGCTGGCGCACCTCGGGCTGACGGCCAACGTCGTCAACCCCGGCCCGGTGGACACCGGGTGGATGAACGACGAGCTGCGGGAGGCTCTCACGGCGGGGACTCCGCTCGGCCGTCTCGGCACCCCGCAGGACACCGCGAACCTGGTGGCCTTCCTCTGCTCGGCCGAAGGCCAGTGGATCAACGGGCAGTTGCTCAAGAGCAACGGCGGGGCGGCGTCCTGACGGCCTGCTGAGCGCCCTTCCGTCGGGCCTCCTGGGCGGCCGCCCCGCCGGGCCGCGAACCGGCGTGTCCGCTCCGCACGTCTCCTCCCGGGGAAACGTCTACTGTGGCGTCGTCCATGGAGTGCACAGGGGGTCCACATGCACAACGAAGACACGGGCAGCTGCGCGGGCGCAGGCCCCCACGACCGCTGGGCGGGCCACGACCTCCAGCGCTTCGACACGGGCGCCCCGCAGGAGTGGTCCCGTACGCCGCCGCACGGCACCCCTCCCGCGCCCGCCATGGTGATCGAGGGCCGCTACGAACTGCTGGAACCGATCGGCAGCGGCGGCATGGGCGAGGTCTGGAAGGCCCGCGACCGGCGGCTGCGCCGTCTCGTCGCGGTGAAGGGCCTGCTCGACCGGAACGCCATGACCGCCGGCACCCAGACGGCCGCGATGCAGCGGGCTCGGCGCGAGGCGGAGGCCATCGCCAAGATCGAGCACCAGAACGTGGTGACGGTCCACGACCAGGTCGAGACCGACAACCAGGTCTGGATCGTGATGAAGCTGCTCGAAGCCCGGTCCCTGGCCGACCTGTTGCGCAGCGAGCGGGTCCTTTCCGTACCCCGGGCCGCGGACATCGGCCTCCAAATCCTCCAGGGTCTGCGGGCGGTGCACGAGGCGTCGGTCGTCCACCGCGACGTGAAGCCGGGCAACGTGCTCGTACGGGACGACGGGCTGGCGATCCTGGTGGACTTCGGCATCGCCACGTTCGACGGCGCGGACCGGGTCACCCGGTCCGGGAGCGTCGTCGGCACTCCCTCGTATCTGGCCCCGGAACTCTTCGCCCCCGCGTCACCGGGGCCCGCGCCGGCCTCGGACCTGTGGGCGCTGGGGGTCACGCTGTACGAGATGGCCGAGGGCCGCGTGCCGTTCGGCGGCGGCGAGGTGTGGGAGGTCCAGGAGAACATCAGGCGGTCGCCGGAGCCCGCCCTCCGGTACGCCGGGCCGCTCTCCCCGGTGATCCAGGGCCTGTTGATCCCGGACCCGCGCCAGCGCCTGGACGCGGCCACGGCGGAGGCGATGCTCCGGGAGGCCGTCAAAGACCCCATCACGCCACGCGACACCCCGGCCACCTCCCCGGCCCCGGCCGCCCCTGCCGCCTCCTCGGCCTCGGCCGCCGCTTCCCCCGCCTCCGTGCCGGCCGCCGATTCCGGCCCGGCGGCCCCTTCCCCGCCCGCGCCCTCCCCGCCTCCTCCGTCCCCCGCGCATCCGCCGCTCTCCTCCGCTCCCCCGTCAGAAGCGGCGGCGCGTCCGTCGGCAGCGGTCCGCGCGCCGAGCGCGTCGGCCCCCGCTCCGCGCCTCGCGGTCCCCCCTTCCAGCCCCACGCCCACGCCCGCGCCCGCCGAACCGGGCCCGGCCCCCGGCCCCGTCGCCCAGCGGCCGGGCGGGCGGCGCGGCAGGCCCCCGGGGTGGAAGGCGGCGGCGGCCGTGGTGTGCGCCGCGCTGCTGGCCGGCGCCGTGTGGTTCGCCGCTCAGGGTGACGGCTCGGGCGGCGGTGCGGGGGGCGGCTCGGGCGACCAGGCCGGTGCGGACCGAGGGCAGGGGGAGGGGCCGGCCGGCGACAGGACGAAGGAGTTCTGGAGGGACACGCACCCCACCCTGGAGATCGGCGTCAAGGACGACCAGCCGGGACTGAGCAAGTACGACGAGAAGACGCGGACGTACCAGGGTTACGACATCGACCTGGCCTACGCGATCGCCGACAGCATGGGCTACGAGCGGGGCGAGGTCGCCTTCACGACGGTGGCCACCGACTACCGGAGCACCGCGCTCAAGACGAAACAGGTCGACCTGGTCATCGCGTCGTACAGCATCACGGACGACCGCAAGAGCGCGTCGCCCGGGGAGTACAGCGTCGACTTCGCCGGCCCCTACTACGAGGCGAGCCGGGGTTTCCTGGTGCGCGAGACATCGAAGAAGTACACGATCAACGACTCCAGCGACCTCCAGAAACTCGGCGTCGAGGTGTGCACCGCCAGGGACTCGACGTACGAGACGGAACTGCCCAAGCAGGACTTCGTCATGGCGAGATCACAGCCCAACACCTACCAGGACTGCCTGGACAAGCTGTTGGACCCGAAGTCCGACGTCTACGCGGTGGCCTCGGACGACATCATTCTGGCGGGCTATGTGAAGGCCAACCCGGGCAAGGTGCGACGGCTGGAGAACATCAAGGGCGCCGAGGGTTACGGCGTGGCCATGCGGCCGAAGTCCCCGGTCCTGAAGGGCGAGGTGTGCGCGGCGCTGCGGACCATCCTGGACAGCAAGACCTGGGAGGACATGTACAAGGACAACCTGTCCGGCCTGGTCGGCGACAAGAACCCGCCGGGCCGCCCGGAACTGACCGAGTGCGAGGGCCACTGACGCGGGGCGGCGGTGCCGGCCGGCCGGGGGCGGGGTGACGCCCCGCCCACCGCTGTCGGGCCGCCCCCGGCGCGTCCCCACCGGCGGGGACGCGCCGCCCCGGTCACCGGAGCCCGCACCCTCGGGGCCCGACCCTGCCCGGGCCCGGGCTCATGCCTCCGGGAACCGTTCCCCGCACCGGCTGCAGAACACCGGAGCGGGGTCCGGCGACAGCCGCCCGCACTCCGGGCAGACCCGGTCCAGCAGGCAGGGGCTCTCGCCGCCTTCGTCCGCGCCGCTCGGCGGCTTGATGGCGAGGCCGGGGCGGCGGCGGTGGACGGTGAGGTAGGTGAGTCCGTCCGGGCCCGCGGCGAGGGCGCGGCGGGAGGTGCGGGGCAGCCAGGTGACGGTGGACGGGACGAGGTCCAGGGCCCCGCCGCCCGTACGCACGACCCCGCCGCCCTCCAGCACGACCAGGAGCACGTCGAGGATGTCCTCCTGGTGCTCTCCGACCTCTGAGCCCGGCGGCAGACGCACCAGATTGGCGTCCAACTCCCGCCCGGGTTCGGACAGATGCCACAGCGCGCCGCGCTCGTCGGGGGCGGCAGAGGCGAGGAGTCCGTGCAGGACGGCGAGGACCCGGGGAGTCGCGTTCACGGTGTCCAGGCTACGCCGCTGCCGCTAACATGCCGGGTTCACCAAGGGGAGGAGCCGCGATGGACCGCGAGCCGGACGCGTTGTACCCGCCGATCGAGCCGTACGAGAGCGGCATGCTGGACGTCGGCGACGGCAACCTCGTGTACTGGGAGACGTGCGGCAACCCGCACGGCACGCCGGCCCTCGTGGTGCACGGCGGCCCCGGCTCGGGCTGCACGCCGCGCGCCCGGCAGTACTTCGACCCGGACCGCTATCGCGTGGTCCTCTTCGACCAGCGCGGCTGCGGCCGCTCCACACCGCACGCGAGCGACCCCACGACGGACATGCGGCACAACACGACACCTCACCTGATCGCCGACATGGAGCGCCTGCGGAACCACCTGGGCATCTCGACCTGGCTGCTCTACGGCGGCTCCTGGGGCTCCACGCTGATCCTGGCGTACGCCCAAGAACACCCGGAACGCGTCACGGAGGCCGTCATCGCATCCGTCACCACGACCCGCCGCAGCGAGATCGACTGGCTGTACCGGGGCGTCGGCCAGCTCTTCCCGGAGGCCTGGGACGCCTTCCGCGCGGGCGTCCCCGAGACGACGGACCCGGCCGGGCTGGTCGCGGCCTACGCCCGCCGCATGGAGAACCCGGACCCGGCGGTACGGGCCCGGGCGACGGCCGACTGGTGCGCATGGGAGGACGCGGTCGTCTCGATGGAGCCGTACACCGGCCCGCCCCCGTTCAGCGCCCGCCCGGACCGGGCCCAGCAGGCGTTCGTCCGCATCTGCGCCCACTACTTCGCGCACGGAGCCTGGCTGGAGGAAGGCCGCCTCCTACGCGACGCCCACCGCCTGGCCGGCATCCCCGCCACCCTGGTCCACGGCCGCTTCGACCTCGCCGCCCCCCTGACCACCGCCTGGGAACTCGCCCGCGCCTGGCCGGACGCCGACCTGACGGTGATCGACAACGCGGGCCACCTCAGCGGCACGGAAAGCCGGCGAGCGGTGCTGGCGGCGCTGGACGGGTATGCGGGGAAGAGCTGAGGCTGGGCTGCACCAGCGTGGGCGCGGGGCGGCGGGTCACGCGGACGAGCACAGCGCCGGCATGGGCGGCGGGCGGCGGCTCAGGCCCCCTCGGTGCGGCAGGCCGTCGCGGGGGCATCCTCGTCGATGACCTCCGCGAGCGCCGTGTAGTACGCCGTCGGCCGGGCCTCGAAGTCCGTCCAGGTGGCCAACTCATCGGCATCGACGTCCGGGCCGCGCAGCAGATCGACCGAGGACTGGGCGAACTGCTCGGCCCATGCCTCCCGTTCGGCTTCGGCCAGCACGATACGCAGCTCGGTCACCGCCGCCAGGACGTTGTCGCGCTCGTACGGTCCCGTCCGCAGCATTTCCCGTACTCCGGCCGCGGGTTCGGCCGTGATGAGCAGCGGCGCCAGCCGTGCGGCCAGCTCCCTGCCTGCCCGTCCGGCGCTCCGCGCCTTCGGCCCTGCGTCCACCAGCACCCTCAGAGCGGCCAGCAGCGCGGTGGTACGCGGTTCGGGGCCGCGCGCGTCGAACCGCACCGACACCTCCCGGCCCACCGCGTCGGCCGTCCGCCGCGCGGCGGCCACCGTCTGCTCCGCCGTGTCCCGTTCCATGCCCAGGAGCTGGGCGAGGGCCCACGTCCCGGCGTCGAGTACGTCCCGCACGGTGCGAACACCGCCCTTCTCCATCTCCTGGGTGCGTAGCCGCCCCTCGGCAAGGCCCCGTATTTGGGTCACCGGAATGCGGTCCAGCTCTCCGTCCACCAGCTCGCGGTGCAGCGGCGCCCACGCCGTCCGGACCGCCTCCAGGGCCCGGTGGTGGTCCTGCGCCACCTGCTCGGCGGCCTCCCTGAGCCGTGCCGCCCGGCGGACGACCGCGGGCCGCGCTCCGCGCGCCCGGCGCAGCAAGCGGATGTTCCCGCCGACGACGCCGACGACCATCAGGGGCAGCCCGGCCAGCACCAGGACATCGGAGCGCTCGCGCCTCTCCTCATCCGCTTCTTGGTCTTCCTCCAGGTGGTACAGCCGACCCTGGTCCGGCCCCTCGGCGAGCACCCACCCGCTGTCCCAACCGAAACCGGTGGCCAGCTCGTAGTGCGGCGCCTTCAGCGCCGGGCTCCGCCCGGCATCGCACTGGTAGGGTCCCTCCCGCTCGTCCGCGAACCGGAAGGGATTGGACCAGGCGACCGTGCACGTCCCGTCGGGCTTCTCGTCGAGCACGGTCAGCTCGACCTGCTCCAGCTCGGGAAAGTCCGGGGTGTTCGCGTAAAGAACCGCCGACCAGGTGAACAGGATCAGCCCAAGGGCCAGTACCCACCGGAATACAGGCAGATGCCTCACCCGGACCCTCCCTCTGCTCCTCGTCGGCGGGCGCCCGTGCGGTCCGCACGCTCAGCTTGCGCCGCAAGAAGCCGGAAGGACAAGGCCAGAAGCGGGCAGTGGCGGAACCAGCCTTCCTGCTTCCGGCAACCCACTACAGCGCCCTCACGCTGCGCGCAGCTCCAGGGGCCGCGTTGTTCGATCCGGAGACCTGCCGGGAGGCGCATGGCGCCTCAGAGGGACCGTCCGGCAGACGCACGGCGCCCCCGACCGATGGCTCCTCGGCGCACATCCCTGGTGCTCCGTGGAGGCGCACGTCGGGGGGCCTGCATCCGTTGTACGGCTCAGGCGGGCAGCCGAGACCGCGGTTTTGCGGCACATCAGGACAGGCCGTCATACACCAAAACGGAAAGAGCGGTCAGTCCGACAAGCATCCATCCACCACCCATGACTCTCACAAAAGCCTCCGAAAGTCCGGACCCAACAAGCCCTCCCCTGAAAGAGTGGCCCCACCCTTTCGGGTTAAACAGCACCAGGAAACCAACAGGAAGAAAAAGTAACAGGAAACAAAAAAGAAACATCAAACACCCCCTCGGACCAGCAGATAGAAGAACGCCAAGGCCATAAGAAACCCGAACGCAATCAGAACCCCGCCGAACATCATGGACGCCTTCCACCGCCAAGACTTTTCGTGCCCCAACGACCTCGCGGCCAAATGCCGACCAGACATCTGATCCGCCATCCCCCACCAATTCCTCCTGACAGCCAGTCCCATCAAAATCATGACTAGAGAGAAGAATAGAAGCACAACGAAACATCCCTTCGCTATCAGCAGGACAGAAGGGCGGCGCCCCTACGGCAAGACGTAGGGGCGCCGCGCACTGTTAAGCGTTCGCTCGAGCAGGGTCAGTTCGGCCGATTTGCAGTTAGTTCAGCTTGAACATCCACGTATGGTTCACCCCGAGGCCGAGCCCACCTTGGACTCCTGGGCCGCCACCATAGCTGGTGGCCCAGACAGGTTCCTCGCGGAAATTGCGCACAGCGGTACGGTCCGGATTGACTGCCGCTTCATGGCCAGCCGTAACTCCGCCACCATAGTGGGCGGAAACTGATTTATCTATGCCGTATCCAGCGAGCTGCGCAAGGTCGTCTGCATTGCTTTCGACATAACTTCCGTCTCCGGCAAGCCCTCCCCCGAGCGCCGCAATTCCAGCCGAGAAGCTGATTCCGTACTTCCAATCACCTTCGGCGTTTTTGCTCCACATGAAGCAGGCTCCAGTGCTACCCATGGCATATACACCGCCTGACAGGCCGGCGCACACCCCATGCGTCCGAGTCTCCCCCTTAGTTGAAACCGAATCAACTGCCAGTTTCTTCAGTTTCACCACCTCGCGCTTTACTGCACCGGCCACGTCCGGGCCATTCTGATAGTTCTTGGGGTAGCGGATCTTGTAGCCAGGGATGTACTTCGGAATCCGAGGAATCATAAAGGTCGACGGACTGGCCCGATAATTATTGTAGTAGCGAATCGAGTCAACGTCCTTCTTCGGCGTCTGCTTCCAGACCCACTTGCCGCTCTTCTTCGTGTAGCCGGCCGTCATCCCCCGCTTCTCGGCCCACCGCTCGTCGTTGTAGGAGTTGCCTCCCACCGGGCCGTCCGGGCGCAGGCCCGTCGGGTCGGACTTGGTCAGCGGGTTGTTGTGGGCGTAGCTGTAGGCGTTCATCTGCGCCGGGTCGTGGAAGTCGATGACCGGGTCGACGGAGAGGAAGCGGCCCAGGACCGGGTCGTACTCGCGGGCGCCCAGGTGCGTCAGGCCCGTGGGGTCGTTGGTGCCGCCGACGAAGCCGCGGGAACCGAAGACCGTCGACTGCTCGGACCGCAGGCCGCCGAAGGGGAGCTGCTTCCTGCGGGTCAGGGCCAGGGTGCCGACCGCGATGGCCGTCATCGCCGTGCCCTGGTGGTCGCTCATCAGGTAGGCGATCGCGTTGCCGTTGCGGACCGCCACCGTCTCGCCGTTGTGCGTGTAGTAACGCGTCGCGGTCTTCTTGCCGTTCGCCGCGAGGTTCAGCTGGTCGCCGTTGGGGAGGGTGAGGGTGCTGGACCCGTCGCCGTTCTTCGCGATGATGCGGTTGCCGTCGGCGTCGTAGGTGTAGCCGGTCTTCCTGCCGCCCTCGGTGAGGGTGGCCAGGTGGCCTTCGGCGTCCCAAGTCAGGGTCTGCACCGTGGAGCCGATGGTGCGCCGGGTGGTGTTGCCGCTCTTGTCGTACGCGAAGGTGCTCGTACGCCCGTCGTCGGGGCCGCCGGTGACGGAGGCCTGCTGGACCGCGTGCGGGCGGTCGCTGCCGGGGGTCGGCATCGTGTAGCGGGTGACGGCGGCCGCCGTGCCGGCCGAGGTGGCGTGCTCGGTCTGCTGCGTGCGGTTGCCGACCTTGTCGTAGCGGTAGCTGTGCCAGTACGCGTCCGGGCCGCCGACCGTCGAGGCCGAAGGGGCCGCCGCACAGTCGGACTTCGCCGTCCACGCCTCGGTCAGCCGACCCAGCGGGTCGTTGGTGAAGCACTGCCGGTCGGTGGACTTCTGCGCGTCCTGGCCGCTGACGCCGGTCACCCCGGTGACGTTGCCCGCCGGATCGTAGGCGTACGTGGTGTCGTCGACCCGCTGGGGGGCGATGTCGCGGTCCGTGGTCTGCCGGACGGTCTGGCCGGTGTGCTCGTCGTAGACCTTGGTCCGGTACGCCTTCTGGTTGAGAGTGGCGCCGAACTCCAGGCGGGTCGGCCGTGAGAAGACGTCGTACGCCGTGTTCCCGACGAGCGCGCCGCGCTGGCCGCTGGTGCGGAACGGCTGGTCGTCACTGTTGTAGTTCGTGACCACCCGCTCGGCCGGGATGTCGCCCACGGCCGGGTTGAGGGTCCAGAGCAGCGCCCCGGTCTCCGGCTTGTAGCCGTACGTCCAGGTGAAGGCGCCCGCCAGGCCGCCGGCCGCGGAGGGGACCGTGGTGGTCGTGGACGTCGGCTGGTAGCGGTCGTTGAAGCCGCCGGCCTCCGTGGTGTACGCGGCACCCCCGACGTAGCGCGTGCTGCTGGTCAGCTGCCCCTTGGCGAGCGTGTCGTAAGTCCGCTTCGACAGGGTCGTGTCGCCCTGCTTGACCTCGACCACCCGGCCGAGCACGTCGTATTCCGTGGCGAGCGTGACGCCCCGCTCGTCGGTCGTGGTGACCGCCCGGCCGAGGTCGTCGTACGTCGTGTTGGTGACGCCCTTGTCCGGGTCGTCGGTCCGGGTCTTCTGACCCCGGCTGTCGAACGTGTAGGACCAGGTGTTGCCGTCGGCGTCGGTCACCTTCGTCGGCTCGTCGTACTTGCCGTACGTGTAGGTGGTCTTCTGCGAGGCCGTGCGCGCCGCGTTCGTGTACTGGAGGAGGTCGGTCGTGCGTCCGCGCGCGTCGGTCACCGTGGTGGTGGCCGTGCCGCCCTTGGGCGGGACGACGGTGGTGCGGTCGCCCTCGTGGACCGTCGTGCTGCGCCACTGCTCGTCGCCGAACTTCAGGGAGAGCGCGTCCGTGACCCTGCCCAGTCCGTCGAAGCGGTTCTGGACCGCCGCCGGCACGGTGTTCACCGCGGCGGAGGCCAGCGTCGCCGACGGCGCGCCCTTGGCGTAGTAGGGGGAGTACGTCTGCCAGGCCCAGCCACGGGTGTCGTAGTGGGTCTCGGTCATGATCCGGTCCTGCGTGCCCGCGGCCGGGGCCTGGGTCTGGCGCTCACGCAGCAGGCCGTCGTAGAGCGTGTAGGCAGTGCGGTAGTCGCCGTTCTGCTTCAGCTCCTTGGTGACGACGGCGTTCACGGCGGTCTTGGAGATCGTATAGCCGTACTCGGTGGAGGGCTTGTCCGCGTGGTCGGCCTTGGCCCAGCCCGGCTCCCACACCTTCACCACCCGGCCGAGACCGTCGTGGACGGCGTCGGTCCGCTTGCCGTTCGCGTCCACCGCGGCGGTGGTCGCCCCGCGCACCGGGTCGTGGGTGGTGGTCGCCTCGTGGCCGAGGGCGTTGGTCACGGTGACCGTCGTCGGGGCCTGGAAGGCAGCCGGGGCGTAGGCGGTGCTGGTGGTGTTGTTCAGCGCGTCCGTGGAGGTCTTCTCACGGCCATGCTGGTCATAGGTGTGCGTGGCGGTGGTGAGGTAGCCGGTGCCCTCGGCGTCCTGCTCGTCGAGCCGCGTCACATCGCCCTTGGCCGGTGCCTTGGTCGGACTGGTCGCGCCGTCGTAGTAGTGGCGCTGCGCCGCGATCAGGTCCGCCGGGAGGTCCGGGGTGACACCGCATGCCTTGGCCACGGTCCTGGACTCGGAGATCGTCGTGAGGATGTTCCGCGTCGTGTTGCGGACGTAGGTGTTGGTGGTGCACCTCTCGTCGCCGGTCTTGGCCGTGTCACCGAGCGAGGACTCGGTGAGCACCTGGCCGACCGCGTCGAAGGTCCGCTCGGTACGGGTGGTGCGCCAGCCCGAGCCGACGGCGGTACGGATCTCCTCGCTCTTGCCTCCAGTGGCGTAAGCGTGACGGGCGGGCAGCCCTTCGGCCCGGGTCTCCGTGGCCGTGGGGGCGGACCGCCACGGTTCATGGCTGGTGGTGGCTTCGATCCCGCCGCCGTCCCCGTCGTACGTGGCCTCCCCCCGGGTCATGCCGGAGAAGGCCTCCCGGTCGGTGACCGCGACGCCCGCGTGGTCCTTGACCGCGGCCCCGTCGATGCCCCGGAAGTAGCGGTACTCCTTCAGGGTCCGCTTGTCCGGCGCGACGCCGCTGCGCACCTGGACGCGGCCGTATCCCTTGCGGTCGCCATACGTGAGGTGCTTCGCGTCGCTGAACTCGTCGTCCTTCGACTTGGCCCAGGCCATGCCGTCCAGGTACGCGTAGTCCGTCTGCTTGGCGGGGGCGCCGCCCGTGTTGTCGGTCTCCACGATCTGGGTGACGACGTAGGCGTGGAACCAGTCGAGGTACGGCTCGTAGTCCGCGGCCGGGGCGTCCGGCGGGGACCACTTCACCGGGTAGCAGCGCCGCTTGTTGGAGGTGGGCGTGGGGACGCTGCCCGCCTTGCAGTCGACCGACGAGTAGGTGACGCCGATCGTGCCGCCGGTCTCGGTGTCGATGCCGTGGACACGGTAGCGCCACAGCGGCGGCACCGGGTCCGGGCCGCCTCCGGTGGTGGCCCCCTCGACGCGGTTCGGCAGGGCCTGGCCCTTGAACGTCACGGCGGGGAGGGTGACGGACCCGGTTCCGCCGTGTCCGGTGCGGGTGATCGACTTCAGCCACAGCGCCGGATCGCTGCCGTCGCCCGTGGCGGGGAACTGGTGGGCGAGGGTCCAGGTGTCGACCGGCTTGAAGGCCGTGCCGACCAGCACCGACGTGTCGATCTTCGTCAGACGCTCACGGCTCCAGAACGAGGGCGAGTAGCGGTCCTTGCACTCGGTGCCCTTGGCGCAGTAGCGGTCGAAGGGGACGTCGGGCCAGTTCTTCGCGTGGGCCTTGTCGAAGACGCCGCAGTCGCTCAGGCAGCGCTCGCTGTTCGTGAACTCGACCTTGGCCGCGGGCTTGGCGTAGAAGTCGGTGGACCGCAGGCCGTACTCGATGCGCTTCAGGGAGCCGCCGCGGGTGTACGGGGTCGCGGTGGACGCCCCGGTGCTGGGGTTGACGTTGCGCCCGTAGTAGTTGGTCTCCTTGTCCCAGTAGTACGTGATGGCGTCGCCGTGCGTGTCGATGACCAGGTCCAGGTTCCACCGCCAGCCCTGCTGGCACCAGGCGTCCTTGAACGCCGACGCGTAGCAGGGTTCGCCGGGCTGGTTGCCGAAGACGGGGACGGTCCAGGTCGAGTCGGTCTCGTCCTTGCCCGCGGCCCAGCCGCGCGGCCGGTTGAAGCCGAAGTAGTAGCGCGTGCCGTCCGGGGTCGTCACCCGCCAGTACTCGCCGTTGTCGTCGCCGTTGGCCAGGGAGGTGTTGGTGAGCTGGGCGACTTTGGTGCCGTCGTCGCTCTCCAGGCGCCACTCCCCGCTGTCGGTGTCCTTGATCAGGGTGTTGGACTGGCCGCCGAGGTTGATGACGGCGTTGTCCTTCTTCCAGCAGAGGTCGCCGACCTTGGCCGTGGTGGTGCTGTTCTTGGCGTCCTCGGTGCAGGGGATGTACCGGCGCTCGATGTAGCCCGGTTCCATCGACCAGCCGTCACCGACGGCGTTGGCCTGGTTGTTGGTCGATGCCGTGCGGCCGTCGACCGACTGCGAGGAGTAGCCCAGCTTCAGGTCGGGGACGGCGCCGCCCGCCACGCCCGGTGTGGAGATCGGGTACGTCCAGGAGAAGGCCCCGTTCGAGCCGCCCGCGGACCATGACGCGGACGGGGAGAGCGAGGTGGCTCCGAAGTCTCCGGACGAGCCGGACGCCGCGGCGGTCGCGGCCAGCAGCACGGTCCCGCTGGAGAGGGCACGGGCGCCGGCCTTCGGCTCGACGGGGGCGGCGTCCGCGGAGGCGGTCCCGGCGGTGGCCGCGGGCAGCCGTACGGCGGCCTCGATCGAGCCGGCCTTCACGTCGTTGGCAGTGGGAAGGGCCTCACCGGTGGCGCAGCCCTTCTTGCCCGGGGTGGTCAGCGCACAGGCGGGGAGCGTCTTCAGCGTGAGCCGGGAGGCCCAGTCGCCGCCGTAGGCGTCCCGGAAGCCCGAGTAGTCGACCGTGACGTCCACGTCACCCTCGGCCCCCGCGGTGGGGCGCAGCGCCAACACAACGCCCTCGATGTCCAGCGCGTCGGCGGTGGCACGGTCCAGGACCTGGACCTGGACCTTCTTCGGGCCCGCCTTCGGTTTTCTGTCAGGAGCGGACGTCCGGGCGGAGGACTTCTTCGCCGGCTTCTCCGCCCCGGAGTCGGCCAGACCCACGCTGACGGGCAGGGAGCCGGCCTTCACCGAAGCCCCGTCGACACGGAGAACGGGGGTCGCCGTGCCCGGCTCGGGCCAAGCGGCCTTCGGCTTCTTCCACGGGTGCCGGGCGGTCTGGTCGGGCTTGCCCGAACCCTTCTTCTTCACCTCACCGGTGGGCACCGGTTCCGGTTTCCCCAGACCCAGCAGGTCGAGCTCGGCGGCTGCCGCCACCGGCCCGCCCAGCAGTCCCGCGAACAGGAACGCGGTGAGGACGGCGGCTATCGGTCGCGCCCGTCTCCTCGTCCGTCCCGTACTGACGTCCCCACCCGAAAACATGCGCAGAACTCCCCACCCGGTTGCCGCAAAAGGCCATGACTGAGAACGGAAGTTAGCAGGGCCTCCACAGGTTCAGCACAGCCCGGACATAACAATTCGACCCTCGTAGGCCGTCCCTGCAAGAGAAAGGTGCTCAATTCATTGGCAGATGAACCGAAATAAGAGGAATCACCGCCGCTCATGCGGCTGCGTGACGCCCCATCAGCGGCACATTGCTTTCATCACGCTTCCCTCACGTTCTAGGGTGCGACTCGAACTCACCAGGGAGGGGACCTCATTCAATGGCACGTTTGCGACGCAAGGCCAGATGGAGAACAAAGCGGGGCATCACGGGGGCGGCGACACTCGCCGCCCTCCTGGCGCTCGGCGTTCCCCACTACCAGCCGGAAGCCGCGGCCGCGGGGCCCGAGGCCGCCACGACACCTGAGGCACCCAGGGACGACGACACGGCAGCCGCCTCGGAGCAGGCCTCGAAATCGGGCCGACAGACTGAGGTAATCGCCCAACGCACCGAGACCACAAAGCTGTTCGCCAACCCCGACGGATCGTTTACTCAAGACACCTACGCGCTACCGCAGTTCGTACGACAGGACGGTAAACTCGTTGCCTTTGACACGACATTGAAAACCCATGCGGACGGAACTTTTTCGCCGAAGGCGACCGAGGTGGACGTACGCTTTTCCGGCGGCGGTGAAGGTGCTCTGGCGACCGTCGAGCGCGACGGCCGCAGCATGTCCTGGACCTGGCCCCAGCCGCTGCCCGAGCCCGACGTCGACGGGGACACCGTGACGTACGGGGACGTCCTCACCGATGTCGACCTCAAGCTCAAGGCGAACCCCGCCGGATTCACCAGCCTCCTCGTCGTCAAAACGGCCGCGGCCGCCGCCGACCCCGCTCTCAAGCGGGTTCAGTTCGACCTGGACACCCAGGGCCTGGAGGCACGCACCGACGCCCATGGCAACTTCACGGCGGTCAACCCGGCTGGCGAGGAGGTCTTCACCGCCCCGACGCCCCTGATGTGGGACAGCAGCTCCGCGGCGGCGCCCGCCACCCTCTCGGCCCGCAGCGCCGCCACCGAACCCCCGCCGCCGGCAAACGAGTTCGAGCCCCGCTACGGCGCCCAACAGGCGACCATGGGCCTCGCGGTCACGGACGGGAAGCTGAGCCTCACCCCGGACCAGGAACTCCTGACGGGCGAGGACACGCAGTACCCGGTGCTGCTGGACCCGGCCGTCTCCGGCTCCCGCCACTCCTGGACGATCGCTTACAAGAAACACCCGAACAGCTCGTTCTTCAACGGTGCGAACTGGGACACCACCAAGGGCACCACGACGGCCCGCGTCGGGTACGAGAACGTGACCAACGGGCTGGCCCGGTCCTTCTTCCGGATGAGGGCCGGCAACCTGTGGTCCACCAAGAAGGTGGTCTCCTCGTCCACCTTCCGGATCAAGAACACCTGGTCATGGTCGTGCACCGACCGGACCGTCGAACTCTGGGCGACCAGCGCGTTCTCCTCGTCCACCACATGGAACAAGCAGCCCACGTGGCGCAAGAAGCTGGACTCCGTAAACGACTCCCGCGGCTGGGGGCCGGGCTGCCCGGCAGGCAACCTCGCCTTCGACGTGACCGCGGCGGCGAAGGACGGCATCGCCAACCGGTGGAACACGCTCACCTTCGGCATGCAGGCCTCCAGCGAGGGCGACGTCTACGGGTGGAAGAAGTTCGACGCCAACTCGGCCGTGCTGTCGACGACGTACAACACCGTGCCCAACGTGCCGAGCGGGCTGGACACCATCCCCAGCTCCGGCGGGTGCGACATGGTCGCTCCGTACACCACGATCGGGAACACCGACGTCACCCTGACCGCGAAGGTCTCCGACGCGGACGGGGGAACGGTCCGTGCCCAGTTCCGCCTGTGGGGGACCGACAACCTGTCCGGCGGGTCCGAGATCTTCAACCAGATCGTGTCCGCCAGCTCCGGCACGGTGGCGAAGGTCAAGGTCCCCAAGGCCACACTCCAGCAGCACCTGGCCGCGGCGAAGGGCAACTTCGGGTGGAAGGTGCAGACGCTCGACGCCACGTCCAAGTCCGCCTGGAACCCCAACCCGGGTACATGCCGTTTCGACTTCGACCCCACCCGGCCCAGCACCCCGCCCACCATCAGCTCCCAGCAGTTCCCCGACGGGTCCGACGGCTGGCCCGCCACCACCGGGGAGGCCCGCACCGCGGGGACCTTCGTCCTCGGCAGCGGGGGCGTCGACGACGTGAAGGCGTACGAGTACTGGAGCGACTGGGACCCCGCTGTCCGCACGGTCGCGCCCGGCACCGACCTCGACGGAGACGGCAAGGCCGACGCCAAGCTCGTCCTGACCCCGCCCGCAGCCGGGCCACAGCGGCTCTACGTCCGCAGCCTCGACGCCGCGCAAAACCGCTCCGACCGGGCCTCCTACCTCTTCTACGCGGGCGGGCTCTCCGTCCCCGACAAGGCCGGCGACCTCAACGGTGACGGCCACGCCGACCTCTACGGGGTCCGGAGCAACGGCGAGCTGTGGCTCTACCCCGGTCAGGGCAACGGCTACATCGGAGCCGGAACCGCCGCGAGCAACGGCGACTTCGCCCAGGCCGGCATCACCCACCGCGGAGACTGGACGGGCGACGGCCTTGAGGACCTCGTCGCCGCCATCCCCGGCGACGACGGCAAGACCCTGCAGCTCTACCCGAACAACGGGGTCGGCTGGGCCTGCACCGCGCGCGACGAGCAGGCCGACGGGCACTCCCGCGCCTGCCTGTACGACCGCCAGGAACTCGCCGTCTTCGACGAGGCCGACAACCACTGGGCCGACGCCGACCAGATCCTCGCCGTCGGAGACGTCGACGGCCCGCTCGACGCCGACAACGACGGCACTGCCGATGTCGCCGGCCATCCCGACCTGCTCGTCAAGGAAGGCGACTTCCTCTGGCTGTACTACGGTTCCCCGTCCCTCTACCTGGACGACGCCCGCGCCCCCGTCCTCGTGGGCAACGGGTCCTGGTCCGACTACGACCTGCTGGCCCCCGGTGACCGCACCGGCAACGGACGCGTCGACATCCTCGCCCGTTCGAGGACCAACGGAGAACTGCGCCTCTACGAGGGCACCGGCCCGTCCGGTGAGGGGCTCGGCAACGGAGCGAAGCACACGGTCATCGGGTCCGGGTGGACCCCCGCCTACCGGCCGCTGCTCACCGCCTTCCCCGACGCCGGCTCCGACGACAGGGCCGACATCTTCGCCACCGGCGGTGACGGCAAGCTGTACGTCTACCCCAATCTCTCCGGCAGCGGCGTCGCCATCGGAACCAGCGGATGGCTCGACTTCCAGGCCCTCAGCTGACGTCCGGACCGGTTGACGTCCAGACCGGCTGACGTCCGGACCGGCTGACAAACGAGCAGCCGCAAAAGGGGGCGCCTCCCGTCACAGCGACGGGAGGCGCCCCCTCCTCGTTCCCTGCTTCCGCCGCCCGGGACGCCGCGAGCCGTTCACGCTCCCGTCCCCCGCTCCCGTTCCGCGAAGAGCGAGCCCGCTCCCACTACCAGGCGAAAGCCTCCGGGGAAGGCCCCGGGCCGGGGAAGATCTCGTCCAGGCCGGTGAGCACCTCCTCCGAGAGCTCCAGCTCCAGGGCGCGCAGGGCACTGTCCAGTTGACCGGCGGTACGCGGGCCGACGATCGGGCCCGTGACGCCGGGGCGGGTCAGGAGCCAGGCCAGGGCCGCTTCGCCCGGTTCCAGACCGTGCTGGTCGAGCAGGTCCTCGTACGACTGGATGCGGGCGCGGGCCGCGCTGTCGGCCAGGGCCTCGGCGGTACGGCCGGAGGCGCGGCGGCCGCCCTCCGCCGCCTTCCTGAGGACACCCCCGAGCAGACCGCCCTGGAGCGGCGACCAGGGGATGACCCCGAGGCCGTACTCCTGCGCCGCCGGGATGACCTCCATCTCGGCACGGCGTTCGACGAGGTTGTAGAGGCACTGCTCGCTGACCAGCCCGAGGGAGCCACGGCGGGCGGCGGCCTCGTTGGCCTGGGCGATCTTGTAGCCGGGGAAGTTCGAGGACCCGGCGTACAGGATCTTGCCCTGCTGGACCAGGACGTCGATCGCCTGCCAGATCTCCTCGACGGGCGTGTCCCGGTCGACGTGGTGGAACTGGTACAGATCGATGTGGTCGGTCTGGAGGCGCCTGAGCGAGGCGTCGACCGACCGCCTGATGTTGGCTGCGGAGAGCTTGTCGTGGTTGGGCCAGGCTTCGCCGTCGGCGGCCATGTTCCCGTACATCTTGGTGGCCAGGACCACCTTGTCGCGACGGCCGCCGCCCTGGGCGAACCAGGTGCCGAGGATCTCCTCGGTGCGCCCCTTGTTCTCACCCCAGCCGTAGACGTTGGCCGTGTCGAAGAAGTTGAGGCCCGCGCCGAGCGCGGCGTCCATGATCGCGTGACTGTCCGACTCGTTGGTCTCCGGGCCGAAGTTCATCGTCCCGAGGACGAGCCGGCTGACCTTGAGTCCCGTACGTCCGAGCTGTGTGTACTCCATGACGCCCCAGCCAACTCCTTCGAGCCCGGTCGGGGCAAGCACCGAGGCCGGACGGGTGGGGGCGGGCGGGGCGGGGGCGGTTCTCCGGGGCCCGCCGGACCGGCCCCAGGGCCCGCGCGGCAGGCCGCCGGGCCCGGCGGCCTCACCCGCCGAAGGCGGCCGCCACGGCGACGACGACGAACATCAGCACGAGCACGGCCGCCATGATGCGGTTTCTGGTCTTCGGGTCCACCCTTCGAGCCTAACGGCACCGCTCACCGTCCCGGCCCCCAGGCCCGTGCCTGCCGCCCGGCCTCCCCCTCGCGGGGCGCTCCCACGGCCCCAGGGCGTGCCCGGGGCCCGGGCCCCGTCGTCTACCACGCTCCTGCCCCGCGACGCCGGAACGCCCTCCCCCCGGTCGCTCCGGGGGAGGGCGTTCTCGTGTGCTCGCCGGGCTACGCAGCCGTCGCCAGCTGCTCGCGTGGGACGAAGCGGACGTGCGGGCGGCCCGGACGGAGGTCGACCTTCAGGCGGAGGCCGCCGACGCGGGCGAGGGCGAAGCCGACGCAGAGCGCGGCGATCACCGAAATCGCGCCGCCGGCCGCGAAGCCGACGCGGGCTCCGTACGTGTCGCTGATCCAGCCGACGATCGGCGCCCCCACCGGGGTGCCCCCGGCGAAGACCATCATGTAGAGGCTCATCACCCGGCCCCGCATCTCGGGGTCGGCGGCCATCTGGACGCTCGTGTTGGCGGTGATGTTCGTCGTCAGGCCGAGCATGCCGATCGGGACCAGCAGGAGGGAGAACAGCCAGACCGACGGGGACAGCGAGGCGGCGATCTCCAGCAGCCCGAACGCCGTGCCGGCGAGCACCAGCATCCGCAGCCGCGAGGAGCGGCGGCGGGCCGAGAGCAGGGCTCCGGCCAGCGAACCGGCCGCCATCAGGATGTTGAAGAACGAGTACATCCCCGCGCCGCCGTCGAAGATCTCGTCGGCGAAGGCCGTCAGCCAGATCGGGAAGTTGAAGCCGAACGTGCCGACGAAGCCGACGAGCACGATCGGCCAGACCAGCTCGGGGCGGCCGCGGACGTACCGCAGCCCCTCGCGGAGCTGCCCCTTGGCGCGGGGCACGGTCACCGAGGCGTGCAGTTCGTTCGTCCGCATCATCAGCAGGCCGACGAGCGGGGCCAGGAACGACAGTCCGTTGAGCAGGAACGCCCAGCCGCTGCCGACCGTGGTGATCAGGACGCCCGCGACGGCGGGGCCGATGAGCCGGGCGGACTGGAAGTTCGCCGAGTTCAGGCTGACCGCGTTGCGCAGCTGCGCCGGGCCGACCATCTCGGAGACGAACGACTGGCGGGCCGGGTTGTCGACGACCGTCACCATGCCGAGCAGGAAAGCGACCAGGTAGACGTGCCAGACCTCGACGACCCCGGTCAGGGTCAGTACGGCCAGGGCGATGCCGCAGAGGCCGAGCAGGGCCTGGCTGACGAGCAGGATCTGCCGCTTCGGGAGCCGGTCGGCTATGACGCCGCCGTACAGGCCGAAGACGAGCATCGGGAGGAACTGCAGCGCCGTCGTGATGCCGACGGCGGTGGCGGAACCGGTGAGGCTCAGGACGAGCCAGTCCTGCGTGATGCGGGACATCCAGGTACCGGTGTTGGAGATCACGGCGCCTGTGGCGAACAGGCGGTAGTTACGGATCTTCAGCGACGAGAAGGTCCCGCCGGCGGTGCTCTCGTGGGTGGAAGTCGGTGCGGGGGCGGAGTCTGCTCCGGGTCCCGTACTCAAAAAAGTTCGCCTCCTCGGGCGTCTGGCGGCGTTCGGTCCGACGAGGACGTGACGACGGGCGCTCCGGCGGTGACGGTCCCCGGCCGGCTGGGGCAGCCGGTAGGGCGTCACGCCGACGCGCCCGTGGGGTCACAGGTGGGCGAGCTTCTCCAACACGGGCGCGGCGGCCCGCAGCGTCTCCCACTCGTCCTCGTCCAGGCCCTCGGCGAGGTGGGCCAGCCAGGCGTTCCGCTTGATGCGGCTCTCCGCGAGCATGGCTTCCGCCCGCTCGGTCTGGCTGACCCTCTTCTGCCGACGGTCATCGGGGTGCGGTTCGAGCCTGACCAGCCCCTTCGCCTCCAGCAGCGCGACGATGCGGGTCATCGACGGCGGCTGCACATGCTCCTTGCGGGCCAGCTCGCCGGGGGTGGCGGAGCCGCAGCGGGCGAGCGTGCCGAGCACCGACATCTCGGTGGGGCTCAGCGACTCGTCGACTCGCTGGTGCTTCAGGCGCCGGCCCAGCAGCATCACGGCGGAGCGGAGGGAGCTCACGGCGGCGGCACTGTCGCCGTCGTGGTTCAGGTCAGGCATGTTTGTTAGCGTAACTCATTACCCAGGCTAAATACCACCTGGCGCACGCGGATGAGATTCCCATCACCCGAACGAGTGAGTTGGAAGTGGAAAGCGGCGCACGGGGCGCTGCGGGGCGGCGACCCTGCTGGACATGGGATCGACAGTGCTCAGCCTGCGGATGGACGGTGAGCTGCTCGACCGGCTCCGGCAGCACGCCGCCAAACGCGGCATGAGCGTCCAGGACTACGTGGTCCAAACGCTCATGCGCGACGACTTCGACGAACGCTTCAACGCCGCCGTCGACGAGACGGAGAAGTTCTACGGGGACGGAAGCGGGGGCAGTGGCGGAGAAGGAGGCGCAGGCGCAGGCGGAAGCGAGGGCGACGACGGGGCCGCCCGGCGGGCGGTCCCGGCCGAACCGGCCGTCCGGGACCGGCCCGGCCGGCGGCAGGTGACGCCGACGGTCACGTGAGGCCGAGCGCCGGCATCGCGTAGTAGAAGACGAACACCGCCGACACCGCGTACATGGCCGGCGGCACCTCACGGCCGCGTCCGGTCGCCAGTCGCAGCACGGAGAAGGCGATGAACCCGATGCCGATGCCGTTGGTGATCGAGTACGTGAACGGCATCATCACCATGGCGAGGAACGCCGGGACCGCGAGCGTGAAGTCGCTCCAGTCGATGTCCCGCACCGAGCCCGCGATGATCAGGAAGCCGACCGCCAGCAGGGCGGGCGTGGCCGCCTGCGACGGGACCATGGTCGCCAGCGGCGTCAGGAACAGCGCCACAGAGAACAGCAGGCCGGTCACCACGCTCGCCAGCCCGGTACGGGCCCCTTCCCCGACGCCCGCGGTGGACTCCACGAAGCACGTGGTGGCGGAGGAGGAGGAACCGCCGCCCGCGGCGACCGCGATGCCGTCCACGAACAGCACCTTGTTGATGCCGGGGAAGTTGCCCTCCTTGTCCATCAGCTTCGCCTCGTCGCCGACGCCGAGAATCGTGCCCATCGCATCGAAGAAGCACGACAGCAGCACGGAGAAGACGAACAGGGCGCCCGTCAGATAGCCGACCTTCTCGAAGCCGCCGAACAGGCTGACCTCGCCGAGCAGGCCGAAGTCCGGCGCGGCGACCGGGTTGCCCGGCCACGACGGCGTCGTCAGCCCCCACGCCCCCTCGGGCAGACCGGCCACCGCTTCCATGACCAGGGCGACGACGGTCATGGCGACGATCGAGATGAGGATCGCGCCGGGCACCTTGCGCACGATCAGCGCGAGCGTGAGCAGCGCGCCGAGGACGAAGACCAGGATCGGCCACCCGTTGAGGTGCCCGTCGGCGCCGAGCTGGAGCGGCACGGTGGTGTGGGCGGCGTCCGGCATGCGCGAGACGAAGCCGGAGTCGACGAGGCCGATCAGCAGGATGAAGAGGCCGATGCCGATCGCGATGCCCTTGCGGAGCGACCTCGGTACGGCGTTCATCACGCGCTCCCGCAGTCCGGTGGCCACCAGGAGCATCACCACGATGCCCGCGAGCACCACCATGCCCATCGCGTCCGGCCAGCTCATCCGGGGGGCGAGCTGGAGCGCGACGACGGTGTTGACACCGAGGCCTGCGGCGAGCGCGATCGGCACGTTGCCGATGACGCCCATCAGCAGCGTGGAGAACGCGGCGGACAGCACGGTCGCGGTGACCAGCTGCCCGTTGTCGAGCTGGTGGCCGTACATGTCCTTCGCGCTGCCCAGGATGATCGGGTTGAGCACGATGATGTAGGCCATCGCGAAGAACGTGGCGAAGCCGCCGCGGAACTCGCGCCCGACGGTCGACCCGCGCTCGGAGATCCGGAAGAACCGGTCCACGCCGCTGCGGGGCTGGGGGACCGGGGGCTGCGGTGCGTCGACCTGAGCAGGGGCCGAGGGGGGCATGGGTGACCTCAGTCGTACGTAGGGAGGCGAGACACGGAGGTGGAGCGTTCTGCGATCTGGGTCGTAACGATCGGATTTGGACGTTCACACGAACAAAACGGGCCAACCCAAAGCAGATTCAGTATGAATACATCAAGCGAAGATCGCTATCTCCGCGCGTAGACCCTTGTGCCACCGCCTCCCCGCGCACCTCCCGCCCCCGCCCGTACCGACCCCGGGGCCCCGCTCCCCCGGCTCCGTACACTGGACGCATGGAGAAGTGGACACCGAAGCACGAGGCGCCCGAGCCCCTGGAGGGCCCCGTCGTCGCCACCGTCGTCGGCGGCACGGTCCTGTGGCTGGTCCTCTTCCTCGCCCAGCTCCCCTTCTACGGCTGGTTCGCCGACCGCGGGCACACCTGGTGGGTGTGGACGCCGCTGGCCGGCGCCGGACTCGGGCTGATCGGCCTCTGGTACGTCCGCGGCCGCGACGCCGCCCTCAAGCGGCACGCCGCCCAGGCCGACGCCGGGCGCACCGCCCCTGCCGACGCCGGGCGCACCGCCGCCACCGGGGACGCGGAGCGGAGCACCTGAGTCCGCTCCGTACGACCTCAGGACCGACCTGATCATCCCCCGGTCGGATCTTCGGCCCTCCGGCGGGTGATTCCCCCCGCGCCCCCGTAACGTCGGAACCATGACGCAGCGGGCACTCGATTCCTCCGGGGAGCAGACCCCCGGGCCCCATGGGCCGGGCAGAGACGACGCGGGGGCCGAGGCCGACCCCGCCCACCCCAGGGAGCCGGCTCCGCCGGCCCGCGTCTCCGGCGGACTCACCGCCGGAGAGGTCGCGGAGCGGGTCGCGCGGGGCGAGGTCAACGACGTACCGGTGCGCTCCTCGCGTTCTCTCGCCGAGATCGTCCGCGCCAACGTCTTCACCCGGTTCAACCTGATCATCGGCGTGCTCTGGGTGATCATGCTGTTCGTCGCGCCGATCCAGGACAGCCTCTTCGGGTTCGTGATCGTCGCCAACACCGGCATCGGGATCATCCAGGAGTGGCGGGCCAAGAAGACCCTGGACAGCCTCGCGGTCATCGGCGAGGCGAAGCCGACCGTACGGCGTGACGGCGTCGCCGCCCAGATCCCCACCTCCGAGATCGTGCTCGGCGACCTGGTGGAGCTGGGCCCCGGCGACAAGGCGGTCGTGGACGGCACGGTCGCCGAGGCCGACAGCCTGGAGATCGACGAGTCGCTGCTGACCGGTGAGGCCGACCCGGTGGTCAAGCGGCCCGGCGACCCCGTGATGTCCGGCAGCTTCGTCGTCGCGGGCGGCGGCGCGTTCACCGCCACGAAAGTGGGACGCGAGGCGTACGCCGCCCAGCTCGCAGAGGAGGCGTCGCGTTTCACGCTCGTCCACTCGGAGCTGCGCAGCGGCATCAGCACGATCCTGAAGTACGTCACCTGGATGATGGCGCCGACGGCGATCGGGCTGATCGTCAGCCAACTCGTCGTGAAGGACAACAACTTCAAGGACTCCGTGGCCCGGACCGTCGGCGGCATCGTCCCGATGATCCCCGAGGGCCTGGTCCTGCTCACCTCGGTCGCCTTCGCCATCGGCGTCGTACGCCTGGGCCGCAAGCAGTGCCTGGTGCAGGAGCTGCCCGCCATCGAGGGGCTCGCCCGGGTCGACGTGGTCTGCCTGGACAAGACCGGCACCCTCACCGAAGGCGGCATGGACGTCACCGAGGTCCGTCCGCTGAACGGGAGCGGCGAGGCGTACGTGCACCAGGTGCTGCGCTCCCTCGGCTCGTCGGACCCCCGCCCCAACGCCAGCCTCCAGGCCATCATCGACGCCCACCCGGAAGACGGGGAGGGCGCGCGGGCGTGGACGGTCACCGACGCGATGCCGTTCTCCTCCGCGCGCAAGTACAGCGGCGCGGCGTTCGAGGAGAGCGACGGGACCGCCTCCGCCTGGCTGCTCGGCGCGCCCGACGTGCTGCTCGTCGAGGGTGACCCGGCCCTCGACGAGATCGAGCGGCTCAACGAGCGGGGCCTGCGGGTGCTGCTGCTGGCCCGCGCGCCCGGTGCGCTGGACGCGCCCGACGCCGCCGCCGGGGCCGTGCCCACCGCCCTGGTCGTGCTGGAGCAGCGGCTTCGCCCCGACGCGGGGGACACGCTCGCCTACTTCGCCCAGCAGCGGGTGGCGACGAAGGTCATCTCCGGCGACAACGCGGTCTCCGTCGGCGCGGTCGCAGGGAAGCTCGGCCTCGCGGGCGCGGAGAACACCCTGGACGCCCGCCGGCTGCCCACCGACCCGGACGAGATGGCCACGGCCATGGAGCAGAACGCGGTCTTCGGCCGGGTCACCCCGCAGCAGAAGCGGGACATGGTGGCCGCCCTCCAGTCGCGCGGGCACACCGTCGCGATGACCGGCGACGGGGTGAACGACGTGCTGGCCCTCAAGGACGCCGACATCGGGGTGTCGATGGGCTCGGGTTCCGAGGCGACGCGCGCGGTGGCGCAGATCGTGCTGCTGAACAACAGCTTCGCGACGCTGCCCTCGGTCGTCGCCGAGGGCCGCCGGGTGATCGGCAACATCACCCGGGTCGCCACCCTGTTCCTGACCAAGACCGTCTACTCGGTGCTGCTGGCGATCCTGGTGGTGTGCTCCCAGGTGGAGTACCCGTTCCTGCCGAGGCACCTGACCCTGCTGTCCACGCTGACCATCGGCGTCCCCGCGTTCTTCCTGGCCCTCGCGCCGAACCGGGAACGCGCCCAGCCCCATTTCGTACGCCGTGTCATGCGGTACGCGATCCCCTCGGGCGTCATCGCGGCGATCGCCACCTTTTCGACGTACCTGATCGCGCGGACCTACTACGCGGGCGAGGGCGCGTTGGAGGCCGAGACGAGCGCGGCGACGCTGACGCTGTTCCTGGTGTCGATGTGGGTCCTGGCGATCATCGCCCGCCCCTACACGTGGTGGCGGATCGGCCTGGTCGCGGCGATGGGGCTCGCCTTCCTGATCGTGCTCGTCGTGCCGTGGCTCCAGGACTTCTTCGCGCTGAAGCTGGTGGGGGCGCCGATGCCGTGGACGGCGGTCGGTATCGCGGGGGCGGCGGCCGTCCTGCTGGAGTTCACCTGGCGCTGGGTGGGGCGGCGCTTCGGGGCCTGAGCCCGCAAGCGCCGCGGGGGCGCCCCCGTGTACGGGCGCCGTCGTTACCTGACGTCGACGAAGTCACCGGCGGCAGAGACGGCCGGCGTGGTGGACGTGCCGGCGAAGCTGTAGCGCCAGTAGCCGTCGACCGAGGCCTTGACGGCAGTCTTCAGCGCGCCGGTCGAGCTCGACGTGATCGTCTTGACCGTCGTGTAGCTCTTGGCGCCCTTCTTCCTGAACTGGAGCTTCACGGGCTGCTTGGTGTAGCCCTTGTACGTCCCCGTGTCCCAGTTGGCGCGGGTCAGCTTCCCGGTGACGGTGAGGGTCCCGCCCTTCTTCACCGGCTCGGGCGAGGCGTTGACGGTCAGCTTGGAGAAACGCTGGACGCGGGTCTTGGCCTGCGCGTCGTTCCAGACGAAGTCCTCGTCGCCGCCGGTGGCGGCGAGTGCGCCCGCCGCCACCTTCCAGGTGCCCGCCAGGCTGCTGGTGTACAGGTCGTCGGAGCGCGGGTCGACCGTGACCGTGACGGTGCAGGTGGACGTGGTCGGGTCGGCCGACACCTTGCAGGTTCCGGCGTCCTGCGTGGGGCCGAGGAAGCCGTCGATCTCGTCGATGTGGCCGTGCCACAGGTAGGCGTACGCGTCGGCGATGCCCGAAGGCGAGGAGGCCGTGATCGCGATGGTGAACTTCTTCTTGGACTTCGTGCCCACCACGATGTCCTTGCCGCCGTTGACGACGACCTTCTTGATGACGGGCTTCTCTGCCGCACGGGCGGCCCGCCGCCCGGCGGCGGGTGCGGACGAACCGCTCTCGGCGCCGAACACGTCGGCGCCGGAGGGCAGGGTGGCGCCGGCGACCGGCTTCTCGTCGGCCTGGACGGCCGGTACTGCGAGGGCGGAAAGAGCCAGGGCGCCGGAGGCGGCGGCCACAGTGGCACGAATACGCATGAGTCCCCAAGTGGAGAAGGGGCCCCGGGGCACGTCATCCGCCCGGCGGGGCCCATCTGATCCATGAGCCTGTTGGCTCCTCGGTACAGACGGGCGAACCGGGCGAACGGTTGTGCGGCCCTGTGACCTTTCTGTGAAGGCCGCCGCCGCGCCTGGCCGGACGAGACGGGCCGGCCGCCCGGACCCCGCCCGGGGCCCCGGCCGCCCTGCCGCTCCCCCGCCGCCCCGGTCCTCAGTCGAACCAGCGGTCCCGCGCCAACTCCTCCGTACGCGAGGGGTCCTCCAGCAGCGCCGCGACCTCGAAGCGGCGGGGCCACTGCCCGGCCGCCCAGGCCAGGCCGGCCGCCACGCCCTCCAGCGTGGCGGCGTGGACCGTGCCGTCCGGGGTGCGGCGCCAGTCCAGCTCGACGCCGTCCGCGCGCAGTTCTGCGTACTCGACGTACGTGTCCGGGGCGCCGGGGCCGAGCAGCGCCCGGACCGCTTCCGGCACCCGGCGCTCCTCGCCCTCACCGGCGACCCGGGCCTCCACCGTCTCGCTGAGCCGCCGCACCTGGAGGAGTTCGGCCAGCTCGGCGGCGCGGGCCGGGGCGACCGGCAGCAGGGGCAGCCCCTGGGCCAGCGGCAGCACGTCCGGGGCGTCCGCGATCACCGCGTCCGACGCGTCGACCACCCGCACCCCCTCGCCCGTCACCGCGCGCAGCTCGTCCGGCAACGTCACCTCTTCCGGGTCGAGCTCGGCGAGGGCCGTGTAGAGGGCGCGCAGGTGCACAGCGGTCACCGGACGGTCCTCTTCGGCCAGCCGGCCCAGCAGCTCGGCCGCGCCGCCCGGCTCGTCCAGGAGCGCGGAGAGGGAGGTGCGCACCCCCAGCGCCCGCAGCACCTCCGCGTCGTCGAATCCGGTGGCGTCCACCGCGTCGTAGAGCCCGGCCAGGCGCGGGTCGCCGCCCGCCGCGCGCAGTCCGGCCGGGCGGCGGCCGTCCAGGACCGGGTGGTCGCGCAGCCACCACGCGGTGTACGGGCGCACGGACCGCGTCGTGCCGTCCGGGAGCAGCACCCGCACCGGCTGGGTCAGCGCGTCGCGCAGCGGCGGCCGGGCCAGCAGGGCGAGGGCCTGCGGCCAGGCGTCGTCGTCGACCAGGTCGAGGTCGCGCACCGCGACGAGCTCTGTGGCGACGGGCGGCACGGGCGTGTCGGGCAGCTGGTCCAGGAGGTCCTCGCACCAGACGTCGACGGCGTCCAGCAGACCCGCGTCGTCGGGTTCGGCGAAGTCCCCGACGCGTGGCTCCAGTTCGTCCGGGTCCAGGACGACATCGGTGGCGCGGACGAGGGTGAAGCCGGCGAGGACCCCGCACGCGGTGAGCGGCGCCTCGCCCCACCGGTCGGCCAGTTCCGCGTCGCACAGGGCGAGTTCGCCCTCGCGCATGATCGACGCGAACGGGCTGCCGGGCAGGACGAGTTCACCGGCGGGGGCCGGCTCGCCGTCCTCGTCGGGCAGGGCGAGCGCACCGAGCCACGGTTCGTCGCCGGGGGCCAGCTCGGCGTCCCGGACGAGGGTGAGGACGGTCTCGGCCAGCTCGTCGCCGTCCAGCGCGTCCTCGTCCCACACCTCCCCCGCGTCCAGCGAACCGGCGACCGCCGCCCGCACCTGAGGCGTCGTCAGCACGGCGTGCGGGGTGGCGGGCAGCGCCCCGAGCTTCTCCAGCAGCGGGTGGGCGGCGTCCGGGTGGGCGACCTTCAGCCCGAGCCGCGCGAGACGCCCGAGAACGGGACCGGTCAGCGCGTCCGGGAGCGGCAGCAGGACCTGGCGGGGGCCGATAGTGGTGCGCGGCGGACGGCCCGCCCCGTCGCCGGGGTCCGCGGCGAGCGGGACCGGGAGGCCGGAGAGCCGGTCGGGGTCGGTCCCCGCGAGGCTGTCGTAGAGGCGGCGCCACCAGCCGGGGTCGCGCTCCAGGCCGGCCAGGCGGTCGATCGCCTCGGTCAGGGGGACCCGGGCGACGCCGAGGGTGCGCAGTTCGGTGCGGCGTTCCAGGCCCGCGGGCAGCAGGCAGGGCAGCACCTCGGCGAGGACCCGCACGGTCTCGGCCCCCACCCCCTCGACGACCTCGGCCTCCACGGGCCGCAGCGCGGTGGTGCCGGGGACCGCCGCGTCCGGCTGGTCCCAGGCGTCCCAGCGGTCGGCCTCCGCGGACGTGTCGCGAGCCACCGCGGGCTCCAGGAACGCGATCCGGGGCAGCCGCTCCAGGATCGCGCCGCGCAGGGCCCCGTCCAGGGCGCCCTTGCCGAGCGGCCCGGGAACCAGGTCGATGGTGCCGGTCGAGACCGGCTGCCAGCCGCCCAGCAGCTCCGCGTACGCGTCGGCCGCCCGGTCGACGAGGAAGTCGGTCAGCGGCCCCGGCGCGGGGTGTCTGCGGGCGGTGTCCAGCGGCAGCGAGGCGATGAGCAGGGCCGGGATGCCGAGCGGTTCGTCGGTGGGCGTCGGCGCGTGGACGACCGGAGCCGTGCGGGGGTTCAGCGGTGACCCGGACTCGTCCACGGGCACCGCCCAGGTCACCGACCAGTGCGGGCGCAGCCGCTCCTCGACGGGCCGGTCGGCGAGCAGGGCGGGCTCGACAGGGCCGTGGTGGGAGACCGTGCGCCACCGGGTGAGGCCGCGCGCGGAGTCGTCGACGTGCGTGTACGGGCCGTGGAGCGAGCGGCTGAGGGTGCGGGTCCCTTCCGGCGTCTCGACGACGATCTCGTCCAGACCGGGCAGGGTGAGCAGCAGCGCGTCGTCCACGGCGGCCAGCAGCCGGGCCGCCAGATCCTCCGCGGTGCCGTCGCGCAGCGGCAGCACCACGACGGTGTCGTACCCCTCGGGCGCGCTGCCCTCTGCGGGCAGCGGGAGGCGCAGCAGCGGTACGTGCCCGTCGCGGCGGCGCAGTTCGTCCCCGAGGCCGGGGCTGCCGACGGCCGCGCCCCGGGCCATCTCCCGCGCCTCTGCCAGCGACCAGCGCACGCCCCCGTGCCGGCCGAGCACCGCGGGTTCGTCGCTGACCGCGAGGACGGCGGCGAAGCCGACGCCGAAGCGGCCCACGGAGGCCGCGTGGCCCTCGCGCTTGGCGGAGGCCCGCAGGGTGCTCAAGGACTCGACGCCGGTGGCGTCCAGCGGTGCGCCGGTGTTCGCGGCGGCCAGCACGCAGCGGGCCTCCGCGTCGCCGGGGGCGGCGGGGTGCAGGGTGAGCCGCAGCCGTCCGGCCACCCGGGCGCGGGCGGCGGCGTCGGCGGCGTTCTGGGCCAGCTCGACGACCAGGCGGTCGCGGTAGCCGCCGAGCGCGAGGTCCTCCTCGGCGTTGGCGTCCTCGCGGAACCGGGCGGGCCCGGCCCCCCAGGCGTCGAGCACCCCGCGCCGCAGCCGCGCCGTCCCGAACGGATCGGCCTCCTCGGTCGCTTTCATGCTCACGCTCTCGACTCCGCTCTGTGTGCCGGTGGGCGCGCGTCCGGGCACGCGTGTGCCCCTGCCGCCCAGTGTGCGCCCGAAGGTACCGCGCGGGGAGCGTATTCAGCGCGTCCGGCGACCCGGGCCCGTGCGGGGAGCGTCTTCGGCCCGTGGCCGCGGGCGGGACACGGCAAGAAGAGCGCGGGCGGCGGGGTCCGTCAGGAGTGGCCCAGGTCCTCCGAGGCGCCGTCCGGCTCCGCGGGCACGGAGCCGCCGTCCCGCTCAGGGCGCAGCGCGTACGGGTCCACCTTCATGGTGTCCATCGCGTGCGGCGGGGGCTTCGGCGGCGTGGGCATCACCGCGGCCTCGGAATGGCCGCCGCAGCCGTACGCCAGGGACACCACATGGCCGTCGGCGGGACCGAACTCGTTGGCGCAGACCCCGAAGGCCTGCTTCAGCGAACCGGCCATCGGGATCAGGAAGGCGCAGCTCACACAGGTCGCCGGAGCGGCCTGGGCCATCGGCGTCTTCGGGCCGAACTCCTCGTCCCAGCGGTCGGCCGCCGCGTACAGACCGTAGCGGGACAGCACCCGTGCCCGGCGGGTGCCCAGCTCGTCGGCGACGGCGGCGATGGACCCGCGGCTGGTGGCCACCGGCCGGTCGGTGAGCTCGGCGTCCTCCGATTCGACCAGATCCGCCAGCTCCTCGGAGACGGCGGAGTTGGGCGGCGGCTCGTCCTCGCCGGTCCATCCCGGCTCCAGCCGCAGGTCCTCCGCCTCGGTGGGCAGCAGGTCCCCGGGGCCCATGTCGCCGGGGCGCAGCCGCTCGCTCCACGGCACCCACTCGGGGGCCAGGAGCGCGTCGGTCCCGGGCAGCAGCACCGTTTCGTCGAGGGTGACCTTCTTGGCGCGGGAGGCCCGCGCCACCGTCACCGCCCAGCGCCAGCCGCGGTAGCCGGGCTCCCTGGCCTCGAAATAGTGGGTGACGACCCGGTCCCCTTCAGCGACCAGGCCGAGGTGTTCGCCGATCACACCGGGCGCGGCGGCCTCCTCCGCGCTCGCGCGCGCGAGGTCGACCGCTTCCGCGCACAGGCGGTCGGGAGCGGGGGTACGGGCCGTACGGCTTCGCGTCGTCGCAGCACTCACAGGTCTTCGCTTCTTTCCATACGCCAGTCTCACGAGCGCGCCAGCTGCTGCACGATTGCCGTTTCGGCCAGACAGCTGCGGGCGGAGCGGACCTGGGGGCCGCGTCGACGTCCACACCCGTTGTGCCTGCCTCGGGCGCGCCTTCTGCCACCCATTCTGCGGGATCGCCGAGAGGCGCGCGGCCAAGAACAACCGCCGGTGGCGCGTTACGCACGCTACCCTCTCCGCCGCTCCGCGCCCACCTGCCCGTCCCAAACGTGCCGTATCCGTTGCCGCCGGCGCTGCCCTGAGGCGTCGCGGGAACCGGGGCCGCAGGCTCTGCGGCGGTCTGCCCCGCCGCCGGCCCGGCAGGGCGCGCGACGCGCCTCCGCGGCCGGTCCCCGTTCATCCGGCCCCGGTTGGGGCACTATGACGGGGTGACTTCCGCCAGGTCGCACGACGGCCCCGGCCCGCTGCGCAGGGCGGGGCGGGCGGCCGGCCGTGCCCTGCGCTCCCCGTTCACCGGCACGGCCCGGGGTATCCGCAGGGCGACGCACGCCCACGGGGCGGGGGAATCGGGCCTCGGGAAACTGATCGAGCTGCACGCGGTGAACGGCGCGGGCGACGTCATGATCACGGTGGCGCTCGCCTCCACGGTCTTCTTCTCGGTGCCGACGGACGAGGCGCGCGGGCGGGTCGCCCTGTACCTCGCCATCACGATGGCCCCCTTCACCCTGCTCGCCCCGGTGATCGGTCCGCTGCTGGACCGGCTGCCGCACGGCCGCAGGGCGGCCATGGCGGGCGCGATGCTGGCCCGCGCGCTGCTGGCGCTCACCATGTCTGGCGCGGTCGCCACGGGAGGGCTGGAGCTGTATCCGGCGGCGCTGGGCGTCCTGGTGTCGTCGAAGGCGTACGGGGTGGTGCGCAGCGCCGTCGTGCCGCGTCTGCTGCCACCGAAGTTCTCCCTGGTGAAGGCCAACTCCCGGGTCACCCTGGCCGGGCTGCTCGCCACCGGGGCGGCGGCCCCGATCGGGGTCTGCCTCCAGACCGTCGGTCCCGCCTGGCCTCTCTACGGCGCGTGCGCGATCTTCGTCGCGGGCGCCTTCCTCGCCTTCACGCTGCCGCACAAGGTCGACTCAGCGAAGGGGGAGCGCCGGGCGCGGCTGATCGTCCCGCACGGCGAGGAGAGCGTGCCCCGGCCCGCCCCGCGGAGGAGGGGCGGCAGCACCCGGGCCGGTCTCCGCAGGAGCAACGGGGAGAGGCCGGCCAAAGTGCGGGCGCCCGGTCTGCGGTCCGTCGGCGGGGCCGTCCTGCACGGGCTCCAGGCCAACGCGGCGCACCGGGCGCTCTCGGGCTTCCTCATCTTCTTCCTGGCGTTCCTTCTGCGGGAGCACCCGATGGCCGGGCAGAGCGCCGCGGTCTCGCTCGGCATCGTCGGCGTGGCGGCCGGCGCCGGCAACGCCTGCGGTACGGCGGTGGGCTCCTGGCTCCGGGCACGCGCCCCCGAAGTGATCATCGCGACGGTGCTGGGGCTCGCCCTGGGCGTGGCGCTCCTGACCGCGGTCTTCTTCTCCACCGTGCTGGTCGCCGCGCTCGGCGCGGTCGCCGGCTTCACCCAGGCCCTGTCGAAGCTGTCGCTGGACGCGATGATCCAGCGGGACGTCCCCGAGGAGGTCCGCACCTCCGCGTTCGCCCGGTCCGAGACGCTGCTCCAGATGGCGTGGGTGGTCGGCGGCGGCATCGGCATCGCCCTGCCGCTCAACGCGGTGCTCGGCATGGCGGTCGCCGCGGGTCTTCTCACCCTGGGCGCGGCCACGTCCGTACGGGGCCTCCTGGGGGCCGCACGGCGCGGCACGCCGCACCCCCGCGTGGCGTGAGCGGAGGCGACCGATAGCCTTCGCCCCATGACCGTTGCGTTCTTCTCCGGTAAGGGCCGTCGAATCGGCGTCGCTCTCGGTGCCGTGTCCGCGGGACTCCTCGTCCTGTCCGCCTGCGACAAGCCGACCCCGCTCGCCACCGTGACGGTCGGCAGCGACTCGGTGCAGACCGAGGCCGCCTGCTACAACGACGGCAAGGCGATCAAGGAGTCCCTGATCCAGGACTGCCTGAACAAGAAGGCCGAGCACACCATCAAGGTCTCGATGGACGACAAGGTCCGCTTCGGCGTCGAGCCCGAGATCGCCGACCACGGCTGGACGCTCTTCATCAACGGCCAGCAGGCCGAGCAGGAGCCGTTCACGAAGACCTACCGGACGATCCCCGGCAGCGCCTTCTTCGCCAGCCAGACGGGCGAGCCCGCCGACAAGACGAACATCTCCATCGTGGAGACCAGGGGCAAGAAGCTCACCGGCATCTGGCAGTTCGAGTTCAAGAAGGACTGACCCGCCCCTCCCTTGTCTCCCCGGCTTTGAGGCTGTTCCTGTGCGTGTGCTCGTCGTGACCGCTGTCCCGGTGGAACGGGACGCGGTCACGCGTGCGTTCGGGGGCGGCCCGCAGACCGTGGCCCTGCCGGGGGCCGTGCTGCACCGCAGCGGCGCGTTCGACGTCCTGGCCGGCGGGGCGGGCCCGGCCGCCGCCGCCGCGGCCACCGCCTTCGCCCTGGCCTCGGCCCCGCGCGGCGGCGGCCCCCGGCCGTACGGTCTCGTCGTCTCGGCCGGGATCGGCGGCGCGTACACCCCCGTGACCCCGCTCGGTTCGCCGGTCGTGGCGAGCGGCATCGTGGCGGCCGATCTGGGCGCCGAGTCCCCCGACGGCTTCCTGCCCGTCACCGCCCTCGGCTTCGGCCGGGACCGCTTCGCACCGCCGCCCGCCCTGGTCCGGGAGGTCGCGGCCGCCACCGGCGCCGCCACCGGGCCCGTCCTCACCGTCTCCACCGCGACCGGCACCGCAGAGCGGGCCGCCGCCCTGCTCGCCGCGCACCCGGGGGCGCTGGCAGAGGCGATGGAGGGGTTCGGGGTGGCGGAGGCCGCCGAGCGGGCCGGTGTACCCGTGATGGAGCTGCGGACCGTGTCGAACGCCGTGGGCCCCCGCGACCGGGACGCCTGGCGCATCGGCGACGCGCTGGCCGCGCTCACCGAAGCGTTCGGGAAGAGCGCCCCCGTACTGGAAGGTTGGAACCGGCATGACGACCGACACCGCGGCTAGCGGCCGCACGGCCCGGGACGCGATCCGCATCGCCTTCTCGCCCTGCCCCAACGACACCTTCGTCTTCGACGCCTGGGCCCACGGCCGGGTCCCCGGCGCGCCCGCGCTGGACGTGACCTTCGCCGACATCGACATCACCAACGGCATGGCCGGACGCGGCGAGCTGGACGTGCTGAAGGTCTCCTACGCCGTCCTGCCGTGGGTGCTGGACGACTACGCGCTGCTGCCGTGCGGCGGGGCGCTCGGCCGGGGCTGCGGCCCGCTGGTGCTGACCAAGGAGCCGGGCCTCGACCTGACCGGCCGGACCGTCGCCGTGCCGAGCGAGCGTTCGACGGCGTACCTGCTGTTCCGGCTGTGGGCGGCGGAGAGGGTGCCCGGCGGCGTCGGGGACATCGTCGTCATGCCGTTCGACGCGATCATGCCGGCCGTACGGGACGGCACGGTGGACGCGGGCCTGGTCATCCACGAGGCTCGCTTCACCTACCGGAACTTCGGGCTCCACAGCCTGGCCGACATGGGGCGGCACTGGGAGGACACCACCGGGCTCCCCATCCCGCTCGGCGCGATCATCGCGAAGCGCTCCCTGGGCGCCGCGACGCTGGGACGGCTCGCCGACGCCGCCCGCAGCTCGGTGCGCCTGGCCTGGGACCACCCGGAGGCCTCCCGGCCGTACGTCCTGGAGCACGCCCAGGAGATGGACCCGGCCGTCGTGGACCAGCACATCGGGCTGTACGTGAACGAGTTCACCGCCGACCTGGGCGAGGACGGTTACGCGGCGGTCCGCGGGCTGCTCACCCGCGCGGCGGCCGAGGGGCTGGTGCCGCCCCTCGGCCCCGACGCGCTGGCGTTCCCCGCCGCTCCCTGAGGGTGCGCGCGAGAGGTGTCCGGCCCTGATCCGCCGGACGCCCCCTAGACGTCGAGCTGGTCGGCGACCGCCCGCAGCAGGCCCGCGATCTTCGCACCGGCGGCCTTGTCCGGGTAGCGGCCCCGCTCCAGCTGGGGCGTGATGTTCTCCAGGACCGTCGTCAGGTCCTGCACGATCGACGCCAGCTCGTCCGGCTTGCGGCGCTGGGCGGCCGCGACGGACGGGGCGGGGTCGAGGACGACCACGGAGAGCGCCTGGTCACCGCGCTGGCCCGCGACCACCCCGAACTCCACGCGCTGGCCGGGCTTGAGTGCGTCGACTCCGTCAGGGAGAACCGACGAGTGGACGAAGACGTCGCCGCCGTCGTCGCGGGAGAGAAAGCCGAAGCCCTTCTCACTGTTGAACCACTTGACCTTGCCGGTGGGCACGTCTGTCCTCGTCCTCGTACTCGTCGATGCTGCGGGAGAGCCGGGCGAACGGCTCCGGATAGCAATACAGCGGGTCACCATGGCCCGCCCGGTCCCAGGCTAATCGGATGACGGCCGGTGACAAGACGTCGCCGGAGAGTTCCTCCGCGCTGGGAACTACCCTGGTGGCGTGAGTACTACTCCTTCAGGCGCAGGCGACCGGCTCGTTCAGGTCGGCGCGATCGTCTTCTTCGTCGGCGCACTGGCCACCCTGGTCACCGTGGCCCCGCTCTTCCTGGGCACGGACCCGTTCCCCACCGTCGCGTACGGGGTCAGCATGCTCATGGGCGTGGGGTTCCTGATCGCGGGGGCGGGCGTCGTGCGTTCGGTGTGGACCAGCTCCCCCAAGCGGGCCGCCGACCGTACGTAGGGGCGCCCGGACGCCCGGCGGCCGGGCCCGCCCGCTACGCCGCCCGGCCGGCCTCGAAGGCCGTGAGCCAGGCCGGGAAGCGGGTCAGGTCCTCCAGCACCACGTCCGCGCCCGCCGCCCGCAGCTCCGCCGCGTCGCAGGGCCCGGTCGGCACGGCGACCGACAGCGCACCGGCCGCCCGCGCCCCGCGCACGTCCCCGGTGTGGTCGCCGACGTACACCTGCGCGCCGTGCTCCCGCAGGGCCTCGCCCTTGGCCTCCGCCCAGAGGCGGCCGATCAGGACGTCCGGCTCGATGCCGAGGTGGTCCAGGTGCAGGCGCGCGCTCGGCCCGTGCTTGGCGGTGACGACGAGGGCCCGGCCGCCGAGCGCCCGTACCGCCGCCACCGCCTCCAGGGCCCCGGCGAGCGCCCCGGTCGGGGTGATCGCGTGGGTGGCGTACAGCGCGCGGTAGCGGTCGGCGACGGCGGGCACCTCCTCTGCCGGGAACCAGTGCGCCAGCTCCGTCTCCAGGGGCGGGCCGATCCGGCTCACCGCCAGGGCCTCGTCGATCGGGACGCCCGTGCGGGCGGACAGCGCGCGGTAGGTGGCGGCGATGCCGGGGCGGGAGTCGATGAGCGTCATGTCGAGGTCGAAGCCGACCGTCAGGGGGCGCGGAACCGTGGAAGCCATGCACGCCATTGTGCCGACCCGCCGCCGTCGCCCGGGAAGACGGGCCACCTAGACTTAGCCGAGCCTTACCGACCCGGTCTCCCGCGGGCGCCGTGCGCGGCGCCCACGGGACCGGGCTCTCCCCGTGCCGCCGCGAACGCCCGCGTGCGCGCCCCGTGTGTCCGTCCCGATGGGGTCAGATGTCCGTCTCAGCGCCAGTCGCCGCGCCCCGCGTGCCCCGCTTCTCCCGGCGCGCGTCGGCGATGGCAGCGGCCGTCGTGGCGCTGCTGCTGGCCGTCCTGCTGAGCCTCGCCGTGGGGGCGCGCTCCATCCCCCCGGCCCAGGTGCTGGACGTGCTCCTGCACGGCGGGCACTCCGACGCCGCCGAGGTCGTCCGCACCATGCGGGCGCCGCGCACGCTCATCGGGCTGATGGTCGGCGCGGCGCTGGCGCTCGCGGGCACGGTGCTCCAGGGCATCACCCGCAACCCCATCGCCGACCCCGGCGTTCTGGGCATCAGCCAGGGCGCGTCGGCGGCGGTGGTGCTGGCCATCGCCTACGCGGGGGTCCACACGCTCAGCGGGTACGTCTGGTTCGCCTTCGCGGGCGCGGCGGCCGCCTCCGTGGCGGTGTACGCCATCGCCTCCGGCGGACGGGGCGGGGCCACGCCGGTGAAGCTGGCGCTGGGCGGTGCGGCGATCAACGCCCTGCTGGTGTCGGTGATGACGGCGGTCCTCACGACGAAGGCGTCCGCGCTGGACGAGTTCCGCTTCTGGCAGGTCGGCTCGATCGCGGGCCGGGAGACGCAGGTCGTCGAGCAGATCTGGCCGTTCCTCCTCCTGGGCGCGCTGCTCGTGGCGTCCGTCGCCCGCGGCCTGGACGCGCTCGCGCTGGGCGAGGACGTGGCCAAGGGGCTCGGGCAGAACGTCGCGGCGGTCCGGATCGTCGGCGGCCTCGGGGCGACGGTGCTGACCGGGGCCGGGGTCGCCGCCGCCGGGCCGGTCGCGTTCGTCGGGCTCGCCGTGCCGCACATCGCCCGCGCGGTCGTCGGCGCCGACCACCGCTGGGTGCTGCCCATGGCGGCGCTCCTCGGGCCGGTGATGCTGCTGGTCTCGGACGTCGTCGGCCGGATCGTGTTCCCGCCGAGCGAGGTCCCCGCGGGCGTGATGACGGCCCTGATCGGGGTGCCGTTCCTCGTCGCCCTCGTACGCCGGAAGGCGGTGCCCGCATGAGCGACACCCGTACGCCCGAGCAGGGCGCGCCCGACAGCGACGCCCGTACGCCGGAGCAGAGCGCGCCCGGCAGAGACACCCGTACGCCGGAGCGGGGCGCGTCCGGGAGCGCGCCCCCGCCGCGCCTCCGGCCCGCCGGGTACTCCCTCGTGAAGGCCCCTTCGCGCGGCCGGTTCCTGCTGCACCGCAGGGCGGCCGCCACGTCGGCCGCCCTGACCGCGCTGCTGGCGGCGGTCTGCGTGACCTACCTCTGCGTCGGCGAGAGCTTCGTCGCCCCCGGCGAGGTGGTGCGGGTCGTCCTCGGGCAGCCGTCCCCCGCCGAGCTGGTCGTGGGCACGCTGCGGCTGCCCCGCATGGTGGTGGGGCTGCTGGTCGGCGCGGCGTTCGGGATCGCCGGCGCGCTGATCCAGACCGTGGCCCGCAACCCGCTGGCCAGCCCCGACATCATCGGCGTCAGCCAGGGCGCGAGTGCGCTCACGGTCGGCGCGATGACGTTCGGCGTCACCTCGTACACCGTCCTGCCCTGTCTCTCCGTCGCCGGCGGCGTCGCGGCGGCGGCCCTGGTGTACGTCTTCGCCTGGCGGGGCGGGCTGCACGCCGCGCGCTTCGTGCTCATCGGGATCGGGTTCGCCATCGCCCTGCGGTCGGTGACCACGCTGTTCCTGACGAAGGGCGACTACCTGGTCGCGCAGCAGGCGCAGATCTGGATGACCGGGTCGCTGAACGGGCGCGGCTGGACGGAGGCCGGGCCGATCGGCTGGACGCTGCTGCTCCTGCTGCCCGCCGTGCTGTGGGCGGCCCGCGCGCAGCGCACCGTCACGATGGACGACGACACCGCCACCGCGCTGGGCGTGCGCCTGGGGCGCGTACGGCTGGGGCTCGTCGCGCTCGGCGTGGTCCTCGCGTCGGTGGCGACGGGCACGGCGGGCCCGGTGGACTTCGTGGCGCTGCTCGCCCCGCAGATCGCACGCCGGATGACCCGGACCGCCCAGATCCCGCTGCTGTGCTCGGCGCTGCTCGGCGCGGTGATCGTCGTCCTCGCCGACCTGCTCGCCCGCCGGCTGTTCTCGCCCACCGAACTGCCGGTGGGCATCCTCACGGCGGCGGTCGGCGCCCCGTACCTGATCTGGCTGATCGTCCGCGGCCACCGCGGCCGCAGTGGAGGCACCGCATGAGCCCGACGACCGACACAGCCGCGACCGGGGCCGCCGCGCCGACGAGCCGGCTCGCGGCCCGCGCCCTGACCCTGGCCTACGAGGACCGCACCGTCGTCCACGAGCTGGACCTCGCCGTGCCCGACGGGGAGGTCACCGTCATCGTCGGGCCGAACGCCTGCGGCAAGTCCACCACCCTGCGGGCGCTCGGCCGGCTGCTGAAGCCGCGCGGCGGGGCGGTCCTGCTGGACGGCACGGAGCTGGCGCGGATACCGACGAAGCGGATCGCCCAGTCCATCGGGCTGCTTCCGCAGGCCCCCGTGGCCCCCGAGGCCATCACCGTCTCGGACCTGGTCGCCCGGGGCCGCCAGCCGCACCAGAGCTGGTGGCGGCAGTGGTCGGAGGCGGACGAGCGGGCGGTGAGGGAGGCCATGGCCCGTACGGATGTGACGGCGCTGGCCGACCGGTCGGTGGACGAGCTGTCCGGCGGGCAGCGGCAGCGGGTGTGGATCGCGATGGCGCTCGCGCAGGACACGGATCTGCTGCTGCTCGACGAGCCGACGACGTATCTGGACATCGCCCACCAGGTGGAGGTCCTGGACCTGGTGCGGCAGCTCGCCGCCCCAGCCGCCGACGGCACGCACGGCCGTACCGTCGTCACGGTGCTGCACGACCTCAACCAGGCCGCCCGGTACGCGGACCACCTGGTCGCCATGAAGGCGGGCCGGATCGTCGCAGAGGGCCGGCCCGGTGACGTCGTCACCGCCGATCTGGTCCGCGAGGTCTTCGGCCTGGACGCCGTGATCGTCCCCGACCCGGTGACGGGCTCCCCGCTCGTCGTCCCGGGCGCCCCCTGGACCCCCACCCCCGCCCCGACCCCCGGAAAGGCCCTCTGAGCCATGCCCCTCCCCTTCCGTTCCCGTACCCTGACCGCCGTCTCCCTGACCGCCGCCGCCGCGCTGGCCCTGAGCGCCTGCGGCACGTCGTCCGGCGACGCCTCCGACGACGCGTCCTCCGCCGCCCCCACCCGTACGGTGAAGACGGCGATGGGCGACGTGAAGGTGCCCGGGACCCCGCAGCGGGTCGTCGTCCTGGACACCGCCGAACTCGACTCGGCCCTCACCCTCGGCGTGAAGCCGGTCGGCGCGACCCACGCGGACGTGGAGTCGGGCTTCCTGAACTACCTCCCGGAGAACCAGGTCTCGGGCATCACGGACGTCGGCGCGATGATGACGCCGAACCTGGAGGCCATCGCCGCTCTCCGGCCCGACCTCATCCTCACCAGCAAGATCCGCCACGGCGACAAGTACGCCGAGCTGAGCGAGATCGCGCCGACCGTGATGACGGAGAACACCGGCTACCCCTGGAAGGAGAACTTCCAGGTCCACGCGGAGGCCCTCGGCAAGAAGGCCGAGGCGAAGATGGTCACCGACGAGTACGCCGAGCACGTGGCGGACGTCACCGAGGCCCTCGGCGGCAAGGAGAAGGCCGCCCGGACCGAGGTCAACATGGTCCGCTTCGTCGAGGGCGCGGACATCCGCATCTACGGCAGGAAGAACTACATCGCCACGATCCTGGCCGACGTCGGCCTGGGACGCCCGGCCATCACCGACAAGGCGGCGGACGGCTTCTCCTACGACGTCAGCCCGGAGAGGATCGACCTCGCGGACGCGGACGTCGTCTTCCACTCGACGTACGGCGACCCGGAGAAGTCCAAGGAGACGCGCACCACCGGCAGCGGCCTGTGGAAGAACATGTCGGCGGTGAAGAACGACAAGGTCTTCGCCGTCGACGACCAGCTGTGGATTCAGGGCATCGGCTACACGGCCGCCGGCCAGATCCTCGGCGAGCTGCGCAAGGACCTGACGAAGTAGTGCGGGGCCCCTTCGGGCCTCACGCCCGCCGCCGCGCCCGCCACACCAGGTAGAGCGCGGAGGCGACGGCGGCGACGCGGACGACCACCGGCCAGGCGCCGATCAGGACGTCGCCCAGCGCGCCGTCGCGGACGGGGTCGCCCCAGCGGCCGTCCAGCCGGCCCCACACCCACACCAGAGCCCCGGCCGCCACCACGCCCGGCAGCCCGAGGGCCGCCCACTTCGCCTCCGTACGGGAGAGGGTGCGCGAGCTGTACGCGATCAGCCAGCCTCCCGCCAGCGGCCACCAGGAACCGGTCACCACTCCGGCGACGAGCAGCACGGCCGCGAGCAGCAGCAGCGGGTGCGCGAAGCCGCGGCGGGCCGGAGCCGGGGCGGGGGCCACGGGCTCCGCGACCACCGCGGCCTTGCGCCGGCGGAGCTTCAAGAGGCGGGCGGCCCGGCGGCGCGCGGCGGTCTGGGCGCCCGCGCCGGCGGGCCCGCCCCCGGGCCCGATCCCGGCCTCGCCGGCGCCGGCCGCGCCCTCGGCGTCCTCCTCCGGAGCGCCGGGCTCCGGCCGCCGCTTCAGCAGCTCGGGGGCCTCGATGCCGCCGGAGAACCCGGGGATGCGGACGCCCTCGTCGAAGGGCCCGGCATCCAGCCGCCACCAGTCGGGGGCCCCGTCCTCGCCCCCCCGCTGGTCCTGGGCGAGGACGTGCGGGGCGAAGGGGTCGGGCCAGGCGCCGGTGGAGGCGGGGCCGGGGCCGGGGCCGGGGTCGGAGTGGGGGCCGAAGGGCCGGTCGTCGGGGGGGCCGTCGCTCCGCTGACCGGGCAGGCCGTGGGGGCCGGTGTCGCGGAGGTCGTCGGGCGCGGCGGCCGGCCGGGGCACGGACGCGGCCCCGGCCCCTTGCCCCGCCTCGCGGTCGTTCGGGGGCCCGTCGCCGGGGCGCCCGTCGCGAGGGCCGCCGAAGGACTCGTCCCGGGGGTTGCCGGGGCGCTCCTCACCGCCCCGGCCGCGGAGCTCGCCGCCCGGCCCTCGGGGGTCGCCGCCCCCGGGGCGGTGCGACGCGCCCCGCCCCGAACCGGCTTTCAGCGCCTTGGGCAGGAGCCCCCACCCCCTCGGCTCCCCGGGTTCCGCAGCCGCTTCCCGCGCCGGCCCCGACGCCCGCGCCCCCTCGGGCCCGCCCGGCCCCCCGCGTTCCTTCCGCCCGCCCGGCTCCCTGCGGAGGAGTCCGCCGCGGGTCCGGGGGAGGGCGCGCCGGGACGCTTCGGCGGCGGAGCCGGAGGGCGGCGCGGCCGCATCCTCGGCAGGCTCCGCCGCCGCCGCCGCGACCAGCGCTTCCGGGCTGCCGAGCCTGCCGATGACGCGCCGCACGGCCGCCGGGGAGTCAGCGCCCGCCGCGCCGCGCTGCCGGTCGATCTCGCCCCGGAGCTCCGCGACGAGGCGCATCCGGGCGCCGGAGGACAGCTGGTGTCGCTGCGCCAGGTCGCCGACCCGGCTCAGATAGTCGTAGACGAGCTGGTCGCTCTCGATCCCCACGCGGTGCATCCCCTCTGCCGGCCCTGCCCCGACGGTAGCGTTCCAGCGGCTACCGTGGGGCGGATGGGGACGACCACACCACCGCGCACGCTCGCCGAAGCCCTGCGCGCCCGGGGCGACGAATCGCTGGCCGGGCTGTTGCGTGCCCGCCCCGATCTCCTCAACCCGGTGCCGAACGACATCACTCAACTCGCCACCCGGGCCGGCACCCGGGCCTCCGTCGTGCGCGCCCTGGAGCATCTGGACCGGTTCGCGCTCCAGACCGCGGAGGCGCTCGCGGTGGCCCCGGACCCGGCCCCGTACGCCACGCTCCTCTCCCTGCTCACCGGCGACGGGCTCGACGACGGCGAGCAGCGCGACGACGCGGGCGCGGCGGTCGCCGCCGCGCTGCCCGGGGCGCTGGCGACCCTGCGCGAACAGGCCCTCGTCTGGGGCGAGGACGACCGGCTGCGGCTGGTGCGCACCGCGCGCGAGCTGCTCGCTCCCTCGCCGCAGCACCCCTCGCCCACGGGGCTGGGCCCGACGGTGTCCGAGGCGACGGCAGGCATGTCGCCCGGTCGGCTCCAGGAGATCCTGTCGGCGACCGGGCTGCCCGCGACCCACGACCCGGTGTCGGCCGTCGCGGCGCTCTCGGCGCTGTTCACGGACCGTACGCGGATGGCGGAGCTGCTGGACACCGCCCCGGTGGAGGCCCTGGCGGTCCTGGACCGGCTGGTGTGGGGCCCGCCGTACGGGGAGGTCACCCCCAACCCGACCCCGCCGGTGAAGTGGCTGCGCGACCGGGGGCTGCTGCTGCCGGTGTCCACCCGCACGGTGGTGCTGGCGCGCGAGGCGGCACTGCATCTGCGCGCCGGGCGTGCGCACCGCGTGCCGGAGCCCGCGCCCCCGGCCGTCGCTCCGACCGCGGAGCGCGATCCCCAGGCGGTGGACAGGGCTGCGGCGGGCCAGGCGTTCACGGCGCTGTCCACGGTCGAGGAGCTGCTGAAGCTCTGGAACGGCGGCGGCCCGGCGATCCTGCGCGCGGGCGGGCTGAGCGTACGGGAGCTGAAGCGGGCCGCGAGCGCGCTGGACGCGACGGAGCCGGTCGCCGCGTTCTGGATCGAACTCGCCTACGCGGCGGGGCTGCTGGCCTCCGACGGGGCGAGCGACGAGCGGTACGCGGCGACGCCCGCCTACGACGAGTGGCTCGACCTGCCCGCCCAGGACCGCTGGACGCACCTCGCCGCCGCCTGGCTGGCCGCCACCCGGACCCCCGGCCTGGTCGGCGGGCAGGACGCCAAGGGCCGGACCCTGGCGGCGCTCGGCCCTGACCTGGACCGCTCGGCCGCGCCGGAGGTACGCCGCCGGGTGCTGGCCCTCTTCGCCGGACTGCCGCCCGGCACCGCGCCGGACCCGGACACCCTGCTGCGGCGGCTGCGCTGGGAGCGCCCGTTGCGCGGCGGCGCGAAGGCCCCGGCCGCCGCACCCCCGACCGCGCCCTCCGGCCCGGCCGCCCCGCACCCGGACACCTCCGACCTGCGTTCCCGGCTCGCCCTGTGGACGCTCAACGAGGCGGAGCTGCTGGGCATCACGGGCCGGGGCGCGCTCTCCTCGCAGGCCCGCGCCCTGCTGGAGGAGGGCCCGGACGCTGCGGCGGCCCGCCTCGCGCCGCTGATGCCCCAGCCGCTGGACCACGTCCTGCTCCAGGCAGACCTGACGGCGGTGGCCCCCGGCCCGCTGGAACGCCCCCTGGCCCAGATGCTGTCGGTGCTCGCGGACGTCGAGTCGAAGGGCGGCGCGACGGTCTACCGCTTCACGCCCGGCTCCGTGCGCCGCGCCCTGGACGCCGGTCAGGCGGCGGCCGAGCTGCACGCGTTCCTGGCCGCCCACAGCCGTACGCCGGTGCCGCAGCCGCTGAGTTATCTGATCGACGACGTGGCGCGCCGCCACGGCCACCTGCGGATCGGGGCCGCGTCCGCCTACGTGCGCTGCGACGACGAGTCGGTCCTCAACGAGATCCTGGCCGACCGCCGCTCGACCGGCCTGCGGCTGCGCCGCCTCGCCCCGACGGTCCTGGCCTCCCCGTCCGACCCGGGCCCCCTCCTTGAGGCGCTGCGCGAGATGGGCTTCGCCCCGGCAGCGGAGTCCGCGGAGGGCGACGTCCTGGTCACCCGTGCCGGCGCCCGCCGCACCCCGCCCCGCACGCCCCCCGCCCCGGTCCCGGAAGGCCCGCCGGTCCCCGACGAGGCCCTGCTCGGCGCGGCGGTCCGGGCCATCCGCGCCGGCGACACCGCCGCCACGGTCGTCCGCAGGGAACCCGCAGACGGCGCCGGGGCCCCGCCTCCCGGCACGCTCCCCCGCACCACCCCCGCCGAGACCCTGGCCACGGTCCAGGCCGCCGCCATGACGGGCTCCGCGGTCTGGATCGGCTACGTCAACGCGGACGGCGCGGCCAGCCAGCGCGTCATCGCCCCGGTCCGTGTGGAGGGCGGCTTCGTCACGGGGTACGACCACACGGCCGACGAGGTCCGCACCTACCCGCTGCACCGGATCACGGGGGTGGCGGAGCTGGCGGAGGAGGGGTAGGGGACGGGTCGCGCAGCCCGTGCGATCCTGCGGACATGCCCTTCGCCGCCCCCGTGCCCGAACCGTTGTCGCCCGACCCGCCCACCGCGCCGATGCGGTCGCTGCTCACGCAGTCCTGGCTGGACCTGGCGTTCGTGCACTGGGCGGCCGAACCGGCGGAGGTGGCACCGCTGTTGCCGCCGGGGACGGCGCCGGACACGTTCGAGGGCAGGACGTACGTGGGCCTGGTGGCGTTCCGGATGTACCGGGTGGGCTGGCTGGGGCTGCCGGGCGTCCCGTATCTGGGGACGTTCCCCGAGACCAACGTCCGGCTGTACTCGGTCGACGCCCGGGGGCGGCGCGGCGTCGTCTTCCGTTCCCTCGACGCCTCCCGGCTGGTCCCGGTCGTCGTCGCACGGACCCTCTTCCGGCTGCCGTACGTGTGGTCCCGGATGGCGGTGACGCGCTCGGGCGACACCCTCACGTACACGAGCTCCCGGCGCTGGCCCGGTCCGCGCGGGGCGCGGAGCAGGATCGTGCTGCGGGCCCGGGAGGCCGTCGAGGAGCCCACGCCTCTGGAGCACTTCCTGACGGCCCGCTGGGGGCTGCACACCGCGGTCGCCGGGCGGACGGCGTATCTGCCCAACGTCCATGTGCGGTGGCCGCTGCACCGGGCGGACCTGGTGGAGTGCGACGAGGACCTGGTGGCCGCCGCGGGCCTGTCCGCTCCGGCCGGCGACCCGGTGAGCGTGCTCTACTCCCCCGGGGTCGCGGTGCGGTTCGGCCGCCCGGTGCGCCGCGGGCCCTGAGCCCGCGGCGGCGCGGCGCCCTTCGGGCGGGACAGCGGGGGCGCCGCCCGGGCCGCTCTCGTCCTCCCTCCACGCCCGCCCCGTACCGGCCGCGGATGCGGCACACTGGACGTTTGGCCGCAGCCGCGGTCCGCCCCCCGCAGAAAGGTCCGAAGCGCGTGACAGGACCCCTCATCGTCCAGAGCGACAAGACGCTGCTCCTCGAAGTCGACCACGAGCTGGCGGACGCCTGCCGCCGGGTCATCGCACCCTTCGCGGAGCTGGAGCGTGCGCCCGAGCACATCCACACCTACCGGGTCACCCCGCTCGGGCTGTGGAACGCCCGAGCGGCCGGGCACGACGCCGAGCAGGTCGTCGACGCGCTCGTCGAGTACTCCCGCTACCCCGTGCCGCACGCGCTCCTGGTCGACATCGCCGAGACGATGGCGCGGTACGGACGGCTCACCCTGTCCAAGCACCCCGTGCACGGGCTCGTCCTCACCTCCACCGACCGGCCCGTGCTGGAGGAGATCCTGCGGTCGAAGAAGGTGCAGCCGCTGGTCGGGGCCCGGATCGACCCCGACACGGTGGCCGTGCACCCCTCCGAGCGCGGACAGATCAAGCAGACGCTGCTGAAGCTCGGCTGGCCGGCGGAGGACCTCGCCGGATACGTGGACGGGGAGGCCCACCCGATCGAGCTGGCCGAGGACGGCTGGGCGCTGCGGCCGTACCAGAAGCAGGCCGTCGAGGGGTTCTGGCACGGCGGGTCCGGCGTCGTCGTCCTGCCCTGCGGGGCCGGGAAGACCCTGGTGGGGGCCGGCGCGATGGCCGAGGCCAAGGCGACCACCCTGATCCTGGTCACCAACACCGTCTCCGCCCGGCAGTGGAAGCACGAGCTGATCAAGCGCACCTCGCTCACCGAGGAGGAGATCGGCGAGTACAGCGGGACGAAGAAGGAGATCCGCCCCGTCACCATCGCCACCTACCAGGTGCTGACGACCCGGCGCAAGGGCGTCTACCCGCACCTGGAGCTGTTCGACTCCCGCGACTGGGGCCTGGTCGTCTACGACGAGGTGCACCTGCTGCCCGCCCCCGTCTTCAAGTTCACCGCCGACCTCCAGGCCCGCCGCCGGCTCGGCCTCACCGCCACGCTGGTGCGCGAGGACGGCCGCGAGTCGGACGTCTTCTCGCTGATCGGGCCCAAGCGGTTCGACGCCCCCTGGAAGGAGATCGAGGCGCAGGGGTACATCGCACCCGCCGACTGCGTGGAGGTGCGGGTCAATCTCACCGAATCCGAGCGGCTCGCGTACGCGACGGCCGAGGCGGAGGAGAAGTACCGGTTCTGCGCCACCACGGCGACGAAGCGGAAGGTGACGGAGGCGCTGGTGCGCAAGCACCAGGGCGAGCAGACCCTCGTCATCGGCCAGTACATCGACCAGCTCGACGAGCTGGGCGAGCATCTGGACGCCCCCGTCATCAAGGGCGAGACGAGCAACGCCCAGCGCGAGAAGCTCTTCGAGGCCTTCCGGCAGGGGGAGATCAGCGTCCTGGTGGTGTCCAAGGTGGCCAACTTCTCCATCGACCTGCCGGAGGCCACCGTCGCCATCCAGGTCTCCGGGACCTTCGGGTCGCGGCAGGAGGAGGCGCAGCGGCTGGGCCGTGTCCTGCGGCCGAAGGCCGACGGGCACGAGGCGCGCTTCTACTCGGTGGTCGCCCGCGACACCATCGACCAGGACTTCGCGGCGCACCGCCAGCGGTTCCTGGCGGAGCAGGGGTACGCGTACCGCATCGTCGACGCCGACGAGCTGCTGGCCGGGAGCTGAGGAGGGCGGAGGCGGCGGGTGTCTCAGCGGCCTCGGCCGACGACGCCCGCCTCCTCCGCGTACTCCCCCAGGACGACGACGCCGAAGGCCGTCGTCAGGAAGACCTTCGCGGCGCGCACCGCGTCTCCGAGACGGTGGGGTCGGTGGTGACCGGTGACCGCGGTCGCGCCGTGCGCGGGTCCGGTCCTGCGGGGGTTCAGGGTCGCTGTGCTCATGTATCCATGGTGCTCCTGTCACCCGTACGGCCGCGTCGGTCCGCGGGCGGAGCCGACGGGGAGGGCCGGTAGCCCTCCGGTACCGCGGCGGAGCGGACCGTCCCCTACGGGAACCCCTGGTCCCGGCTCCCCGCGGTGAGGGTCCCGCTCCGTTTCGATCACACCCCGCGCTGTGGCTACAATCACCCCTCTGCCCGCCTCCCGCACCGTGGTACCGGCCCCGGGGGCGCCCGGTCGCGATCCGGGCCCCCGCCGCGCCGGCAGCCGGGGGAGCGCCGCCGACCGGACGGAAACCGGCCGACACCTACGCGAACGAACCTTCCCGAGCGGACCGCCGCCCGGCCCCGGCACGGAATCCGGCCCCTCGGCACGGAGCACGGGGCCGCCGTGCGCGCTCCGCCGTCCCGCGTCGACGTTGAAGAGCCGGAGGCGACACCGTGCCCGCGCACGTAGCAGAAAGCGATTCCCCCCACGACCCCCTGGCGCGTGAACGCGCCCACCTCGCCGCGTCCCGCGCCGCCCTGCGGGGAATGCGCGAGGACGTCCAGGCCCTCGACATCCGCGATGTCACCGCGAACTGGGTCAACGCGGCCGTGCTCCAGTCCCAGATCGACGATCGCGTCAAGGCGCTCGCCGACCTCTCCCACACCCCCCTGTTCTTCGGCCGCCTCGACTACCTGCACACCGTCGGCGGGGAGCAGGCGGAGGGAGCGGAGGGCGAACGGTTCTACATCGGGCGCCGGCACGTCCACGACGCCGCCGGGGACCCCATGGTCATCGACTGGCGTGCGCCGGTCTCCCAGCCGTACTACCAGGCCTCCCGCAGGAATCCGCAGGACGTCGGGCTGCGCCGCCGGTTCGGCTACACCGGCGGCGAACTGACCGCGTACGAGGACGAGCACCTCACCGACCCCGCCGAGACCGAGCAGACCAGCCGGCTCCTCCAGGCGGAGATCGAGCGGCCGCGCGTCGGCCCGATGCGCGACATCGTCGCCACCATCCAGCCCGAGCAGGACGAGATCGTCCGCGGAGGGCTCGGCGGCACGGTCTGTGTGCAGGGCGGGCCCGGCACCGGCAAGACCGCCGTCGGCCTGCACCGGGTGGCGTTCCTCCTGTACGCGCACCGCGAGCGGCTGGCCCGCACCGGCACTCTCGTCATCGGGCCGAACCGTTCCTTCCTGCACTACATCGAGCAGGTCCTGCCCGCCCTCGGGGAGCTGGAGGTGCGGCAGGCCACCGTCGACGACCTGGTGAGTGCGGGCATCGAGGTCCGGGGCACGGACGAGGCCGCCGCGGCCGTCGTCAAGGGCGACGCCCGGATGGCCGAGGTGCTGCGCCGGGCGATCCGCTCGCACGTGAGTGCCCCCACGGAGCCCGTCGTCGTGGTGCGCGGTTCGCGCCGGTGGCGGGTGCCCGCGTACGAGGTGCGGGAGATGGTCGAGGAGCTGCTGGCCCGTGACATGCGGTACGGGGCGGCGCACGAGGCGCTGCCCCAGCGGATCGCGCACGCCGTCCTCGTACGGATGGAGGAGGCCGGCGAGGCCCCCGACGACCGGGTGCAGAGCGCGGTCGCCCGCAACCCCGCGGTCAAGGCGGCCGTCAAGGCCGTCTGGCCCGCCGTCGACCCGGTGAAGCTGGTGCTGCGGCTTCTGGGCGACCCGGAGTTCCTGGCCGCGCACGCGGACGGGCTGCTGAGCCCGGACGAGCAGAAGGCCGTCCTGTGGGCGAAGCCGGCCCGCGGGGTGAAGTCGGCCCGGTGGTCGGCGGCGGACGCGGTGCTGATCGACGAGGCCCGCGACCTGGTGTCACGGACCCACTCGCTCGGCCATGTCGTGCTCGACGAGGCGCAGGACCTGTCCCCCATGCAGTACCGGGCCGTGGGCCGCCGGTGTTCCACCGGTTCGGCCACCGTGCTCGGCGACCTCGCCCAGGGCACGACCCCGTGGTCCACGGAGAGCTGGACCGACGCGCTGCGCCACCTGGGCAAGGCGGACGCGGTGGTCGAGGAGCTGACCGCCGGTTTCCGCGTGCCGCGCGAGGTCATCGCGTACGCCTCACGGCTGCTGCCCGTGATCTCGCCGGGGCTCGCCGCGGTCGAGTCGGTGCGTGACGCCCCCGGTTCGCTCTCCGTACGGGAGGTGGCGCCGGGGCCGGGGGGGCTGGACGCGGCCGTCGTCGCGGCGGTCGAGGAGTCGTTGCGCCGGGAGGGGTCCGTCGGGCTGATCGCGGCCGACGCCCGGCTGCCCCGGCTGGACGAGGCGCTGACGGCGGCGGGGCACGCGTATCTGTCGCCCGGAGAGGAGACGACCGCCGCCTGTCGGCTGACGCTGGTCCCGGCGTCGCTCGCGAAGGGCCTGGAGTACGACTACGTGGTGCTGGACGAGCCGGCGGCCGTGGTCGACGGCGAGCCGGACGAGCGGACGGGGCTGCGGCGGCTGTACGTCGCCCTGACCCGCGCGGTCTCCGGGCTGACGGTGCTCCACGCGGCGCCGCTGCCGTCGGCGCTGCGCTGACGGCAGCGGTGGGGCGGGACGGGGGCGCCGCTGCCCCGGGCCCGCCTCTCCACCGCGTCCTTCCGGCTCCGCCTCGTGGGCGGTGCGGCCCCGGCGGCGGCCGTCAGCCGTCCAGCGCCTCGCGCCACTCCCGTACGGCTGCCGCGTCCACCGGTGCGGACCAGCCCCGGGGCCGCGCCGCCCCGCCGATGTGGAACGCGTCGATGCCTGCCGCGCGCAGGACGGGCAGGTGGTGCAGGTGGAGGCCGCCGCCGACGAGGATCTGCGCCTCGTAACCCGGCTCCCGGCTGCGGGCCGCCTCCGCGAGGAGGGTCGGGACGCCCGTTTCCACCCCGGCCGGCGAGCCCGCCGTGAGGTACGCGTCGAGTCCGGGCACGTCGGCGAGCTGCTTGCGCAGGGCGTCGCGGTCGGCGGCCCGGTCGATCGCCCGGTGGAACGTCCACCGGCAGCCGTCCAGCTCGGCGACGAGCCGCTCGACGGCGACGAGGTCCGGGTGGCCGTCCGCGTCGAGGAAGCCGAACACGAACTCGTCGGCCCCCTCCGCCCGCATCGCGTGGGCCGCGCCGACCAGCGCCTCGATGTCACCGGCGGCGAAACCGTCCGCCATTCTGAGCATCACGCGCAGCGGGATGTCGACGGCGGACCGGACGGCCGCGAAGGTCTCCCGTGACGGCGTCAGACCGTCCGCCGCCATGTCGGTGACCAGTTCGAGCCGGTCCGCACCACCGGCCTGAGCGGCGACCGCGTCCTCCGCGTCGAGAGCGATCACCTCCAGGACTGCACGGTTGCTCATGGTTTCCCCATTCCTCCAGAACGCGGCTATAGGTCTAGTCCAATGACCAGCCTACGGGGCGGCCGACGGGCAGCCCAGCCCTCTATCTGAACGCATGATCACGACATCGCGCGACCCGCCCCCGCAGAAGAGTGACGCGCCACGTGCACATGTCACGCAGAACGGACGCCCACCCCGTCCGCACCTTGCGTTTCATAGGGGAGGGGGGTATACATGAACGAGAAAGGATACCCCCTAGGGGTATAAAACCGCCTCAGGGAGGACCACGTGTCCGCGCATTCCGGCACCACGACCACGACCACCACCGCCGACGCCGCCGGCTCCTCTGCGGTCGAGCTGGCGATCGGGGGGATGACCTGCGCTTCGTGCGCGGCCCGTATCGAGAAGAAGCTGAACCGGATGGACGGTGTCGAGGCCACGGTCAACTACGCCACCGAGAAGGCGAAGGTCGTCTACCGGGGCGAGGACGTCTCCGTCCAGGACCTGGTCGCGACCGTCGAGGCCACCGGCTACACCGCCCAGCCGCCGCCTCCCGCCGCCGCCCGCCCCGCGGACGGCCCGGCCGCGACGGGGACAGGGACGGGGGCGGAGGAAGGCGACCACGCGCTCACCGACCTGCGCCGACGTCTGGTCACCGCGGTCGTGCTCGCGGTCCCGGTGATCGCGATGGCGATGATCCCGGCGTTGCAGTTCACGTACTGGCAGTGGCTGAGCCTCACCCTCGCCGCGCCCGTCGTCACCTACGCCGCCTGGCCCTTCCACCGCGCCGCCTGGACGAACGCCAAGCACGGCGCGGCGACCATGGACACCCTGGTCTCTCTCGGCACGTCGGCGGCGTTCGCGTGGTCCCTGTGGGCGCTGTTCTTCGGGACGGCGGGCATGCCGGGGATGACGCATCCCTTCACGTTCACGATCGCCCGGAGCGACGGGGCGGGGAACATCTATCTGGAGGCCGCCGCCGGGGTCACCGCGTTCATCCTCGCCGGACGGTACTTCGAGGCCCGTTCCAAGCGGAAGGCCGGGGCCGCGCTGAGGGCGCTGCTGGAGCTGGGAGCCAAGCGGGTCACCGTCCTGCGCGACGGCGCAGAGGCGACCGTCGACATCGGCGACCTGGAGGTCGGGGACCGTTTCGTCGTGCGGCCGGGGGAGAAGATCGCGACGGACGGGACCGTCATCGAGGGCGCCTCCGCCGTCGACGCCTCCCTCCTCACCGGCGAATCCACCCCCATCGAGGTCACCACCGGCGACACCGTCACCGGAGCCACCCTCAACACCGGCGGACGCCTCCTCGTCCAAGCCACCCGCATCGGCGCCGACACCCAACTCGCCCGCATCACCCACCTCGTCGAAGAAGCCCAGAACGGCAAAGCCGCCGCCCAACGCCTCGCCGACCGCATCTCCGCCGTCTTCGTCCCCCTCGTCATCACCCTCGCCCTCACCACCCTCACCCTCTGGCTCGCCAACGGCTCCGGCCCCACCCCCGCCTTCACCGCCGCCGTCGCCGTCCTGATCATCGCCTGCCCCTGCGCCCTCGGCCTCGCAACCCCCACCGCCCTCATGGTCGGCACCGGCCGCGGCGCCCAACTCGGCATCCTCATCAAAGGCCCCGAAACCCTCGAAAACACCCGCACCACCGACACCATCCTCCTCGACAAAACCGGCACCATCACCACCGGCCACATGACCCTCCACACCACCCACACCACCCCCACCACCACCCCCCACCACGCCCTCCACCTCGCCGGAGCCCTCGAAAACGCCTCAGAACACCCCATCGCCCAAGCCATCACCACCGCCGCCACCACCCACACCACCACCCCCCTCCCCACCCCCCACCACTTCACCAACCTCCCCGGCCTCGGCGTCCACGGCACCATCGACGGCCACACCGTCCTCGTCGGACGCCCCCACCTCCTCACGGAATGGGACATCCCCCTCCCACCCGAACTGTCCACGGCGAAGGACACCGCAGAGGCCGCCGGCCGCACCGCCGTCGCCGTCGCCTGGGACGGCGAGGCCCGCGCGGTCCTGGAGATCGCCGACGCGGTGAAGGACACCAGCGCCGAGGCCGTCCGCCGCCTCCGTGCTCTCGGTCTGACCCCGATCCTCCTCACCGGCGACAACCGGGCGGTCGCGGAGAGCGTCGCCGCCGAGGTCGGCATCGACGAGGTCCACGCGGAGGTCATGCCGCAGGACAAAGTCGACGTCGTCAAGCGCCTCCAGGCCGAGGGCAGGGTCGTCGCCATGGTCGGCGACGGCGTCAACGACGCCGCCGCCCTCGCCCAGGCCGACCTCGGTCTGGCCATGGGCACCGG
>NZ_JBBBEN010000095.1:0-94238 GCF_037137275.1 Streptomyces pratensis | reverse complement strand
CGCCGGGGCCCGCGCCGGTGCCGCCCGGCCCGGCACCGGACCCGATCCCGCAGCCGCCCGGTCCGGACCCCGTGCCGGACCCGGAGCCGGAGCCCCAGCCGGCCTGAACGCGAAGGCGGGCCGCGCCCCTGCCTGGCCGGGCGCACGGCCGGACCGCTCGGAGGCCGCGCGCCCGGCCAGGCCATGCTCGCGGCGCTACCGCGGCGCTGAGCGGCCCCCCGCGGCCGGCTCCTCCGGCCGGACCAGCGCGTCCGCGTGCGCCAGGCCGCTCTCCGCCGCGATCTCGTCCATGGTCTGCGTCTCCCGTACCGTCGCGAATGCCACCGCGCCGTCCGGCCCTGCGGCATGGAAGCCGTAGACGGCGGGCCGCGGCAGGCTGTTGTACGCCCACGGGGTGGAGAAGTAGTACGCCCCCGTGTCGTACAGCACGACCACATCGCCCTCGGCCAGCTCCGGCAGCTCCCGGCCGAACGCCACGACGTCCCCCGCGAAGCAGCACGGGCCCGCGATGTCCTGCGCCAGCACCGGGCCGCCCTTGGGCCGTCCTGCGGGGTCGAACGCACCGATCCGCAGCGGCCAGGCGTCGGGCATGAGGACGGTACGGGTGGCCGTCTGCGCCCCCGCGTGGGTGATCGCGATCCGGCGGCCCCCGGCGTTCTTCGTGTACTCCACACGGGCCCCGATGAACCCGTTCTTCGCGAGCAGCGACCGGCCGAACTCGGTGACCAGGGCGTAACGGCCGGAGAAGAGGCCGGGGGCGGCCGCTTCGAGGGCGGCGACGTAGTCGGCGTAGGTGGGGCGCACGGTGTCGTCGGCGAAGTTGACCGGCAGGCCGCCGCCGATGTCCAGACTGGTCACCCGCCGGGAGCCGAGACGTGTGTTGATCTCCTCGGCCAGTTCGTAGGTCTGTGCCACTCCGGCCGCGATCAATTCCAGTGGGCAGCCCTGGGACCCGACGTGGGCGTGCAGCCGGGACAGCCACGGACGGTCCTCGAACGCCCGCACGACAGCCTCGCGGGCCCCCGGATCGCGCAGCGCCACTCCGAACTTGGCGGTGTCCGTCGCGGTGCTCATCGGCCCGATCGAGCCTCCGCCCACCTGGGGATTGGCCCGCAGTCCGACCACGGAGTCGGTGCCCCCGCTCCGCAGGGCGTCGACGCGACGCAGTTCGTCGAAATTGTCGGCGTTCACCGCAACCCCGAGGGCGAGCGCCAGCCGGATCTCCTCACGGGTCTTGGCGGGGGAGTCCAGCACGACGGAGGCGGGGGTGAATCCGGCCTCCAGTGCGAGACGGAGCTCCCCCGGGCTCGCCACCTCGCATCCCATACCGAGGTCGGCGAGCAGCCGTAGCACGGGGATGAGGGAGCAGGCCTTGGCCGCGAACGTGTGCAGGACGGCGCCGGGTGCGCCGACGAAGGCGCCGTGCAGGGCGGCGACCGAGGCGCGCACCCCGTCCGTGTCGATGAAACCGGCGACGGGCCCGGCCTCGCTGAGCAGTCGGCGCTCCACGGCCGCCCGGACGGCGGCGTCGTACCGGGCGGGGGGCGGTGCCGTGCCGGTGTGCTCGTGTTCCGGGGAAGGCGTCTGTGTCATACGGCCACCATCGCTGATGGCCGCCTCCAGGTCTGCACTACGCCGCAGACGCCCGGGCCGGGGCGGGCCCCGGCTCCGACGGGGTCCTCTTCGCTCGGACGGTCGGGCGTCACCGGGCGCTCTCTGGCACGCTTCCGCTGCGCGGTGAACCGTCGTCCGCCCCGCGACCGATTCGGCCGCAGTGGCGCGGGCGCCGGATGAGCGGGGCGCGGCCCTCGGAACAGCCGGCCCCCGGCGGCGGACCCGGGGTCGGTCGCACAGGCGGTGCCGGCTCCCGAGTACCGGAAGCCGAGTTACCGCGTGACGGCCGCGAGATCCGGCAGCACGTCCTGTACCGCACTCTCGCCGCCCGGCTCGTCCGTGCCGATCGGAAACAGCGGGGCGTCGGTCACGGAGACCACGACAGGCTGGACGGTGGCGGGGTCGGGGACGGCGTCGGGCGTGAGCTCACTCCGGACCGTTACGGCTGACTGAGGCTGCGTCCATGCCTCGGGGCATTCCGCCGCGCTGCGCCAACGGCGACTATGGCCTCATGAGGAAACTTGTCCGCCTTGCCGCCATACCGTTCACCGCAGCCCTGCCCTTACTCGGGGGCTGCGCCCTGGACTCCGGCACGACCAGGGGCCACTCCACCGAGTCACCGCGGCCGACCACGACCACCACAGTCGCTCCCGCCGCCGCCATGCAGCTCGCCGACCACTACCGGCAGGCGAGCGGGGACAAGGACGTGTACGGCATCCAGCGCGACGACGGCCCCGCCGGCGTGCCGTTGCTGACCGTGTGGACGCACAGCGCCGATGCGGACGCCGAACCCTTCGACCGCATGAAGGTCTCTCTCACCGACTATCTGAAGCGCGAGAAGAGCGTAGACCTGAGCAAGGGGTATCTCCTGGACGTGTTCGGACCCGACGGAGGCATCCAGCACCGCCTCGACGCCCGCCCGTAGGCCGTGTGGCGCCTCGACAGGGTGACCACACAAGGGGCCCTCCGCCAGCAGCACCTGAGTCTCCCGGTCGCCCGGCTTGTCCTCCGGATGCAGACTGCCCACCATGACGGCTGCTGCACACAGCAGTCGTACGGTGCAGCCTCCCGGTGGACCGAACGACGGGGGTCCGAGCCCCTGTGCCCGTCCCGCACCCCGCCGTGCCCTCAGCGGCCCGGGCGGGGGAGCGGCACGACGGTGCGACCGGGCCCGGCCCCCGCGCCTCCCGCAGCCGCTCCCCCCGTCCCGGACCCGGACGCGGCGGCCCGCCTCGACCGGGCGGCCTGTTCGCCGCCCCGGAGCGTAGGCGTCGTGGCTCGGAGAGACGGGGGCCCGTCGCGCTGTCGGCACCGGCCCCGACGGCTCCCCTGGCGGTGGGACCCGTGCCCAAGTGCGGCCCCGCGGAAGCCGGCGGCGGCCGCCCGCGCCCCACCACGCACTCGGGCTCCGCTGCCCCAGACGGTCCCGCCGGGACGGGGCGGACCGCGGCGCTTCCCACCGGACGTACACTCGGCCCATGGGACATAGCGTCGAACCGAGGAGGTGCCCGCGCCGGGCCCCCTTCGCGACGCCTCCCGCCGCCACGCGCGCGGCCGTCGTCCCGCTCCCGGCAGAGGCGGCCCCCGGCACGGGACGCACGGCACTGCACGGCCACGGCTAGCGCTCCTCCCCGGCGTTCCGCACCGCGGCGTTCGGCGTGCTCTGCCCCGCCGCCCCTCCGCAGAGCCTCCTCTCCTCTCCGCACGGTCCCCGTCACTTCGGCCGGCCGAGGGCCGAAGACCACCGCCGCCTCCGGCCCCGCCGGACGCGAGATCCACCACGGCTCCACACCATCCGGCCCGCGGCGCACCGCCCGTGCCGCTTCCCGGCGACGTCCGCACGAGCGGGTCGGCGCCGCATTCGAAGGGACCAACGTGAAGCTGAGCGACCTACTGGCCGGGCAGGACCACCACGTGCTGAGGGGAAGCCCCGACCGCACGGACGTCACCTCCGGGGCGACGTTCGACGCGGACCGTGTCACGCCGGGCTCGGTCTTCGTCGCGGTGCCGGACCACGCCGCGGGCGGCCCGGAAGCCGTCGCCCCGGCGGTCGCGCGCGGCGCGGTCGCCGTCCTGGTGGACGAGCAGTCGGTCCCTCTGCCCCCGGCCGTGGGCGATGTGTGCGCGGTGCGCGTGCCCGACGTCCGCAGGGCCGCCGCCGTCGTCGCCTCCCGCTACCACGGTGAGCCGGGCCGCGCGATGGACCTGATCGCCATCACCGGGACCAACGGCAAGACGTCCGTCTCGTACATGACGGAATCGGTGCTGCGGCTCGCCGAGGGGGTACGCGTCGGTGTGATCGGCACAGCCGGCAGCAGGATCGGGGACGAGTTCATTCCGATGCCGCCCTCGGTGCTGACCACCCCGGAGTCGCCCGATCTCCAGTACCTCCTGGGACACATGCGCGACCGCGAGACCGGCAGCGTCGTCCTGGAGGCGACCTCGATGGGCCTGCTGACGCACCGCCTGGAGCGTACGTTCATCGACGTCGGCGTCTTCACGAACCTCACCCAGGACCACCTCGACGACCACGGCACCATGGAGAACTACCGGAACGCCAAGCTCCGTCTCTTCCAGGGCCTGTGCCGGCGCGCCGTGGTCAACGCCGACGACCCGGTGGGCGCCGGCATCCGGAAGTTGATGCCCGACGCGGTGACCACGTACGCGCTGGACGGCGACGCGGACTACCGTGCGAGCGACCTCGCGGTGGACGCCTCCGGAACCCGCTTCACCCTGCACCACGACGGCCGTAAGTACCCGGCGGCGATCCCCTCGCCGGGCCGGTTCTCGGTGTCCAACGCGCTGGCGACGCTGGCGGCCTGCCATCTGCTCGGCCACGGCCTGGCCGGGCTGGTCGACGCGCTGGAGCGGATGCCGCAGATCCCCGGCCGCTTCGAACGGCTCCACACCCCCGAGGGGGCGTCGGTGATCGTGGACTACGCCCACTCGCCGGACTCCCTCAGCAAGGTCCTCACCACGATCCGGGGCTTCGCCCGGGGCCGGGTCATCACCGTCTTCGGCTGCGGCGGCGACCGCGACACCACCAAGCGCGTCGAGATGGGCGAGATCGCGGGCACCCACTCCGACCTGTGTGTGCTCACCTCGGACAACCCCCGTCACGAGGACCCGGAGGCGATCCTCGACCAGATCGCGCCCGGCATCGCGTCGACCGGGACGCCGTTCGAGCGGCACACCGACCGCCGCCTGGCGATCGCCGCCGCACTGGCGGCGGCGCGGCCGGGCGACATCGTGCTCATCGCGGGCAAGGGCAGCGAACCGCACCAGAGCGTCGGGGGTGAACTGCTGCCGTTCAGCGACATGGCCACCGTGCGGGAGCTGATCGAGACGTAGAGGGGCGGCGGGCCGACGGGCTCCGCCGTACGGCGATTCACCACGCCGGTGCGTCAATTCGCGACGATCAAGGTGGTGGTGCGGCAGCCGACGACCTGGGATGCTGGCCCGGCCGCACCTGAACGCCGGGCCGCGGAGCGCAACGGGGGAGCGGGCACAGTGGACGTCTTCACGACGAAGTCGGGCCGGGTGCGGGGGCGGCGAGCCGAGCGTGACCGGGAGGTCGTCACCGTACGGGGCCTCCCTTACGCGGCACCGCCGTTCGGCGTCCGACGATTCCGGGAGCCCCACCCGGCAAAGCCCTGGGACGGGATACGCGACTGCACCGCCTTCGGACCCGTGGCCCCTCAGTCGGCGGAACTGCCCGGCGCGCCCGTCTGGTCGCCGGGGGACGAGGACATCCTCACGCTGAACATCTGGACACCCGCAGAGGGGCCGGGCGATCTGCCCGTCTGGGTCTGGCTCCACGGTGGCGCGTACGTCTTCGGCTCCTCTGCCCAGCCCGACTTCGACGGCACCGCACTGGCCGGCCGGGGGCTGGTCGTCGTCACCCTGAACAGCCGCCTGGGCTTCGAGGGGTTCGGTCACGTCCCCGGCGCGCCCTTCCCCGACAACCGGGGGCTGCTCGACCAGATCGCCGCCCTGGAGTGGGTGCGGGACAACATCGCCGCGTTCGGCGGCTCCCCCGAGAGGGTGACGCTGGCCGGGCAGTCCTCCGGAGCCACCTCGGCGGCCTGCCTGACGGTGGCGGGCCGGGCGCGCGGCCTGTTCCGCCGCGCTGTCCTGCACAGCGCCGTCAACTCCTGTGCCTCGGTGGCGGAAGCGGCCCGCACCACAGCCGAGGTCGCCGCGGCCGCCGGGACACCCGCCACCGCCGCCGGGCTTCTCGCCGCCTCCCCGCACGCCCTCGTGGCCGCGTCCGACCGGGTCGCCGACCGGTACGCGCGAGACCCCGGCTCGGGGCACCGGCACTACGACCCCGCGATCTACGGCCCGGTCACCGACGGCGCTCTCCTGCCGGCCGACCCGCTGGAGGCGCTGGCGGCCGGTGCGGGCGGTGGCGTGGAGCTGCTGGTCTGCCACACCACGGAGGAGTACTGGCTCCTGGACGCGGTCGGCAGCAGCGCGAAGGTCACGACCCGGGAACAGCTCGACGCGTTCACAGCCGACTTCGGGCTTCCCGCGTCCCTGGTCGAGGGCTACCGCGGCCGTCTGCCGACCGCTGCGGTGCTCGACGTCTACCTGGCTGTGTACGCGGACCTCCTGTTCGCCGAGTACAGCACCCGCCTGGCAGAGGCCCACGCACGGGCCGGCGGTCGCGCGCACCTCGCCCGCTTCGACCGGCGCCGGGTCGGCCGGGGCCAACAAGTCCGGGCCTGGCACTGCGCGGACATCCCGTTCGCCTTCGGCAACCTCCACGAGGAGAGCGTCCACTTCCTCATCGGCGGCCCGCCCGGCCGCGCCGACCACGAGCTGGCGCGACGCATGACACGGAGCTGGGCCGACTTCGCGGCCCACGGCGACCCCGGCTGGGAGCCCTTGGGCGGACCCGCCGACAGCGGGGCGCCGGTACGGATCTGGCGCACGGAGACAGAGGGAGCGGCCGCGGACGAGCGGGAGGCGGCGGACGAAGGCGTGGGCGCGATCGGGGCGAGGGGCGGCTTCCGCGATCTGTGGCGCGCGGCCGGGTTGCCTCTTCTGCCGCCGTAACGGCCCGCCTCGACTGCGTAGTCGGCGAAGCCGAGGAGCGCCCGGCCCGCCTCCTTGGCGAAAGCGCCCGCCCGGGCCGCGCGGTCGGGGGCGGGCGCGCTCGCGTCGAGGCGGAGCCGGACCGCGGAGTCGGACCGCCGAGCCATGGTCGTCCGTGGCCGCGAAGGCGGTCTCCGAACCGGCCGGTCCGGGAAAGCGGGTGCGGGAGCCGAGCGGTCCGAGCCGCGGGGACGTGCTTCTCGGCCAGTTTCCTCCACCGCCCGGCGGCCGCCCCCGGTGCTGAGCACCCCGCGCCCTCCGAGCGGCGCGGCCAGTGGTCCCGCCGACGCGGCGGCGGGTGGCCCTCGGCCTCGTCCGCTGTGGGATTCGGTCATGGTCCGCTCTTCGGGCTGGGTCCGCGCCGGGTTCCTGTGACAGTAGGACCTGTGCCGGTGAACCGGACGGGCACGTCCGCTCGGCCCCGGGAGCGGCGGTCGGCGCGCGCCGGTGCCGGGCCCGACCGGACGTTCCGGCGAGCCGGTTCACGTACGTCATTGGCATGGACCTGACCAAAAAACTCCACTACAGTCCGGGACGGCATACCTGAGAGCGCTCTCAGGCACGATCGGCATGCGCTCCCGGACGCCTCCCGTTCCACTCCCACGTCGTTGGAACAACAGGAAGGTCATCCCCTTGAGACACGCAACCATGCTGCGGACCGGTCTCTCCGCACTCCTGCTCCTCGGCGCCTGGGCCGCTGCCGGCCCCGCGACCGCTTCGGCCGCCCCCGCCGACTCCGCCGGCCCTCCCGCCTCCGCGGCGCTGCTCTCCGCGATGCAGCGCGACCTCGGCCTCACCGACGACCAGGCCCGTGCGCGGCTCGCCGACGAGAAGGCGGCGACGGCGCTGGAGCCGAAGGCCGAGCGCGCCGCGGGAGCCGCCTACGGCGGCTCCTGGTTCGACGCGGAGACCGGGAAGCTCACCGTCGCGGTGACGGACACGGCCAAGGCCGCCGCGGTCCGGGCCACCGGCGCCCGAACCCGGCTCGTCGAACACTCGGCGAAGCAGCTCGATGCCGCGAAGGCGCGCATCGACGCGCTGCCCGCACCGGCCGGGGTGAGCAGCTGGCACGTCGACCCGGCGACCAGCAGCGTCGTCGTGAACGTCGTGGAGTCCCAGCAGACTGACAACGATGTCCGGGCGTTCGTGGCCAAGGCCCGGAAGGCCGGCCCCGTCACGGTGGGAACGACGGCCGAAGCGCCGCAGACCTTCGCGGCCGGAACGGTCGGCGGTGACCCCTACTACACCGGCAACGTCCGCTGCTCCATCGGATTCTCCGTGCACGGCGGCTTCGTCACCGCAGGCCACTGCGGCGGAGTCGGCCAGTCCGTGCGTGGCTGGGACGGATCGGCCATCGGCAACTTCCAGGGCTCGTCCTTCCCCGGAAACGACTACGCCTGGGTGAACGTGGCGAACGGCTGGTGGACCGTGCCGGTCGTCCTCGGCTGGGGGACCGTGTCCGACCAGCTGGTCCGCGGCTCCAACGAGGCTCCGATCGGCGCCTCGATCTGCCGTTCCGGTTCCACCACGCGCTGGCACTGCGGCCGGGTCCTGGCCAAGAACGAGACCGTCAACTACAGCCAGGGCGCGGTGCACCAGATGACCAAGACGAGCGTCTGCGCCGAGGGCGGTGACTCCGGCGGCTCGTTCATCAGCGGCGACCAGGCCCAGGGGGTCACCTCCGGCGGCTGGGGCAACTGCTCCGGCGGCGGCGAGACCTGGTACCAGCCGGTCAACGAGATCCTCAACCGGTACGGGCTGACCCTGCACACCGCGTGACGCGCGGGAGCCGCGCCCGTCTGACCGACAGACGGCGCGGCTCCCGTCGGCCGTGCCGGAACACGGCGTCAGCCCCCGCTGCCGGCGGCCCCGGGCGGGGCCCAGCCCGGGTCGACACGTCCGAGCCATACGTCCTGCGCATCGGCCAACGGCTCCGGCAGAGGGAATGGCGCGAACCGGCAGACGAACCGCATCCTCGCGTCGTTCCCCTCCCCGCGGACGCGGTGCTCCCAGGTCGACGGGCCGTCCCCCGGAGCCTCCAGCAGGTGAAACGTGGTCAGGCGGGGCTGCCTGGTCACGGGATGCGCGCGACCGTCCACCGCGAGCCGCCGCATGACGCGGACGTCGGTCAGTCCGGTCTCCTCTGCGACCTCGCGCAGCACGGCGCATTTTGGCGTCTCGCCCGGCCGGACGCCGCCCACGGGGACCTGGACACCCGCCTCGGGAGCGTCCGGGTGGTCGAACACCGGGAGTGCGATGAGGGGTGACGCCCTATCACGTAGGCGGCGACCCGGACGCGGGGCGTGGGAGGGGAGCAGTGCCGGTCCCTGGGGGCATATTCACGCACGGCGTGTCCCGGCCGGACACACGCCCTCGGGACACGCGTCGGAGGCGCCGCGCGTCCGGCCGGCCCCTCCGCCCTGGTGCGGCGTATTCCAGCCATGCGTCGTCAGCGGGCGGCCGAGTATCACCTTTTGCTTGCGCTCAGTCACGGTGCCGACCTACGTTGCCCCTTGCGATGAGTCACTGAGCCAGTGGGGGAGCCAGGTATGGCCGCGAACGGACGGCACCGCAGGTATCAGCCCAGCCGTATCAACCGCGTCTCGCTCACGGTGACGGCGAGCGGCGCGGGCCTCGCGCTCCCGCTCATCGCCGCGACCTCGGCGGGGGCCGCTTCGAGCGAGACCTGGGAGAAGGTGGCCGCCTGCGAGTCCAGCGGCGACTGGACAGTCAACACGGGCAACGGCTACTACGGCGGCCTCCAGTTCAGCGGTTCCACCTGGGCGGCCTTCGGCGGCACGCAGTACGCGCCGCGCGCCGATCTCGCCACCCGCGACCAGCAGATAGCCGTCGCCGAGAAGGTCCTGGACGGCCAGGGCCCCGGCGCGTGGCCGACCTGTTCGGACCGTGCGGGGCTGGCCGGGGACGCGCCGCAGGCCGGTCCGCAGACGGCGACCGCCGCGCAGAGTGCGGGCAGCCGAGCCGTACGGGCCGCGGCTCCGCAGAGCGCACCGCCCCGCCGGGCCCAGGAGCGTCCCGCAGAGGCGACGCCGACCCACGTGCCCGGCAAGCGGGACTCCTACACCGTGGCGAGCGGCGACTCCCTCTCCGGGATCGCGGCCACGGAGCGCGTACGAGGCGGCTGGCAGGGGCTCTACGCGGCCAACCGCACAGTCGTCGGGGAGGACCCCGACCTGATCTTCCCCGGTCAGCGGCTGAGCCTCGCTGCCGGCGGGGCGACGAAGCCGACCGACCGGAAGAGCGCCGAGAAGCCGGCGCCGACGACGGAGAAGGCCGCCCCGAAGCCCTCGCGCCCGGCGGCCGAACCCGAGGCGAAGAAGGCCGAACGGCCCGCGGCGGCACCCAAGCAGGCAGCACCCAAGCAGGCAGCACCCAAGCAGGCGGCGCCGAAGCAGGCGGCGCCCGAGCGGGCGGCGCCCGAGAAGGAAGCACCGAAGAAGGAAACGCCGAAGCAGGCCGCGCCCCGCAAGGAACAGCCCGCGCCCGAGCGGGCCGTGAAGCACACGGGTTTCAGCGCCCCGGTGGCCGCCGGCACCGGTACCCCTTACCGGCAGGCCGGCTCCTGGTCCAGTGGCTACCACACCGGCGTCGACTTCCCCGTGCCCACCGGCACACCGGTGAAGTCGGTGTCTTCGGGCCGGGTCGTCTCCGCCGGCTGGGCGGGAGCGTACGGCTACGAGGTCGTCATCCGGCACGACGACGGCAGGTTCAGCCAGTACGCCCATCTCTCCGCACTCCACGTGCGGGCAGGGCAGTCGGTCTCCGGCGGGCAGCGGATCGCCCGCTCCGGCTCCACGGGCAACAGCACGGGGCCCCACCTCCACTTCGAGATCCGGACGGGCCCCGGCTACGGGTCGGACATCGACCCGCTCGCCTACCTCCGGGCGGGCGGCGTCAGGGTCTGACCCGCCCGCCAAACGCGCCCTACGGGCCGCCGCGGCGCCCCGGACTCCGCCCGCGGCACGGCACGCCCCGGCGGCAGTCGCGGCGATGAGGTGTGCGGTACGAGGGCCGGTCCAGGTCCGGCCGGCTCCGCGACGAGCACCGCGGGCGCGAGCACCACACCGCCGCCCCCTCGCGCCGCGCCCACCGGCGGCGCGGCGGCCGTGGCCCGCGCGGCGGAAGGCCCCGCGCCGCCCGGCGCGGCATCGGCGACCGCCTGCCCGTGCCGCGCCCTGTCCCCGGCCCGGTCCAGGGCCGTCCGCCGCTTCCCGGCGCGCTCCGCGCTCAGCCGCTCCCGCGTCAGCAGGACGAGGCCGCCCGCCGCGAGCACCCCGCAGGCGAGGGCCAGCGCCGTGCCCGGCGCGCCGTGGCGGAAGTGCTCGCCGAACAGGGTGATGCCGACTGCGGCGGCCACCACCGGGTTGACCACCGTCACTGTCGCCAGCGGGGCCGTGAGCCCCGCACCGCGGTAGGCCGCCTGGGCCAGCAGCAGGCCCGCCGCCGCGAGCCCGGCGATCACCAGCAGCGTCGGCAGCCCCGAGGTGACCGAGCCGGACGTCCACTCCACGGCCACGGTCTTGGTGAACACCGAGGCCATGCCGAACGCCCCGCCGGCCCCCGTGGCCAGGACGACGCCCCGCAGGACCGGGCGGCGCAGCCCGCGTGCCAGCACCACGACCGCGGCGACCGCCCCGAACGCCACCGTCGCCAGCAGCAGTCGCTCGGGACCGTCAAGGGTGTGCGGCGCCGCGTCCCCGGTGAGCGCCAGCAGCCCGCCGAGCCCGGACGTCGCCATGAGCGCGCCACGCCAGGCCGTCGCGCCGGTACCGCGCCGTACGAAGAGGGCCGCCAGCGGCAGGGCGAAGACGATCGTCAGCGCGCCGAGCGGCTGGACCAGGCTCAGCGGACCGTAGGCCAGGGCGATCACGTGCAGGATCGCGCCGACCCCGTTGAGCAGCACGGCGACCCACCACACCCCGTTGCGCACCAGGGCGGACGAGGAGGTGTCGCCGGTCGCGGCCACGCGCTCCTGGATGATCGCCCCGGCCGCGTAGGCTACCGCGGAGATCAGTGACAGCAGCACGGACAGCGCAAGGGAGCTCATGTACCCCACGATGTCCCGTCCGGAGCCCCGCGTCGTCGTCCTTGAGGCGGCATTTCGGCGTACTGCTCCGGTAGTACGCCCCTCGGGCCGACGTCCTCCTCTCGACGGTGGCCCCGTTTCCCCCGGCCGTCAGAAGCGGTCCGCCGCCGGATAACGTGAGCGGCGACACCGGTACGGCCGGTCCCCGTAGGGCCTGTCGCGGGCACGGCGACCGACCGGCCGCGGGCCGAGAGGAGCATGGCATGGACCTGACGCTCATGGCGTCCGTCGGAGGATTCTTCGCGCTGCGGACCACCCCGGTGCGGGGCGGCGCCCACCGTCCCATGGCGCGGCTCTACGCGGGCGAGACCGGGCCGCTCACCGAGCGTGTCGACCGGGTCGCCGACCGCCTCTCCGCCCCCGAGCGCAGGGTCGCCGCCTCCATCGCCCACCTCGGGCTGGCCGCGCGGCTCTGGTCGATCGCGCTGGGCTCCGCCGCGCTCTTCGGCCGTCTCCCCGCCCTGGCGCCCGGCGCCCTCCACTGGGACCCGCTCTCCACCGCCCCGCAGGACCTGTGGCTCGCGGACACGGAAGAGCTGCCCGGCACGGCGGCCCGCATCCGCGAGGAGGTCCAGTACGGCCACCTGGCGCCCCTGGCGCGCGCGTTCCGGCACGACGGGAACATCTCCCCGCGACTGTTGTGGGGCAACGCGGGGTCGGCGCTCGCCGGGGCGGTACGCGAGCTCGTCGTCTTCGCCCGCGCGCAGGACCGGCCGGATGTGGCCAGGCGGGCCCGCGCGCTGGCGGCCGAGCTCTTCGACGACCCAGAGCTGCGCACCACCGGGGCCCCGCACGGACCGGCGTTCCGGCGGCGCAGCTGCTGCCTGTACTGGCGGGCGCCGGGGGGCGGGCTGTGCGGGGACTGCGTGTTCGACCGGGCGCCCGGGGCGGGGCGGTAGCCGCGCCGCCCCGGGGCCGTCAGGACGGCAGTACGGCGTCGATGGCCTCGTCCACGCTCGGCAGGACCGGCAGGGCGCTGTCGAGCCCGATCATGCCGATCAGCCGCTGCATGAACGGGGAAGGGGCGGCCAGCCGCAGCCGGTCGCCCAGGGCGGTGTGGCTCTGGAGCAGCACGTTCACCGTGGTGGAGTCCGCGAAGCCCACGCCGGAGAGATCCACCACGACCGGCCCCGCCCCCTCCGCGGCCGCAGCGGTGAGTGCGAGGCCCAGCGGTGGGACGCTGTCGACGTCGAGGTCACCCGAGACGGCCAGAACCAGAGCACCCCGCTCCTGGCGGGTGGTGACGCTGACTGCCTTGTCTTCGTGGGGCGATGAAAGCACGGAGGGCACCTCGGACGGTTCGGGAGGGGACGGGAGCCGCTCCGTCGGACGGGCCGACGCGGTTCCGTCCCTGGTCGGGGCGGGGTACGGAGTAACGATAGAAGTAACAGTTGCTATTTGACAACATTCTCCATCTGGTAACAATCTGATCCCTGACGGTTGCTCGGCCGACCGGCGAGGGCAACGGGCCGATGGATGCGGAAGCAGGGGCTGGATGAGGCCAGGGCCTCTCATGAGGATCATGCCGGGCTCGTCCGCGGCCATCATGGCCTCGCCATGACCCCATCTCCCGTGCGGCCGTGCGCCCGCCGCCGACGGCCCCGATCCTGCCGAGCCGGACGGACGCCCCTAAGCACTGTCGGCGACATCGTCCCGGACGCGCGATCTTGCCGTGCCCTTCTGAGGGGAGAGGCGCTCCGAGGCGGCCGCGTGGAAGGCCCGCAGGCCCTCGGCGAGCGCCGCGACCGCGGCAGGACCCATCCGGTCGAGGACGGCGTTCAGCTCCCCGGCGCGCAGGGCCCGGTACTCTTCCAGCAGGGTGCGGCCGCGCAGGCTCAGTCGCAGCTCCACCTCACGCCGGCTGACCGGACTCGGCTCCCGCTGGACGAGCCCCATGGCCTCCATGCGGTCGCACAGCCTGCTCACGGAAGGCGCGCGGGACCCGAGGGCCTCCGCCAGCGCGCGCAGATTGGTGCCCTCCTGCCGCTCGATGACGAGCAGGGCCCGCAACTGGGAGGGCGATACGGTCCCCGAAGCGGCGGCTTCCTGGCCGCGGCCCCACAGCACTTCCAGCAGTTCCGAGGCTGCGAGGGCGTCGGCGGACACCTGTTCGCGACTGGTCTGGCGGAAGGCTCGGTGGGGCATTCAGCCACTGTGTCACCCGTCAGGCCTGCTTGTCAGCCCGGACCCGGCCACCACCACGCCGCAGGACGAAGGACGCACGAGAGACCGTGAACAGACGAACGGACATCGAGGCCGCCGTGAGGGCCGCGGCGCCGCACGCGCTGCTGGCGACCCTGCGCGCCGGACTCATCAGCGCCTACGGTGCTCTCGCGGTGGAGCTGCACCTCGCCGACTACGGACTGCGGGTCCTCAAGCCCCTGGACCGGCCCGACGGCGACGACGAGCCGCTCTCCCTGCACAACAGCCCCGAGGGCCGGGCCTTCGGCAGCCAGGAGCCCGGCGAGCAGCAGGTCCGGCACGACGACGCGGTCGACCACCACCTCCCGGTGACCGTACGCGGGGAGCGCCTGGGCATCCTCACCGTCCGGCTGCCCCAGACGCTCTCCACCCCCGAGCTGGTCGGCGAGCTGACGCACGTCGCCGATCTGCTGGGCCACGAGATCCTGGTCGCGGAACGGGACACCGACCTCTATCAGCGCGCCCGGCGCACCACCCGTCTCACCCTCGCGGCCGAGATGCAGTGGCAGCTGCTGCCGGCCCGCGCCTGCACCGCGGCGGAGTTCGCGATCGGCGCCCAGCTCGAACCCGCGTACGCCATCCACGGCGACAACTTCGACTGGGCCGCCGACGCCGACGAGCTGACCGTCGCGGTGACCAACGGTATGGGCGAGGGCATACAGGCCTCTCTGCTGACCAATCTCGCCGTCAACGCCCTGCGCAACGCCCGCCGGGCCGGTATCGGCATCGCGGACCAGGCGGCCCTCGCCGACCAGGCGCTCTACGACCAGCACCGCGGGGCCTCGCACGTCTCCACGCTGCTGCTCCGCTTCGAGCTGGCGACCGGACGGGTCGGGGTCGTCGACGCAGGATCACCCCAGCTGTGGCTCCAGCGCGGCCGTACGGTCGGCCGGGTACAGCTGGAGGCGCAGCTTCCGCTCGGGATGTTCCAGGAGTCGCAGTACACGGTCCAGGAGCTTCATGTGGAGCCCGGCGACCGGCTGCTGATGCTCAGCGACGGCGTCTACGACGCGGTCTCCCCGCTGGGCGAGGCGTACGGGGAGCGCGCGCTGGCCCGTGCCATCCAGGCGACGCGACTGCTTCCGGCCGCCACCGTGCCGCGGGCGCTGCTCGGTGAGCTCGCGGAGTACCGGGGCGCCGAGACGCTCGACGACGCGCTGGTGCTGTGCCTGGACTGGTTCGGCCGGCAGCCCGACGCCGACTGAGAGGGCCGGGTCCGGCCCCGCTGCTCCCGTCGGCGGAGCAGTGGGAGGCCTCGGCGTGCCGCGTCGCAGCCGGAGCAAGCCCGCCGCCCCCGGCCCCGCGCGGCGTGGCGGACGTGCCCGCCGCCGCGCGGCCGTCCGAGCCGCGACTCAGGTGCTGAGCTGGAACTCCGCCCGGATGCGCTTGCCCACCGGCACCCGCTCAGCGGTGAGCCGGTCGCACAGCGCCACGACGATCTCCATGCCGTGGCCGCCCGGCCGGGTGGGGTCGGGAGCGTAGAGCACGGGCATCGCCGTGCTGCTGTCGTACACCGTGACCGTGATGAGTCGCGCGCTGCCCTCCAGCTCCAGGAGGTAGGGGCCGTGGCTGTAGCGGTCGGCGTTGGTGACCAGCTCGCTCACGGCCAGCATGAGATCGCTGCGCGTGTGGGGGCCGAGCGGGGCGAGACACTCCACCGCGAGCCGCGTGAGGAACCGGTCGGCGAGCGCGCGGGCCAGCGCGATGCAGCCGGGCTCGCCGTCGAAGACCTCGGCGCTGAGCAGCACGTCGGGGGGCCGCAGCTCCTGACCGGGGTCTTCCGGTGGGGAGGTGACCTGTTCGTTCATGTGCTCCAGCCAGGCGCCGCAGTGAGGTCGGAGACCTTTTCCGCCATGCGTCTACCCGTGGCGAAGAATCCCACTCCAGGAGATCCGGACCGATCCTACGCACGTCCGGGCAATCGCACCACGGTCACGAAGAACTCGTCGATCTGGCGCACCGCGGCGATGAACTGGTCCAGGTCCACCGGCTTGGTCACATAGGCGTTGGCGTGCAGCTTGTAGCTGCGCAGGATGTCCTCCTCCGCGGACGAGGTGGTGAGGACGACCACCGGGATGAGAGCCAGCTCGGGGTCGCCCTTGATCTGCTCCAGCACCTGCCGGCCGTCGTACTTGGGCAGGTTCAGGTCGAGCAGCACCAGGTCCGGGCGCGGGGCCCCGGTGTGATCGCCGCGCCGGTAGAGGAAGTCCAGCGCCTCCTGCCCGTCGCGCACGACGTGCAGCGTGTTGCGGATCTTGTTGTCCTCGAACGCCTCGCGGGTCATCAGCTCGTCGCCGGGGTCGTCCTCGACGAGAAGGACCTCGATGGGCTGGGCGGGGGTGGTCACGAAGGTTCTCCCGGCTGGCTGGTGATCAGGGCGGGAGCGAGCAGCTCCGCCGTGGTGTGCGTGGGCGCCTCGGGCGCCACGGGCAGGGTGAAGTGGACCCGGGTGCCTTCGCCCGGGTCGGGCTCCAGCCAGACCCGCCCGCCGTGGAACTCGATGATCTTCCGGCAGAGCGCGAGACCGATGCCCGTGCCCTCGTACTCGTCGCGCGCGTGCAGCCGCTGGAAGATGACGAACACCTTGTCCGCGAACTCGGGCGCGATGCCGATCCCGTTGTCCGACACGGTCAGGTGCCAGTTCTCGTCCTCGCGTACGCAGCCGACGGTGATCCGGCAGGGGGCGTCGTCCCGGCGGAACTTGACCGCGTTTCCGATGAGGTTCTGCCAGACCATGGTGAGGGCGGTGGCGTCGCCGAGCAGTTCGGGCAGTTCGGCGGGGCGCTCGATCGTCGCGCCCGCTTCCTCGACGGCCACCGCCAGGTTGCCCACGGCACGGTCCAGCGCCCGGTCCAGGTCGACCTGCTTCCAGCTGTCGTGGACGCGGCCGACCCGCGAGAAGGTCAGCAGGTCGTTGATGAGCACCTGCATGCGCTTGGCCCCGTCCACCGCGAAGGCGATGTACTGCTTGCCCCGGTCGTCGAGCTCCTTGCCGTACCGCTTCTCCAGGAGCTGGCAGAAGGAGGCGACCTTGCGCAGCGGTTCCTGGAGGTCGTGGGAGGCGACGTACGCGAACTGTTCCAGCTCCGAGTTGGAGCGGCGCAGCTCCTGTGTCTGCTCCGCCAGCAGGGCCTCGCGGCTCTGGGCCTCGGCCAGCTCGTCGGCCAGCCGCCGGCGCATGTCCTCGACCGCCCAGGCCACGGCCTGGACGTCGGAGGGCCCCTTGATCTCGATCAGCTTGCCGAAGTCACGCGAGCGGACCCGCTGGGAGGCGACGCGCAGCCTGTTCAGCGGCACGCCCACCACCCGGTGGAGCAGCACGCTCAACGCCAGCACGGTCAGTACGAAGACGCTGACCAGGGTGAAAAGGACCTGGTCGCGAGTCGTCCGGGCGGCGCCGAGATCGGCCCGCGCCCGGTCGCGGGCCTCGGCGAGATGGTCCTGCTGGACGCCGTAGGCCTGCCGCAGCGTGTCGAAGTCCGCCTTGCTGCGCTGCAGCTCCCCGGAGACGCCGGCCACGCTCGGCCCCTGGCTCCGGACCGTCTCCATCAGCGGCTCCGCCTTGCTCTCCCGCCACTGCCGCGCGACGTCGGCGATGGTGTCGAGATCGTCGGCGAACTGCTTCTGGGAGCCGACCAGACGCCTGATCTGAGCGAGCCGTTCCCGCTCGGCGGCCTTCCCCGACTCGTAGGGCTGGAGGAACGAGTCATCGCCGGTCAGCGCGAACCCCCTGACCCCGGTCTCCTGGTCCAGCAGAGCGTTCTGGAGCTGGAAGGACGCCGACCTGGCCGGCTGGATGCGGTCCACGAGCTCGGTCGTACGGTCGGATATCCGGGCCAGCACGAGTCCGCCGATCACCAGACAGCCGCAGACGACCACGACGAACCCGCCGAGAATCAGGTGCACCCAGTTCTGCACCGACAGCCGGGAGGCGAATCCGCCCCGGGGGACGACCTTGACGCGTTCAGTGTTCATCGTTCCTCGGTTCCGTTCCCCAGCCCAGATGCAGCACGGCCACGTCGTCCGCCAGACCGCCGTAGGGAGCGGCCCCCTCGGAGGCCCCCGCCACCAGGGCGTCCACGAACGCACGGGCCGGCAGATGGCCGTGGGTCCGTGCCATCGCGAGCAGACCCTCCTCGCCGAGCCGGCTCTCCGGCCCGGTGCGCCCCTCGAAGAGACCGTCCGTGAAGAGCACGAGCCCCGCGCCGGGCGTCAGCGGGACGTCCACCGCCGGCCAGCGGCCCGCCCCGGGCAGCAGCCCGAGCGCCATACCGCCCTCGGGCTCCACCCAGTCGACCTCCGTGCCCCGGCGCAGCAGCAGGCCGGGGTGGCCCGCCCGCACGACCTGGGCGTGTCGGCCGTCGGGAGGGAACGTCAGCGCGGTGACCGTGGCGAAGACGTGCGAGTCGGAGCGCTCGGCGACCAGGATCTCCTCCAGGAGGGCCATCTGCTCCACGGGGGGCGTACCGCACAGCACGGCGGTACGCCAGGCCACCCGGAGGCAGACCCCGAGCGCGGCCTCCGCAGCACCGTGCCCCGAGACGTCGCCGATCACCGCGTGCACCGTGCCGTCGGACGTCTGGACGACGTCGTAGAAGTCACCGCTCAGCAGCCCGTGGACGCGCCCCGGCTCGTAGCGGGCGCGGGCGCGGAAGCGGTCGTCCCGCAGCAGCGGAACGGGCAGCAGTCCCCGCTCCAGCCGGGCGTTCTCCTGGGCGATGAGGCGGTTGGCGTGCAGCGCGGCCGCCGCCCGCTCCACCTCCTTGCGCTGGAGCGCGTAACGGATCGCCCGCGCCAGCACCTCGGGGCCCAGCCGTCCCTTGACCAGATAGTCCTGGGCGCCCTGCGCGACCGCGCGCAGTCCGGTGCCCGACTCCTCGAGACCGGTGAGGACCACGATCGCGGCATCGCTGTCGGATTCCAGTATCTGGCGCACCGCGTCCAACCCGTGGACATCGGGGAGGTGCAGATCCAGGAGCACGCACACCGGGGTGGTGCACGTGCGCAGAAAAGCGCGAGCCTCGGCCAGGGTCTTGCACCAGGTCAGAGCGGAGTCCAGCTCACTGTCGGTGAGCATCTCCTCGACCAGCAGGGCATCGCCCGCATCGTCCTCCACCAGCAGGATCGACGCGTCCAGATTCCACAGGAGAGCGTCGGGGGACGGGATGCTCCCGCCCTGCTGAGAGGGGATTCCGGCGATGCCCACAGGCTTCAGCGACGTGCCCACGGGCGACTCGGTCAACCCTCCACCCCCTTGTACGACGGCGCGGTATATCCGGCCGGATCGTCAGGAAGCATAGGCGAGCGACGGACCCCGGCGGAGCCGGGACGGCTCGGCGAACGGATGCGGACCGTCCGTCGGGCCCGGCGGACGGCGGTTTTCGCCCGGTGGCCGTTTCCGTGTGGGAAGGATCACGCCTCGACGCTCATCCCCCTGCGCAGCTGCTGGACGATCCGGCTGAGCAGCCGGGACACGTGCATCTGGGACACGCCCAGCTCCGCGCCGATCTGCGACTGCGTCATCTCCGCCCCGAACCGCATCTGCACGATCCGGCGCTCCCGGTCGTCGAGCTGTCCCAGCAGCGGCGCCAGGGTGTGCAGGTTCTCGACGGTTTCCATGGCCGGGTCCGTCTCGCCGAGGACGTCGGCGTACGCCCGCTGCTCCCGGCCGGAGTCGCTGTCGGCGGACGGCGTGTCGAGCGAACCTGCCGAGTAGCCGTTGGCGGCCACGAGCCCCTCGATGACCTCTTCCTCGGAGAGGTCGAGGTGGCCGGCCAGCTCCTTGACGGTGGGGTCCCGGTCCAGCTGAGCGGAGAGCTGTTCCTTCGCCTTGGCGAGGTCCACCCGCAGCTCCTGGAGGCGTCGCGGCACGTGCACGGACCAGGTGGTGTCGCGGAAGAAGCGCTTGATCTCGCCGACGATGTAGGGCACGGCGAAGGTGGCGAACTCGACCTCGCGGGAGAGGTCGAACCGGTCGATCGCCTTGATCAGCCCGATCGTGCCGACCTGGATGATGTCCTCGGTGTCGTCGCCGCCGCGGTTGCGGAAGCGGGACGCGGCGAACCGCACCAGCGCCAGGTTCATCTCGATCAGGGTGTTGCGCGCGTACTGGTGCTCGTGCGTGCCCTCCTCCAGAACCTGGAGGCGGTCGAAGAAGATCTTCGAAAGGGCCCGTGCGTCCTGCGGGGCGACCTTTCCGGGGTCCTCGACCCGGGGCAGTTCTCCGGCGACGGGGGACGAGAGCGTGCCGGCCCGGGGGCCGCTCGGCGTCGCCGTTGCTCCGGTGGCTCGCACGGACATCGCCGTCATGGTGTCACCCTCCCTGTTGCCCACTTCGTCGGACGGTCGTCTGCCCCGTTTCCGTGAAGTCATGCACATCCTTCTCGTGCTTCTTCCGCCTTCTTCCGCTCGTGCTCTTCGGCGCCCGGCCCTCGCGGGACGTTGCTCCGTAGCGCCCGAACGGAGTAGTGGCCCGCGCATGGCAAACTTGGGCGAAGTGTTTCGGCCGCGGTGATCGACGATCCGCGGCGAGAAGATGACAGAGGAACGGCAATGACGGTGACAGAGGACAGCCCGGAGTGCGCTTCCGGAATCGAGGAGTTCGGTCCCGGCATCGACCCGGAACGGCTGGCCGTCTGTCTGAGCGTGCTCGACGAGCTGGACCGGATCGAGGTCGACCACCCGGACGCCGTCGCCGTCCGCCGGGCCACCGCAGGGATCTACCGCACCGTGAAGCAGCGCCGCCGCCAGGAGCGCCGGGCCGCCAAGACCGCCCACGACCGGGCCGTCACCGAGGCCACGGCGACCGGTTCCGCCGACCGCATCGACGACGAGACGCAGGGCGTGCTGCCGTCCTCCTCCGCCGACGCCGAGATCGCGGGCATACTCCAGCGCCCCCGGTCGTGCTACGTCTGCAAGACCCGTTACGTCGAGGTGGACGCGTTCTACCACCAGCTCTGCCAGCCCTGCGCCAAGGAGAACCGCTCCCGACGTGACGCCCGCACCGATCTCACCGGCCGCCGGGCGCTGCTCACGGGCGGCCGCGCCAAGATCGGCATGTACATCGCGCTGCGGCTTCTGCGCGACGGCGCGCACACCACCATCACCACTCGTTTCCCCAACGACGCGATCCGCCGCTTCAAGGCGATGGAGGACAGCGACGAGTGGATTCACCGGCTGAAGATCGTCGGCATCGACCTCCGCGACCCCGCTCAGGTCGTCGCGCTGGCCGACTCGGTCGCCGCCGAGGGACCGCTGGACATCCTGATCAACAACGCGGCCCAGACGGTGCGCCGCTCCCCGCAGGCCTACAGTGAGCTCGTCCACGCCGAGTCCGCCCCGCTGCCCGCAGGCGCGCTGCCCGCCGCCGAGGTCATCGGCACCTTCGGCAGCGGCACCGTCGACCGGGTGGCCGCGCTGCCGGCCGCCCGCAAGGAGGGGCTGAGCGCCCAGGACGTCACCGGACTCGCGCTGGTCACAGGCTCGGCGTCGCCGGCCCGCATCGCCGCCGGCACCGCGATCGACGCGGGCGGCCTGGTCCCCGACCTGCACGACACCAACAGCTGGATTCAGACGGTGGAGGAGGTCGAGCCGATCGAACTCCTGGAGGTCCAGCTCTGCAACTCCACCGCGCCGTTCATCCTGATCAGCCGTCTCCGTCCGGCGATGGCCGCGACTGCCGCCCGGCACGCGTACGTCGTCAACGTCTCGGCGATGGAAGGCGTCTTCGGGCGCGGCTACAAGGGTGCGGGCCACCCGCACACCAACATGGCCAAGGCCGCGCTCAACATGCTGACGCGCACCAGTGCCCAGGAGATGTTCGAGAAGGACGGCATCCTGATGACGGCCGTGGACACCGGCTGGATCACGGACGAGCGTCCGCACCCCGACAAGATGCGCCTGGCCGACGAGGGTTTCCACGCCCCCCTCGACCTGGTCGACGGCGCGGCCCGGGTCTATGACCCGATCGTCCGCGGCGAGGCGGGCGAAGCGCTCTACGGCTGCTTCCTCAAGGACTACGCTCCCGCGAACTGGTAAGGCGAACGGCTCCAGGGGCGCACCGAACCGCATATCCGTGCCCACAACCCGGCTCAGGAAACCTCCTGGCCGGGTTTTCGCCGTATACGGTGGCCGAAAGTGAGCTACTGCACACGTTCTATCGAGCGCGGCGACGCTCATTTGGTTACGCTAAGGCGAACGGACGTCATCGAGGAGCCCACGAAGGCTCCTCGACCGTCCTGGGGCATGGTCGGAAACCCGACCGCTGCCCCGCCCCCAGCCGGCGCCACCGCGACCGACATATCCCAGCCCCTGCCCCGCACGGGCGGGTCGCGCCCCGGCATCGGTGCCGGAGCGCCGACGACGCCCCGGGGTGACGCGACACAGAGGAGTGCGCGGTGACGACACCGGAACTGACCAAGCGCGAGAAGCGCCCCGCCGAACGCGGCGGGGAGCGGCGCGGCCGCCCCGAGAAGCTGCGGAACATCGAAGTCTGGGCCAGGTCCGCCCCGATCAGACTGGCGGGCTACGAGGACGACCTCGCCGAGCCGCACATCCTGCCCGGCATCGACTGACCGCCCGGACGCCCCCGGCCCCGCGGCCCGTGTCTCAGCCTTCCCGCTCCTGCGGGCCGGGCCGGGACACGGGCCGCATGAATTCCCGTACATACGTGCGGTGCCACCACTGCCCGGTCGCCCGCAGCTCCCGTGGGCCGGTGAACCGGTAGTGGAACACCCGGGCCCGCACGTGCCGGGGCGGGGCTTCGGGGAACGGGTTGTGCCCCAGCAGACGGAGCGTGTCCCGGTCGCCGCGGAGCAGTCGCTCGGCGAACGGCCCGAACCAGGCGCGCGCGTACGCGGGGGAGAGCGCCGCGAACCACATCATCCAGTCGAGCCGCAGGTGGTACGGGGCGATGAGGGGCGGAAGCCGTCGCAGGTCGCCGGGCTTGCCGCGGAAGCCGTACTCCTTCCAGTCGGCTCCCTCGTGGGCCACCGGGTCGGCCGTCCCTTCCACCACCACCTCCAGCCGCGTCCGGCTGATCGAGCCGAAGGCCCCGTAGGTGTTGACGAGGTGCAGCGGATCGTAGGACCGGTTCATCGTCTGCCGTCGCGAGAGCAGGTTGCGCACCGGCCGGTAGCTGCGCGCCAGCACCAGCAAGGTCACCGCGACGACGACCGCCTCGTACCAGAGCGGCGGCGCGGTCAGGGAGGGCGGCGGCCCGGCGAGCGGGGTCCAGTCGATCACGGAGAGCGCCAGCGTGACGGTCAGCCAGTTCAGCCAGGCGAAGTTCCCCGACAGGACGAGCCAGAGCTGGGTCGCCACCATCGCCGCTGCCGCCGCGCTCGCCACCGGCTGCGGGGTGAACAGCAGGAACGGGACCGCCAGCTGGGTGACGTGGTTGGCGGCCGCCTCGGCCCGGTGCACGGGCTTCGGCAGGTGGTGGAAGAACCAGCTCAGCGGCCCCGGCATCGGCTGGGTCTCGTGGTGGAAGTCCAGGCAGGTCAGCCGCCGCCAGCAGGCGTCCCCACGCACCTTGATGAGCCCGGCGCCGAACTCCAGCCGGAACAGCAGCCATCGCAGCAGCCAGAGCACCAGGATTGGAGGCGCCGTGTCCCCGGCGCCGAGGAAGACGGCCAGGAAGCCCGCCTCCAGGAGCAGCGATTCCCAGCCGAATCCGTACCAGACCTGGCCCACCTGGACGATCGACAGATAAAGCGCCCAGGGCAGCGCCCAGAGCAGCATGCCGCCCCACAGGGGCAGGGCGCCGTCGAGCCCGGCGACCAGGGCTGCCGAGACGGCGCAGCCGCTCCAGGCGACGGCCGCGAAGAAGCGGTCCGAGTAGTGCAGCCGGAACAGTCCCGGTGCGGCCTTCCAGGGGGTGCGCCGCAGCAGTTCGGGCGCGGGCAGCATGCCGCGCTCGCCGATCAGCGCCCGGAACTGGAGCGCCGCGGAAAGGAAGGCGACCAGATAGACCACGGCGAGGGCCCGCTGGAAGATCAGCCGGCTCAGCCAGTAACCGTCTGCGGAGAACCACTCCATCCCTGCCAGTATCGGTCAGGCGTCAGCTTCCGGCGACGAGCCGGCGCAGCGTCCGGCCGAGTCTGCGCGCGTACCAGCGCTGTACCGGCGGCACAAGCGGCCCGGCCAACCGGGTGTACCAGGACGCGGGGCGTGAGAAGGCCATGACGGTGAACCACACGGTGCCGTCGTTGGCCAGCTCGACAGTGAAGCACTCCTCGCCGTGCTCCGGATGCCCGGCCAGGGTGCCGTAGCCGAAGCCGGTGCGCCCCTCCTCCCCGTATGCCGTCCAGACCACCGCGCAGGGCGCTGTGAAGCGCAGCGGCCCCAGCCCCACGGACACCTGGACCTCGCCGCCGGCCTCCGCACGGCGCGCCGGGGCCGTAACCCGTGCGCCCGAGGCGCGGTGCATCCGCCATTCGGTGATCGCGGCGCCGGCGGCGGCGAGGTCGGCCGTACCCCGGCCGACCGGGGCGCGGTGGTGCAGGTGGTGGTAGCCGCGGGGGAGGGGCCCGAGACGGGTGGCGCCGACTTCCGGGTAGGTGAGCGTGTTCATGCGGTCCTGCCTTCGGTTCGAGGGGGGCGGATGCGGTGCCAGGCGAGCAGTGAGCAGAGGGCGAAGCCCAGTGCGTTGCCCACACCGTGGGTGGCGGCCATCCAGGTCAGGGTGGGGTGCGGCAGTCCGGTCGCCTCGCCGAGCGCCCAGCTCAGCGCCAGCAGCATCGTCGCCGCCAGCACGGCGGCGGATGAGCACAGCAGCCGACGTGTCGCCCGGTCCCGGCCGGCGGCGTGCCCCATGCGCCAGGTCAGCAGGCCCACCGTCCACATCCCCGCTGTGAGGACGAGCGTCCCGGCCAGTTCCACCCAGTCGCCGAGGAAGTAGCCCACCAGGACGAGGAGGGTGCCCAGCGGCACGCTGTACGCGGCGAAGCGGCCCGCCGGCCCGCCGGAGACCCGGCAGACCAGGCCGGCGATCAGTGCGGCGGCGAATCCGGCGAAGTGGAAGTGGGGCACGGTCAGCGCCAGGATGTCGAGGCCGAAGCCGAAGAGTCTGCGTCCCGAGCGCTCTGCGACCAGGGCGACCGCGGCCACCGCCGGGGCGGTGAGCGCGGTGAGCAGGGCGATCCGGGCCGGACCGAGGTCGCGGTCGCGGAGCGCCCTGCGGGGGGCGTGCAGCGCGAGCAGGGCGGCGCCCACGGCGTAGCAGCAGGCGAGCACGGTGGCCGCGAGGCCGCGCGGCAGCCACAGGGACAGCGCCCCGGGGACCGCGAACAGGGGCCAGAGGCCGCGTATGCGGGCCAGCTCCGGCAGCTCGGCGAGGCGCAGCCCCACCGGGACGACCACGAGCATGCCCAGCATCACGACGGCGTTGACCAGTGCGGACATGAAGCCCCTCTTCTTTGAACGTGTTCAACCGGCGGGATCGAGAGTAGCGGAAGTTTTGAACGTGTTCAATAAAATGGGTTCCGGTGGACCGTCCACTTGCGGGGCCGCCCCCGGTGCGGCACAGATGGGGACACCCATCCGTTCCACCGGGACAGGCAGGAGAGCTCTGTGCGCTCACCCAGACCCTTGCGGCGAGCGGTGCTCGCCGTGCTCTCCGCCGGCCTGCTGGCCGTTGCGGCCGGCTGCGGCCAGGGCGATGACCGGACGGCGAAGGGCACCATGGGCACCGCGGAGGCAGAGGACGTCCTCCTGCAACCGCTCGCGAGCCCCGGCCCCGGGCCGTTCACCGCGTCGACCGCGTCGGCGGCCTCCTCCTCGCCGTCCGAGGGCGCACCGGACGCCGGAGCGTCCGCCGCCCGGACGGCCCATCCCGTCTCCGGCGCCACGGCCGGGCTCTACGGAGGGGCCCGGTCCGTGGCCGCCTGCGACGTCGAGCGGCAGGTCCGCCTCCTGTCCGACGACGAGGACAAGGCGCGGGCCTTCGCGGGGGCAGCCGGCATCGAGGCCGTACAGATCCCGGGCTTCGTCTCCTCGCTCACCCCGGTCGTCCTGAGCGTCGACGCGCAGGTCACCGACCACGGCTACGCCTCCGGAGCGGCGACCTCCTTCCAGGCCGTGCTCCAGGCGGGCACCGCCGTGCTGGTCGACAGCCGCGGTCTGCCGCGCGTCCGCTGCGCCGGCGGCAACCCGCTGAAGCCGCCCGTGATCGCGGACGGGAAGGCGGCCCACCGGGGGGAGCGCTGGCCCGCCTACGACCCCGCCCGGATCGTGGCCGTGGAGCCCAGCGCGGACGTGCTCACCAGCCTGGTCATCGTGGACACCGACGACAACACCTGGATCGAGCGGGCCGTCGGCGACAGCGGCGGCCGAGACCGGACCCCGGGCGACCCGCCGCCGTTCGAGCCGGACGCCGACCTGCTCTTCCCGGAGCCGGACGCCCCCTCCGGGCCGGCCTCCCCAAGCCCCACCCCGTCCGGGCACGGCGAGGCGACGGACTGCCCGCCGCCCTCGGCCCCGGACGGCCCCGCCGGTACGCCGCCCGGCTGTCCGCCGGCGGAGCCGGACCCGGACGCGCCGCCCCAGGAGCCGTGGGACCCGGAGGCGGTGCCGGAGCCGACCCAGGTCCTTCCCGACGAACCCCTGGAGACCGGCGTGCCCCAACCGTTCGCCGGCTGATCCTCCCGTTGCGCGGCCCGGCCGCATGACCTCCCCCGCAGATCCGCGCGGCAGCCCTCAGGACACCGCGCGGATCGCTCGAAGAAATTGACAAATGGTGGCAGAGTGGCCCACATGGATGATCGGGTAGCGGGTGCCCTGTCACTCCCCGACGACTGGCCCGCCCACCCGGACCTCAGCCTCGCCCTGAACCGCATGGGCAGCTTCGACTGGGATCTGGACACCGGCCTCATGCACATGGACCAGCCGGCCCTCGACGTGTTCGACCTGACGGCGGACGAGTACGACGGCCGGCCGGCCTCGCTCGGGCTGCGCGTGCCGACGGACGAGGCGGTGCGCCTGGACGGGATGGTCTCCCAGGCGCTCAAGAGCGGCCGAGCCGACTACGGCGCCTACTTCCGTATCCAGCGGCGCGACGGAACCCTGCGCTGGACCCACACCCAGGGCTTCGTCCGCCGTGACGCGGCCGGCCGCCCCCGGCGCATCATCGGCATCGTCCGGGACGCCACCCAGGAACTGGCCGACTCCACGGCCCGGCACGAACTGGACGACGAGCGCCGCCAGCGCACCAGCCTCGTCCAGGGCACCACGGCGGCGCTGGCGCACGCCCGTACCGTCAAGGACGTCATCGCCGTCCTCAAGAACTCCCAGGGGCTCGCCCACCTCGGAGCCACCAGCCTCGTCGTGGGCCTGCTGGAGTCCGGGCGCATCCACCTCGTGGCCGACGGTCCCGAAGGCGCCTACGTCCCCGGCACCCGGTACACCCGGGTGGAGGAGCAGTACCCGATGAGCGAAGTGGTCCGCACTCTCGCACCCCGCTTCATCGAGTCGGCCGACGACTTCGCCGCCTCCTACCCGGTCCTGTGGCCCCACATCAGCCACCTCCACGTCACCTCGGCCGCCTACATGCCGCTCATCGCGCAGGCCCGCCCGATCGGCGCACTGGGCCTGCTCTACCGCGACAAGGCCGGCTTCACCGCCGACGAACGCAATCTGCTGATGGCGCTCGGCACCTCGATCGCCCAGAGCCTCCAGCGGGCGATGCTCTACGAACAGGACCACGACCTCGCAGAGGGGCTCCAGCAGGCGATGCTGCCCCGCCGCATCCCCGCGGTGCCGGGGGCCCAGGTCGCCGTCCGTTACCGCTCCGCCCGCATCGGACGGGACATCGGCGGCGACTGGTACGACCTGATCCCGCTGCCCGGCGGCCGCGTCGGAGCGGTGATCGGCGACGTACAGGGCCATGACACCCACGCCGCCGCCGTCATGGGGCAGCTCAGGATCGTTCTGCGCGCCTATGCCGCCGAGGGGCACAGCCCGGCCACGGTCATGGCGCGCGCCTCCGTCTTCCTCCACGAGCTGGACACCGACCGCTTCGCCACCTGCACCTACGCCGAGGCCGACCTGACCACCGGGGTCGTCCAGGTCGTCCGGGCCGGGCACGTCGACCCGCTCATGCGCGACGTGGACGGGAGCTGCCGCAGGGTGCCGGCCGACGGCGGGCTGCCGCTCGGCCTCTCCGCGGAGTTCGGCCGTCTGGAGTATCCGGTCAGCACCGTCGAGCTCGACCCCGGCCAGACGATGATCCTGTTCACCGACGGCCTGGTCGAACTGCCGGGAGCCGACCTCGACGAGGGGATGCAACTGCTCACCACCCTCGTCACCAGCGGCCCAGCGGACCTCCAGGAGCTGGCCGACCAGCTCTGCGACGCCGTGGACGGGCGCGGCGGCCAGGACGACGTGGCCCTCCTGCTGCTGCGCCGCCGGGCCGCGCACGCCCCGCAGCCGGGCGGCCGGCTCCAACAGCACGTCGCCCAGAACGACCCGGAGGCGCTGAGCTCCGCACGGCACATGATCCGCGCAGCGGTCCGGGCCTGGGGGGCGCGGGAGAGGACCGACGAGATCGAGCTGGCGGCCGACGAACTGATCACCAACGCGCTCATGCACACCGACGGCGGCGCCATCGTGACGATCCGCGTGCTCACCCGGACCGAACGGCGGCTGCGCGTCGACGTCGAGGACCGCTCCAGCGCGCTGCCCCGGCGCCGGGACGCGGGCGAGTCCGGGGTGTCCGGGCGAGGGCTGATGCTCGTCGACCGGCTGGCCGACGTCTGGGGCGTGGAGTCCCGGGGCAGCGGCAAATGCGTGTGGTGCGAATTCCTCATCCCCGCGCGGTGAACGGGCGGGACTGCGCCGTGAGGCCCAGCGGCGATCACCGTACGGAACACGGCGGGCGGGCCATGGCCGGCACGGACCCGCGGTAGCCGGCGCACCGGCTGCCGCCCGCAGGGGCGCGCCCCGGGCCTCCGGCGTCCTGACAGGCAGCCGGCCCTCGGCTGCGGCAGTCTGGAGGCATGCCAGAACTGCCCGAGGTCGAAGCCCTGAGGGCCTTTCTCGAAGGTCACCTGACCGGCAAGGAGATCGCCCGCGTCCTGCCGCTGGCGATCAGCGTCCTGAAAACGTACGACCCCCCGCCGACCGCCCTGGAGGGCGCGACCGTCACCTCCGTGGCCCGGCACGGCAAGTTCCTCGACATCGGGGCGGGAGGGCTGCACCTCTGCGTCCACCTGGCGCGGGCCGGCTGGCTCCGCTGGAAGGAGACGTTCCCGGCGACCCCGCCCCGCCCCGGCAAGGGACCGCTCGCCCTGCGGCTGGTGACCGCGGACGGCGACGGCTTCGACCTGACCGAGACGGGCACCGCCAAACGCCTCTCCGTCCACCTCGTCCACGACCCGATGGACGTTCCCGGCATCGCCCGCCTCGGCCCCGACCCGCTCGCCGACTCCTTCGACCGCGCCGCGTTCGCCGCGCTGCTCGCCGACGCGCGCCGCCAGATCAAGGGCGCGCTGCGCGACCAGTCGATCATCGCGGGCATCGGCAACGCCTACAGCGACGAGATCCTGCACGTCGCGAAGATGTCCCCGTTCAAACGCACCGCCGACCTCGGCGAGGACGAGATCGCCCGCCTCTACGCCGCACTGCGCGCCACGCTGGAGCAGGCCGTGGCCCGGGCCGGGGGAGTGGACGCCGGGAGGCTCAAGGCCGAGAAGAAGAGCGGCATGCGGGTCCACGGGCGTACCGGGGAGGCCTGCCCCGTCTGCGGCGACACCGTCCTGGAGGTCTCGTTCAGCGACTCGTCGCTCCAGTACTGCCCCACCTGCCAGACCGGCGGCCGGCCGCTGGCCGACCGCCGGCTCTCCAAGTTCCTCAAATGACCGGGCCCCGGCCGCCCCCGGGGAGCGGCGGGGGGCGAGCACGCCGGGAACCACTCACCCCATCGTGCTCCGCAGCCCCTACACTCCGGCCTCATGCTGCGCGTACTCGCCGTCGACGACGAACAACCCGCCCTGGAGGAGCTCCTCTACCTCCTGCGCGCCGACCCCCGCGTCCGCAGCGCCGAGGGGGCCACCGGCGCGACCGAAGCCCTGCGCCGCATCGGCGGCGCGGTGGACGCGGGACCCGACGACCCGTCCGCGATCGACGTCGTCTTCCTCGACATCCATATGGCCGGTCTCACCGGCCTCGACGTCGCCCAGTTGCTGGCCGGATTCGCCGCGCCCCCGCTCATCGTCTTCGTCACCGCGCACGAAGGCTTCGCCGTCCACGCGTTCGACCTCAAGGCCGTCGACTACGTCCTCAAGCCGGTCCGCCGCGAACGCCTCGCCGAGGCCGTCCGCCGCGTCGCCGAGCAGGTCGGAGAGCGGCCCGCTCCCATCCACGACGGCGCGAGCGACCAGATACCGGTCGAGCTCGGCGGCGTCATCCGCTTCGTCCCCATCGACGAGATCTCCTACGCCGAGGCACAGGGCGACTACGCGCGACTGCACACCGCCACCGGCAGCCACCTGGTACGCATCCCGCTCACCACCCTGGAGGAGCGCTGGCGCTCCCGCGGCTTCGTCCGGATTCACCGCCGCCACCTCGTGGCCCTCGGCCGGATCGACGAACTGCGTCTGGACGCGGGTTCCATGAGCGTACGCATCGGGGAGGCGGAGCTCGCCGTCAGCCGTCGGCACACCCGCGCCCTGCGCGACCTGCTGATGCGCCAGGGCGGCCGCTGACCTGGGGCGTCCCGCGGCGAAGCCTTCCCAGCGCGGTCCGTCGCCCCCTACACTCCGAGCCCATGTCCGCAGAGCCACCGCCCCGGCGCGAAGTGGTCACGGGGGAGCCGAGGCGAGTGCGTCCGCTGCCCCGCTACCGCACCCAGTCGGAGATCGACGAGCAGACCGCCCTCGGCGGGGCCTACGTGCGCTCCCTGATGCGCGGCCAGCTCCGCGCCGCCCTCACCGTCTTCGGCGTGCTCACCCTCGTCGCCGGCACCCTGCCGCTCCTCTTCGCCGCGCTGAACCGCTCCGCCCTGGTCTGGGCGGTGCTCGGCTTCGCCGCGTACCCGCCGCTCACCCTGGCCGCTTGGTGGTACGTCCGGCGGGCCGAGCGCAACGAACACGACTTCGCCCGGCTGGTGGAGGGCCGCCCCGCCCCGTGAGCACCCCCGCCCCCACGGCGTCCTGGGTGGCCGTCGCCCTCGTCGTCCTCGCCACCGTCCTCGTCGGCGGCTTCGGCCTGCGCATCTCCCGGACCACCTCCGACTTCTACGTCGCCTCCCGCACCGTGCGTCCGCGACTCAACGCCGCGGCGATCAGCGGCGAATACCTCTCCGCCGCCTCCTTCCTCGGCGTCGCCGGACTCGTCCTCGTCCACGGACCCGACATGCTCTGGTACCCGGTCGGCTACACCGCCGGATACCTGGTGCTGCTGATCTTCGTCGCCGCACCGCTGCGCCGCTCGGGCGCGTACACCCTGCCGGACTTCGCCGAGGGACGGCTCGAATCGCGTCAGGTCCGCAGGCTGGTGAGCGCGCTGGTCGTCGGAGCGGGGTGGCTCTACCTCGTACCGCAGCTCCAGGGCGCCGGTCTCACCCTCAAGATTCTCACCGGAGCGCCCGGCTGGCTCGGCGACGTGCTCGTCGCCGCCGTCGTCGCCGCCGCCGTCGCCGCCGGCGGCATGCGCTCCATCACCTTCGTCCAGGTCTTCCAGTACTGGTTGAAACTCACCGCCCTCCTGGTCCCCGCCTTCTTCCTCGTCCTTGCCTGGCAGGGCGACGGGCGGCCCCGCGGCGTCCTCGACGAGCAGCTCGACGTCTTCCGCGCCGACCACCCGCTGTACGCCACCTACGGGCTGATCGTGGCGACCTTCCTCGGCACCATGGGCCTGCCCCACGTCGTCGTCCGCTTCTACACCAGCCCCAACGGCCGTGACGCCCGCCGCACCACCGTCGCCGTCCTCGCCCTGGTCGGCCTCTTCTACCTGCTGCCTCCCCTCTACGGGGCACTCGGCCGGCTCTACACGCCCGAACTGCGCCACGGCGGCGACGCGGACGCGGCCGTCCTGCTGCTGCCGGCCCGGGTCATCGGCGGGCTCGGCGGCGAACTGCTCGGGGCGCTGACCGCCGCCGGGGCGTTCGCCGCTTTCCTGTCCACCGCCTCCGGGCTGACCATGGCCGTCGCCGGGGTCATCACCCAGGACGTCCTGCCCGCACGCGGCGTACGCCACTTCCGGCTCGCCACCCTCCTCGCCATCGCCGTGCCGCTCGTCGGCTCGCTCCTGGTCAGCAGGGTGCCGGTGGCCGACGCCGTGGGCATGGCCTTCGCCGTCTCCGCCTCGTCCTTCTGCCCGCTGCTCGTCCTCGGCATCTGGTGGCGGCGGCTCACCCCGCCCGGCGCCGTCGCGGGCCTCCTGCTGGGCGGCGGCTCCGCCCTTCTGGCGGTGACCATCACGGTCAGCGGAGCGGTGCGCCCGCCCGGCTGGCCGCATGCCCTCCTCGCCTGGCCCGCGGTGTGGTCCGTGCCCGTGGGCTTCCTCGCCATGATCCTCGTCTCGCTCGCCACCCCCGGCCGGATACCGCAGGGCACCAACGCCGCCATGACCCGTTTCCACCTCCCCGAGGCCCTCACCACGGCGCGCGGCATGGGGAGGGAGCGGTGACCGGGGCCTCGGTCGGCGTGCTCGTGGTCCTCGTCGCCCTGCTGGTCGGCACGGGGTTCCTGCTCGGCCGCCGCACGGCTCGCCCGCTGCGGTCCAGTGACGTCGGCACCCCGGTCGAGCACGCCACGTTCGAGACCCTGCACACCGCCTCCCTGGCCGCGCCGCCGCTGCGCGCCGGACTCACGGAGGAGAGCGCCCGCCGCGCCGCCCGCCGGCTGCGCTCCCTGCTCGGCACCGACGCCCTCTGCCTCACCGACCGGGACCGGGTGCTGGTCTGGGACGGCGCCGGGCCCCACCACGGCAAGGACGTGATGGAGCACCTCCAGGAGATGCTGGGCACCGGCCGCGGCACCGCCTTCGACAGCGGCTGCGGCGACCTCGACTGCCCGCTGCGCTGGGCCGTCGCCGTCCCGCTCACCGTGGAGAACCGGGTCCTGGGGGCGCTCGTCGCCTACGCGCCTCGCGAGTCGGCGGTGCTGGCCCGCGCGGCGGGGGAGGTGGCGCGCTGGGTCTGCGTACAGTTGGAGCTGGCCGAGCTGGACCGCTCGCGCACCCAGCTGATCGAGGCCGAGATCAAGGCCCTGCGGGCACAGATCTCCCCCCACTTCATCTTCAACTCGCTGGCCGCCATCGCCTCGTTCGTCCGGACCGACCCTGAGCAGGCCCGCGAACTCCTCCTGGAATTTGCCGACTTCACACGTTACTCGTTCCGTCGCCACGGTGAGTTCACCACTCTGGCGGACGAGTTGCACTCCATCGACCAGTATCTGGCGCTCGTCCGCGCCCGCTTCGGCGAACGCCTCGCCGTCACCCTTCAGGTCGCCCCCGAAGTGCTCTCGGTCGCGCTGCCGTTCCTGTGCCTCCAGCCGCTGGTGGAGAACGCCGTCAAGCACGGCCTGGAAGGAGCGGTCGCCCGCAGTCGCATCACGATCAGCGCCCTGGACGCCGGTTCGGAGGCCGAGGTGGTCATCGAGGACGACGGAACCGGCATGGACCCCGCACGGCTGCGGAAGATCCTGCGAGGCGAGGGCGGGACCTCCGCCGGCATCGGGCTGCTCAACGTGGACGAGCGGCTGCGCCAGGTGTACGGGGACGACTACGGGCTCGTCATCGAGACCGGCGTCGGGGCCGGCATGAAGATCACGCTCCGGTTGCCCAAGTACCGTGCCGGGGTCCATGGTTCGTGACCCTGCCCCGCGTCCGCGGCCTGGAGCGTCCGGGGGCGCGGGCCTGGGCGGACTGCGCGGCGGAGTCGTCGTGCCCCCTGTCGGCCTCTGCTGACGCCGTCCAGATCGCGTCAGTAGAGGTGCACCGCCAAGTGCCCCAGCGGAAGACCCAGTTGCCAGGCCGGGGTCCAGACCTGTACCTCCCCCTCCGCGTGCGTGCCGGGCCCGGCACGTTCCCAGGACGCGGGTCCGAGCGCCTCCAGGTCCGCGGCGAGCAGTTCGGTCTCCTCCAGCCAGCGCCAGGCCGCTCGCGCCAGCGCCAGATCCGGGTCGCCGGCGGCGGCCCGCGCCCCCAGCTCCGCGAGCCGGTCGCAGACCCAGCTCCGCCAGGCGCTCCCGTACGCGGTGAGCAGCCGCAGCTCGTCCACCCGCGGCGTCGGCAGCCCCCCGGAGGCGTCCAGGGGGGACGCGCAGAGGAACATCGTCAACGCGAGGGCGTCGCGCCCCGCCCGGAACTCCAGGGTCGTCGGCTCCATCAGCTCGACGGTCCGCAGCAGCCCGTCGGCGACGTACTCCATGGACAGCCAGACCATCGGCACGGGCAGCCCGCCGCCGGGCCCTTCCGTATCCTCGGGACGCATCCCCTGTCGCCTCTTTCCTTGCTCGCTACCGGGCTTCACGCAGCATTGAACCGGGGGCGGGCGCCCCGCGTGGGCAGAAGAGGAGGATCGCCTAGGAGACGAGGCCGTGATGAGCGACGCCCCCGGCGACGACCCGCATGTGCGACTGCTGCTGGGCGCGTACGTCCTGCACGCGCTGGAGGCCGGGGAGACCTGCCGCGTCGCCCGCCACCTCCAGGGCTGTGACGACTGCGCCCGCGACTACGTGGAGGTGGCGGAGGCCTCCGCCCTGCTCGCGCTGCTGAGCGCCGAGGACCTGGGGGAGTAGCCGGGCAGGGTGCGGGACAGCGTCCGCAGGGCGTAGTACGAACGGGACTTGACGGTCCCCGCGGGGATGCCGAGCACCGCGGCCGTCTCGCCTACGCTCAGGCCGCGGAAGTAGATCTGCACCAGCACCGCCCGATGCTCCGGACTGAGGGTGCGGACCGCCTCGCGGACGTCCAGGGCGCGGACCGCGGAGTCCGCCGTGTCCTGGACGGCCGGGGTGCATTCCAGCACCGTGTCGCTGACCTCGGTGGGGCGGGCCCGTCGGGAGCGCCGCGCGTCGATGGCCAGGCGGCGGCCCACGGTGAACAGCCAGGGCCGCATCGAGTCGTAGGGCGCGTCGAAGGCCTCGGGGTGCTGCCAGGCGCGCACCAGGGTCTCCTGTACCAGGTCCTCGGCCCGCTGCCGGTCCCCGAAGGTCAGCCCGAGCAGGAAGTGGAACAGCGCGGGGCCGTGATCCCGCTGCAACTGCGCGATGGCCCGCTCATCGGTCGTCGTCGTGGTCTTCATGGACGTCCTCTCCCGCCGATGCCCCTGAGGTCTTGTTGCCGACTGGCGTATACGAACCCATTCGGGAGCGCGGGAACAGCCGGTGAGCCGAGGCGTGCGACGAGCGGTCGCTCAGTGCGGCGAGTGGTGCGGTGAACGGTCGTGGAGCCCGTCGGGGTGGACCGGTACGACCAGTTCAGCGAGGTATGCGGCCAAGCTCCTTGTCCGGGAGATATGACCATAGGTGTAGTCGGATGGTCTTGATCATTCGCACATGGAGCCGAGCAGATGACGTATCGCACCCGCCCGGGCACCGTGGCCGCCGTCGCCCTTCTGCTCGCCGCGGCCACCGGCTGTTCAGAGCCGCAGCCCCCGGCCCCCGTGCCGAGCGAAGTGCCCGCCGCCGCCCGGGGGGCGGGCGGCCAGGGCGTCGACGGGCCCCGCCCCTTCACCCTTCTGGCCTCGGGCGACGTTCTGCCGCACTCCTCCGTCATCGACCGCGCCGCGGCCGACGCGGGCGGCCGCGGTCACGACTTCACCCCGATGCTGGCGGGCGTCGCCCCGGTCGTCTCCCGCGCGGACCTGGCCTTCTGCCACATGGAGACGGTCTACGGGAAGAAGGGCGGCCCCTACACCGGCTATCCGAACTTCGCCTCGCCGCCCGAGATCGCCGTCGCACTGCGCGCCACCGGGTTCGACTCCTGCTCCACCGCCTCCAACCACACCCTGGACGACGGGGCGGAGGGCGTCCGGCGCACCCTCGGCGCGCTGGACGAGGCGGGCATCCGGCACGCGGGTTCCGCCCGCTCCGCCGCGGAGGCCGCCCGGCCCACCATCCTGCCCGCCGGGCCCGGGGAGGGCGCGGCCAAGGTCGCCCACCTCGCGTACACCTACGGCACCAACGACGTCCCGCTCCCCGCGGGCCGCCCCTGGACGGTGAACCTGATCGACGAGCGGAAGATCATCGAGGAGGCGCGCGCGGCCCGGCGGGCGGGCGCCGACGTCGTCGTGCTCTCCGTGCACTGGGGCACCGAATGGCAGGACGAACCCGACGCTCACCAGCTCGAACTGGCCCGTCGGCTCACCGCGTCCGCCACCCGAGGCCGCCCCGATCTCGATCTTGTCGTCGGTACGCATGCCCATGTACCCCAGGCTTACGAGAAGGTGAACGGCACCTGGGTCGTCTACGGCATGGGAGACCAGATCGCCGGCGCGATGATCAACTACGAGGGGGTCCAGGACCCGCGCGGCAACCAGGGCTCGATGGGCCGCTTCACCTTCGCGCCGCCCGCGAGCCCCGGTGAGCGCTGGGCCGTCACGAAGGCGGAGTTCCTGCCTCAGTGGTACGACACGGACGCCGGGCGAGCCGTCGATCTCAACGCCGCCCTGGGCGGCGGTGCCGAGCACCTGCGCGAGGTCCGCGACCGCATCCGCCGTATCGTCCTCGGCCGGGGCGCGGATCGGGACGGTCTCGTCATGGGAGAGTGACCCGGCCGGGGGCGGGCCCGTCCCCGGCCGCACGAGGTCCACGGCAGGGCGGTCGCTCCTGGCTCATGCCCGACGGCCGGGCGGGGGCCTGCCGCCGCCGGGCAGGAGCCTCATGGCACCACGGTCACGGGCCAGCGCCCCGCCTTGACCAGGCGTACGGCCACCGAGCCGACGAGGCGGTGCCCGGCCGACTCCGAGGCCCCGACCACCACCGCGTCGGCCTTCAGCTCGTCGGCCGCCGTCACCAGGCCGCCGTAGGGGTCGCCGCGGAAGGTGTGGAACTCCCAGCGCACGTTCCAGGTGTCCTGGAAGCGTTCCGTCGACTCGCGGATCTCGGTGGCCAGGTCGTCCGCGATCTGCTCCGTGGCATCGCCGACCAGTACGCCCAGCGCCGCGCCCGCGGTCACCAGCGGCTGGACGTAGACCAGGGCCAGCACCGCGTTCTGTCGGCGGGCGAGCCCGGCGGCGTAGGCCGCCGCGCGCATCGAGGAGTCGGAGCCGTCGAGCCCCGCGACGATCACTTTGGGGCCGTCCGTGCCGCGTTCGAACCGATCGGACTGCTGCTCTGTCACGGTTTCGAGGCTAAGGGCTGTCCCGCTAATCCCTGGCGGGCGCGCGACGACAGCTACGGCACCTCGCCGCGCTGTCGGAACGCCCGAATACATCCAGTATGCGGACGTCCCTCCGCCTTGCGATGCACCGCATCTGACGCCGCACGCTGATCCACCAGGGACTACGGGACAGCCCTTAGCGGTTCCTCCGGAGGGGCACGGTCCGCGCCGTCGGCTCGCCCCCCGGCGGGGCGCCGGGAGGCGGCCCTCAGCGACTCGCTGCGTCGATTGGGTGCAAAACGGACACGGCGTGGTGTCGCCGACCAGGGTGGGCGTCCCGCCGTGCGAGCAGTTGGCCATGAGAAGTGATCACACCGGTCCTGAGCGCCGCACGTTGCTGAAGGTCGCCCTCGGCCTCGGGGGCGCCACCGCGCTGCACCTGATCGCCGCGGAGCCTGCGTCCACGCCCACCCGCCCCGCACGGGCCACGGGCACTTCGCCGGCGGCCGCCGGGCCCCCGGCGGGCGTCCGGAGCCGCCCCCTGCCGTACCGGCTGGAACCCATGACCGCGAAGACCCCGCCCCGGTTCAGACCGGCCCGGCCGCCGGTGCGCACCCGGCCCTTCGAGCACCTGCCCGAACTCGGGCACGCGATGGTCCTCAGCTTCGACGACGGCCCCGACCCGCTGTACACCCCGGACATCCTCGCCACTCTCCGCCGCCACCGGGTCCGCGCGATGTTCTTCGTCTGCGGCGAGATGGCCCTGGGCAGCCGGGATCTGCTGCGCGAGATGGCGGACGACGGCCATGTGGTCGGCAACCACTCCTGGTCGCACCCGCTGATCCCGGAGCTCTCCCGCGCCTCGATCCGCGACGAGCTCGGGCGCACCAGCGAGGTCATCGACACGACGCTGGGAGCCCCGCCGCTGTGGTATCGAGCCCCGTACGGCGCGTGGAACCGCAACTCGTTCGAGATCGGGGCCGAGCTGGGCATGGAGCCCATGGCCTGGACCGTGGACACGCTCGACTGGACCACACCGGGCGCCCGCACGATCGTCAGCCGGGTGCTGGACGCGGCGGCGCCCGGCGTCGTCGTCCTCTCGCACGACGCGGGCGGCGACCGCTCGCAGAGTGTCACGGCCCTGGGCCGCTACCTTCCGCGACTGCTGGACGCCGGCTATCGCATCACGGTGCCGCACCGGGTCTGAGCCGGCCGCCGCGCCCGCACGACGGCGCCCGCCGGGATGCGCCCGGCCGCAGAAGGCGCCTCGTGCGGGCGGGCCCGCGAGCTGTCAGCGGGTGCCGACCAGCCGGGCGAAGACCACCACGTTCCCGTCGTAGCCCCCCGCCTTCGAGTAGCCCCCGCCGCAGGTGATGACGCGCAGCTCCGCGTGGCCCGTGTCGCCGTAGACCCGGGGGCCGGGGAAGTCGTTCTTGGAGAAGACCTCCACGCCGTACACCTCGAAGATGCCGACCCGGCCGTCGTAGCGGGCGACCTCGACGCGCTGCTCCTTGCGGAGGGAGCCGAGCCCGTAGAAGACCGCGGGCCCGGACATGTTGTCGACATGGCCGACGATCACGGCGGTCCCGCGCTGGCCGGGGGAGATGCCGTTCTGGTACCAGCCGGCGAGGTTGGGGTCCTCGGCGGGAGGGGCGTCGATCCAGCCGTTGGCGTCCAGGTGCACGTCGACGATCGGGGCGTCCACGTCGATGGCCGGGATCTTCACGCGCGAGGCCGGGGCGTACGGCAGCGGCTGCACCGGCTCGTCCTCGGCAGGCGGGAGCGGCGCGCCCTCGCTCAGGTCCAGGGAAGCGGCGGCCACGGGCTGCGGCGGGCCGGCGTCGCCGAAGCCGGAACCGTTGCGCATGAGGGCGAGGCCGGTGAGCATCACCAGGGCGACCGCGCCCCACGGCATACGTCTGGTCCGCTGGTGGCCGGCGTAGTGACGGCTCATGGTTCTCCCTTCGTCGCGACGCTGTGAACGTTAGGGGCGCTGCGGACGGGCGGCGATCAGAGAAGGGCGAACGGGTGGCGGGGCGGAGGGGGCCGCTTCGGGGCAGTGCCCATCGGAGTAATGAGCGGATAAAACTTCTGATGGCCTGTGACCTGCGGCTCCGTCAGGCGCGCCGGTTTTCGCTCGGCGTGTCGCGTCACCGGGGTGGAGCAGCGCCGAAGTGCGGGTTTTCACCGCGCTGGTGAGTGTTCGTCGTGGGAGGCGTTCTCGTCGATGCATTCCCGGAGGAGCAGCCTCCGGGGCGTTTCCCGCTGGAGGTTCACACGATGCGCGCTTCACGCGTTCTCGCGGTCACCGCGACCGCATTCGCGGCCGTCGGGCTCGCGGCCCCCATGGCCGCCGCCACCAACGGTCCGAGCAACGTCACCGTCAACCCGTACTCGGTCCACCAGGGCGCCACCATGAAGGTCACCGCGCAGGGCTGTGGTCACGGCGGCAAGGTCTGGTCGAACGCGTTCCCGACGACGGAACTCTCCGCGGGCGGTACCGGGTACGCCACGGCTCGCATCCGGCACAACACCACGCCGGGGCACTACCACCTCTCCGTGAAGTGCAGCGACAACGACCGCATCGCGACGCACAAGTTCACCGTGCTCGCCGGTAACGGCGCCCAGGGCGGTCTCGGCGGCTCGATGGGTCCCGACTCCGTGGAGATGCAGGTCGGCGGCGGCCTGGTGGCCGCGGCGGCCGTCGGCGGCGCGGTCTTCCTCGTGCGGCGCCGGCGGACGAGCCATGCGGCGTTCTAGGGCGTCGAACCTCCTGCCCGGCCCGATACGCCCGTCGCCCCGAGTCCTGGTCCAGGAGTCGGGGCGACTGCCGTGCGCCGCACGTGGGCGTCAGTGCCGGCGGCCGCTGCCGCGACGGCGTGCGCGGAAGAGGGCGCCGGCGCCGGCCGCGGCCACCAGGGCCGCCCCCGCCGCGACCTCCACCGTGCCGGGGGCGCCGGAGCCACCGCCGAGGCCGCCGCGTACGCCGCTCGGCGCGAGAGCGGTGGAGCTGACGGTCGGGGCGGTGGTGGGAGCCGCGGTGGGGGTGCTCGTCGCGCCCGCGGTGATCGCCAGGTTGACGTTCCGCGAGGTGCCGGTGGACCCGCAGGTGAAGGTCACGGCGTACACGGCGCCCCGGCGGGCGTTCGCGTCGACCGTCGCGGTCGCCGTGGTGCTGCCGCTCGGGATGACGGCCGTGCCGAAGATGCCCGAGGTGACGGTCGTCTCGCCCGCGCACCCGCCGGAGCCGAGGGTGACCCGGCCGCCCGGAGCGATGACCGAGGGGGCGATCGTCGGGTTGAACGTGCTGACGGCCCCGTCCGGTGCGGCGTGGGCAGCGGGCGGGGCCAGCAGCGCCAGAGTGCCGGCGCCGAGCAGGGCGAACGGTGCGATACGTATCGCGCGCATGGTGATCCTCCGGATTCCCCGAGGGGCAGCTGCGGAATGAATTTCCACATAGCAGGAAAAATGCACCTCGATGCCCGACACGCTAGGAGGGGGGCCCATCACCCGCGATCGGGGTCCGGCGAATGGGTCAGTCGGGTCCCCCGGCCGGCTCACCCGCCCGGGGGCCCGCGGCGTCAGCGCGTCGCCTCCGGGAAGAGGTCGAGGAACGGGGAGGCGGTGGCCGAGAGTCCCCGGCCGAAGGGGGAGTCGAAGTCCCAGATGAGGAAGAGCAGGAAGGCGATCAGCGCACTGAAGAGGCCTGCCAGGAGCAGTTCGCGGGACGTTCTGCGGATCTGGAGGGTGAAGATCAGTCCGACGGTCACCAGGGCGCCGATGATCAGACCGAACCAGACCACCCCGGGCATCGTCGCCCCGGCGTTCTGTGAGCGTGAACTGCGGGCGTCGTCCGCCGCCGCCACCTGGTCGACCAGCGGCTGGTAGGCCTGGCCCTCATGGTCGTTCTTCGGCCGGTAGTCGGTGACGTCGGCCCGAACCCGGTCCAACAGGTGGGCGCCCCGATCGGTGAGCTCCCCCCGCTCGGACATCACCTGCCACTCGTGGTGGACGACGTGGCCGACGTAGGCGTCCACGTCGGCACGGATGCGGTCCCTCACCTCGGCCGGGTAGACGGACGCACGGGACTGCACCTCGTGCAGCGCCTGCGCCTCCAGGCGTACCGACTCCTGGGCAGCGCTGCGGCCCTCCCACACTCCGGCGATGGCCAGGCCCAGCACGATCGCGTAGACCACGCCGATCATCATCGTCATGTACTCGATGACGTCGGGGGTCTGGGACGGGTCGTCGTCATCCCGGACCCGGCGGTTGTTCAGGATGGCGATGGTGAGGACGACCGCGCACGCGGAGGCCATGGCAATGCTCAGTACGAGCCATTCGGACATGTGTCTCTCCTGGTCAGCGGGGCGACCGTGGCCGCAGTACGGCGACGGCGAACACCGCCGGGGCGGTGATCAGCAGGGTCAGTGACACCAGCGAGGGCCCGCTCCGCGGCGCCGTGCGGGAGGGCTTGCGGTACGTGGGCAGCGCGACGGGCCGGGGCTCGGGCGGCTGCGGAAGCACCGTGGGCTTCGGTGAGGGCTTCACCGGGGGTTCGGGTGGCGGAGAGGGTTTCGGAGGCGGAGGCGGAGGCGGAGGGGCGGGTGGCGACGGTGCGGGCGGTTGCGGCGCCGGTGGTGGCGGTGCGGGTGGTGGCGGTGCCGCGACCGGTGGAGGCGGGGGCGCGGGCAGCGGCGGAGGTGGTGGGGGAGGGGGCAAGGGAGAAGGGGAGGGGGGCGGCGGCTCCGGAGGGAGCGGCGGCGGCCAGGGGGGCTCGGGCCAGGAGACCGCCGTGCAGTCGCCGTCACCTGCCACGGCGGTGGCGGTGCCGCCGTCGCCCTGCCCGACCGTGGCCACCGCGCAGCTGTCGGCGCTCGCGGGGAGCGGTACGGCTATCAGCCAGAGAAGTGCGGCGGCTGTCGAGAACCGCGCTATGCGTAATCCGAACACGACGGGCAGCATGAGCCCCGCCGCCGGGGAACACGCGCGAGTTCTGGATGATTCGCCTGATCGTGGGGGGTGGAGGGCGTGCTTGTTTGCGTCGTGTGTTCGGGTAGTCGCATTCTTGGTGACCTTCTTTCGAACGAGGTGCCGTTCGGCGTGCCGTGCCCGGTCGCCGGTCGGCCGGCGGGGCCGAACCGCGGAGTGGCGTGACGTGGCGGTTTACCGCTTCGCGGAAGGCCGTCCGTGGAACGGGAGGGCGACGTGCGCGCGGCGGCCCCTCGTGAAGTGGCCAATAGTCGCCCTCTTGGCCGAAATTCGATGGTCGAGCGAGGGTGTGCCACTCGGCGGAATCGACGGAACGCGGTGCGCCGATTCTCCACGCGCCGCCGCTTTTCCGTCCCATCGCGACAGTGACGCGGAAACGCCCAGGAGCCCCAAGTGGCCCCGAACCGCCGGGAAACGGCGCACGGTGTTCCGGTCCGTCGCGCTGTGCACACGCGCAGCGACGAACCGACGGTACATGCCACCGGAGTGTGACCAATAACGGATCGCTAATTTCCGTTTCGACTCGCTCTCTTGGCGGTCGATCAGTAGCCTCTGGTCAACACTGACCATGAACATGGCCGGATCGCCGTGCCGACTGTTGGAGACATCGATGGAGCGTCCCGCCTGGGCACCGCAGGGCATTGACATTTCAGTGCCGAGCGTGTCCCGCATGTACGACTTCTATCTGGGCGGATCGCACAATTTCGAGGTGGACCGGGAAGCCGCGCGCAAGGCCATGGAGTTCCTCCCGGGTCTCCCCAAGATCATGCAGGCGAATCGGGCCTTCATGCGCCGGGCCGTCCGCTACGCCGTCGGCACGGGCATCAGCCAGTTCCTGGACATCGGCTCCGGCATACCGACCTTCGGCAACGTCCACGAGGTCGCCCAGGCGGCCGACCCGGAGGCCCGGGTGGCGTACGTCGACCACGACCCGGTCGCCGTCGCCCACAGCGAGGCCGTCCTGGCGGACGACGACCGTGCCGTCGCCGTCGCCGCCGACCTGCGCCGGCCCAAGGACATCCTGACGGACCCCCGGATCACCGGCCTGCTCGACCTGGACCGCCCGGTGGCCCTGCTGCTGGTCGCGGTGCTCCACTTCCTCGAGGACGCCGACGATCCGCGTGCCGCGGTCGCCGAGCTGCGCGAGTCGCTCGCCCCCGGCAGCCTGATCGTCCTGACCCACGCCTCGTACGAGGGCATTCCGCGCACCCAGGAGGAGGCGGGCGGGGCGGTGGGCGTCTACCGGACCATTCGCAACCCGCTGGTCATGCGCTCGCGCGAGGAGATCAGCCGTTTCTTCGACGGCTACGAGATGGTCGATCCGGGACTCGTGTCGATGCCCGAATGGCGCCCCGACACCCCCCAGGCGCCGCAGCAGGAGGACCCGTTCGCCTTTTCGGGTTTCGCAGGGGTTGGGCGCAAGGCGTGAGCATTCCCGCCCAGACGTCCGGTGTGCCGGACACGGAACCGGACGGCCCCGAAGACCGGCTCCGCAGATTCGCCAGAATCTGGAGCCGGGCCATCTTCCCCCTGACGGCCACCTCGCTGACCCGGCCGGAGTTCGAAGAGCACCTGCTCCCCCTGGCGCGCGAACTCAACACCGTCCTGCACGCCCACCCGTTCGACGCCTCACCCGCCCAGCGGGTCGGCGCGGCCCTCGTGGACGTGCACTGCACCGATCCCGACGCGCTCAGCGCCACCCTCGGCGTCGTCGACTCCTACCTCGTCCTCTACTGCGGCGGCAGCGGGCCCGGCGCGCTGTCCACCGAGGACGGCCGGGCCCGCTGCGCCCGAATCCAGCACACGCTGGCGGCCGGATTCTGCCTGGCCCTGCGCGAGCGCACCCTTGCCGAGCAGGAGGCCATCGCCCGCTCGGCGCTGACCGCCCGCTCGCACGCGGAAGAGGCCCTGCACGCGACGGAGGCGCGGTTCCGCGCGGTTTTCAAGGACGCCGCCATCGGCATCGGCATCGCGGACCTGGAGGGCAACGTCCTGGAGGTCAACGACACCCTCACCAGGATGTTCGGAGGGCTGGAGCACCACGTCCGCAGCCACAAGGTGAACGAGTGGGTCCACCCCGAGGACTCGCCCCAGGTGTGGAAGTACTACAACGAGCTGGTGCGCGGCGAGCGCGACCACTACCGGGTCGAGAAGGCGTACTACCGCAACGACGGCACCGTCCTGTGGACCAACCTCACCGTCTCGTTGCTCCGCGACTCCGAAGGCCGCCCCGAATACCAGCTGTCCCTGATGGAGGACACCACCGAGCGGCGGCTGCTGAATCTGCGGCTGCGCTACGAGGCCACGCACGACGCGCTCACCGGCCTGCCCAACAGGACCCTGTTCTTCGAGCGGCTGGAGAAGGCGCTCACCGCTCGCAACGGCAGCCGTTTCGGCCTCTGCTACCTCGATCTCGACGGCTTCAAGGCCATCAACGACAGCCTCGGACACGCGGCCGGAGACCGGCTCCTGGTCGAGGTCGCCGACCGGCTCCAGAGCTGCGCCACCGCGCCCGGCGAGATGGTCGCCCGACTCGGCGGCGACGAGTTCGTGGCGCTGACCACCGGCCCCGACACGAGGAAGGAGGTGGACGAACTCGCCGGCCGGATTCTCGGGGCGCTGGCCACCCCCGTCCGCCTCGACGGCCGGGAACTGGTCGTCCGGGGCTCGATCGGCATCGTCGAGGGCCCCTCGGGGGAGCGCAGCGCCGCCGAAGTCCTGCGCAGCGCCGACATCACCATGTACCGGGCCAAGGCGGCGGGCGGCAACCGCTTCGAGTTCGCCGACGCCGAGGCCGACGCCCGTGCCATCACCCGGCACGGGCTGACCACCGCGCTGCCCGCGGCCCTGGACCGGGGCGAGTTCTTCATCGAGTACCAGCCGCTGGTGCACCTGGGCGACGGCTCCGTGCACGGCGCGGAGGCACTGGTGCGCTGGTGCCACCCCCAGCACGGGGTGCTGGGGCCCGACCGGTTCATCCCGCTCGCCGAGCACACCGGCCTCATCGTCCCGCTCGGGCGCTGGGTGCTGGAGGAGTCCGTCCGGCAGGCCAACTTCTGGAAGGAGCGGCACAGCGACGGCGGCCCGCTGCGGATCAACGTCAACCTCTCGCCGGCCCAGTTGCGCCACCCCCGGCTCGTGGCCGAGACGGTCGACGTGCTGGAGCGCTCCGGCCTCGAACCGGGAGCCCTGTGCCTGGAGGTCACCGAGTCCGCGCTGATCGGGGCCGACGACGACGTCCTCAAACCGCTGCGGCAGCTCGCCGAGATGGGCGTCGACATCGCCCTCGACGACTTCGGCACCGGATACTCGAACCTGGCGAACCTGCGTCGTCTGCCGGTGAGCGTGCTCAAGCTGGACCGCTCCTTCACCCAGGGCATGCAGCAGCACCCGGCGGACCCGGTGGACATGAAGATCGTCGAGGGCATCGTGTCGCTGGCCCACAGCCTGGAGCTGGCGGTGACCGTGGAGGGCGTCGAGACGGGGGCCCAGGCCGAGCAGCTGCGCCGGCTGGGCTGTGACACGGCCCAGGGCTGGTACTACGCCCGTCCCGGGGCCCCGGACCGCATCCACTCCCTGCTCCTGGCCGACGCGGTGTGAGCCGCCGCCGGTGTGTCCGGGGGCGGCGGCCCCGGGCACACCGGCCGAGGCGTGGCCCGGCGGTCAGGCGGGCGTCGGGCCGCCGTGCTCCAGCAGCATCCGCTGGAGCTCGCGGGCGGCCCGGGGCGGAGCCACGTCGCTGCGGTGCGCCAGCGCGATCGTGCGCCGCAGCCCCGGCCCCGCCAGCGGCGTCCTCCGCAGGTCGTGCCCCGCCCGGTTCGCGGCCATGCTCGGCACCACGGCGATGCCCAGCCCGGCCCGTACGAAACCGAGCACCGCGTCCATCTCGCCGCCCTCGACGGTGAACGAGGGCTCGAACCCCTCCGCGCGGCACGCGGCCAGTGTCAGCTCCCGCAGGTTGTAGCCGTGCCGGAACATCACCAGCGGCGCCCCCCGGAGATCCGCGATCCGGACCCGGCCGCCACGCCCCGGCGTGGGGCCCGCGGCCGAGGACACCACGACCAGATCCTCGTGGAGCAGCTCGACCGTGGTCAGCGCGGGGGAGGCGGCGGGCAGGGGCAGCACCACGAGGGCCAGGTCGAGAGCGCCGCGGGCCAGCTGACGCACCAGGTCGTGCGAGCCCCCCTCCTCCAACAGCAGCCGCACCCCCGGATGCCGGTCGTTGAAGGCGCGCAGCACGTCCGGCAGGAGGCCCGTGCACAGGCTCGGCGTCGCCCCCAGGCGCACACGGCCGCTGCGCAGCTGGACCAGCTCGGCCACCTCCTGCCGGGCGGTCTCGGCGTCGGCGAGGATGCGCCGGGCCAGGGGCAGCAGGGCCTCGCCCGCGTCGGTGAGGGCGATGTTGCCCCGGGCCCGGCTGAACAGCTCGGCGCCCAATTCGGTCTCCAGGGCCCGGATCTGCTGGGAGAGCGAGGGCTGCGACACGTGCACCGCCTCGGCGGCCCGGGTGAAGTGCCGGCTCTCGGCGACGGCCACGAAGTAGGTGAGCTGCTGGAAATGCATGCGCCGAGCCTAACCTCCCTCGATAGGTCACGCCTATGGACTTGAGCCGGACCATGTCTTGGACTGATCGGCGAGTGCCCCCTAGCGTCGTGTCCATGGCATTGGCAACGCGGACGGACCGACGGCCGTCGATGACGCGTACGCTCTGGGACTCGACCGTCGGCAAGAAGACGATCATGGCGGTGAGCGGCCTGATGATGCTCGGGTTCCTCGTCGCCCATCTGGCGGGCAACCTGAAGATCTTCTTCGGGCCCGGCGAGTTCGACGGCTACGCCCACTGGCTGCGCACCATGGGGGAGCCGGTCCTGCACTACGAGTGGGGGCTGTGGATCGCCCGCGTGGGGCTGATCGCCGCCGTCGTGCTGCACGGCGTCACCGCGTACCAGTTGAGCCGCCGCGACATCAAGGCCCGCCCGGCCAAGTACGTCCACAAGAAGCCCCGTGCCAGCTACGCCACCCGGACCATGCGCTGGGGCGGCGTCATTCTGGGGCTCTTCATCGTCTGGCACATCCTCGACCTGACCACCGGGACCGTGCACAGCGGGGACTTCCAGCCCGCGCACCCGTACCAGAACGTCATCAACACCTTCTCGAACTGGTACGGCAACGTCATCTACATCGTCGCGGTGCTCGCCATGGGCCTGCACGTGCGGCACGGCTTCTGGAGCGCCGCGCAGACGCTCGGCGTCGGCAGCGCGGCCCGCGACCGCATCCTGAAGACCCTCGCCAACCTTCTCGCCGCGCTGCTGACGGTGGGCTTCATCTCCCTGCCCGTCGGCGTCATGACCGGAATCGTGAGCTGACATGACCGCCTACACGCAGTACGTGACGGGCGATCCCGTCGCCGACACCAAGGCCCCAGAGGGACCCGTCGCCGAACGCTGGGACACCCGGCGCTTCCAAGCGAAACTCGTGAACCCCGCCAACCGGCGCAAACACACCGTCATCGTGGTCGGCACCGGCCTGGCCGGCGGAGCGGCCGGGGCCACGCTCGCCGAACAGGGCTACCACGTCGTGCAGTTCTGCTTCCAGGACTCGCCCCGCAGGGCCCACTCGGTCGCCGCCCAGGGCGGCATCAACGCCGCGAAGAACTACCGCAACGACGGCGACTCCATCCGCCGGCTGTTCTACGACACCGTCAAGGGCGGGGACTTCCGCGCCCGGGAGTCCAACGTCCACCGGCTCGCCCAGATCTCCGTCGAGATCATCGACCAGTGCGTCGCCCAGGGCGTGCCCTTCGCCCGCGAGTACGGCGGCCTGCTCGACAACCGCTCCTTCGGCGGCGTCCAGGTCTCGCGCACGTTCTACGCCCGCGGCCAGACCGGACAGCAGCTCCTCCTCGGGGCGTACCAGGCCCTGTCCCGGCAGATCGCCACGGGCAACGTCGAACTCCACGCCCGCACCGAGATGCTGGACCTCGTCGTGGTGGACGGCAGAGCGCGCGGCATCGTCGCCCGCGACCTGGTCACCGGGAAGATCGACACCTACTTCGCCGACGCGGTCGTCCTGGCCACCGGCGGCTACGGCAACGTCTTCTACCTGTCGACCAACGCCATGAACTCCAACGCCACCGCCATCTGGCGGGCCCACCGGCGCGGCGCGTACTTCGCCAACCCTTGCTTCACCCAGATCCACCCCACCTGCATCCCGCGCACCGGCGAACACCAGTCCAAGCTCACCCTGATGAGCGAGTCGCTGCGCAACGACGGGCGCATCTGGGTCCCCACGGCCAAGGGCGACGAACGCCCGCCCAACCGGATTCCCGAGGACGAGCGCGACTACTACCTGGAGCGCCTCTACCCGGCCTTCGGCAACCTCGTCCCCCGCGACATCGCCTCCCGGGCGGCCAAGAACGTCTGCGACGAGGGTCGCGGCGTCGGCCCCGGCGGGCAGGGCGTCTACCTGGACTTCGCCGAGGCCATCGGGCGCATGGGCCGCAAGGCGGTCGAGGCCAAGTACGGCAACCTCTTCGACATGTACCAGCGGATCACCGACGAGGACCCCTACACCGTCCCCATGCGGATCTACCCCGCCGTGCACTACACGATGGGCGGACTGTGGGTCGACTACGACCTCCAGACCACCGTCCCCGGGCTCTTCGCGATCGGCGAGGCGAACTTCTCCGACCACGGGGCCAACCGGCTCGGCGCCTCCGCCCTGATGCAGGGGCTGGCCGACGGATACTTCGTCCTGCCGTCCACGATCAACGACTACCTCGCCCGCCACCCGCTCGCCGACACCGTGGACGCCACCCACCCCGCCGTCGCGGAGGCCGTGGCCCAGACCGAGGACCGCATCGACCGGCTGCTCTCGATCGACGGCGACCGCACCCCCGACTCCTTCCACCGCGAGATCGGCGAACTCATGTGGGAGTACTGCGGAATGGCCCGCACGGAGGACGGCCTGCGCACGGCGCTCGCCCGGATTCCGGAGATCCGCGAGGAGTTCTGGACCCGCATCAAGGTCCCCGGCGCCGGCGCGGAGTTCAACCAGTCGCTGGAGAAGGCGAACCGCATCATCGACTACCTGGAACTGGCCGAGTTGATGTGCCTGGACGCCCTGCACCGCACGGAGTCCTGCGGTGGCCACTTCCGCGAGGAGTCCCAGACCCCGGACGGCGAGGCCGAGCGGCGCGACGAGGAGTTCTCCTACGCCGCGGCCTGGGAGTTCACCGACACCGGCCGGGCCCCCGTCCTGCACAAGGAAGACCTGGTCTTCAGCGACGTCCACCCCACCCAGCGGAGCTACGCATGAAGCTCACCCTGCGCGTCTGGCGCCAGCGACACGCCGAAGCGCCTGGCGCCATGGCCACCTACGAAGTCGACGGCATCTCGCCGGACATGTCCTTCCTGGAGATGCTCGACACCCTCAACGAGGAGCTCACCCTCGCCGGGGACGACCCCGTCGCCTTCGACCACGACTGCCGCGAGGGCATCTGCGGCGCGTGCAGCCTCGTCATCAACGGCGACGCGCACGGTCCGGAGCGCACCACCACCTGCCAGCTCCACATGCGGTCCTTCTCCGACGGCGACACCATCGACATCGAGCCCTGGCGCGCTTCCGCCTTCCCGGTCGTCAAGGACCTGGTCGTGGACCGCTCCTCGTTCGACCGGATCATCCAGTCCGGCGGCTACATCGCCGCCGCCACCGGCACCGCCCCCGACGCCCACGCCACTCCGGTGCCCAAGCCCGACGCCGACTTCGCCTTCGAGCACGCCGAGTGCATCGGCTGCGGAGCCTGCGTCGCCGCCTGCCCCAACGGCTCGGCGATGCTGTTCACTTCGGCGAAGGTCAACCACCTCAACGTCCTGCCGCAGGGCGCCCCGGAACGCGAGACCCGGGTGCTGGACATGGTGGCGCAGATGGACGAGGAGGGCTTCGGCGGCTGCACCCTGGCGGGCGAGTGCGCCACCGTCTGCCCGAAGGGCATCCCGCTGCCGTCGATCACCGCGATGAACAAGGAATGGCTGCGCGCCACCCGGAAGATCCGCCGCTGACGCGGGCGATGAGCGGCACAGGCATTGCCGTGGGGCCCCGGCCACTAAGCGCGGGGCCCCACGGCACCCGGACCGCCGCCCCGGCCGACCCGGGGCCACCGGTGCCGGACCGACGCGGCTACGGCGTGGACCGGCCCCGCCGCAGCGCCTTCGCCAGATACGGCGCCGTACGGCTGCCCGCCTTCCGCGCCACTTCGGCCGGCGGCCCGGAGGCGACGATCCGGCCGCCCCGGTCCCCGCCCTCCGGGCCCAGGTCGATGACATGGTCCGCGCCGGCCGCCACCGCCATGTCGTGCTCCACGACCACGACCGTGCTCCCCGTGTCCACCAGGGAGTGCAACTGCCGCATCAGCACCTCCACATCGGCCGGGTGCAGCCCCGTCGTGGGCTCGTCCAGCAGGTACATCGTGTGCCCGCGGCGGGTGCGCTGGAGCTCGGCGGCGAGCTTGATGCGCTGGGCCTCGCCGCCCGACAGCTCCGTCGCGGGCTGTCCGAGGCGCAGATAGCCGAGCCCCACGTCCGCCAGGGTGGTCAGCGCGCGTTCGACGGCAGGGGTCCCGGCGAAGAAAGCCGCCGCCGACTCCACGGTGAGGTCCAGCACCTGTGCGACCGTCAGCCCGCGGAGGGTGACTTCCAGCGTCTCGGGGTTGTAGCGCGCGCCGCGGCAGTCCGGACAGGGCGCGTAGGTGCTGGGCAGGAACAGCAGCTCCACCGAGACGAAGCCCTCGCCCTGGCAGGTCTCGCACCGGCCGCCCGTCACGTTGAACGAGAACCGGCCCGCCGTGTAGCCGCGTTCCCGGGCCCTCGGCGTCCGGGCGAACAGCTTGCGCACAGCGTCGAACAGACCGGTGTACGTGGCCAGGTTGGACCGGGGCGTACGGCCGATGGGCTTCTGGTCGACCTGGACGAGCCGGTCCACCGCGTCGAGCCCTTCCGCCGTCGCACAGTACCGCTCACCCGGCCCGGCCTCCTCGCCCGTCCGCCGGTCCGCCAATACCCCGGCGAGCACCTGGCCGACCAGGGTCGACTTCCCCGACCCGGACACGCCGGTCACCGCCGTGAACACCCCGAGCGGGAAAGCGGCTTCGACGCCGCGCACGTTGTGCCGTTCCACCCCGGTGAGCCGCAGCCACCCGGTCGGGCTGCGCGGCTCGCGGGCCGGTGCGGCCCCCTCGTCGAACAGGAACCGCCGTGTCGCGGACTCCGGCACCTGGGCGAGGCCCTCGGGCGGCCCGCTGTGCAGCACCCGCCCGCCGTGCTCCCCGGCCAGCGGCCCCACGTCCACCAGCCAGTCCGCGCGTCGCACGACGTCCATCTGGTGCTCCACGACGAACACCGAGTTGCCGGCCTCCTTCAACCGCCCCAGCACCCCGAGCAACGCTTCGGTGTCCACCGGGTGCAGCCCGGCCGACGGTTCGTCCAGGACGTAGACGACGCCGAACAGCCCGGAGCGCAACTGCGTCGCGAGCCGCAGCCGTTGCAGCTCTCCGGAGGAGAGCGTGGGGGCCGTCCGGTCCAGGCTCAGGTACCCGAGGCCCAGCTCCGTCACCGTGCCGATGCGGGCCAGCAGGTCAGCTGTCAGCACCCGGGCCGTCTCCTCGCCGCCCGCCCCGGCCAGCACGTCGGACAGGGCGGACAGCGGCAGCGCGGCCAGCTCCGCGATGGTCCGTCCGGCGAAGGTGACCGCCATCGCCTCCGGCCGCAGCCTGTTCCCGCCGCACACCGGGCACGGGACACTGGTCAAGAAGCGCTCCGCCTTCGCCCGCAGGGTGCGGCTCTTGGTGTCGGCGAACGTGTGCAGCACATAGCGCCGCGCGCTCATGTACGTGCCCCGGTAGGGGCGCTGGATGCGTCCGGCGTCCCGCACCGGATGCACCGTGACGACCGGCTGCTCGTCCGTGAACAGCATCCACTCGCGGTCCCGCGCCTCCAGCTCGCGCCAGGGCCGGTCGACGTCGTAGCCGAGGGCGTCCAGAACGTCGCGCAGGTTCTTGCCCTGCCACGCGCCCGGCCACGCAGCGATCGCCCCCTCCCGGATCGACAGCGAGGGATCGGGTACGAGCAGCTCCTCGTCCGTCCGGTGGACCCGCCCCAGCCCGTGGCACTCGGGGCAGGCCCCGGCGGTCGTGTTCGGGGAGAAGGCGTCGGAGTCGAGGCGCCCGACGCCCGGCGGATAGTCCCCGGCGCGTGAGAAGAGCATGCGCAGCGAGTTGGAGAGCGTCGTGACCGTTCCGACGGACGAGCGGGCCCCGGGGGCCGAGCGCCGCTGCTCCAGTGAGACGGCGGGCGGCAGCCCGGTGATCTCCCTGACGGCGGGTGCGCCGACCTGGTGGATCAGCCGTCGCGCGTAGGGCGCGACGGACTCGAAGTAGCGGCGCTGCGCCTCGGCGTAGATCGTCCCGAACGCCAGCGAGGACTTCCCCGACCCGGACACCCCGGTGAACACGGTCAGGGTGTCGCGCGGAATGTCGACCCGGACATCCTGGAGGTTGTGCTCGCGCGCGCCGCGCACCCGGACGTACGGATCGTGGGGGGAGTGCATGCGGGTCTGCTCCGTGGGGGTGGGGTGACGACGCCTGGGACGAACAGCTCGATTCTAGGAGTCGGCGCAGGTGGCGGCCTTGCGGGAGGCACCCCGCGTCGGCCCTGAGACGCATGCCGGGCGGCGTCGCGTCATCCCTGCGGGCGGCGGGGCGCGCGCTCGGAAGGCGCCCCCGGCTCGGCGAGGACCGCCGACCGCCGGACGCCCGTGCTCCCGTCGGCGCCCGGAGCGCTGTCCCCGGCCCGGAGGCCGGTGATCCGGGCGAGACGTCGCAGGGAGTCGATCAGGGCCTCGCGGTCGTAGGTGCTGGTGGTCACGAGCACCTCGTCCGCCCCGGTCTCCTTGAGGGCCTTCTCCAGTTGCTCGGTCACCTGGGCCTCGGTGCCGTGGACGTGCCCGTCGAGCCCCTGCTCGTAGAGGCGCCGCTCCCTGGCCGGCATGGGGAGCCGCTCGACGCGCTCTGCGGGCGCCAGGGGCGGGAAGACCCCGCGAGTACGGGAGTGGGCCATCGCCCACGCCTCCGGCATCAGCAGCCGGCGGGCCGCCTCCTGAGTGCCCGCGACGGCCACCGTGCCCGCGACGATCACCTCGGGACGCTCGGACCGGGAGGAGGGCCGGAACCCCCGGCGGTAGGTCTCGATGGCGCGCAGCATCTTCTCCCGGCCCCGCAGATCGCCGATGACGAGGGGAAGCCCGGCTGCCGCGGCGACGGACGCGCCCTCGCCGATCGCCAGGACGTACGCGGGGACGGCCAGCCCTTCCGCCGGGTGGGCGCGCACCCCGGGGTGGACCCGCTGGCCGCCGTCGATCCAGCCGAGCAGCTCGGCGAGCCGGCCGGGGAAGTCCTCGGCCTCCTCCTTGCCGTGGCCGAGAGCGCGGCGGACCCCCTCGGTGAAGCCCAGGGAGCGGCCGAGGCCCATGTCGATGCGTCCGGGGAAGAGCGCGGCGAGGACCCCGAACTGCTCGGCGACGACGAAAGGCCGGTGGTTGGGCAGCATGACGCCGCCGGTGCCGACCCGGATGGAGGTGGTCGCGGCGGCCACCGCGGCGGCCAGCACCGTCGGGGCCGATCCGGCGACGCCCGGTACCCCGTGGTGCTCGGAGACCCAGAAGCGGTGGTAACCGAGCCTCTCCGCCTCCTGGGCGAGGCTCACGGTGTCGCGCAGGGCCTGCGGGCCGTCGTGCCCCTCGCGCGTACGGGAACGGTCGAGGACGGAGAACCGCGTGGCGGCGAGGAGAGAACTCACGTTCTCTTCAACACCACCGCGCCCTCAGGATTCCCCTCCCCGCAAGCCGCGTGCCGCAGGGGGCCGGGGCGGGCCGTGGAGGGGTGGCCGTGCTCGCCGGACGGCAGGAGGAGGCACCCTGATCAGGTGGTCTCGTCGAGACGGAAGCCCACCTTCAGGCCCACCTGGTAATGCGCGATCTGGCCATCCTCGATGTGGCCGCGCACTTGGTCAATCTCGAACCAGTCGAGATTGTGCAACGTTTCCGCGGCTCTTGCGATGCCGTTCCGGATGGCCGCGTCGATGCCCTCCTCGGAGGTTCCTACGATCTCGGTGATCCGATAGGTGTGGTTTCCCATGGTTTGTCTCCTCTCGTCTGTCCACGGTGCCTCAATCCGGGACGTCTCGCGAGGGGGCAAGTCGCGCGAACCGGGACGAGCCAACTCCTTGACCTGGTGATTAGTCCATACCAAGATTCGGCCAAACACCCGTGCGAGCGCCGCCCGCAATCCCCCACACCGGGTCCCTGATTCCGTCGTGCCGTTTTGCAGAAGGTGACCACGTGAAGAACCGCATACTGGCCGGAGCCGTCGCGCTCGTCTCGTCCGTCACTCTCAGTGGATGCGGCTACTTCTCGGGGGCGGACGGCGGCGACCGGAAGGTGACCGTCTGGCTGATGAAGAACAGCGTCTCGCCAGGGTTCCTGGACAAGTTCACCCGGTCGTACGAGGAGGAGAACCCCTCGATCGAGCTGGAATTCACGATCCAGGAGTGGAGCGGTATCGGCCCCAAGGTCCTCTCCGCACTGGAGGGCGACGACGCCCCGGACGTGATCGAGGTCGGCAACACGCAGGTCGCGCAGTATGCCGAGAGCGGCGGTCTACGGGATCTGACCCTGGAGTCCATGCGGGACCTGGGCAGTGAGGACTGGCTTCCCGGTCTCGCCCAGCCCGGCAGCATCAACGGCGTGCAGTACGGCATTCCCTGGTACGCGGCCAACCGGGTGGTGATCTACAACAAGGAGCTTTTCGAGGAGGCGGGCATCGACTCCGCCCCGAAGACGCGCGCCGACTGGATCGCCGCCACCGAGAAGCTCAACACACCGGACACCCAGGGCATTTATCTGGCCGGCCAGAACTGGTACGTGCTCGCCGGATTCATCTGGGACGAGGGCGGCGAACTCGCAGACGAGAACGGCGGCGACTGGCAGGGCTCGCTGGACACCCCTGAGGCACTCGCGGGCATGGACTTCTACAAGGAACTCCAGGCGCTCGGCGACGGCCCGACCGACGCCGACGAGGAGAAACCCCCGCAGGCCGACGTGTTCGCCGAGGGTGACGTCGCCCAGATCATCTCCGTACCCGGAAGCGCGGCGCTCATCGAGCAGAAGAATCCCGAACTCAAGGGGAAGCTCGGCTACTTCCCCATTCCCGGCAAGACCTCCAAGGCCCCCGGCGCCGTCTTCACCGGCGGCTCCGACCTCATCGTGCCCAAGAACGCCGACGAGCGCACCGCCGGCATCGACGTCGTCAAGGCGCTGGCCGGCGAGAAGTGGCAGACGGAGCTGGCCCGCAGCATGAGCTACGTCCCCAACAAGCCGAGCCTGGCCCACGTCATCGAGGGCGACGAAGGCACCTCGGCGATGGCGAAGGGGGCCGTCCGCGGACGCGCCACCCCCAACTCGGTCCAATGGGCCAGGGTGGAGGCGGAGAACCCGATCAAGCCGTACATGACGGCGGTGCTCCAGGGCGGCGACCCGAAGGAAGCGGCGAAGACCGCCTCCGAGCGCATCACCGCCATCCTCGCCGGCGGCTGACCCGCCGCCGGTCGACCCGGCGGCGGCCCTGGGGATTCAGCCGTCGCACATCCCCGATCCCCACAGCGGTCATGTCGAATCCAGCCGGTGACGGAAGAAGTAGGGGGGCCGGGCCGTCGCACAGGGCGGCGGCCCGGCAGCGCCCCTAGCCGACCCCTCCCCGGAGACCGCCATGACCGTGCTGCCCAGCGCCCCGCCCCTCGCCTCCTCGCCCCCCGCCGGCCCGGTGGAACCCGCCTACCGCGTCTCCCTCGCGACCGGCCCGCAGGACGTACGCGCCGCCCAGCGCCTGCGTCACCTGGTGTTCGCCGGAGAGCTCGGAGCCCGGCTGGAGGGAACCGAGCCCGGCCTGGACAGCGACGCCTTCGACGCCCACTGCGACCACCTCCTGGTCCGCGAGACGGCCACCGGGGACGTCGTCGCCACCTATCGACTGCTGCCGCCGGACCGCGCCCGTAGAGCCGGACGGCTCTACGCGGAGGGCGAGTTCGACCTCCGGCGGCTCGCGCCGATCCGCCACGACCTCGTCGAGGTCGGCCGCTCCTGCGTCCACCCCGCACACCGCGACGGCGCCGTCATCGCCCTCGTCTGGGCCGGACTCGCCCGTTACATGGAACGCACCGGCCACACCTGGCTCGCCGGCTGCTGCTCGCTGCCGCTGGCCGACGGCGGGGCGCTCGCCGCCCGGAGCTGGAACACCGTCCGCGCCTCCCACCTCGCGCCCGAGGAGTACTGGGTCACCCCGCACCGCCTCTGGGACTCCTCCGGGCACGGTGAGGACGCAGGCACCCGCAAGGAGCTCCCGCCGCTGCTGCGCGGCTACCTCCGTCTCGGCGCCTGGGTCTGCGGAGCCCCGGCCCACGACCCCGACTTCAACGTCGCCGACCTGTACGTCCTGCTCTCGCTGCGCCGTACCGACCCCCGCTATCTGCGCCACTTCCTCTCCCTCGACCCCCTGCGATGAGCGCCCGCCCTCCCGCCGCGCGAAGCGCCTGGCTGCCCGCAGCGCCCTGCACCCCCGGCGGATGCGCCCGGCACGCCGGGGCGGTGCGCGCCCCGCTGCCCGCCGCCCTCCTGCTGCTGGCCGGCTGCACGCTGACCCTGGTCGGCGCGCTCCTCGCCCCGCTCGCCGCGCTGCTCGGGGCCCCCGCGCGCCGATGGCTGGCACGGGGCTGGGCGCGCGCCGTGCTCCGGGCCTTCGGCGTACGCGTGTCCCTACGGGGCCGCCCGGCCCAGCCCCCCACGGGCGGAGAGCTGGTCGTCGCCAACCACGTCTCCTGGCTCGACGTCCCGCTCATCGCCTCCGTGCTGCCCGGCCGCATGCTCGCCAAGAGCGAGATCGGCCGCTGGCCCGTACTCGGTCCGCTGGCCGCGCTCGGCGGCACCCTGTTCATCGACCGCGAACGCCTGCGCGCTCTGCCCACCGCCGTCCGGACCATCGCCGGAGCTCTGCGCTCGGGCTCCCGGGTGGTGGTGTTCCCCGAGGGCAGCACCTGGTGCGGGCGAGGGACCGGGGGCGTTTTCCGGCCCGCCGTGTTCCAGGCCGCCATCGACGCGGGCGCGACCGTACGGCCGGTCCGCATCGCCTACCGCACCGCGTCCGGGGCCGGCCAGCGGCCCGCCCGCGCCGTCGCGTTCGTCGGGGACGATCCGCTGGCCGCCTCCCTGTGGCGGGTGGTGCGGGCCGCCGGGCTCACCGCCGAGGCCGACGTCCTCGCCCCGATCCCCGCCCACGGCGAACCCGGCCGCCGGGCCCTGGCCCGCACCGCCCGCGCGGCCGTCCTGGGAGGCGGCGGCCGACCCGGTCAGACGGCCGTCGCCAGTGACAGGGCGAACCGGTCGGCCGAGTCCGTCCACCACTGAGCCAGCCTCAGCCCCGCCGCGGCCAGCTCCTCGCGCACGTCCTCCTGCCGGAACTTCGCCGACACCTCCGTACGCAGCTCCTCGCCGCTCTCGAACGGCACCACCAGGTCCAGTTCCCGGATCTTCACGTTCAGCGCCCGCCGGGCGCGCAGCCGCATCTCCATCCAGCGCTCCTCCCGGTTCCACACCGCCACGTGGTCGAAGTCGTCCAGAGGGAAGTCCGCTCCCAGCTCACGGTTGACGACGTTCAACACGTTCTTGTTGAAGGCGGCCGTCACGTGGGCCGCGTCGTCGTACGCGGCCACCAGCGTGGCCTCCTCCTTCACCAGGTCCGTGCCGAGGAGCAGCGCGTCGCCGGGGGACAGCAGCGAGCGCACCGATCGCAGGAACGTCGTCCGCTCCCGCGGCAGCAGATTGCCGATCGTGCCGCCCAGGAACACCACCAGCCGCGGCCCGGGCGACCCCGGCAGGGCCAGACCCCCCGTGAAGTCCGCGACCAGTGCGTGCACCGACAGCTCCGGGCGCTCGGCGAGCAGCGCCTCGGCCGCGCCGCTCAACGCGCTCTCGCTCACATCGACGGGCACGTAGGTGTGAAGCTCCGGCAGTGCGTCCAGCAGATGGCGGGTCTTCTCCGACGAGCCCGACCCCAGCTCGATGACGGTCCGCGCTCCGGACGCGGCGGCGATCTCCTCGGCGCGCTCCTGAAGGATCTCCCGCTCCGCGCGGGTCGGGTAGTACTCGGGCAGTCGGGTGATCTCCTCGAACAGCTCGCTGCCGCGGGCGTCGTAGAACCACTTCGGCGGCAGGGTCTTGGGACGACCGGTCAGACCGCTGAGGACGTCGGCGCGCAGCGCCGCGTCGGTCGCGTCCGCCGGCAGGGTGCGGGTCAGCTGGAAGGGACTCACGCTGAGGGCTCCTTGAGCGGGGTGAGCAGGACGTCTGCGGAGGTCGCGACCAGCAGGGTGCGGTCGGGGACCTCGCGCCAGAGCGGGTCGTCGTCGTAGGGCTCCGAGGCGACCGCGGTGGAGCCGCCCGGCGCCGACAGGTACCACAGGCTGTCGCCCCAGGCGGTGGCGGTGATCGTGACGCCGTCCGTGAGCAGCAGGTTGAGCCGGGAGCCGGGCGCAGCCGCCGCGACGTCGCGGACGGTCTCGGCGACGGCACGCGGCACTTCGTCCCCGGCGGCGACCCGGTGGCGCACCAGCGCCCAGACCAGTGCGGAGTCGTTGCGGGCGGCCAGCGACAGGAGTTCCTCCGCGGGCAGCGCGGCGGCGGCCGCCGCGAGCGACCCGGGCCAGCCGCGCACCATGCCGTTGTGGCTGAACAGGAGGCGTCCGGCGGCGAACGGCGCGGCCGCGGCCTCCCCGTCGGCCCCCGCCTCTGTGGCGTCGCGTACGGCGGCGAGCAGGGCGCTGCTGCGCACCACCCGGGCCAGGTCGAGGAACGTCTGGTCGCCCCATACGGGCCCCGGGCGCCGGTACCGCCCGGGTACCGGGTCGCCCTCCGCGTACCAGCCCACGCCGAAGCCGTCCGCGTTGACCGTGCCGTACCGCTGGCGGCGTGGCGCCCATGACTGCCGCACCAGTGAGTGCGCCGGTTCGAGGAGAAGCTCGCCGAGCGCCGTCGGCCTTCCGACGTACGCGATGTGACGGCACATCAGGCATCCCTCGCAGTCCGGAACCCGGCGAAGATCTGCCGGCGCACGGGGAGGTCCCAGTTGCGGAACGTGCCCCTGCACGCGACCCGGTCCACGGCGAACGAGCCGCCCCGCAGGACCTTGTGTCCCGGACCGAAGAAGACGTCCGAGTACTCGCGGTAGGGGAACGCCACGAACCCCGGGTAGGGCAGGAAATCGCTCGCCGTCCACTCCCACACGTCACCGATCAACTGCCCCACGCCCAAGGGGGTCCGGCCCTGCGGATAAGCCCCGGCCCGCGCCGGACGCAGATGGCGCTGGCCCAGGTTGGCCCGCTCGGGCGTCGGGTCCTCGTCGCCCCACGGGTAGCGGCGGGAGCGGCCGGAGACCGGGTCGTGGCGGGCTGCCTTCTCCCACTCGCTCTCCGTGGGCAGCCGCCGCCCCGCCCAGCGGGCGTAGGCGTCCGCCTCGTACCAGCTGACGTGCAGCACCGGCTCGTCGTCCGGCACCGACTCGGTCACCCCGAAGCGGCGACGCAGCCACTGCCCCGCTTCCCGGCGCCAGAACAGCGGTGCGGTCAGGTCGTGTTCACGGACCATGGCCCAGCCCTCCGGCGCCCACCAGCGTGCGTCGGCGTAGCCGCCGTCCTCGACGAAGCGCAGGTACGCCCCGCAGTTGACCGGGGAGGTGTCCAGGTGGAAGGCGGCCACGTCCCGGCGGTGCGCGGGCCGCTCGTTGTCCAGCGCCCACGGCTCGGTGGACGTGCCCATGGTGAAGGGCCCCCCGGGGACGAGGACTTCGGAGGGGAGCGCACCGGTCGCCTCGGGCGGGGGCGGGTCGGCGGCGGTGAGCGCCGCCGGGCCCGCACGGAGTTGGTGGGTGATCAGCATCGTCTCGTCGTGCTGCTGCTCATGCTGGGCGATCATCCCGAAGGCGAACCCGGCCCGCTCCAGCGGCCGTCCGCCTTCGTGCAGCGGCGTGCGCTCCAGGAGGTCCAACGCCCGGCCCCGCACGTCGCGGGCGTAGCGCCGTGCCTCTGCGGGCGCCAGCAGCGGTAGCGAGGGGCGGGAGGCGCGAGGGTGCTCGAAGGCGTCGTACAGCCCGTCGATCTCCGGACGCATGGCCTCCTGGCCGCCGACCGCGCGCAGCAGCCACTGCTCCTCCTGGTTGCCGACGTGCGCCAGGTCCCAGACCAGCGGGGACATCAACGGGGAGTGCTGGGCGGTCAGTTCGTCGTCGTCCACACTGTCGGTGAGCGCGGTCGTGCGTGCGCGTGCCCGCTCCAGGGCATCGAAGGCGCTTCGTCGCAGCGCCTGCGGATCGACGCCGGGTGGGGCCGGCAAGCCCGTGGCTGCGGGCCCCGCGGACCGGGCCGGGTCGAAGGCGTCCGAGTGCTCACGGTGCTCGGTCATGCGGAAGCCGCCTTTCCGGGGTGCGGCGGGCCGGGGGCCGGGCCCGCGGGCCCGGCCTGCGGAACGGGCGGCAGACCGGCGGCGGTCAGCAGCCCTCCGCCGGCCGGTTCGCCCGGTTCGGGCTGGTCGTCGGCCGGACAGCGCCCCCGGGCCACATAGCGGTCGGCGAAGACGGCCACGGCCTGGCGTACGGCCTCGCTCGCGCCCATCCGCTCCAGTGCCGGCAGCGCGGCGTCGAAGCAGGCGGTGGCAGCGGCACGCAGCTCCGGGTCCGTGAGGCCCTCGCGGGCGGCCGCCGTCCAGAGCGGGTTGCGCGGGGCCGCGGACGCCCCCGCCGTCTCGGCCAGCGGTTTCACCGTGCGGTACACGCTCTCGGCGGCCTCCGGGTCGTCGAACAGGGCGGTGGCGACGGCGACCGGCACCAGCCATCCGTCGGGGCCGCTCTGCGCGTCGATCATGCGCAGTTCGAGGTGACCGCGCGGCCGGACCGGGGGGAACAGCGTCGTGAGGTGATAGTCGAGATCGGCCCGGACCGGCGGGCGGGGGACACCGGTGCGCATCCACTCCCGGAAGGTGAGACCCCGCGGCACGTCCCAGGGGCCCTCTTCGCGCCGGATGCACATCACCGGCGTGTCCAGCACATGCGCGGCCCAGGCCTCGCGCGGGGCCCGCCCGCCGGGCGGCGCCAGCGTCCTGACCGGGTCGAGGTCCGTCCACAGGGCCTGCCGGGTGGAGCGCCACCCGCTCCTGCGGCCCTGGCGGAACGGCGAATTCGCGAACGACGCGACCAGCACCGCCCCCAACAGGTGCGCGAGCTGCCAGCGCCGACCGTAGCCCAGCGGCCCCGGCTCCTCCTCGCCCGCGTCCAGGCAGACCTGGACCGACGCGGAGGTGCACATCATGGCCCGTCCGGCCGGGCCCGAACGGTCGAGCGCCGCCTCCATCGCCTCGTACCGGGGCTCTCGCAGCCTGCGGCGGGGCCGCTGCCACGGATCGACGCCGAGCCCCGCCGCCGTGAGCCCCGCCTCCGCCAGCGAGGCCCGGACCGCGGCCAGGTCGGCGGCGGTGGTTCTGACGCACTCCATCAGTGATCCGGCCGGCTGTGAGCTGAGCTCCAACTGCCCGCCGGGCTCGAACGTCAGCGATGCGCTGAGCGGCAGCGCGCGGACCGCCGCGACAGCGCTGTCGAGCCGCTCCTGCGTGATCGGGAGGTCAGGGCGCGCCCGGTCGTGAATGAGCCATTCGAGTTCCACACCGACGCTGCGGGGCGGCCCGGTCTTGAAACAGATGCCGCGCAGTAGATCCTCCGCCGCGCCCTCGGCGAGCGGGGCGGCGTCCGGGCGCGAGCCCGTTGCGCCGGGAATGTCCGGGGGCATGTGGGGCCTCCTTCTCAGCTGCGTACCTACCACCAAAACCCGTACCCCGAGATCGCACAAGGGTGCCGCCGGGGCGGCGAAACCGGCTCGCGCCCCGGCGGGGACACGAGCAGCGTGCCCCGTATGCACCACACGGGGGCGGGCCGGGGAGCGCGCGGCCGCGGGGGATCGCGCGGCAGGTCCCGGACGGGCGTCGAGGCCGGGTGCTGTGGCGACGCCGCAGGTCAGAGCGTGTCCACCGCGGGGTTGCGGCTCCGGCCCCCGCGGAGCTGCTCGCGTCGAACGCGGCGCCTTCCGCACCGACCGGGGTGGCCCGCTCGCCCGTGGCGCCGGCCAACCCAGCGCCGGCCCAGGCCGCTCCCCGGACGCCCCGTGCACGGTGGGCTCCCTCGCCTCGCCGGCGCCGGGGCGGCCCGCCGACAGGCCCCGCAGGACGACCGCCGCATCGCGCCGAGCGGGTGCCTGCGGTCGCGGCCGCACCTTCGTGCGAGCTCCGTCGGCCCCGGTCAGCTCCAGCCGTAGAGCTCCCGCAGCCGCCCGGCCACCCGGTCGAAGCGCTCCCGGTCCAGCGCGCACGCCTCCCGGCGCATCCCGTCCTCGTGAACCCGCATGACCCGCTCCAGGCCGGCCCAGGACGGCCGCCCCGAGCTGTCCCACGGGCCCGCCCCCAGCGGTTCCCACTCGCTGTCCCCCTCGTGCTGCTTGCTGGTGAGCTGGACGGCGAGCAGCGTGCCCGCCGGCTCCCGGGCCACGACCAGCACCGGACGGTCCTTGCCGCGCCCGTCGTCCTCCTCGAACGGCACCCAGGTCCAGACGATCTCGCCCGGGTCCGGGGCGCCGTCGCGGTCGGGGGCGTAGGAGGTGCGGACCGGGCCCACGTCGTGCGGATCGGCCTGCTCGGTGGCCGCCGGACCGCTGCTGCCGGGGATCTCGGGCGGGCTGTCGGAGCGGAATGCGCTGTGGTGGAACGTCATCGCAACACCGTAGAACCTCCACCGGCCGAATCCGGGAGCGGGGCCGACGGAGCCGGCACGCGGGGCGGGGTTCTGGCCACCGCCGCCGGACCCGCGGACCCCGGGCCGCGACCCCGTCCCACCGGTCTGGAAGACTGCCGCACGCCATGAGCCAGTTACCGAAGCAGCCCGCCGAAGTCTCCGTTCCGACCAGCGCCGATGTCGCGCGCCTCGCCGGAGTGTCCCGGGCCACCGTGTCGTACGTACTGAACAACAACGCCTCCGTCCGGATCAGCGAACCCACTCGGCGCCGGGTCAGGGAGGCAGCCCTCCAGCTGGGGTACGTTCCGCACGCGGCCGCCCGCAGCCTGCGTGCCGGACACAGCCGCATGGTGCTGCTGCCCTCCGGACACATACCGGCGGGACCGATGCACCAGTACCTCTTCGAGGAACTCCAGGCGGGGCTGCGCCGTCTGGACTACACCGTCGTCCAGTACGGCAGCGTCGGTCTCAGCGCCGACGAGGCCGCCACGGCCTGGGCCGAACTGCGGCCCGTCGCCGTCGTCGTGCCGCCGGGCATCTCCCTCACCCGGCACGGCACCGGTATCCTCACCCGCTCCGGAGCCAAGGCGGTGATCACCCTGGGCCCCGAACCCGTGGACGGCGCCCACGGCCTGGTCATGGACCAACGCCGGGTCGGCCGCACCGCGGTGGAACACCTGCTGGCCCGCGGTCGCCGACGCATCGGGGTCGTCATGCCCCAGGAGCCCGGCCGTGCGCCGTTCTCCGAACCCCGCCTCGCCGGGGCGCGCCGGGCCGCCGAACCGGCGGGGGCCCGCGTCCGTCCGTTGCCGCTGCGCTACGAGGAGGAGTCCGCCGCCCAGTTGGCGGCCCGCTGGCCGGAGCTGGGGCTGGACGCGGTGTTCGCGTACAACGACGAGTACGCCATGCTGCTGATGCGGGCTCTCCAGGACGCGGGGGTGCCCGTGCCCGCGCACACCGCGGTGATCGGCGCGGACGACTCCCTCCTAGGCAGGCTGCTGCGTCCCCGGCTGAGCACCGTCCGCATGGAACTCGCGGTGCCGCAGCCCCTGGCCGAGACGATCGACCGCATGGTCCAGCACCCGGGCGGGTCGCCGTTCCACCACGACCTGCTCCGCACCAGCGCCGTGCACCGCGAATCCAGCTGAGCGTCCCGGCGCGGCGTGCGGGACGCGCGGCGGATGTCTAGCGTCGGAGGCATGAGCCATCCGCAGAACTACGAACTGCTCCTGATCCCCGACCACAGCAGGACCCGGGCGGGAGCACCCGGCCGGCCGATCCGCTCGGCGGTCGTCGCCGCCACCGGCGAGACGGGCGCCTCGGGGTACCCCCGGTACGCGGGCGACGGCATGGAGGCGGACATCGACCCGCAGACCCGGACGGTGGAGGCCGTGCTCATCGACGGCGAGGAACTGGACTACGGCATGTCCGTACGCGTCGCCGGGGGCGCCGGGCCGGCCTCCTGACAGGGGCCCGCCGCCAGGGGCCCGCGGGCGCGCCGGAAGGCCGGGCACGACTGAGGGGCCCCGGCCGGGGCCCCTCGCCTCGACCGCGTGCCGGTCGTGGGGCTACGGGGTTTCCGGCTGTCCCTGGTCGGCCCCGGCGGCCCGCTGCTGCTCCTCGACGGACTTGCGGACCTCCTCCATGTCCAGGTTCCGGGCCTGTCCGATGACGTCCTCCAGGGCGGACTCGGGCAGTGCGCCCGGCTGTGCGAACACCGCCACGTTCTCGCGGACGATCATCAGCGTCGGGATGGACTGGATCTCGAAGGCCGCCGCCAGCTCCTGCTGTGCCTCGGTGTCGACCTTGGCGAAGACCAGGTCGGGGTGGCGCTCGGAGGCCGCGTCGTAGACCGGCGCGAACTGCCGGCAGGGTCCGCACCAGGAAGCCCAGAAGTCGATCAGGACGAAGTCGTTCTCGCTCACGACCTGATCGAAGTTTTCCTTGGTGAGCTCTACGGTGCTCATACTTCAGATACCTCTTCCTGTGCCCGTACGGATCTGTCCGGCACAACGGTGACTGGCTTTGCGCTATTCCGCCTGCCCATGTGGCCGGTGCGCACACGCGCGAGGACACTGTTTCCATGACTGATGCAGGCAGGACCTCGGAGTACGACGTCGTGGTCATCGGCGCAGGTCCGGTGGGCGAGAACGTGGCCGACCGGGCCCGCGCCGCCGGGCTCTCGGCGGCGGTGGTGGAATCCGAACTGATCGGCGGCGAATGCTCCTACTGGGCGTGCATGCCGAGCAAGGCACTGCTGCGCCCCGTCGTCGCCCGCGCCGACGCCCGCCGCGTCCCCGGGCTGCGGGACGCGGTGCGGGGCCCCCTGGACGTCCAGGCCGTCCTGGCCCACCGGGACGACGAGGCGAGCCACTGGAAGGACGATGGCCAGGTCGCCTGGCTGGAGAGCATCGGCGCGGACGTCCACCGCGGTACGGGACGGCTCACCGGTCCCCGGGAGGTCTCCGTCACCGCGCCCGACGGCACGGAGTACCGGCTCAACGCGCGGCACGCCGTCGCGGTCTGCACCGGCAGCCGGGCCGTCGTCCCCGACCTCCCGGGGATCGCCGGGGCCCGCCCCTGGACCAGCCGCGAGGCCACCAGCGCCAAGGAGGCGCCGGGCCGGCTCGTCGTCGTCGGCGGGGGAGTGGTGGGCGTGGAGATGGCGACCGCCTGGCAGGCGCTGGGCTCGCGGGTGACGTTGCTGGTCCGCAGCGGTCTGCTCCCCCGGATGGAGCCGTTCGCGGGCGAGCTGGTCGCGGAGGCGCTGACGGAGGCCGGGGCCCTCGTCCGCACCGGAGTCTCCGTCACCTCCGTGCACCGCCCGACGCCCGACGGGCCGGTGACCGTGGAACTGGACGACGGCGACCGGATCGAGGCCGACGAGGTCCTCTTCGCCACGGGGCGGGCACCGCGCACCGACGACCTGGGCCTGGAGACGGTCGGCCTGGAACCGGGCGCCTGGATCACCGTGGACGACAGCTGCCGTGTCGAGGGCACGGAGTGGCTGTACGCGGTCGGTGACGTCAACCACCGCGCCCTCCTCACCCACCAGGGCAAGTACCAGGCCCGTATCGCGGGCGCCGCGATCGCCGCCCGCGCCCAGGGGAGGCCGAGCCCGGACACCGGCCGCTGGGGCGCCCACGCGGCCACCGCCGACCAAGTCGCCGTCCCCCAGGTCGTGTTCACCGACCCCGAGGCCGCGTCCGTCGGCCTCACTCTCGCCGAGGCCGAACGGGCGGGCCACCGCGTCCGCGCGGTCGACCACGACCTCGCCTCGGTCGCCGGCGCCGGCCTCTACGCGGACGGCTACCGGGGCCGGGCCAGAATGGTCGTGGACCTGGACCGCGAGATTCTGCTCGGCGTCACCTTCGTCGGCCCGGGCGTCGGCGAGCTCCTGCACTCGGCGACGATCGCGGTGGCGGGCGAGGTCCCGATCGACCGACTGTGGCACGCGGTCCCGGCGTTTCCGACCATCAGCGAGGTCTGGCTGCGGCTGCTGGAGACGTACCGCGGCTGAGAGCCGGCGGCGGGCCGACGCCTGGTCGGGGGCGTTGGAGCACCAGAACAATACGTGTCCCTTTTCGTGTTATTTGGGGTGAATGTGGGCATCGGCCCGTAGGTTGGGGAGAAACGCCACCCGAGTGGCGTCCTGTGCCCCCCGACCCGCCACCGGGCGGGGGCCGGGCGGCCGCCGTAACGCCGCCACCGGCCTCCCCGCGCCGCAGGTCACCACCGAGGAGAAAGGCAGGGCAGGTGAACGTGCTGGGGATCATCGCCACCGGTATGGCCGCGCTGGTCATCACGGTCGTACTCGCCAAGGCCGCCCGCCGTGCGGCGTACCGCCCCCAGGAGCCGCACGGACCCGAAGGGCGCGCGCCGCGAGGCCGAGTGCTGCGCCACGCGGGCGGTGCGGCGGTCGCACTCGGCGTCGGCGCGGCGACCGGCGCCGCCGTGTGGCTCGGCGCGGCCGACGACTCCGCCGGATCGGTCCTTGGGGTGCTCGCCGGGGCCGCGCTCGTCGCCCTCCTCGGGCTCGTCCACGACCTGAAGCCGCTGTGGACCGCCCTGCGCCTCGCCGTTCAGACGGCCGCCGCGGTCCTCGTCGTCTGCTTCGCCGGGCTGTCCCCGGCAGCCGCCGCCCTCGCCGTCGTCTGGATCGTCCTCGTCACGAACGCGTTCGCCCTGCTGGACCACTCCGGCGGGGTCCTGGCCGCCGTCGGCGTCGTCACGGCCGCCGGGCTGTTCGTCTGCGCCACCCTCTACGGCGGCCGCCCGCCCGCCCTGCTCCCGGCCGCACTGGAGGCGAGCCTCGTCGGCCTCCTGCTCCACTGCCGGCGCCCCGCACGCCTGTGCCTGGGTTCCTGCGGGGCCCAGTTCACCGGATTCGTGCTGGCCTCCTCCGGTGCGCTGATCCAGGCGGCGGCTCCGCCCGGACGCGCCGCATGGGCGGCGCTGCCGGTCCTGGCGACCGTGGCCCTGGCCGACGCGGCCCTCGTCGTGGTCTCCCGCCGCCGCGCCGCCCGCCCCCTGCTGCGCGGCGCGGACGACCACATCGCGCACCGGCTGCGCCGCCTCCGTGTGACCGCGCCGGGGACGGCGATCCTCCTGGCGCTGTGGGCCGGTGTGCCCGTGCTGGCCGGGACGCTGGTGTACGCGCAGCTGCTGCACCCCGCGCTGCTCCTCGTGCCGCTGGCGGGCACGGCGGCCGCGGTGTTCGGCCTGCTGAGGGTCCCGGTGTACGCGGCGCCGTCCCGCCCGTCCGCCCGGCGCGCGCCGACGGGGCGACGCACCGGCCCCCCGGACCGGGCGGCGATGTCCAGGCCGGTCGTCGAGCGCCCCGCGTGGAGCAGGCCCTTCGCGCCCCGGGCCGTCGCGCCCGCTGCCGCGGGGCCTGCGAAGGCCGCCCTGCGCAGGACCGGTGCGGGGGGCGGGCGGACCGCGCCCGGCGTCCCGGTCGAGAGGAGCCCCGGCGCGGTGGGCCCCTCCGGCCCGGTCCCCGCGAGGACCGCCGCCGGGCGACCGACGGTGCCACCGCCGCCGACCGGCCGCACCACCGCACCGGTCGCCGCGGAGCGGAGCTGACCTCCGATCACCCGTGCCGGCGGTCGAGAGCGGCACGGGCCGCGGTGCGCGCGTACGGGGAGACCATCAGCCAAGGCGCCCACGGCCAGGTGTGCCGCAGGCAGTAGGACCACCACTGGCGGGGCGGCAGCTCCCGCACGGACGTCACCCGGCGCAGCGCCTCCCGGACCCCGATCCCCGGTTCCCGCGACCGATCAGGGCCCGGCGTGTCCGCGCACACGCCGATGTGCCCGGGGGCGACGAACGCGGGCACGCCGGCCCGCCGGGCGCGCCGCCCGTGGTCGTAGTCGCCCAGCCGGTGCGGGAAGGCCTTGTGCGGGTCCCCGACCCGTTCGTACACGGCACGGGAGAGCAGGACCACCCGCCCGTCGTACGTGTCGCAGGGCTCGAACCGCCGTACGGCGGGCCGCACGAGCGTCAGGGACCTGCCGCGCCGGCCGGAGTACACCGTCTCCCCGTCGGCACCGCGCACCGCACCCACGACGACCGCGTCGGGACCGGCCTCAGCTTCCGTCCGCAACAGCGTCACCAGGGCGTCCGGGACGAGTTCGACGCCGTCGTCGAGCCACAGCTGATGCGTCCACGGGTGGCTCTGCCCGCCGGGCGCGCCGTGGACCGGGCCCCCGCCGCCGCCCCCGCTGCGGCTGTTGCGGCTCGCGACGCGCAGTGCCTGGTCGCGGGTGGTGTCCGGGCCCATTGACATGACTTCGACCGCCGGGTACCACGCCCGGACCGCCTCCGGCGTACCGTCGGTGCTGCCGGTGTCGACCAGATGCACGCCGAGCGTCGCGCCGGCGGGCAGCCCCCGCTGCTCGTCCAGGGCGCGCAGCGCCGACAGCGTGCGCGCGCGGCGGTCGTGGCTCGTCATCAGCACGGCCAGATGGAAGGAGTGCACAGCGGGGCTCCTCGACTCATCACTTCTCATCATTCATGCATAAAGTCTGATATTCCGCATAGGCTGGGTGGGTGAGCGCCCCTCAGAAGACGCAGCCGTTCCGGCCCATGGGCGGCTCCGTCGCCCCGCGCCGGTCCGGCCGTCTCGTGCCGGTGATCGCGTTCCTGCTGGCCGCGCTGAGCGTGACGACGGTCGCGCTGACCGCGACCGCCCGGGGCACCGTCGCCTCGCCCGGCTTCTACCAGGCCGTTCTGGAGGAGGAGTCGGCGTACGACCGGCTCTACAGGGAGGTGCTCGTCGACCCGGAGCTCTCACCCGTCACCCGCGACCTGCTGGCGCACCTGCCGGTGCCCGAGGCGCTGGTGACGTCCAACATCAAGGTCGTGCTGCCGCCCGACACCGTGCGAGCCCTCACCGACCAGCAGATCCACGCGGTGACCGCCTACGTGCGCGGTGAGAGCGACGAGCTGCGGCTGACCGTGGACATGGCCCCGGTGCTGGAGAACCTCGGCGACCTGGCCCGCGTCTACTTCGGCGACCTCGTGGCCAACCTCCAGGGCCGCGAACGGCCGGACTTCGACCGGTTCACCGACGACCTCGACGCCGCGCTCGACGCCCTGGCGGAGGGCCGGGCGCCCACGCTGCCCACCCTGCCGCTCACCGACGACCAGGCAGAGCAGGCCGCCGACGTCCTGCTCGCGGCCGCCCCCGCGCGGGAACGGCCCGCGCTGCGGCCCGAGGTCGAGGTGGCGCTGGCGCAGGGAGACGTGTGGACCGCCCTGGCCGTCACCGTGTCGGCCGTCCTGTCCGACGGGTCACGGGGCGCGGCGGCCGGCCTCCGCGCCACTCTCGAGGGCGGTACGTGGGATCTCACGGACACCCTGCGCCTCGCCGGGAACGACCTCGCCGCCCTGGAGCGCGCCCGCGACTACGTCAGACTCCTCACCCTGCTCCAGACGCTCGCCGCCGCCCTCGCCCTGGCCGCCCTCGCGGTGCTGTGGCACACCGGCCCCGCCGCTTCGGGCCGAGGGCTGATGCGGCTGGGGCAGGCGCTCGCCTGCGGGGGCGTCCTGACCGCCGTCGTCGCCCTGGCGGTGCATCCGGTCACCGGGGGGCGTTTCCTCACCACGCCGGCCTCCTGGCCGCCGAGCGTCACCGCGCTCCTCGACGACCTCCAGCGAAACGCGGTGGACCAGACGGTGGCCACCGGCCTGGGAGCCGCCCTCACGGCCCTCGCCGGAGGCGCGCTCCTCGCCTGCGTCGGGTGGGTGATCCTGGTACGCCCCGGTCTGCCGCCGGCCCCGGCCGCCGTGCGCGCGGTGGGCGCGGGCGTGGTCTGCGCCGCACTGGCGGGCGTGCTGATCGTCCCGCCCGTGTTCGGGCCCTCCGCGCCCCGCCCCTGCCTGGGCAGCAGCCGGCTGTGCGACCTGCGCTACGACGAAGCCGCCTACCTCACCTCGCACAACGCCATGGCCACCACCGCCGACCGGTTCATCGGCCCCCTCCAGGACCCCGACATCACCGCCCAGCTCAACACCGGCGTCCGGGCCCTCCAACTCGACACCTACCGCTGGGAGAGCCCCCAGGAGATCGCCGCGCGGCTCGACAGCCCGGAGTTCACCCCCGAGCAGCGCCGCCTGATCTCCGGAGCCGTCGACCGGGCCAACCCCCCGCGTGAGGGCCTCTGGCTCTGCCACAGCGTCTGCCGCGCCGGGGCGATCGAGCTGGTCCCGGCCCTGGAGGAGATCGGCGACTGGCTGCGCGCGCACCCCACCGAGATCGTCACGCTCATCATCCAGGACGACATCAGCCCCGAGGACACCGAGAAGGCGTTCCACGCGGCGGGCCTCGACGCACTCCTGCACGCTCCGCCCGACGATCCGCACCAGCCCTGGCCCACGTTGGAGGAGATGATCGACAGCGGACGCCGACTCGTGGTGTTCGCGGAGAAGGCCGACGGCCCGGCTCCCTGGTACCGCAACTTCTACCGGTACGCGATGGAGACCCCGTTCACGTTCCGGACCCCGTCCGAGATGACCTGCGAGCCGAACCGGGGCGGCGGGGGCAAACAGCTCTTCCTGCTCAACCACTTCATCACGAACGGAGGTGGCAGCCGTCTGGACGCGGGCCGCGTCAACGCCCGGGACTGGGTCCTGGACCGGGCCCTCACCTGCGAGGAGCGACGCGGCAGCCCGGTCAACTTCATCGCCGTCGACTACTCGACGGTCGGGGACGTGCTCGGGGCGGTGAACGAACTGAACGCCCGCCGGACGGAGAAGTGACGCCCCGCAGCGGCTGCCCGAGAGGCGACCGCTCGCAAGGGGCCTGCCCCCGGCGGGCGTTCGGGCGCGACCGGCCGGGGCGGGCTGTGCCGAGAGGCCCCTGAGCCGACCGGAGGCAGCCCGGCCCGGCCGTGAGAGGCTACGGTTCCCAGCGGCTCCGCACCGCGCGGACGGAGCCGGACGACTGCCGACAGATCGGGAACCAGCGCCCATGACTGCTCCGAGAGACCCGGCACCGCAGGGTGTTCCCGCCGTTCCGTCCCCCGGGCGCCGGCCGCGGGACGCGGGCCGCCTGCTGGCCGTGAGCGATCTGCACGCGGCGGTCACCGACAACCGGCCCCTCGTGGAGTCCCTGCGGCCCGGCGGCGACGCGGACTGGCTGATCGTCGCGGGCGACGTGGCCGAGCGTCCCGAGGACATCCGCTGGGCGCTCGGACTCCTCGCGGAACGCTTCGCCCATGTGATCTGGACCCCCGGCAACCACGAGCTGTGGGCCCTGGACAAGGACCCGGTCAAGCTGCGCGGACAAGCCCGCTACACCCACCTCGTGGAGATGTGCCGCGGCCTGGGAGTGACCACTCCGGAGGACCCCTTCCCGCTCTGGCCGGGCCCCGGAGGACCGGTGGCGGTGGCGCCGCTCTTCCTCCTGTACGACTACACCTTCCGTGCCCCGGGCACCCGCACGAAGGAGGAGTCCCTGGCCGTCGCGCACACGTCGGGCATCGTCTGCAACGACGAGTACCTCCTGCACCCGGACCCCTATCCCACCCGCGACGACTGGTGTCGTGCCCGGGTCGCCCTCACCGAGCGCAGGCTCATGGAGCACGACCCGAAGATCCCCCTCGTCCTCGCCGGACACTGGCCGCTCGTACGGGAGCCCACGTCGATCATGTGGTACCCGGAGTTCGCCCAGTGGTGCGGCACCGAGCTCACCGCTGACTGGCACCGCCGCTTCAACGTCGAGGCCGTGGTCTACGGCCACCTCCACATCCCCCGCACGACCTGGTACGACGGGGTGCGCTTCGAGGAGGTCTCCATCGGGTACCCCCGGGAGTGGCGCGAGCGGGGACACCCGCGCGGCCTGCTGCGTCAGATCCTGCCGTACGAGGGCGAGCCCGCCCCGCCGGACCCGGCCGGCACCGCGTCGGCCGCGCGGCCGCACACCACCGGAGGTGACGCGTGATCGAGCGGCTGCTGCCCTCCGACGTCTCCTGTGCGGCCACCCGCGCCGAGAGCGTGCCGGACGGAAGCCTCTTCCCCGAGGAGGAGGCGCTCATAGCCAACAGCGTGGCCAAGCGCAGGAACGAGTTCGCGACAGCGCGCGCCTGCGCCCGCCGGGCCATGGCCGGGCTCGGCCTGCCCCCGGTCGCCGTGCTCCGCGGCCACCGGGGGAGACCGCTGTGGCCCGAGGGCGTCGTGGGCAGCATCACCCACTGCGACGGCTACCGGGCGGCCGCGCTGGCCCGTGCCGAGGACGTGCTGTCGCTCGGCATCGACGCCGAGCCGCACGCACCGCTCCCCGCCGGCGTGAGGGAGTTGGTGACGCTGCCCGCCGAACGCGATCGGATCGGCCCGCCCGCGCCGGAGGAGCCGGGCGCGATCCACTGGGACCGCGTCCTGTTCAGCGCCAAGGAGAGCGTCTTCAAGACCTGGTACCCGCTCACCCGCACCGAACTCGCCTTCGTCGAGGCGGAGGTGGCCTTCTGCCGGGCCGACGGCGGCGCGGCGGGCGACGGGCGGCCGGACAGCCCGGCCGGCCCCGGCGGCCAGGCGGCCGAGGCGATCCAGGGGACCTTCACCGCCCGGCTGCTGCGCACAGACCCCAGGGCGCCGACGACGTTGGAGGGCCGTTGGCGGATCGAGGGGGGCACGGTGGCCACGGCCGTGCTGGTCCGGCCCGACCGGCGCGACGTCCTCGCCGGGTGACGGCCGGCCGCGTTCCCTCCTGACGCGGTAGCCGTGACGGGTGGGCCGGCCCCTCGCGCCCGCGGGCCGTGGCGCCGAGCTTCCAGCACCTTCCCGCGCAGCTCACAGCCCGGCGCGGCCGGTCGCCCTGCGGAGGGGCGGGCTGCTCAGGAGCGGCCGGCGTCCGGCCCGAAGTCACCGGCGAAGGCGGCGGCCATCCGCAGGTGCGGCGCCGCGTCGGCGCCCCGTCCCTGGCGCTCCAGCGTCCGGCCCAGCATGAGCCGCGCATAGCTCTCCACCGGGTCCAGCTCCAGGATGGCGCGCAGCTCCTGCTCCGCCTTGCCCAGCCGGGCCGAGTGGTAGTAGGAGCGCGCCAGCAGCAGCCGGGGCGCGACCTGCCGCGGGGCCTCCTCGACGAGCCCGCCCGCGATCCGGGCGGCCGTCAGGTACTCCTTGGCCTCGAAGAACATCTGCGCCCGCTCCCAACGCTCGGCGGCCGTGCCGAACTCGTAGTAGGTCTCGTCCACGTCTCCTCCTTCATGGGGCGCGGGCTGCCACCGGCCCGCCCTGCTGGCTGTCCAGCCGCGACAACACCGCATAGTGGTTGAACATTCCAGTAAACCGTGGGCGTGGGGCCCGGCATTCCACGACCTCACCGCCGTAGGTTGAGCACCATGAGCAATCTCGATCCCCGGGCCACGCCTTCCCTCTGCGGAGGGCGAGGTTTCGTCGTCGCCGAGCCGGTCCGTGAACTACTCGCCCCCCGCCGCGTCCAGCTGGGAGAGTCCACCGAGGTCCGCCGGCTCCTCCCCAACCTGGGCCGGCGCATGGTCGGGGCCTGGGCCTTCGTCGACCACTACGGTCCTGACGACATCGCCGACGAACCCGGGATGCAGGTGCCGCCGCACCCCCACATGGGCCTCCAGACCGTCAGCTGGCTCCACGACGGGGAGGTCCTCCACCGGGACAGCCTGGGCAGCCTGCAGACGGTGCGCCCCCGCGAGCTGGGCCTGATGACGTCGGGCCGCGCCATCAGCCACTCCGAGGAGAGCCCGAAGCCGCACGCCCGCCTGCTGCACGGCGCCCAGCTCTGGGTCGCCCTCCCCGACGCGCACCGGGACGTCGAACCGCACTTCCAGCACCACACGGACCTGCCCACCGTCACCGCACCCGGCCTCACGGCCACCGTCATCCTCGGAGAACTGGACGGAACGGCCTCGCCCGGCACCGCGTACACCCCCATCGTCGGGGCGGATGTGGAGCTGGCCGCCGGCGCGGGGGCCCGCCTGCCGCTGGACCCCGACCACGAGTACGCCGTCCTGTCGATGTCGGGCGAGACCGAGGTCGACGGCGTCCCCGTCCTGCCCGGCTCGATGCTGTACCTCGGCTGCGGCCGTACCGAGCTGCCGCTCCGTGGCGTCTCCGACGCCGGCCTGATGCTTCTGGGCGGCGAACCGTTCGAGGAGGAGATCGTGATGTTCTGGAACTTCATCGGGCGGTCCCACGAGGAGATCGCCCAGGCCCGGGAGGACTGGACGAGCGGGACCAGGTTCGGCGAGGTGAAAGGTTACGACGGAGGCCGCCTGCCCGCCCCCGCACTGCCGCCCACGGCGTTGAAACCGCGGGGTCGGGTGCGCTGAGCTGGGGATGCAGGTCGCACTGACGTAGGCGTGCCGCCGCGGTGGCAGCTCCCTTCCTGTCGTTTCGCACCCGCTTCCTCGGCGTTTGTGGAGCGCTGCGGACCTTGGTCGCGTCTCCCGTCCAGCGCGAAATGCGGTGACCCTCGGCACAACGAGACTGGCTCGGCGTCGCCGTCGCTGACATCCGGCCAGTGCGTCACCGGGCCGCCGGGGAGCAGTTCTTAGGACGGTGAGGGTCGTCGCCGGGTTCGAGGTGCGCACGGAGATCGTCAACCTGAAGCGGGACCGCGTGGTGGAGGCCGATCCGCCGGGCTCCGTCGCCGAGGTCGATGGGGACGGTACAAGGGCCTCCCGCGGCGGTGAAGACGGTCAGCCGGGTCGCCCGGTCGGTGCGCACCCCGGCCCACCTCCTTCTGGCGGCGTGCGATGCGGGGTCGGAGGCGGCGCCCGCGTGCAGGATCATGGGGCCTGGTCCTGACGTGGCGAACGGTGGGCCGGCCTGTTGGAGGAGTGGCTACCCGAGGATCTGATGGGTGACCGCGACGGGGGCGTTCGCGTGGTGGCCGCACGGGTACGCTCGTCGGCCGCCACCACGAGACAGGCCGCGATCAGGACGACGTTCTTGATGATGTACTGGCCCTCCAGGGTGGGAACCGGTCCGCCGCCCTGCCACATGTCCCCGGCGAGCAGCAGGAGTGTGGAGAAGACGCCGGCCATGTGGACGAAGAACGCCATCAGGGCCACGCGGAGCAGTACCCCCGTGACGAGGCCGAGGCCGATGGCCGTCTCGGACGTCGCCAGCGCCCGGAGCACCACGTCCGGCGACAACAGGCCGAAAGTGAGTTTCGTCGCGGCCCGGACGGCGACCTGCTCGGCGGGGCTGGCCGCGGGGAAGAACTTGAGGACGCCGAACCAGAGGAAAACGGCGCCCACGCAGATCCGCAGGAGCCCCGGGCCGCGTCGCTGGACCCGGGCAGCCAGGGACCGGTCCGCTCTGCCTTCGTCCCCGGTCTCCTTGGGGGTGAGTCCTTGAGGGGGGCCGAGGCCGGGCTCGTCGGCTCTCTTCATCGCCGTGTTCACCCTTTCGTGCGTGCTCGCACGCGGTCGTCCGACGGCTCCCGGTCGCGGATCGGCCGGGAGGGAGATACGCGCCCGCTGCGGACGCTGGGACGCCGACCGGCACGAGAGGTCGGGCTCGTCTCCGGGAAGGCCCCGGCGGTACGCACCGGGTCAACTCATCTGCGCGTCCACGCAGGCACAGAAGGCGTTGGCGGTGTCGGCGGTGTTCCACACGGCCAGCGGTCGTGCGCGCTCTCATTGCCGGTGGGCGGGCCGACGGCCAGAAGCGGTGTGATCACCGCGCCGATGGCGACGGCCGGCATCTCCCTGCTCTTCATGACAACTCCTCTGTGGCGTCGGGGCTCCCAGCCACCCATGGGCAACATGAACATGTCAATGAACGCATCCGCGGCCTCGGGGTCGGCTGTGGGCGGCGAGGGAAGCGTACCCCGCCTGGTCTAGACCAAGCTAGTAGGCGGGTGTGGCCGCCGTGCCCGGCGAACGACTCCGATCGCGGACGTCCAGGCCGGGGTGCGGCGGCCTGTTCCCCGATGCCGAGGTCGCTCGCCGGGCACCTCTCGATGCGGCTCCGGGGGAGTGTCGAGGTGGCCGAGGAGCGCGCCTCACCGAATCGCCCGGGCTGTCCCCCCGCCCTGTCGCCCGTTCGTGCGAACGGGTGGAATCGAGGTGTCTCGGCTTCGGTCCCCGTAGGCCGGGCAAGCGTTCGGTGGACGCCCCCATCCGAGAAACGGTAACCCGATGACTGAGTACGAGCGCTCACGCACGCTGCCCGCATTGCCCGAGCACGTGTTCGATCTCGCCGCTGATGCCGACCAACTGGACACGTGGCTGCCGCAGAGCCTGCATGTGCACGCCGGGGACCCACCGGCGGTCACCGTGCACGAGGACCGCACCGATGAGGACGTCTCCGCCCTGCTGCGGGCGCGGCCCGACCAGATGCGGCTCGAGTGGGGCACCCGGGATCATGGCGGTTACACCGGCTGGCTCCAGATCGCCGGCATCGGCAGCGGAGCCAGTGAGGTGACGGTGCACCTGTCATTCTTCGACGCCGGCCACGACCCGGGCGAGCAGGCGGTGTGCGCCGCCCTCGACAGCAGCCTTCGACGACTGGAGGAACAGGTGCGGCTGCGCGTCGACAACGTGGCCGGCTGAGCGATGCGGCGCGGCGGCCCCCGCCTCGTACGCACGACGCCCGTAGAGGTGTTCACACCGTCACGTCCACCGGGGTCCCGCCGTTCCGCCCTTCTGCCGTGGGTTGTACGTCCGTAGAACAGCGTGCAGGCTTGGAACCTGGTCTCGTACGCGGCACCCGGCCGGTCCCACGCCGGGTGCCGCGTACGAGACATCCGGTCCCGGCCGCCCCAGGATTCGCGGCGCGTGCGCGTCGGGAGGCCATCGGCGTGGACACCGGCCCGAGCGGCCGTCGGCAGGCCGAACGAGGCCTGGGAACCCATGGCCGACGACGTGTAGCCGGGCTCTTTCCGGAAACCCCTCTAGCGGAGGTGATGACCATGCCCGAACCAGGAAGCAAGAAGTACGACACCCGCCGCGCCCGGTTGCGCAAGGACGCCGAGCAGTCGGGAATTTCCGACCAGGACGCCAACGAGGTCGCCAACGACGCCCTCCAGAGCGACACCGACTGGCAGAGTCGGGGCCCGCGGACGGAGCGGGGACGGGGGCCGAAGGGCGAGCGAAGCGAGAGTGGCGACTGACCCGCGTGCCGTCTACGGGGGCGGACTGCCGATAAGGGCCCCGATCCCCTCGTGACCGGATTTCGTCGGTCCAGGCCCCGGTGGCGCCCCGGGGCCGTGCCGCGGGGGGCTTCACCGATCAGGGCGTACTGGAGTTCACCGTCGCGGCTGCCGGTTGCGCGCCGCCGTGTGCGCTTCTTCCCCGGCCGGTCTTCCTCTCCGACGTGGACACGTCGCCGGGCCGTTCGCGCTCGACCCGAAGCCTCGGCCGGGGACGAACGCGTCGCACGTCCCCTGACGCCTTCTCCGGCCTGAGGCCGGCGGTGCGCCCGTCTGCCGCACCGGGGGATTGATCGCCGCTTCTCAGGGCACTTATGGGCGTCGACCGGGCGCAAGTCCCGGACCGGACAGGACGGCTCGGGTGCGGTGGGGTGACGTCCGGAGAGGAGTCGGTGCGGTGCTGTTCCTGCTGGCCGCCCATGCCGCGGTCGCGGTGGCGATCCTGTGGGGGCAGCGGTGGCTCGGCCGTGCGGTGTGGACAGTGGCAGCCCTGACGCCGTTGGCGACGGTGGCCTGGGCCGCCACACGGACGGCGGGCGTCCTGGAGGGGGCGGAATACCAGGAGACTTTCTCCTGGGCCCCGTCGCTCGGACTGACGGTCGGCTTCCGACTGGACGCGTTGTCGCTGCTGATGCTGTGGATCGTCGCCGGTGTCGGAGCGCTGGTGCTGCTGTACTGCCGGTACTACATCGAACGGGACGCCGGCCGTCAGGCCGCTCTGCTGCTGGCCTTCGCGGGAGCGATGACAGGGCTGGTCCTGGCCGACAACGTCTTCGTCCTGTACGTCTTCTGGGAGTTGACGACGATTGCGTCCTTCCTGCTGATCGCCGGGCGCGGAAAGCGGGAAGAGGAGCGGCGTGCGGCCCGGCAGGCCCTGGTGGTCACGGCGGCCGGTGGTCTGGCCATGCTGCTGGGGCTGGTCCTGCTCGGACAGTCGGCCGGCACCTACCGGATCTCCGTGATGCTCACCGACCCGCCGCGGGGCGGTGGGGTGTCCGCCGCCGTGGTGCTCATCCTGCTGGGGGCGTTCGCCAAATCCGCGCAAATGCCGTTGCACGGCTGGTTGCCGGCGGCCATGGTGGCGCCCACACCGGTGAGCGCCTATCTGCACGCGGCCGCGATGGTCAAGGCCGGAATCTACCTGGTCGCCCGGCTGGCGCCCGCTCTCGCCGAGGTGGCTCCGTGGCGTCCGATGGTGCTCCTGGTGGGTCTGACCACGATGGTGCTGGCCGCCTGGCACGCGCTGCGCGCCACCGACCTGAAGCTGCTGCTGGCCTACGGCACCATCAGCGAACTGGGCCTCCTCCTCACCTTGCTGGGGGTCGGTACGCGGAACGCCGCTCTGGCCGGCGCGGTGATGCTGCTCGCGCACGCGGCCTTCAAGGCGGCCCTGTTCCTGGCGGTCGGCATCCTGGACCACCGGATGAAGACGCGGGACATGCGGGAACTGTCGGGCGTGGGGCGCCGCATGCCCGTGCTGTGCACGGTCACCGTGATCGCCGCCGCGTCGATGGCCGGTCTTCCGCCACTGGTCGGCTACCTCGGCAAGGAGGCGTACTTCGAGGCGTTCCTGCACGGCGATCGGATCGACGGCCACCGGCAGCTGACCGCGGTGCTCGTCCTTGGCTCTGCGCTGACCGTGGCGTATGCGGCACGCTTCGTGAAAGGGGCCTTCTGGGGGCCTCCTCACGAGACGGTGCGCCGGGCGAAGCCCCCAGAAGCCGGCTTCGTCGCACCGGTGGCCGTCCTGGCGGGCGTGGGTCTTGCTCTGGGCGTGGGCTACACCTGGACCGGGGCTCTGGCGAGCGCCTACGCCGACGCCTACCCGTCCGCGCCCGACGGCCCGTACGAACTGTCCTTGTGGCACGGTCTCACCCCCGTGCTCGGCCTGTCGGCGCTGACGCTGGCGCTGGGTGGGCTGGTGCACCTGGGCAGGGACCATCTGTCCATCGCCCCGCGCCTGCCCGATGTGCAACGGGCGTTCGACCGTACGGTCGCGGCTGCCGACCGGGTGGCCTTGTCCGTGACCGGGCGCACACAGGTCGGCTCGCTGCCGCTCTACATGACGGTGCTGCTGACGACCGTGGTGGTGGTGCCCGGTGCGGCGCTGGCGGCTGGAGCACCGTCGCTGGGCTCCCCGCTGCCGTGGAAATCCCCCGTCGAGCCGTTTCTGGCCGCGGGGGTGCTGACGGCGACCGCCGCTGTGGTGGCGACGCGACACCGGCTGACCGGCATCCTGCTGGTCGGTGCCGTCGGCTACGGAGTGGCAGGGGTGTTCCTGGTGCGAGGGGCGCCGGATCTGGCTCTGACCCAGTTCCTTGTGGAAACCATGACACTGGTCGTGGTGGTTCTGGTGCTGCGCCGAATGCCGTCCCGGTTCAGCCCCGGTCGGACGATGACCCGGGTACGTGTGGTGCGGGCCACGGCGGCCTGCGCGCTCGGAATTTTCGTCACCTGCTTCGCGCTGGTGGCATCGGCCGCGCGCACGGCTCCGGCGGTCTCGTCGCAATACGCGCATCGCGTGGGGGAGACGGGCGCCCACAACATCGTCAACGCGATCCTGGTCGACTTTCGCGCGCTGGACACACTGGGTGAGATTTCGGTGCTGCTGGTGGCCGCGGTCGGCGTCGTCAGCCTGACCCGCGCCGGCGGCCGCGGCGAGGCGAGGACTTCCGACGGACAGAGGGACGTCCCGTTCCCGACAGCACACTGGGATGAGCCGGTGCGGACATGGCTGCCCGGCGCGGGGGAGCGGCCGGGAGGCGAGCGGTCGGTTCTGCTGGAGGTGGCTGCCCGGCTGCTGTTCCCCTCGATCCTGGCGTTGTCGCTGTTCCTGCTGTTCTCCGGGCACTACCGTCCCGGCGGCGGATTCGCGGGCGGCCTGGTGGCGGGTCAGGCGTTCGTGCTGCGGTACCTGGTGGGCGGGCGGAGCGACCTGGGAGTCGCCGTCCGGGCGCCCGCGGGTGCGGTCGCGGGCGCCGGTCTGCTGCTCGCCGCCCTTTCCGGGCTGCTGCCTGTCCTCGTCGGCGGCGCACCCCTGGAGAGTGCTGTGGTGACGTTTCATCCGCCGGTGGTGGGCACGGTGAAGTTCGCGACCAGTCTGTTCTTCGACTGCGGCGTCTACCTGCTCGTCATCGGCGTCATCCTCAAGCTGCTGTCAGCGGTGGGCGTCTCGCTCGATCAGAGCCCGGCTGCGGTGGAGACGGCCCCGATCCGGGCCGGCGGCGAGAAGGAAGGCGGTACCCAGTGAACACGGTCGACGTGACCATGGCCGTCGTGGTCGGCGCTCTGTTCGCGGCCGGCTTCTACCTCATGCTGCAACGGTCGCTGATGAGGATCGTCCTCGGCTTCGTCCTCCTGGGCCACGGCACCAATCTGCTGCTGTTGACCGCCGGGGGCACGCCCGGCCGGCCTCCCCTGGTGGACGGGAAGAGCGACGCGCGCATCGCCGACCCGCTGCCCCAGGCCATGGCCCTCACGGCGATCGTGATCACCTTCGGCCTCACCGCCTTCCTCGCAGCCCTTGCCTACCGGTCCTGGCGCCTGTCCGGCCACGACGAGGTACACGACGACGTCGAGGACCGGCGCATCGGCACCGTCCGCGAGCGCACAGAGACGGACCCCGCCCCGGGCCGGGACGAGGACAACGCCGTGCCGGGGGAAGACCGATGACCGGGGTGCTGACGGCGCTGCCCGTCCTACTGCCGGCCCTCGGCGCCGGTACGTCCCTGTTGCGCCCACCGCGCTCGGTGATGCGTGGACTCAGCATCGGCGTGCTCACGGGAGTCGTCGTCTGCGGCGCGGCACTCCTGGTACTGGCCGATCAGCGCGGTCCGCAGGTCCTGCACGTCGGAGGGTGGCCGGCGCCGCTGGGCGTCACTCTCGTGGCAGACCGGCTGGCGGCCCTGCTGCTGACCGTTTCCGCGCTGGTGGCTCTGGCGGTGCTGGTCTTCGCCGTCGGCCAGGGAACGGCGGAGGGGCGCGGCAACTCGGCGGCGGTCTTCCACCCCGCCTACCTGGTCCTCGTGACCGGCGTGGGCCTGGCGTTCCTCACCGGTGACCTGTTCAACCTCTTCGTCGCCTTCGAGGTGATGCTGGCCGCCTCCTACGTCCTGATCACTCTGGACGCCGACGAGAACCGCGTCCGTGCCGGCATGACGTACACGATCGTCAGTCTGACGTCGTCGTTGCTGTTCCTCTCCCTCGTCGCGCTGGTGTACGCGGCGACCGGCACGGTCACCCTGGCGCAGCTCGGGCCCCGGCTCGCGGAGCTGCCGGACGGCCTGCGCTCCGGCCTGGCCCTGCTGCTCCTGGCGGTCCTCGGCATCAAGGCCTCGATCGTCCCCCTGCACTTCTGGCTGCCGGACAGCTACCCCACCGCCCCCGCGCCGATCACCGCGGTGTTCGCCGCCCTGCTGACCAAGGTCGGCGTCTACGCCCTGCTGCGCACCCAGACGCTGCTCTTCCCCCGCAGCGATGTATGGACACTGCTGGCCTGCGCGGCGATCGTCACCATGGTGGTGGGGATTCTGGGCGCCCTCGCTCAGGACGACCTCAACCGGGTGCTGTCGTTCGCCCTCGTCAGTCACATCGGTTTCATGCTCTTCGGAATCGCCCTGTTCGACGTCCAGGGACTGACCGGCACCATTCTCTACGTCGTCCACCACATCGTCGTGCAGGCTGCCCTGTTCCTCGCGGCCGGTCTCGTCGTGCGCCGCACGGGGACCGCCTCCCTGCACCGCATGGCGGCGCTGCCACCTCCCGGTCCGCTGATCGCCACGCTGTTCGTCGTCCCGGCTCTCAGCCTGTCCGGCATTCCGCCGCTCTCCGGCTTCGTGGCCAAGCTGGCGCTGCTGCGGGCAGCCGCCGCGCAGGGAACGACGGCCGCCTACGCCCTCGCCGCAGCCGCCCTGTTCACCAGCCTCCTGACTCTGTCCACCATGGCCCGCGCGGGGATGGCGGCCTTCATGGAACGGGCGCCGGGCCCTGCGGAACCAAGTCCGAAGAGGCCTCACGGCACCGGACGAGTCCGTTCTGGCGGAATGCGGCTCATGCTCGCCGCCGCGGCAGGGACGACGGCGACCGGGGTGGCGGTCGCCGTGTGCGCGGGCCCCCTCGTCGGTCTCGCGGGGCGAGCCGCTGAGGACCTGCTGCACCCGCGTGAGTACCGGTCCGTCGTGCTGGAGGGGAGCGAGCGATGACCCGTCCCCCGAGCCGGTTGCTGCGCGTTCTGCACCACATGCCGATGGTCCTGTGGCTGTGGCTGCTGTGGGTCCTGTTGTGGGGTTCCACCAGCGCGGTAGTCATCGGCGGGGGTCTGCTCGTCGCCGTCGGCGTTGTCCTGGCCTTCCCTCTGCCGAGCCCGCTGCCGGGCACCGTTCTCAGACCGCTGCACGCCGGTCGACTCCTGGGCCATCTGCTCACGGACCTGGTCAAGTCGGGATGCACTGTCGCCTGGCAGGTCGTCCGGCATGGCAGGAGAACACCCTTCGCGATCGTCGAAGTGCCCCTGAAGGTCGACAGCGACCTGCTGCTCGCTGCCGTCGCCCGACTCACCACCATGACCCCCGGCACCGTCGTCATCGAGATCGACCGGCGCCGCAAACGCCTCTACGTGCACGCCCTGCCGGTCCGTGACCGGCAGGACATCGCACGTCGTCGCGAAGGCGTCCAGGCCGTGGAGCGCCGCGTCGCGCGAGCGGTCGGGCACCCCTACCGTGCTGACGGTCCCGGGCCGGCTTCCGGTCGGCCGAACGACACCCGACGTCACTCCCGAGGAGGGGAACCATGACCATCCTGTACGGTGCCACGCTGGCCGTCCTCGCGGCGGCCGGCCTGCTCACCCTGCTGCGCCTCGTCCGCGGCCCTCTCGGCCTCGACCGCATCATGGCGCTCGACGTCCTCGTGACCATGGCCATCGCCGCGATCGCCGTGGGCGGCGTGGCGCGCGACGAGACGACAGGCGTGCCCGTGCTCGTCGTTCTCGCCCTGCTGGCCTTCGTCGGATCGGTGACGGCGGCTCACCTGATCGAGAAGCGGGCGGGCATGCGATGACCACCGTGCTGAACGCGGTCACCGCCATTCTGTTCCCCGCGGGCGCGGTCTTCTGCCTGCTAGGAGCCCTGGGGCTCCTCCGCTTCCCCGATACGGCCAGCCGTCTCCACGCGGCCGCCAAGGCGCAGACCCTCGGCCTGCTGCTCATCCTCGTCGGGGCGGCCGCGCAGACGCCGGGACGCCATGCCCCGGTCCTGCTGCTCGTGGCCCTCTTCCAACTGTTCACCGCCCCGATCAGCAGCCAGATCATCGGCCGTACCGCCTACCGAACCCATGGCCTCGACCGCGACCTGTTGTTCGGCGATGAACTCGCGAACCGTCTCGAACGCGACGGCACTCCCTTGCCCGGACGCGGCTGTCCGCAGGGGGACGACGCCGAACGCTGAGCCACCCGACGAGGCCAGGAGCCTGCGGCCTCCGGCAGTGGACAGCGGAGCACATCGGAGACGGCCCCGCAGCGCCGACGGCGGCTCTGAGACGTCGAGGTGGGCTCGCCGGTCGGCGGAACGTGGCTTCCCCCTCGTGCTTCTCGGGGCGGGTTCACCCGCCTGCTTGGGGGGCGTGGCCGTGGTCGGCCGCGTACGCGGCGAAGATCTCCCAGGCATCGCCGTCCCTGCGCAGGAACGGCCCCAGGCTCTTGGCGAGGCCTTCCAGGGACCTGCCGAGCATGGCGGCGCTCATGCGGACGGCCGCTTCGCGGGAGCGCTGGCCCTGGACGGCGAGGCCCGCGGCGTAGCCGGCCATCGCCGCCAGGGAGGCGTCCGGTTCACCGTCGTGGAAGTAGTACGTCTCCGCGTGCTGGTCGAGATCGAGACGGACGTGGTTCACCGCATCGGCCAGCTGCTGGAGCAGGACCGCGGTGGCCGCCGTCCTGGGCGGGGACGGGAGGCCGCCCGCGGCGCGCAGGGAGGCCAGACGCAGAGCCAGGAGCCGTCGACGCGTCAGGGCGGGGTAGACCTGGCTGATCCAGGAGACGGCGGCCGTCAGCAGGGCGAAGCCGATCAGGGCTTCGAACGGGGCGGCGAGGCGGAGCCAGGCGTCGGTGGGGGTGATGTCGCCCAGGCCGAGGGTGGCGACCATCACCAGTGACAGGTACAGGCCGTCGACGAGGTCGGCGCGCTCCGCGGGATCGAGTCCGGGAGCGTAGGAGAAGCTGTCGGGCATATGGGGCCAGTAGACGAGAGTCCATCCGGCCACGACGAGCAGCGTCCACATGAGGATCACCATGATGACCGACAGGGGGCCGGAGAGCGCGGCGATCGTCCCCCGGGGGCCGAAACGGCGGGTGGACCGCCACACTGCTGTCATCATCGCTGTGCTGAGGCCGCCCCGGCCGGTGGGGTGCCACAGCGTATGGAACACATCGCGCAGGCCGACCAGCACCAGCACCGCCCCCGCGGCCGTGATCAACCACTCCACCCCGGCGTCTCCTTCTCTCTCCTGTGCGGACCCGTGCACCGCGCCGCGGTGGGCTCGCTGTTCAACGCCCTCAACGACCGTGCCCGCGTCGCTCTGGCGAGTCCCGCGGCGTTCCGGACACGGGCGGGCTCGGACGACCTCCTCGTCGGCCCGGCTCTTCGTCGTCAGACCTGCCGACCCTGCTGGCCCTCGACTTCCCCGCCTGCCGCCGCCCATACCCGGCCTCCCACGGTGGGAGGACAGGCGTCGCCTCTTCCCGGCCCCGGCGGCCCACCTGCTCCTCCTTTGCCCGCCTCTGTCTGTGAGGGTATGGGGGTACTCCGGGCTCTCGCGGGTACCTGCGTTCCAGGCGCGTCGGCAACGGCTCGCCACGGCCCAGGGCTTTCGATGCAGTGGGAGAGGGAATGAGGCTTCGCGACGTCGCTCGAGCCACGGCTCCCCGGTGCTCCGCAGAGGTGCTGAGCGGCCGGTACCGTCTGGAGGAGCACTTGGGCTCAGGAGGTGCCGCGGAAGTCCACAGAGGATTCGATCTTCGGCTGAGACGACCCGTGGCGGTCAAGATCTTCCGGCCGGGCGCGGGCTTCGACGACGACGAGAGCCTGCACAACGAAGCCATGATCCTGGCTCGTCTGCACCATCCCGGACTGGTCACCGCCTACGACGCCGGGCAGCACGACGGGCGCGACTTCCTGGTCATGCAACTCATCGAAGGCGACACGCTGAAGAGCCGTATCGCCGAGGGCCCGCTGACCGCCGAGAGCACCGCCGAGCTCGGGGCCGGCCTCGCCCATGCGCTGAGCCACGCACACGAGGCGGGAATCGTCCACCGAGACGTCAAGCCGTCGAACATCCTCCTGGACGCCGACCACGGGCCCCATCTGGCCGACTTCGGCATCTCCCGCCTCGTGGACGGCGCCACGCGCACCGCCACCGGGACGCTCGTCGGCACCGCCGCCTACCTCTCTCCCGAGCAGGTCCGGGGCCGGCCGGCCGGCCGCCCCGCCGACGTGTACGCCCTCGGTCTCGTGCTCCTCGAGTGCCTCACGGGCAGGCGCGAGTACGAGGGCGGCCCCATAGAGGCCGCGATCGCACGACTGCACCGGCAGCCCGTTCTGCCGGACGGGCTGCCGGACGGGCTGAGCACGCTGCTGAAGGACATGACGGCCGTCCAGGAGGGTGACCGTCCGACGGCCCCGGAGTGCGCGTGTGTTCTGACGGCGTTGACCGACGGGGCCGGCCCGGCATCCGAGGGCTCCCCGAGCCTCACGAGCCTCACGAGCCTCATCGCCGGCTCAGGGCCTTCGCCGGCGTCCCAGGACAGCACGCATCCGGCCCCCGACGGAGCGCGGACCGTCTCCCGGACCGCCCCCGTGCGGGCGCGCGCCTTCATGGCCGGTGCTGCCGTCGCGCTCGCCGCGGTCACGGCGACCGGCCTCGCCGCCACCGACAGCTCCACGCCCCAGAACGGCGACCGGGGCTCGACCACCGCTTCCGGCGCGTCCCCCGGGAAGTCGGAGCAGCCGGGCAGCGAGGAACAGCGGAAGCCCGCGCCGACATCCGCGGCGGAGTCCCGTCCTGGGCCCGGCGCCTCCGCCGGCACATCCCCCGAGCACGCCGTCGGCCAGAGCCCCGGCTCCGACGCGCGAGACGCCACCGGCGAACCGGCCGCCCCCGCGGACGCCCCCGACTCAGCAGCGGCCACGGCAGCACGAGAAGCCCCCAGCGGCCGGAACGCCTCCGCGGCGGCAGGGCGAGGAGCCTCGACGGCCGAGCCCCCGCAACGCCCGCCCGGTCAGGCCAAGAAGGACCGGCAGGCTGAGAACAAGGTCCGGCAGGCGGAGAACAAGGGCCGGCAGAAGAAGGCCGACAAGGCGGCTTCGCACCGCTGAGAGCGCGACAGGATCGCCGTTGACGTCGTCGGACCCATGGCAGGGCGACGGCAGGGCGCTCTTCGCGACCTGACGGTCCGACCGGCCGTCTGCCCCCCTGACCGCTCCGACGCAACACCGACCTGAACGGGTCCGTGCCCGCACAGGTCCCTGGCTGCCCCTGCACGGGCGTGCTGATCCCCCTCGCCCTGGCCGGGCAGCGCCGTACGGGCCTGTTCCACCTCGCGGGCCGCCTCCCGGCTCGGCTTCCCACCAGCGGCGCCCCCAGCCGTGCCGCCGACGGGGCACCGGCCGTTCTGCGCAGTGCTCCGCCGCTGCGAGGCACGCTCCCTCCTCTCGTGGCAGTCACCGCCCGTCAGCCCGCGGGCTCCCCTCCAGCGGCTTTGTCCCGCCGCTAGAGAAAGTTGGGGTCATGTGCGTCAAAGGGGTTTCTGGTGCGTGGAAAAGCCATTACCTTCCTGGTCTGTACCGAACGACAAAGGACGGGGCGTCCTTCCCTCCCAAAGGGCGTCCGCGTCCCCCGGCGCGACGGCGCGCGCCTGTGCTCCAGACCCCCACACCCCGTCACCACACGGAGGATGCGCGTGCACAGGAGACTCACCCGACCCCTCGCGGCGCTCGCCTGCGCCCTGCTGGCCGCCGCGGGCGCCCTCACCGCCCAGCAAGCGCCCGCCGAAGCGGTTCCCCGGCCCGCGGCGGCGGCCGCGGCCGAGAATTTCCAACAGGTCACCCTGGCCAAGGGGGTGGCCGAGACCGGCGAGCCCATGACGCTCGCCGTGCTGCCCGACAGGTCTGTCCTGCACACCTCACGGGACGGCACCCTGCGCCGCACCGACGCCACCGGAACCACCGAGGTCGCCGGAAAGCTGGACGTCTACTCGCACGACGAAGAGGGTCTGCAAGGCGTGGGCGTGGACCCGGAGTTCACCGCCAACCGCTTCGTCTACCTCTACTACGCACCGAAACTGGCGACCCCCTCCGGCGACGCGCCCGCAACCGGCTCCGCTGCGGACTTCGCCCCCTTCGACGGCGTCAACCGGCTCTCGCGGTTCGTCCTCAGGACCGACGGCACGCTCGACACCGCCAGTGAGAAGAAGATCCTCGACGTCCCCGCCAGCCGCGGACTGTGCTGCCACGTCGGCGGCGACATCGACTTCGACGCCCAGGGCAACCTGTACCTCTCCACCGGCGACGACAGCAACCCCTTCGCGTCCGACGGCTACACCCCCATCGACGAGCGGCCGAACCGCAACCCCGGGTACGACGCCCAGCGTTCCTCCGGCAACACCAACGACCTGCGCGGCAAGGTGCTGCGGATCAAGGTCGCCGCCGACGGAAGCTACTCCATCCCCTCCGGCAACCTCTTCGCCCCCGGAACCGCGAAGACCAGGCCGGAGATCTACGCCATGGGCTTCCGCAACCCCTTCCGCATGAGCGTCGACAAGCCCACGGGCATCGTCTACCTCGGCGACTACGGCCCCGACGCGGGCACGGCGAACGCGGGCCGAGGGCCCGCCGGGCAGGTCGAGTTCAACCGGATCACCCGAGCCGGCAACTACGGCTGGCCCTACTGCACCGGCAGGAACAGCCCGTACGTCGACTACGACTTCGCCACCTCGACCTCGGGCGCCGCCTTCTCCTGCGCCGCCCCCAGGAACACCTCGCCGAACAACACCGGCCTGACCGAACTCCCCCCGGCCCAACCCGCGTGGGTGCCGTACGACGGCGGATCGGTCCCCGAGTTCGGCAGCGGCTCCGAGTCGCCCATGGGCGGGCCCGTCTACCGCTACGACGCGGCCTCGACCTCCACGGTCAAGTTCCCGCAGAGCTTCGACGGCGACTACTTCGCCGGCGAGTTCGGCCGTAAGTGGATCAAGCGGATCGAGCAGGGTCCCGACGGCGCCGTGCAGTCGATCAACGCGTTCCCCTGGCAGGGCACTCAGGTCATGGACATGGCCTTCGGCCCGGACGGCGCGCTGTACGTGCTCGACTACGGCACCGGCTACTTCAACGGAGACGAGAACAGCGCCGTCTACCGCATCGAGCACGTCACCGACGGCCGCGCCCCGCTTGCCAAGGCCGCGGTCGACCGCACCTCGGGCACAGCCCCGCTCACGGTGAAGTTCTCCTCGGCCGGGACCTCCGACCCCGATGGCGACCCCCTCACCTACGCCTGGAAGTTCGGTGACGGCGCCTCCTCCACAGCCGCCGACCCCTCGCACACCTACACCTCCAACGGCCGCTACACCGCCGAGCTCACCGTCTCCGACGACACCGGCAACACCGCGACGGCCTCCGTCACCATCACCGTCGGCAACACCGCCCCCACCGTCACGCTCGATCTGCCCGCCGACGGCTCCATCATCGACCCGGGCGCGGCCGTACCCTTCAAGGTCACCGTCACCGACCCCGAGGACGGCGAGATCGACTGCTCCAGGGTGAAGGTCACGTTCATCATCGGCCACGACAACCACGGCCACCCGCAGACCTCGGCGACCGGCTGTTCCGGCACCGTGCACACCATCGCCGACGGTGAGCACGACCCCAACGCGAACATCTTCGGCGTCTGGGACGCCGAGTACACCGACAAGGGGGCCGGGGGCCAGCCCGCCCTGACGACGCACGACCAGAACATCAGCCAGGGAAGCAAGCGGCAGGCCGAGCACTTCGGCGGCTCCACCGGAGTCACGATCGTCGACAAGGCGACGGCGAACGGCGGCAGGACGGTCGGGCACATCGACAACGGCGACTGGATCTCCTTCACGCCGTACATCCTCCGCAACGCCACCACCCTGACCGCCCGGGTCTCCTCCGGCGGCGTGGGAGGCACCCTGGAGGTGCGGGCCGGCTCGCCCACCGGCGTGCTGCTCGGCTCGGCGGCGGTCCCCGTCACCGGAGGCTGGGACACGTTCCGGAACGTGAGCGCGAACCTCACCGACCGCCCGGCCGGCACCACCACCCTGTACCTGGTCTTCAAGGGCGCGAGCGGTTCCCTCTTCGACCTCGACGACTTCACCCTCACCACCGGGGCCACCGCGCCCAGCGGCGAGATCAAGGGCATCGGCGGCAAGTGTGTCGATGTGGCCGGTGGGGTGAGTGCGGACGGTACGCAGATCCAGTTGTGGACGTGCAACGGGTCGGCCGCGCAGAAGTGGACGGTGGGTGCGGGTGACACGTTGCGGGCGCTCGGCAAGTGCATGGACGTCAGTGGTGGTGGTACGGCCGACGGGACGAAGGTGCAGCTCTACGGTTGTAACGGCACCGGTGCCCAGAAGTGGGTGCCGCAGGCTGACGGCACGTTGAAGAATCCGGCGTCCGGTAAGTGTCTGGACGCTGCCGGGGTCTCCTCGGCGGACGGCACCAAGCTCCATCTGTGGAGCTGCCACACCGGCGCCAACCAGAAGTGGAGCCTGTCATGAGCCGACGACTCACCCGTCTCGCCCGCTGGGCCGCCTGCGGCCTGCTCGCCGCCGCGGCCCTGCCCGCGGCGGTGTCCACGGCCTCGGAACCCGGCCCCGCCGCCCCGGCCACGGGGTCGGCGGCCGCCGACCCGGCGTACGACGTGCTGGTCTTCTCCAAGACCGCCGGCTTCCGCCATTCCTCCATCGACGAAGGCATCACCGCGCTGCGCCAACTCGGCGCCGCCAACAACTTCACCGTCACCGCGACCGAGGACGCCGCCGCCTTCACCCCCGGCAACCTGGCCGCCTACGAGGCCGTCGTCTTCCTCTCCACCACGGGCGACATCCTCAACGCCTCCCAGCAGACCGCCTTCGAGGGGTACATCGGGGCAGGCGGCGGCTACGTCGGCATCCACGCGGCGGCCGACACCGAGTACGACTGGACCTGGTACGGGGGACTGGCGGGCGCCCTGTTCAGATCCCACCCGCACATCCAGCCGGCCGCTGTCACCGTGGAGGACCGCGCGCACGACGCCACCGCGCATCTCGGCCCCACCTGGCAGCGGACCGACGAATGGTACGACTACCGCACCAATCCTCGCAGTACGGCCCATGTCCTGGCCTCGCTGGACGAGTCCACCTACAGCGGCGGCGCCATGGGTGACCACCCCATCGCCTGGTGCAAGGACTACGAGGGCGGACGGGCCTTCTACACCGGCGGCGGACACACCGAGGACTCCTACGCCGACCCCGTCTTCCGCCGTCACCTCCTCGGCGGCATTCGCTGGGCCGCCGAGATGACAGAAGCGGACTGCCGCCCGGAGACCGGCTACACCACCCTGTTCGGCACCACCGGGACCACCGGCTGGAAGCAGGCCGGTCCAGGCTCCTTCGCCCACGACGACAGCACTCTGACCTCCCGGGGCGGCCTCGGGCTGTTCTGGTACCAGGCGAAGGAGTACGCCTCCTACTCGCTGAAGCTCGACTGGCGGCAGGCCGGTGACGACAACTCCGGGGTGTTCGTGGGCTTCCCCGCCTCCGACGACCCGTGGTCGGCCGTCGACAAGGGGTACGAGATCCAGATCGACGCCACGGATGCTCCGGACCGCACCACGGGCGCCGTCTACGGTCACAGGTCCGCCGACCTCGCCGCCCGCGACGCGGCTCTGAACCCGCCGGGGGAGTGGAACACCTACGAGATCCGGGTCGAGGGCGAGCGCCTCCAGGTCTTCCTCAACGGCCGCAGGATCAACGACTTCACCAACACCGACCCCGTCCGCAGCCTCCAGCAGGGTCACATCGGCCTGCAGAACCACGGCGACGGTGACGACGTCTCCTTCCGCAACGTGCGGATCAAGGAACTGGGAGACGCGGTCGACCCCGGTCAGGGAGCGGTCACCGGCATCGGCGGCAAGTGTGTCGATGTGGCCGGTGGGGTGAGTGCGGACGGTACGCAGATCCAGTTGTGGACGTGCAACGGGTCGGCCGCGCAGAAGTGGACGGTGGGTGCGGGTGACACGTTGCGGGCGCTCGGCAAGTGCATGGACGTCAGTGGTGGTGGTACGGCCGACGGGACGAAGGTGCAGCTCTACGGTTGTAACGGCACCGGTGCCCAGAAGTGGGTGCCGCAGGCTGACGGCACGTTGAAGAATCCGGCGTCCGGTAAGTGTCTGGACGCTGCCGGGGTCTCCTCGGCGGACGGCACCAAGCTCCATCTGTGGAGCTGCCACACCGGCGCCAACCAGAAGTGGGTCCTCCCCGGCTGAGCGACCCCCACGACTCCGCGGTCACCGCGGGAGGCGGTGACCGCGGAACCGGCCCCCACCCGGGGCCGGCGACGGGGGCGGGGTGCGACGCCGAAGCACCCCGTCCCCGTCTCCGTTCCTCCGGAGCGACGCTGCGGCCGAGCGACACGGAGGCATCGCAACGGAACACCGTGCGGAACCCCGTAGGTCGCTGAACAGATCACCGCGGAAGGGGCACGACGGACGCGGGCCGGGCACCTCCTCCCGAGCCTGGCCCGCGAGCCCCTCTCCCGCTCGGGCGATCAGCCGGTGACGACGTGTCGTTCGTTGGGAACGCAGTGCGTCATCGTCAGTCCCTCGACGTCGCGCGGGGGGTTGTCGCCGAGCCGGGCGAGACGCTCGCGGTCGTCCTCCGAGAGATCCTGGCTCGCCAGAGGCCGCAGTCCCGCCACATCGCGAGGGGCGATGCCCAGGCCGTCCCCGACCCGGCGGCCGAGGTCGTTCTCGACGAGGAGGAAGTGCCAGACCATCCGTTCCTGCACCGCTCGCTCGCACTCCGAGAGCATGCCGACGAGGTTGGTCACCAGGTCGTCCCGCTCCCAGTCCTCCATGAGGAGGTAGCGCTGCCCGGCCTGCTGGTAGTCATTGGTCCGGGGGAGGCGCTTGCGGGTGAGGCGGCCGCGGATCTCCGGCCCCTGCTCGTCGTGCGTCGGATACCGCGCCTCACGCAGCCCGCCGGTGATTGACGGCTCGTAGTTCACCTCGTAGTTCACCTCGGGGTTCTTCCCGTGGTGCCCGTTGTCGTACGCCATCAGCCCGTCGCGCTGGTTGGTGGCCACATGGGCGTTCTTCGCCTGGTTGACCGGGAGTTGCAGGTAGTTCGGGCCCACCCGGTAGCGCTGGGTGTCACTGTAGGAGAAGGTCCGCCCGACCAGCATCTTGTCGTCGGAGAAGTCCAGCCCGTCCACCAGCACGCCGGTGCCGAAGGACGCCTGCTCGTTCTCCGCGAAGTAGTTGTCCGGAACGCGGTTCAGCACCATCCGGCCCACCGCCTTCGGCGGGAAGTCCTGCTCCGGCCAGGTCTTCGTGTCATCCAGCGGATCGAAGTCCAGCTCGGGATGGTCGTCGTCGGACATCATCTGCACGACCAGCTCCCACTCGGGATGGTCCCCCCGCCGGATCGCGTCGTAGAGGTCCTTCGTGGCGTGCCCCAGATCATCCGCCTGGACGTTCGCCGCGTCCTCTGCGGTCATGCTGCGGACGCCCTGCTTCGGCAGCCAGTGGTACTTGACCAGCACTGACTCCCCCTGGTCGTTCACCCACTTGTACGTGTTGACGCCGAAGCCCTGCATGTGCCGGTAGTCGGACGGGATGCCCCGGGGGCTGAACAGGTTCACGAGCATGTGCATGCTCTCCGGCGTCTGCGACATGAAGTCGAAGATGCGTCCAGGCTTCTGCTCGTGGGAGACCGGGTCGGGCTTGAGGGCGTGGATCACGTCGGGGAACTTGATCGCGTCGCGGATGAAGAAGATGCCGAGATTGTTGCCCACGAGGTCCCAGTTGCCGTCCTCGGTGTAGAACTTGACGGCGAACCCGCGGGGATCGCGCGCCGCCTCCGAGGAGTCACGGCCGCCGATCACCGTGGAGAAGCGGACCGCGACGTCCGTGCGCTTGCCCGCCTCCTGGAACAGCTTGGCGCGGGTGTAGCGGGAGATGGGCTCTTCGCCCCACTTCCCGTACGCCTCGAAGTGGCCGTAGGTCGTCACGCCCCGCGCGTGCACCACTCGCTCGGGGATGCGCTCCCGGTCGAAGTGGCTGATCTTCTCCAGGAACTGGTAGTTCTCCAGAGTGGCCGGGCCCCGGGCCCCCACGGTGCGCTGGTTCTGGTTGTC
>NZ_JBBBEN010000094.1:0-30117 GCF_037137275.1 Streptomyces pratensis | reverse complement strand
GCGATGATGTCCTCCAGCGCCTCACGGTACTCGTCGTGGAAACCGGACAGGTCCTCGATCGTCATCCGCTCGGCCAGCTGCAGAGCCTGCTCGATCTCCTCCTCGCCGACCTCGACCGCGCGCGGGGCCAGCTCCTGCGGGTTGCGGACCTCGACGGGCCACTTCATGGAGTGCAACACGATCGCGCCCTGGCGAATCCGCAGCAGGCCCAGGCGCTCACGGCCGTGCCACGCGAGCTTCGCCACAGCCACCTTCGAGGACCGCTCCAACGCCTTGCGCAACAGGGTGTACGGCTTCACGGCGACCTGCCCGTCGGCGGCCAGATAGTAGGAGTCGCTGATACGAACCGGGTCGACCGTCTCCGCGTCGACGAACGTGGCGATCTCGATCGCCTTCGCCGTCGGCAGCGGCATCTGCTCCAGTTCCTCGTCCGTCACCGTGACCGTCTGGTCCTTCGCGATCTCGTAGCCCTTGCCGATCTCCTCCTGGGAGAGGACCTCACCATCCAGCTCACACACCTTCCGCGTCCGCACCCGGCCCATGTCCTCCAGGTGCACCCGGTGGAAGTGGACATCGTGGTCCACGGTCGCGGACACGATCTTCACCGGGATCGTGACCAGCCCGAAACTGATCGCCCCTGCCCACAACGGTCGCGGCATTCCTACCTCCACACCCCCCACATCGGTGTCGGACCAGGCTGCGAACCGGAACGCGGACGTACTCGTCGGGTAAAGGACGCGCCGGGCCGCTGCCCGCACCTACGATCCTCACGCCAGGCTGGGCTGCCCGCACCTTCACCACCGCGTCAGCGGGCCCTCGTACGCTGAGAGCCATGCCCAGCCGCACCTGGACGCCGCCTGCGCTCTCAGATCTCGACCGCACGCCGCGCGTTCTGCAGCGCGGCCGCGGAAAACCCGGCCTGCGGGCACGGGCCCGACGGAACCTGGTGGTGTACCTCCGGCTCTCCCGACGGCCCGGCCACCCTCCAGATCAGCGACCGCCCCGGCACGGCCGCCGGACAGTTGATCACCGGCACGGTATGGGGTCCAGGCGCCGACCGGGCCCTGGCGCAGCTACCGGCCCTGCTTGGCGCCGACGACCAGCCGGACGCGTTCAGCCCCCGTCGCCGGGTGGTGGCCGCCGCACACCGCAAGCACGGCGGGCTGCGGCCGGCCCGTACCGGTCTGGCGATGAAGTCCCTGGTTCCGAGCGTGCTGGAACAGCGGTTCACCACCGGCAGCGCCCACTACGCCTGTCGGTACCTGCTGAACCGGTAAGGGGAAGCCCTCGGGGCCGGCCTCGAGGGGATGCGGGTCCCACCTTCGGCGGCCACCTGGCGATGGTGCCGAGCTGGGGGCGGCACCGGGCCGGAGTCGACCGGTCGAGAGCGGCCGCGATCCTGCGCGCCTGCTCCTACGCCCCGCGCCTGAAGAAGCCGCGGCCACGGCGCTGCCGGAGGTGATGGCCGCGGCTCCAGCTCATCCCCGGCAATTGGCCCCTGGACCGCCGCCGAAACCCTCCAGCGTGCCCCGACGCCCTCGCGCGGACGGGGTGGAGCGGGTTGTCATGTCAGAAGCCATGCATCAGGATCACGACATGGCTCATGAGACGGTCGTCGAGGAAACCTGGCGCGGAATACTAGAGGCGCGCCCTGGGGCGCGGCGAGGGAATTCTGCGGTTATAGCGGCCGCCTACGCCGAACCTCGGCTGCGGGCCCTGTACCCCTTCCCGAGCCATGGGGCGCTCAGCTTTCATCGGAACACGCAGTTCCCGTGGAGCAACGACCTGCCATACATCGTGGGCGACGCACAATCGTGCATCGTCTACGCGCCGCTGCGCCTAGGCGGCACACTGGGCGAGGCGCTTACTCCGCGGGAAGCGGCCGCGTTGGTCGTGGTCCATCTGCCCGACGACTGCGGGCCCGCCTTCGAGGGACCCTGGCCCGAGCTCGACCGTCCTGCCGGCTGAGGCGACAGGACGGCAGGGCCGGTTCACTTGGCTGAGAATGATCAAACTCGGATGAGATGGGTCAGTAAGTGCCTGGACATCGGTTCTGCCGGTCAGGCTGAAGGACTGCCGGGCAGTCGAGGTCGCCGGGCGACCGGTCTGAGGAGGACTGCGTGATCACCGCTGAGCAGTGGATCGAGGCGCTTGGCCTGGAGGAGCACGTGGAGGGCGGGTACTACCGCCGGATGTTCCAGGCCGATCATCGTCCCCGCATCTCCACTCCTGCCGGCGAGCGGTACACACTGTCGTCCATCCACTACCTGCTGACGCGCCGATCGCCCGTAGGCCACTGGCATCTCAATCAGTCAGATATCTTGCACTTTCACCACCACGGCGAAGCGATCACGTATCACCTCCTGTACCCCGACGGCCGCCACCACACCGCCGTGCTGGGCCAAGACCCTCGCCGCGGCCAGCTCCTCACGCTCGCCGTCCCCGGTGGAGTCTGGAAGGCATCCCACCTCACCCAGGGCGACCACGGCCTGATCAGCGAAGCCGTAGCGCCCGGATTCGATTACGCCGACATGACGCTCGGCCAGGAGGCTGACCTCCTGCGGCGGTTTCCCGAGCAAGCAGAGCTGATCCGCCGTTACTGCCGACGCGCCGAACTGTGACGATCTGAGTTACGGCGGCACCGCCTGAGGTCGCCAGACGGCTTGCAGGGAGAGCGCTGGACCGGCCGCGACCCGGACCCGTACCGCGTCCATCAAGCGCCGCGCGGCTGACGAGACGGCATAGATGGCCTGCGTGAATGAAGCGGATACAGCGGGCCGCTGGCGTGGTTGTCGGCCAGCGGCGATGACGTCCGGGCGGCCTCCTTGAGTTTGGGCCACAGGGAGCGTTTTCAGGGCAGACCGTGCCATATGGGTGTGCTGGGCAGGTTTGGGCCGGATTCATCGGAGTGCTGTTCTTCGCCATCGGTATCTAAGGCCGTGTGGGCCGTCTCGGAGGGGTTGCGGCAGGAGGTCGGCGGCGACATCCGCGTCACCGCCGTCTGCCCTGGCGTCACCGAATCCGAACTGGCCGAGTCCATCGCGGGCCCGGTGGGCCGTGAGGAGAGGCGCATGTTCCGCAGCGTCGCCATCCCGGCCTCGTCCATCGGCGCGGCCATCGCGTTCGCCATCGACCAGCCCGCCGATGTCGACGTCAGCCAGATCATCGCCCGCCCCACCTCCGGCCACGCCTGGGCCCAACCGGCCGAAGCGACGCGCGGACCAGACTGCCGGAGCCGCTCCGGGCACGCGGGTGCCGCCTGCCGCGGCCCGGTCGCGAGCTGGACAGGACGGCCGCACTGCCCTGGAGGGCGGCGGTGGTGACGGGGCCCACCTCCAGGGTCTTCCGGGGCAGCGGACGCCGATCCAGTGCCGGCAGTCCGGGGGAGCATCGTCGGGGGCGAGCTCGGCGAGAGGGCTGCCGACCGCGGTCCCGGGCTGGGCGTGGGGGAACCACCGCCGAGCGCGATGGTGACGGGAGTTCCGTCCTGCTGTCACGCCCGACCAGGGCGGAACATCACCGACGCGCCTCGGCCCGGTACGCGCGCAGGAAGGTCCGTACTCCCTCCACGACGAGCGGCCGTACGCGGGCGTCCTGCGCGGCGTTCGCGGAGCCGAGCCGGTCCAGTGCGACGCCGAAGGTCAGCGCGAGGAACTGGTCGGCCGCCAGCCGGGGGTCGGGAACGTCGAGCAGTCCGGCCTCGGCGAAGGCGGCGAACCGCTCGGCGATCGCCTCGTCGGGGGTGTCCGCGATGGGGTTGTAGTCCTGTTGCGGCAGGTGGCCGGACTCTGTCCGGACCAGGCGTCGCAGTGTCGTGTACTCCGCCGAGCCGAGCATGTCGGTCGCGATGCGCATCGCGAACGCGACCAGGCCGTCCTCCAGTTCACCGGCCTCGGTGAGTCCGCGGAGGGTGTCGTCGAGAGTGCGCCGGACCGTGATGATCAGGCTCTGGCCGACGGAGTCGACGACCGCCCGCAGCAGGGTGCGTTTGTCGCCGAAGTAGTCGTAGACCGTCCGCTTGGACACCTCGGCCCGGGCGGCGACCGCGTCGACGCTGGAGCGGTCGAAGCCGTCGGCGAGGAACAGTTCCCGGGCCGCCGAGAGGATGGCGGCCCGCTTCCGGGTGGACCCCTCGCGCAGGGTCTTGGTGGTCGGCATGGGCTCATCCTACTCGTCCTACACTGCACGGTGTAGTGTAGTTCACCCGGTGCGTTCCGCGCGCGTTCCACCGCATGCGTTCGGCCCCGGCTCGCCGGGCAGTGACGGAAAGGACCTCCATGACCACGACCCAGGCTGCTCCGCTCCATATGGGAAAAGCCGCTGTCCGGGCCCTCGGCATCCTGGCGCTGGCCACCGGCGCCCTGGAATCGGTGGTGACGCCGACGCTCCCGCTCCTGCGACGCGAGTTGCAGATGAGTCACGCCGAAGGTGCGCTGCTCAGCATCGTGCTTCTCGTCACCGGCGCGCTCCTCACGCCGGTGGCAGGGAAGTTAGGCGACCGCTACGGCGGGAAACAGGTGCTCGTCCGGCTGATGGCCGTGGTCTGCGCCGGTGGTCTGGTGTCCGCCCTGGCGCCGAATCTGCCGGTGCTGCTGCTCGGCCAGATACTGCAAGGGGCAATGGTGGGTGCGCTGCCCCTGTCGTTCATCCTGGTGCGCGAACACCTCCCCGAGGGAGAGTCCAAGGTGGCCATCGGGGTGGTCAGCGGGCTGTTCGTCGGGGGCACTGTGGCGGGAACGCTGTCGGCAGGGCCCGTGGCCGAGGGGCTCTCCCGCCACTGGATGTTCGCGTTGCCGACGCTCGCGGTCATCGGGGCGACCGTGCTGGTGAACAGGCTGATGCCGCACGATCCGCCGCGCCGGTCGGACGGCGCCGGGATCGACTGGCCCGGCCTCGGCCTCCTGAGCGGAACGCTGGTCACGCTCATGCTCGTACTCGCGCTGGCGCCCGACCTCGCCGCGAGGCCCCTCATGCTCGCCGTCCTCCTGGCGGTGCTGGCCGCCTTTGCGACCGGATGGACGGCCGTCGAGCGTCGCGCGGCCGCGCCGATGGTCGATCTGCGCATGCTGGGGTGCCCGGAGGTGTGGAAGTCGTGCGTGCTGACGTTCATGATCTGCGTGGGGACGTCGGTGGCGGTCTATCTCGTCCCGGCGCTGTTCGCGCTGTCCGCCGACGCGTACGGGTTCGGGGCGAGTGCGACACGGATCGGTCTCTTCCTGCTGCCCGGGGCCGTGGCCGCGTCGCTGGCCGGGCCGCTCAGCGGGTTCGGGGTGCGGCGGTTCGGTTCGCGTGCCGTGGTCACCGCCGGGGTCTTCATCATGGCCGTCGGCCTGCTCGGCCTGGCGGCCGTACACACCGAGGCCTGGCACCTCGTCGTCGGCAAGGCGCTGATCGCGCTCGCCAACGGGCTCTGCGTCACGGCGATGGTGACCAGTACCGCCACCTCCGTGGACCGCGGTGACACCGGCATCGCCACCGGCCTGGTCCTGGTGACGCGCGTGATCGGCTTCGCCGTGGGCGTCCAGTTCAGCGGCGCGATCCTCACCGCCGGAACCCCCGCCGGGTCGGACCTCCCGGCCGAATCGGCCTTCGTCGCCGGCTTCGTCCTGGCCGGCGCCGTCACCGTGCTGTCCCTCCTCGTCGTCCGCACCCTGAGCAAAGGAGCCAGGATATGACCCGCACCGATCTGTTGGAGAAGACCTCCGCCGCACGCGGGCGGACGGTCCTGATATCCGGGGCCGGCATCGCTGGGTCCGCCCTCGCGTACTGGCTCCACCGCTACGGATTCGTCGTCACCGTGGTCGAGAAGGCGGGCGCGGTCCGCGACGGCGGCTATCCCATCGACGTGCGCGGCACCGCACTCGACGTCGTCCGGCGGATGGGGCTTCTGCCGCGGCTGCGGGACGCGCACATCGATCTGCGGCGGCTGACCTTCCTCGACGAGGACGGCGCCGAGGTGGCCTCGGTCGACCCGTACGCCGTCACCGGCGGTGTCGCGGGAAGAGACCTGGAGGTGCGGCGCGGGACACTGGCCGGGGCTCTCCACGAGGTGGTCCGTGACGACGTGGAGTTCCTGTTCGGCGACTCCATCGACACCCTCGACCAGCACCGCCACGGGGTCGACGTCACCCTCCGCGTAGGAGGCAGGCGTACGTTCGACCTGGTGCTGGGGGCGGACGGGCTGCACTCCCACACCCGCGAGCTCCTGTTCGGCCCCGAGGAGCGCTTCCACCGCTATCTCGGCTACTGCTTCGCCGGGTTCACCGTGCGCAACACCTTCGGGCTCGTTCGCGAGGCCGCGATGTGGAACGCCCCGGGCCGGGCCGCCGTGCTGTACGCCGTTGGCGCCGGCGGTGACGCGCACGGCATCCTGAACTTTGCCCGCCCCCAGCCTCCTTACGAGGCGTACCGCGACCCGCAGGCCCAACTGGACCTGGTCACGGCGGTCTTCGCCGACGCGGGGTGGGCGGTCCCGGGCATGCTCGCGTCCCTGTGCGACGCGGACGACCTGTTCTTCGACGTGGTCAGCCAGATCCGGATGCCCCGCTGGTCCAGAGGCAGGGTCGCGCTGGTGGGTGACGCCGCGTACGCACCCTCGTTCCTCACCGGCCAGGGCTCCAGCCTCGCCCTGGTCGGCGCATACATGCTCGCCGGTTCCCTGGCGGCCGATAAGGATCACGCCGCGGGCCTCGCCGCCTACGAACGTGACACCCGCGCGTTCGTGACGCTCAACCAGGATGGGGTCGGCAAGGGCGAGGCCGCCCTTTTCCCGACCACGGCCCGGGCGCTCGAGCAGCGCAACACCATGCTGCGCTCTCTCGACTCCGCGCCCCCGGAGGAGGGGCGGCCGGCCCATGCGGCGCTGGTCCTGCCGGAGTTCAGGAGGGCTGCCGCCGCAGCTGCCTCCCCGCCACCACCGGTGGCACCGGCAACGCCGATCTCCACCACAGCACACGAGCCCGGCCCGGACACGCTTAACTGATCGTTAAGGCCACCGCCGCTGCGGCGAAAGCAGCGGGGTCCGCATATGTCGCCGCGCAGGCGGCGGTGGACGCCGGGAATGCGGCGGCGCAGGCAGCGGCTCCCGCGAAGGACGCCATCCAGCTCGGCTCGCCGTACGTGTCCAAGGACTCCGCCTCTTCTCTCGTGGTCCTGTCCGGCCAGGCGGCGAAGACCATCGCCGAGCAGCAGAAGGCCGTCGCGAGCGCCCACGCCATCAACGCGGCCCAGGAGGCCTCGGCCGCCCAGAGCATCGCCGACCAGGCGCAGGGTGACGCCAAGGCCGTCTACCAGCACGCGGCGAACGCCGCCAGGCACTCGCGGACGCCCGCGGCTACTCGAAGGAGGCATTGGACTACGCGGCCGGGGCGGCGAAGGCCCAGCAGTCGCCGGCCCGCACCATCGGGTACCACGCGCTCAGGCCACCGCCGACGCGGCTGCCGCGGGCAAGGCGGCCGGCCGCGCGGAGGCCTATGCCGAATCAGCCCGTACCCCTGCGGACGCCGCTGCTCTCGACACCGCCGCTGCCGCCCGCGCAGCGGCCACCCGGGCGGATGAAGCCGCCCACCGACCTGAGCCTCCAGCGGCGCTCGGCAGCAGGCGCGCACTGGCACATCACGCGGTGGCCGACTGCGGCACCTTCAGCACCCCGGCAATCCTCCGAGCCAGTTCCGCAACGTGCGGCGGCAGGTAACCGTCCAGCGCGTCGATGTCGCCGCAGAGCCGGGCCCGCACCCCATGGAGGCATGCCTCGGTGAAGCTCCGCTGCTCATCGGGCTCGGACATCGCCCAGCCCTCCGCGTATCCCTGTCCCGCGGAGTACCAGTGGTGCGGCCCGTCGTTGCTCTCGGACGGAGGCGGAGTGCCGAGCATCCCGGCGCTCTTCTGCCGGTCCGATTCGCGAGGGCCGGCGTCCCGGCGTGCTGCTGACAGTACGCCGCGATCAGCATGGCCACCGTGTTCATCGTGTCTGCCGCATCCGTCGTCCGGTGCAGCGTCATCCGCTGCCAGTGTGGGCGACGCCCGGCTCGGTTTACCGCAGCATCTCCTGGCAGTTCATGACCACTTCGGAGACGAGCTGGTGAACCGCCTGACGCAGTGGTTCAGGCATCCTGAGTGCCTTCCATGGCCGCACCGTGGAGGCGCGGGACTCCCTGACCTTGCAGTCGCGTCGCCCGCTCACCCAGACGGGTCAGGCCCATCCGGCCCACGGCAAACCGCAACACCACCCTCGGTGCGGGGGTGAACACGCGGGGGGCCTGCGGTGCGGGGTCTCACCGCTCGTGTCGGACATCGGTCCGGCAAGCAGCGGGTCCGTCCGCTGTCTCACGTCGTGTCGGACGCTCGGTGTCTCGGCTTCGTATCGTTTCCTCGGCGGCCCTTGTGGCCACCACCGCGCCATAGGCCAATAACGAGTTCGAGCAGTTCTCGTCGCTTGTCGCGAAGATGCCGACTTCGCGCTTCGTCCTGGTGAGCGACACCGTCTCACACCCGCGGCCGCGGCCCATCGGAACCCGGGAGACCGGTTGCAGACGGGCAGGTGACCTTCCACGCCGCCTCGATCATTTGAAAGATCTCGTCCAGCGCGGCCTGCGGGTCGGCCGCTTCGCGGGCCAGCGAGTAGGCGTCGATCACGAACCTCGCGATGGTGCGGGCGGCGGTTTCGCTCCGGGCCAGGTCAGGATCGGCGGCGATGGCCGTGGCCAGGGCGTCCGCGTGGCGTAGGCGGAGCGACTCGTCGTACTTCCGCAGGGCGGGAGACGCGTCGATCATGCGCCAGACAGGGGCAGCGCTGTCCGCGGTGCAGTGCCGCACCAGGGCCAGGATTTCGCGGCGCAGCGCGGGGATGAGCGGCTCGTGCGGCGCCCGGCCGGTGACCGCCTGCGTGAGGCGCTGCTCGAAGTCCTTGTCCTGCTCGAACACCAGGGCCTCTTTCGAGGCGAAGTGGGAGAAGAGCGTGGTGACGGCCACGTCCGCCTCGGCGGCCACGTCACGGATGCCCACCGCGTCGTAACCGCGTTCCAGGAAGAGCCGCAGCGCGGTGTCGGCGATCTTCTGGCGGGTCGCGGCCTTCTTGCGCTCACGGCGTCCGGACTGCACGGTCATGCCCGTAGGCTAGCAGGTATGAAAGGGTAACCGTTACGAAACGCTATCCGTTAGTGTTATGTTCGGCGGCATGAAAAAAGTGAGCTTCGCCGAGTTCGGCGGCCCGGACGTTCTGCAACTCGTTGATGCCGAGGAGCCCCACGCTGGCTTTGGCCGGATACGCATCGCTGTGCGGGCGGCGGGCGTGAATCCGGTCGACTGGAGGATTCGTGAAGGCCAGGTACTGGGGGCCCATCCGATCCAGTTGCCCTCCGGGGTCGGGCTGGACGCCGCCGGGGTGGTGGACGAGGTAGGCGAGGGAGTCGTAGGGGTCGAGGTCGGTGATCGGGTGTTCGGCGAGGGCTCCAGCACCTACGCCGAGTTCGCCGTACTGTCGGCCTGGTCGCGGATGCCCGAGGGGCTGACGTTCGAGGAGGCGGCCGGGTACCCCTCCGTGGTGGAGACCGCGCTGCGCGTCATCCACGAGGTAGGTGTGCGGCCCGGGCAGACGCTCCTGGTCAGCGGCGCGTCCGGGGGAGTCGGATCGGCGGTGCTGCAGATCGCCCGCGACCGCGGCATCACGGTGATCGGCACGGCCGGTGCCGCGAACCAGGAGTATCTGCGCAGCCTCGGTGCCGTCGCCACGACGTACGGCGAGGGATGGGGCGAGCGGGTTCGGAGGCTCGGCGACGTCGACGCGGCTCTCGATCTGGCTGGTTCGGGCGTGATCCGTGAGCTGGTCGAGCTGACCGGGAGTCCGGAGAAGGTCGTCTCCATCGCCGATCTCGGTGCGCCGGAGTTCGGTGTCCGTTTCTCCGGCGTGGCCGGAAGCGTGTCGGCGGCGCTCGCCGAGGCCGTCGACCTGATCTCGCGAGGTCGGCTCCACATCCCGGTCGAGAAGTCGTACTCGCTTGCCGAGGCCGCAGCGGCCCACATCGACAGCCAGGCCGGTCACACGCGCGGGCGCCGAGTCCTGGTCATCTGAGCCGCTTCCGGCACCGTTACACGGCACGACAAGTCGACACTTCTGTCGGGGTCCACCCGAAAGCTGCGCACCACACAAGGGCCCCATGCCAACCGGCGACTCTCACGACGGAGGCCGGCTCCGGCCCAGATCCGACATCCGGGTGAGATCCCGACACGAGAAGTGAGGAACACTGAGGACGATCTGCAGCGGACGGTCGACAGCCAGATACCCGAAGGCGTCGATCTGGACTGGAAGAAGGACTTCTACTCGGGCACCGACGGGGGCAAGAATGAACTCGCCAAGGACGTGTGCGCCACGTAGGCGTACGTTCCGTGAAGTCGAGCACCGAGGTCGGCAAGGTCTACTGGCTCCTTCCGGTGCCCCCGAGCACGCAGGCCGGCATGTCGTCGCGGCCCGGGCAACGACTACAACTTCCGCGTGCACGTTCGACACGGCGCCACCCCACGGACGCTCGCCGAGTCCGAGATCGCGCAGCGCTACCGCGACCGCTTCCAGGCCGCCACCGGCGACACCGACCGCCTGCACCAGGCCGCCGCATCCGGCCTGGGCCACCCCTCGGCCTACCTGACCAGCACAGAACCTGGGGTCCGCCCCACGGTGACGCACTCCCCGGGCTGGCTCGCCCTGGCCGCGGTGCCAGCTGTCCGCGGCCGAGCCCGCCGCCGACGCCCGCGAGGCGGAGCTGCGTGAAGCGGTGCGGATCGCTGCCCGCGCCGACGAGCTCCAAGCGCTGCCGTCCTGGCTGCTTTCGACGCTGCGGCCACTTTGTGGTGTGAGGCCCTCGAGGGTTTGGACGAAGACGTCCTCGCCGAGGCCGCCGCCGAAGCGCGGGTCTTCGGTGCTGGCCCGGCGGCCGCCGTCGACGAGCTGGTGCGCGGCCTGCTCGGGCAGTCGGCCGACTGGCAGCAGTCGATCGGCGAGCTGGGTTGCGCGCTCACCAAGGCGACTGAAGGCCGACCGCTACCCGGCTGATCCACTGACGCCGGCTGCACCAAGGACATCGGTTGGCGCCAGGCCCGCACCACGCTGCCCGAGGCCGTCGCACGCCATCACCACGCTCACTTGCTCGCCGCCATCGTCGAGCTCGGCGGTGAGCAGGAGCCCCCAGCTACCCGTAGCGGGCGCTTCAGGGGTGCGTCTTCCCAGAAGGCTGCGCGGTCAGCGCCGGCCGCCGCCGATGCGGCGGTCGTCGGCCAGTCCGGTAAGCGGGCCGAACTCGCGGGCAAGCTGGTTCCACGTCAGAACCTCGCCACAGCGGGCCGGGAATTCCTTCGGATTGAACTCAGGCATGGTCCAGGTGCCAGTGCCCCGGTCCCGCAGCCACAGGTCCCCGTCACCGTCGACCACAGTCGGCGGGACCGGTACGGGCTCGGCCTGATCGGTGGGCTCCCAGGTGACCCGGCCCGGGTGGGAAACGCGGCGCAGCTCGGTGGTGGCCAACCGCGCGGCCAAGTCACGGGTGGACTCTTCGGCGTCCTTGACCGACGCGAGTCGGAATGCGTCGTCAAGTACGGGCAGGGCTGGATTCTTGCTGCGCTTTGAACTCATACGCTGACTACCTCCGGTGGGGGGCGTCACATCCGTTGTGGCACCCCGTAGAGGAACACGGTATCCGAGGCGGGAGCCGGGCCGGCGTGAGCGGGGTGGTGGGGGTGGCGGCGGAGTCGTCATCGGTGGGGCGCTGCGCTGGCTTGGGGGCCGCCGCGCGGTCGCTCGGGGGCGGGGTGAGCTGGGTGGGCCGGGCGCCGGGTCAGCGGCAGATTCCTGCCCGTGCTCGTGGCGGCCGTCGGCGCACGCCAGGCTCCGGTGACGGCGGCCGGATGCCGGGTGGGGCCTCCTTGGGGCGGGGGTGCGGCCCGCCGGGGCCTGTCCGGCCTGTCGTGGCCGCTCACGTCCTGTCCGGCCTGGTACCGGTGTGTCGGTGCCGGGCCGAGTGCCCGGGCGGCGAACAGGCGGCTGCGGGCGACCGGACCGGTCGCGCCGGGCGTCATCGTCGTCGGGATGACGGTCTGAGCGTCCCCTCCTCCTCAGCTCCCGGCCGGTCGGGGTCGGCGGGCCACTGGGGGCGGCACGCCGCGGCCCCGTCGTTCACCCGGTGAGCATGGTCCCGGCGGCGGCGACCAGGGCGTCGGCGGCGGGGGGCGAGGATATCCTGCCGCGCCGGCGGCGGAACGCCTGTCTGCTGGGTCTTCAAGGGTGCTGGTGGACGTGGGCAGGGCGTGACCCCCACTTCGCACCGGACAGTGACAGCGCTGGTCCTGACTTCAGCGGCTCTTTTCGCCGGCCTGGCGACGGCGGCCCCGGCGGTGGCGGGCGGGATCGTCGTGATCGCGTCCTGAGAGAGACGATTACGAGATCCACCACGACGACTGACAGTGATGATGTTCGTGGTGACGCTGCGAGTGGGTATGACTCGCCGACTGACTGACGTCTCGACCGTCCTGTTGGGGATTTGGCGGCCCGCCGGGCGTCACCACGCACGCCGCCGGACGGGTGTTTGTGACCTTATAGGAGCTTGGTCCAGAAGCCCCGTCGCTGTCTTGTCCCTCCCCGGACCCGGTCCGCTCGACGACGTACTGCGCCTTCGAGGTGTTGATGTCGACGGGCAGGACGGGGATGTCGTGGATGCGGGCGTCGGCGACGATGACGTGGGCCGGCCCCATCCCCGGGTCGTGCTCCAGCAGCCCGGCGTACAGGGCAGCCGGGTGACCTTGAGCCATGCGGACTGCAGCGCCGGCACAGCGCACGCCACCGCGTGCGCCCGGCAGAATCCGTACGCGCCGAACGAGGCGACGATGTCCCAGACGTCGTCCAGCACCTTCGGGCTGTAGCCGCGGGCGCCCGCTTGCTGCCGGAACCACGCCTTGGTCTTCGGCAGGCGCTGTTCGTCGCTGAGGGCGCGGCGGGCCATTTTTCGGCCAGGGCGCGGTCGCATCCGGTCATGAGGGCGAGGATGTCGATGATCTGCTCGTGCCAGATCGTCCCCCGGTAGGTGTCGCGCAGGACCGGTTCCAGGTCGGGGTGGGGGTAGGTGGGTGTGGCGCCGTGGCGGGCGGCGATGTAGAGGGCGGGCATGCCGCCCTGGACCGGGCCGGGGCGGAAGAGGCTGATGTCGGCGATGAAATCCTGCGGGTCGCGGGGCTGGAGGAGGCTGGCCAGGTCCTGCCGGCCGGGGGATTCCAGCTGGAACATGCCGACGGTGTCGGAGTTCTGGATGAGGGTGAAGGCGAAGCGGTCATCGAGTGGGACGTGGTCGTTTCTGCCGAGGCCGATCGCCCGGCCGGTCGTGCGGCGGATCTCGGTGACGGCGTGCGCCATCGCGGACTGCATCCGCACCCCGAGGACGTCGAGCTTGAGGAGACCCAGGTCCTCGACGTCTTCCTTGTCGGCTTGGAGCATCGGGTATTCGCCGCCGGGGGCGGGCTGGACCGGCAGCCGATCCAGGAGGCTTGTGTTGGAGAGGATCACTCCGCACGGGTGCATCGCGATCCCGCGCGGCAGCGCGTCCAGCCCTTCGGCGAGCTCCCACAACGGCCCCGTACCGCCCGGCCTCGGCCGCACGCTCCCGGAGTTCTGGGAATTCGGTGAGGGCGGAGCGGATGTCGCAGGCGCGGATGTGGGGGAAGGATTTCGCGATCCGGACCACGGTGGTGGGCGTGATCCCGAGCGCGAGGCCGGTGTCCCGCAGGGCGTGGCGGGCGCGGTAGGTCTCGGGCATGCCGGTGACCGCGACCCGCTCGCGCCCGAAGCGGGTGATGATGCGGTCGTAGACCTCCAGACGGCGTGCGGACTCGACGTCGATGTCGGTCAGCGAGGAGCGCCGCTCGGAGAGGAACCTCTCGAAGAGCAGGTTGTGCTCCAGTGGGTTCGCGGTGGCGCTGTGGTTGACCATGGAGCCTGCTCCGGAACTGCGCGCGGCGACCCGGATGCCCATGCCCCGCACGTCGGCGACGACCTGGGCCACGGCGAGGAAGTACGGCTCGTGGTGCAGGCGGCCGAGGGTCCCGAGCTCGTAGTCGAGCTGGTCCGTCGCGCGCCGGTCGTGATCGAGACCGCGGGCGGTCATGCCGCTCTCGCACCGCTGCCGCAGCAGCCGCATCGCCCCCTCCGGGTCTGGCTCGAGCCGACCACGGAGGGCTCGGGGAAATGCGGTGCCCCGAGACCGAGGTCCCGGGCCGGGTCGACCTCGCACGCGTCCGCCACCGCAATGGTGTCGGTGATCAGCTTCACGGCGCGTGCCCGGTCGGTACCGGCGGCGGCCGCCACCCGTCCGGCGATGTCGGTCATCGCGGGCCCGTCCTTGAGTCAGCGCTCCCCGCAGTCCAGTCGGCGCCGGTCGACGGGGCGTAACAGCCGGGCCGCGTCCAGCACGTCCACGACCCGGTGCTGGACCGGATCGGCGTACCGAACGGCGTTCGTCAGCACAGCCGGAATGCCGAGGCGATCGGTGAGCGCCAAGGTGTGCGCGGCGAGACGGACGAGCCCGGACCGGTGCCGGACAGGCCCCAGCACACGACCTCCAGCCGCAACCCGCTACCGACGGCTCCCTGCCAGAGGGCGAGAAGCCGCTCGGCGATGTCCGCACGGCCAGCGGCGAGAGCTCGCAGCGGCTCGGACGCGGGACCGAGCAGCACCATAAGGCCGTCGCCAGCGTACTGGGCGATCATCTCCAACGAAGCCGCCGACGGCGCGCCCGCGGGGAAAGCTTCGGCGTGCGCGGCGGACACCATCCGGCACAACCGCGCCCAACCTTGCGCGTCCCGGGCCAGGAACGTCGCTCGGAACGCTGCTTCCGCTACGTGCGTACCGCCGCGCACCGGAGTGCGACGCCGAACACCGGCTTTACTCCGGCGGCCGCAGCGGCCTTCGCGAAGCGCCCCGTGCCGGTGACCATGTCGCGGTCAGTCAGCGCCACCGCCCCGATCCCGCGCTCGGCAGCCCGGGCGATGAGCGCCTGCGGACGCGAGGCACCGTAGCGGGCCGAAAACCCACTACTGACGTGCAGGGGAGGGATACTTCTTGCATAACACCCTCCGCCCAAGATATCCCCAAATGAGTGCCAATCGACCCGCCTGCACTTCGACTGTATCGAACGTTAATTCGAATACGCGAGTTTAGGGTGCTTGTGATTCAGCCACTGGTTCCTGCTGTGGTCGGGCACCCGGATCATGGGACGCTCCACCCCTCAGGCGAGCTGTCTGGGCCCGGCGATACCGGAGCAGGCTGGGTTGTCGGTCATGACCGTCAGCGTCTCGGCGGCCTTCGAGGTCCGGACGAGACAGTGGGGGAAACGTTCCTGCGGTGAACCTGGCTTCAGCGGGCGCAGTTCACGGTCGTCTGCGGTGAGCTGCCAGCGGAGCTTGGTCGGGACCCACTCCCCGACGTACCGGCACTCGGCGTCCGGGGGCGGCCGCAGAGGTCGGGGCCGGCAGGCCCACGTTCGCTGCGAGTTGTGAGCTGCCTGTCCAGCGGCCTGGCACGTTCCGGAGCCGGTCGGAGGGCGCTGCGGCCGCCTCATGAGGTCCCACCGAAGCGGTTGCGGCAGCGGTGAGACCACCGGCCCGTCCGAACCTCCTGCCGCCAGGCATGTGCTCGGCCCCAGCCCCGAGGTGTTGCCCTCGGTCTCCACAGGCCTCGTCGTAACGGCCGTTCGCGAGCAGCTCCTAGCGGATGTGTCCGTCGGCCGTCACCCACAAACCGACGTATGGCTCCGCAGACACTCTCCCAGCTTCGAGGTCGTCATAGCGGCCAGGCCAGGCTCCCGGGCGGCCGGAAGCCTGGCCCCCGTCCCCCCAGGGTGGGCCCGGTCAGCTGCCGTGTCCCTACCCGCCCCAGGTGTCCGAGGCCCGCGGACCGGCGCGAGCCGGGGGTCCAGGACGCACATCCTGGCGACGCGCACAGACCGCCCCCGATGGCTGGCGCTCCAGCCGCAGCTGCCCACCACCGCGAAGGCCGGTCGACGGTCAGGGCAGGAGCTGCTGCTCCATGGCGAAGACAGCCACCCCGGCCCGGGTCCGCCGCCCGGTCTTGTCGTAGATGTGCCCGAGGTGGTGGCCCACGGTGCGGCTCGATATGCACAGTTCGATGCCTATCTGCTGGTTCGTCAGCCCGCGGGCGGCCAGGCGGAGCACGTCGACCTCCCGTGCCGTGAGCCCGGCCGGGCGGCGGGACCGGGACGGCCGTCCGCCCGCTGCCCGGAGCACAAGGTCGCAGGCATCGCGGTCCAGGGCACCGGAGTCCGCCTCCCGTGTCAGGTGTCCTGCGGCTTCGTCGGCGGTGAAGGCGTCCCGATAAGCGCGCGGTTCGGTCAGTGCGGCGAACACGTCGGCGGCGGCGAGGATGCGGGCCGAGGGAGAGGCACGGGTCCCGAAGTCACCGCGGTGATAGCCACTGCCGTCGAGGCGCTCGTGGTGCGCGGAGGCGATCGGCGCCAACGCGGCGAGCGCGGGCACGCGCTCCAGTACCCGCTGGGTCCAGTACGTGTGCATCCTCACCCGCTCCATGTCGGCAGTGCTCAGCGCCCCCGGCCGGTCCCACACATCGGCGGAGATCCCGGCCCGCCCCAGGTCGTGCAGCAGAGCCGCGCAACGCAGCCGGATCACCTCGTCGGCGGCGAGGCCTCCCAGTCGGCCGGCGCTCTCCGCCAGTCGTGCGACGTGTTCACTGTGGCCGACCAGCCACTTGCTCTTGAGATCCACGAACCGTCCGAGCACCGCGCACAGACCGGAGACCTCCCCGGCGGACACCGTGACGTGCGGCGGCGGTTCGGCGGCCACCGCGGAAGCGACGGCGTCGGGCTCGCGCAGCGGGGCGAGCGCTGTCGTGGCGTCGGCCGCGAACGCGCGCGCCAGCGCGGGGTCGAGGTGCCCGCCGGCGCGCCGGACCACCTCCGCGACGGCGGCCGACTCGCCGCCCTTCGCATGGGCCAGGACGGCCTGTTCGGCCACCTGGACGACCCGAGCGGCGTAGGAGAGGTGTTCACCTCCGGCGCCGAGGGGGATGCCCTGCCCGTCCCACCGCTCGTACACGTCGTTCAGCGCGGCGAGGGTCCGCGGCAGTACACCGAGGCCCGACCCCAGCGCCTGACTGGCCTCGCAACCGTTGCGCATGGCCTCCATACCGACCGTGGGCAGCACCATGGTCAACGTGTCAGTCAGTCGCTGGGCCTTCTCACGGGTCCAGCCGCCGAGCCGGAGCAACTGCTCGGTCAGGGGCACCTCGTCACTCGGATCGAGATGCTTGAGCGCGCTCTGGAACGCCACTTCGTCACCGAAGATTTCAGCCAGCTCGGGGGCGAACGACGTGCAGCCGACCGAACGCAGCAACGCCGTTTCGTAGACCGCCCGGCAAGTTTCCCGGTCGGCGTCGAGGACGTCCCGAGCGAAGACCGCGGCGACCACGCAGGTGCGCAACCCCTTCTCGAAGGTCATGCCCGCGGCCAGGTCGGTCGTCAGGGACAGCGCCGCCAGCACCTCGGCCAAACGAACATCTTCCACCGTTGAAGCGTAACCGCCCGTTTCAGCTGCTCCGGACCCGCTCGCGTCGCTCCAGGCGCGCCGGGTGCGTTCCGGCAGCCGCGGCGCGAGGGACCGGCGCTGGAGTGCTGGCCGGGCAGACCAGCGACATAGGTCGATCGACCGATGTCCGGCGGCCGGTTCACGAGCACGATCTACGAAGACGGGGGCACCGGCCCGGCCGCCGCGCCCAGCACCGCGGTGCGAGTGCGGCGGCCGGGTGCTCCCGCGCCCTGAACCATTCCACACCACTCCACCGACATCGCACGGAGCTTCTCCATGACCACGTACCGGAACGACGAACACACCGCCGCAGCAGGCACGGTGGTGAACGCCCTGTACGCCTCACTCGCCCAGGGCGATGTCGCCGCGCTGCTCGCGGGGCTCGACGAGCGGATCGAGTGGGTCGTTCCACCGGGCCTGCACTACGGAGGCACCTACCGGGGCCGTGAGGAGGTGCTGGAGAACGTGTTCTCGCGTTTCGTGTCCGAGTGGCAGGACTTCACCGTAGCGCCCACGGAAGTCATGGAGGCCGGGGACCGGGTCGTCGCGCTCGGCCACTACAGCGCCACCAACCTGGCGACCGGGAGGCCGATGCGGACACGCTTCGTGCACGTGTGGCGGCTGCGGGACGGCGTCCCAGTGCACTTCGAGACCGTTCTCGACACCCACACCATGGTCGCCGCGATGTGACCCGGGCCGCCCGGGCGGCCCGGGTGCACCTCTATGGGTACCGGAGCCGCACAGGGCCGTGCCCACGGAGCTCCGGCACGGTACGGACACCCGCCCCGCGGCTGGCGGTCCGGCCGCGATTCCCTGCTCTCCACCCATCTCCGAAGTGAAAGCCACAGCACATGACCTTGTTCGAGCATGATTTCGTCGCGGCGGGTTCCGCCGAACCCCCCCGGGACGACACGGGGCGCATGCTTCAGATGATGACCGGCTACTGGGTGACCCAAGTGGTGCGGACCGCCGCCGAGTTGCGCGTCGCCGACCATCTGCACGGCGACGGTGCCACCCCGGCGGAAGTGGCTGCGGCGGAGTCGCTGGACCCGGACGCCGCCTTCCGGTTCCTGCGGGCGTGTGCCTCCCTCGACCTCGCGGCGTCGGTGGACGGGGACCGGTTCGTCAGTACGCCCCTGCTCGACACCCTGCGCACCGATGCCCCGGGGTCCTTGCGGGACCTGGCGCTTTGGGGTGGGGCAGAGTCCCACTGGCTGCCGTGGGGACGGTTGCCGGACACGGTCCGCACCGGCGCCACCCAGGCCGAAGCCGCCCTCGGGGCATCTTTCTTCGACTGGCTGGCCACGGTCCCCGGAGAAGCCGAGGTCTTCACCAACGCCATGACGGCCATGACACGCGGTCTGGCCCACCGGCTGGCGGACGTGATCAGCCTCCAGGGCACCGAGGTCGTCGTGGACGTCGGCGGCGCCGGCGGGAACCTCGTCCAGACGCTCATGCAGCGCCACCCCGCGCTGACCGGAGTGACGCTCGACCTCCCGCACGTACACGCCGATGCGGACGCCTCCGCGGCGGTCATGGGCGTCACGGACGGGTTCACCTTCGTCGGTGGTGACTTCTTCGAAGAGGTGCCCTCAGGGGACGTGCACCTGCTCAAGTTCGTCCTGCACGATTGGGACGACGACGCCTGCGTGCGGATCTTGCGCAACTGCCGGGAAGCGCTCACGTCCGGCGGACGCGTACTGGTGATGGAACTCCTCGTCGACAAGGTGGGCACGCCCGGCCTGGAGCCGCTGATGGACCTCAACATGATGGCCCTGTCCACCGGACGTGAACGCAGCCTCGACGAGTACGAAAACCTCTTCGCTCGGGCCGGACTGACGCGGACCGGCCTCACGGCGTCCGGGTCCGCGGTCTCCGTCCTGGAACTCGTACCCGACCGGAGCCCGCGCGCGGCGGTGCGGCTGGTGTCCTGACGCCTCGGTGCCCGTGGAGCACCGGACACGCGCGGGAAGCACCGGACGCCCTCGTGTCCCGGGGCACGGGCAGCACCTCCGCGGGCCCGGCTCCTGCACGGCAGCGGCCGGGCCGTCCCGCGTCTCCCCGGCCCGTCCCGGTGCACGACGCCCGGGTCGGCGGGCGAGACCCCGCGGGTTCTCTATGTCCTGCGACCTAGGTGGCGTTCCTCCCGGTGGACGACGCCATGTCGTTCCCGGCTCGAAAGGAGCGCCACATGGATGGAATCGATGTACTCATCGCTTTGTTCGCCGCTCTGGCCCTTGGCGTCGTCGCGTGGTCGAAGCCGTTGCAGAAGCTGTCGTTCTGGGGCTTCGTCCTGCTGTGCGCCGTCTTCCACCCGGCGGACACGGCACTGTTCTCGGCGCTGGAGTCCGCCGCGGGCACCGGCGGCACCATGGCCGAGTGGACCTTCATGTTCAGCGTGAACCTCCTGTTCGCCGCGCTCCTCGCGTCGGCCTACCGGGGAATCACGTCCCTCCGGGACACACCCGCCCACGGACACTCCCACCACATGCCTTCGGCGTGACCGAGAAGATCCTGTATTAGGTACTGCGCCCTGCCCCGACGAGCTGTTGATTGCGACCGAGGCAGGTCAGGTCGCCCGGGGGTATGGGAGCCCGTCGGGCGCCCCGCCTACCTGCGCCAGCAGAACGAGGCGGACCTTCGCCGGTACGGAGCGAATCGATCTCTTCTCCTTGCACCGGGTCGACCCGCGGAAGCTCTGCCCCGTCCCGGCACGTCCTCGGTTGCCCATCAGGAGAACGCTGCAGGCTCCACGCTGGGGCTCACCGAGGGGCACCGCGCTCAGCTAGCAGCTCTGGGACTGGCCGAGGACGAAACCGCGCAGCTCTCGCAGCCGGCTCGTCCCGGGAGTGACCGCGGGCGCGGCACTCGCCTCACTCTCCCGTAGGCCCGAGTGCCGTGCTCTCGCTGAAAGCACTGGGTGAGGGCACGACGCCGAACGGTCGCCGTGGAGGCCCTCTTCCCCCGTTCACCCACAGAAATCATTACTCGCAGAAAGAACAAGGACACTTCTGTGCCTCACAGATCCTCCATACTCATACGCCGAAGAGCAACGGTCGCAAGCCGATTCCGGCTTCTCGCGGTCCTCCTCTCCCTCGCCCTGTCCGTCCTCGTCCTGGAGGCACCTGCCCAAGCTGCCCCGGAGCGTCTCGAAGCAACGGGCCAGTGCGCTGTTCCCGACGCACTGGAAACGGGGTTCTCACAGGCGCTGCAACGACCCGGGACCGCCAGCCACACGGCGATCCGCGTCGGGTGCGCAGCCGACGCGCCGCAGCGGATCGCCCGGTTCGCGGCTGCGGCCGATGACGTGCAGATGGCCTTCGACACGACGGGGCTCGACCAGCGCTTGCTGGAGGAGGAGGCCAAAAAGATTCAGCAGGCTAAGACGGACGGAAAGTCACTGAGCGATGTCCTCTTCGAGCGTGCCGAGAAGTACAAGCTCGGTGTGTACGAGACCTCCCCGGCGGGCGTCGAGTTCGACGGCACCTTTGAGGCCACGGCCACCGGCTTCGTGATGACCCTGCCCGCCTCGGAGGTCCAGCCAGATGCGAACTGGTGGCAGAAGGGCATCGCCATATTCGCGGGCATCGCCGCCGGAAGCGTCGCCAGCGTGGTGTGTTTTGCCGCCTTCGCCGTCGGAGCCCCACCCGCCGTGCTTGTGTGCCAAGCCGTCGGCGGTTTTGTCGGAGGCCTCGTCGGCGAATTGGTCAACGCCGCGTTCGACGGCAGATCATTCGGTGACAGCTCGGTGTGGGCGGAGGCCTTCACCGTTGCCATCCTCGCCGCAGTACTCACCGCCGGAGGCGGCCACCTCATGAACTGGGCCCAGACCGAGGCCAGGCCCCTCTTTGGCAAACTCGTCGGGGCAATGCAGGAATTCGCACAGAGTGTACGGGTGACGTTCCGCACTGCCATCACCTACACCTCCGACGTCCTCTCCCTGGTCGGACCGAAAATCTACCCCGGCCTGGTCGCCATGGCCAAGAAGCTCGGCATCAGGGCCACCCCCACCGCGCTGCAGGTCATGCCGCTGGGAGACTCGATCACCGCCGGGATCGGCAGCCCGACCACTTCCAGCTACCGCGCCGCGCTGTGGGACGGACTGACCGCGGACAAGCACACCGTGGACTTCGTCGGAGACCGGCGGTCCGGCCAACTTCCCGACACCGACCACGAAGGCGTCTCGGGCGACCTGATCTCTCAGATCGCCCAGCGAGCAGACGCGTCGGTGCCAGTGCACCGGCCCAATGTGGTGACCCTCCACGCCGGCACCAACGACATGGACAAGAACGTGGACCCGGCCGGCGCGCCGGACCGGATCGCCGCACTGATCGATCAGATCCGCGCCGACTCCCCGGGGGTGACAGTCCTCGTCGCTACCCTCGTACCCGCTCGCAATTCGGCCACGCAGAGCCGGATCAACGTGTTCAACAGAGAGATCGTGAAACTCGCCCAGGAGCGGCAGAAGGCGGGCCAGAAGGTCAGGGCGGTCAGCATGGACGCGGTCACCGCGGCTGATGTGCCCGACGGGCTGCATCCCAATGACTCCGGCTACCGGAAGATGGCCGACGCCTTCCACAGCGCCGTCGACCAGTCCGTCCTGATGGGATGGGTGGCAAAATCCCAGCCCGGCGATCTGCCGGCGTGCTCCCCGGCGGCGAACCGCTGGACGCCCCGGCCGGGCATCGCCAAGGGCGGCGTCCACGACATCGAACGCGGTGACGACATCCTTTTCGCCGACGTCGACGGTGACGGCCGTGACGACTACCTGGTACTGAACTACGAGACGGGGGCGCTGGACGCCTGGCTCAACCGCGGCGGCGACCGCGACGGACAGCCCGGCTGGGAAGAACGGAAGAACTTCGCCAAGGGCGGCATCCACGACCCAGAGCGTGATGACGACATCCTTTTCGCCGATGCCGACGGTGACGGCCGTGACGACTACCTGGTGCTGAACAAGGACACCGGGGGGCTGGACGCCTGGCTCAACCGCGGCGGCGACCGCGACGGACAGCCCGGCTGGGTAGGGCGGAAGAACTTCGCCGCGGGCGGCCTTCACAAGTCCGGTGAACTGATCGCCCTCGCCAACGTCGACTGCGACCTCCGCGTTGACTACCTGGTGCACAACCCCGACGAATCAGTGCGCGCCTGGCTCAACCGGGGCGGCGACCGCGACGGGCAGCCCGGCTGGGTGGAACGAGGTCAGATCGCTTCGGGCATCGAGGGGGGCAACACTGAGTTCGCCGACCTCGACGGCGACGGCCGCGACGACTACCTGAAGGTCGACTCCAGGACCGGCAGGGTGGACGCCTATCTGAACCGTGGCGGTGACCCCGCCTGAGGCATGCCGACGGGCCCGGCACCACGGCGGTGGACCACCGCCGTGGTGCCGGTCTGCACACCCGGCAACCGCACGAGCCAACGAACACCTGGCCAACGGCCGTCCTCTGGGCAAGCGCGTCAGCAAGACGGACGAACAGGTGGTGCAACGCCTGCGTGCCCAGCACTGGCTGCACTGCTGGTGGCACGAGGGGATCTCCAAGGAGCAGTGGAAGGACTGGGAACGGCTCGCCAAATGCGGAAACGGTGTGCACCGCTTCACCACGTCCTACGGCGAGCAGGCGGATGCCGGATCGAGCGGGCACTGCTGAACGATCCCGCCCCCGGTCCCGCAGACCGCCACGGCCGGGTGCACCCGCTCTGTCTCCACCAGCCCGTCGCCGACTGGTGGCCGAAGCGGCGGCAGGGCGGACGCCCCCGGAACACGCCCGGCAGTGGAAGGACGAACCCGCTCAGCGCGAAAGAGTACGGGTACGCACCCGTACCCGTACCTGTTTCCGGAGACTCGCCGATGTCCGACGCATATGCCTTGCGGGTCCCGGCCTGGGCGTCCTCGCTGCGGCCGCGCATCACCAGGGCCTCGTGTCGGTACTCCGCGACCGCGCTCTCGATGGTCAGGAACGCGTTGTGTGCGGCGACGTCCTAGACGGCGTCCGGGCCGGCTGCCTCCGGGGCGGCCGAGTCGGTGATCTTCGGGAACTGGGCCCACTCGGCGGCGATCGAGTCCTCGCCGCCCGCGCCGCCGGGAGGCTGCGGCCTCGTCGAAGACGGCGTCCCCGGCCTCCAGCACACCGTTCTCCTTGAGGACGCCACCGGCCACCACGACCATGTCGATGTCGCCGGCGTGACCGCCCGCGACGTTCGTGGCGGGCAGCAGGCTGGTGTGATCGAGGTGGATCATGATCAGGAGTCCAGACTCAACGCCGCACGCAGTGCCGGAGGGGGGAGGACCGCGGAACCGGCGCGGACTCAGGGCCCCAGCAGGGCGGTCAGCGACCGGGGCCCGGTGGGGACTGCCCCGGCTTGTCGCTGCGACGAGGAGGAGGACTGACGGGGCTGATACCAGCGTGTTGAGCGGCCCCGTCTACCGGCGGCACGCGTAGTCGGCTGCGCTGGACCCCGGCGGCGTGTCTGGGACGTCCGGGGCGGCATGTTGGCCGGGTGCAGCGAGGAGGGCGGGGCCCGGCCGGACGCCCTTCGCACGTCGACCGGTCGGGCCCCGGCCCCCTCCTGCGAAGCGTGTGCCGCGCCGGGCTACGAAACGCGGGCCCGCAGCGAGTACCGCTCACCGGCCCGGATTGCCTCCGCCGGCTCGTGCAGGTCCGCGGCCGTGAATCCGAGCAGCGCCTCATCCGCCGTGCGACGCAGCAGCGCCACGATCAGGTGACGGTCGCTCCAGCAGCTGCTCTCGACGGTACGAGCGAGCACTGACGACCGGCCCGGGCCTCGGCGTCTGGGGCGGATCATGTCGGTGGTCGGGGGCCCGCGGTGACGCCGATCGCGGCGATTTTGCGCACGGTGATGACGGCGGCGGCCACCAGGATGCTGTTCCAGGAGACGTCCGCAGCCAGGCGGAGCAGACCGGCTGCGGTCAGGAAGTCGAGCAGGACGGGCAGTGTCTGGTCGGCCCGCCGGGAGATCGCGCCGGCCGCGAGGGCGCTGAGCAGCCCGGCCGCTGTGACCAGCAGAGCCGCCGCGGTGAGGATTTCCGTCACGAGGGGTCCTGGACCGGGAGTGGGCCGGCCGTGCCTTGGCCCTGTCCTGAATGCTCTGCGGCTACTTCAGCACGTTCCTTGGCGATTTCCCGTCCCAGGAAGAAGTTCAGCGCCGTACGGATGGCGGCGATGGCCGCCAGCTGGCCGATCTCGGTGAAACTCGGCGCGACCGCAGTGCGCAGCACGTCACCGGCAAGCTGGAACTCCAGTCCCAGTGCCAGGAAGCGCCCCAAGGTGAGCCGAATCCGGTTGAAGCCGTTCGTGTGTCCTCGGCTGTGCAGGAGGGCGGCTGCGAAGCGGGCGAAAGCCCAGAGGGCGCCGATGAAGATGATCAAGGCTCCGGCCGTCTCGACGACTCTGACCAGTACTCCGATCACCTCGCGGAGCTCAGTTTCGGGGAGCAGCTGCACGGAAACGGTCATGCCGGGCGACTACCCGGACCTTGCCCGGCCTCTCCGGTCTTTCAGTGAATGCCGCTCGAAAAGCCCATCCGCCGGTGTCGACACAGGCCCTTTCGGGGCGATGTCGGAACAGCCGGATTGCTCACGTGTGGGTGCGTGTCATCGGTAAACAGGGCCCGTTGTCGGCAGCAGAGCTGCGTTCGGGCAGAACGACCGCCCCTGCGCGACCACCCGGCAGGCGGCCGTGGGACCGCGAGAGCCTCGGCCAGGCCGGGCGTCACGGAACATGGCAGGAACATGCATGGCCCCCCGGAGGCAAGATCACTGCGCCGCGCCGCGACGGTCCAGGGGCCAGGAACCGGCCGAGTTCCGCTCGCTGCCGGTCGACCACGGTGGCCACCAGGCCGCCCGGGGGCCGGGGGTGGCCCAGATGCAGAGCTGTCAGGTCCGTGCCGGGCAACGGCGGGCGGGCTGGTCCGCTGCGTCGAAGCGGAGCGTGGCGGCGCAGACGTAGACGCGCGGCCGCGCCGGGCCCCCTCCGCAGCCGGAATCAGAAGTGCTTCCCATGACCCGCAGCAGTGACAGTCCCAGGCGGCTGAGGGCGCGACGGCCAGGCCTTGTGCTCGGGCGGGCTTGGTGGCGTCGTTGACGAGGGCGGGGTGCTCTCTGCCCCGCGGGAGCGGCCGGGGGCGGGCGGCTCCTGTTGGCGCTCTGCGCCAGGCGGGCCTCAGCGGAGGCCAGCACGGTCTCGTCCTGTCGCACAGTCGGTGATCAGGCCGACGGCTGCGTGCGGCCTCGTCCCGAAGCTGAGGGCAGGAGGGGCGGCCTCTCGCGAGATGGGGGTGGACGCCGTTTCCAATGCTGCCCATGCACGGCGGGCATTAGAGGATGTCTCGTGGTGAGTTTTGCGAGCTTCTTGTAGCAGGCCAGGGCTGCTGCGAGGCCGAGGAAGGCCGGGAAGTGTGAGCCCTTGCGTTCGTATCGGACGGTGAGGCGGCGGTATCCGAAGAGCCAGGCGATCGACCTCTCGTTCTTCCAGCGGTGGCGGCCGAGCCGTTCACTCGACTCGATTCCCGGTCGGGCGATACGAGGAACGATGCCGCGTTCACGCAGCCAGACCAGGTGGTCGGCGGAGAAGTACGCCTTGTCCGCGCGGAGCTTTCCCGGCCGGCACCGGCGCGGCCCGCGGCGCGAACGGACCGCGGGTATGCCTCGGATCAGCGCCTTCAGGGCCTGGCTGTCATGGGTGTTCACCCCGGAGACGGCGACGGCCAGCGCAATGCCCTGGGCCTCGGACAGCACATGCAGCTTGCTGCCCCTCTTGCCGCGATCGACCGGGTTCGGCCCGGTCAGCGATCCCCCCTTTTCGCCCGCACGCTGGCGGCGTCCACGATGACCGAGGTCCAGTCCAGCTCGCCCCGGGCGCCGAGCTCGTCCAGGACCGCCCGGTGCAACTTCCGACAGACACCCGCTTTCGTCCATGCGGTGAACCGCCGGTGTGCGATCGCCGGCGAGACGCCGAAGGTGTCGGGCAGCAGCTGCCAGGCGCACCCGCTGGTCAGCACGTACACCACCGCAGCCAATGCCCGCCGCTCGTCAACCGAGGCAGTGCCCCCCACCTTGCTTCCGAGGCGCGAACCTGGGTAGCAGGGGCTCCGTCAGAGCCCACAACCCGTCAGGAACGAGACGAGAGGAAAGAGCACCAGCCACAAGCAGCATCATGACCCATGCAGCTCAGACCACGTGAGACATCCTCTTAATGCGACGAGCAATTCGCGGACCGCCTCAAGGGGTCCGAGATTGGCCGGAGTTGCCTCGCGAGCAACAGGGCCCGCCAGCCTTCGGCGGGTTGTTTAGCAAATGCGGCCTGCAAGGAACACATGACGTGCACACGCAAGACCCGTCCCGTCGCTGCCTGAGAAGGAGCGCAAGCCTCGGCCTGCCCTCACCTGGCCGGCACCTCTGCCGAGCCCGTGTCGAAGGGCTCCGGCCAGCGCCGCCCTGTCATACCGCAAGGGGGACCAACCGCGCGCTGTTCCTCGGCGACACCCAGTACCCGGGCACCCCGGCGACTGGCGCCCCGACGACCCGGCCAAGGCGGCGCTCGTGGTCTGCAGGCATACGTGACGCCTTCCGCCCAGTCGTCACCCGCTGACCGCATCGGGCCCACCGGCGCGGAGGGAGCCCGGCCTGTTCCGGCTCAGCGAACCAAAGCACGACGGCCGCCGTCCTCCCCGGAAGAGAGAGGCAGAGGGCCCCAGCTGTCCGGGTGCGCCGGTGGCCGGCGTGGCGGCTCGGTAGAGGTGAAGGGCAGCTTGCCTGTGGGCACCGTTGTGGAGGCCTCTGGCACCTTCGGCGCGCCTCGCTCACGCTGCTTGGGTTGTCACGCCCTGCCGCGCCGCGAGGGCGCTGCCGTGCGGGAAGTCGAGCGGTTGCACTCGTCGTTCGACGCCCGGTCACGGGTGAGGGTGATGGAGAGGGCCAGCAGGCAGACAAGCGCGGCCAGCACTGCCGAGAGCGGCGCGAGGACACCGCCCCCGTCCAGCACTGTGGCCAACATGGAGGACGAGGTCTTGGCGATGACCAGATGCGCTGCCGCCAGGAGCCCCGTGTAGAGGACCCCGAGGGCCAGAACCGGCACCATCAGGCGCAGCAGCATGCCGACCGCCAGCAGGACGCAGAGCCCTGAAACGCCGGCCGAGAGCGCTACCGCGCTCGTCGACAACTCGTCCGGGTGGAGAGGGAAGTGCGCCGCACCGCAGAGCACCAGAACGGCGGCGGTCACCCAGCGGAGCCAGGGGGATGGCGACGTACCGGCCCGGGCACCCCCGGGCTCCTGCGGAGAGGGAGACTGCTTACGGGCCGGTGCCGGGCGAGGTGAGCGTTCGGGAGCGGTGTCGACTGGTGCGCCCTTGGCGTACCGCGGGTCGTCCGCGGTGAATGCCGGAGTCCTCACCTTGTGGGCGTAGCCTGCCGGGCGTCCCGCGCTCTCAGGCGATGCGCCTCGCGCATCGGTCGGGCCGGCCGCGGAGTTCGGCACGGGTTCGGCCGTTGCGGTTCGTTCCGCCTGCAGGCGGCTGATGAGTTCCACCAGTTCCTCGACTGTAAGTCCGGTGGCGGCCGCGTGCACCGCTTCCTCTCCGGCGTGCTGGTCGTGCGGGGGGCGGTGCAGGAGGGCCATGAGGTGGCTGATGTCGCTGATCGGGCGACGTGCGGCCGCGGCGTGGATGGCCTGGTCGGCGCGGTCGACTGGCTGCGGGGGTTCGGACAGCCGGGCCACGAGTTCGGCGACGTCATCGACGGGTCGCTCCACGGCGGCGGTGCACACGGCCTGGCCTGCGGCGTACTCGCCGTCCGGGGTCTGCTCCAGCAGCCGGATCAGGGCGAGGACTTCGTCCAGCGACCTGGCAGTGGCGGCGGTCTGCACGAGCCCGTCGACGGGGGTGGCACAGGCCTCCCAGCCCGGGTTGTCGCAGGCTTCGTGCTCGGGCTCAATCGCAGTTCCGATCATCTCCTCGGGTATGTCGGGGGGCAGGGCAGGTATCAGGGGGAGGTCCGATTCGCGATGGGTAGTCATGATCGCCTTCCGATTCGAGGCCTGTCTCCTCAGCGCAGCTGAGAAGGCAGGCATATGCGCTCCGACCTCTTTCTAAGTGGGCGGTTCGTGGGTTGATGTCCGTTTCTGCTTGAGGGTGGAGCGAGACCGCTGGTGGGGCTCTGTCAGCTATGGCTTTCTGGCGAAACTGCCGGTGTCGGCTTCGATGAGGATCCCGAGTCTGACCAGGCGTTTCAGCTTGGCGCGGGTGCCCTCGACGTTCTTCGGCAGCAGCTCGTGGCCGAGGGCTTGGCAGACGTCCCTGGCCCGTATTGGTCCGGTCGCGTGGTTGAAGGCGGCGAGGATGCGGGGGTAGTCCGGGTGCCCGGGCAGTTCCGGTGCGGCAGCGGGAAGCCGGTCGGCGAGGCTGGTGACGGTAGTGCGGGTGATCGCGAGATGCTCCAGATGGGTCTCGGCCTCCCGCAACCGGTTCTGCAGGCCGTCGATCTGTTCACGGAGGTCGTCGGCCAGGGCCCGGGCGGCTTGCTCCTGCAGTTCCAGGGCTTCGAGCAACGGCTGGATGTTCATGCTGCGACCGCCTGTGCCTCGCGCCAGGTGGGGGTGTTCGCGCCGGTGAGCCGGCGGGTCATGACGTGGGTCATGGCCCAGTAGACGCGTGAAACGGAGGAGGAAGGGTGGTGCTCGTAGTCGCGGACCAGGCGCCGGTGCAGTATCAGGGTTCCGTAGGTCTGCTCGACCCTCCAACGCTTCGGCTGCGGCACGAATCCCTTGATCTGCGGGTCGCGGGCGACGATCTCGACGTCGATGCCCAGGCCGGCGCCGTGCGCGACGACCTGGTTCTTGAAGCCCTGGTCGACGAGAGCCTTGCGAACGGTTCCGCCGGCCTGTTCGGCGACCTGGTCCAGCAGGACGATGCCCGCGGCATTGTCATGGGTGTTCGCGGCCAGGACGACGACCGCGATGACCAGTCCAAAGACATCCACAGCCAGTCCGCGCTTGCGGCCGGGCACGCGCTTGGCCGGGTCATGGCCGCTCGTGTCGGCGGGGACCCCGGCGGCCACATGGACACTCTGCGTGTCCAGGACCACCAGGGCCGGGTCCTCTAATCGCCGGGCGCGTTCGCGGACCTGGCACCGCAGGAGTTCGTGGATGACCTGGTCGGTCCCGTCATCCCGCCAGGCGGCGAAGTAGTAATAGGTCGCGCTCTTCTGCGGCAGGTCATGCGGAAGGTAGGCCCACTGGCAGCCGGTCCGTCCCTGGTACAGGATCGCGTTCACGATCTCCCGCATGTCGTAGGCACCTTGATGGCCGCTGACCGACCGATGCCGCCCCTTCCATGCGGTGATCACCGGCTCGATCAACGACCACTGCTCGTCCGATAAGTCACTCGGATACGGCTTGCGTTCACTCACCCGGTCACATCACCACATCAACGACCGTGAACCGGCAGATTCCGCCTCGACGCCACACCATCAGGCGACAGCAGATCCGCTCAAAGACTCACGAACCGCCCACT
>NZ_JBBBEN010000093.1:231963-439737 GCF_037137275.1 Streptomyces pratensis | reverse complement strand
GCTAACTTGATCTTTAACCTCGAAGGTCCGAACGGCTCGTCGTACTTGATCACTCGGACTGGTAACTGCGGTACATGCGGGCGGCCTTCGGCTGAGCATGTGATCCGACCAAGGAACACACAACGCTCAGCACGAAGGCCGTGGGGATGAGTCTGTCGCATCACGTCGTCCGGCAGGATCCGATTGCGGGACTGTCACGCTTCCGGGGTGAGTTCTACTCCTGTCTGACCAGGCGTGCGGATGGACTGTTCGAACTCGTGGACGCGGTGTTGTGCGCGGACGGGCCGGTCCGGTCCCTGGTGGAACTGTCACTGGTCGGCGAACACCGGCGGGGACACGGCGGGCTCTACGACGCCCTGGCCGCGGGCCGGGTCGACGTCGCCCGGCTGCGACGGGCCCTGGCCACGGTCCCGCTGCCGAGGGCGGCGGACGGCCGGCTGGTCCTTGCCGCCGACCTCACTTGCTGGCTGCGGCCCAGCGCCCACACCTCACCGCAGCGAATCCTGTGCCACACCTACGGACGGGGCAAGGATCAGCACATCCCGGTTCCCGGCTGGCCCTACTCGGTGATCTGCGCGCTGGAGAGCGGCCGAAGTTCCTGGACCGCACCACTGGACGCACTACGTCTGGCACCGGGTGACGACGCCGCCACCGTCACAGCCAGGCAGATGCGCGAGCTCGTCGAACGGCTCATCACAGCCGGCCAGTGGAAAGACGCCGACCCGGAGATCCTGATCGTGGTGGACGCCGGCTACGACGTGCCACGTCTGGCCTTCCTGCTGGAGGATCTGCCGGTGCAGGTGCTGGGCCGGATGCGCTCGGACCGCGTACTGCGACGCGCAATCCCACCCCGTGAGCCCGGTCTCCGAGGGCGGCCGCCCCGCCACGGCGGCGAGTTCGTCTTCGGTGACCCGGCCACCTGGAACACACCCGACACCCAGACGGTGACCGCGACCCGCCTTTACGGCACCGCCACCGCACGCGCCTGGGACCGGCTCCACCCGAGACTGACCCACCGCTCGGCCTGGACCGCCGAGCTGGGTGCCCTGCCGGTCATCGAGGGCACCGTGATCCGTCTGCAGGTCGAGCACCTGCCCAGCGGCGCGACACCGAAGCCGGTCTGGCTGTGGTGGTCGGGCACCGACGCCACCGAAACCACCGTCGACCTGCTCTGGCAGGCATTCCTGCGACGCTTCGACATCGAACACACCTTCCGGCTCTTCAAACAGACCCTGGGCTGGACCTGCCCGAAGATCCGCAGCCCCGAAGCCGCCGATCGCTGGACCTGGCTGATCCTCGCCGCTTTCACCCAGCTCCGGCTCGCACGCCCACTGGCGGCAGACCTCCGCAGACCGTGGGAGAAGCCGGCCCCGCCCGACAGGCTCACCCCCGCACGAGTCCGCCGCGACTTTCGGCACCTCCGCACCAAGGCCGCCTGCCCAGCCGGAGCACCGAAAACCGCCCGACCCGGCCCAGGACGCCCACCCGGCCGCAGGAACGACCAGCCCACTGCCCGCTATGACGTGCACACAGTTGGCAGACCAGGCTCCGCGAAGCCACGCACGAAGAAGTCAACGACCCCGCGTCCACGCCGCACAGGTTAAAGATCAAGTTAGGACGCATCCGGCCGACCACGGGACCGCTCCGCGCCGGGGAGATGCCGCAGCGGGCGAAGGCACGGGGCCCGCTGGACCCGGAAGCCTCCGGTCGCCTCCCTCGGGCATCCGCGTGGAGCCCCGGGGGCGGCGGGGCCCGGTCGTTCGCCCGCGCCCGGCTCGTACGCCGGTGGCGGGTGAGCGCCGCGCCCGCTCGACGGGGAAGTCGGCCACCCTAACGGAGTAATGTCCGACAGATCACGAGCCGGTACATTAGGGGTGGTACCGAAGAACCCACCTGACTGGTCCTCAGGCATCCCTGAGTTCGACCGCCTCGCACGGTCCGCCCCGTATCAGCAGCAGAGCCTGCCGGGACGGCCGCTCCAGATTCCCACCTCCAGGACACGTCCGGCTGCGGGAACCCGCAACCGGACGATCGACGCCATGCCGGCCGGGTCCCGGCGAGCGATCCGGCGGACGGTTCTCGTCCGCACCCGGTCGCACGGCCGCCTTCGGGCCCGCCGAGACCCCTCGACGCGCCTGTATCAGCGCGGCTTTCCTCCGTCCCGGTCGGCTGTCCGGAGCACCGCCCCGTCGTGCCCCGCCGCGCAGAGGGGCATGGCGCACACCGCCAGCACACCACCTCGCCGAAGGAGTTGCCCCATGAGTGGATGCGACTGCGGGCCGTCCCCGATCCCCGTCGGCGGCTGCCGGCCCTCGAAGCCGGCCTGCCCGTCCGTGGCCTGTCCCGGCTCCACGCCGTGCGAGCACTGCGAGACGACCTCCCTGCGCGACTCCGCGCCCTACCGGGTCGCAGCGACCGTGAGCAGCACCGACCCGACGCCGTACTACACCATGGCCAACACCCACGCCGCACTGGACCCTGCCGTCGCCCGGACCATCCTGAACAGCGGCACGGGAACGTTCCCGGCCGACGACGGCACGCACGACGGCCAGCACACCTGGCTCGCCGGCGTCGTGCACATCGACCCCGCCTCGCTGCGCGGCGATCCCACCAGCGTCACGATCAGCGCCTCGGTCCATGTCCACAACGACGGCAGGGACACGGCCTGCCGGCTCTACGGCCGCTTCGCCCTGTGGAACGGTACGACCCCGGTCCGCACCGACCACCTGGGCCCGCCCGACCTGCCGGCGGGAGGTGACGACAACGGCGTCATCCCACCGACCACCGTGTCCGTCGCGGACGTGCTCGCGGGGCGGATCGTCGTCGAGCTCAACCTGGAGACGGGCAACGACGCCACCTGTCGGGTCCGCCCCAAGCAGTGGACCGTCGACAGTTTCGTCCTCACCGTGCAGGCGTCCGCCCCGGGCTGCGGCAGGCCGTTCCTCCGCACGACCTGCCGTACCTGCGACGGCTCGGTCACCTGCACGACCGACACCCTCGACGGCTCGACCCCCTACGCCCCGGTCCCACCGGTCGTCCCTGTCGCCTCGTGCCAGGACGGATGCGCCACCGCCCGCCCTCCGTGCGTCTCCACCGACCGGGGCAACGCCATCACGCAGGGCAGCGACGGGTGCCTGTACGTGCCCGACACACCTGCTCTGGACCCGTCCCCGTGCAACGCCGCACGGAACACGACCGGCGGACTCCTCGTGCCGCGGGCCGACCTGACGGGTATCGCTCCCGGCGGCAACAGCAGCGGCGAACGGTCGGTGGACATCGACGTCACCGGGACGCCAGGCTGCCCCGAAAGGTGGGAGATCGGCGCCCGCCTCACGCCGGTGAGCGCGTTCCGCAACGCCGAACGGCAGCACGCCGACCTCGCGGCCCGGGCCGGCGCCGACGTGCCGATCCCCGAGTCCGACATCGTGCTCCCGGAGGCCGGGATCTACCACATCGACAGCGACGTGCGGTACGCGCTCGGCTCCGCCACCGGCGGCAGCGGCTACATCATCGGCTGGCTCAGGGACGAGACCACGGACACCCTGCTGACGAGCTTCACCCAGATCGCGGCGATCAACGCAGCGAGGCAGGAGCAGCAAGGCGGGACCACGCACATCATGACCGAGTACACGGTCGCCTCCGGCCCCCGGACGGTCCGCCTCCACCTGATGTTCGTCCTCACCGGCGGCCGGGTCACCAGCGCAGAGGCCGGCGGCACCGACAGCAACGGCGCGACCCGGATGCGCTTCCTCAAGGTCAGGGACTAAGGGCTGTCCCGTGCCCCTCGGTGCGAGGGTGTGAGCCGAGTGACGACGGCGTGCTCTCGGACGATGTCCGGCGCGACGGCGCCCCGGCGGCGGACGCGTCGCCGGAGTCGTCGCTCCGCCGGACAACGCCTCCTCGCCCTCGTAGCCTGCGTCTGGCACCACCGGACCGCCGGCGTAAAAACCGACCGGTCCCCGGCCGCACACGGCCACCGAGAACACCGGACTCTTTCATCCAGGGGTGGAGATGCATCCAGCGCCGTTCACCGGCACCATCGCGCACCGTCGCCGGGGAGGCGGCCGGTGAGCGCCCTCCCGCGCGCCCACACGCTCGACCTGCTCCTGGACCTCGACCTGCGGGAGCGGCGCGGGCGCAAGGAACAGCTGGTGGCGGCGCTGCGGCGGGCGGTGGAATCCGGCCGGTTGCCGCCCGGCGCCCGACTGCCGTCCAGCCGCAGCGCCGCCGCCGAGTTCGGCATCGCCCGCGGGACCGTCGTCGCCGCCTACCAACTGCTCGTGGCCGAAGGCCATCTGGAGACGGTGCACGGTTCGGGAACACGCGTCGTCGGCCCCGCGCGGGCCAATCCCCGGGGCGCCAGGAGCCCCGCTCCCCCACCGGCGGTCCGGAGCCCGTGGCGGTACACCTTCCGACCCGGCATGCCGGACGTGACCCTGTTCCCGCGCGGCGCCTGGATCAAGTCGACGCAGCACGTGCTGAAGACGGTCCCGGCCGAGGCCCTGGGCTATGGCGACCCCCGGGGGCGCATCGAGCTGCGCCAGGCGCTGGCCGACTACCTGGCCCGGAGCCGGGGCGTGATCACGCATCCCGAGCGGATCGTCGTCTGCCACGGCTTCACCCAGGCGCTCGGGCTGATCACCACGGTGCTGGCCGAGCACGGAGTGAGCGGGGTGTCCGTCGAGAACCCGTGCTACCCGCTCTTCCGGGACGTCGTCCAGCTCGCCGGGCTCGACGTCCACGCCGTCGACGTGGACCGGCACGGCCTGCTCGCGGCCGGCCTCAGGGGCGGGGCCGCGGTCGTCACCCCGGTCCACCAGTACCCGTTCGGCGTGAACCTGGCCGGTCACCGCCGCAGAGAGCTGATCGACTGGGCCAGGGACACGGAAGCGGTGATCGTGGAGGACGACTACGACAGCGAGTTCCAGTACGGGAAACACCGGGTGGGCGCGTTGCAGCCCATGGCGCCGGACCGGATCATCTACGCGGGCACCACCAGCAAGACCCTGGCCCCGGGCATTCGGCTGTCCTGGCTGGCGGTCCCGCCCGACTGGGTCGAACGGATCACCACCGCCAAGCGTGTCGCCGACCGGCACACCGCCGCCCTGACCCAGATGGTCCTGGCGGACCTGCTGCTGTCGGGAGCCTACGACCGGCACATACGGCAGTGCCGGGACCACTACCGAAGACGCCGGGACCAGCTCAGCAGGGCGCTGGCCGAACACGCCCCGACGGCATGGCTGGAGGGGGAGAGCGCCGGGCTGCACGCGCTCATCCGCTGGTCCCCGGACGGCCCCGGCGAGGACGAGGTCATCCGCGCCGCACGCCGGGAGGGCGTCCTCGTCGTCGGGCTCGGCGACTACTGGGGCACCCCGGGGCCGCACCCCCCGGGGCTGGTGATCGGGTACGGCACCCCGCCCCGGCACGCGTTCGCCGGGGCGCTGGAGGCGCTGAGCCGCGTCCTCGCGCGGTGCTTCGGCTGACGCCTCCGGGGCCCCTCGGCCCTGGGGCCCGCTGGTTCCGGCAGGCGTCGGGGGCGGGGAGCGGAGTCGGGGAGCAGGGCCGGGGAGCGGTGCGGACCTGCTCCCCGGCCGGGGCCGCCGCCTCGGCACCGGGCCCGCCCCGGGCTCAGGCGAGGTCGCCGGCCGCCGACCCGACCGGGGCGCCGACGTGCTCCGGGGACGGCCCGGCCGCCACGCGTCGCGGCTGGGGCGGGGTGCTCACCGCGGGCAGTTCGAGCACGGCCCGAGCGATGGCGTCGGCGTCGCCCAGGCTGACGGAGTCGACACCGGGGCGCGCCGCGGCCGCCGTCACCCAGTGCACCGACTCGGTCGGCACGCCGTGCGCGAAGCGACGGGGGTGCGGGCGGCCCTGCGCGTCGACGAGGCGGCTCGGGCGGGGCGTCACCGTCACGCCGCCCGTCTCGTACCGCATTCCGCAGGCGCCGTCGACCCGGAACGGCGCGGCCCCGCCGCTCTCCCGCAGCCGGCGCATCAGGGGGTCGGCCGTCCGGCGCAGATCGGCTTCCGGCAGCCGGGCCTCGATCAGTATCCGGGCCCGGACCGGCGGCGCCGGTATCCGCTCCGAGACGCATACGAAGGCCGGATCGTGCGGGTCCACCTCGATCTTCGCGCCGGGCCCGGTCACCTGGAGGAGGCCCGCCCTGATCAGCGCGATCATCTGCTCGATGCGGAAGGCCGGTGGGCCGATGGACGTGAACGCGTTGAGCGGCGTGTACCAGCCGTCCAGTTCGTCGCGGTGGGAGTTCCCGTCCAGGCCGCCGTGGTCGACGGCGAGACGCACTTCGTTGCGCAGGTCGCGCAGCACGTCGAGGGCGGCCTTGACCGGGTCGCTCACGTTTCCGCCGCGCGCCTGGCGCACGTCCCGTTCCAGGTGGGCGATGAGCCACGTGTGGAACGCGTCCCGGTCGGCGAAGGTGCGCCCGTCATAGGGGCGGGCGAGCGTCTCCCAGTCCCAGCGGTCCTCCCGCGGCACCCCGAAGGCATCCAGGACCGCGGCCAGGTCGGGCTCCCGCTCGGCGGCCAGATACCGCGCGGTGAACGCCGCGCGGTCGGCCTCCCGGCCCCTGCGCGCCAGGAGGGTCCCGTAGTAGACGCTCTCGACCTCACGGGCGATGAGGGGCCACAGGTCGGTGCCGAAGTAGAGGCGGTCGCCGTCCTGCGCGGCCCCGCGCAGCCGGGCGATGCGGTCGGCCGTCAACAGTCTGGGGAGGTGCCTCCCGTACGGCCCCTTCTCGTTCTCGCCCCGCGCGTGGTACGGGATGCCCCGCCGCGAGCCGGCGTACATCAGCGGCTCCAGCCCGGAGGGCTCGTAGACCAACCCGCCGTCACGACGCACGAACGTGCCGCCGCGCCCGCTGGTGAGGAGCGCCATGTAGTCGAAGAAGTTCAGGCCGAGCCCGCGGAGCAGTACGGTGTCCTGCGGTCCGGCGACGTCGAGGTCGACGTCGGCCGGGTTCGCCGGAGGGATGTAGTGCAGGCCGAGCGTCCGCGCCCGGGCGCTCAACGTGCTCTCCCGCGCCCCGGGTTCGGCTGCCGCGTGCCCCTGGGAGAGCACCACCGCGTCCAGCCCCGTGAGCAGCAGCCCGTTCTCCAGCCGGACCGTCTGCGCCGACGCGCCGTCGTCGTCTTCGCCGGTCAGCTCCACGGCCCGGCTGCGGTGCGCGGTGATCTCCACGTGGGGCGGAGCGGCGCGGCAGACACGCGCGCACATCTCCCGCAGGTAGGCGCCGAAGAACGCCCGCGTGGGGTAGTCGTCGGGGCCGAGCGCTCGCGCTTCCGCCAGCGTCCGCTCGTCGAGCGCCTCCGGGCCGCTCGCGGTGGCCGGGGCACGCAGTTCCTCCGCCCACGCGTACAGGCCGGGGCCCGGCTCCACGGGGCCGTCCATCGTCACGGTGGGGTCCGTGAACGTGGTGATCTGCGAGGCCACGGTGTTCATGAGCAGCTCGCGGGACTGGTCGGTGCGCCATACGGCGCCCGCTCCCGCGGGCCACGGGTCGATGAGATGGATGTGAAGGCGCCGAGCCGAGGGGGCGCGGCGTGCGTTGGCGCAGAGGCGCTCCAGCACGGCGAGGCCGCGCGGGCCGACTCCGACGAGGGCGATCGACAGCGGTCTGATGGCAGCCAAGACGTGCTCCTCACGGACTGGGGGGCGGGGCTGACGATCAACTTAGGCCACCCGGAGGGATCTCAGTGGTCCACTTTGCGTCTTCTCACATAGACCACTTCCGCGCTGTGAGGTGGAAGCTCTCCGCCGGTCGGCAGGCGGGCTCCACGCCCGTCTCCCGAGGGGCGGAGGCGGGAGCGGGCCCTTTGGCGCCGACGCGCCGAGGGCGGATGCGCCGGGCCGCCATGCCTCCCGGGCGGGGCCGGTCCCGCCCTGGTGGCGCGGTCGGCCGCACGGCGCCGCCGCGCGCCCGTCGGCCCACGGCCCGGCCGGAGAACCCCCTGCCGCCTTGCGCGGATTGACACCTCATCACGAGCGGAAAGCGCATTGACATGACCTAATGGTCTAGTCCATCTTTGCACTCAGGACGATCACTCGCGGACGTGGGAAGTCAGGCCCTCTTCGTCCTCCGACGTGCCCTGTTCCACCTGCCCGGCGACCCGCTGTGCCGGGAGCCGCCGGCGTCCGGCCCGGGGCCCGGACGGCCGCGTTCAGCGCACACAAACGAACCGAGCTCCTGGAGCACGACATGTCAACGGCTGACTCCTACCTCCATCGGGCCGCCTCCGACGTCCCCTACTTCAGCGCCGACGGCGAGACGTATCTGACTCCCACACGGCTGCGGGACCTGAAGAAGTCACGTCCCCTGCGGGTGCTGTCGAAGGAGGACTTCGCGGCCTGGCAGACGTACGGCTACGTGGTGGTCAAGCAGGCGATCGAGCCCGGCGCCGCCCGTCGGCTGCTGGACTTCGCCTGGGAGTTCCAAGGCCTCGACCCCGACCGCCCGGACACCTGGTACGAGGAGCGGCCCTACCGCTCCGAACTCGACCAGGAACTGCACATCTACGGCTTCGTCGAGGCCTACCACCACCAGCTCCTGTGGGACAGCCGCCAGGCGCAGCGCGTGTACGACGCGTTCGTGGACGTGTGGGACTGCGAGGAGCTGTGGGTCACGCTGGACCGGCTGAACCTGAACCCGCCGAACGTCAGGACCCGCGACCGGTCCCTGATCGAGTCCCGCGAGCGCGGCTTCGACATCGAACTGCACTGGGACGTGGACACCACGCTGGGGATACCCCCGCAGCGGGTCCAGGGCATCATCGCGCTCAACGACACCACCCCGGAGCACGGCGGCTTCCAGTGCTGCCCCGAGCTGTTCCGCACGTTCGACCGGTGGGCCGCTCTCCAGCCCGCCGACCGCGACCCGATCCGGCCGGCCGTCGACCGCGCCGAACTCCCCGTGGTCCGACCGGCGCTGGAGGCGGGCGACCTGCTGATCTTCAACGGCCACCTGGCCCACGGCGTCGCCCCCAACCTGGCGCGGGACGGCGTGCGGGCCGTGCAGTACCTGTCGATGATGCCCGCCCTGGACGGCCACACGGAGCTGCGCGACTCCCGCGTCGCCTCCTGGCGCGACGTCACCACCCCGACGTGGAACGGCACGCTGCTCGGTGACGCCGTACGGCCGGAGAACGAGCGGTACGGGCCGGCCCTGCTGAACGAACTCGGTGAGAAGCTCCTCGGCCTGAAGCCCTGGAAGAAGGCCGGGAGCGCCGACGCACGGACCGAGGAGGCGGCATGCGACGCGTCTGCCTAGCCCTTCCGACCAACCGGGCGTGCCCCACGACGATCACAGCACTCGCCCGGGAGGCGCTCTACGCCGTCGAGCACTTCGACGTCGAAGTGCACCTTCTCGTCCTCGACTCCTGCGATCCGGCGGTGTACGCGAAGCACGCCGAGGCCCTGCGCGCCCGGCCCGAGCACCCCCGTATCGTCGCGCACCATCTGAACGAGGTCCAGCAGCGGGACTTCCTGGAGCGGGCCGCGGGGAACACCGACACCGCGAAGCCCCGTCTGCTCCTGGACCTGATGCTCCCGCAGCGGCTGTCGTACGGCGCGTGCACCAACCGGGCCTTCCTCGTCGCCCTCGCCCTCGGCTGCTCCTCCGTGCACCGCCGGGACTCCGACAGCCATTACCAGACGGCCCCGGACAGCGGGGCCGTCTTCCCCGTCCACCACGAGCTCGCCTCCCTCGGCAGGCGCGCCGCGGACGCGGCGAAGGACGTGTCCCGGACCGACCTGGCAGCGGAGCACGCGGGCCGGCGCGTGGCGATGGTGGGCAGCTCCTTCGTGGGCGAGCCCTCCGTGGACATCAGCGAGATGGCACACGCCGACCCCGAGGCCTACTACGACGTGGTCAGCCTGTGGGCGCCGATGCACTGGCCGGCCGAGCGCAAACGGGAACTCGTCGCGGAGTCCTTCCTGGGCGCGGGCCAGGAGGTGTTCGAACGCGACAGCTCGACGCTGACGCTGGTCGACCCGATGCGGGTGGACATGTGCAACATCGCCTTCCACGACGTGCACGCCCGGGTGCCGCTGCCCCCGGCCACCGACACCATCGGCAGCGACTACTTCCTCATCCACCTGGTGCACAGCGCCGGGCTGCCCGGCGTGCTGCACAACCGCAACATCGTCAACTACTACACCGCCGAACGCAGGACCGACGCCGGGTTCGTCGCCTACCAGACGCGGTTCGTGAAGTTCCTGCTGTCGATGCACTACTTCAACTTCCTCTACGACCGACTGGCCGAGGCCGGTCCCGCGCTGCTCGACGGGCACGGAGAGGTGCGCGGCGCGCTCGTCGCCGGGTTCGCCCGCCAGAGCATGGGCCTGGACCAGGACGAGAACCGGGAGCGGCTCGCCAGGGTCGACTCCGCCTACCGGCGGCTCGGCGGCAGGTACGCGGACTTCGCCGACCGGCTGCTCCCCCTGCGGGAGAGCCTGCTGGAGGAGGCCCGCGAGGACATCGGCGACTTCGCCGTCCTCACCGAGGCGTGGGGCGACCTGGTGCACGCCGCACGCCGCACCCCCGTGCACGCGGCGGCGGCCGGAGACCGGGAGGCGGGCCGATGACCGGCGGACCCGCCTCGGCGCCCGCCGCACAGGAGCAGGCCGGGGAGGACCGGATCGTCTTCGACCTGGACGGCGTACGCGAGCGGTACGCGACCCTGTGCCGCGAACTCCCCGGCGTCGACGTCCGTTTCGCCCTGAAGGCCTGCCCGGTCGACGAGGTCCTGGAGTGCCTGGTCGGGCTGGGCTCCGGCGTCGACGCGGCGAGCATGCCCGAACTGGAGCACGCACTGCGCGCCGGGGCCCCGCTCGCCCGCACGCATTACGGGAACACCGTCAAGTCGGACCGGGACATCGCCGCCGCCCACCGGTTGGGCGTGCGGGACTTCGCCACGGACAGCCCGGAGGACGTCGCGGCCCTGGTGCGCCACGCTCCCGGCGCCCGGGTCTACTGCCGACTGGCGACCACGGGCGAGGGAGCCCTGTGGGGGCTCAAGCACAAGTTCGGCTGCTCTCCCGACGACGCCGTGGACATCCTGACGACGGCCAGGGCAGGGGGCCTGGTCCCGTCCGGCCTGTCGGTGCACGTGGGCTCCCAGCAGATGAACCCCGACGCGTGGCGCGCGGCCTTCGAGCGGCTGGACGCCGTCCTGGCGGCCCTCGGGGAACGGGGCATCGTCCTCGACCACGTGAACCTCGGCGGCGGGCTCCCGGCGCTCGACTACCTCGACCGCCACGGCGACCCGCTGCGCCCGCCGATCGACAAGATCTTCCTCGTGCTCCGGGAAGGGGTGGCGGCGTTGCGCCGGGCGCACGGCGCACACCTCGGGATCATCATGGAGCCGGGGCGCTACCTGGTGGCCGACCACGGCACGATCCACACCCGGGTCGTGCGGATGACGGCGCGCCACCTGCCCGACGGCACCCGGCAGCGGTGGCTGTACCTGGGCGTCGGCAAGTTCAACGGCCTGTACGAGATGGACATGCTCCAGTACCGCCTGGCCTTCCCCTCGCACCCCGCAGGGCGGACGGTGCCCGCGATCCTGGCGGGGCCCACCTGCGACAGCGACGACGCCTACACCTCGGCTCACCGCCCGGTCCGGGTACCGGAGGACCTGGCCTCCGGCGACCCGGTGCGGATCGCCTCCTGCGGCGCGTACGCGGTCAGCTACATGACCGAGGGCTTCAACGGCTTCGCCCCGCTGCCCCGCGTCTGCACCGGCGGCGCCCGGTGAGCGGCGACGTCCTGGTCCGTCCCGTCGCCGACCGGGACTGGGACGCCATCGTGGAGATGGAGTCCGCCGCTTACACCGGGCTGGGCCTGTCGGAAGGGCGGGAGGCGCTGCGGTCCCGGGCCGCGGCCTCGCCCGAGACCTGCTTCGTCCTGGAGGCAGGCGGACAGGCCGCCGGCTATGTGCTGGCCCTCCCCTACCCCGCCGACCGGTATCCGGACCTGCGGCACTCGGAGACGGCCGCCTTCGCCTCGCCCAACCTGCACCTGCACGACCTCGTCGTCTCCCTGCCGTACCGCGGCGAGGGGATGGCGCGGCGGCTGCTCGACCACGTCGCGGGGACGGCGCACTCTCTGGGATACGAACAGCTGTCGCTGGTCGCGGTCGGCGACAGCGAGCGGTTCTGGTCGTCCCAGGGCTTCACCGCGCGCCCCGGCGGGCTCACCGCGGACGGTTACGGCGCCACCGCCGTCTACATGTCCGCGCCTCTTCCCGTCCCCGCTCCACGATCCTCCCCGCCACACGAATCGGGCTGACCACGTGTCCCTTGCACTCACTCCCTTCCGTCGAAGTCAACTGGCTACCGGGGCGCTCTTCTGCGCCCTCGGCTTCCAGTACGCCACCTGGGCCTCGCGCATCCCGGCCATCAAGACGGACCTCGGCCTGACGCCCGCCCAGGTGGGCGTCCTGCTGATGGCGGCCGGGGTCGGCGCTTCCGTGTCCTTCCCCGTCGTGACGTACCTGATGAGACGCGTGGGGTCACGGCTGCTCTCGCTGGGGTCGGCGCTGGCCCTCGCCGGCGTGCTGCTCGCCCTGGCCGCGGCGCCGAACTACCCGACGGCGCTCCTGGTGCTGTGCGTCGACGGCGTGCTCGTCGGGTGCCTGAACACCGCCATGAACGCTCAGGGCGCGGCCATCGAGGCCCGGCACGGACGCACCACGATGGCGAAGCTGCACGCCACGTTCAGCGCGGGCTCCCTGCTCGCGGCGCTCCTGGCGTCGGCGGTGCTCACGGCGACCTCGTCCGTCATGGCCCACTTCGTCGTGGCGGCCGTCCTCCTCGGACTCCTCGCCGCGGCGGCGCAGGGCGGCCTGCTGCCCGACGACAGGCCGGCGGGCAGCGCGCGGAAGCAGCCGCGCACCGCGTGGCGGATGCCCGCCCGCGTGACGTTGTGGATGTGCTGCGCCATGGCCTTCGGCACCGTCACCGAGGGCTCCATGAACGACTGGTCGACGCTGTACATGGAGGACGTCGCGGGGGCCTCGGGGCAGATCGCGCCCCTGGGCATCGCGGTCGTCTCGGGCATGATGCTGCTCGCCCGGATCTTCGCCGACGGCTGGCGCAGCCGCTGGGGCGACGGGCGCGTCGTCCTCGTGGGCAGCGTGCTGGCCTGCGCGGGGCTGGCCTTCGCGCTGGTGGCCGGGGGCGTGCTGCCGGCGCTGATCGGGTTCGCCTGCGTCGGCCTGGGGATCGCCGCGGTGACCCCCTGCGTCTATGTGGCGGCCGCACGGCAGGGGGGGAACACCCTGCCGCTGGTGGCGGCGATGGGGACCACGGGCCTGCTGGCCGGGCCGCCGCTCATCGGTTTCGTGGCGGACGCGAGCAGCCTCGTGTGGGGCCTGGCGCTCGTCTCGCTCTCCGCCCTCGTCGTGGCGGTGTGCAGCACCCGGATCGACTGGGAGCCGGGCGAGGCAGCGACGGGGCCGGAGCATGACGCGCCGGGTCCGGAGAGCGACGTACGGGTCGCCGAGGGCAACGTACCGGTCTCCGAGGGCGACGCCGACGGGAGCCTCCGCCAGGTGTGAGGGGGAGGCGTCGGGGCCGGGGCCCTCCTCCCGGCCCTGTCGCGCGTCGTCTGCCGCGCGGTCTCACGGGCGCCAGGCGGCGACGGCCCGTTCCGCCAACCCGGTCAGCAGCTCCCGTTCGTCCCGGGTGAGCGCCCCTCGGCGCTCCGGCGGCAGTGCGGCCGGGCCGATCGTGGAGAGGGCACGGGCGCGGATCAGCCGGCGGGCGGCGGTGTCCGCGCCGAGTGCGTCGCCGCCCGTGCGCCGTTCGGAGATCCGGTCGAGCTGCCAGCCGATCAGCAGGCAGTGCGTCCACAGTTCGGCGGCGAGAGCAGGACCGAACAGTGCGGCCGTCCGGACGTGTTCCGCGGTTCGGCGGCCCTCCTCCGCGCAGGCCGCGAGCCTGTCGGTCAGCCGGTCCTCCGCCGCGAGAGCGTCCTGCCAGCGCAGGTGCTCCCGTCGGCGGCGGCCGTCCCGGACGACGTCCACCAAGAGGTGAGCCAGGCCGAAGCGCATGTAGGGCAGGTAGTCCACCCGGTCCAGCGTCCAGCCGCCGACGAGCCCGTCGGCCGCGCCGGGCTCGGGGACGTAACAGGCGGACCGGCGAATCCCCTGGACCTCGTTGCCGACCAGGCTCTCGTCGCCGAGGTGTTCGACGAGATGGGGAACGGAGATGAGGGCCGAACGGCCGGTGGCGCGCAGGAAGGCCGCGAGGGCTTCGTCGTCGGTACCGCTCTGCTCGGCCCGGGCGTGTGAGACGTACTCACGTGCCAGAGCCGTCGGCAGGAGAACGGCCAGGGTCGGTGTGTACTCCTCCGGGACCGCCCTGGCCCACGCGGCTCCGGCGAGAGCCGCCAGCCTGGTCATCGCCCCGTTGCGGGAATCCCAGTTCGCGTAGAACACGAGCGCCGAGTCCGGTCGCCGCCGGACCACGGGGGCCAGCTGAGCCAGCAGCGACGCGGGGGCCTCGACATCGTCCTGGACCAGGAGTTGGTGTGTGGGCCCCTCCGGAATGCTTCCCCATCCGGCCAGCGAGGTACGCAACGGGGACGGGCCCCGGTCCGGGAACGGGTCGAGGACGACCCGGTCAAGGGCGAGCAGTGCGGCCAGTTCCCTCGCCCGCGGCTCCCGCGCGGGATGGGTCATGACCGCGCCGGTGATCCTCACCGTCTTCATCCGCTCCTTCACCCTCCGGGACTGCTGTAGTGCTTGAGGCTCGTACGCCAGACGGCGACGGCCAGGCCGAACAAGGCGATGCCGAGGGCGGGCGAGAGGACCGCGACCCAGTGGGCGGCCCCGCCCCCGGGGTCGTGGCCGAGCACGACCGAGGCCGGCAGGTAGGCGACGAAGGCGAGAGGGAGCAGATAGGTGAAGATCGCCTTCACCGCGCCCGGGAAGATGCCGAGCGGATAGCTGCCGAAGGTCGCCATCAGCTCGTCGACCCAGACGGAGAACGCGTCGGAGCCGGGGCGGTGGAGGCCTCGGCAGGCGATGAGCGTGTGGATGCCCGCTTCGAGCAGGGCGCCAGAGAGCACGGCGACGGCGACGTACAGCACGATGGCCCAACTCCACGCGATCGGCACGCTCGCCAGCGCCCAGGCCAGCAGACCGCCCGCCACCATAAGGTCCCCCAGGGCGTGGACGCCGAAGGAGCTGGTGAGCACCTGGAGGTAGACCGGCAGCGGGCGTGTGAGGTAGCCGTCGAACTTGCCGTCCAGCACCATGAACGGCACCTTCACCACGTTCGAGAAGAGCAGGGCGAACAGGGCGTGGCTGAGCATGCGCATGCTCGCGATGAGCAGGATCTCGTTGCTCGACCAGCCGGCCATACCGGGGAACCTGGCGAGGATGACCATGACGAACACGAGGATCGAGGTCTGCCAGAGAACGCCGTTGAAGATCTCCAGCAGGAACTCGCCGCGATACTGCATGCGGGCGCGGATGTTGAGCGCCGTGGACCGCAGAACGAACCTGCCCAGCATGGTGAAGGACATCGTCATCCCCCCTGGACCATGACGCGGAGTGACGCGCGCCGCCACAACAGCCGGGTGAGCGCTGCCAGTACGACGCACCACACGATCTGGACGACGAACATCGAGACGGACGACTCCACCGGGGTGCGGCCCACGTACAGGGCGAGCGGCAGGTAGACGGCGGCCTTGAAGGGCAGTACGTCGGCCAGCGACCCCAACCAGCCGGGGAAGAGCCACAGGGGCAGCAGAGCACCGGACAGCAGGTCCTGGACGAAGACGTAGATGTGCTTGACGCTGTCGTTCGTCACCAGCCAGAAACAGGCCAGGTCGAGCAGCAGGCCGAGGTAGTAGAGGATGCACTGGCCGAGGGCGATGCCGACGAGGGACAGCAGGCCGACGAGGGCGCTCGCGGGAAGCTGGACGACTCCCACCGCGAGACACGAGAGATAACCGAGGAGCGCGACCGAGCCGCCGAGCGCGATCTCTCCGATCCCGCGGAGGAAGTAGTACTGCCGAGGGCCGAGCGGGCGGACGAACCAGTAGGCGATGGTGCCCTCCCGGATACGGGCGGGCACCGCTTCGCGCGAGTAGTACCGTGCGGTCCATCGGACGCGGCTGAGCAGGACGGCCAGCGCGGAGTAACTGCACACCTGGGCCGCGTCGCCGCCGTCACCGGTGTAGAGGGCGGTCCAGAGCCAGTAGTACAGGCTGATCTGAATCGCGATCATGACGCAGCGGGCCGCGATGCGTCCCGGGTAGGACGCCTCGCACGCCGGGATCAGCGTTGCGACACGCCACGTCGCGCTCCGTGCCAGCAGGCTCCGCGGTGTCGTCGTGCTACTGGACAACGGTCGTTCCCGCCGTCTGGGACTGGCCCCGGTAGGCCGAGCGCATGAGCTCCTCCAGGTCACCTTCCCGGATGGAGATGTCCGTGATCTCGTAGCGCTCGGTCAGCTCACGGACGACTCCCTGCGGGGTCGAACCGGGAGCGAGCTGGAAGGTCGCACGATGGCCGTCCCACTCGGTGACGCTCACACCGCGGATCTCCGGCCGGCTGGTGGCTCCGTCGAAGGAGACACTGATGCGCTGGGGCGGGGCGTGTCGGGACTTGAGCTCGTCGATCGTGTCGTCGAAGACGACGGTGCCCCGGTTCACCAGGACCACCCGACGGGTGAGCTTCTCGACCTCCACCATGTCATGGGTGGTCAGGACGACGGTTCTGCCGCGCTTTTCGACCTGGTGCCGGAGGAACTCCCGTACCTGCTCCTTGACGACGACGTCCATGCCGATCGTCGGCTCGTCGAGGAAGACCACCCGGGGGTCGTGGATGATGGCCGCGGCCAGGTCGCAGCGGACCCGTTGACCGAGGGAGAGGTGCCGCACCGGGGTGCGCCAGAAGCTGGAAAGCTCCAGCACGCGGTCGAACTCGGCCAGCCGCTTACGAAAGTCCGGTGCCGGGACGCCGAAGACGTCCCGGAGCAGCGTCAGCGAGTCCAGTGCGGGCAGGTCCCACCACAGTTGCGTCCGCTGCCCGAAGACGACGCCGATCAGTTCGGCGTTGCGGCGGCGGTCCTCGGTCGGGCGGCGGCCTCCGACCAGTAGCTCGCCGGAGGTCGGGGTGAGAATGCCCGTGAGCAGCTTGATGGTGGTGGACTTCCCCGCGCCGTTGGGGCCGAGAAGTGCCACGAATTCCCCGTAGTCAATGGTCAGCGAGACGTCTTTGACGGCCTCCCGCCATTCGTACGAGGGAGCGATCAGCGAACGCAGTCGATGCCATCGCCGCTCGCCGGTGGCGGTGACCCGAAATGACTTCGACAATCGGTCGGTGAATATCGCATTTTCCGGATTCGGGCTGTCCATGGGAACTCTCCGGGTCGTGAGCGCGTCGAAGCTGCGGGCGGGTCACGAGAACGACCGCCGGGCCGGCGCCCCTGCTCCCCCGCTGTTGCCTGCCGGAATTTCCGGCCAGGATAGGGGAGCGCCGCCGAGCGCGGCACCCGCCGGCGTCCTCATGATCCTGCATGTCAGGAAGCTGTCGCGGTCGGCGTACGAAAGCGTGTCCGGACCGTCGGACCTCACCTTGTGGCCATGCATCATCCTGATGTTCCGGCCCTGTGGACTTCGTGCACCGGGGAGCGGAATCCTTCCCCGGGAGCCCAGGGGCCGGTAATCACCTCGTGGCCCCCTTGCACCTTCCCGTACTGACTCGAAACGGAAAACGGTGGGATTCTCATGAAGATTCGCCTGGACCATCTGCGGGTGGACGTCCTCGACATGGATGTCGCCGAGAAGTTCTACCGCGAAGCCCTCGGCTTCGAGCGGGTCGTGCGCTTCGAGGTACCGGACGGCGTCATCCAGCAGATGGGGCCCGGCGGGTCCCCTCCGGGCGTCGAGCTGACACAGAAGGAGGGCCTGGTTCCCGCGCCCAGCGAAACCGAGCACATCTGCTTCCAGGTGGACGACGTCGTCGCGTGGGTCGAGCGGGTACGGGCTGCCGGCTATCCGATCGAGCGTGAACCGTTCAAGATCGGCGACGAGGGACTGGCCTTCGTCAAGGACCCGGATGGGCATCTGATCGAGTTCAACGACTTCAACGGCCGCTGACGCATCACCGCAGACAGCTCCTCCAGCCCGTCGGATCTCCAGTCCGGCGGGCTGTGCCATGAGCCCGCACCGTCCCATGTTTGGTATAGACCAACACCGGGGCATTGGCTAGGGTGACGAGCTGTGCGGCGGCCCACCTGCGGCAATGCAGCCGCACGGGACCTGACTGAACGACACATGGGGGTGTGGCGGAGCTGTCGAGGAGCCGAGCTGAGGAGTTCCACCGGACCCGCGAGCAGTCACGCGAAGGGCGGCGGCCGGGATCGAGACCACGGGCGGACGGCGCTGTCGAGCAGACGGCCGGCGTGCCCCCCGGCCTCGGGCCCGCGGTGGTCGACCACCGGATGTTCGCCCTCTACAGCGCCCTGCTCGACTGCTCTCCGGCCACGCTCGACGACCTGGAGCAGGTGTTCAGCTGGGGCCGGCCCGCCCTGTGCTCGACCCTGGGCCGACTGCTCGATCTGAAGCTCGTGCGGAAACTGCCCACCGGACGTGGCTTCGCCCCCAACCGGCCGGACGCCGCAGCGGCCCAGGCCGTCAACGCGTTGGAGTCACGCGTGCGTGTGCTGCGGCGGAAGGCGGAGCAGATCCGCGGGGACCTCGAACCGCTGATGCCCGCCTACCTGGCCGCCGACGCCAGGCGGGCCCAGCGGGGGGACGCGCTGGACCTGCTCGCGGACCAGGAGAGGGTGGAGGCCGTTCTCGACGAGGCGGCAGCCCTGTGCCGTACCCGCATGCTGGCCGTCAGGATCGAGGCCCCCGCAGCACAGGACCACCACGAACGCTGGTTCGCGCGGGACAGGGCGTTGCTCGACCGGGGCGTCGCGGTGAGGGTGCTCTGCCCGCCCCGGCCCGACGAGGTGACGGCCGACTACGCGGCCCGCGTCACCGAAGCAGGCGCCCACTTGCGAACGGTCCGCGAACTGGCCTCCCGATTCGTCGTGTTCGACGATGACGTGGCGCTGATCCTGTGCGACGGCGAACCCCGGGGGCCGGCCGGGGTCGTGGTCCGGGACACCGGCCTGGTCGCCTTCCTGCACGACCTCTTCGACCACTTCTGGGAGGGCGGGACCGAGTGGGCGGACGACCACCGGCCTGCCGAGCGCCCGAGGCTGACCGACGCGACCAAACACAGCATTCTCCGGCTGCTGGTCCAGGGCCACCGGGACGAGGCCATCGCCCGCCGGCTCGGCATCTCCGTGCGCACCTGCCGTCGGCACATCGCCGAGATCATGGAGATGAGCGGAGCGGACAGCAGGTTCCAGGCCGGCTACCTGCTGGCCGGGCGACAGCTTCTGGACGCCGCCGAGTAGGCCGCCCCCGAGGGGCGGCCTGCTCCCGAGCCGGAGCGTCGCGCGCGACGCCGGTCAGCCTGAGGTCGGCGGGACCAGGTCGATGACCCGGTGCTCCCACAGGCGAAGCAACTCCTCCGCCGCCTCCCGGCCCTCGGGCGTGTCCGCTCTCACCCCGGTGGAGGCCAGCGATCGCGGCTCGCCGTCGCCGCCGGAGAGGAAGTCGAACATCGCCGACGTCAGGGAGGTGGAGCGCGCTCCCGCGTACTGGTAGGTCGCCACCAGTTCGGTCGCGGGCCTCCCCCCGCCCGCCCGCGAGATCCTGCGCACCTCGGCGGTCGGGTGGAAGACCACCGCACTGGCCAGCGCGGCGTCCACCAGGTCCGCACGGCGGCGCACCCGGTGGCCGGGCAGGATCGCGGCGTCCAGCGTGGTGGTCAGCAGGCAGCGCACGACGTCCCGCACGGACTGGACGATCGGCTCGGCGAAGTTGTTGAACGAGGTGTTCAGCACCACCGGGACACCGGTCCGTGCCCGGAACTCCTCGATGATGTGCCAAAGTGCCGGGTTACGGTCCTTGAAGACGGTCTGTACGCGAGCTGTTCCGTCGACGTGCGTGATGGCGGGCAGCCGGTCGCGCCACTGCGGGCGGACGTCGACGACGTACGACATGAACTCCAGGGACGCCTCGGTGTCCGTGAGGTCGAAGACGTCGTCGCCGTGCTCGGCGAGGACCGCGGGGGCGAACGGCCGGAAGCCTTCGCGTTTCTTGATCATGGCGTTCACCCGCTCCCGGTTGTCGCCTCGGCGGGCATCGGCCAGGATGCTGCGGTGGCCCAGCGCGCGGGGCCCGAACTCGGACCGGCCGTGGGCCCATCCGATGACCTCGCCGTCCGCCACGGCCGCCGCCGCCACCGTGCCCTCGGTCCCCTCCGCCAGCGGCTCGACCGTCAGGAAGGCCTCCCAGCGCCGCACCTCCCGCGCCACCGCGTCGCGCCCACCGAGCTCGGGGCCGAGGAAGACGTCCTTGAGCGGGCCTCCCCTGCGAACGCCGGTGGCCTGCGCCTGGTGGTACTGCGCCGCACCGGCGGAGGCGCCGGCGTCGTGCGCCGCCGGGTGCACGAAGACCCGGTCGAAGACGCCGGACTGCAGAACACGGCCGTTCGCCGAGGAGTTGTGAGTCACGCCGCCGGAGAGGCAGAGGTCGCGGGCCCCCGTCCGCCCCGCCCAGTAGCGGAGAAGGTGGAGCTTCACCTCCTCCAGAGCACCCTGGAGGGCCGCGGCGAGGTCCTTGTCCTGCCGGCGGATCGCCTCGCCGCGCCTGCGCGGGGTGAACCCGTTCTCCATCAGGTTCTCCACGATGGCCTTGCTGTCCATCCGGAAGTCGCCGTTCTCCCCGAGGGAGTAGAACTTCCGCATCTCGTCGAGGTAGGCGTCCGGGTCGCCGAACGGAGCCAGACCCATCACCTTGTACTCGTCGAAGCGGCGGAAGCCCATCAGCGGCAGCAGCGAGAGGTAGAGGTGGCCCAACGAGTCGGCGGCCGGGTAGCTCCGCAGCAGCTCCAGCTCCCCGTCGTGACCGTGGAAGACCGAGACGCTCTCGGTCTCGCCGTTGCCGTCGATGACCACGGCAAGACTGTCGTCGTAGCCCGAGTCGGAGTAGGAGCCGAAAGCGTGGGCGAGGTGGTGGCGGACGAAGTTGATCTCCGTGGGGCGGAAGTCCCGGCCGAGCGCCTCGCCGAGCCGGGTGGTCAGCAACTCGCGCGCGGGCAGGGCCGGCACCTCCGGCCTCTTGAGGTACTCGTACCGGAGTTCCAGGTCGGCGTAGTCCTCGCCGAAGAAGAAGGCGACGTCGTCGATGTCGGACGCCTGGACGCCGGCCAGCTCCAGACAGGCCTGGGCGGCCAGCTGCGGGAACTTGTTGGAGTGCTTGATGCGGTTGAGCCGCTCCTCCTCCACGGCCGCCACCACGGTTCCGTCGACCACGAGCGCGGCGGCCGAGTCGTGGAACAGCCACTCCGGTACCTCGGGCATGAAGCTGCCGGAAAGATCGGCGAAGCTCCCGGTGATTCCGAGCGTGATCATGTGCAGACCTTCCGAATAGTCCTGGGCCGGTTCGGCGGCCGGCGCGTGGAATGCGTCGGGCGGACGGCCGCGCCCCGGAGAGCGGCGGCCGTCGACGTCCGGGGGGAGCCGAGTACGGTGGTGCGTCAGGCCGGCCGGAACGCCGTCCAGAGCCGTGCGGTGATCTCCGCGGAGGAAGAACGGAACCAGCTGCGGCCGTCCAGGACGAGCCGGTCGTCCGCGCCCAGTCGCACAGTCCACGTCCGGATCGCTTCGTCCGGCGCCTTCGCGGAGCCGATGCCGCCCATGGCGATCTCCACAGCGGCCCCCTCGGGGCCGTCGACGGTGACGACGGCGGCCGGCGGGCCGAGCGGCCGCCGGGCGTCGGGGCGATGGCCGGAGGTCCAGACCCCGGCGCCGCCCGGAGCGAGGGGAGCGGCGGCCGCAGAGTCGCCGATCAGCAGGTGAGTGACCTTCTCGACCGACGGCGTCACGGCCCAGCCTTGGAGCATGACGGCGGTGACGGCCGCGTCGGGGGACGGAAAACGAGTCATGTCAGATGTCCTTTGGCCCAGAGGGGATGGGGTCGACGCGGTTCAGGAAGCCGACTCGGTCAGCACGTCGAAGCCGTCGTACCAACGGCGGGTGTTGCGCTCGTCGAGCCACCGCGGGTTGAACCACTCCCAGCGGTAGGACGACTCGTCCGCCGTCTCCTGGTGGAAGGTGTGAAACCCCTCGCGGTCCCGGCGGGCCTCGCGGAACGACTGGCCGAAGGCGCATTTGGCGCAGATGGCGGCCTCACCGTTGCGCTCGCGGAACTCCCGGGCGACCGGCTTCGCCCAGATCTCCTCCAGCGTCTCCTCGCGCAGATCGCCGAGGACCAGTTCGCCGTCGTAGTCGTGGCAGCACGGGACGACCCGGCCGTCCCACAGCACCGCGACCGACTTCCAGGGCCGGGTGCAGGGAGCGGTGTATCCGGGGGAGGTGTGCTCGCCGAGGCTGGCCACCTTGTCGTCGTCGAAGTCCCAGCGCTCCAGACGGATGACCACGCCTCGGTCGACGCCGACGTCGGCGCAGTACTCCAGGAAGGCGTCGGCCTCGTCCTGGTTGGCCCGCATGCTGATCATCTGGAGCGTCATGGTGGTCTCGTAGGGGCCCGCGTCGCGCATCCTGACCAGCTCGCGCAGATTGCGGTCGGCGACGTCCATCCGGGCCGCCCGGCCGCGGATCGACTTGTAGACCTCTGGGTCCAGGGAGTCGAGGGAGAGCACCAGGTTGGAGATGCCGGCTTCCAGGATGGCCTCGGCCCGCTTGGGCAGCAGGCTGGGCGGGTTGCAGGACAGCCCGGTCCGGATTCCGTGGCCCTTGGCGATCCGTATCGCGTCGGGCAGTCCCCGGTGCAGCAGGGACTCGCCGAAGTGGTGCAGCGCCAGGAACTCGGTGTGCCCGCTGATCTGGGACATGACGCTGTCGAAGAGCTCCAGGCTCATGTCTCCCAGTCCACGCTCCATCTCGAAGGTGCGCGGGCACATCTGGCAGGTGTACGGGCAGCGGTTGGTCAGCTCGATCTGCTCGATCTTGGGGAGATGGCTGACCCTGCGGGAGTCGTGGGCCTCCAACCAGGCGTCGGAGGCGTCCTTGTCGGGGAAGACGATGCCCAGCTCGTCCGCGACCGCCGGGACGGGCCCGGCCGTGGCAGGCGAGTCGTACAGGGCCTGGAGCTCCTCGACCGCCCGCCAGGGGGCGGCCGCCTCCCGCCCGGTGATGTGGTTCTTGAGGAGGGCGGTGTCCGCCACCCGGCGGTAGCTGAAGAACGGGGTCAGATACATGGCGAGCTCAGCCCTTCGTGGCGGACATGGCTCCGCCGCCACCCTGGAAGAGGCGCATGCGCAGCTCCTCGACGGTGACGGGCGGTACGTTCTCGACACCGAGGTAGCGCCGGGCCCGGTCGTCGAACGCGGCGAGGACCTCTGCGGGGACGGCGCGGGTGAAATCCATCTGCGGCCGGTACCAGTGACTGGTGAAGAGCGTCTTGATGAGGGTGCGCGGCACGTCCGAGCCGTTGGTCCCGGCGCAGTGCCAGATCCGGGCGTCGAAGACCACGGCGTCGCCCGGCTCGACCTCCAGCGGCACCGACAGCGGGGCCATGACCTCCGGGTCCGGGGCGTCGACCAGAGTCAGATGACTGCCCGGAACGACCCAGGTGGCGCCGTTCTCCTCGCGCACCCGGTCCACGTAGTAGAGGACGTTGACGCCAGGTATCCGGCTCGGCGGGAACGCCACACCGGTCACGTCCATGAGGTCGGTGTGGTAGTCCCAGGGGTAGCGGCCCTGCCCCGGGAAGAGCGTCAACGCGTCGAAGCAGTTGAGGATCGCGCGCGGGCCGAGCATGGCGTCGACGATTTCCAGGGCGGGCGAGTCCTCCAGCAGTCGGGCGAAGGACCGGTCGGCCGCAGCGAGGTTGCGCTGCGCGCCGCGCTCGCGGATCTCGACCAGGCGCTCGGCCCCCCACGCCTCGTCGTCTGCCTTGAGCATGGCATCGAGTGCCGTACTGATCTCGGTGACCGACTCGGGGGGCAAGGCGCCCGGCAGAACGACGTAGCCGGCGGACTCGATCTGGGCGATCGAAGAACTGATGTCTACTGAGCTCACGGCTGGCAGTGGTCCCTTCCGATAACGGGGAGCCCCTTCTCGGAGCGGCGGGGCCCGGGGCCTGTCCGCGCGGTCCGATCGGATGAGCTGCGGTCGGTGAAGGAGCGGTGGCGGCGGGCCGTCCGGCGAACAGCCTCCGGGACCCTGACCGGGTGGGAAGGTCCGGGGCGCGCCGATGTGGCTGCGCATCCGGTGGCCGTACCGGCCCGGCGCCCACTCTCGTGACGGAGATGCTTCCCGCCGGGCCGGGCCCTGTCCAGAGCCGACGAACATCACCATGCTGCACGGCCACAACGTGACGGCGGGATGGACCGGGCCATAGCGGGCAGCGCCCTCAGGGCAGCGGCACGACGCCCTCGGGCCCTCCTGGGGGGTGGCTCAGCAGGGAGTAGTCGTCCGGCGGTGGGACCCGCGGGCCGGGAGGGACGGCGCGGTTGAGGTCGCGCAGGCGCTCCCACAGCGCGGTGGCCCGCAGCCGCTCGTAGGCGTCGGCGTCTGCCTGCGAGGGCCGGTGCGGGGAGTGCGGCAGAAGGAACGGCTCCCGGGCGGCCCGGATGACGGCCGCCACACCGCGGCGCCCGGCGGGGGGCCGTTCCGGGCCGGCGAAGGCGTCGAACTGCACGGGCAGAGTGTGCGGTCCGTCCGCGGCAGTCGGCCGCCCGGCGGGGGCGCCCGTCATGAAGTGGTCGTACCAGGCCTCCTCCGCGTCCACGTACTCCAGCAGGGCGGAGCGGGAGGGCGTCCGGCGAAGTGCCCTGTCCAGCGCGGTGGCGGACCGGCTCCTCAGCCACAGGGGCTCCTCGCCCCCGTGTTCGTGCAGGTGAGTGACGGCGATGAGCACCGAGGCGTTGAGGCGCTCGCACGCCAGGACGGACAACGTGACGGGGGCGTCGACGGGGCCGTTCGTGCGACCGGCCACGGCCACCCGGCCGAAGGGCATCGCCCGGGCGTGCTCCAGCGCCGCGGCGCGGCCTGCCCCGCATCCGGGGCAGGGCTCGGGCACGACGGTGACGGGCGGGGGCTGGGCGCGGGTGGTCAGGGCCAGGCAGTGGGCCTCTCGTCCGGCGAGCCGCGCGAGGGCGAAGGGCGCGCCGGGCCCGTCGTCATCGCGGGTCGGCGCGGCGGGCGGCGGTTCAGGCGTCACCACGGGCTCCTCCATCGTGGGGCAGGGGTCGGGCCCGGTCGACGGCGGCCAGGGCCAGAGCCGTCAGAAGCGTGCGGGCCTCGGGACGGTCGGCGGACGGCACGGCGGTGAGGAAGCCGGAGTCGATCCAGCTGTCCACCGCGCGCTCACGGCAGCGCCGGAGCAGGCCGGGCCGCTGGGGCCGTGGGGCCGGCCGCTTGTGCGGGTCGAGGGCGTCGGCGCCCAGGAGGTACCCCGCGGCCCACAGTTCGACCACGTGCTCGGCCGGCAGGCCGAGGGCTGCGGCCCGGTCGACGGCGTCCGCCCCCGCGGGGGTCCGCAGGTGCTCGGCGAGCCCGGCGAGGACGGCGTCGACGGGAGTGCCCGTCGTCGCGCAGACCAGTCGCCAGGCCGCACACGGTTGCCGCAGAGGATGGGCGTCGGCGGCGTGCAGGAACCGGACGACGCACTGCGCGGCACGGACGGAGACCGCGTAGTGCGGCTCGGCGGAGCCGGTCGCCCGCATCGGGGCGCCGCGGTCGCCGGCCGGCGGCTCGTCCCAGTAGTCGTCCGCACGTTCCCAGGAAGGCAGGAAGACCGTGGACCGGCGGGCGCCGTGGCCGTCGTTGCCGGCGGCGCTGAGGCCGGCGCCGTGTTCGAGGAGGTTGGGGACGGTGGCGGTCACCCGCAGGTCGCTCAGTCGGCAGAACACGTCGACGAACGCGTCGTCGTCACGGAGCCGGTCCGGCAGGGCGTCGAGGAAGTCCGCCAGCCGTACGGCCGCGGGAGCGGGCATGACGAGCCCGAGGGTGGGGACGAACTCGCCCGGGACCAGCTCGGCCCAGGGCGCGCCCACGGCGGCGGCGTGGCGTACGGCGTAGGAGTTGCTGGGCGAGTCCGCGTTGACGTAGAGGGCTATCACATCACTCGGCCGGGCCCGTACGGCGGACAGCAGGTGCTCGGCGAAGTCCTGGCAGATCTCGACGTCGTCCTGGAGTACCAGGTGGTGGGTGGCTCCCTCCGCGACCGCGCGCCAGGCGTGTTTCGCCGTCCGCAGCGGACTGCGCGGGCCTTCGGGCTCCGGGTCGGTCACGAGCCGCGGCGCGAGGGGGGCCAGCCGGTCGAGCAGCGGCCGGATCGTGCCGCTGCGGGACGGGTGGTGCATCACGACCGTGCTCAGGTCGACCCGGGACGCCGGTGCGGGAAGGAGGTCGGGGCGGGTCCGGTCCACCGCCTCACGGGCGGCCGGGCCGCAGGCGTCCCCGTGCCCGGCCGACTCGGGACCGGTCGGGAGGGCCCCGTGCCGCGCGGCGACCACGGCCTTCACCTCGCCGGCGTGGGCCGGCCGGGCGGGGCCCTCCACGGAGAGGGTCCGCACGAGATCTGCGGCGATGAGCAGGCAATTCTCGGGAATGAAGGGATCGAGGTCTTTCTCCAGGTCATTGTCGCACCCCGTCATGATGTGCCCGACCGAATCGATATCCATGAAATGCCGTCCCTCTTGGGGCGTTGGCGCGAATTGCTGAGAGAAAACTTGATCATAGAGCTCGGAGATGTCGAGGTGTCAAGGAGCGCCGCTGGACGGCTACAGCCGAACGTCGGCCGATCACCGAGTTCCCGCCCAGCGGCTCCGGGCCGCCCGTCGCCCGGGAACGGGCACGCGCGCTCGTGCCGTCGTCCGCTGCGACACCATGGCGACCGACAGCCCCGCCTGCGGTATGCGCACCGGTCCGGCCGATGCCGAAGAACACCGCCTGCGGCACTGTGGCGCAAGCCTGGCGGCCCTCCCTCTCCGGGTGCCCCCGGGCGCCCCGCCCAGCAGCGACCCGTGCCCGGCCGGAGCGCCGGCGGCGGACTCGGCTGCCGGAGACCGTGTGAATTTCCCGTTTTGTCTTGCCGTCATGTTGCGGCAGTGCAGCATGGTGACGCCCGCCGATCGTGGACAGCTCACTCCTGCGGTCGCAGAATCCGATTGGCGCAAGGGTGAGCGCCGCTCGGGGGACGAAGTCGGATTTCTCGAAATCCGAAGTCGCCCCGCTCCAGCACTTCGACCAGAAAGCCTGCCTGATATGCCCAGAGATTCTTCGACGACCATTCCCCCACGGCGCGCGGTGGCTCTCTTCACGGCCGCGACCGGGCCGGCGGGGCGCGCAGCGAAGGCCGGGAGCGCCGACACCGGGTGGTGACAGCTCGGCGGGGAGCGCGCTTGCGGGGCCCTCAGGCGGCGGCGCACATTCTGACAGGCGTCAAGAAACGGACGACACGTGATCATCGCAACAACGGTCCTGGAGACCGCGCAAGGAGAGTTCAACGTCTCGACGCACGGCGTCGAAGGCTCTGCGGAGCGGTGCCTGAGCATCTCCCAGGGCGACTTGAGCGAGGCCGGCACCGTGGTCCGCCTGCACTCCTCCTGCATATTCGGCGAGGCCCTCGCCGCCTGTGACTGCGACTGCGGGCCCCAACTCGTCACGGCGATGCAGGAGGTCGACAAGCGCGGCAGCGGCGCGATCGTCTACCTCTACCAGGAAGGACGCGGCGCGGGACTCGACTTCAAGATCCAGGGGATGGAGCGTCAGCGCGTGCGGGGGATCAACTCCTACCAGGCGTACGAGTCCCTCGGGCTACCGCGCGACCTGCGCGACTACGCGCTGGCGGGGACGGCTCTCGCCGATCTCGGCTTCGCCAGGGCCGTCACGCTGATGTCGAACAACCCCACCAAGCGGAAGGCTCTGGAAGAGCTCGGGTACACGGTGGAGGCGCAGTTCGCCCTCTCCTACGCGGTGAGCCAACGCGCCTACGACTACCTGATGATGAAACAGGTCGAAGGCGATCACAGCCTGGACTTCGACAAGATCAGCTTTGTGCGCTGAACCGGACGTCCCGCGCCGCATCCACTTCAACGACTTCACCGGTCTGGGCAGCGCGAGTCTGGCGGTGCCGGTCCTGAGGGCCATGGAGACGGTGAACCCGGAGATCCGGTACACGTACCCCGCCAATCCGGTGCTCGCCGATCCACGGCTCCGGCGGGCAAGCGGTCTCGCCGGCTTGCTGGGTCCCACGGATCCGAGCTGGCGGCGGTTCGACCGGGCGGACTGGCCGGACATCGCGGCGCACTTGTCCGAGCAGAAGATCGACACCGTGGTGAACTTCCGCAACCCCGACCTCGCAGCCGACCCGCGGTACGCGGAGTTCCGCGCCTGGCACATCCACGAGGGCGGCCGGGTTCGCTGGTACGACCTCTACGGCAGGTCGGATCTGTCCTCACTCCATGTGCAGACCCGCATGACGACGCTCCTGGAATCCGCCGGCATCAGGCTCGGCCGACTGGAGGCACAGTGGCTCGGGCAGGCGCGCGACTGGGCGGGGCCCGTGGTCCCCGGCCGGGAAGAGGGTCCTGTGGTGGGGCTCTTCTGTAGTGCCAGTGTCCCGTCCAAGCGGTGGCCGGCCGCCTACTGGCGGAGTCTGGTCGGGCTCCTCGGCCAGGACCAGGGCCTGCGGTTCGACGTCTTCTGCGGCTCCGGCGGCGCCGAACGCGACGCTGCTCAGGAGTTCATGGAAACACTGCCGGAGGATGTCGGCTCCGACCGGGTCCGGCTCGTGCCGCCGGGAAGCGTCGCCGACCTGGCGACACGGCTGGGCCGCTTGTCGGTGCTCGTCGCCAATGACACCGGGGTGGGGCATCTGGCGGCAGCGTGCGGGGTGCCCACCGTCTCCCTGTTCCTGTCGACCGACCCCGGGGTGTGGGGGCCGGTCTCCTCCTCGGCGACGCACGTGAGCAGCCGGACCGGCGGGCGCTGCCCGGCACAGCGTCCGCTTCAGGGCAACTGCACCCGCCACTACGGCGCGTGCGACGCACCGTGCCAGTGGGACGTACGTCCCGACGAAGTGGCCCGGACCGTGCGCGACCACGCACGCGGCCGACCGACCGCTGTCCGTACCGGCTGATGCGAAGGAAGTCATTGTGACGGAGACACTCTTGACGGTCGCCGCCCCGGAGCTGTTCGGCACGGGCCCGCTGCTCGGCGGCCTCGCCCGGGTCGAGGAGCTGCGGAGCCTCGGCTTCACCGCCCTCGAACTGTGGTGCCCCTGGCAGGTCGACGAGACGAACGCGACCGAGGTCCGCACCGCGCTGGACGGCCTCGGGATGACCGTGGCCTGTGTGTCCTCCCCCAGCTACCTGCACGGCGAGACCACCGGTGCAGGCCGTCGGCTCATCGGAACGAGCATCGCGATCGCTGCGGAGCTCGGGGCGGCGAGGGTCAACACCTACTTCGGCCACGGGGGCACGGGCGACGACCGGGCGGCGGCCGCCGCGTACGCCCGTCTGGTGGCGCCGCTGCTGCGCCAGGCCGACGCCGCCGGTGTGACCATCGTGATGGAGAACGAGTTCGACGCGTTCGGCCACGACCCGGAGCACTACGACATCTCCCGCCGGGCGGCGTCGTTGCGGCACCTCGTCGAGCTGGTGGACCACCCGCGCTTCCGGTTGAACTTCGACGCGGCGAACTTCGCCTGCGCCGGCGAGGACGTGGCCGAGGCGGCGGCGCTGCTGGCCTCGTACACCGGGTACGTCCACGTCAAGGATGTCGTCACGGTGACCGATGGGCAGGACGGCGGGGCAACCGACGGGAACACCTACACCGACGGCGACACCACGTACCGGACGGTCCCCCTCGGCACCGGCGAAGTGCCGTGGACCGAGGTCCTGGGCCGGCTCGCCGAAGCCGGCTATGACGGGCCTTTCACGCTGGAGCCCCATTGCCGGCCCTCCGCACTGCACGCCCAGCTGACGGCGTCCCGCGCGTTCCTCATGGAGCACATCGGATGACCGCGCTGAGCTCCCCCCTCGATCTGGAAAGCACCCCTGCCGCGGAGTACTTCCGGCTCCGGGCCAGGCTGCTGGACCCGTCGGTGACGGAGGTCGACGTGCCCGATCAGGCCCGCCCCGGCTTCTGGCGGTGGTTCGCCGAGCACACCCGCGGCCGGGGGGCGGTCACGGTCCGGGCAGTGGCGGGCACGGGCCCCGGCTTCCCGGAGCCGACCGGGCGAGTAGCCCTGTGGCGGTCCCGCGGGATGGGGTCGGCGTACACGCTGCACCGGATCGCTCACCTGGCGCCGGCGCTCCTGCGCTACGAGGACGTAGCCGCCGATGTCGAACCCCACCGGGCCGGAGCGCCGCTGCCGTTCGTGCTGGCGGTGCTCAGCGCACATGCCGGCCATTCCTTCGGCTACCTGGGTGCGGTGGCCCGCCGGCCGTTCGCACCATCGGACGGCGCCGCCCGTCGGCAGCCGGACTCGGTGGCGGAGTTCATCGACGGGTGGAACGACCACCAGGGCGGCCACCGGATGCGCACCCTGCCCGGACCGCTCACCCGGGACAGGCTGCTGGCGGCCCTGCCACCGGGCGCCGAGCGGGAGCTGGCGAGCTGCGACCGTCGTCCGGGCAGCTGGTGCCGCGACTGCGACACGTGCTTCGCGTCCTTCTACGCGGCCAAGGCGGTGGGCCGTCCGCTCGGCTTCAGCCTCACCGCACGGGTCTTCGACGAACTCTACGAAAAGAGCTACCGGGCCTTTCTGTCCACCGAGTTCGCATCCGGGCCGACCGACCTGATGCGGTTCTGCGCCTATCTGCAGATGACCTACGGGCTCGTCTTCGACCGCGCCCGCGACACCCGATGACGCCCGTCCCCTCCCCTGGCCGCCCGGCCCCAGCCGGGCCCCGGCCTCCGTCCCGGCACACCGCGACGGCTCCCCCACCGGCACCGACGAGAAGTGGACGACACCGTGGACCGCACGTACCAGGCTGAGATGGCGGCACTGGCCGACACCTACGCACAGTGGCGGGAATGGCACCGGGAAGCTCGCCACACGCACCTGCGTGAACGGCTCACGGGCCCGGCCGCGTTCGTCGCGTCCGGCGGCTCACTGGCGGTCGCCCACCTCGGCGCGGCACTGTACCAGCGGTGGCGGGGCCGCACGGCGCTGGTGCTGACGCCACTCGAACTCGCGGCCACCCGCATCCAGCTGGACACGGTCTTCGTGATCTCCGACAGCATGAGCCACCCGGACGCGCTACTGGCCGTCGACGTGGCACGCCGCTCCGGCGCGGGGACCGTGGCAGTCCTCTCCAACCGTCCGGAGGAGTATCTGCGCGAGCACCTGGGCGCCGGCCTGGAGACGGTCTCCTGCCCCCGCCCCGGCAACGACGGGTGGATCGCCACCAACTCGGTGCTCAGTCTGAGCCTGGGCATGTTCACCGTGCTGGGCCGGGGGGACGACGCGCCGGCGTTCGGACCGATGCGCGAACGGTGGCTGGCCGACGACGGGACGCTCGCCCCACGGCACGACACCACCCGCGAGTCCGTGCTCTGCCTCCACACACCGGGGCTGCGCAACGTGGCCGTGGACTTCGAGACGCGGCTGTCGGAGGCGGGGCTGGGCCGGGTGACCGCCACGGACCTGCGCAATCTCGGGCACGGCCGCCATGTGGGCCTGTACCGCAACGCCGGCTCGACCGCGGTCGTGATCCTCGCCGAACCTTCCTGGGCGCCCCTGGTGCGCGGCACCGTGGAGTCCCTTCCCCCCGGGGTCGAGGCCCGGGTCTGGACGGGTGCGTCGGACGAATGGAGCCCGATCGAGCTACTGGTGCCGAGCGCGGGCTTCCTGGCCTCCCGCGCCGCGGCCGCCGCCGTCGATCCGGGCAACCCGGAGGTCTGGCCCGGAGGTGACGGTCTCTTCCGGGCTCGGGTGGACCAGCTGGTCGAGGGGGTGGGGCACGCATGGTCGTGAACCGGACCCGGCCCGACTTCTCGGCCGAGGACCTCCTCGTGACCGCGTGTGTGGTCCTCACCACGGTCGAGGGGGGCCGGCCCATGGGGTGCTTGGTGGCCTCCGTGATGCCGGTCGGCCATCGCAGCGGCCGTCTGGCGCTGGCGCTGGGCGAGGGGACGAGGACGGAACGCGCGGTCCGGCGGAGCGGAGTCCTCGGACTCCACCTGCTGGACGCCGCCGACCTGGACACGGCACGTGCCTTCTCGGCACCATGCGCCGACCCTGCGGAGCGGTTCGCGGGCATCGCCTGGACAGCCGGCGATCTCGGAGTGCCGGTCATCGGCGCGGCGGCCGCGGCGGTGGAGGCCCGGGTGGCCGCCAGCCACCGGGCCGGCCCCTGCGTGCTCGTGGACGCGGTCGTGGCTGCCTGGCACGGGGCCCCGACGGCGGACGCCCGGGTCATGACGATCTTCCACGCCCGCCGGGCAGGTCTGGAGTAGCCCGGCCGATTCGCCGCCGTACACATGTCAGGAGAACCCCATGAACGGTCCGGAGCACCGGACGCAGCCCCCGCGACCGCTTCCCAGCGGCCCCGACCACGTCGCTCTGCTCCAGCAGGCGCTCGGAACGCTCGACGCCCGGCGGCTCCAGAACTGGGGCAGGGAGCTCGCGACGGTGCTCGCCGGCGGCGGCCGCCTGCTCGCCGCCGGCAACGGCGGTTCGGCGGCGGAGGCCCAGCACCTCACCTCCGAACTGGTCGGCCGGCTCCGCGACGACCGGGCGCCCCTGTCCGCGATCGCCCTGCACGCCGAGAGCTCGGCGGTCACCGCGATCGGCAACGACTACGGCTACGACGAGGTCTTCGCGCGCCAGGTGCGGGCACACGGCCGCGCAGGTGACGTCCTGCTGCTGTTGTCGACCTCCGGGCGCAGCGGCAACGTACTGCGCGCGGCGGAGGCGGCCCGGGAGGCGGGCATGACGGTCTGGGCGCTGACCGGGGCCGCGCCGAACCCGCTCGCCGGCCTCGCCGATCAGACGGTTTCCGTCGACGCCCCCACGGCGACCGTGCAGGAGTGCCACCTGGTGGCCGTGCACGTCATCTGCGCGAGCGTCGACATCGCGCTGGGAGTCTGCCCGCCCCTCGCGCCGGAGCCCGGCTCGCTGCCCGACGACCCGGCGGGGGGCCTGGTGGTGATCGGGGACGCGCTCCTCGACCGGGATCTCCTCGGCTCCGTGGAACGGGTCTCTCCCGAGGCTCCGGTGGTGGTCGTGGACCGGGTGGAGACCCGTTCACGGCCGGGCGGCGCCGGGCTGGCCGCCGTGCTCATGGCCCGCGGCGGCGAACCCGTCACTCTGGTGACGGCGCTGGCCGCGGACCCGGAGGGGCAGGAGCTCGGCGGCCTTCTGCGAGCCGCCGGGGTCCGGGTGGTCGACCTCGGCCTGACGGGGCCCACTCCGGTGAAGAGCCGGGTCCGCGCGGGCGGCCGGACCGTGCTGATGTTCAGCCAGGAACCCGACGCTCCCCCCGCGCCGCGCCGCGGGCTCACCGACGCGGAACGCGAGCTGATCGCCGGGGCGCGTGCCGTTCTGGTCTCCGACTACGGGCGGGGTCTCGCCGAGGACGCCTCGGTGCGGGCGGCCCTCGTCGCGGCGGCTTCCGCGACCCCAGTGGTCTGGGACCCCCACCCGCGCGGGGCCCGGCCGGTCGCCGGCATCCGGCTGGCCACGCCGAACAGCAGGGAAGCGGCGGTATTCGCCGCCCGCCCCCGTGAGACGGGGCTGGTCCCGGACATCGACCGGGGCCGGCAGCTGATCGAGGACTGGGAAGCCGCCGGTGTCGCCGTCACCAGAGGGGCCGAGGGCGCGGTTCTGGTCGACGCGGCCAGGACCTCCCCCTTGGTCGTCCCGGCCCGGAGCATCGCCGCGGCGGACACCTGCGGGGCCGGTGACTGCTTCGCCTCCTCGGCCGCTGTGCTGCTGGCGAACGGAGCCCTGCTGTCCGAGGCGGTCACCGGGGCCGTGGACGCCGCGGCGGCGTTCGTCGCGGCCGGTGCGGCGGACGCGTGGACCGCCCCTGGACCGGAGCGAGGGGCCGCCGGCCCGGCCGGGCCCGCCGACCCGTTGGAGGTGGTCGCCCGGGTGCGGGCCGCCGGTGGCACCGTGGTGGCGACCGGCGGTTGCTTCGATCTGCTGCACGCGGGCCACGTAGCGCTGCTGGAGAACGCCCGGCTGCTGGGTGACTGCCTGGTGGTGTGCCTCAACGACGACGCGTCCGTCAGCCGGCTGAAGGGCAGCCAGCGCCCGGTCGTAACCGTACGGGACCGCGCGTCCGTCCTTGCCTCGCTCGCCTCCGTGGACTCGGTCGTGGTGTTCTCGGAGTCCACGCCGGTGGAGGCGCTGCGCCGCATTCGACCGGACGTCTACGTCAAGGGCGGCGACTACCGGGTGGACGACGTCCCGGAGGCGGCGCTGGTCGACAGCTGGGGCGGACGGACGGTGATCCTGCCCTACGTCGACGGCCGGTCGACCACCCGGATGATCGAGAGAATCTCCCAGGGCGGCGCCGCATGATCTCTTCCGCCCGGCGCCTCGTGTTCACCGCCTGCCGTGGCCTTCCGTCCACCCCCCCGGCGGCGGGCCGCTCAGCGGCGGGCTTCGAGGACGACGTGCGCCGGGCCGGGGTGCCGGGCCACCTTCACTCCGGCGGCGGCGAGCTTGTGGGCGTACCGCTGCTCCAGGCTCGCGTGCACCACCGCCAGCAGCTTCCCGCCGTCCCGGACGCGCTCGGCCAGAGCGTTCGTCAGAGCGGTGCTCAGGTCGGCCGGGATGTGCGTCGGCACGTTGCAGACGGTCAACGGTGTCGGCTCCACGTCCAGCGGATCAGGCGTGCACTCCACGGTCAGCGGTACGCCGTTGGCTGCTGCGTTCCGCTCGGCGAGCCACAGGGCCAGGCAGTCGACGTCGGTGGCGACGGCGCGCCGCGCCACGCCGTTGCGGACGAGGCCGATCGCGAGCGGGCCGTAGCCGACGCCGATGTCGGCCAGCACCTCGACGGGGCTCTGCCGGAGCGCGACCTCGGCCAGCAGCGCCGTGCCGTCATCGACATGGCCGGGAGAGAAGACGCCGTAGTCCGCCAGGAAGTCCAGCTCCACAGAGCCGATGGCGCCGGAGAAGGCCTTGGCCTCCGGGAGCTCGGCGCTCCGCGGGGGCAGACCGGTGACCCGGACGAGCCCGCCCTCCCGCTTGTGCCGCACGTCCCGCCAGCCGAGGCGGGTCAGCAGAGCGGCACAGGAGGCGGGCCCCTGCTGCTTGTGCAGATACCAGGAGGCTTCCGCTCCGGGGTGCGCCAGCCGATTGACGACAAGCCAGCTCAAAACCGGGATCAGCGACTTGCCGCGGTACTCGGGGAGCCTCACGAGAACCGACGTGGCGCGGGGCAGTTCCTCGGCCATGGCGGTGTGCAACGGGATCGCGGGGCCGGCCTCCCGCCGTCCGTCGAGCAGTGCCGAAGCCGTGAAGGCGATCGTTCCCACGCGGGACGACAGCCCCTCGGCCGGCATCCCCAGCCGCCACTGATCCACCTGGCCGGGAGGTGGGAGAGCTGCATCCATGATCCGCCCATGCTAGCCCACCGGCCCCCGCCCCGGCCCTGCCCCGCAAGGCGCGAGCCCGCCCGGGCCCGGGCGGACCGGCCGGCCCCGAACCCTTCCCGATAGGAGAGAACACTGTGCCTGGACCAGGTTGGTACCTGATGGACGAAGCGGAGGAGGCCGAGGTACTGGAGGCCCTCCGGGAGGGACAGTTGAGCCGGTACCGGTTCGGCGGTGAGACCTCGTCCTCCAAGACCATGCTCTTCGAGAGCGAGATGGCCCGGATTCTGGGCTCGGAGCACGTCCTCGCCCTGAACAGCTGCACGTCGGGGCTGCTCGCCGGGCTCACCGCTCTGGGCGTCGGCCCCGGAGACGAGGTGATCGTGCCCGGATACACGTTCATCGCCTCGATCGCCTCCGTGCTCTTCACCGGTGCTCGTCCCGTGCTGGCGGAGATCGACGAGAGTCTGACGCTGGACCCCGACGACGTGGCCGCGAAGATCACCCCCGCGACCCGGGCGATCATGCCCGTGCACATGATCGGCGCGCCGGCCGACATGGACCGGCTGACCGCGATAGCCGAGCAGGCCGGCTGCGAGCTGATCGAGGACTGCGCCCAGGCGTGCGGCGGCAGCTACCGCGGGCGGCGGCTCGGCACGATCGGAGCCGTGGGCGCCTTCTCCCTGAACACCGGCAAGACCATCACGGCGGGCGACGGCGGCCTGCTGGTCACCGACTCCACGGCGCTGTACCGCCAGGCCTTCGCGTTCCACGACCACGGCTTCGCCCCCGACCGCGCCGGGCTGGTGGACGAGGGGCCGCGGGTCGGGCTGAACCTGCGCCTGCACGAGCTGGCCGCCGCGGTCGGCCTCGCCCAGAGCCGCAAGCTCGACGGCATTCTGGAGCGCTGCCGTGTCCTCAAGGCCGCCGTGCGTGACGAACTGCGGGGGCTGCCGGGCGTTCGTGAGCGGGTCGTCCACGACCCGGGCGAGTGCGCCACAGCGCACGTCCTGGTCTTCGACGACCGGGCCCTGGCCTCGGCCGTCGCCGAGGCGCTCGGCGGAAGCACTCTGGCCGGTTCTGTGAAGCACAACTACGCGCACATGGGGCAGTTGCACGCCGAGTTCGCCCGGACGGACTCCGCGGGACGGCCGGCCGTGGCCAACGCCGCTCCCGGCAGTCTGCCGCGCACCGACGACGTGCTGGCCCGGTCGGTGGCGCTCAGCGTCGGGGTCGTGGACGGCTACCTCGGCACCCTCGGTGAGGTGACCGTCCTGGACACCCCGGAGGCGGCCGCCGCCAAGACCGCCGCCGTCCGCAGGACGATCGAGTCCCTCTCCGCCTCTTCCGGGCGGCGGCCATGACGCGGGCGGCCCGGACCCCCGGACGGCATCAGGTGCTGGTGACGGGCGCCGGCGGGTTCATCGGCGCGCATACCGTGCGGACTCTGCTGGACGAGGGCTGGGCGGTGACCGCGCTGGACGGGCGTGAGCTGCCCGAGTGGATGGCCGGCGCGGTCGAGCAGATCCACGACGAGGCCGACAACCCGCGGGCGCTGTCCGACCTACGTCGGGGCCGGTACGCCGCCGTGGTCCACCAGGGCGCGATCAGCAGCACGTTGGCCGATGACTGGGACCGCCTCCAGGAGGTGAACGTCCGCCAGCCGGTCGTCCTGGCCGACGCGGCGTTCACCGGGGGCGCACGGTTCGTCTACGCCTCGTCGCACAGCGTCTACGGGACCATCCACCGTCGCATCGCCGTCGCGGAACACCAGACCGGCGACCCCTCCGTCTGCACCGGGCCGCTGAACCTGTACGCCCGCTCGAAGCTGGAGCTCGACCAGGAGATGACCCGCCGGTTCGACGCAGGCCAGCCCTGGACGGCTCTGCGCTACACCAACGTCTTCGGCACGGGCGAGGCCCACAAGGGCCCGATGGCCTCGATCCTCTCCCAGCTGCTTCGGGCGGCCGCCGACGGGCGGCCCCTCACCCTGTTCGCCGACACGCTCAAGGCGTGCCGCGACTACATACCCGTCCAGAACGTGTCGCGTGTGGTGGCGCAGCTGGTGGCGCGGGACACCGAGCCGGGGATCTACAACCTCGGCTCCGCAAGCCCGATCAGCTTCGCCACCGTGCTGGAATGGTGTGCGGCCTTCACCGGCCGGCCGCTCGACGTCCAACTGATCGGCAACCCGCTCCCGGAGCGCTACCAGTACTGGACGTGCGCGGACCAGAGCCGGTTGGAGAGCGTGGTGCCCGCGGGCGGACCGATCCCCATCGAACAGGTCAAGACGGCCGCCGCCGCGCTCTTCGAGCACTTCGGCTCGGCCGCGAGGGCCGGGGCGGCGGCGGAAGGCGGAGTCGGGTGAGCGCGCGCGACGCTGTCCGCCAGGTGGTCAGGGCGCCCGGGGGCGCGGGCGCGGACCGGCTGGAGATCCGCCGGGGCCCCGCGCCGGAACTGCCGGGCCCCGACTGGTGCCTGGTCGAGACCACCGTGGCGGGGGTGTGCGGCAGTGATCTCGCCGGGGTGGACCCGAAGAACATCGACCCGAGGGCGCCCGGCGCCCCACTCGGTGAACTGCCCGCCGTCGGGCACGAGGTGGTGGGCACCGTCGCGGTGGCGGCGCGCGACGGCGGGCCGGCGGCGGGCCGACGTGTCGTCGTGCACCCGCTGGTGACCTGCGCCGTACGCGGAAGCGAGCCGTGCGTCGACTGCCGTGACGGGTGGTACGGGCAGTGCCGTTCCTTCTGGGCCCCGGGGGCCCCCTGGGGCAAGTCTCTGGGCTTCAGCACCAGCCTCGGCGGCGGTTGGGGCGATCTGGTGGCCGTTCACCGCACCATGCTCCGGCCGCTGCCGGACTCCCTGCCCGACCGGACAGCCGTCCTGGCCGAACCGCTGTCGGTGGCGCTCTCCGGACTGCGCCTGGTGCACTGCGCACCCGGCGACACGGTAGCCGTGGTCGGGGGCGGCACACTCGGGCTGCTCACCGCTCTGGGTGTGGCGAGAGTCTTCCCGAAGCGTCGCCGGCTGCTGCTGGCCCGCCACGACTTCCAGGCGGAGGCGGCCCGCCGACTCGGTCCGGGGGTGACGGAGCCTCTGGTGGGCGGGGCCGCGGTGGCCGCCGCCCGGCTCGGCCTGGACTGGGTGGATCTGGGCGGCGTGGACCTGGTGCGGGGCGGTCCCCGCCTCGTGGTGGACGCGGCGGGCACGGGCGGGTCGCTCACCGAGGCGCTCGCCCTGGTGGACTTCGGCGGGACCGTGCTGACCCTCGGCAACCCGGAGGAGTGCCGTGACCTGCGAGCACTGTGGCTGAAGCGGGTCACACTGATCGGTCACCTGGAGCACGCGTCCCTGCCCGCCGCCTGGGGCGGGGAGCCGGACTCCCTGGCGGAGGCCGTGCGGCTACTGGCCGAGCAGCCGGCGGTCGGCGAGGCGATGGTCACCCACGCCTACCCGCTGGAGTCGCTGCCCCGCGCCCTGGACGTGGCTCAGAACCGCTCACGCCACCGGGCCGTGAAAGTCGTGCTCGCCCGAACACCGCCGGCCGAGACCACGAACCGTGTGATGCACCGAAGGAGCCCGTGACTGTGATCATCGTCTTCGACCTGATGGAGACCTTGCTGACCGACCCGTACCTGGACGCGCACGAGAAGGCAACGGGGATGAGCTTCGCCGACTTCGAGCGGCTGCGCCCTGCGGGTCTCTACCACGCGATGGAGCGCGGCGAGGTCCCGGAGAGCGCCTACTGGGCGGGGCTGCGCGAGGCCGGCGTCGACTGCGACACCGCGCTCTTCCACCAGGTGCGGCGGGACGGGTACCGCTGGCTCGACGGCATGAGGGACCTCGCCACGGAATGCGCGGCCGTCCGGAGGACGGTGATCGGGTCCAATTACCCGGACTGGATCGAGGAGGTGGGGCGGGAATTCCTGCACGACCTCGACATCGAGATCTTCGCCTCCTACCGGTTCGGGGTCCGCAAGCCGTCGGAGGCCTTCTTCCGACAGCTCTGCGACCGCGTCGGTGCGGCCCCGCACGAACTGGTCCTCATCGACGACAAGGCCGAGAACACCGCCGCCGTGACGCGGCTCGGCGGTCTCGGCATCACCTTCGTATCGGCGGACGACACCCGGCGGCGTCTGCGCCGCGCCGGCGTGTTGCCGGCCGTCTCCCCCCAGGAGGGGCGCTCATGACGACCGCGGTCTCCCGCCACCGGGCCTTCCTGCTCACCCCGGACGGCGACCTCGTGCTGACCCACGCCGAGACGCCGTCCCCGGGTGCGGGGCAGGTGCTCGTCCGTGTCACCGCGTCCGGGGTGTGCGGCAGCGACCTGGCGGAGTTCCGCCGTCGCCGCGCGCAGCCAGGAGCGCATCCGCCGCTGGTCATGGGGCACGAGGTCGCGGGGGTGGTCGCGGCCGGCGGCACGCCCGAGTGGCCCGAGGGAACGCCCGTAGTGGTGGACCCGGCCCTCTTCTGCGGGCGGTGCTCCACTTGCCGTGCCGGCCGGACGAGTCACTGCCCCGACCTGAGAATCGTGGGCCACAACTACGGCCAGGGCGGGCTGTCCGAGCACCTGGCCGTGCCTGCCGACGCGCTGATCCGGGTACCGGCCTCCCTCCCGCCCGCCACCGCCGCCCTCGTCGAACCGCTGAGCTGCGCCCACCACGCGGTGCTCCGGGCAGGTGACGCGGACCCCCGTGCCGGGGCCGTCGTCTTCGGCGCCGGCGCGATCGGGCTGGGGATCGCACTGGTGCTCCGTGCACGCGGCTTCGAGACGCCCGTTCTGGTCGACCCTGCTCCCGGGCGGCGGGCGGCGGCGACCGCGGCCGGCTTCACCGCCCTGTCCGGCCCTCCCCCGGAGGCCGCGCCCCTGGTCTTCGAGGCGTCGGGGGCCCCGGCGGGCTTCCGGGACGCCTTCACACTGACGGCCCGCGGCGGCGCCCTGGTGGTCGCCGCCCAGCACGGGGAGGACCTGGTGATCGACCCGTGGTCGGCGTTCGCGAAGGAGATCCGGCTGACCTGGTCGCTCGGCGCGCTGCGGTCCGACTTCGACGACGTCATCGAGCTGGTGCACAGCGGTCGGCTGAATCCCGCAGGATTGGCCGAATCCGTTCGGCCGACGGATCTGACCACACTCGCCCTCACCGCGATGGCGGCGGGGGCCCGGCCCAAGGCGGTCGTCGCCATGAGCGGATGGGACACGCCCGAGTGAGCGCTCCGGGCCGGCCCGCCGGAGCCGCGTGAGCGGGGCGGAAGGGTTCGTCCCGCCCTGCCCTCGGCTCGACATGCGTAGGGTGAATCCGGATCGTGTGAACACGTGGGGGAGTTCTCAGACATGGCCGACGATACGACTGTTCAATCTCTGACCGAGCCCGCCCGCCGCCTTTACGCCTGGATACTCGAGCGGGGGGAGTTCGACGCGCAAGAGGCGCAGAGGGCGCTCGGGCTCTCGGACGCGGCCCGGGACGAGGCCGTCAGGCTGCTCGCACAGCTGAGGCTGCTGCGTCGGTTGCCGGACGGCAGGCGGGTCGTGGCGGGGCGCCCGGACGTGGCAGCCGCAGAGCTCATCGGCCCGCTGGAGCGGCAGATGCAGGGCTTTCAGCGGCTGACCAGCCAGATCCACAGCGACTTCGATGCCCTGATGTCCCTCTATCTGGCCAGGGACCGCAGGGAGCGCGGGCTGGGCAAGGCCCTGGACCGGCTGACGGACCCGGTCGGGGTGAACGCCAGGATCGACGAGCTGTCCGAGCAGTGCACCGAGGAAGTGCTGACCATGCAGCCGGGTGGGGGCCGCCCCACCACTCAGCTGGACCGCGCCTATCCGCGCGACCTCGCCATGCTGTCGCGCGGCGTGCGGATTCGCTCGCTCTACCAGCACTCGGCCCGGTTCGACGCTCGCACTCGCAGCTACGTCGACGACGCCACCCGCCACGGAGCGGAGGTCAGGACGGTCCGCGAGCTGAGCAACAAGATGGTCGTCTTCGACCGGCGTACCGCCTTCATCCCCGCCGGCGCCGCCTCCGGCCGGAACGACGCCATGATCGTCCGCGAGCCCGCGGTCGTGGCTTTCCTCTGCGGCCTGTTCGAGCAAGTGTGGGACCGTGGGGTGGACTTCGCCGGTGAGATCAGGTCGCAGGACCAAGAGAGAGCACTGGCGAACTCCGTCAAGTCCAGCATTCTCCGTCTGCTGGTCCAAGGCGTCCGCGACGAGGCCATCGCCCGCCGGATGGGAATCTCGGTACGCACCTGCCGTCGGCACATCGCCGAGATCATGGAGACGACGGGCGCCGAAAGCCGTTTCCAGGCCGGTTATCTGGTAGCCGGGCGCCAACTGCTGGACGCCCAGGACTGACCCGCGAGGGCGCCTGTGTCTTCTCGCCCGGGCCGACGGACGCCCGCCTCCTGTTGATGCCATGCACCTTTGTGAGGCCGGTACGCGATGGACGCTGCATCCGGCCTGCTGGCAGGATCGGCACGGGCCCGGCCCGCAGCCGTCCGCGCGACGCCCAGCGGTCCGGGACTGCTGTCGGCCGGTCCGCGGCCCAGGCGCACCGGCGCGTCGTCGGCGCGTCGCGCGGGACGGCCGAGGAGACGGCGGGCGCCGAGGGGCGCTCGCCCGGGCAAGCCGGCGACCGGCCGCACCGACGTCCTCACGCGGACGGCCCGCGGGGCTTCGACGGTCGTCACCCTCCCGGCGCGGGCGGCGCCGGCCCGCTGCACCGAGAACCAGGGCCTCCGTACTGAGCGCCCTCCGACTCTCCGCTGTGATTTGGGGAAACAATGACTGCAGAAGCCGCAGGGCCCGGCAACCCGGGCCGCCCGGTCCAGTCCGCGGACGTGGTGGTCGTCGGCGGGGGGCTCGCAGGCCTGGCCCTGGCCCGACGGCTCGCGGACCGGCATCCCGGCCGGGTCCTCGTCATCGAGTCCGGACCCGACGCCGGCCGCGACCACTACCGGTGGGTGAACGACGCCGGCACGGCCGACGCGCTGTGGCTGGAGCCAACGGCGGACCCGCACTTCTGGCAGCCGTACCTGCCCACCGACTCCGGCTACCGCGGCATCGCCGGCCTGCGCCGCCGACTCGGCGGGCGTTCCCTCTACTGGGGCGGCGTGGCGGTCCCCATCGAGCCGTGGGCGCTGGACAGCGGTGCGTGGCCCAGCTCAGTGGTCCACGACCTGACCGCGTCCTGGCGGGGCGGGCCCTCCCTGTACGAGTCGGTCGCCGCCGACGTGCGGCGGTGGGCGGGCGATCGCGTGCCCCCCGCGGAGCCGCCCCTGCTGCTCGCCGGCCGGGAGTTCACCGAGGCGCCCCGCGCCGTGCGCGAGGCGGCTGACGGACGATGGCAGGCGTACTCCCCCCTGGACGACTGGCCCGAGGGCGTGGAGATCCGCTGCGACAGCCACGCCGTGGCGGTGATCGTGCACGAGGGTGAGGCCACCGGGGTACTGGTGGAGCGGAACGGCGAACGACAGGTGATCAACGCCTCCAGGGTCGTGCTGGCGGCGGGGACCGTCGAGAACAGCCGGCTGGTCCTCCAGGCGCTGCGCGAGGTCGACGAGGGGGCCTCGCCCCAGGTGATCGGCCTGGCCGACAAGTTGGCGCAGGGCTTCGCGGCGTCGTTCGACCCCGCTGCCGTGCCTCCGTCCCTGCGTCGGCTGGCCGAATCGGGCCGGCTCTTCCTGTCGCGCGCGGACGGCGAGCTGCGCTCCAGCCTGTTCCTGCAGGGCCGTACAAACGCGCACGGCATGGTGATCGTCGACTGCTACTGCATGGGCGAGCAGCTCCCCGGGCCTGCCGGCCGGGTGTGGTGCGAGCCCGGAACGCGGTTGCCCTGGCCGACGTTCGTCGCCGGCGGTCTGAGTTCCGTGGACGAGCGGTTGGTGCAGGACCAGCGCCGCGCGCTGACACACCTCCACGAGGAGCTGTGCCGTGAGGCGGGATGGACCGTCGGCCCCCTCGGCTTCGAGGACCCCTTCGGCTCCCCGGACCTGGCGGATCGGCTCAGTGCGGGAGACGCGATGACGGCTCCCGGCCGTACGTCGACCTACGCGTTCCCCATCGGCTCCGAGCAGCACGAGGCCGGAACGCTTCCGCTCGGCGGCCCGCTGCTGGACGAGCACGCGAGAGTACGGGCCGTAGGCGGGGTGTACGTGACCGGCCCGGCCGTCTTCCCCCGTACCGGTGCGGCCAATCCGGCGCTGACGATCCTCGCGCTCGCCACCCGTCTGGCGGATCAACTGGCCGCAGCGGAGGCCTGACCGGCGCACGCGGACCCGACCGCGCGCCCCGTCCCACAGCCTCGTATCCCAGCCTCGGTTCCGCCCGCCGCAGCGCCGGGCCGGGGCGGCGACGCCGACGCCGCCCCGGACTACGACCCGTCGCCCGCCGGTCGACGCCCCCTGCGTCAGCCGGTAGGCCGCCGCTGCCTTCGAGGCCGTCGCGGTCACCGCCACGCACCGGCCTGGCCGGGAGGGCCATGTCCACGATCTGTACCATGTGCCATGGCACAGAAGCCGTTGGACCGGCACCCCCCTCCGGTCGCCTCCCCCGCGACCGGCCGTCCCCTCCGACGGACCGGCCTGAGCCCGTCGATGCCGGTGAGAGGGCCGCGCGACGCGACCCCGTGGGGGCGGGTGCCACATCGCTGAAGGGGAACGCGTGAGTGAGCTGAAGCCCCGCCGGCCCATCCCGGCGCCGGAGCACCTGCGCGACCAGGTCGCCGACGCCCTGCGCGCCGCCCTCGTCGCGGGAGACCTTCGGCCCGGTGTGGTCTACTCGGCGCCCGCCCTGGCCGCCGAGTACGGCGTGTCCGCCACGCCCGTGCGGGAAGCCATGCTGGACCTGACCCGGGAGGGCCTGGTCGAGGCGGTTCGCAACAAGGGGTTCCGCGTCACCGAACTCTCCGCACGCGACCTGGACGAGTACACCGAGATCCGCGCGCTCATCGAGGTCCCCACCACCGGCCGCGTGACCCGGACCGCCTCACACGAGCGGCTGGAGGCGCTGCGCCCCCTGGCCGAGGAGTCCGTCGCCGCCGCAGCCCGCGGCGACCTGATCGGCTACCTGGAGGCGGACCACCGCTTCCATCTCGGCCTGCTCGCCCTGGCGGGAAACGCCCGACTCGTCGACACGGTGGCCGACCTGCGTCGGCGCTCCCGGCTCCACGGGCTCACCGGCCTGTCCCGTGACGGGACGCTGGCGGAGGCGGCGCGGGAGCACATCGCGCTCCTGGAAGCCATGATCGCCGGGGACGCCGTAGGGGCCGAGGAGCACATGCGCCGCCACCTGGCGCGGGTGCGGACCCTCCTGCCGGCGCGCCGGCAGGAGGCCGACCGCCTCCCCCCGGCGGCGCGGCGGCGCGGCGCTCGCTGACGCCGAGCCGATACCGCGCCGGGCCGGGCCGGGCCGGGCCAACCGGAAGACGGCGGCGACCACCGCACCGGCCCCGTCGGCGCACGGGCCGGTCCGAAGCCGAAGCGATCAGTGCACGTGCCGGCCGGGGCCCGGGGCCGGAGCCGTCCAACTGCCCAGCAGGCGCAGCGCGGCGTCCGCACGCGGGTCGGGCGCGGTGAAGACGACCAGGCGCCGGCCCTCGTCACCGGGCAGCGACAGGGTCTCGTACGCCAGGTCGAGACGCCCGACCAGGGGGTGCCGGAAGCTCTTGACCCCGTACGTCTTCTCCCGCACCTCCTGCGCCGCCCACAACTGCCGGAACTCCGGGCTGTGGCGGCTCAGTTCCGTCACGACCCGGCCCAGCCGCGCGTCCCCGGGGCGACGGCCCGCGGAGAGGCGCAGGAAGCCCGCTGTCTGCCGCGCCACGTCCGCCCACCGCGGGTACAGCTCGCGGGCGGCGGCGTCGAGGAAGACGTGGCGCGCCAGGTTCGCCCGCCCCGGTGACGCCCCGTCGGCGCCGCCGACGAGGGCGTGGGCCAGGTCGTTCGCGGCGAGGACGTCCATCGCGGGCCCCAGGAGATAGGCGGGAACGGCACCCACGGCGGCGAGGAGGCGGCGCAGCTCCTCCCGTACGGGCGGGTCGGGCACCGTATCGGCGTCACCCGCTCCCTCCGCAGGCCCGCACGCTCCCGAGACGGCAGCCTCGTGGGGGCGGCCGGCCGTCGCGGGCCGAGGTAGGCGGCGGGCCGACCGGCGCGCGAGGTCGTGCAGGTGCGCCCGCTCCTCCGGTCGCAGGCGCAGCGCACGCGCCAGGGCGTCCAGCACGGCGTCGGACGGATGGCGGGCGCGGCCCTGCTCCAGGCGCGTGTAGTAGACGAGGCTGACGCCCGCGAGGTCGGCCACCTCCTCACGGCGCAGCCCCGCGACCCGTCGCCGGCCGACGACGGGGAGGCCGACCGCCCCGGGGGCCACCCGGGAACGCCGGGACTTCAAAAACGCGCCGAGTTCGCTGGAGGGGTTCACACGCGCCAGTATGCGCGGGGGCGGCGGTGGCCGGCCTGTCCCTGCCGGTACCCCCCTGCGGCCGGCGCGATGCCGTCGCGGCCGCTGCCTGGTACTCGCGGAGTCATGGCTCCGCGCCCGCCGTGCCGCGACGGTGGACCCGGGTGCGGAACCGCACCCGCCGCCCGGCGTCCCGACTGCTCGGGCGGCACGAGGACTTCGATACGGCAGGAGCGGGTTCGATGCGCGCAGTGGTCTTCTCCCGGTACGGCGACGAGAGCGTCCTGGAACTCACCGACCGGCCGGCGCCGGTCCCGGCGGACGGGGAGGTCCTGGTGGACGTCAGGGCGGCAGGGGTGAACCCGGTCGACTGGAAGCACCGCGAAGGGGCCGTGCGCGGTGACCGGCCCTTCCCGCTGGGCATGGGCTGGGACGTCGCGGGCGTGGTGCGCGAGACCGTGCCGGGCGGACCGGCGGTCGGCGAAGCGGTGTACGGCATGCTCCCCCTGCCGTACGGGGGCGCCTACCAGGAGCTGTGCGTCCTGCCCGCCTCCGCCGTGGCGCCCAAGCCGGCCCGCCTGTCCTACGCGGAGGCCGCCGCCGTGCCCCTGGCCGCCCTGACCGCGTGGCAGGCGCTGGAGGCGGCGGGGGCCGCCGCCGGCCTGCGTGTCCTGGTGCACGCGGGCGCGGGCGGCGTGGGGCACTTCGCCGTGCAGTTCGCCCAGAACCTGGGGGCCCATGTCACCGCGACCGCCTCCGCCCGCAACCTGGACTTCCTGCGCGGGCTCGGCGTCCACGAGCCGGTGGACCGCGCGACGGCCGACCTGGCGGCGGCGGAACCGTTCGACGTGGTCCTGGACACCGTCGGCGGTCCGGTGCAGCACGCGGCGTGGTCGCTGCTGCGCCCCGGCGGCGCCCTGATCACCCTGCCGGAACCGGTGGACGAGGCGCACCGCCTCCCGGGCGTCACGGCCCGCCGCGTCGTCGTCACGCCCGACGGCGGGGCCCTGCGCCGGATCGGCGCACTCGTCGACTCCGGCGCCGTCCACGTCGAGGTCCAGTCGGTCCTCCCACTGGGCGAGGCCGCCCGGGCCCACCGGACGAGCCGGGAGGGCGGGGTGCGGGGAAAGCTGGTCCTCGCTCTCTGAGCACCGACACCGCTCCCGGCGGGGTCTGCCGGGAGCGGTGCGGGTCCGCGCGGGGGGCGTCGTGCGTGCGCGAGGCACTGTGGGGCCTGGCGCCTTCACGCGTGCGGACGGCTCGGGCCGTACGGGTCAGGCCGTACGGGTCAGAACTGGAGCGACCAGGCGTTGATGTAGCCGGTGTCGTTGACCCAGTTGTCGGTGACGCGGAGCTTCCACGTCCCGTCGGCGGCCTTGCTGGAGGCGTCGACCGTGATCGTGCCCCGGACGTCGTCGGCGCTGTCGTAGGAGTTGTAGTTCTTCAGGAGGAACACCCCGCCGTCGGGCGCGACCAGCTCGACCTTCACGTCCCCGCGGTAGGTGTGCCGGATGTCGACGGTGACGGCCAGGTCGGCGGGGGCCCTGCCGTCGATGCCGGTGACCGTGATGGGCGACGTGACGGTTGCGTTGTCACGGATCTGGTAGTCGTCGGTGTTCTCGAACGTGTCACCGTCGCCGGGCGGCGTGGTGTCGTCGCCGGCGCCCGTGTACAGGAGCTGGTTGGGGGAGCCGGTGCGGGCGTCGGTGACCTTGCCCGGCGTGGCGTCGTCGAGCAGCTCGGCGCGGACCTGGGCCGGCGTCCACGTGGGGTTGGCGGAGAGCAGCAGGGCCGCCGCGCCGGCGACGTGGGGGGCGGCCATGGAGGTGCCGCTCATCGACTGGGAGTTGGTGTCGCCGGAGTTGGACGTGGAGACGATGCTGTCGCCCGGGGCGAAGATGTCCAGGCAGGAGCCGTAGTTGGAGGCCTGCCCGTTGTTCCAGCCGGTGGCGCGGGCGTCCCGGCTGTTGGTGGCGCCGACCGTGATGGCCGACGGGGTGGAGGCCGGGGAGTACGAGCACGCGTCGGCGTTGTTGTTGCCGGCCGCCACGACCCAGGTGGTGCCGGAGGATATGGAGGCCGCCACCGCGTCGTTCACGGAGTCGATCCTGCCGCCCCCGACGCTCATGTTGGCCACGGCCGGCTTCACCCCGTTCTTGGTGACCCAGTCGATGCCCGCGAGGACCGGGGCCCACGTGTCGCCCGAGTTGCCCTGGCAGTTCAGCACCCGGACGCCGATGAGCTTGACGCCCTTGGCCACGCCGTACGCGCCGCCGCCCACGGTGCCGGCGACGTGGGTCCCGTGGCCGTTGCAGTCGGAGGCGTTGGAGTCGTTGTCGATGAAGTCGTAGCCGCTGACCGCCCGTCCGCCGAAGTCGCGGTGGCTCATGCGGATGCCCGAGTCCACGATGTACGCGTTCACGTTGGAGGCGGTGGCGCCATAGGTGTAGCTCCGGTCCACCGGCAGGTCGCGCTGGTCGACGCGGTCCAGCCCCCAGGAGGGCGGGTTGGTCTGGGTGTCGATCGCGTACGCCGCCGCGTCGGCCTCCACCCGGGCCACCGACGGGTCGGCGGCCAGCTGCTTGGCCTTCTCCTCGCTCATGCGCACGGCGAAACCGCGCAGGGCGGCGGTGTAGGTGAAGCGCAGGCTGCCCGCGTGCCGCTTGGTCAGGGCCTTCGCGGAGCCGGGCACGTCGGCGCGGGCGACCGAGTCCTTGAACGTGACGATGTACGAGCCTTCGACCGCGCCGGGGCGATCCGCGCCGACGATGCGGCCTTCGCCGCCCGGCGGCACGGGGGCGGCGACGGCCCCGGTGGTCTGGGCCGCCCCGACGAGCAGGGCGGCGCTGGCGCCGACGGCGAGCAGGCGTCGCAGGACGCGTGCGTCAAACTCCATGGTTTCTCCTTGAGAGCTGTCCGGAACCGGCTCGGGCCCGGAGGTGGAGCACTCGTCGCCCCGGTGGTCTGGCGGACCCACGCCGTCCGTGGTGGGAGGCGCGGGCCCAGAGGGCGACCGCGGTGTCACGGGGGTGTCCAGGCATGCCGGGGTCATGACAATGGCCTGGTCGTAGCGGTCGTGCGGACGCCTTCGGGTGTCGGCGTCCGCGGGCGGTGGGGCGAGGTGGCGTGTCCCACGGAGTGGGCTCCGTGCGGCACGGGTCCGGCCACGCCGGGCGGCTGTGTGGGGACGCGGCCGCCTCCGTGCACCCGGCCCTGCCGGCCAGGGACCGGAGTGCACGGGGTGGCGTCGCCGGATCGCCCAGAGCTTCGGTCATCCGCCCGCCGTCCAGCAATCCGTAGCGCTACCCAAAGAGCGGGAGCGGCGGTACGGACACCGGCCGTCCCGCGCCCCGCACCGCCCGCGGCCCGCCTCCGGCCGCCCCTCCCCCACCGCCTGCGGCCGGGCCGGGCGGGGCGCGGACAGGCCGTCGGCATTCTCTAGGTGATCGCCCCTATTGCAACGGCGGCCGTCCGGCGGGTAGACCACCTGCCCAACGGGCCCCCGGACCCGGGCCCTTGCTGGTCCGGCGCACGGGCCCGCTCCCGGGGGCCGCCGGATCGCGGCGGGGCCCTCCGGGGCCGATGGCCGGTGAGAGGCGGAGCCGTGGAGAGAGGTCTTCCCGCTACGGGAAGCGGCGAGGGGACGGCCGACGGCGGCGGGTTCGTCGGGCGGAGCGCGCACGTGCGGCGGCTGCGACGAGCGCTGCGCGAGGGGCGGAGCCTCACCGTGGTGCGCTCGGCGGCGGGCGCCGGCGCCTCACGCCTGGTGGACGAGGTGCTCTGCGGGGCGGAGTTCGCCGGGTGGACGCACCTGCGCGCGAGGTGCCCCGACGCGGTGGACCCGGCTCCGCTCGGGCCCGTCGCCGACGCGCTGTCCGGGCTGCCGTACGCGGCCCATCCGCCCGGCCTGCCGCTGCCGCCGGTGACCGGGGCCGTGGGCCTGGTCGTACCCGAACTGGCCGACCGGCTGCCGCCGCCCCCGGCGGCGGTCGGCCCCGAGGTCCTGCGGGCGCTGCTGCCACGCGCGGTGGAGGCTCTGCTGGCGGCGCTGGGGGACGTTGTCCTGGTGGTGGAGGACGCACACCACGCGGACCCCGCGACCCTCGGCCTCCTGCGCCACTTGAGGGGTTCGATGCCCAACGGGCTGCGGCTCCTCGTCACCGAGGAGGCCGCGCGCGGGCTGCCGGCCCTCGACGTCCGCGTACCGGAGCGGGTGCGGGTGGAGGAGATCGAGGTCCGACCCTGGACTGCCGAGGAGACAGCGGCATTCGTCCGGTGGTGGCTGGCCGCGGACCCGCGGGGGCGGGGCGAGGAAGAGCACGGACTCGCCCGCGCGGTACACGAGCTGACCGGGGGGCTGCCCGGGGCCGCCGCAGCGCTGCTGCGCGGGGCCGAGGAGCTGCTGCGGACCGGCGACGAGCACGGCACGGGCGCGGCGGACCGGCCGTGGACGACGGACGGCACGGGCGCGGCGGACCGGCCGTGGACGGCGGGAGGGGGCGGTCCGCGCGCGGACGCGGTACTCGCCGCCGTCCGGGAGTGCGGCGTCCCCCCGTACGTGCGGCGGGAGTTGGCCCGCCGGTGCGCCTCGCTCACCGAGGACGCGCGGCGACTCCTCGAAGCGGCGGCGGTCGTCGGGACGGCGGTGCCCGTCGCTGTGCTCGCCGAGGTGGCGGAGATCGCGCCGGGGCGGGCGGAGGCAGCCGTGGACGCCTGCGTACGCCGGTCCGTGCTCACGGCCGACGGACCGTGCCCCGCCTTCCGGCACCCGCTGGACCGCCGTGCCGCGCTGGCGGAGGTGTCCGGACCGCGGCGGGCCCGGCTGAGCCTGCGCGCCGCGCGCGCCCTGCACCGCGGCGGCGACGGTCCGCCGCCGCTGGTCGACCTGGCCCGGCTGTACCGGGCGGCGGGGCGGGTGCGCGAGGGGCTGCGCTGTCTCGTCGTGGCGGCCGACCGGGCCGCCACCGCGGGCGACTACGCCACCGCCACTCGCCTCTACACCCGGGCCGTCGCCGATGACCCGCTGGCGGAAGGCCGGGTCCGCACCGCCGCGAAGCTGGCCCGCACCGCCCAACTGGCCCGCGCGGGCGACGAGGTGGTGGCCGCGGTACGGCGGGTCCTGGACGAGGACGACCCACCGCTGCGGCTGCGCGGTGAGATCCGGCTGCACCTGAGCGTCGTTCTGCGCAACCAGAGCGGAGGGGCCCAGGACAGCCTCAACGAGATCGCCCGCGCCATCCCCGACCTGGAGGAGGCCGATCCGCAGACCGCCGCCCGCGCCATGGCGGTCGCCGCCATCCCCTCCATCAAGGGGTGGCCCATCGGCCGCCACCGGGACTGGCTGGAGCGCTGCGGGGCGCTCGCCGGCCAGGTGACCGACCCGGTGGCCCGGGCCGCCGTCGCCGCCAACCGGGCCACCGCCCTGATGCTGCTCGGCGACCCGCGGGCCTGGGCCGCCGCCCGAACGCTGCGCGGCCCGGCGGGGACCGCGATGGAGGCCGCGCACCACACCCGGGGCTGGGCCAACCTCGCGCACGCGGCGAGCGCCCTCGGCCACGGCGTACGGGCCCGCGGGTTCCTCGACCGGGCCGCCGAGGGACTCGCCGAGACCAGCAGCCCGTATCTGGAAGGGCTCACCCAGACCGCCCGCCTGGTGCTCACCTGGCACGACGGCCGCTGGCGCGGCCTGCACGCGGCCGCCGACCACACCACCCGGCTGTACCAGGAGATACCCGACCTGACCGCGGAGGCCATGCTGGTGCGCGGGCTGACCGCGCTGCACGTGCTCGGCGACGTCCCCCGGGCCCGCCGAGACCTCGCGGAGGCCGCCGGCACCACCTGCTACGACACGGGTTTCGTCCTCACCGCGTCCGCCGCCGCCCTCGCCCGCATCCACCTGGAGGCGGGACGGCCCGGCCAGGCGTGCGACGCCGTGGAGGAGGCCCTGCGCCGGCTGGAGCGGACCGGGGGCTGGGTGTGGGCGGCAGAGGTGCTGCCCATCGCGGTGGAGGCCCTGCACGGCAACGGGCAGACCGGGCGAGCCCACCGGCTCGTCGCCGACTGCGCGGCCGGCGCCGCGGACCGCGACGCGCCCGCGGCCCGTACCGCCCTGACCGTGGGCCGTGCGCTGCTCGCCGAGGCCGAGGGCCGGCGGGGTGAGGCAGCCGGCCTGTTGGCCGATGCGGAGGACCGGTGGCGGCGGCTCGGCCGCCCCTTCGACGCGGCACGGGCCGCGGAGGCCAGTGGGCGCTGCCTGCTCGACGCCGGCGAGGAGGCGGCGGTGGCGGACGTCCAGGAGGTCGTCGAGGTCTACCGGCGCCTGGGCGCCCGCTGGGACGTGGCCCGTTGCCAACGACTGCTGCGCCGCCACGACGTCGTCACCACTCACCGCCGCGGCCGCCTCGGCTACGGCGACCAGCTCTCCCCGCGCGAGCAGGAGGTGGCCCGGCTGGTCGTCCAGGGATGCGCCAACCGGGACATCGCCGAGAGCCTGGTCCTCTCCCCCCGGACCGTGGAGCACCATGTCGCCCGCATCATGCGGAAGTTGAACGCCGCGTCCAGAACCGACATCGTCCTCCGGCCATAGGGCGGCACTCCCCCCTTTCCGGCGCGTGCGCAATGCCCGCCCCGGGGACGACGAACGAGGCACCGCCGACCGAAAGGCACTTCCTGGCGGAATGCACCCGGCAACTCCGCTCCCCCCCCCCCCGACCCGCTCTCCGCCCGTCACCGTACGGCCAGGTGAAAACGCGTTCACAGGGACGGGTCGTTTCAACAATTGCCTCGGCCTCTCTGTGAAATATTGCCCATGTCATGCACCTTGCTAGGCGCAGACGGCTCCGGCCATAGTTCGGAGCGCGGCGAGTCCCTCACTCCCGCCGGGCAGGAATCACCCCCCAACGATGCGCTGTTCGCGCATTTGCGCAATGCCACCCCCTACAGGTTCCTGCTTGCCATTCGGAAGGAATCAACGTGCGTCATACGCGTACATTCAGCCTCGCTGCGGCAGCCGCTCTGCTTTCCGCGTCCGCCGTGCTGGGCAGCCAGACCATGGCCCAGGCACAGGACTCGGCGTCAACTCCGCGCTATCAGCCGGAGATGGTGCGGGCGCTGGCCGCTTCGCTCGGTGTGGACGAGGAGGCCGCGGTCGACCGGCTGGACCGGCAGGAAGCCCAGCAGGCCCGGCTCAAGCGGCTGCAGAGGAGCGGGACGGCCGCCGAGGGCGCCTTCTTCGACGCCTCCGGCACGCTGACGGTCAACGCCACCAGCGCCGCCGACAAGGCAAGAATCCAGCAGGCCGGCCTCGACGCCCGGGTGCCCGCCCGCGGTCAGAGCGAGCTCGACGCGGTCAAGGCGAAGCTGGACGCCCTCGCCGCCAAGCGCGCCCCCTCGGGCGTGGTCGCCTGGTCGGTCGACCTGGCCTCCGACAAGGTCACCGTCAAGGTCAACGACGACCGGGGCGCCGCCGCCAAGGCGTTCCTGGCCGAAGCCGCGAAGCACGGGTCCGCCGTGAAGGTGGAACGACAGCAGGAGAAGCTCGCCCCGCAGGCCGCGATCTACCCCGGCAGCAAGATGACGATCAACAACACCTCCGGATGGTGTTCCGTCGGCTACGGCGCGCGGGACCGGTCGGGCAACCAGTACCTCGTCACCGCCGGCCACTGCGTCGCCAACCTGCCCACCCTGCGCTTCGACGGCACCGCCTTCGCCAAGGGCGTCAAGACCCGCTACGCCCTCGGGACCCGCAGCGTCGACATGGGCATAGCCTCCGTCAACTACGGCCACTCCATCACGACCACCGTCGGCGCCTGGGGCCAGGCCTCCAACGTGGCCGTCCGGGGCAGCAGCCGCGCCGCCTCCGGTGCGGCGCTCTGCAAGTCCGGCGCCACCACCGGCTGGACGTGCGGCGCGGTCGGTTCGTACAACGTCTCCGTCACCTACGTCGACCCGTCCGGCGGCCCGGACACGGTCGTCACGGGCCTCGCCACCTCCAGCGTCTGCACCGAGGGCGGCGACAGCGGCGGCGCCTACATCTCCGGCAACCAGGCCCAGGGCATGACGTCGGGCGGGCCGCTCAACCAGCGCTGCTCCGGCGTCAACTCGCGCGGCTCCTCGTACTTCCAGCCGCTCGACGACACCCTCAGGTACTACGGCCTGACGCTCAACACCAACTGACCCCTTCCGCAACGCCCCCCACAGGCCGCCCACTGGATATGGTGGGCGGCCACCGGCGGCTTCCCGGTCCCCGCCCGGTCCCCGGCCCGTCTTCCGAGAGCCCCCGCGGGGGCCGGCCGGGCCGCCCACGGCCTCCCCGCCCGCTGAGAGACGCCATGCCGAACCCCCAGAGCCCCGACAGCCCGGACGCGACGTTCGCGACCGCCTTCCGGCGAGCCCTGAAGGAGAGCGGCCTCTCGCTGGAACGGGTACGCGGCCACCTCCAGGCCCGCCGGATCACCGTCAGCCTCGCCACCCTCAGCTACTGGCAGGGCGGTCGCAGCCAGCCCGAGAAGCCCGAGTCCCTGCGCGCCGTGGACGCGTTGGAGCCCCTGCTCGGCCTGGAGCGAGGCGCCCTGCGATCGCTGCTGGGCCCCAACCGGCCGCGGGGCTCCGCGCCCCCGCACGACCCGGCCGTCGTCCGCGGCGTCTATGGCGAGAACTCCGACGTCGAGCAGGTACTCGGCGACGCCTTTCCCCATTTCAACGCCGGTCTGCGCCATCTGGTCATCCACGAGACCGTCACCCTGGACGAACACCGCCACATCCGTGAGAGCCACCTCACAGCGGTGGTCAAGGCCATCAGCGACGGCGTCCGGCACATGAGCGTCATCCACTCCCTGGACGCGCCGGACGCCGGGACGATCGACCTCACCGTCCCGTCCGGGCCGGCGCCGCCCGTCCGTTTCCTGCCGGATCTCGGCTGCGTGGCGGCAGACATCCCGCTGGGGCGCCGACTGGCCAGGAACGAGACGGCCGTGGCCGAGTACACGCTGCGGTCGGCTTCCGCCGGAGGCGCCTCCCACCAGCACGAGCGCCGCGTCACCACACCGCTGACCGCGTACGTGCTCCGCGTGCGCTTCCACCCGCGGGCCCTGCCCGCGCACTGCTGGCGCTTCTACAGCAGACAGCTCGGCGCCGAGCCCCAGTACCGCCACCGCGTCCCCCTCGACGCCTTCCACACGACCCATCTGATGCCCACCAAGTGCACACCGGGTGTGTACGGCATCCAATGGGCATGGCCGGAATGAACGGCGGACGTTAAACGGGTATAGGCGTTCCGTCCGCCCCTATGTTCCGCGTCCCGGCCACGGCATACGGTTTTCTCACAGCCGGGTCGCTTCCGGAAACCAGCGGGCCCCATGGGCTCTTGTCCGGAACAACAGGGCCCCGTCACGACAAAGGGCCCTGCCCCCAGAGCACCGCTATTCCTCCGGAACAACCGGAGCCGTTCCGTGACCGGCCAAATTCTTCCGGAACAGCCGGGGCCCCAAGAAACCCGGAGAAGACGGCCCGGCCGCCCGTACCAGCCCATCACACCCTGCGTCGAGACCGAGCAGGGGAGAACGACCGAGGGAGACGGCGTCATGGCCAAGCCCTACTTTCAGGTCAACGTCCCCACCACCCACCGCGCGCAGCCCGGGCGACGGGGGCTGCACGTCTTCACCGGGCCGGCCGACACCGGCCGGGAAGCCGTGCGCCACGCCCGCGCCGCCTGCGAGGCGTCGCTCGCCGCTCAGGCGGCGGGGGCCCCGGCCCCCCGCCGGTACGCGGAGGGCTGGGGCGCCAGAGGCGTCCGCACGGAGTGGGTGTTCGACTGGGCGGCGGCGACGGCGCTTCCCTGGGAGGGCGACGGCCTGTTCGGGAACCGGTCCGTCCTCGCCCATGGGCCCTCCCGGCCGTGACCCACGCGCCGGCGCCACCCGCCGCCCCCGCCCGTCGGTGACGCGCCCCGCCGTCCGGGTCACGGACGGCGGTGAGCGAGATCGTGGCGGGAGAGGGTGCCGGTCTTCCGCATGGCGCGGGCGATGTGCTGCTCGACCGTCCGGGGGGACAGGTGGAGAGTCGCCGCGATCTCCCGGTTCGTCAGCCCTCGTCCCGCGAGTTCCGCCACCTCTTCCTCCCGGGGCGACAGCCGGTCCGCGTGCGAGGGGCGGCCTGGCGGGCGTCCCCGTTTCGCCGGCTGCCGCGTACGCAGCAGGGCCCGGGACCGGGCGGCGTCCCAGACCGCGCCGAGAGCGCTGAACCGCTCGGTGCACTCCTCCAGCCCGGCGATCGCCCGCGCCGCGGAAGCGGACGCCTCCTCGCCCTCCTCGGGGACGGCGCGGGAAGAGGCCCCGTCCCCGTCGCTCCCGCCGGACGAGGGGGGCCTTACGGCCAGCAGGCAGCGGGCCGCGCCTTCGGCGGCGAGGGCTTGGGCGTAGGGCCGGCTCAGGGCCCCGTACGCCGTCGCGGCCTCCCGGTGGAGTCGCGCGGCTTCGTCCTGCCTCCCCTCCTCCTCCGCCAGCGCGGCCCGGCTCCACACGAGGGCGGCTCTGGCGACGGGGACGTCGTGGTCCGCGATGCCCCGGGCGAAGTCCTCCACCATGGCGCGGGCCGCGGCGGTGTCCCCGGCACGGGCCGTGGCTTCCACGGCCCAGGGGGCCAGCTCCGCCGCCCACGCCCAGATGCCCTTCTCCGCCACGGCCGACCACGCCCTACGGGCCTGCTCCGCGGCGGCCGGCACGTCCTGGCGGGCGAGCGCGAGACGGATCAGGGCGCCCGCCGCCGTCGCGGCCAGCGGTGTGGGCATGTTCTCCGCCGCGATGGCGTCCTGTCCGGACAGCCAGCTCACCGCCGCGCCCCAGTCGCCCTGGGCGAGGGCGAGCAGCCCCCGTACCAGACGGGCGTCCCAGGCGATGAAGGGCATGTCGGACGTGGCGCCGACGAACTTCTCGCACTGCTCGGCCAGCCCGGGCCACCGGCCCGCCCACCACTCCAGCAGCAGCAGAGTCCCTCGCGCGGTGTGCTCCGTGTACGGTGCGCCGCTTCTCGCGGAGAGGTCGAGCCCTTCGGCCAGCAGGCCCTGGGCGCGTTCGTAGAAGCCGAGCCAGACCGCGGCGTCGGCGGCGTTGCACAGGCCGCGCGCGGCGTGCCGACGGCACACGGGGTCGGGGCTCTCGGTGGGCAGGGCCTTCACCAGCTCCCACGCGACCCGGTCGCCGCAGCTCATGGCGAGGGTGGCGTGACCGGCGGTCGCCGCGGCGAGCAGCGCCTCGTCCCCGCTCGCGTCGGCCGCAGCCATGGCCTGCCCCAGCCAGCGGCGGTGGACCGCGACCGCGGGCCCCGGCCAGTAGGGCATGGACAGCGCCGCCATCGCCCGGCCGGCCAGGTCGGGCCGGGTCTCCTGGAGCTCGGCCGCCGCGATCTCCAGCTCCCGCCACCCGACGGCGAGCTTGCCGGCCTGGTTGCACAGCATCAGGCCCAGGTCGAGCCTCAGCTCGCCCCGTACGGTCGCGGGCAGCGACGCGTCCCGCACGATCTGCGTCAGCACCTCGACCGTCTGGTCGGAGCGCAGCCCGACGACGGCGCTGCGGGCCAGCAGCGGCGCCAGCCGTGCCCGCGCGTGCGGCGGCACCAGCGAGGAGGCGAGCGCCTGTTCCAGCAGGCTGATCGCGCCCTGGTGGCGGCCCGCCTCCGCGGCCCCCCGGGCCGCCTTCTCCACCGCCCGCAACCAGGCGGGCCCCCCGCCGGCGGCCCTGCGGTGCCCGGCCACGGCGAACCACGGCACCGGCTGCCGCCGGGCCAGCACCTCGCCCGCCCGCTGGTGCATCTCCTGGCGCACCGGGCCGGGCACGGACGCGTGCACGGCGGGAGCGGCGAGCGGGACCGGGAGCCCGTAGCAGCCCTCGTCCCGTTCGGTCAGCGCCGCGCCCGCCACCGCGGCCATCAGGGCTTCCCTCCCCTCTGCGGGCCCGAGCCCCGACACCTCGACGAGCTCGCGCCGCGTGGAGGGCGCGTCGAGGACGGCGGCCGCCCAGACGATCGGCCGCAGCCCCGGGGGGAGCGCCCAGATCCGGTCCAGGAGCAGTTCGGACAGGCGGACCGGCACACCGGCCGCGTCCACGTCGCGGGCCGTGCGGGCCTGTCCGGAACCCTTCCGCACGATGGTGAGCAGGTCGGTCACCACCTGGGGCACGCCGCCGGAGCGCTCGTACAGCCGGCCGGCCGCTTCGGCCGTGACGCCGTCGCCCAGGGCGTCCGCCGCCGCCCGGCGGACGCGGGCCTCGCCCCATGGCTCCAGCCGGTACCTCAGTACCGTCAGTTCGGGCGGGTACACCACCGCCGGGGCGCCCAGGAGCAGGCCGTGCGGGGGGATGTCCTCCGGACGGTAGGCGAGCACGGCCACCAGGCCGGGCCACGGCCTCTCCACCACACGGCGGAGACGGCGCTGCTCCTCCTCGTCCGCCCGGTGGACGTCGTCCACCAACAGCAGGTGCGTCCCCAGAGGCGGCTCCGCCTCCGGCCGCGCCCCGGGGTCCCCGCACTGCCACAGCTGGCGGACCGCGTCGGCCGCCTGCGGCGACGCACCGAGCTCCCTCAGCAGGTGGCTCTTGCCCATCCCGGCGACGCCCTCCACCAGCACGAGCAGCGGGTCCGCTCCAGCGGCGGCCAGGGCGTCGAACACGACCTGCCGAACACATCCGCGCGTCGTGTCCACGGCGCCCTCCTCGCTCTCCGCCCCCGCTCCTTGCTCCTGCCACCGGCGGTCCGGGGCGGGGGAAGACCCTTCTGACCAGAACAGTAAGCCTCCCGGGCCCCGGGGGCCGAACGCTCGTTCCAGGGGCGCACGGGCCCGCGGAGCGACCGAGAAGCGGGCCCGCCCGGCCACGGAAGACCGGGGGCGGTCGCGGGGGCGGCGCCGGGGGCGGTCGCACGGCCCCCTCGGGGGCGCCCACGCGCCGGGGCCGCTCGTACGGGCCCGGCGCCGGCCGGCGTCCGCGCGGCCCTGGACAGCACGGCGGCGGACACCGCCCGCCCCGGACAGGGCTGCGGCCACCGGCTGCCCGGCGCTGGGCACGGGCGCCTTCCCCCTGCCCGGCGCCGGGCGGGCCCCCGGACGCACCCGGGCACGCGGACGCGAGCTTCCGGACCGGCACGCGCCGCGGAGCGCGCGTGCCACCGGCTGCCGGGAGACAGGGCGCGGTGCCTCCGGCTGGGACGACCGGGGGCGGTGCGCACAGCTGGGTCCGCATGCCCGTGCACGGTGCCGGCTGCCGGAGACGGCCGGTCAGGGACCCGTACGAGGCTCCCCGCCCGGCCGCCCGGCCGACCGACGCCAGGAACCTATGCGGCCGGGGCCCGCGGCGAATAGCAGGGCAGCGGATCTCCGGATACGCAATCAACGCACCGGGCAGGCGCCGCACGTCCCCTCCGGCCGCCGGGCGGACCCCGCGCAGGCGTCGGGCGAAAGGCGGATACCTTGGGGACCGGCCCCGGACACCGGTCCCGAAACGGTCTCCCGGCGCGCGTCCCGACACCGGGTCGTCGCCGCGTGCCCGTCCCCCCGCCCCCGCTCCCCCGCCGCTTCCCCCTGCTCGCCCGGACCACAGAGGAGTGCCGTCGTGCCCGACACCGCCGTCTCCGATCCCGCTCACGCCGCCGACCGCACACCGGTGTCCCCGGCGCCCCACCGGTTCCGCGCCGTACTCGACCGCGTCGCGGAGGAGGTGGCCGCCCTGCCCCACCGCGGGAGCCCGGCGGACTACATCCCCGTACTCGCCGACGGCGACCCGCGGCGTTTCGGCATGGCCGTGGCGGAGCTGGACGGCACGGTCTACGGCGTCGGGGACTGGCGGCAGCCCTTCTCGGCCCAGTCCATCACCAAGGTCTTCGCGCTGGCCCTGGTGCTCTCGCTGGACGGCGAGGGGATGTGGCAGCGCGTGGGCCGCGAACCGTCGGGCGACCCGTTCAACTCCCTGGTGCAACTGGAGTACGAGAACGGCATCCCCCGCAACCCCTTCATCAACGCCGGCGCCCTGGTCGTCACCGACCGCCTCCAGGCCCTGACGGGGGACGCGGCCGGCCGGCTCCGCGAAGTGCTGCGCACCGAGAGCGGCAACCCGGCTCTCGACTTCGACCCGCAGGTCGCCGCCTCCGAAGCGGCGCACGGCGACCGCAACGCGGCGCTGGCCCACTTCATGGCCTCGTACGGCAACATCGTCACCCCGGTCCCCGAGCTGCTCCCCGCGTACTTCCAGCAGTGCTCCATCGAAGCCTCCTGCGCGGACCTGGCCCTGGCCGCCGGCTTCCTCGCCCGGCACGGCATCCGTGCGGACGGTTCCGCGCTGCTGACCCGCAGCCAGGCCAAGCAGATCAACGCCGTGATGCTGACCTGCGGCACGTACGACGCGGCCGGAGAGTTCGCCTACCGCGTGGGCCTGCCGGCCAAGAGCGGCGTCGGCGGCGGCATCGTCGCCGTGGTGCCCGGGGTCTGCACCCTCTGCGTCTGGAGCCCGGGGCTCGACCGGCGCGGCAACTCGGTCGCCGCCATGGCCGCGCTCGACCGCTTCACCACCCTGACGAACCTGTCCATCTTCTGACCGGCCTGCCGCGGACGAACAGACGAGCGCGGCGCCCCAGGGCCCTCGTGCTGGAGCAGGCCGTGAGCGAACACGTCGTCCTCGGGGCTGCGGCGGTGGTCACGGGTGTACGACGTGGTGCGTCCCGCTCCGCGGGGCCGCGCGGTCAGGGGGTCCGGTCGTACGTCCAGCATCCGGCCAGGGCCTGCTCGACCTGCTGGGCCAGCTCGGTGAGCCGGGCGTGTTCGGCGGCGTGGAAGTCCTGATCGGCGGTAGTGGAGCGCAGCCGGTCGAGTACGGCGACGATGGGCGGGTGCTGATCGGGCGGGGTGTTCCAGGCGAGTTCGCGCAGGAGCATCGAGACACGGGCCAGGACCGCGGGTTCGGCAGCGCCGTAGCGCAGGGGTTGCGTCACGGCGAGATCGAGGAGGTCCCCCAGGTCCGGGCGTCGCAGGACGACCCTGACCCGGTGGTGGTCGTCGGTCAGCACCCGGGGGCCGGGGCCGCGGCGTGCCAGCTCGCACAGCAGCGCGGAGGAGTGGGACAGGGCGTGGACAGCGGTGGTCGGGTCGTTGATCCCGGGGGAGAGCGCCTTGGCGATGATGTCGGTGAGCTGGCGGAGCCCGAAGGCGACGTCCTGGGCCTCGGTGCGTTCGGCGCCCGTGTGGACCGCTTCCGCGGCTTCGCGGACCAGCCCGCTACGGGTCTCGGGAGCGAAGGACCCCCCTGACAGGGGCCAGGCGGCTCCCATGGGCGTGCCGGTGATCAGGGAGCTGCCGGGGTGGCGGTCGATGAACAGGACGGCGTCGGCCTCGACAGCTGCTTCCAGGAGGGCTTCCTCGTCCACGGCGGTCAGGAAGCCGGGCGTCCGGACGGGCAGGGGCAGCGCGTCGGCGGGCGGTTCCGGTGGCACGGCCGGGCCACCGACGGGCGCGCTCTCGGGGAGAAGCCGGCGCATGGTGCGGTCGGCGGCCGAGTGGACGCTGTGCATCATCGTCTCCACCCGGATCTCGCGTGCCAGGTGGGACAGGAACAACACCAGGCCGAGCACGCTGGCCAGGGTGAGGAGGAACGCCACGGTGACCGAGACCTGCGGAACGAACATGACACGTCCGTCGTCGCCGGTCCGCACGGTGCGCAGGACGGTCAGCGCGTAGGTGAACGTCGCGAGAAACAGCGCCAGGGTCGTCTGGACGTACCGGTCCGCGGTGAACGTGCGCAGCAGCCGCGGGGAGAACTGGCTGCTCGCGAGTTGCAGCGTCACCACCGTGAGGGAGAAGGTCAGCGCGGTGACACTGATCAGGGAGCCGGCGATCGCCTCCAGCACGGTACGCGCGGCGCCCGCGCCCCCTCCGAACAGGTAGTCCTTCAGCCAGGGCGGGATGTCGTGCTGAATCCGCGCGTCGAGCCGGGGCAGCCCCACACCCGCGGCGACGGCGGCCACGACACCGAGCGTCGGCAGCGGCCACAGCTGCGCGCGGACCGTGTCACCCATCGGCGAGGACGGCGGGGAACGCGGCTCGGGCCGGGAGGCCGGGCCCCCCTGCGGAGCGGAGAGGCCGCACGGCCCGAGACGGTACGTACGAGACCCGTGCCGCTCGGCCCTCAGCCCGGACGAAGCGGAGTGAAGGGGCGTGCGGACCAGTGACGACTTCTCGCACGGCCACGCGGACCGAGGCGCCGGGCGAGGGACGCGTGCCCGCGAGGACCGACTGCTGCGGTTGCCTGAGAACTGCTATGACGCGCCCCCTCGGGGAGATGTGACGACGGCACTGCCACCATGCGCTCGACCGTGCGCTTCCGGCCGACGCCACACCGCGAGCACGCCCAGGGCCCCTCGGAAGCCCGAGCCGAACTCCGCGAAGTCCCGGGAGTTCCGTGCGACATCCCGCTTCACCTCCTGACCGAGCTGACGGAACGGGAAAGGGACCCGTCCGGCGCAGGGCAGCGGCGACTGGTCCGCGGTGGGTGGGGCGAGCCCGCTCCTGTCGCGCACACCCTCAGCCATGGCCTGAGGCAGGAGGCCACGACGGTGGGCCGGGCGGCGGTGGGGCCCAGCGGGCTGTACACCTGGCAGGCTTGGAGGGCGGCCACCCAGGCCATGGAGACGTTGCCGGCCTTCACGTGGAGTTCGGCCAGGTTGCAGGAGACCGAGCCCAGTGCCGCCCGGTCCTGGTCGCCTCGTCCGGCCCGGGCGACCGTGACCGCGTGACGGCTGGCCCCCTGCCAGTGGCGCGGGGCAAGGGCCCACTGGCCGCGGGCCATCGCGTGATCACCGCGTTGGATGCTGGTGCTGACTGTCCGCCGTTCGCCGTCGAGGGATCGCCGGCCCATCGCTCCTCCTCGTCGCGGCGTGAGCCGCTCACGTGGTGACTCGCGACCCTCGGGGTCACACGGTGTGCCCGTGACGCTGCCTCTCGCATCCGTGTGGCGGAAGGTGCTGAGCACGGTGAGCACCTCGGAGCTCAGGGAGCCCGGAAGTGCGTGGCCGGTCTGTCTCACGGTGCGCTGCCGGAACGCGGCCCAGCATCTGGTGCGGCGTCTGCGTTCCGGGGGCGCCTCGGCTCCCTCCCCGCGGAAAGCAGGTGCGAGTACGTCACGAGCATTGACTTCCCTGCTGCCAACTACCGCCGTGCAGCCACGACTTCGGGCTACGCTTTTGACGGAATGCCATCGCGTGAAGAGCCGTCGGCGCCGGGCGCCCATCGTGAGTACCAGGGGCTTTCCGGCTTGCGGCCGAGGACGGGTGCACGGACGGGGCGGAAAAGAGCCGACACACTCGAACGGAGATGATCTCGTGCTCGAAGAGACAGCGGCGGTTCTCGCGATGTCCGGAGCGACGACTCTCGTCGCGGCCATGGCGACCAGCGCCTGGGACGGGGCCAGAGGCGGTGCCCTGCGGTTGTTCGGCCGCGGGGACGCCGCCGACACCGCCGAACTGGGAACGCAGCTCGACGCCGATCAGTCCGTGGTGGTGAGGTCGCCCGAGGCGGACCGCGTGCGCGAGGCACTCGTCCCCTTCTGGTCCGCGCAGCTGAGGATGCTGCTGGTACGTCATCCCGAAACGGCCGGCGAACTGCGCGCCCTGGTGACGGCGGTGAGCCAGGAACTGCCACGCGACGGCCGGCACGGGGTGCAGAACGTCACCGCGCGCGAGCAGGGCCAGGTGAACGCCGCCATGTTCGGGAACGTGGTCGTCCATCCGACGGCCGCGCCTGGTGCTGTTCCTCCGCCACGCACACGTGGGGCCGAGGACGCGGAGGCAGAGGGCGCAGGAGGCGCGCCCTGACCGGGACGCCGGACCCCGTGCCGGGCAGCCCCGGGCCTGGCAGCCCGTCGGGATCGGAGTCCGGGTGGCCGCAGGCGGTCCAGAACGTGCACGTGGAAAGCGGTTACGGCTTCGGCGTCATCGGTGCGGACATCCACGTCTTCGGTGCGGGTGTCCCGCTGTACGTCCTGGAGGTGTGGGCTTCGCCGCCTCCGGCCGATCCCGCGTTCCTCAGGGAGCTGCCCAGCCGCATGCTCAACGCGCGCTTCGGGGTCGTACCCTTCACCGGCCGGCACGCCGAACTCGCCGAGCTACAGCAGTGGCGTGACGTCGGACCGCGCCTCGCGGTCCGCTGGCTGCACGCTCCGGGTGGCCAGGGCAAGACGCGGCTCGCCGACGAGTTCGCCGCCGCCAGCGTCGAGGAGGGCTGGAAGGCGGCTGCCGCCACCCACGGACCTGGCACGGTACTGCCCGGGCCGGGCAGCCAGGACCTGCGGCTGGACGGTGCGGCCGGCCTGCTTCTCGTGGTGGACTACGCGGACCGTTGGCCCCTGTCCCATCTCACCTGGCTGATGAGCAACGTGCTGCTGCACCGTCCCGGCGTACGGACCCGGGTGCTCATGCTCGGGCGCGGCGCCGAGGGGTGGCCGGCAATGCGCGCGGCGCTCGGCAACCACCAGGCCGGCACCTCCTCGCAGCAGTTGACGCCGCTGGCACGGAGCGGCCCCGGTGGCACGGCGGGCGGGCACCGTAACGAGATGTTCCAGGCGGCGCGCGCCGCATTCGCCTCCTGTTACGGCGTCTGTCTGGACACCGGTGCCCCACCCGCCCTCGACGACCTCGATTTCGGCCTGACGCTGACCGTCCACATGGCCGCCCTCGTCGAGGTCGACGCCCGGGCCGCGGGGACGCGCCCGCCACACGGGCTGGAGGCGCTGACCGTCTACCTCCTCGACCGTGAGCACCTGCACTGGGAGAACCTGTACGGGGACAGCGCTCCCCGGCTCGGTCCGCCCGAGCAGGACCCTCCGACACCGCCGAGCGTGATCAACAGGACGGTGTTCGCCGCCGCGCTGACCGGTCCCAGCAGCGTCCCGACGGGCGTCCAGGCCCTGCGGGCGGCGGGCGTCCCCGGCGACGCCCACCGGGTGCTCGCCGACCACGCCCGCTGCTATCCGCCCGCGGACCCGGACCGGGGGACCGTCCTGGAGCCGCTGTACCCCGACCGGCTGGCGGAGGACTTCCTCGCCCTGACCCTCCCCGGGCACCGGGCCGATTATCCGGCGCGCGACTGGGCGGGCCCGACCACGTCCGCGTTGCTGGAACGGGCGGGCGCGCAGGCGGCCGTGCCCTGGGCTCCTCGCGCCGTCACCTTCCTCGCCTCCGCCGCCGCCCGGTGGCCGCATGTAGGCACCGGCCGGCTCTATCCGATGCTGGTCGCCGACCCTCGTCTGGCCATGGAAGCGGGCAACTCCGCTCTTGTCCTGCTCGCGGGCCTGGCGGACATCGGACCCCAGGTACTGGCGGCCGTCGCCTCCGCCTTCCCGGAGCACCGGGTCATCGACCTCGACCCCGGGATCGCCAGGATCTGCCAACGGCTCGCCCCCCACCGGCTCGCCGTCGCACGGGGGCCCGCCGAGCGGGCCCGTGTCCACGACCTGCTCGGGGCCCGGCTCTTCCACGCCGGACTGCACGACGAAGCCCTGCGGGCCACCGGGACAGCCGTGCTGTTGTGGGCGGACCTGGAACGTCACGACCCGGGCTCCCACCGGCAGGACTACGCCGCCGCACTGAGCGACCTGTCGCTGCGGCTGTCCAACGTCGGCCGCGACGACGAAGCCGTGCGGCCCGCGCAGCGCGCGGTCCTCGCCCGCCGCCTCCTGGCCCGGGCCGAGCCCGCCGCCCACGAGGCCGCGCTCGCGACGGCGCTGAACACCCTCGGCTCCGCCCTGGCGGGGCAGGGCGGCCGTGTCGAGGCCCTCGGGCGGCACCGGGAGGCGGTGTCGATCTACCGCCGACTGGTACGGGACCGGCCGTCCGAGCACGAACCCGGCCTCGCCGAGAGTCTCAACGGTCTGGCTGTCGCCTCGGCACGCGTCGGGCGTCGTCGCAAGGCCCTGGCACTCCAGCGCGAGTCGGTGGAGATCTACCGCCGTCTGAGCCGAGCCGCCCCCGCCCTCTACGATGCGGACCTGGCCAGCGCCCTGCACAACCTGGCCGTCTGCCACAGCACCAGGAATCGGACGCGCCAGGCCGCGGAGACCGAGCACGAGGCACTGGAGATACGGCGTCGGCTCGCGCGGAGCAACCCCGCCTCCATGGCCCCCGAACTCGCGGGCTCCTACAACAACCTCGCCCACTACCTGATGCGCCTGGGCGACCGCACCGCGGCGCTCGCGATGGCGGAACACGCCGTGGAAATGTACCGGCACCTGCTGCACGAACGCCCCATCGCACTGCACGGCCACTACCACCGCATGCTGCATGGACTGACGGGCATGCTCAACGCTCCCCGTGCCCCGCGGTTCGCCGATGAGCCGGCCTCTCGGGAGGCGGCCACCGCACACGTCTCCTTCCGAGGGGCCCCACGATGAACGAAGCCGGCATGCAACGCCTGGCCGGTCTTCTCGGCCTCTCCCTGGGAGCCGTGGGAGGCGCCCTCCTGGACGGCGGAACCGGTGCGGTCATCGGCGCGTTCGTGGGGCGCTTCGCAGCAGCGGATTTGCTGGGCGGCCTCCTCCTGCTGATGGAAGCACCCTCGCTACGCCGGAGAACAGCACCCGGCAGCATGGACAGAGAAGCCTTGGCTCTGGGCGCCCGCGGGGCCTGGGGGCTCGTTCTGACGGGAGCCGCGGCGTGCGGGGGCGCCCTGCTCGGCCACCGCCTCGGAACGACGGACTTCGCCCAGGCGGCCGGCGTGTTCGTCGGGATGGCGCTGGGCTGCTCGGTGGCCACCGTCGTCGCCAAGACGTTCACCGCCGTCAGAATCGTGGAGGGGGTGGTCGTCTCGCTGTCCCGGCTGTTCGTAGGGGCGGTCGTGTGGGCTCTGCACACGCTGTGGACGGGGCCCGTCTCGGCTCTGGTGGGGATACTGCTGGGCCTCATCGTGGTGACCGTCGTCGGAGCCCTGTGCTTCGCGGAACGCCCCGGCTACTGACCGGGCCTCCGCCGAGAGCACGGGGAAGGGCAGCGACCCGTCCCGCCCCTGTTGCGAGAGGGAGGAGCACCGGTCCTCCCTGAACCGACACGCGAGGGAGCTGATCGCCGGGGCCCGTCTCTCCCCGAAGACGGGGGCGCCCGCATGTACCGTCCGGGCCGCGGTCGGCTCCTGATGGGGCGGCCTCGGTGGGCGGGTGCTCATTCCAGCCGCCTGGCTGGAGCCACGAAGCGCCGGTGACGGGGGGCGGCAGGTCCTACGCGGTCACCCATGGCGTCCTTGCTCCTCCCATTGGCTTTGGGAGCCTTATTCGTTCCCCATCGCCCCGCAGTCCTGCACGAACGCCTCGGCCTGGTCGTCGGCCTCCTACCGAGTGGCCGCCTGCTCCGCAGGGCAGCCTGAGGAACCGAGCCAGTTGCCTTTTCAAGGGCAGTTCAGGCCACGATCTCACGTGCAACGGTGCCGATTCGAGGGCGAAACCTACGCCACCAACAGGCCGACCTGCCCATCCCTGCGGCGCGCCCTGCCCCCTTGCACACCCGAGGAACGCCAGCCGGACACACCGGCCCGCGACGCCCGACCGAGGGGTGACCCCGGCCCCCAGCACGGCGCGGGTGATCAGGGGTGATGACAGGTGACGAAGAACCGGGTCATCCAGCACTGATCCAGCACGGGAAAGACTCAGGGGCCCGACCTCTGAAGGTCGGACCCCATGTGACCTGCGTATTCGCCAGATCCGCTAAGCGGTGCTGAGTCACCCGCTACACGTTGAAGCGGAACTCCACCACAACCACTCTGACCTGCGGTTATGCAGGCGCATCCCAGCACCATCCCAGCACGGGATTCGCTGCAGAGTACAAGAAGATCCAGAAGCGCCAAGACTACGCATCAACGTCCGCCTCCGGATACAGGCCGCGCAGCACTCCAGACGCTGTAATAGTTTCTGTACTAGACTTGTGGCCATGAAGTCACCCCGCCCCGGCGGCACGGAGAACATCTCCGTGTCGATGCCGTCGGACCTCCTCGGTGCTCTGCGCACCCGTACCGGCAAGCGCGGCGTGTCCGCGTACGTGACGGCGGCGGTCCGGCATCAGCTCGCCATGGACGGCCTCGCCGAGATCGTGGCCGCCTACGAAGCCGAGCACGAGCCGCTGAGCGAGGCCGAAGTCCAGGCCGCGCAGAGCGAACTGTTCGGTGACGCACCGGCCCCCTACGCATCGAACGACAGCGCCGCATGAAGGAGCCTGCGGCCAGGTCCCTGGTGCTCGACTCCCAGGCGCTGTCGCTGCTGCTGCGCAACGATCGCCTGATGATCACCCGGATCGAGGCTGCTCGGCGCGTGGGTGTACCCGTTCTCGTGTCGGCCCTGACGGTGGTGGAAGCCGTCTACGGGAAGACGGATACCGCCCGACTGCGCTGGCTGCTCTCCCGCCTTCAGGTCCAGGACGTCACCCAGGCGGACAGTCTCACCGCGGTGCCGCTGCTGAGCGACGCCGGTGGCCTGCACGGCCACAAGTACGCCATCGACGCCCTCGTGGCCGCGATGGCGCTCCGCTCCTCTGCGCCCGTTCTCGTTCTGACCTCGGATCGCGACGACTGGTCGAAGCTGTGCGGCGACCGAGTACAGATCAAGGATGTCTGAACTCGGCATCTACTCAGCTTGAATCCACCTACTGATCGACTGCTGCTTCGTAGAAGGCGTCCGCGAGAGCAAGGATGATCGAGTTGATGGTCGGCCCATCGGTGGTGAGGAAGTAGTCAGCCGAATCTGTCCCTAAAACTGATTACCACCCGTCGAGCGACACGTCACGCTCCCCAACGAAATACCGGCGCAGGGCCATGTGCGTGGTATCCACGAAGGCATCGGGAATGGCGTCGCCGTCGACCCAGCGAACCTGGGAGTGCTTGCGGGGTTCGCGGTTCTCGGGTTCGCCGGTCCATTCGTGGGCTGCGAAGACGACGGTGAGGAAGCCGTTGGGGGCTTCGACGCCCCAGGCTCCGTGGATGATGTGGGCGACCTTGAGGGACTCGGGCTTCACGGTGAGACCGGTCTCCTCGTAGAGCTCGCGGACCGCGGTTTCGGTGATGGGCTCGCCCGGCTCGCTCTTGCCGACCGGCAGGTCCCACTTGCCCTGGGCGAACTTGGCGTTCTCGCTGCGCTGGAGAAGGACGACGCGGTTGGTGGCCTTGTCGTGGACGATGACGGCCGCGACCAGCAGCGTCATCGATTCGAGCGCCGGCTTGAGGGCCGGGGGTCGGTTGTCGGCCTGCTGGGCCACGGGGTTCCCTCCGTCGGGCGGGTCGTTGGGCATGCTAGGCGAGGGCCTCGCGGGCTCGGCGGGCGAGATCGGCGGCACCGGGGACGCGGCGGCGCTGGTAGATCGCGAGCGTGGAGCGGATTGAGGTGATGGCCTTGCGCGTGCGGTCGGAGGCCATGCCTTCCATGAGGATCAGCGCCTGGGTCCAGGCGGCGACAGCTTCGTCGGCGCAGGCCTGGGCGGCGAGGCTGTCGCCGAGGTCGGCGTGGGTGAGGGCGTGGACGCGCTTGTACTTCTCCGGGTCCCAGCGGGTGAGCGCGTCACGGTGCTGCTGTTCCGTTCCGATGTGGTCGGCGAGGTCGGTCAGCGTGCGGGCCGTGTGGCTGGCCACGGTGTCAGCGGCGGGGCCGCTGACGCGGGAGAAGCTGGGCTGGGGACCGTCCTCGCGCAGGAGGGCGTCTTCGGCGGCGAGCAGAGCACGAGCGGCCAATGGGTTCTCGCCGACGGCTGCGCAGGCGCGGGCATGCGTGATGTGGAGGAGCGCTTCGGTCTGGCCGTCCACGTGGCCGAGGCCGCGGGCGAGCGCGCCTTTGACGAGGTCCACGCAGTGGTGGGGTTGCTTGAGGCTGAGGGACTGATGGGCGAGGGCGCGCATCATCCAGGCGGGGGTCTGTCAAACGAGCGGCGTAGCCGCTCCCCCGCGTGCCGGACTCATCCAGCACGCTGCGGACTCTGTGCGCACAACAAAGGCCGCCCAACCCGCTCCGTCGCAGGTCAGACGGCCTCTCGCCGAACGTATTAGACGTTAAAGCGGAATCTCTGTCGTAGAGCTCCCACCTGCGGAAACGTGCCGATGAAGGGGGTCCTCCCAGCACGATCCCAGCACGGCGTCTCTCTCCCAGCACCGTGCGGCTCAGGCGTCACTATGACCACCCGGACGATGTGTGTCGGTACTGGAGCCTTCTTCCTCCGAGGGTTGGGGCCCTGCGTCGCTTGGCGCGGGCCTCATGGCGTGCTGCAGGGCCTCCCGGCAGCGGTCCCAGGCGCTTGGCAGCAGGTGTCCGTAGACATCCGTCGTGGTGTTGACCGAGCGGTGGCCCAACCAGCGCGAGACCTCGTGGATCGGGACCCGGTTGGCCAGGGCGGTCGATGCGAAGAAGTGCCGCAGGCTGCCGGGCGTGTACTTGGCCTTCCCGTCGACATCGACCAGATCGGCCGACACGCACGCCTTCTGGAAGTGATAGCTGTAGGTGGAGACGGTCGGCATCACGCCCTTGCCACGCTGACGCGGAGCGAAGAAGACCTCAAGCCTCCGTCTCTTCTTCCGCCCGGCGAAGACCACGGGCACCGGCTTCCACCTCAAGAGGTGGGTATCAACCTCCTGCTCGACGAAAGGCGCGGCCGGAACGTCGCGGTACTCGCCCTCCACCCGGTTCTTCAGGGGAACGAAGGCCGTCCGGCAGTCCTATCGGTTGGCCTTTGAGCTGACCTGCCAACGGATTCTGACGGAGCCGGGGCATCGGCATTCGGAGGAGAAGGCCAGAGCCTCGCCGGGCCGTTGGCCGGTTCCGGACTGAAGGTAGACGGTGAGTCGGTACTGCGGCGCGATGTGTGCTGCGATGAGATCGACCTCGGCCGGAGTTGGGATTTCGTCCTCGTCCACTGCCGGCGCATCCCGCCGAGTCACCCTGATGCCCCGCGCGGGATTGTCCGGGATGCGTTTGTCGACGACGGCCGCCTCCAGCACGGCGGCCACCATCACCATGCGGTCATTGACCGTGGCAGCAGCCAGCCCCGCACCGGATCCATGGATGTCCTTGGCGAACTTCTCAAAGTCCCGCCGCGCCAGTCCGGCCAGGGGCCTGTTACCCAGGTGCGGCACGAGATGGTTACGGACGAACCCTTCGTAGTTGCGGCGGGTCGCCTCCCCGATGACTCGCCGCTCCAGCCACCCCTGGGCCCAGACCGACAGGGGCAGGGCACCGCGCGCGGGATCGAAGCCGATGCGCGCCTTCTTGTCGTTCTCGACGCCGGCGGCGAAGGCATCCGCACCATCCAGGCCACTCCTCCGCGGAAACGACTTCTCCCGCTGCCGCCCTCTCCTGCCGCCCGCTTCCCGAGACCGCACGGTCCACCCATGGGCGCACCTTGGGCGGTCACAGGGATAGTTCCGATCCCTCGCGTCCTGCTTACACCGCTGAAAGACGCTCGCCACCCAATCCCCGATCTTTTGCCTGCCCCGTGCTCAAAACCGTGCACCGTCACCTCACGACCCAGCAAGGCATCCATCGCTAATCCGCTCTTTCCAGCGAATATGGCCCCAACTTCACCCGCGGCCCTCACCGCACACGCTCGCACCCCAACGCTCGGCGGCGCGTGAAGCGCACATCGACACCGGAGGCCATACCGCACTATGGTTAATGTATGGCTACCAAGAAGGTGACTATCACCCTCGATGAATCCCTGGTCGAAGCTCTGGCCGGAGCCGCCGAGGAAGAAGGCATCCCACTCTCCCGCCTCGTCGCCGGAGCAGCCGAACGCGAGCTGCGCCTGCGGGCCGGCCGGGCCGTCATTCAGGAGTGGCAGGCCGAGCACGGCGCCTTCACCCCGGAAGAGCTCGCCGCCGCCCGTACGGATCTGGCCGGCGCCGACGCCGAATACCTCAGCAATCCGGGAGCCTCGGCCGCGTGAACATCCCCTACCTGTACGACGCCGGGGTCCTCATCGCCATCGACAACAACGACCGGCGCATGTGGGCCCGACACAGCCTGGCCCTGGAAGACGGACGGGACATCCACGTCCCGTCCGTCGTCGTCAGCCAGGCATGGCGAGACTCTCGCCGACAGGTCAGACTCGGCAAGTTCCTCGCCGGATGCCACGTCGTACCCGTCGGCCTCGAAACCGCCAAAACCGCGGGCATCCTCTGCGGCAAGGCAGGCACCGCCGACATCGTCGACGCCACCGTCGTGACCATGGCAGCCAGCCTCGGCGCCATCATCTGGACCTCAGACCCGGACGACATCCGCACCCTAATCGACGCCCAGGACATCAAACCCGCCCCGGTCATCCGCACGGTTTAGCAACCAATGAGCTCCTACGACCAGCCTGCGAAGTGATCCGGAGAGGCAAGGGCTGATGCCCGCCAGGTCGGCCTCGCACATCAGCTACTCGACCCGCATGGGCTCACAGCGCGCACCTTCGCAGTTGAGGCGCCCGAACATGAATTCGCAGGGATCGAAATCGCGATTATTCGTTCGACGCCTGGTTGATCTCTACCTGCGCTTCCGAATTCTCGGTCAGAGCCGGGGCCGGAATCGGATGTGCTGGGGGCTTGGACGCGTCTCCCTCCAGCGCATATGCGAGCGCGAGCGCAATCCGCTCGATCCAGTTCAGCGCATCCGTGACATCAGCCTCGCCAATCGGGCGGCGCTGCTTGAGGTCGCCGTCGATCAGATCCGCGTCGTGTGCGATCTGGTTTCGACGGCGGAGCAGCAGGACGTACTGGCCGCGCAACCGTTTTTCGTCGTATGAAGTCCGGTACTGGCTCCACCGGTTGACCCACTTCGCCGCCTCCCGCCACACCTTGACATCGGTGACGAGCGCCATCACCTTCGCGATGGCATCCGGGTTCTGCAGCGTCTGGCGAGCGATGTCCTGGCGCACCCGTTCCGCTGCCACCTCGGCTGTGGTCGTCTCGCCCCGCTGCACCTGCTCCACGCAGTGCAGGGGCAACGGGTAGTCACGGAGCTTACGCGGCATGTCCGGATCGTCCTTGGCAGCTTCCTCGGCGACCCGGCGCAACACCTCCTCCTGTACCCAGTGTTCGAGCGCGGCGATGGACTGCACCCAGGCGGCTCGGTAGAAATCGGCGGTGTCGATACCCTTAGGGCTGAGCACCTCCAACGCTTGCCCGGCTCGTACCATCTTGCGTGCGTACGACAAGTTCGTGACGAACGATTCGAACTGACGGGTCTGGGGGTGCGCGATGGCCATGCATACCTCTGTGCGGCGCGTAGGGAGAACGGAGAAAACGGGAACGTGGACTCCTGATGTTCCCTGTACTGCACAGAGGTGAGTCAAGCGGCTTTTCGGATCACGGTCGGTTTGTGGCTCGATCTGATCGGTTCAGCTCCGGATCCGGCCCTTCACTCCCTTACAGCAGGCTTCTGGAGCGTTCCGCCGTACGTATAGGGATCGGCCAGGCTCGCGTCAAGGCATCATCCCAAGATTCCGAGACACAGGCCGCCGACCCCCAACCGGCTGCGGAGCCGTACGCTGAGAGGTTGACAGCAGGCCAGTTCACTGCCGGAGCAGACAACGACGTAGCAGGACTTGCCGTCTGCGCCGCCTCGGGGAGAGTGGGGCGGTTGACCCAGAGGTGTCGACACCTGCTGCCGCTGCTTCATCGTCGAGGTCGGTGCATCGTAGAGGCTTCAGCATCGCCATCCCCAGAGAAATGGCCGACAGCCATCGCACGATAACGCCGGAGAGCTGTAGGCACTTGGCGTTGCAGCTCTCCGGCTCGTTGACAAAGAACGTTCCGGCCGTCGTTAGGCCTCTTCCGCCTCGGGTATGTCCACATCCGCACCTAGTGACTTTGCGATGGCAGCGAACTCGGCGAGGGCGGACTGGAGATCGCGCACGATCTCCTCGGCGATGACCTCCGGCTCCAGGTCGCTGTCCGCGTCCTCCAAGGCCGGGTCCTTCATCCACGTGATGTCGAGGTTGACCTTGTCGCGCCCGATCAAGTCCTCGTACGTGTAAGCCTTCCAGCAGCCGTTTTCATCCTCATCCTCGGCGCGGGCAGTCAGTGGCTCGCCGGCCTTGTATCGGGCGACGAAGTCGTCCAGGTGAGCGCGGGTCAGCGGGCGCTGCTTCATCGTGAAGTGTTGGCCGGTGCGGAAGTCGTAGATCCATGTGACGGTGGTGTGCGGCTTACCATCGGCGCGCGGGGGCTTCTTGTCGAAAAATAGTACGTTGGCCTTCACGCCGCCTGCGTAGAAGATGCCGGTAGGCAAGCGCAGGATCGTGTGCAGATCGAACTCGTCAAGGAGCTTGCGGCGGACCTTCTCGCCCGCGCCGCCCTCGAAGAGGACGTTATCTGGAAGGACGACGGCGGCCCGGCCGTTGACTGCCGTCAACGACATGATGTGCTGAAGGAAGTTGAGCTGCTTGTTAGTCGTGGTGGCCGTGAAGTCGTCACGGTCGTACTGAATGTCTTCCTTCTCAAGCTCGCCGTCTTGGCCGATCACCGTGATCGCGGATTTTCGGCCGAAGGGCGGGTTGGCGAGGACGAGACTCGCGTGTCGGCCACTCGGCTTCTCGGCAAGCGCGTCGCCGACGTCGATCAGACTTGCGCCGTCGCTCTTGCCGATGCCGTGCAAGAGCATGTTCATGGCAGCCAGGCGGGCGGTACCGGTGACCAGTTCGTTGCCCCAGATCTTGGATCCACTGTCGTACGCCTTGCGTGCGTCGATGTCCATGTCCCGGACGTGGTGCCGAGTGACGTACGCGTGGGCAGCAATCAGGAAGCCCCCGGTGCCGCAGGCGGGGTCAGTGATGGTGTCGTCCGGGCCCGGCCGGGTCACGTCCACCATTGCGTCGATGAGCGCTCGCGGCGTGAAGTACTGGCCAGCGCCGGTCTTCGTGTCCGAGGCACCCCTAGCGAGCAGGCCCTCATAGGCATCACCCTTGAGATCGGTGCCGGTGACCGTCCACTCCTCGCGACCGATCAGCTCGACGACGAGCTTCTCAAGCAGTGCAGGCTTGGTGATCCGGTTCTGGGCGTCGGCGAAAATCGTGCCGATGGTGGTGCGGGGCTGCCGACCGAGGTGCTCCAGAATGGCTCGGTAGTGCGCTTCGAGCTCGGGACCGCGCTTGCTGACGAGCGACTTCCAGTTGTAGTCGGCCGGCACAAGGGCGCTGAGGTCACGGCCACCCCACTCATCGTTCTCGATCTCGTCGACCATCTTCAGGAAAAGGAGGTACGAGAGCTGCTCGACGTACTCGATGGTGGACATGCCATTATCACGGAGGACGTTGCAGTAGTTCCAGAGCTTTGCGACCAGCGCGTTGGTCTGCGCGGCGGCCTTCTTGGACTTCGGCGTCTCGGTGAGGAGGACGTGGCCAGCGGAGGGCGTGGCGGCGTCGTCCGCGGTGGCCTCAGCGCCGGTATGGGATGCGTGCGTGGTCACTGGTCGAACAACTCCTGCTGAACGGAGGTGGCGGAGGCGGGGGTTGGAGCGGGCGCGATCTTCGTCGCCGCTGCGACAGCGGTCGCCTTACGTGGGCGAGCGGCCCTTTTGGTCGCCTTGCGGATGGGCTTGGCGGCCTCGCGCTCGGCGGCGATACGGGCAAGGAGCGTGACAGCGGGCTCGTCGGCGGGGTCCTGCGGGACCAGGCCGCCGCCGAATGCTCTCTTGAGTAGGGCCGTGCGCAATCCCGTGGCCCTAACCCGCGAATTCGCGACAGCGCCCCTCACGCTCTCACTCAGAGTCAGCCACTGATCTGCCGCCTCGTTCAGCTTCTCTTGCTCATCAATCGGCGGGCAAGGAATCGGCAGATCACGGCATGTCGACACCGCAATGTTGAATTGACCGGCTGTGGCCTTCGAAGTCCGCTTAAGCATGCCCAAAACATAAGGCGACGAAAGAACGAGGGCCAGCCATCGTGGCGTCAGGTCAGCACCGGCACGGAACGATACGATTGCCTGATTAATGTTCCATTCAGGGTACATATCAGGAACCATAGCCGTCTTCCCCAGGGGCGGGCCAACGATATTCGTCAGAACATCTCCAGGAAATACTCTGGATCGCTTAAGTGAGCCCTCGTGCGTCCCTGTCCCTACGAAGGTTGGATCGATAGAGAAGTCTACAAATCCGCGTGGCGAAATATTGTAAACCTTCAAGAAAGGGACGTCGCCATTGCCCGGCGACATAAGGTGAGCCTTTGGCGTTGACCCACTCACAATCTGTTCGCATACCGCAGAAGCTCGACGCCATTTCCACCCGCGCGGAAGCTCAATGAGACTTCCCTCATCAAAGCGTCCGGTTTTAGATTCCTCCAAGGAATTGAGATCTTCATTTCCGCTTCGCCTCAAGCTCCGGCCAACTGCAAGGATATCCAGCCGCTTCTTTTCCAGTCCTGCGCTACGTCGAAGCACCGAAGAAAGCTGTGCCTCTGCTGCGTCGAGCCGGGAAAGCTGCTCTTCGAGGGTCTCAACGATGCGGTGTTGTTCGGCGAGCGGCGGCACCGGGACGGGCTGAGTAAGAATATCCTTACTCTTCGCACGAGTGTGGCTGCCTGTTACCCCAGAGACGGATGAAGAGATCCATCGCCGAAACACTGGCGAGGACAAATAATATTGGAGATACTTGCGAGACATCCCAGAGTCCCCGCCATAGGTGCGGAGTACAACCCATTCTGGTGAACAAACTTGGAGCAAGTCCTCAGATTTTCGCGAAACACGCCACACTCGATTGATCCGCGGGTTGATCTTGCAGATCAGCACATCATCCGGCTGGACAGCGAGCTTAGCGCTGCCAATTTCCCGCCCATCTAGGATCTCAGGAGTGCCACCTGCGAACGACGGCACACTCCAGAGTTCGTACTTATTCCCCTCGGAGGGAATAACCGTCGACCTAACCTCTGCGCCAAGGTCCCCAAGGTGCGCCCAAGTCCACCCCTCCGGCAACCCGCCCATACCCTCACTCACGCCAATTCCCGATTCAGCTCATCCAACAGTTCCAGCGCTGAGTTCCTGCCACCGAAGGCGTTCGCGAAGCCTGGACCTCCACCTTTTTCAGAGAACGGCATGTGGCCGAAGTCCTCACGTTCCATGCCCAGGTCGACCACGATCGCGTCCTTGATTCGGCGCAGCCACCACAGCTGGTCGTCCGTGAATTCCGCACCCGCCTGACTCTGCCGCAGCAACCAACCCTCGAAGCGCTCCTCGACCACCGTACGGTACGGGCGAAGCTGGTCGTCCGCGCCAAGCGTGTAGCGGACGAGATTCATCAGGTCCCCCAGGCCAGCCGTCTTCGACAGTGATTCGGCCGCCTCGCCTACCAGCGCGTAGTGGTCCCAGATGACCTTCGGGGTCCAGTTCCGCTTGGTCGCCTTGATGGCCGCCATCAGCTCCTTCAGGTGGGCCCGCGCCTCTTGCGGCCGGACCCGCGATCCACTGCCGAGGATCACCTGGAGGGCGATCGCCTCCGCTGCCTCCTCGTCGCGCTTGCGGCTGTCCAGGAGCTGGCGCCATTCCGCCAGTTCCTTCGCCGCCCGCTCCTCCCTCGGGACCTCGTTCACCTTCAGCGTGACCTCGGTCGTCGCGTCGTACGTGAGGTCGTGCTGCTGCTTGATGCCGATGATCAGCTTCCGCAATTCCGGGTGGGTGGTCAGGGTCTCGACTGAGTCGTGGACCAACCGCCGGGCGTGGTCCGCGCCGCCCTCCCGGTATGCCCGGTCCTGGGTGTCGACGTCCACCGCGTCGGTGATCTTCCGGACCATGTCCGCCAGTGGCACACCACCCGACGCCTGCTCGATCCGTTCCCGCTCCTCGCTGGTGAGCTTGCGGTCGAGCCGAGCCAGTCGGCGCCCAAGCGTCTCGGCCTGCTCGGCCGTCAGCGAGCGGCTGCCCGCCTTGTCCATCAGCTTGGTCAGGCTGAGGTTGCCGCCGTCCGGCGGCAGCATGGGACGGGTGTCGACTAGCGGAGAGGCAGTGACGCCCACCGCATCGACCAGGACGAAACGGTCCTTGGCGAGGTCGGCTGCCGGGTCCGGGGTGATCGCCTTCAGGTCGTCGGCGTCGATCGTGCGGGCGCCGCGTCCCTTCATCTGCTCGAAGAGGACGGGGCTACGAACGGCCCGCAGGAATATCACGCACTCCAGGGCCTTGACGTCCGTACCCGTGGCGATCATGTCGACAGTGACGGCGACCCGCAGCAACGGCGAGTTCCGCAGGTCGTTGACGAGCTGCTCAGGGTCGTCGCCCTTGTCCCGGGAACGGTAAGTGATCTTCTTGGCAAAGGCGTCCCCGCGCCCGAAGACCTCTTTGACCTGCTTGAGCACTTCGTCCGCGTGGTCGTCAGTCGCCGCGAACACCAGCGTCTTAGGCAGTTCGGTCCGGCCCGGGAACCAGCGCTGCCAGTTGTTCTTGTACGCGGTGAGGACGGCCCGGATCTCGTCCTCGGCGATCACTGTGCGGCCGATCTGGCCGACCGTGTACGTGAAGTCCTCGTCCAGCTCCTCGTAACGCTGGGCGCGGGTCTTGCGGTCACGGATACGGACCGTCGTCCCCTTGTCGATCTTCGCGCCGCCGTCCTCCCGTATCGAGGAGTCCATGGTGACCACGTCGAAGTCGACGTTCACGCCGTCGGCGACGGCCTGTTCGTAGGTGTACTCGGAGACCATGTTGCCGTCGAAGAAGCCCTTGGTCTGCCGGGTAGGGGTGGCGGTGAGACCGACCAGGTGGGCGTCGAAATAGTCTAGTACGCCGCGCCACAGGCCATAAATGGAGCGGTGGCACTCGTCGATGACGATCAAGTCGAAGGACTCGATGGGGACGGCCGGGTTGTACTCGACGGTGACCGGGCGGTCGGTCATGTAGTTCTCGTCGAGGGTGGAGGAGTCCTCGCGGTCCTCCGCCTCGGCGGTGTCCTCCAGCGGCTCGCCCTTGAGGAGCGCGTACATGCGCTGGATCGTGGAGACGACGACGGAGGACGTCTCCTGGAGACCGGACCGGCCGAGCGAGTCGACGTTGTAGAGGTCGGTGAACTTACGGTTCTCGTCCGGTGTCTTGTAGCGGTCGAACTCGGCCTTGGCCTGGCGGCCGAGGTTGTTGCGGTCGACGAGGAACAGGATGCGGCGCGCACGCGCGTGCTTGAGCAGCCGGTACGACTCGGTGACCGCGGTGTAGGTCTTGCCTGCGCCGGTGGCCATCTGGATTAGTGCGCGCGGCTTGTCCTGGGCGAGTGATCCCTCCAGGCCGACGACTGCCTCTTCCTGGGCCGTACGCAGGTCGTGCGACTCCAGGACCGGCAGTGCGGTGCGCAGGGCGGCCCGGAAGGTGGGGGTGTCCGGGTGCTCGGTGGCGCGTTTCATCCAGGCCGCGAAGGACTCAGGGCGGTGGAAGGTGAAGACCGGGCGGGAGCGGGCGTGCGGGTCGAGACGGTTGAGGAAGAACGTCTCGGCGCCGGTGGTGGCGTAGCGGAAGGCGAACGGCTCCTGCTCACGCCAGACCGCCATGGAGTGTTCCTTGAGAACGCCGCCCGCATACCGCTCATTCTGCGCGAGGGCGCCGGCCAGGGCGGTGCCCTCGCGCTTGGCCTCGATGACGCCGACGATCATGCCGTCGACGTAGAGGACGTAGTCGGCGCGACCGGTGGCCAGGCTGAACTCTCGGACAGCGACGCCTTGGGAAGCGAGTGGGTTGAGGTCGCTGTGGTGCTGGACCGTCCAGCCCGACTGGGCGAGCATCTCGTCGATACGGACGCGGGCCTGCACCTCGTTGAGCGGTTCGGGCCGCTGGGCGCGCTCAACGATCGCCTCACGAGCATTGACGGTGACCGACCGGGGCTTGAGGCGCTCCTGATCGTAACGGTCCTGGTAGGCGCGCCGGAGCCGCTCGATCTCCTCCCGGTGGCGGGCCACCTCCGCCTCGGACTCGGCACGGGCCTGCTCAGCCGCCTTGGTCAGGCTCTCGGCCTCCTCCCGGCCACGCCGCTCGGCCTCCAGCCGGTCACCTACCTCGCTGAGGCGGGTTCGGGACTCGGCGAGGGTGCGCTGGTAGTGACCGAGCGCCTTACGGAGCTCGGCCAGCTCGGCGGATCCGCCCGCCACCTCGCTCGGCAGCTGGGGCGGCACGAACGCGGCGATCTCTCGTACATTGTCGATCGCCCGGGAGAAGAACTGGCCGAGCTGGAAGCAGAGTTCGACGGCCTTGAGGGCCTTGCTGGTGTCGAAGAGGTGATTGTGCGCGGCGTCGTTGCGCCCACGGCGGAGCGTGTCGAATGCATCTCTGGTGCGGCCGGGGAGCAGGCCGGCGCGCTGGAGTCCAGCCAGCCGGTCGATCTGCCGGGTTCCCTCGACGCGCACCCCAGCCCGCTGCACTAGTTCCGCGGCGAGCAACTCGCCGAACTGGCCGGAGGCGACGTACGAGACGTTGGGGTTGGTGAAGACGGACTGCTCGGCCTGTGCGCCGTAGATGGCCAACAGGGGCTGCATCGCGTAGAGCCGCCCGAAATTGGGCGACTTCCGAGCCGCTGCCTTTAGCTGCTCCGGGACTTGCTCACGACGTCGTGCCTGCCCGCTCATACGCTGCCGCTCCTCGAACCAGGCCGCATCCGGCCCTCACCTGTGACAAGGCTTCTCAGCCTATGTCTAACCAAGCGCTCCGCTCTGGCAAATGAACCGATCACAACAAGATCGACGGCCCCATAGCCGCCCACCCTCAGGGGTTCGTGTGCGTTCGGAATTCCGGTACGGGACAGCAGTCCGGAGGTGACCACAGGTGGTCCGACCCTGCCCTCCTGGACAACATCCAGCACCAAAGTGCCGTCCGACCTTCATTGGAACCGCAAGAGGGGTCCGTCGTGGATTGACGGGCCCCTCTTTACTTGCGGCTTTACAGGACGTGAGATTTAGTTGAAACTTCAATTAAACATTGAAGCGGAACTCCACCACGTCCCCGTCCTGCATGACGTAGTCCTTGCCCTCCATGCGGGCCTTGCCCTTGGCGCGGGCCTCGGCGACCGAGCCGGTCTCGACCAGGTCGTCGAAGGAGATGATCTCCGCCTTGATGAAGCCCTTCTGGAAGTCGGTGTGGATCACGCCCGCCGCCTCCGGGGCCGTGGCGCCCTTCTTGATGGTCCACGCGCGGGCTTCCTTCGGACCGGCCGTGAGGTAGGTCTGGAGGCCCAGGGTCTCGAAGCCCACGCGGCCGAGCGTGGCGAGGCCGGGCTCCTCCTGGCCCATGGACTGGAGCAGTTCGAGGGCCTCGTCGTCGTCCAGCTCGATCAGCTCGGACTCGATCTTGGCGTTCAGGAAGATGGCCTCTGCGGGGGCGACCAGGGCGCGCTGCTCGTTCTTGAAGTCCTCGTCGACCAGCTCGTCCTCGTCGACGTTGAAGACGTAGAGGAAGGGCTTGACGGTGAGCAGGTGCAGCTCGTGGAGGAGCCCGCCCTGCTCCGTGGAAGCCGTGATGCCTGCGGCGAAGAGGGTCTGGCCGGACTCCAGGATCTTCTGGGCCTGCTCGACCGCCGCCAGGACCGCGACCTTCTCCTTCTGGAGACGCGACTCCTTCGTCAGTCGCGGGACGGCCTTCTCGACGGACTGGAGGTCGGCGAGGATCAGCTCGGTGTTGATCGTCTCGATGTCGTCCTTGGGCGAGACCTTGCCGTCGACGTGGACGACGTTCTCGTCCTTGAAGGCTCGGATGACCTGGCAGATCGCGTCGGACTCGCGGATGTTCGCGAGGAACTTGTTGCCCAGGCCCTCACCCTCCGAAGCGCCACGGACGATGCCGGCGATGTCGACGAAGTCGACCGTCGCGGGAAGGAGCCGCTGGGAGCTGAAGATCTCCGCGAGCTTGTTCAGGCGCGGGTCGGGGACGCCGACCACGCCGACGTTCGGCTCGATCGTGGCGAACGGGTAGTTGGCCGCCAGCACGTCGTTCTTGGTCAGGGCGTTGAACAGGGTCGACTTGCCGACATTCGGCAGACCGACGATTCCGATCGTGAGCGACACTTTGGCGACTTCCTGGAGTGAGGAGGGGGTCAGGGGCGTCCGGGCCCGGCTCGGCTGTGCGAGCCGCATCCCGGAGTGGACCGATTCTCCAGTTTACGGGCGGGCCCGCCCGGCCCGGCACGGGTCCGTCCGAGGGGCGCCGCACGTGCGCTACGCCCGTACGCCCCGCCCCCTCGCGGCGCACCCGGCGGCCCCGTCCGTGCGGCACGGCGGGACGGGGCAGGGCCGGCCGCTCGTCGGGGCTCCCCCGCGACGCCGCGCGTCCCGGCCGGCTCCCCGCGCCGCCGTGCCGCCGCGCCGCCATGCTGCCCAGCGCGGCTTTTCGGCCGTGTGACATCGAACGCAATGCCAAGGTCGGCCAAAGCGCGTGTCCATCGCCTGATTCCCCCCGCCACGCGACCTACGTTGTCCAGGTGGAGCAGCACAGGACACGACCCCCGCAGAGCGGGCGGCCCCCGCAGGACCCGCCCGCGTCGTCCGCCGCGCCCGCGCCGGGCCCCTCCGGCGAGAGCGCGGCCGTCTACCGGGCGACGGGCGGGCCGGGAGGGCGGGTACGCGGTGTGCCGCCCGTCCTGCGCGCGCTGCGCCGGTTTCCCAACCCTCGGCTGACCGGGATGGGCGCCGGGTTGTTCGCGGGCCTGGCCATGCTCGTGCTGGCCTGGGTGGACCGGCTGCTGTTCGACAGCTCGGAGATCGTCTACGGACTGCTCTTCCTGCCCGTCAGCGCTCTCACCGCCCTCTGGGTCCGCCCCGCCGACCTGGTCACCGCGCCGATCAGCGTGCCGATCGCGTTCGCCGTCGGGGTCTTCCCGATCGCCGGGGGCGCGGGCGGCTTCGGCGGGCAGGCCATGGCCCTGGTGACCGCCCTCGCCGTGCAGGCCGGGTGGCTGTACGGGGGGACGCTCATCGCGGGCCTCATCGCCTCCGTGCGCAAGGTGCGCCAGATGCGGGCCCGGCGGCGGTTTCCGGCGGCTCAGGGGCGGGACGCCGTTGCTGACCCGACACTCGGGCGGCCGCAGCCGGTGCCGCCGCCGTGAAGCCCGTACGCGCCGCAGCGGCCGCACGGCGAGCTTAGCGACCCTGACCTGCGGCGGCCGCGACGCGGCGTCTGCGGCCCTGCCGCACCGCAACGGGCGGGGCCGGCCCGACGGCCCCGAGGCCCCCGCTTCGAGAATGGCCCCGGGCCCGGAAGACGCCGTCCGGCCCTCCGACGGCCCCGGCTCCGGCCCCGTCGGTGTCGTCTCGTGCCGGGCCCGGGGCGTCAGTCGCCGGTCGGGCCCCTGCCGGCCGCGGCCATCGCCGCTCCCACGATCCCCGCGTTGTTCTGGAGCTTCGCCGGGACCACCTCCGCCCGGACCTTCTCGATCAGCGGCAGGAACTTCTCCGCCTTGCGGCTGATGCCGCCGCCGACGACGAACAGCTCGGGTGAGAACAGCATCTCCACGTGGAGGAGGTACTTCTGGACCCGGTGCGCCCAGTGCTGCCAGCTGAGGTCCTCGTCCTCCTTGGCCTTCGTCGAGGCGCGCTTCTCCGCGTCGTGGCCGTGCAGTTCCAGGTGGCCCAGCTCGCTGTTGGGGACCAGCCGGCCGTCGGTGAAGATCGCGCTGCCGATGCCCGTACCGAACGTCAGCATGATGACCGTGCCCTTGCGGCCTCTGCCCGCGCCGAACGTCATCTCGGCCACTCCGGCCGCGTCCGCGTCGTTGAGGATGGTGACGGGCTGCCCGATCCGCTCGCCCAGCAGCGCGCGGGCGTCCGTGTCGATCCACCCCTGATCGACGTTGGCCGCGGTGCGGGTGACTCCGTCCGTCACGACGCCCGGATACGTGATGCCGACGGGGCCCGACCAGTCGAAGTGGCCGACGACCTCCGCCACGCAGTCGGCCACGTCCGCGGGCGTGGCCGGTTGCGGTGTCAGTACTTTGTGGCGCTCCTGCGCCAGCTCTCCGCGGTCCAGGTCCACGGGGGCGCCCTTGATCCCAGATCCGCCGATGTCCACGCCGAAGATCTTCATGGACCCACGGTACGGGGAGGCCGCGGCCCTTGCGCGGCTACTCGGCGGAAAGGGCGGCGGCCTCGGCGCGCAGGTCGCGGCGGAGTTCCTTGGGGAGCGAGAAGGTGATCGACTCCTCGGCCGTCTTCACCGTCTCCACGTCCCCGAAACCACGCTCGGCGAGCCATTCCAGGACGCCGTCGACCAGGACGTCGGGGACCGAGGCCCCCGAGGTGAGGCCGACCGTGGTCACGCCCTCCAGCCAGGCCTCGTCGATCTCGTCGGCGAAGTCGACCAGGTGGGCAGCGGGGGCCCCGGCGTCGAGGGCGACCTCGACCATGCGGATGGAGTTCGAGGAGTTCTTCGAGCCGACCACGATGACCAGCTCGGCCTGCTCCGCGAGCTTCTTCACGGCGACCTGACGGTTCTGCGTGGCGTAGCAGATGTCGTCGCTCGGCGGCGAGAGGAGGTTGGGGAACTTGGACTTGAGGGCGTCGACCGTCTCCATCGTCTCGTCGACGGAGAGGGTGGTCTGCGAGAGCCAGACCACCTTGGACTCGTCGCGGACCTCGACGTGGGCCACGTCCTCGGGGCCGTCGACCAGGGTGATGTGGTCGGGGGCCTCTCCTGAGGTGCCGATGACCTCTTCGTGGCCCTCGTGGCCGATGAGGAGGATGTCGTAGTCCTCCTTGGCGAACCGGACGGCTTCCTTGTGGACCTTGGTGACGAGCGGGCAGGTCGCGTCGATGGTGGCGAGCTTGCGCTCGGCCGCCTCCGCGTGGACGGTCGGCGCGACTCCGTGCGCGGAGAACATCACGATGGAGCCCTCCGGCACCTCCGCGGTGACGTCGACGAAGATCGCGCCCTTCTTCTCCAGGGTCTGCACGACGTACTTGTTGTGCACGATCTCGTGGCGGACGTAGATCGGCGCCCCGTACTGCTCCAGGGCCTTCTCCACGGCGATCACGGCGCGGTCCACGCCCGCGCAGTAGCCACGGGGTGCGGCGAGCAGGACACGGCGGGCAGGAGTTGCAGTCATGCGTCCCATCGTAAGGCCGTGCCGAACAGGCGCGAGGACGGCCGGGTCGGGAGACTGGTCGCGATGGGTCGGCAACGGGCGGCGGACGGTGATGGAGGGGCGATGGCGGCGGTGTCGGGAAGCAGTACGGAGCAGGGCGGGCTGCGCAGGACGCTGGGCTTCCGGGACCTGGTGGTCTACGGACTGCTCTTCATCGCCCCGATGGCCCCCGTCGGAGTGTTCGGCGCCCTGGACGCGAAGTCCGGCGGCGCGGTCGCGCTCGTCTACATCGTGGCGACGGTCGTCATGGCGTTCACCGCCTTCAGCTACGCCCAGATGGTCCGGGTGGCCCCGCTGGCGGGTTCGGTCTTCACCTACGCCCGCAAGGGGCTCGGGGAGGGGCCGGGGTTCATCGCCGGATGGATGGCGATGCTCGACTACCTGCTGATCCCCGCCGTCGCCTACCTCTTCTCCGGGATCGCGATGAACGCGCTGGTCCCGGAGGTCTCGCGGTGGGTGTGGACCGCGATCGCGGTGCTGGTGACCACGCTGCTCAACCTGTGGGGGGTGCGGGCGGCAGCCCGGGTCGGCTTCGCGGTGCTGGCCATGGAGATCGTGGTGCTGCTGGTGTTCGTGGTGTCGGCCTCGGTGGTCCTCGTACGGGACGGGGCGCAGCGCGGCTGGCTGACGCCGTTGACCGGGGACGCCGGGTTCTCCATGGCGGCGGTGCTGGGCGCGGTGTCGATCGCGGTGCTCTCGTACCTCGGCTTCGACGCCATCGCCTCGTTCGCGGAGGAGGTGACGGGCGGTTCGCAGAAGGTGGCGCGGGCGGTGCTGTTCTGCCTGGTGCTGGCCGGACTCCTGTTCGTCGCGCAGTCGTATCTGGCGGCGTTGCTGGAGCCGGTCAGCTCGGCGGAGCTGGCGGCGGACCCGGCGGCGCAGGGGTCGGCGTTCTACGACGCGGTGGACGCCTCTGTGGGGACCTGGCTGCACGATCTGGTCGCGGTCAGCAAGGCGATCGGCGCCGCGTTCGCCGCTCTGGCGGGGCAGGCGGCCGCCGGGCGTCTGGTGTTCGCGATGGCCCGCGAGCGGCGTCTGCCGCCGTTCCTCGCGAAGGTCGATCCGAAGTCCGGGGTGCCTCGGGTGGCGATCACGGGCGCGGCGGTCGTGACGCTGGTGGCTGCGGTCTGGGCGGCCCGGCGCGACGACGGCCTCGACCATCTGGTGTCCGTGGTGGACATCGGCGCGCTCACCGCGTTCGTGATGCTGCACGCGTCCGTGGTGGGCTGGTTCGTCGTCCGCCGGATGGCGGGGCCGCCGGTGTGGTGGCGGCACGTCCTGGTGCCGGTCCTCGGCTCGGGAGCGCTGATCGCGGTCATCGTGGAGGCGACGACGAGCGCGCAGGTGGTGGGCGTCTGCTGGCTCGGGGTGGGGCTCGTGGTGCTGGCGGTGCAGGGCACGGGCCGTCGCGACCCGGAGGTGTGAGCGGGGCGGGGCGCCGCCCCGCTGGGCAGGGTCGCTGTCGGCGCCTGCCGATACGCTCGCCCCTATGGCTCTCAATACGTCCGCGGAAGCGCCGCTGCCCGTCGGTGAGGTGTCCCGGCTCATCGGGGGGTGGATCGACCGGCTCGGCGCCATCTGGGTGGAGGGGCAGATCACCCAGTTGTCGCGGCGGCCGGGGGCCGGGGTCGTCTTCCTGACGCTGCGCGATCCCTCCCACGACATCTCGGTGAGCGTGACCTGTTTCCGGCAGGTCTTCGACCGGATCGCCGACGTGGTGACGGAGGGGGCGCGCGTCGTCGTCCTGGCCAAGCCGGAGTGGTACGCGCCGCGGGGGCAGTTGTCGCTGCGCGCGACGGACATACGGCCCGTCGGCATCGGTGAGCTGCTCGTGCGGCTGGAGCAGCTGAAGAAGTCGCTCGCCGCCGAGGGGCTCTTCGCCCTGGACCGCAAGAAACCGCTGCCCTTTCTCCCGCAGCTCATCGGGCTCGTCTGCGGGCGCGCCTCGGCCGCCGAGCGCGACGTGCTGGAGAACGCCCGCCGCCGCTGGCCCGCCGTGCGTTTCGAGGTCCGCAACACCGCGGTGCAGGGGGTGAACGCGGTCAGTCAGGTGGCGCGGGCGGTCGAGGAGCTGGACGCGTTGGAGGAGGTCGACGTGATCGTGGTGGCCCGTGGCGGCGGCAGCGTCGAGGATCTCCTCCCGTTCTCCGACGAGCAGCTGATCCGGACGGTGGCCGCCTGCCGTACGCCGGTGGTCTCCGCGATCGGCCACGAGCCGGACTCCCCCCTGCTGGACCTGGTCGCGGACTTCCGGGCCTCCACGCCCACGGACGCGGCGAAGAAGGTCGTCCCGGACGTGGGCGAGGAGCTGGAGCGGGTGCAGCAGCTGCGGGACCGGGCGTTGCGGACCGTGCGGGGGATGCTGGACCGGGAGGAGCGGGGGCTCGCCCATGCCCTGGGCCGCCCCGCGATGGAGCATCCGCAGCGGCTGGTCGACGAGCGCGCGGCCGAGGTGGACGCTCTCGTCGGGCGGAGCCGCCGGGTGCTGGGGCATCTGCTGGACCGGGCCGAGTCGGAGCTGGCTCACACCCGTGCCCGGGTCGTCTCCCTGTCGCCCGCCGCCACGCTGGAGCGCGGGTACGCGGTGCTCCAGCGCCCCGACGGCCATGTGGTGCGCTCCCCCGACGAGGCCGGGGCCCCGGGCGAGCCGCTGCGGGCGCGGGTGTCCGAGGGCGAGTTCACGGTGCGGGTGGACGGGGACGGCTGAATCAGTCCGGCGGCCGGGCGGGACGCAGGGGCGCGTCCGGGGGCGGGCCGCAGCGCCCACGATGTCGTAGCAGCTCACATTTAGGGTGGATCACATGACGGACGACGGGACGGCGGCGGCAGCCGCGACGGACACGCTCGGGTACGAGCAGGCGCGGGACGAGCTGATCGAGGTCGTCCGCCGGCTGGAGGCGGGAGGGACGACGCTGGAGGAGTCGCTGGCCCTGTGGGAGCGGGGCGAGGAGCTGGCGAAGGTCTGCCGGCGCTGGTTGGAGGGCGCGCGGGCCCGGCTCGACGCGGCGCTGGCCCGGCCGCAGGGCGACGGGGGCGCAGAGGCGTGACCTGCGTGGCCCCCGGTGCCCCCGAGCCCCAGCTCCCGGCCCTTGAGCACCGGCCCCTGAGCCCTGAGCCCTGAGCCCTGAGCCCTGAGGGAGCGTGCCGGAGGCCGGGCTTCCCGGACACCGGAGGCCGGGGGCCGGGACCCGGATGGCGGGGCTTCCCGGAACACCGGGGTCGGAGCCTGCCGCCGCGGGCCAGCCCCTGCGGCCAGACTCTGCGGGCCTCCCCCGCCTGACCCCCGGCCCGGTCCCCGGAGCGAGGCGGGCGGGCGGTACGGGCGGTGCGAGGCGGCCCCCCGGGCCCGCCCGGGGGGCCGCCTCGCACCTGGCGACTACTCTCGGCCAAAGTGGCTGGATTGTGAGGTGGATCGCTCTCGCGCCGTTTTAGTTGAAAGTTAACCTATCTCTCGCTTACGGTCAGGACATCGCCCAGCCCTGCCCCTTCGGAAGGTATGCACCAGATGTCCCTCGTTCTTGACCCCGCCGCCCAGGACCTCCTGTTCCGCGAGGCCCGCACCGCCAACACCTTCACCGAAGAGCCGGTGACCGACGAGCAGGTCCAGGCGATCTACGACCTCGTCAAGTTCGGCCCGACCGCCTTCAACCAGTCCCCGCTGCGCGTCGTCCTGGTCCGCTCCGCCGAGGGACGCGAGCGGCTGGTGCGGCACATGGCCGAGGGGAACCGCCCGAAGACCGCCGCCGCCCCCCTCGTCGCGATCCTGGCCGCCGACAACGAGTTCCACGAGGAGCTTCCGGCGCTGCTCCCGCACTTCCCGCAGGCCAAGGACCTCTTCTTCTCCGAGCGCCCGGCCCGCGAGGCCGCCGCCGGCCTCAACGCCGCCCTCCAGGCCGCTTACTTCATCATCGGCGTCCGCGCCGCCGGTCTCGCCGCCGGCCCGATGACCGGCTACGACGCCGCGGGCGTCCAGAAGGAGTTCCTGGACGACGACCACACCCCGCTGATGGTCGTCAACATCGGCAAGCCGGGCGAGGACGCCTGGTTCCCGCGCAGCCCGCGCCTCTCGTTCGACGAGGTCGTCACCACCGTCTGACCCGCCGCACCGCGCGCGGCCCGCACCGCACGCGCCCACGCGAAGGGGCCCGAACACCACACGTGTTCCGGGCCCCTTCGCGTACGGCGTCGGCGTCCACGTTCGCGTACGGGATCGGCCTCCGCGGCGCGGCGGCGCCTACTGGGGGGCCGGCTCCGCCGTCTCCATCTCCAGCGCGGCGGCCATCTCCACCAGGCTCTCCTTGGGCGCCGAGCCGGTCACCACGGTCGTGTGCCCGTCCTCCCGCAGCACGAGGGCGTCGTATTTCGCGCCCTCCCAGTACCGCCAGGAGCGGCCCGCGACCGTCTCGGTGGCGCCGGTGTCCTCGGCCTTCTGCGTGACCTTCGGCACGTAGGTGCGCGCGTCGGCGGTGGACTGCTCCACCGCGACGTACTTGCCGTCCGGATCGAGGAACCCGAGGTGCCAGGCCTTGCCCTCGGCGGCGTCGTACGTCACGGAGGTCGGCTTCCACCCCTCGGGCAGCCCTTCGGGCGCGGCCACCGGGTAGGGGGCGGCGATGCGCACCGTCGACAGTTCCACGGAGAAGTCCACGGCCTTGACCGGGTCGGCGTTCTCGTCGTGCGGAATGAAGAGGTAGATGCCCCCTGCGCAGGCGGCGACCACCAAGGTCGACAGGAACATGTCCCGGACTGTCTGCTTGCCTCGCATGCTTGCCACGGCATCCATGGTGGCACGCGGCCCGGCGCGCCCGGCCGCAGGGTGGGGCCGAAGCCCCGACTGCGGGGCCGTGGACGGGGGGCGAGGGAGCACCGCTCATGCGTGACCCGCTCTGCTCATTTTATCGACCTACCGATAGAGTCACAGCACCCTCATATCCGGTCGTCGCCGTACAGAAAGGTGCGCTCCGATGTCCGAACATCATCTGCCGTCCCCGCTGGAGGTCTCCCCGGAGGCCCCCGACCGCAACCTGGCCCTGGAGCTGGTCCGCGTCACCGAGGCCGCCGCCATGGCCGCCGGTCGCTGGGTCGGCCGCGGCGACAAGATCGGCGCCGACGGCGCCGCGGTGAAAGCCATGCGCACCCTCGTCTCGACCGTCTCGATGAACGGCGTCGTCGTCATCGGCGAGGGCGAGAAGGACGAGGCCCCCATGCTGTTCAACGGCGAGCGGGTCGGCGACGGCACCGGCGCCGAGGTCGACATCGCCGTCGACCCGATCGACGGAACCACGCTCAACGCCAAGGGCATGCCGAACGCGATCGCCGTCCTGGCGGCCGCCGACCGCGGTGCGATGTTCGACCCGTCCGCCGTCTTCTACATGGACAAGCTGGTCACGGGGCCCGAGGCGGCGGACTTCGTCGACATCAACGCGCCCGTGTCGGTGAACATCCGGCGCGTCGCGCGGGCGAAGAACTCCACGCCCGAGGACGTCACCGTCGTCATCCTCGACCGCCCGCGCCACGAGGGCATCGTCAAGGAGATCCGCGAGACGGGGGCCCGGATCAAGTTCATCTCCGACGGCGACGTCGCGGGCTCGATCATGGCGGCCCGCGAGGGCACCGGCGTCGACCTGCTCATGGGCATCGGCGGCACGCCGGAGGGCATCATCTCGGCGTGCGCCATAAAGTGCCTCGGCGGCGTCATCCAGGGCAAGCTCTGGCCCAAGGACGACGCCGAGCGGCAGCGGGCGCTGGACGCGGGACACGACCTGGACCGGGTGCTGTCGACCGACGACCTGGTGGGCGGCGACAACGTGTTCTTCGTGGCGACGGGGATCACCGACGGCGAGCTGATGCGCGGTGTGCGGTACCGCGCGGAGGAGGCGAGCACCGAATCGATCGTGATGCGCTCCAAGTCCGGCACGATCCGGACCATCTCCTCGACCCACCGGCTGGCGAAGCTGCGCGCCTACAGCGCCATCGACTTCGACCGCGCGAAGTAGCCGACCCCGAGCGCGGAGGAGTCTGCCCTCGACCGCGCCGTGGAGTCGGCCTCGACCGCGCGGAGGGGGCGCCGCACGCCCGGGGCGGAAGCAGCTGACGGCCGCGTGCGGCAGCCGTCGGCCGCGAGCGGTGCGGCGCCGCCCGGCGCTGCCGGAGGCAGACAGAGCCCGCCGGAGCCGGGGGACGGCCGAGCACGGGGGGAGGGGGTGCGGGAGCGNCACCCCCTCCCCCCGGTGCGGTCCTCAGCCCGCGGCGGCTATGCGCTCTGCCGTCGTCGCGGCGGTCAGCTCGATGTCGCGCCGCCGCCGCCGGGCCAGGGCCACCCGGCGTTCGGCCGCGGTCAGCCCGCCCCACACCCCGTACGGCTCCGGCTGCATCAGGGCGTGCTCCCGGCACTCCACCATGACCGGGCAGCGGGCGCAAACGCGCTTGGCCGCCTCCTCGCGGGCCAGCCGGGCGGCGGTCGGTTCCTTCGAAGGGGCGAAGAACAGACCCGCCTCGTCACGACGGCAGGCCGCCTCGGAATGCCAGGGGCCCGCATCGTCCTCCCGAGCGGGGGTGCGCTGGGCCGGAACGGCGGCGACCTGCAGAGGCTGATGCGGCGGTTGCAGCACGGGTCCACTCCTGACGACGGCTACGGCTTCGCAAGCGAGAGACGACGCAGCAGTCCCTACCCGCTGTGCGTGTGCCTATGCACTGAGTGGCACCGGCGCACGAGGCGCCACCCCGCCTTCCGCCGGCTTTCTGGCCGATTATCGAAGGGTGCCCGCCGGGACGTTTTCAGTGCCCGAGGTGTTTGCGCAGACGCTTGTGAAGATCCGCCACGAAGGTGCCGCGCTTCGGCCTCGCCTCCACGCTCCCGAACACGGAATAGCCGTTCACCACGACGACCGGCGCTTCCGGGTCCGCCGATTCCAGCGTCCTCACCTCGAAACTGCCGAACACGCCCGTACCGCTGCCGCGCAGCGAGATGTTCTCCGGAACCCGGATGTCGACGCTGCCGAAGATGGACGTCGCGTTGATGACGGTGAGGCGTTGGCCGAAAAGCGCTTCGGTCAGATCGATCTCCACGCTGCCGAAGAGCGAGAACGCGTTCGTCCGGCCGCCGACCCGCCAACGGCCCTTTCTGCTGGCGCTGCTGAAGACCGCGACGAGACTGTCCACGGGGCCGCCCGCGGCCTCCGGGCCGTAGGCGTACGGCTGCGGGTCCGGGCGCGGAGCGGTGGAGCCCGGCAGATCGCGGACCAGGGGCTGGAGCTCGCCCACGGTCTTGGCCCGGTAGACCAGGTCGACCCGCTCGGCGTGCTCCTCCGCCGTCAGACGGCCCTCGGCCATCGCCTCCCGCAGGATGTCCGCGATCCGGTCGCGGTCGGCGTCGGAGGCTCGGATGCCCTCGCCGCCCAGGACGTCGGCGGGCGGCTGGGCGGCCGGCGCGGCGGGCTGCTGGGGCTGCTTCTCTAGGTCCACCGGCCCAGCGTACCCAGACGCGATAGATCGCGACTACCCCCACGCCCCGGCGCGCCCCACTCGGGTGAGCCCTACCTCACAGGATCGACGCGGGAGCGGCGCTCTACCCTGGTGGGTGCGCTGCCCGAGGGAGGCCAGCCGCTGTCGCCGAGTGAGGAATGGCCGTCATGCCAGAGTTTGCGTACTCCGATCTGCTCCCCCTGGGAGAGGACACCACGCCGTACCGTCTGGTGACCGCCGAGGGTGTCTCCACCTTCGAGGCAGACGGCCGGACGTTCCTCAAGGTGGCTCCGGAGGCGCTGCGCACCCTGGCGGCAGAGGCGATGCACGACATCTCGCACTACCTGCGCCCCGCCCACCTGGCGCAGTTGCGGCGCATCGTCGACGACCCGGAGGCGTCGTCCAACGACAAGTTCGTCGCGCTGGACCTTCTGAAGAACGCGAACATCGCCGCCGCGGGCGTCCTGCCGATGTGCCAGGACACCGGTACGGCCATCGTCATGGGCAAGCGCGGGCAGAACGTGCTGACCGAGGGCGGTGACGAGGAAGCGCTGTCGCACGGCGTCTACGACGCGTACACCAAGCTCAACCTGCGCTACTCGCAGATGGCCCCGCTGACGATGTGGGACGAGAAGAACACCGGCTCCAACCTCCCGGCGCAGATCGAGCTGTACGCCACCGACGGCGGCGCGTACAAGTTCCTCTTCATGGCCAAGGGCGGCGGCTCGGCCAACAAGTCCTTCCTCTACCAGGAGACGAAGGCCGTCCTCAACGAGGCCTCCATGATGACGTTCCTGGAGGAGAAGATCCGGTCGCTGGGCACCGCGGCCTGCCCGCCGTACCACCTCGCGATCGTGGTCGGCGGCACCTCGGCCGAGTTCGCTCTGAAGACCGCCAAGTACGCCTCCGCGCACTACCTGGACGAGCTGCCTGCCGAGGGCTCCCCCACCGGGCACGGCTTCCGGGACAAGGAGCTGGAGGAGAAGGTCTTCGAGCTGACGCAGAGGATCGGCATCGGCGCGCAGTTCGGCGGCAAGTACTTCTGCCACGACGTACGCGTGGTACGGCTGCCCCGGCACGGGGCCTCGCTGCCCGTCGCCATCGCCGTGTCGTGCTCGGCGGACCGCCAGGCCACCGCGAAGATCACCGCGGAGGGCGTCTTCCTGGAGCAGTTGGAGACGGACCCGGCGCGCTTCCTCCCCGACACCACCGACGAGCACCTCGACGCGTCCGGGGACGTCGTGCGGATCGACCTGAACCGGCCGATGGACGACGTGCTGGCCGAGCTGACGAAGTACCCGGTCAAGACCCGCCTCTCGCTGACCGGCCCGCTGGTCGTGGCGCGCGACATCGCCCACGCCAAGATCAAGGAGCGGCTGGACGCGGGCGAGGAGATGCCCCAGTACCTGAAGGACCACCCTGTGTACTACGCGGGCCCGGCGAAGACGCCCGAGGGATTCGCCTCCGGCTCCTTCGGGCCGACGACGGCCGGCCGGATGGACAGCTACGTGGCGCAGTTCCAGGCCGCGGGCGGCTCGAAGGTGATGCTCGCCAAGGGCAACCGCAGCAAGCAGGTCACCGACGCGTGCGACGCGCACGGCGGCTTCTACCTCGGCTCGATCGGCGGTCCCGCGGCGCGTCTGGCGCAGGACTGCATCAAGAAGGTCGAGGTCGTCGAGTACGAGGAGCTCGGCATGGAGGCCGTCTGGCGGATCGAGGTGGAGGACTTCCCCGCGTTCATCGTCGTCGACGACAAGGGCAACGACTTCTTCACCGAGCCGGCCCCGGCCCCGACGTTCACCAGCATCCCGGTGCGGGGGCCGGGCCTCGCCTGACCGGCTGCCGCGGCGCGGGGTGAGGGGAGGGGCTGTCCCGTACGGGCGGCCCCTCCCCCGCGTCCGTACGCGGCCCGCGCCGGTCCCCGGCCGCGCTCAGCCGTCCAACAGGCCCGAGGTGGCGACCAGATAGCCCAGTTGCGCCCGGCTGGTGCTCCCCAGCTGCTCGGACACCTTGCGCATGTGCTCGGCGACGCTGCGGCGGCTCATGCCGATGCGGCGGGCGATGGCGGCGTCCGTCTCGCCGTTCACGACGGCCTGGAGGATGGCCCGTTGGAGGTCGGAGGTCACGACCGGGGTGCGCAGCGGCGCGCGTTCGGGGCGGACCGGGACCGCGCGGGCCCATGCTTCGTCGAAGTGGCGGACAAGGAAGCGGACCAGGGACGGGTGCTGGACGCGCAGCGCGTTGTGCGGCTCGTCGGAGAACGGGATGAAGGCGAGGTCCCGGTCGAAGACGATGAACCGGTCCGCGACCTCGGCCAGCGTCCGGATCTCGGCGCCCTCGGCGGTCACCTGCTCGATATAGGCGAGGGTGGTGCGGTCCGAGCGGACGGTGTGCTGGTAGAGGGTGCGCTGCCGGATGCCGCGGCGCAGGTTGTTCAGGTCGCGCGGCAGCGACTTCTCCAGGGCGTGGGCCGGACGGCCGCCGCCCGGATGGGCGGTGCGGACCTCGGCGTGGCAGCCGCTCACCCCCGCGTCCAGCGCCTTGCTGATGACCGCCTCGCCGGTGAGCCGGGTGAAGGAGGGCCGTTCCTGCCGGTGCACCTCGGCGTAGAGACCCTCGAAGGCGGCGAGGGTGGCGCGGGCCGATCGCAGGGTGCGGCGCTGCTCGGCGATCGCCTGCTCGATCGGGGCGAGCGCGGCGAAGGAGGCGGTCTCCGGCGGTACGGGGACGAGGTGACCGGGCGATTCCCGGTCCGCGACCATCAGGTGCAGGGCCCGCAGGCAGGGCGGCGCAGCGGTGACCGGGAGGCTGCCCTGGGTCAGCGCACGGCGGTAGGTCGCGAGGGCCGCTTCGCAGGGTTGTTCCGGTATCGACCGGTCCGGCGGTGATTCGCGGCAATCGCATACCGGTGAGAGGGAATGATCGTCCTGCACAAGGATGCAGATTACCTTTGTGCAATCGGCGGACGGCCGCCGAAGTACCCGCGCTCACCGACGATGTGGGGGTGACATCGGAAAACGGCAGCACGGACGGACCGACGGCGAACGAGGCGGGGCAGGGGCCCCGGGACACCGCGGTCGCCGAGCGGCGCTTTCGCTTCCTCGTCGCCGGATACGCGGTGTCCTCGTACGGCACGTTCCTGAATATGGTGGCGCTCAATCTCTTCGTCTACGAGACGACGGGCCGGGCGCTGGCCATGGGAATGTTCATGGCGGTGCGGCTCGCGTCCGGATTCGTCGCCGGGCTCGTCGTCGGCGGCCTGCTCGCACGATTCACCGCGAAAAGCATCATGCTGTGGGCGAATACCGGCCAGGGCGCCGTGATGCTGGTGCTGGTCCTCGCGCCGGACGGCCTGCTGAACGGGGCGCTGACGGCCGTCTCGGTGGTGATCGGGGCGGGCGGGACGCTGTTCATGGTGGCGTTGCGCAGCTCGATCCCGGAGATGGTCGGCGAGGACCGCAGGCCGTGGGCGAACTCCCTTACGATCACCGGGCGCTCGCTGGCCATGGTGGCGGGGTTCGCCTCGGCGGGCGTGGTGGTGTCCCTCGTCGGGTACACCGCGGCCTTCCTGGTCGACATGGCGACCTTCTTGGTGTGCGCGGTGACGGTGGCCCTGCTGCCGATCGCGGGCGGGCGGGGGGCGGGCCCCGCGACGGCCACCGGGAAGCCTGCCGAGGGGGAGCCGGACGCCGGGGAAGCGGCCGGCGGGGAGGCGCAGACCGGGAAGGCGGCCGGCGGACGGCGTGGCGGCGGGCCGGGCGGCGTCCCCGAGAAGAGGGCCGGCCGGCGGCGCGTGCCGACGGCGTTCCTGGCCCTCGCCGCGCCGGGCCTGGGCCTGATGGTGGCCCTGCGCGGGGTGGACGCGTTCGGTTCCTCGTCCCACAACGCGGCGCTGCCGATCTACTCCACGACGCTGGACGCCTCGAATCCGGCGGTGTTCGTCAGCGCGTTCTGGTGCGTGTGGGCGCTCGGCAACATCGGGGCGCAGCAGGTGATCCAGCGGTACGTGCAGCGCACCGGCCGACACGTGGGGGCGCCCGGTTTCGGGTACGGCACGGTGGTGATGTCGGCGGCGTTCATCGCGGCGTTCGCCGGGTTCCCGCTCGGGGTGACGGCGGTGATCGCGCTGGTCGCGGGGGCTGCCGACGGTCTGACCGAGGTCTCGTACACCTCGCACCTTCAGATACTTCCGGCCACGTTGCGGGGTCACGCCTTCGGTCTTTCGGCCACATTCGAAAACCTCGGTTTCGGTGTCGGCATGATCCTGGTGGCGGCGGCTCTCGACCGGTTCACCGCACTGACCGTGGTGGGCTGGTCCCACGGGGCCGCCATCGCCGTCGCGGTGGTGTTCCTGCTGAGGGTGGCGGGGCTGCGGCGGGCGGAGCGCGCGGGGCTGCGAAAGGAAGAGGCAGTTGAGGGACGACGACCGGATCGCGGTGATCGGGACGGCGCTGAGGTTCCCCGGGGCTGACAGCCCCGAGGCGTTCTGGCGCGACGTCCGGGCGGGGGTCGGCCGGGTACGCCGGTTCACCCGGGCCGAGTTCGCGGCGGCGGGCGTTCCGGCGGCGGAGTACGAGGCCGAGGGGTACGGCGGGGCGAGCGCGCTCCTGGAGGGCGTGGACGGCTTCGACGCCGGGTTCTTCAAGATGAGCGGCCGGGAGGCCGCCCTCACCGATCCGCAGCAGCGGCTGTTCCTGGAGTGCTGCTTCCACGCCCTGGAGGACGGGGGGTACGCGGGAGGCGACGGCGCCGTACGGATCGGGGTGTACGGCAGCTCCGGCTACCGCCTGTACTCGCTGCACAGCTATCTCGCCACCCAACTCGCCGCGGAGGCCGGCGCGGGCGACTGGATGACCGTCAAGCAGGTCCAGATCGGCAACTACCCCGACTTCACGGCCACTCGGGCGGCCTTCCGGCTCGGCCTGACCGGGCCCGCGCTCACCGTGTCGACGGCCTGCTCCAGCGCGCTGGTCTCGCTGCACCTCGCCTGCCAGGCGCTGCGCGCCGGGGACGCGGACCTGATGCTCGTGGCGTCCGCCGCCCTGCATCTGCCGCAGGTCACCGGCCACCTCCCGGTGAAGGGGTCCACTCTCTCGCCCACCGGCACGGTCCGCCCCTTCGACGCGGAAGCGGACGGCACGGTCGGGGGCAACGGGGTCGCGGCCGTGCTCCTCAAACCGCTCGGCCGGGCGCTGGCCGACGGTGACACCGTGCACGCGGTGATCCTCGGTTCCGCGGTCACCAACGACGGCGCGGACAGGAGGGGGTTCGCCGCTCCGGGGGTGACCGGGCAGCGGGACGCGGTGCTCGGGGCGCTGCGCGCGGCGGGCGTGGACGCCGGGTCCATCGGTTATGTGGAGGCGCACGGCACGGGCACGCTCCGCGGCGACCCGATCGAGTTCGCCGCCCTGACCGAGGCGTTCCGCCGCCACACCCGACGGACCGGCTTCTGCGCCCTGGGCACGGCGAAGGCGGCCATCGGCCATCTGGACAGCGCGGCCGGGCTCGCGGGGTTGATCAGGACGGTCGAGGTGCTGCGGCACGGGGTGGTCCCGCCCCTGGTGAACTTCTCCCGGCCCAACCCCGCTCTGGCGGTGGAGACGAGCCCCTTCGTCCTGCCGGTACGGGAGTCGGGGTGGCCGCTGGCGGGGGTGCGCCGAGCCGGTGTGCACGCCATCGGCATGGGCGGAACCAACGCCCACGTGATCGTGGAGCAGGCGCCCGTGAGGGGACGCGTACGGGAAGGCGGCGGGGCGGCCGGGCGCCTACGGGAAGGCGGCGGGGCGGGTCGCGCACGGCAAGGCGGCGGGGCGGTGGCCGAGGCCGCGTGGGAGAGCGCGGGGGCCGGGCGCGCACGGGACACCGGCGCAAGGGCCGGGCGCGTGCGGGGGGACGGCGGGGCGGCCGGGCGCGCGTCCGTGCCGGCGCTGCTGCCGCTCTCGGCGGCGGACGGGGAGGCGCTGCGCGAGTACGCCGTCTCGCTGCGGGACCACCTGGCGGGCGGCGCGGCCCCCGCCCCCGCCGATCTGCTGGTCACCACCGCCCTCGGGCGGCGGACGCTGCCCCATCGGCTCGTCGTCACCACCGCGAACCCGCTGACCGGGCTCGACGCCTTCCTCTCCGGGGGCCCCGCGGGCGAGGCGTACACGACCGGTGTGGCCGACGGCGTACCCCAGACGGTGTTCCTGTTCAGCGGGCAGGGCGGCGGGCGTCCGGGCATGGGCGCGGAGCTCGCCGCCCGCTTCCCCGTGGCGGCCGCGGTGCTGGAGTCCTGCGCCCGGGTCTACACGGAGGAGACCGGGCGCGGCGACTTCCTGGACCGGGTAGTCGCCGGCCGCGGCCCCGACCGGTGGGACACCGGCTTCGCCCAGCCCGCCCTGTTCGCCCTCCAGATGGCCCAGGTACGACTCTGGGAGGGGCTCGGAGTCACCGCGGACCGGGTCGCCGGGCACAGCCTCGGCGCCTACACGGCCCTGTGCGCGGCCGGGGCGCTGGACACCGAGGACGCGATGCGTCTGGTGTGCGCGCGCGGGCGGCTGATGCGGGAGCGGGCGGAACCGGGGGCGATGGTCGCCGCCTTCGTCCCCCGGCCCCGGGTGCGGAAGCTGCTGGCCGCCGTCCCCCGACTGGAGCTGGCCGTGATCAACGGCTTTGACCACCATGTGCTGGCCGGCCCCCCGGCGGCGGTGAACGCGGCCGGGGCGCTGCTGGCGGCGCGGGGCGAGGCGTACGAGGTGCTGGCGGTGGACCGGGCGTTCCACACGGCGCTGCTCGACCCGGCGCTGGAGGAGTTCAGGGCCCTGGCCGAGCAGGTGGAACTGGCCCCGCTGCACACCGAGTTCATCGACGCCGTGGACGGCGGGGCGCGGCCTGCGGGGTGGCGGCCGGATGCCGGACACCTGGTCGCCCAGGCCCGGCGCACGGCCGACTTCGCCGCCGTCCTGGAGCGGCTCGGCGGGTCTGCGGTGCTGCTGGAGCTGGGCCCGGCCGCCGTGCTGACCGGGATGGTCCGCCGGTCGTCGCCGGACGCCCTCTGCGTGCCGACCCGGCACTGGGAGCGGGCGGTGGCCGCACTCCACTGCGCCGGCGCCGCGGTGGACTGGGCCGCGCTGGTCGACGGGTGCGGCGGGCGGCGGGTCCGGCTGCCCGCCTACCCCTTCCGGCACCGGTCGCACTGGGCGGGCCCGGTGCCGTACACGCCCCCCGCCCCCCGAGTTCCGCTCACGGAGCGGCCCGCCCCGCACGGTTCGGCCGCTCTCCCGCCCCCCTGCCCCACGGAGGTCCGCATGTTCGAACAGGCCGTACTGGAGAGGGTGCTGGAGCTGACCGCGCACCACCTCTGCGCCCGCGCCGACGAGGTCGGCGCCGATCGCACGTTCGTCGGACTGGGGGCTGATTCGCTCCAGCTCATCGGCATGGTGCGGCAGCTGGAGGCGGAGTTCGGCACAGAGATCAGCATGCGGGAGCTTCTGGAGGAGGCGGGGACGCCCCGGCTGACGGCCGCGCTGATAGCGGGGCGCCGGCCGCCCGGGGCCGTGGCGGCTCCGGGGGCAGGCGCAAAGCCGCCCCGGCCCCGGGTCGCTGCGGTCGGCGTCACGGCGGCGCCCCGCTCACCGGAGGCTCAGCCTCCGCCGGTGCGGCGGTCGCCCCCGCCGGCCGACGGGCCGGCCGCCGGGGAGCCGGCCTACGCGACCCGTGCGGAGGTCGCCGCCCTGACCGATCAGATACGCCAACTGGCCGAGACCCAGGCGGCGATGATCACCCAGCTCTCGGAGGCCGTCGCCCTGCTGGCCGGAAGCACGGGGACGGACGCCCGGTGAGCACGATACGCACCTCGGCCGGCCCGGAGACCGGCCCCGAGACCGGGGCGGCAGCCGTCTCCACGGTCGGCGCTGACGCCCCTGCCGACGCCCCGGCGGACACCGCCGCAGAGGCCGTGGCCCGAGCCGCTGAGCTGTCCCGCCGGCTCACCGCCCAGCTCGCGGCCGCCCGCGCGCAGGCAGCGGCGCCCGCCCCCGCTCCCCCTGCGCCGACGGGTCCCCCACCCCCCGGCCCCGCCCTCCCCGCCGATCCGGCCTCCACAGTCGCCGATCCGCTCTCCCCGGCCGCCGGGCCCGCCGACCCGGGCCGGGCCGGTCCGCACGGGCCCCGTCTCGTCGTGGACGCGGCGGGCGGGATGGCCGGGGCGACGGCCGACGCGGCCCAGCGGGCCCACACCGCGTCCCTGATCCGCCGCTTCACCGAGCGCACCCGCACGTCCAGGGAGCTGGCGCAGCGGCACCGCTCCGTGCTGGCCGACAGCCGGGCCGTCGTGGGGTTCAGGGACGCCACCAAGGAGATGCTGTACCCGATCGCGGCCCGCTCTGCGTACGGCTCCCGACTCACCGACGTCGACGGCAACGAGTACACCGACATCAGCATGGGGTTCGGCGCCCTGCTCCTCGGCCACGAGGCGCCGTGCGTCACCGACGCCGTGCGGCGCCACCTCTCTGACGGGCTCCGCTTCGGCCCCCGCTCCCCCGACGCCGGGGAGGCGGCGGCTCTGCTCGCGTCGCTGACCGGGATGGACCGGGTCGCCTTCGCCTCCTCCGGCACGGAAGCGAACTCGGCCGCCGTGCGACTGGCCCGCGCCGCGACCGGGCGCGACAAGGTCGTCATGTTCCGGGGCTCGTACCACGGTCACATCGACTCCGTGCTCGGCAGGACCGGCGGACCGGGGCGACGGACCGTGCCCGTGTCCCGCGGCATCCCGGCCAGCGCGGTGGCCGAGCTGATCGTGCTGGAGTACGGGGCTCAGGAGTCGCTGGACACCGTCGACGCGCTCGGTGACACCGTCGCCGCCGTGCTCGTCGAGCCCGTGCAGTGCCGCAACCCGGGCCTGCGGCCCGTGGAGTTCCTGCGCGCGCTGCGCGAACTCACCGCGCGCCGGGGGATCGTGCTGCTCTTCGACGAGATGCTGACCGGGCTGCGTCCCCACCCGCGCGGCGCCCAGGAGCACTTCGGTGTGGTGCCCGACCTCGCCACGTACGGCAAGGCCCTCGGCGGCGGCTTCCCGATCGGCGCGGTGGCCGGGCGGGCCGACCTGCTCGACGGGGTGGACGGCGGCTTCTGGCAGTACGGCGACGCCAGCAGGCCTCCGCGCGAGACGACGTTCTTCGGCGGCACCTACATGCAGCACCCGCTGTCCATGGCGGCGGCGCGCGCGGTGCTCACCCATCTCACCGAGCGGGGGCCGGCCCTCCAGGAGGGGCTGAACGCCCGCACGCAGGCGCTGGCCGACCGCCTGAACGGCTTCTTCCGGGACGAGGAGTTCCCGCTGGAGGCGGCCCACTTCGGGTCCATGTTCCGGTTCGTCCACCGGGCCGAGATGGAGTTGCTCTACCACCACCTGCAACTGCGCGGCGTGTACGTCTGGGAGTGGCGCAGCTTCTACCTCTCCACCGCCCACACGGACGAGGACGTCGACCACGTCGCCGACGCGGTGGAGGGCTCGCTGCGCGACCTGCGCGAGGGCGGGTTCTTCCCCCGGGCCTCGCGGCCGCCCGCCGTGCGACGGGACCGGGCCCGGCGGCCCGCCCCCGACTTCGGGATCTACTTCTTCGGCGACTACCCGCAGAGCGCGGAGGCCGGGGACGGCGCTCAGGGGGCCGACGGGACCCCGGAGGCGTACGACACCGTGTTCGAGACCGCGCGCTTCGCCGACACGCACGGCTTCTCCTCCGTCTGGCTGCCCGAACGCCACTTCGACTCCTTCGGCGGGATCTTCCCCAACCCGGCCGTGCTCGCCGCCGCCGTGGCACGGGAGACCGAACGGGTCCGGATCAACGCGGGCTCGGTGGTCCTGCCGCTGCACGATCCGGTGCGGATCGTCGAGGAGTGGTCGGTGGCCGACAACCTCTCCCGCGGCCGGGTCGGCATCGGCTGCGCCACGGGCTGGCACGCCCGGGACTTCGCCCTGCACCCGGACCGGTTCACCGACCGGCGGGAGATCGCCTTCGCCCATCTGGACGAGATACGCCGGCTGTGGCGCGGCGGGGCGGTGCGGCGGCGCACGGGCGACGGCGGGGAGGCGGAGATACGGGTCCGCCCGCGCCCGGTGCAGGAGGAACCGCCGTTCTTCCTCGCCACCTCCGGGCAGCGCGCGTCGTACGAGGACGCGGCCCGGCGCGGGCTCGGGGTCGTCACCCACCTGATGAGCCAGTCCGTGGACGAGCTGGCCGCCGGCATCGCGCACTACCGCCGTGCCCGCGAGGCGTGCGGGCTGGACCCGGAGGCCGGGCGGGTGACGGTGCTGGTGCACACGTATCTCGGCGAGGACCACGCCACCGCGCGGGCACAGGCGCTGGAGCCGATGGTGCGGTACCTGCGCTCCTCCCTGCTGATGCGGTCGGCCGCCACCGCTCTCGGCCGGAGCCGCGAGGACGTGGCCGGGGCGAGCGAGGAGGACCTGGACTACCTGTTCCGGCGGGCGTACGACCGCTACTGCGACCGGCGGGCCCTCATCGGCACACCGGAGAGCGTCGCCCCGCTCGTGGCGGCGCTGCACCGGGCCGGGGTGGACGAGATCGCCGCCCTGGTCGACTTCGGGATGGACCGGGAGCGGCTGCGGGCGGGCCTGCGCCGCCTGGACGCCCTGCGCCGCCGGACACGGGACCGGGAGCCGGCCGCCCCCGGCCGGACCCCGGAGACCGCCGTCCGCCCCGCGTCCGCGGAGGGGGCCGTACGTGACCGGGCGCCGGAGACCGGCGTCCGCGACCGGACCCATGACCAGGGCCGGGCCCACTCGCCCGCCCCGGGGTCCGTGGCGCCCGCCACCTCGGCGCAGCGGCGGCTGTGGCTGGCCGCGCGGCTGATGGGGAACCCGGCGGCCTACAACGAGACGCAGGCGGTGCGGCTGCACGGGCCCTTGGACGTGGAGGCCCTGCGGACGGCGGTGGACGGGCTGGTCGAGCGGCACGCGGGGCTGCGGACGGTGTTCCGGTCCCGGGCGGACGAGGACGGGGGGCCCGGCGACGCCTCCGTGGCCGGTGGCGCGGACGTCGTCCAGGTCGTACGGGCCGAGCTGCGCGTCCCGCTGGAGGTGACCGACGCCGCGATGCCGGACGCCGGGCAGGCGATCGGCGCGGTGCTCTCCGAGGAGAGCACCCGGGCCTACGACCTGGCCGCGGGGCCGCTGTTCACCCCCCGGCTGCTCCGGCTGGCGCAGGACGACCACGTCCTGGTCCTCGGCATGCACCACATCGTCACGGACGCACACTCCGCCTCACTGATCGCCGCCGACCTCCAGGAGCTGTACACCGCGGCCCTCGCCGGCCGCCCGCCGGTCTTCGCGCACCCTGCCGGGACGACCGCCGGGGCCCCGGAGCCCGTCCGCGACGCGGCCGACCTGACCTGGTGGCGCGCGCTGCTCGGCGACCGGCCGCCGGTCCTCACGCTGCCCACCGACCGGCCGCGCGGCCGCCGGGTGGCGGGACGCGGCGGTGCGGTGGCCAGGACGGTGGACCGGGAGCGGGCGGACCGGCTGCGGGAGTGGAGCGGGCGGCAGGGCGCGACCCTGTTCGCCACGCTGTGCACCGCCTGGCACCGGGTGCTGCGACGGCGGTCGGGGCAGGACGACTTCCTGCTCGGCACGGCGTTCGGCCGGCGGCGGCCGGAGACGGCTCACACGGTCGGCTTCCACGTGGCGCTGCTGCCGCTGCGGCTCGCCACCCCGGACGGCAGCGGGCTGCCGGAGGCCGTACGGGCCACCGGCCGGGCGCTGTTCGAGGCGGAGGCGCACAGCGGGGTCGACCCCGACGCGCTGTTGGCCGCCGTGCACCCCGACCCGGGCAACCCGCGCCCGCTGGTGACCGTTTCGGTCGATCTGGACCACGCGGCGCTGGCCGGAATCCGTCTGCCGGGGCTCCGCGCGGAGGCGGTGGCGGCGGGGACGGAGTCAGCGCCGCTGGAGCTGGCGCTGACGGCCACCCGCGCCCCGGACGGCAGCCTGGTCCTGCGGCTGCGCTACGACGCCGACCTGTTCGACCCGTCGACGGCCGCCGGCTTCCTCGCGGAGCTGGACGAGCAGCTCGACGCGATGACGGAAGCGGACGACGCCACGGTTCCGGGCCCCGTCCGCGGTGCCGCTCGGGCCGAGGCCCCGGCCGGCGCCGTCCCGGCCGGGGCGGCGCGAGCCGTCGGCGTCGCCGCCTCGCTGCGCGAGGTCTGGGAGTCCGTCCTCGCTGTGCGCGGTTTTCCCGAGGACGGCAACTTCTTCGATCTGGGCGGGAACTCGATCGCCGCGATCCGTCTCGTCAACCGTGTCCGCAGCACCCTCGGCGTCGACTACCCGCTGGCGGACTTCTTCGCCGACGCCACCCTGCGGGCCATGACGCGGCAACTCTCGGGCGGCCCGGCGGAACGGGCCGTCCCGGGACCGAAGGCGGAGGCGGAGGCGGGCACAGAACGGGAGCCGGGGGGACAGGCAGGGCCGCAGGCGGACCGGCGCCCGGAGCCGGAAGCGGACGCCGAGGGCACGGCCGAGGCCGTGCCCGGCCCGGACCCGGTGGTCGTCGACCGTGCCCCCGTCAGCGACCAGCAGGCCCGGATGATCGCCGGGCACCACGCCGTGCCCGATCCCGCCGTGTGGAACGTCCCGACCCGGATCACGTTCACCGGGCCGCTGGACGCGGCGGCGCTGCGGTCCGCCGTCAGCGGGGTCACCGCCCGGCACGACGCGCTGCGGACCCGGTTCGTGCGGGAGGACGCTCCGGACGGGCCGTGGTGGCAGGAGGTGGTGGCGGCCAAGCCGTGCCCGCTGCCGGTGGAGGACCTCAGGACGCTCCCCTCCAACGTGCGGCGTTCCCGGGCGGACGCCCTGTGCCGGGGGGACGCGGCCGTCCCCTTCGACCTCGGGCGGCCCCTGCTGCCCCGGGTGCGGTTGCTGCGGGTCGAGGAGGACCGCTGGGAGCTGATGTTCGTCCTGCACCACGTCTGCGCCGACGGCTGGTCGTTGTCCGTGCTGCTCTCCGAGATCGCCGCCCTGTACACGGCCGCCGCCGCGGGCGTCCCGCACGCCCTGCCGGAACCGGCGATGCAGGCCCCGGAGTACGCCCGGCGGCAGCGCCTGGAGAGGGACCCGGCGGCCGACGCGGAGCGGGCCGCGTTCTGCGCCCGCTACCTGGACGGGGCGCCGTCCTCCGTTCCCGTGCCGACCGACCGGCCGCGCCCGGCGAAGCCGAGCGGACGCGGGGGCACCGTGCGGGGCGCGGCGCCGGGGGCGGTGCGGGCGGCGGTGGAGGGATTCGCGGGCTCCCTGCGCACCACCCCGTTCGCGGTCGCGGCGGCGGCCCTCGGGGTGTTTCTGACCCGGCTGTCGGGGGAACGGGACATCTTGCTCAGCGTGCCGTACGCCCACCGCGAGGGCACCGCGTCGGAGTCGCTCGTCGCGATGACGTCCACCGCGGTGATGGTCCGCGTACGACTGGATTCGGCCAATCTCGACGAGACGTGCGCCCAGTTCGCGGTCCGTACGGGCGCGGGCGCCTTCGGCGCCATGGCGCACGTGCTGCCCACCGCGCGCGTCATGCAGGCGATGCGGGACGCGGGCGCTGTCAGCGTGCCCGATCGCGTACCGCACGTTCTGGCCTTCCAGAACACCGTCGACACGGACATCGAGATCCCGGGCCTACGGGTCGAGGTGACCGATCTGGCACCGCCGCTTTCCCGCAGCGAGCTGTGTTTCGGGCTTGCGCCGCGCCGGGACCCGGCCAAGGGTTATCGAACGTTCCTGGAATTCTCCACCGACCTGTGGGACCACGCGACCGCCCACGACCTCCTCTCCTCCTACACCGATCTGCTCGCGGAGTTCTGTGCCCGGCCCGACCGGCCGGTGCGCGAACTCCTCCCTGAGCGCCCCTCGGAGAGGGCGCCGGGCCCATCCGCCCGGCTCCCTGCCGGGGGCGCCAGTTCCGGGCCCGACCGGCCCGGCGGACCGTCACTCTCGCAGCCACTGCCGAACACCGGAAAGGCGGACGCCGTATGACTCCGGCCCCCCACCGCAGCCACACCGACGACCTGCTCTCCTTCATCGCCGCCAGCCCGTCCCCCTACCACGTGGTGGCCAGCGCCGCCCAGCGCCTGGAGAAGGCGGGCTTCAGCGAACTGCGCGGCACGGACGACTGGACCGGGGCGCGGGGCGGTTGCTTCGTCAGCCGGGCCGGCGCGCTGATCGCCTGGTACGTCCCCGAGGGCGCGCCCGCCCACACCCCGTTCCGGATCGTCGGCACCCACACCGACTCGCCGAACCTGCGGATCAAGCCCGCCCCGGACACCGGGGCCTCGGGCTGGCGCCAGATCGGCGTGGAGATCTACGGCGGGGTGCCGCTGAACACCTGGCTCGACCGGGACCTGGGCATCTCCGGCCGGCTCGCCCTGCGCGGCGCCGACGGGGTCCCCCGCAGCCGCCTGGTCCAGATCGACGAACCACTGCTGCGCGTGCCCCAGTTGGCCATCCACCTCGACCGTACGGTGAACGAGGGCGTGGCGCTGGACCGGCAGCGCCATCTCGCGCCGATCTGGGCGCTGGGCGACCCGCGGGAGGGCGAACTGCTGCGCCGGGTCTCGGCGGCGGCCGGTGAGGACCCGGCGGACGTGCTGGGCTGGGACCTGATGCTGCACGACGTCCAGCCGCCCGGATATCTGGGCGTGGACCGGGAGTTCGTGGTCGCCTCCCGGCTGGACAACCAGGTGTCGGTGCACGCCGGGGTGACGGCCCTGGTCGACGCGGCGACGGGGGCCGCAGCGCCCTCCTACGTCCCGGTCCTGGCGGCGTTCGACCACGAGGAGGTCGGCAGCGGGTCCGAGACGGGGGCGCAGAGCCCCCTGCTGGAGCGCATCCTGTCGCGTTCCGTCTCGGCGCGGGGCGGCAGCGAGGAGGACTGGTCGCGGGCGCTGGCGGGCTCGTTCTGCGTCTCCGCCGACATGGCGCACGCGGTGCACCCCAACTACGCGGAGCGGCACGACCCCGACCACCGGCCGCTGCCCAACGGGGGCCCCACGGTGAAGGTGAACGTCAACCAGCGCTACGCCACCGACAGCACCGGCATCGCGGTGTTCACGGCCGCCTGCGAACGGGCCGGGGCGCCCTGGCAGCCGTTCGTCTCCAACAACGCGATGCCGTGCGGGACGTCGATCGGTCCGCTCACCGCGGCCCGGCTGGGCGTGACGACGGTGGACGTCGGGGTGCCGGGTCTGTCGATGCACTCGGCGCGCGAGATGTGCGGGGTGGGGGACCCCGCCCACCTCGCCGCGATCCTCACCACGATCATGGTCGGGGACTGACCGGACACCAGGCGCCGGCTCCCCGCGCTCCACGGACGGGCGCGGGGGCCGGCGGGGGAGAGAGCGGGAACGACCGTGGCCGAAGAAGAGACCGTCCTCGTCTGCCTGCCCTTCGCCGGGGCCGGCCCCTCCTTCTTCGCACCCTGGCAGGAGCTGGCTCCCGAGGGTCTGCGCGTCCTCCCGGTCTCCCTGCCGGGCCGCGAGAAGCGGTTCCCCGAGCCCGCGTACACCTCGGCGGGCCCCGCGGTCGAGGACGCGTACGCGCAGGTGGCGACGGCGCTCGGGGAGGGGCCCGGGGGCGGCCGCCTCGTGCTGTTCGGGCACAGCATGGGCGCGGTGCTCGCGTACGAACTGGCGCACCGGATCGAGCGGTCGGCCGCCCGTTCCCGGCCTGCCGCCCTCGTCGTCAGCGGCGCGCCCGGCCCGTGGACTCAGCGCACGGACCGGGCGGCCGGGCTCCCGGACGAGGAGTTCGCCGCCCGGGTGCGGGCCTTCGCCGGGTACGGCCATCCGGCGCTGGAGGACCCGCAGATGCGGGAGCTGCTGCTGCCGGTGCTGCGGGCGGACGTGCTGCTGCACGAGACGTACGTCCCCTCCACCGACCGGCGGTTGGCGATGCCCGTCCTCTCGGTCCGGGGGCGGGACGACACCCTGGTCGGGGCGGCGCAGGCAGCCGAGTGGGAGCGGGCGACCACGGGCGGGCTGAGCGTGGCCGAACTGGCGGGCGGACACATGTACCTCACCGAGCGGCCGGGGGCGCTGCTGGGGCTGGTGGCCGCCGAGACGCGCGCGGCCCGGGGCCGATGACCGGCGGCGGGCGGCTCGCCGGGCGTACGGCGCTGATCACGGGTGCGGCGCGGGGGCTGGGCCGGGCCTGCGCCGTGACGTTCGCCCGCGAGGGAGCGGACCTGGTCCTGCTGGACGTGGCGGGGGACCTGCCGGGGGTGCCGTATCCGCTCGGTTCCGCCTCGCAGCTCGCGCACACCGCCCGGCTCTGCCGGGAGTCCGGCGCCGCGGTACTGACCCGGCGGGCCGACGTGCGGGACCTGGCCGCGCTGGAGGCGGCGGCGGACGAGGCCGAGGAGCGCTTCGGCCGGATCGACGTCCTGGTCAACAACGCCGGGATCGCCGCGCCTTCGGGCCGCCCGGCGCACGAGATCGACGAGGACGCGTGGCAGTTGATGATCGACGTGGACCTGGGCGGGGCCTGGCGGGCGATTCGCGCGGTGGGCGGCCGGATGGTCGCGCAGGGGTCCGGCTCCATCGTCAACATCGCCTCGACGGCGGGGCTGGTGGGATACCGCCACTTCGCGGGGTACGTGGCGGCGAAGCACGGTCTGGTCGGCCTGACGAAGGCCGTGGCCCTGGACTACGCGCCCCGCAGGGTCCGGGTCAACGCGGTGTGCCCGGGGTCGGTGCGGGACGACGGGGCCATGGAGGGCCGGATGCTGGCGGAGATCGCCCGCTCGCTGGAGGTGCCGGTGGCCGGGCACGAGGAGTCCTTCGTCCGGGACCAGCCGATGAACACGCTGGTGGAGCCGGGGGACGTGGCGGACGCCGCGCTCTGGCTGGCCTCGGACGAGTCCCGGCAGGTGACCGGCAGCGTGGTCACCGTGGACGGCGGCTTCACCGCCCGCTGACGCCCCCGCGCCCGCCGCACCGACGCCCGCCTTCCCCGCCCGCGCGACCCGAGGAGACGCCCCCGTGCCACCGTCCCACCACGCGCTGACGGTCCGTCTGCCGCCGGCCGCGTCGGCTCCCGCGCTCGCCGCCGCTCTCACGGCCGCGGCCGGGCTGTGGTGGCCCGCGAGGCGCCGCCCCCGGCTGTGGACGCAGGACGTGCCCGCCCCGCCCGGGTCCGCCGCGGCCGCCCGGCGCCGGGCGGTCGAGACCGGCCGCCCGCTCGCTCCGGGCCACCGGCTGCGCGCCGTGCTGCTGCGGTACACGGGCGGCGAGCGGCCGAAGGGGGGCGGGCCGGTGGCGACCGCCGACGGCGAGCGGCAGGAAGGCGTCGGCGACCTGGTCCTGACCGCGGACGGGGACGCGCTGGACGCCCGCTCCCTGTGGCTGGTCGCCCGCGTCCTGCGCGGTGAGCTGGCCCCGGACGCGGTGACGCCGCTCGACGGGCCGCTCCCGCCGGACCTGGGGGCGGGGGGCGCGGCGCGGCGGTGGGCCGCGGCCCTGGCGGTGACCGTCGGACGGTACGAGGGCGCGGCCTCGGTGCGGGTCGCCGTTCCCGTGCCGGCACTGGGCCGGCCCCCGTACGCGCTGGGAGCGCTCGACGGGTACGCGGTGTTCGCGGCGGACCTCTCCCCCGGCCGGACGGTCGGCGAGCTCCTCGCCACCCCGCTCCGCCCGCCGGTCGGCGACGGCCCGCCCCCGCTGGGGCTGGTGGACCGGGGCCCGGCGGACGGGGAGGACGGAGTCACGGCGCACCCGTGCCCGCGTCCGCCGTACGCGCGGACGTACCTCACCGGCGCCGTCGGGCCGCTGACCGCCCTGCCGCCCGACCCGGGCGCGGTCCCCGTGCCGGTGGGCCAGGTCGAGCGGGTGCGGGCGCGGCTGGCGGACGTTTCGCCCACCACCCCGCTGTCCGCGCTCGATCCGCTGGACGCGGCCCAGCGCGCGGCCCGACTGGCTCTCGGCACCACGGCTCCGGCCGCGCCGACCGCCCCGCGCCGGATCGAGGCGCTCTTCGCGGAACAGGCCGCCGCCCGCCCGGACGCCCCCGCGCTCACCTGCGGGGACGCCACGCTCAGCTACGCCCGGCTCGACGACCGCGCGCGGGAGCTGGCCGACGGGCTGTACGCCCTGGGGGTCCGCCCCGGCGACCTCGTCGGCCTCTGCCTGCCCCGCTCCGCGGACCTGGTGGCGGCGATGCTCGCCGTGCTGCGGGCGGGCGCGGCCTACGTACCGCTGGACCCGGAGCATCCGGCGGAGCTGCGGGAGCGGACCGCGCGGGACGCGGGGGTGCGGCTGACCGTCGAGGACCCGGCCCGCCTCACCGGCCACCCGCCCCGCCCGGCGGAAGAGGCCGCGTCCCCCTCCGCTCCCGCGTACGTGATCCACACCTCGGGCTCGACCGGCCGGCCCAAGGGCGTCCTGGTCCCGCACGCCAACGTCGTCGCTCTGGTCGAGGCCACCCGCGGCGACTTCGGCCTCGGCCCCGGCGACACGTGGACGTGCTTCCACTCGGCGGCGTTCGACTTCTCGGTGTGGGAGATCTGGGGCCCGCTGCTGACGGGCGGGCGGCTGGTGGTCGTGGACCACTGGACCGCCCGCTCGCCGGAGGACTTCCGCGCGCTGCTGGTACGGGAGCGGGTCAGCGTGCTGAGCCAGACCCCGTCCGCGTTCACGCAGCTCGCGGCGGCCGACCGGGCGGAGGCCGCGCGGGGGTCCGCCCTCGCGGTGCGGCTGGTCGTGCTGGGCGGCGAACCGCTGGACGCCCGCCCGCTGCTGGACTGGTTCGACCGGCATCCGGAGGACCGCTGCCGGCTGGTCAACATGTACGGGATCACCGAGACCACGGTCCATGTCACGGCCGGGGCGGTGACCCGCGGTCAGGCGCTGTCCGGCTCCCGCTCGGTGGGGCGGCCGCTGCCCGGCTGGTCGGTCCGGGTCGTGGACGCGCACGGCCGGCCCGTGCCCCCCGGCGCGCCGGGCGAGATCGTGGTGGGCGGGGCGGGTGTGGCGCTGGGCTATCTGCACCGTCCCGAGCTGACCGCCGCGCGTTTCGTCCCGGACCCGCGGGGGCCGGGACGGCTGTACCGCAGCGGCGATCTGGGACGGCTGCTGCCCGACGGGAGCCTGGAGCATCTGGGCCGGATCGACGACCAGGTGAAGGTGCGGGGCTTCCGGGTGGAGCCGGGCGAGATCCGGCACGTCCTGCTGGAGGACCCGGCGGTCGCGGCGGCGGCGGTCACGGTGACCGGTGGCGACGGGGACGCGGCGTCCGTGCGGATCGACGCCTATGTGGTCCCGGCCCCGGGCGCGGGTGAGGACACCGGTCCCGTGCGGGAGCGGGCGGCGCGGCTGCTGCCCCCGCACATGGCGCCCACCACGGTGACCGCGCTGCCGGCCCTCCCCCTCACCGCCAACGGCAAGCTGGACCCGGCGCGGCTGCCCGCGCCCGGTGAGCCGCGCCCTCCGCGGACGCCCCCGACGGCCGCGACGCTCCGGAAGGCGGCAGGGACCGGCGGGCCCGCGGACCCGGCCGTCCCGGCCTCCCTGAGCCCTGGCCCCGCGGGCCCCGCCGCCGCTCTCGCCGCCATCTGGCAAGAGGTGCTGGGCGTCGAGGCGGTCGGGCCGGAGGACGACTTCTGGGACCTGGGCGGCAATTCGCTGTACGCGATCCGTATCGCCGCGCTCGCGCGGGAACGCGGGCTGCCGGGCGTCCCCCTGCGCCAGCTGTATCTGACCCCGACGCTGGGGGCCCTGTCCGAGGCGCTGGCCGTGCCCCCGGACGCGGCCTCCTCGGGCAGCGCCCCGGCGTCCGGGGCGTGACGGGGCGCGGGGGCGGCCCGGTGCGGCGGCCGTCCCCGCGCCCCGCGCTCACACGAAGCGCTGCTTCGCGCTGCCGTCGCACGTCTGGAGCGTCAGCGGGTCCCTGGCCCCCGCAAGCGTCAGGCACAGGCCCGTCGCGGCGGCCGGGCGCAGGGTGTCCGCCTGCCGGACGAACGTCTGGTGGGCGGCGCCCGAGCAGTCCCACACGATCAGCGCGGCGCCGGGGCGGTACTCCGCCTCCGGCACGTCCAGGCAGCGGTCGTGGCTCAGCGCGGTGCGCACCGTCCGCGTGCCCGCGTCGTGCCACCAGTCCTGGTTGCGGCCGCCGTGGCAGTCCCAGCCGCCGATGCCGGTGCCGTTGCGGGTCACCGAGGCCGGGACGTCCAGGCAGGCGCCGGTGGCCCCGTTCCTCAGCGGGACGAACAGGTCGTCCCAGGCGGCACGCTGGAGGACCGGCTCTCCCGTGCTCGCCGGGTCGGCGCAGCCGGCCTCCCGCAGACCGGAGTCGTACATCTGGGTGAGGCAGGAGGCGAAGGCCCGGTGGCCGGCCGCGTTGGGGTGGAAGGACTGCCGCACCGAGTTCTCGTCGGGCAGGCCGGGCTTGCTCAGGTCGATGAAGAGCCCGCGTGCCCAGGGGCTCTCGCTGCACACCTCATGGCCGTGGAAGAGCCGTGAGGCGTCGAGGTAGGCGGCGCCGGTGGAGGCGGCCGCCCTGCGCATGCCGGCCTCGAAGGCCGGTACGGCGGTGTTGCGGCCCCAGGCGGTGTCGGAGTCGTAGCCGAGGCCGCCGCAGACCAGCTTGCCGGGGAAGTTCGGGTTGTCCCTGAAGTCCGGGCCGATCGGGCTCGGGTACCCCATCAGGACGAGCCGGTAGTCGTCGGCGGCGTATCCGGCGTCCGCCATGACGGTGCGCAGGTCGCGCACCGTCTGCTCCACCTTGGGGACCAGCGCGTCGACGCGGGCCTGCCAGCCGCCCGCGTACTTCGGCTCGCAGGGGCCCTGGAGGGAGAGGTAGCGCACCACGCAGTCGGTCATGACCGGCCCGAACTGGAGGTCGTCGTTGGCCCCGGCGACCAGGACGATCATCTTGATCCGGGTGTTGCGCGCCTTGATCGCGAGGCTGTCGCTCTGCACCAGCTCGTCGGCGTACTGCGGGTTTCCGCCGATCTTGATGTTTCCGGTATGGGCGCCGGAGCACGAGACGTTGTAGGTGACGTCCGCCGCGATGCCCGTGCGGTGGATCGCGGCCTCCGGCGAGCGGTGGCACCAGTTGTCCGGCCCGTTGGTGCCGGGGTCGTAGACGCCGACGCCCTCGCCGGAGATCTCGCTGTCGCCGAGGGAGATCAGCCCGGTCCTGCGGTCGTCGAGCGGCCGCTGGGCGGGGCTGCCGTACAGCTGGGCAGCCTCGGCGGCCCGGATGGCTTCCAGCGCGGGCGGGAGAGGGGTGGATGCGATAGAGCTGGTACCCGGCTCCGCCGCGAGAGCGGGTCCGGCGGCTGCCGTACCGCCGAGCAGCGCCGCGAGAGCGACGGCGGCGGCGGTCGTACAGCGGAGCCGGCGAAGGCTTCGGAGCCCTCGAAGTCTGTTGCCAGTGCGCCTCATTGCGCCTCCCGGTAAGTGGTTACCCACGGTATTTACTGGCTGGTAGGCGACTTGGGAATACAGAGAACAAGACACATGCTCATCTTTTGCGGGAGGTTTAAACACCATGGTTGACACGTCGGCCGATATGCCGGGAAGCGCTCCGGGCAGCGCGTCGGACCACGCCGGGTTCCGGATCGAGCACGACTCGATGGGCGAGGTGAGGGTCCCCGCGCACGCCAAGTGGCGGGCGCAGACCCAGCGGGCGGTGGAGAACTTCCCCGTCTCCGGACAGCGGCTGGAGCGGGCCCACATCGAGGCGCTGGCCCGGATCAAGGGCGCGGCCGCCAAGGTCAACGCCGAGCTGGGGGTGCTGGACGCGGACATCGCCTCGGCGATCCGGGAGGCGGCCGCCGAGGTCGCGTCGGGCCGCTGGGACGAGCACTTCCCGGTGGACGTGTTCCAGACCGGGTCCGGCACCTCGTCCAACATGAACGCCAACGAGGTGATCGCCACCCTCGCCACCGAGCGCCTGGGCCGCGAGGTCCACCCCAACGACCACGTGAACGCCTCCCAGTCCTCCAACGACGTCTTCCCGTCCTCCATCCACATCGCGGCGACCGCCGCCGTCACCGCCGACCTGATCCCGGCGCTGGACCGTCTGGCAGAGTCGCTGGGACGGAAATCAGCCGAGTTCGCGGAGGTCGTGAAGGCGGGCCGCACCCACCTGATGGACGCCACCCCGGTCACCCTCGGCCAGGAGTTCGGCGGCTACGCGGCCCAGGTCCGCCACGGCGTGGAGCGGCTGCGCGCCTCGCTCCCCCGGCTCGCGGAACTCCCGCTGGGCGGCACGGCGGTGGGCACCGGCATCAACACTCCGCCCGGCTTCTCCGCCGCCGTGATCGCCGAGGTCGCCGGGGCCACCGGGCTGCCGCTCACCGAGGCCCGCGACCACTTCGAGGCGCAGGGCGCGCGGGACGGGCTCGTGGAGACGTCCGGCCAGCTCCGGACCGTCGCGGTCTCACTGACCAAGATCTCCAACGACCTGCGCTGGATGGCCTCCGGCCCGCGCACCGGTCTCGCCGAGATCGCCCTCCCCGACCTCCAGCCCGGCTCCTCGATCATGCCGGGCAAGGTCAACCCGGTGATCCCCGAGGCGGTCCTGATGGTCGCCGCCCAGGTCACCGGGAACGACGCCACGGTCGCCGCGGCCGGCGCCGCGGGCAACTTCGAGCTGAACGTGATGCTGCCGGTCATCGCGAAGAACCTGCTGGAGTCCGTACGACTGCTCGCCAACGCCTCCCGGCTGCTCGCGGACCGTACGGTCGACGGCATCACCGCCGACGTCGAACGCGCTCGCGCGTACGCCGAGTCCTCCCCGTCCGTGGTGACCCCGCTCAACAAGTACATCGGCTACGAGGAGGCGGCCAAGGTCGCCAAGAAGTCCCTCCGGGACGGGGCCACGATCCGCGAGACGGTCCTGGCCTCGGGCTATGTCGACCGCGGCGACCTGACGCTGGAACAGCTCGACGAGGCCCTGGACGTGCTGCGGATGACCCGGCCGTGACTCCCGGCCGGGAGCGCCCGGCGGCCACCGGGTGATCTGAGTCGCAGCGGGGCGGCGGAGGGGCTCCGTAAGATCCCTCCATGACAGGTACGTCAGAGCGCGCACGCTGGGCGCCGGGGGACCAGATCCTCTGGCGCTACCGCGCCAACGGCCAGGCCCACCGGACGGCCGGCGCGCCGCCCCTGCACATCTGCCGCCCGGTGACCGTCGTCCAGGACACCGACGACCTGCTCGCCGTCTGGATGGCGTCCGGCACCGAATGCGTACGGCCGGTGCTGGCGGACGGCGGCCAGGTGCACACGGAGCCCCTGGCGACCCGTTACACCGCGCCGCGCACCACGGCCCGGTCCACCTGGTTCGGCTCCGGGGTGCTGAAGCTCGCCCGGCCCGGCGACCCGTGGTCGGTGTGGCTGTTCTGGGACCGGGGGTGGCTCTTTCGCAACTGGTACGTGAATCTGGAGGAGCCGCGCACCCGGTGGTCCGGAGGAGTGGACTCCGAGGATCACTTTCTCGACATCTCGGTGAACCCCGACCGGAGCTGGCGGTGGCTCGACGAGGACGAGTTCGCCCAGGCGCAGCGCGTCGGCCTGATGGACCGGGAGACCGCCGCCCGGGTGCGGGCGGCGGGCCTGGCGGCGGTCGAGCTGATCACGGCGTGGGGCCCCCCGTTCCGGGACGGCTGGGAGCACTGGCGGCCCGATCCGCGCTGGCGGGTTCCGCCACTGCCGGATGACTGGGACCGCACCCCCGCGCCCACGCCGTCGTGAGACCCTGGGAGCACCCTTCGGGCGGCCCGGTCGGTCGGACCGGCCCCACGGAGGGCGGGCCGCCGCAACCGGCGGGCACGGAACCGGACCTGATCACAAGTCATCGGAACGGTCGTGCGGAGGGAACGGGCCACGGACCCGGACGTTCCGCCCGGTCGTGGGAACCACACCGAGGGGGTGGAGACGTGCAGGCCGCTCGCCGCCCCGCCGACGGGGCCGCCGCCCGGGGGGTCGTCGGTCGGCCAACTGTCGGCCGCACGGTTTCGGCCCCTCGTACGGGGGCATCCGGTGACAGCCGTTGTTCTTACCGCTCTTGCCGGGGCACAGTAGCGCCCCACGAGGTGACTGCCTCATACAACCGGCCCGGACGGACGGAATCCCACGCGTGACGGAGCATCCCACCTCCCACGAAGGCCGGCAGCCGCTCGCGGCCCGGCAGCAGGAGCGCACCCGGCCCCGGCAGCAGGACGCCGCGGCGGCGGCCGCTGCCGCGATCCCGGCCCCGGCCGCCGCATCCGTCCCGGGCCCCGCGGCCGCGGCAGCCGCCGTCGCCGACGCGCAGGCGGCCACCCGCCGCGAGGGCGACCGGCTGCGCTTCGTCGGCGCGGCGACCCGGCGGATCGCCCGCGGCATAGACCTGGACGAGATCGTCCTGGGCCTGTGCCGGGCCAGCGTGCCGACGTTCTCCGACGCGATCCTGGTGTATCTGCGCGACCCGCTGCCGGTCGGCGACGAGCGTCCGGTGAGCCCGTTCGTCCTGCGGCTGCGCCGCAGCGACCGGCTGCGCATCAGTGGGGAGGACAGCGAGCCGGGGCCGGAGACGGAGCGGCTGCGACCGCTCCTCATCGACCCGCAGGCCGACCTGATGCCCGCCGCCGAGCTGTGCGAGGTGCAGACGGGCGGCGCGCTGGCCGAGGTGCTGCGCGGGGTTCGGCCGGTCTTCGGCGACTCCGCGGCGGCGCGGGCCGCGCTGCCGGAGCTGCTCGGCCCCGGCCGCAGCGTGCCCACCGGGCACCGGGCGATCCTCGCCCCGCTGCGCGGCAGGCGGCGGGTCATCGGGGCGGCGGTCTTCGTGCGCGGCACCGAGCGTCCGCCGTTCGAGGCCAGTGACCTGCTGGTCGCGGCCCAACTGGCGACGCACACCGCGCTCGGCATCGACAAGGCCGTGCTGTACGGGCGTGAGGCCTACATCGCCGACGAGCTCCAGCGCACGATGCTGCCCGACTCGCTGCCCCAGCCGACCGGGGTCCGGCTCGCCTCCCGCTACCTCCCCGCCGCGGAGACGGCCCGGGTCGGCGGTGACTGGTACGACGCGATCCCGCTGCCCGGCAGCCGGGTGGCGCTGGTCGTGGGCGACGTCATGGGCCACTCCATGACCTCGGCGGCGATCATGGGCCAGCTGCGGACCACCGCGCAGACCCTGGCCGGGCTCGACCTGCCGCCGCAGGAGGTGCTGCACCACCTGGACGAGCAGGCGCAGCGGCTCGGCAGCGACCGCATGGCGACCTGCCTGTACGCGGTCTACGACCCGGTCGCGCACCGGATCACCATCGCCAACGCCGGGCACCCCCCGCCGGTGCTGCTGCACCTGGGCGGGCGGGCCGAGGTGCTGCGGGTCCCGCCGGGTGCGCCGATCGGGGTGGGCGGCGTCGACTTCGAGGCGGTCGAGCTGGACGCGCCCGCGGGCGCCACGCTCCTCCTCTACACCGACGGCCTGGTCGAGTCGCGGCTGCGGGACGTGTGGACGGGCATCGAGCAGTTGCGGGAGCGCCTCGCGGCGACCGCCCAGCTCACCGGGCCGGACCACGCGCCGCCGCTGGAGGCGCTGTGCGACGACGTGCTGGACATGCTCGGCCCGGGCGACCGGGACGACGACATCGCACTGCTCGCCGCCCGCTTCGACGGGGTCGCCCCGAGCGATGTGGCGTACTGGGACCTGGAGCCGGAGGACGCGGCCCCGGGCCGGGCCCGCCGGCTGGCCCGGCGGGCGCTGAGCCGTTGGGGGCTGGACGAGCTGGCCGACGAGGCGGAGCTGCTGGTCAGCGAGGTCGTCACCAACGCCGTGCGCTACGCGGAGCGGCCGGTGACGCTGCGGCTGCTGCGGACCGACATCCTGCGCTGCGAGGTCGGCGACGACTCCCCGCAGTTGCCCCGGCAGCGCCGGGCGCGGGACACGGACGAGGGCGGTCGTGGTCTGTTCCTGGTCAACCGGCTGGCCCGGCGGTGGGGCGCGGTGCGGCTGTCGACCGGCAAGGTGGTCTGGTTCGAGATGGCGACGCGCGGGCTGTAGGGGCGCCCCGGGCGGCGGACGCAGCGAACCGGGGCGCGCCACGGATATGAGGCGGGGGCGGCGCCGTGGCGCCGCCCCCGCCTCATGCCTCCCTGATCACTGGTCGGAGGCCGCCGCGTTGCTGCCGGGACGTTCGCCCGGCTGGGTGTCGTCGTCGGGCGACGGCGGCAGCTCCGGGCTCTTGCTGGGCGGGGTGACGGGCGGCGTGGTGGCCGACGGCGAGGGCGGGGGCGAGGAGGAGGAGGGGGTCTCGCTGGGCGTCTCGCTCGGAGTCTCGGAGGGCTCCTCGGAGGGGGTGGTGGGGGCCTGGGACGGGGCCGGCTCCTCGGACGGCGTCTGCGAGGGGGTCGGCGGCGCGGGCGCCTCGCCGCGCTCCACGTCCTCCAGGTCGAAGCGGGCGTCCGAGCCGCCGCCGAGGGCCCCCAGGGTGTAGTCGGCCCAGATCCTGGCGGGGAAGCCTCCGCCGCTGGCGCGGCCGGAGTTGGCGGTGCCGGTCAGGGAGACCTGCTTGCCGCCGCCGTCCTTCTCGCCGAAGAGGGCCACGACCGTGGCCAGCTCGGGGGTGTACCCGGCGAACCAGGCCGACTTGTTCTCCTCCGCGGTGCCGGTCTTGCCGGCCGCGTCGTAGGCGGAGGTGTCGGCCGCGCGGCCGGACCCGGCGTCGACGACCCCGGTGAGCGCCTGGGTCACGGTGTCGGCCGAGGCGCGGCTGACGGCCTGTTCCCGCTTGGGCTCGTCCGGGTCGATCACGCGGTCGCGGTGCTCGGCGGACCGGAGGATGTGCGGGGTGACCTTCTGGCCGTGGTTGGCGAGCGTGGCGTACACGCCGGCCATGTCCCAGGTCGAGGCGTTCATGGTGCCGAGCGAGACGGCGGGGCGCTCGGGGAAGTTCTTGTCCGGTACGCCGACGGCGAGCGCGGTCTCCTTCACGGCGGCGGGCGTCACGTCCACGATCATCTGGGCGAAGACGGAGTTGACCGAGCTGTTCATCGCCTTCTGCACGGAGATCGGCCCGTAGCTGCGGTCGTCCTCGTTCTGCGGGGCGAACGGGGTGTCGCTGCCGACGACGGGGCGCCTGCTGGTGCCGTCGTAGACCGTGTTGAGCCCGATCAGGCTGCCGTCCTGGGTCGTCGACCCGTTCTCCAGGGCGGCCGCGAGGACCAGCGGCTTGAAGGTGGAGGCGGGCTGGTAGTCCTGGCGGGTGGCGTTGCTGAAGTAGTGCTTGACGTAGTCCTCGCCGCCGTACAGCGCGACGACCTCGCCGGTCTCGGGATCGACGGAGGTCGCGCCCGCCTGGACGGTGGCGTCGATCTCGTCGCCCTCGCGGTCGAGCTTGGACTCCAGTTGGGCGTCCACCGCCTTCTCCAGCTCGTCCTGGCGCTTCTTGTCGACGGTGAGGGTGAACGTCCAGCCGCCGGCCTCCCGGTCCGCCTCCGTGACGCCCTGCTTCTCCAGCTCCTTGTTGGCCGCCTCGACGAGATAGCCGGCCTGGCCCTCCCTGCCCTGGGCGGGCTTGGGCTTCTGCGGGACGGGGAACTCCAGGCCGGCCCTCTCGGACTCCTCCAGCCAGCCCATCTCCACCATGTTGTCCAGGGTGTAGGCCCAGCGCTCCTTGACCAGGCGCTTGCCGGTGTCGGTGGCCGTGGCCCAGTCGTACTGGCTGGGGGCCTGGAGCAGCGAGGCGAGGTACGCGCCCTGGGCGACGTTCAGTTCCTTGGCGTCGACGCCGTAGTAGGCCTGCGCGGCGGCCTGGATGCCGCTGGCGCCGCGCCCGTAGTAGGCGGTGTTGATGTACCCGGCGAGGATCTCGTCCTTGGAGCGGTCCCGGTCGACCTTGAGCGCGATCACCAGTTCCTTGAGCTTGCGGCTCACGGTGGGGTCCTGCGTCAGGTAGTAGTTCTTCACGTACTGCTGCGTGATGGTCGAGCCGCCCTGCTTGCCCTTGCCGCTGAGGGTGTTGAACAGAGCGCGGGTCGTGCCCTTCAGGTCGACGCCCTGGTCGTCGTAGAAGGTCTTGTTCTCCGCGGCGACGAAGGAGTGCTGGACCTTCTCGGGCACCTCGGACAGGTTGACGATCTGGCGGTTGACGCCCTTGCCCGTCCGGGCGAGGACCGTGCCGTCGCTGTACTGGTAGACGTTGCTCTGCCGCTTCGCCATGGCGTTGGCCTCGGGGACGTCGACGTACAGGTAGAGCGCGCCGAAGGCTCCCATCCCCAGCAGGATGATCCCGAAGAACGTGCCCAGCAGCTTCTTCCACGTGAAGAGCCTGCGTATGCCACCGCTCTTCCCCGCCTGGCGCGTGTCCCGCGCCTGAGCTCGTCGCGCATCCGCTCGACCCATGGCTGTGTTGCTCCCGCTTCTCTGTTCGACCGGCCCCGCTCGGTTTTCCTCAGTTCGTTCAGACCTGCCAGCTAACACCGTCGGCAGGGACAAATGCCGAGCGATCCGGTCTTTTACGGACGTGACAATCAGCACCTGTCTCTTCAGGAACCGACTCCCCGGGGGTGCACAGGGTTGCGAGAACCGATAATGTGAAATCACATTGATAGCGCGGCCCCAGGCCGCACCGAACGGGGGCCCCCATGACCGGACAGCACGACGACCATCGCCCGGACGCCGCAGCGCCGGAGCTCGCCGCAGACACGCCCGAGATGCCCGCACCGCAGGTCAGGGAGGTCGCCGCGCACTCCATCCCGGGCGGCCTCGGGCTGCTCCTCACCATCGCCGCCCTGCTCCTCGGCGTGGGCCTCGCGATCGGCGGCGGCGTGATCGCGAAGCACGGGAGCAGCACCCTGGGGGTCCCGCTGCTCGTCCTCGGCATCCTGCTCTTCATCGCCTCCCTCTTCGGCATGAGCGGTGTGAAGATGGTCGCCCCGGGCGAGGCCCGGGTGATCCAGCTCTTCGGCCGGTACGTCGGCACCATCCGCGCCGACGGGCTGCGCTGGATCAACCCGCTGACCTCCAGCCGCAAGATCTCCACCCGCGTCCGCAACCACGAGACCGCCGTCCTCAAGGTCAACGACGCCTACGGCAACCCGATCGAGCTGGCCGCGATCGTCGTCTGGAAGGTCGAGGACACCGCCCAGGCGCTCTTCGAGGTCGACGACTTCCTGGAGTTCGTCGCCACCCAGACCGAGGCGGCGGTGCGGCACATCGCCATCGAGTACCCGTACGACGCGCACGAGGAGGACGGCCTCTCGCTGCGCGGCAACGCGGAGGAGATCACCGAGAAGCTGGCCGTCGAGCTGACCGCCCGGGTGCGGGCCGCGGGCGTCCTGATCATCGAGTCGCGTTTCAGCCACCTCGCCTACGCCCCGGAGATCGCCTCCGCGATGCTCCAGCGCCAGCAGGCCGGAGCGGTCGTCGCGGCCCGCCAGCAGATCGTGGAGGGGGCGGTGGGCATGGTCGAGATGGCCCTGACCCGGATCGCCGAGCAGGACATCGTGGAGCTGGACTCCGAGCGGAAGGCCGCCATGGTCAGCAATCTGATGGTGGTCCTGTGCGGCGACCGCGCGGCCCAGCCGGTCCTCAACACGGGCTCCCTCTACCAGTGACCGATCCGACGCCTCCCCGGCGGACACCGGGGCCCCGGTCGCCGCAGCGCAAACAGATGCTGCTGCGGCTGGACCCCGCGGTGCACGACGCACTCGCCCGCTGGGCCTCCGACGAACTGCGCAGCACCAACGCGCAGATCGAGTTCCTGCTGCGGCGGGCGCTGGCGGAGGCGGGGCGGCTGCCGGGGGCGGCCCGTCCCGTCGCCCGCCGGGGCCGGCCGCCAAAGCGGCCACCGAACGAGCGGCCCGAGCCCCGCCCGGGGCAGCCCGAGGAGCCGCCGGAAGCCCCGCCCGCGCCCCCAGGTCCGTAGAGGGCGCCCCGGCCCCTGCCCGGGCCGGGGCGCTTCCCGGACTCCTATACACAGCTAGTATACACCCCGTGTAGAGTCATTTCCATGTCAATCGGTCACACCCTCCTCGGACTCCTGGAGTCCGGCCCCCGCCATGGATACGACCTGAAGCGGACCTTCGACGAGAAGTTCGGCCAGGACCGCCCGCTCCACTACGGCCAGGTCTACTCGACCATGTCGCGGCTGCTGAAGCACGGATTCGTCGAGGTCGACGGCGTCGAGAGCGAAGGAGGCCCCGAGCGCAAGCGGTACGCCATCACCGACGCCGGGATCACCGACGTCTCGCGCTGGCTCGCCCAGCCCGAGAAACCGGAGCCCTACCTCCAGTCGACCCTCTACACCAAGGTCGTCCTCGCGCTCCTGACCGGTCGCAGCGCGGCCGACCTCCTGGACTCCCAGCGCTCGGAGCACCTGCGGATGATGCGTGCCCTCACCGACCGCAAGCGCAGGGGCGACCTCGCCGACCAGCTGATCTGCGACCACGCCCTGTTCCATCTGGAAGCGGACCTGCGCTGGCTGGAACTGACCGCCGCCCGGCTCGACCAGCTCGCCAAGGCAGTGGCTCCGTGATCCCCGAAGGCTCCCTGCTCGCCGCCCGTGACCTCCGCAAGACCTACGGCTCCACGCCCGCCCTGGACGGCGCGTCGTTCTCCGTGCACCCCGGAGAGGTCGTCGCCGTCATGGGCCCCTCCGGCTCAGGCAAGTCGACCCTCCTGCACTGCCTCGCCGGCATCATCACACCCGACTCCGGCACCATCGCCTACGCGGGCCGCGAGCTGTCCGCGATGTCCGACGCCGAGCGCAGCGCCCTGCGCCGCAGCGACTTCGGCTTCGTCTTCCAGTTCGGCCAGCTCGTCCCCGAGCTGACCTGCGTGGAGAACGTGGCCCTGCCGCTCCGGCTGAACGGCGTGCGGCGCAAGGCCGCCGAGCGCACCGCCCGGGAGTGGATGGAGCGCCTGGAGGTCGACGACCTCGGCGCCAAGCGCCCCGGCGAGGTCTCCGGCGGGCAGGGCCAGCGGGTCGCCGTGGCCCGGGCGCTGGCGGCGTCCCCGAAAGTGATCTTCGCGGACGAGCCGACCGGCGCCCTGGACTCCCTCAACGGCGAGCGGGTGATGGAGCTGCTCACCGAGGCCGCCCGCTCCGCAGGCGTCGCCGTGGTCCTGGTGACCCACGAGGCCCGGGTCGCCGCCTACTCCGACCGCGACGTCACCGTGCGGGACGGCCGGGCCCGCGATCTGGAGCACATCGCATGACGCTGCTGCTCGACAGGGAACGTGACGCGGCGACGCCGCCGAATCCCACGCCGCCCTCGCGCGGCGCGGCCGCCCTGAGGGACCTCGGCCTCGGTGTCCGGTTCGCGGCCGCGGGCGGCCGCGAGGGCTGGATTCGCACGCTGCTGACGGCCGTCGGCGTCGGCCTCGGGGTCGCGCTGCTGCTGCTCGCCTCCTCCGTACCGCATCTGCTGGACGAACGCTCCGCACGCGAGCAGGCCCGCAGCGAGACACGGATCTCCGATTCGCCCGACGCGAACGCCGCCGAGTCGGACCGTTCTGTGCTGCGGATCAACGCGACCTCCGAGTACCGCGACCGGACCGTCTCCGGCTATCTGATGCGCGCCGACGGCTCGGCGCCCGCCCGCCCGCCGGGGGTCGCGCACTTCCCCGGACCGGGCGAGATGGTGGTCTCCCCCGCCCTCAAGGAGCTGCTCGCCGCGCCCGGCAACGACCTGCTGCGGGAGCGGCTGCCGTACGAGGTCACCGGCACGGTCGCGGACGCCGGGCTGCGCTCCCCCGGCGAGCTGCTCTTCTACGCGGGCAGCGACACCCTGACGACGGCCACGGGCGGCCACCGGATCGGCGGATACGGCGACCCTCGCCAGGGCGACCCCCTGCCACCGCTGCTGATCGTGCTCGTCATCATGGTCTGCGTCGTGCTGCTGGTGCCGGTCGCGATCTTCATCGCCACCGCCGTGCGCTTCGGCGGCGACCGCCGCGACCGGCGGCTGGCCGCTCTGCGCCTGGTCGGGGCGGACGTGAGGACGACCCGCCGGATCGCCGCCGGGGAGGCGCTGTTCGGCGCGGTGCTCGGGCTGCTGATCGGCCTGGTGTGCTTCCTGGCGGGCCGGCGGTTCGCCGGTGCGGTCGAGGTCTGGGACTTCAGCGCGTTCCCCGCCGACCTGGTGCCCGACCCCCTGCTGGCGTCGCTGATCGTGGTGGCGGTGCCGCTGACCGCCGTCCTCGTCACCCTGGTGGCGATGCGCTCCGTGGTGATCGAGCCGCTCGGCGTCGTACGCCGGGGGCGCGAGCGGGGGCGCCGGCTCTGGTGGCGGCTGCTGGTGCCGCTGGCCGGGCTGGCGGTGCTCGGATTCACGGGCCGGATCGGGGACTACGCACCCGTGGACCCGGTCCCCATCACGGTCGGCGCGGTGCTGGTGCTGGTCGGTCTGGCCCTGCTGCTCCCCTGGCTGGTCGAGGCCTGTGTGAACCGGCTGCGCGGCGGCCCGGTGCCCTGGCAGCTCGCCACCCGGCGACTCCAGCTGAGCAGTGGTGCGGCCTCCCGCGCGGTGAGCGGCGTGACGGTGGCGGTTGCGGGGGCGGTCGCCCTCCAGATGCTGTTCGCCGCGATGAACGCCGACTTCCACCGCGTCACCGGCCAGGACCCCTCGCGGGCCCAGTTCGCCGCGTACTCCCAGGACGTCACCGGGGAGGCCGCCACCTCGGCCATCGAGCGGTTCCGCGCGACCGAGGGCGTCGAGCTCGTGATCGGCTCGGTGGAGGCGTACGCCACGAAGCCCGGGGACTACACGGACGACGAGATCCAGCCCACCACCTCGCTGACCATCGGCACCTGCGCGACCCTGCGCGAACTGGCCCGGATCGGCGCCTGCGAGGACGGCGACGCCTTCGTCGTGCACCCGCCGGACGACGAGGGGCAGGGCGACTGGGTGGACGAGACCGCGCGCAAGGGCGAGGTCGTCCACATCGGCGAGGGGATGGCCGCGGAACCGTACCGGTGGAGGCTGCCCGCCGACACCCCGACCGTGACCGGGCGCGAGGACCCGATGGGCGACGTCCACTGGGGGATCATGGCCACCACCGGCGCAATCGACGCGGGGAAGCTGCCCGGCGCCACGATCGTCGCGCAGATCCGGGTCGACGACAGCGTGCCGGACGTCGCAGAGCACGTGCGCAACACGGCGGTCGGGATCGATCCCGGCATGCGGTTCGTCGAGCTCAACCCGGTGGCGCGCGACCGCCAGTACGCCAGCGTCCAGACCGGCCTCCGACTCGGGGCGTCCGCGGTACTGCTGCTGATCGCCGCCTCCATGCTGGTCTCCCAGCTGGAGCAGTTGCGCGAACGCCGGCGGCTGTTGTCGGTCCTGGTCGCGTTCGGGACCCGGCGCTCCACGCTCGGCTGGTCGGTGCTGTGGCAGACCGCCGTACCGGTGGCGCTCGGCCTGGTGGTGGCCGTCGTGGGCGGCCTGGGGCTGGGGGCGACCCTCACCTGGATGATCGGGAAGCAGACGTCCGACTGGTGGCTGTTCTGGCCGATGGCGGGGCTCGGCGGTGCGCTGGTCGTGCTGGTCACCCTGCTGTCGCTGCCGCCGCTGTGGCGGATGATGCGCCCGGACGGACTGCGCACCGAGTGACACAGGCCCGGTCCGCCGACGGCCGGGGCTCCCGAGCGCGTGGGCCCCGGCCGCGCGTTCACTCCTCCTGGCCGCTCCCCGGCGCCACCGGCCGCACCGGCAACGGCTCCATCGCCCCGCGCAACGCGGCCGCGAACTCCTCGAACTCGCCGCCCCGCGCCGACCCGGTCCGCATGGCCAGCGCCACCCGCCGGGTGGGCGCGGGGTCCGCGAAGCAACCGGTGGCCAGCGCCTCGTTGCGGGCGGTCTCCACCGTCACCGCGGTCCGCGGCAGCAGCGTCACCCCGAGGCCGCCCGCGACCAGCTGGACCAGGGTCGACAGCCCGGCCGCGGTCGTGGTCACCGGCGCGTCCCGGGTGCGGCCCGCCTCACGGCAGATGTCCAGGGCCTGGTCGCGCAGGCAGTGGCCTTCGTCCAGGAGCAGCAGGGGGAGCTCCCGCAGGGCGTCGCGCGGGATGTCCGTCCGGCCGCCCAGCCGGTGGCCCCGCTCCATGACCAGCACGAAGTCCTCGTCGAACAGCGGGATCTCGCTCACCCCCGGCACCCCGAGGGGCACCGCGAGGAGCAGCAGGTCGAGCCGGCCGGCCGAGAGCCCTTCCAGCAGGGAGGACGTCTGCTCCTCGTGGACCTGGAGGTCGAGGTCCGGGTAGCGCTCGTGGACCAGCCGCAGCACGGTGGGCAGCAGGTAGGGGGCCACGGTGGGGATCACTCCGAGCCGGAGCACCCCGGTGAACGGCGCCCGGACCGCCTCCGCCTCCTCCATCAGCGCGGCGACGGCCTCCAGCACCGCCCCGGCGCGCACCGCCAGCCGCTCTCCCGCGGCCGAGAGCAGCACCTTGCGCGTCGTACGCTCGATGAGCTGGACACCCAGTGCCTCCTCCAGAGTGGACACGGCTCCGGAGAGTGCGGGCTGACTCATCCCGATCGCCGCCGCCGCGTCCCGGAAGTGCAGGTGCTCCGCCACGGCCGCGAAGGCCCGTAGCTGCGACAGGCTGGGCTGCTTGGGGCGTATGCCCGGGTTTCCCTGCGCCACTGATAGGCACCTCCGATCATCACGCCCGAGTGTAGCTATTTCCGTGATCAATGCACCCTGTGCCAGAGTGGAACCCGTCCAACCCTCAGGAAAACCCGCAAACAGGGAATTCCAGACGTTGCAAGGAGAGCGCGTGCTCACTGTCGGTGACAAGTTCCCCGAGTTCGACCTGACTGCTTGTGTCTCGCTGGAGAGCGGCAAGGAGTTCGAGCAGATCAACCACAAGACCTACGAGGGCAAGTGGAAGATCGTCTTCGCGTGGCCGAAGGACTTCACCTTCGTGTGCCCCACCGAGATCGCCGCCTTCGGCAAGCTGAACGAGGAGTTCGCCGACCGGGACGCCCAGATCCTCGGCTTCTCCGGTGACTCCGAGTTCGTGCACCACGCCTGGCGCAAGGACCACCCGGACCTGACCGACCTGCCCTTCCCGATGCTGGCCGACTCGAAGCACGAGCTCATGCGTGACCTCGGCATCGAGGGCGAGGACGGTTTCGCCCAGCGCGCCGTCTTCATCGTCGACCAGAACAACGAGATCCAGTTCACGATGGTGACCGCCGGTTCCGTGGGCCGTAACCCCAAGGAGGTCCTGCGGGTCCTCGACGCCCTGCAGACCGACGAGCTGTGCCCGTGCAACTGGACCAAGGGCGAGAACACCCTCGACCCGGTCGCGCTCCTCTCGGGCGAGTGAGCTGATAACCATGGCTCTCGACGCACTCAAGTCCGCCATACCGGACTTCGCCAAGGACCTGAAGCTGAACCTCGGTTCGGTCATCGGCAACAGCGAGCTCCCCAAGCAGCAGCTCTGGGGCACCGTGCTGGCCTGCGCGATCGCCTCGCGATCGCCGCGGGTGCTGCGCGAGCTGGAGCCCGAGGCGAAGGCCGAACTCTCCCCCGAGGCGTACGCCGCGGCGAAGTCGGCGGCCGCCGTCATGGCGATGAACAACGTCTTCTACCGCACCCGGCACCTGCTGTCGGACCCCGAGTACGGGACGCTCCGCGCGGGTCTGCGGATGAACGTCATCGGCAACCCGGGCGTGGAGAAGGTCGACTTCGAACTGTGGTCGCTCGCCGTCTCCGCGATCAACGGCTGCGGCCAGTGCCTGGACTCGCACGAGCAGGTGCTGCGCAAGGCCGGCGTGGACCGTGAGACCATTCAGGAAGCCGTCAAGATCGCCTCGGTGATCCAGGCGGTCGGTGTGACCCTCGACGCCGAGGCCGTACTCGCCGAGTGACACAGCGACACCCCTGATACGAGAAGAGCCCCGAGGACGACCGACCGTCCTCGGGGCTCTTCTTCTCGTCGTGCCGCGTGTGCGGCGGGGCGCCGCGCGGGGCGGTCACCCCTGCGGCGCCCGGTCCTCCGGGACGCGTTCGGCCGGGACGCGTTCGGCCGGGTCCTGCGGGGGCTCGCCGCCCACCACGGCGGGCGGCGGCGCGGCGGGGGCGGGCACCGGGCTCGTCGCCAGGGCGGTGGCCCCGTGGCGCCCGCCGCTCGGCCCCGGCACGGCGCCCTGGTCGTAGGAGCGCAGATAGCCGACCACCGTGTTGATCACGGCGACCAGCGGCACGGCGACGACCGCGCCGCCGATGCCCGCGACGAGCCCGCCCGTCGCCACCGCGAGGACCACCGCGAGCGGGTGCACCCGAACCGCGCGGCCGAGGATGAACGGCTGGAGGATGTGGCCCTCGATCTGCTGCACCGCGAGGACCACCAGCAGCACCATCAACGCGGTGAACACGCCCTCGGTGACCAGGGCGACGACCACGGCCAGCGCCCCGGAGACCACCGCGCCGACCAGCGGGATGAACGCGAACAGGAAGATGAAGACGGCCAGCGGCACCGCGAGCGGCACGTTGAGGAAGTAGAGCCCGAGCCCGATGAACACGGCGTCGATCAGGGCGACCAGCACCGTGCCCCGCACATAGGCGGTGAGCGTGCGCCAGGCGCGCGGCCCCGCCCCGGCGACCCCGGGCCGGGCCTGGGCGGGCACCAGCCTGAGCGTCCACTGCCAGATGCGCTTGCCGTCGTAGAGCAGGAAGAGCGTCGAGAACATCGCCAGCAGCAGCCCGGTGAGGAACTCCACCATCACCGTGACGCCCTGGAGCCCCGCGGTGGTGATCTCCTCGGTGTTGGTGCCGATGGTGTCGTTGAGGTTCTTGGCGATGTCGTTGATCTGGGACTCGGTGACGTGGAAAGGGCTGTCCAGCAGCCAGCGCTTCAACTCGTCGATGCCGTCGCGGACCCGTTCCGAGAGTGTGTCGAGGTTGTCCATCACCTGCCACACCACGAACCAGCCGACCAGGCCGATGACGACGAACCCGAGCACCGCGGTGACCGAGGTGGCCAGCCCCCGGGGCAGCCCCAGCCGCGTGAGGCGTACGACGGTCGGCTGGAGCATCGCGGTCACGAGCAGGGCGGCCGCGAAGGCCAGCACGACGAGCTGGACGGCGCTGATGACCCGCATCAGCACCCAGAGGGTGCCCGCGAGGACCAGGAGGCGCCAGCTCGCCTCGGCCGCGACCCGCATCCCCCACGGGATCACCGCGGTCGGATCGGGCCTGGGGGGCACGGAGGGGGCGTACGTGGGGGGAGCGGGCACCTGCCCGGAGCCCTCGTCGTCCGCCACGGCGGGCAGACCCGCGCGCCCGGGGCGCGCGGCGGGGCCGTCCGGGTCGTCCGACGCGGCCAGCGCACGCCGCTCCTCCAGACGGGCGCCCAGCTCCGTCAGTTCGGCCCCGAAGCGCCCCAGCCAACCCGGCAGTTTCGACATGCTCTCTTTCCTTCCCCCATCTTCGTCTTTCGCTCCTCAGCGCTCCCCGGGATCGCCAGGCTGTGACCGTACACGCGCGCGAGGCCCCTCACCGTCTGGACGGTGAGGGGCCTCGCGAGGTTGAGAGCGCGGTCGTGCGACCGCGCCCGCTCCCCCTAATACCAGTTGTTGGCCTGCCAGAAGGACCAGGCGCCGCACGGGCTGCCGTAACGGCTGTCCATGTAGCTGAGGCCCCACTTGATCTGGGTGGCCGGGTTGCTCTGCCAGTCGGCGCCGGCGGACGACATCTTGTGTCCCGGGAGGGCCTGCATCAGCCCGTACGCACCCGAGGACGGGTTGGTCGCACGGTAGTTCCAGGTCGACTCGTGGTTCACGATGTTGCTGAAGCACTGGAACTGGTCGGCGGGGACCATCTGACGGGCCATCGCCTTGACCTGAGCCACGGAGTAGGAGCCCTGCGCGGCGAACGAGGAGGCGTCACGGACGGAGGACCGGCTGGCACGCTCGGCCGCTTCCTCCTTCTCCTTCTTCGCCTTGGCCGCCGCCAGGCGCTCGGCCTCGGCCTTCTCCTCGGCCGCCTGCTTCTTGGACTTGGCGTCCTTGGCCGCCTGGATGCGGGCCGATTCCTCGGCCGACTTCTTCGCGGCGGCGTCGGCGGCGGATGCCTGGGCATCGGCCTGCTGCGTCAGCGAAGCGGTCTGGACCTGGGCCTGCTGGCCCGCGGGGATGTCTGCGAGCAGCGTGGTGTCGGCTGCGGCCGCCTCGAAGTTGTTGTCGTCGACGGCGGGAGCGCCGCCCGAAGCAACGCCTACGACGGCGCCTACGGTGGTGACCGCGGTGGCAGATGCCACGGCGAACCCCCGGACCGAGATCCGGCTCACACGGTGTCCTTCCAGCATCGCCCGCTTAGGTGACCTCGCGGGCGCAATCGTGCCCCTGACACTGGCCTCCCTACTGCGTGGGTCACGGGAGGCGCGGGCCCGGTGGGCGACCCCGGCGAGGGGGTGCCGCGTGGTGCTCGCGGGCGGCATACGGACATCTCGTTTTGAGTTGTGTGGTGCGTGGCGCCTCGGGAGGAGCCCAGTGCCGTATGCGGGGCCTGACGGAAGCAAGACTCTGCCGGACCGGGCCTCCAGGAGGCAATTCCCTGTTGCGTGGGAAAGGTCACACCCCGTTTGGACGCCGGCTTTCGCGGAAATGACGGCACGGCACGATGCCGCCCGGCTAAGCTCCTTGGCTCGCCGGGCGGCATCAACGGGACATGCAGGTCAGATCTGGCCTTCCTCCAGCATTTCGGTCACCAGGGCCGCGATCTGCGAACGCTCGGAACGCGTGAGCGTGACGTGGGCGAACAGCGGATGGCCCTTCAGCTTCTCGACGACGGCGACGACTCCGTCGTACCGGCCGACCCGGAGGTTGTCCCGCTGGGCCACGTCGTGGGTGAGCACGACACGCGAGTTCGCCCCGATCCGGGACAACACGGTCAGCAGGACGTTCCGTTCGAGCGACTGGGCCTCGTCGACGATCACGAAGGCGTCGTGCAGCGATCGTCCGCGGATGTGGGTGAGCGGCAGGACCTCCAGCATCCCGCGCCCGAGCACCTCCTCGATCACCTCGCGTCCGGCGACCGCGGAGAGCGTGTCGAAGACCGCCTGAGCCCAGGGGCTCATCTTCTCGGCCTCGCTGCCGGGCAGGTAGCCGAGCTCCTGCCCGCCCACCGCGTACAGCGGCCGGAACACCATGACCTTCTTGTGCTGCCGGCGCTCCAGCACCGCCTCCAGGCCGGCGCAGAGCGCCAGCGCGGACTTGCCGGTGCCGGCCCGGCCGCCCAGCGACACGATGCCGACGGCCTCGTCGAGGAGGAGGTCCAGGGCGATCCGCTGCTCGGCGCTGCGGCCGTGGATGCCGAAGGCCTCCCGGTCGCCCCGCACGAGCCGCACATTGCCCTCGGCCGTCACCCGGCCGAGGGCCTTGCCGCGCTCGGACTGGAGGACCAGGCCGGTGTGCACGGGCAGGTCGGCGACCTCGGGGACGTAGAGCGTCTCCTCGGTGAACAGCAGGTCGATCTGCTCCCCGGCGAGGGACAGTTCGCTCATCCCGCTGTAGCCGGAGTCGGTGACGGCCAGCTCCGCGCGGTACTCCTCGGCGAGGAGGCCGACGGAGGAGGCCTTGATGCGCAGGGGCAGGTCCTTGGAGACGACCGTGACGTCGTACCCCTCGGCCTGGAGGTTGCGTGCGACCGCGAGAATCCGTGAGTCGTTGTCCCCCAACCGGTAGCCGGCGGGCAGGACGCCGGGGTCGGAGTGGTTGAGTTCGACGCGGAGCGTCCCGCCCAGGTCCCCGAGCGGGATCGGGGCGTCCAGCCGGCCGTACCGGACGCGGAAGTCGTCCAGCAGGCGCAGCGCCTGCCGGGCGAAGTACCCGAGCTCGGGATGGTGCCGTTTGGCCTCCAGTTCCGTGACCACCACGATCGGCAGCACGACTTCGTGCTCGTCGAAGCGGGCCATGGCGCCTGGGTCGGCCAGCAGGACGCTGGTGTCGAGAACATAGGTGCGCCTGTCGGGCATGCGGCGCTTAGTGCTGGTCACCACGGAAGGACGTACCCCCTCGGACGAGGTCGGGGAGGGCGACAGACGGTCGCGGAGCTTCCCGAAGGGAGAGGACGGACCGGGTTCGGGCCCCGCACCCGGGCCGGACCACGGCCTGGGCGTCGGCCGCACGCTGTGTACGGTCCTTCGTGTGCAAAGGGCCTCCCGGGCGAGCGGGCTGGGTGCCGCTCACTTGGCTGCGGCGTCCGCCTGGTTGGTGACCGGACGCCGACCTGACAGGGATATTCCCTCCATCGCGGGAAGCCATGCCGCCGCATATGACACGGTGTGGAAAAGTGCCGGTGGACGCGCGATGACCCCCCTGTATACGCCATGCTCCCCCCGCGCGCGGGGGGAGCATGGCAGGGGCGCGGACCTCGGCCGCCGGGAGCCGCGCCGCGCCGGCCTGCGGCCCCGGGGCGGCCTCAGGCCCCGTAGCGCCGGTGGCGTGCGGCGTAGTCGCGCAGCGCCCGGAGGAAGTCGACCTTGCGGAAGGCCGGCCAGAAGACCTCGCAGAAGTAGTACTCCGAGTGGGCGCTCTGCCAGAGCATGAACCCGGAGAGGCGCTGTTCGCCGCTCGTCCGGATCACCAGGTCCGGGTCGGGCTGGCCGCGGGTGTAGAGGTGCTCGGAGATCAGGTCGGTGGAGACGACCTCGGCCAGCTCCTCGAAGGAGGTGCCCTTCGCCGAGTGCTCCAGGAGCAGGGAGCGCACCGCGTCCGCGATCTCCTGGCGGCCGCCGTAACCGACCGCGACGTTGACGATTATCCCGTCGACGTCGTACGTGGCCGCCTCTGCCTCCTTGAGGACCAGCTGCGTCTCCGCGGGGAGCAGATCGAGGGTGCCGACGTGGTGCACACGCCAGCGGCCGTCCGCCGCGAGGTTGCGCACGGTGTTCTCGATGATGCCCAGGAGCGGCTTCAGCTCGTTCTCGGGCCGGTCGAAGTTGTCCGTGGAGAGCAGCCAGAGGGTGACGACCTCGACGTCGGTCTCGCTGCACCAGCCGAGCAGCTCGGAGATCTTGTCCGCCCCGGCCTGATGGCCCTGCACGGCCGATCCGCCGGACGCCTTGGCCCACCGCCGGTTGCCGTCGAGGATGACCCCGATGTGCTTCGGCACCTGGGCGTGGTCCAGGCGGCCTCCCACCCGGCGCGCGTAGAGCCTGTACACCAGGTCGCGGAAGTTCACTGCGTTCACCCTCTCGGTTCTGTACGGGCCCGGGGCCCGCCCTCCCCGTCGCCGGGGGTCCGGGGGGCCTCACCTCGCAGGGATGCGGCACGGCCCGTGCGGCCCGCGCCGTCCGCGGGGGCCTCCGTGCCGGTGGCACGGGGCCGCGCGGGTTGTCGCCGCGCCGCACCTCGGCATTCCCCGAAACCGCCACATTACTGCGATCGGGTCACGGGGACCCAACCCGGCCTGTCACAAGTCCGTGATAAGGAGAGAAACGTGACTGATTACCTCTCTCCCGACCTGCGCTACCGCGCCGCCGACTCGCGTTACGACTCCATGGAGTACCGCCGCACCGGGCTCAGCGGCCTCAGGCTGCCCGCTCTGTCCCTGGGCCTGTGGCACAACTTCGGGGACGACCGGACCCTGGACTCCCAGCGGGCGATCCTGCGCCGCGCCTTCGACCTCGGGGTCACCCACTTCGACCTGGCCAACAACTACGGTCCGCCGCCCGGCTCCGCCGAGCTGAACTTCGGCCGTCTCTTCGCCCAGGATTTCGCTCCCTACCGCGACGAACTGGTCATCTCCACCAAGGCCGGTTATCTGATGCACTCCGGCCCGTACGGCGAGTGGGGGTCCCGGAAGTATCTGCTGTCCTCGCTCGACGCCTCCCTCCGGCGGATGGGCCTCGACTACGTCGACATCTTCTACTCGCACCGCTTCGACCCACGCACCCCGCTGGAGGAGACGATGGGCGCCCTGGCGTCCGCCGTGCGGCAGGGCAAGGCGCTGTACGCGGGCGTCTCCTCCTACAACGCGGAGCAGACCGCGGAGGCCGCCCGGCTGCTCCGGGAGATGGGGGTGCCCGCACTGATCCACCAGCCGTCCTACTCCATGATCAACCGCTGGATCGAGGACGACGGCCTGCTCGACACCCTGGAGGCGGCCGGGATGGGCTGCATCTCCTTCGTGCCGCTCGCCCAGGGGCTGCTCACCGACAAGTACCTGCGGGGCATCCCGGAGGGGTCGCGCGCCACCCAGGGCAAGTCCCTCGACCCCGGCATCCTCTCCGACGAGGTGGTCCGCCGCCTGAACGGGCTGAACGACATCGCGCAGAGCCGTGGCCAGTCGCTCGCCCAGCTGGCCATCGCCTGGGTGCTGCGCGACAGCCGGATGACGTCGGCGCTGATCGGCGCGTCGAGCGTGCGGCAGCTGGAGGAGAACGTGGCCGCGCTGGCGGGCCCGGCGCTGTCCGCGGAGGAGCTGAAAGAGATCGACGCCTTCGCCGTGGACACGGCGGGCACGAACATCTGGGCCGGACGCGGCTGACAGCGAAGCGGCCGGGCCCGGCTGATCGGCGGGGCCCACGGACGAGGGGACTGGGCCCCGCCACGGCCGTGGTGGGGCCGACGCCTTACCGGACACCGGCGCCGCCCGGTACGGGCCCGAAAAAACGGGCCGGTCCGTGGGGGGGGATACGGACCGGCCCGAGGGAGGGTTTCCACCATAACCCTTCGTAAGTGCTGTCGCGTGCCACGCCACTCCACCACTACTCTCCGGATTCTTCGGGTTCCGCTGCGAGCACGGGCAGCCCGTCCCGCATCAGCCGCTCGCCGCCTCTGTGGCCAGGCCGTCCGGGGCGTCTCCTCCCGCCGCGCTCGGGCTCGCTCGAGGACAGGTCCTGACCTGAAGGGACTCTGCGTTCGAGGTATGACGACGTGGGCCCGAGCGACCGTGACAGCGGTCGGGCGCCGGCCACCCGTGGGTTGACCCCCAGGGCCCGCACTCTTCCTCCCCGATGCCCGGCGCCCCGTGCGGCCCCGGGCATCGGGTCTGCTGCGGGGGCGGAGGAGCGGGGGCGCTGGCACGAAGCGGGGGCGGCGGTCGGCGCGGGGTCGACGGTCGGCGCGCACGCGGGGAGGGGGCGGGCCCTCCCTCGGGTCGGGGATCGGGAGCCGGAGGCCGGGGGGCCGGGGGTGCGCGGTCAGGGGCGGGCCCTCGGGCCGGGGCCGGGTCAGGCGTGGGCGTGAGCGGGTCAGGCGTGGGCGGGGGCGCGGCGGTCGAAGCGGACGGCCATCGTGTCCCCCGCGATGACGACGAAGTCGCCTTCCTCGCACCGGATTTCGGCCTGAAGCACCTCCCCGTTCGCGTCCCTGCGCTCCCGGGTGCCCACCACCGTCCAGGCCCCGCCGTCCGGGACCGGGGGCAGTTGGGCCGGCGGGGCCTGCCGCCATTGGCTCGCCGGCACGCACCAGTCGGGCAACCGGGGCCAGGTGCCGGGAGTGACCTGGAGCGTCCCGTCGGAGGCGCAGGTCAGCAGCACGGACTGGCCGTCGGCGAGCACGAACTCAACGGCCTCGGGCTCGCCCGCCCGGCCCTCCGGCCGGTAGTAGACGCCGAGGACCGCGGTGATCCGGGCCCCCGAGAGCCAGTCGGCGTTGCCGTGCCGCCTCCGCCCCGCCGGCTCCGCGCAGCGCTGCCCCTCCAAGGTCATGGCCGCTCCCCTTCCTGCTCCATCGCCGTGCGTGCTGCCGACGGGTAGGACGGTAGCCCGGACGATCCCGTTGCCTCTCGGACGAGAGTGAACTGACTTGTGAGGTAAGCGGGTTGACCAGAAGGCCGCACCGTCGGGCGGTCACCCCGGTTTGCGGGCCTCGATCAGGAAACGGGCGGTGCGGGCGACGAACGGCCCTTCGGACTCGATCTTCCGGTGCAGCGCCGCCAGCCGGGGCAGATGGCCCTGGACGGTGAACCCGGGCACCATCCAGACCACCTTGCGCAGGAAGTAGACGACCGCGCCGATGTCGAAGAACTCGGTGCGCAGGGTCTCGGCCCGCAGGTCCACCACGTCCAGCCCGGCCGCCGTCGCGGCGGCGCGCGCGTCCTCCGGGTCCCGGGCCCGGCGTGCCTCGGGCGGCTGCGGCCCGAGGAAGAACTCGACGAGCTCGAAGACGCTCGCCGGCCCGACCTGCTGGGAGAAGTAGGTCCCGCCGGGAGCCAGCACCCGGGCGATCTCCGGCCAGTGGACCGTCACCGGGTGACGGCTGACCACGAGGTCGAAGGCCGCGTCGCCGAACGGCAGCGGCGACTCGTCCCCGTCCGCGACGACGACCGCGCCCAGGGGGTGCAGGAGCGCGGTGGCGCGGGCGACGTTCGGTGGCCAGGCCTCCGTGGCCACGGTCACCGGAGGGAGCCTCGGCGCGGCGGCCAGCACCTCGCCTCCCCCGGTCTGGATGTCCAGGGCGGCGTGGGCCCGACCGAGGCGGTCGGCCATCGCCCGGGCGTACCCCCAGGACGGGCGCTGCTCGGTGGCCCGCCCGTCGAGCCAGGAGAAGTCCCAGCCGTCGACGGAGACGGCGTCGGCCTCGGCGACGAGCGTCTCGAACCGTTCGCGGGAGGCCGGCGAGGGGAACGGGAGGGGGGCGGCTGATGCGGACATGGACGAATCGTGTCAGGTCGCCGCCGGGGGGCGCGACCCGATTCCGGGGCGCACAGGCGCTGCCCGCGCCGTCCCGGGCTCGGCCGGCCGGCCGCCTCCCGGACTGCCCGGCTCAGGCGGCCAGGGCGCCCAGCAGCAGCCCGGTCAACGCCCCGGTGATCATGAACGGCCCGAACGGGATGCCGGTCCTGCGCCCGGCCCGGCGCAGGAGCACCAGCCCCGACCCGTACACGGCTCCGAACAGGAACCCGGCGAACCCGCCCAGGAACAGGACCGTCCAGCCGTACCAGCCGAGCGCCACGCCGAGGGCGAGGGCGAGCTTCACGTCGCCGAAGCCCATGCCGTTGGGGTTGATGAGGAAGAGCAGGAGGTAGAAGCCGCCGAGGGCCGCGCCGCCCAGCAGCCCGGAGGTCCAGGACCCGGCGTGCCCGGGAACCAGCGCCGCGACCCCGAGCACCGATACGGTCGCGCCGGCGAGGGGCAGGGTCAGCGGGTCGGGGAGCCGGTGGACGCGCCGGTCGACGGTGGCGAGGAGTACGGCGACGGGGGCCAGCACCAGCCACCCGGCCAGCTCCGGCCGGGCCCCGTTCGCGGCGGCGAGCGCGACGCAGGCGAGCACGGTGACCATGGGCGCGACGACACCGGGGGCGTAGGGGCGCGTGCCGGGGGCGGCACGGCGCGCTCCGGCGTCCCGGCCCGCTTCGATACCGCCGCTCACCCCCGCGGGGGGCTCGTCGCCGACGCGGCCGTGGGCCTGGGCTTGGGCTTCGTCGTGGGTACGGTCCTGCCCCGGTGCCTCCTCGCCGGTACGGCCGTACGGCTGGGGAGCGGCGTCGGCGCAGGCGGCGCACCGGGCGGGGCCGAGCCAGCCGCGCGCCGGCCCGGTGAACGGGTGGCCGGCGGGGCAGGCCCTACGCCAGGGCTCCCCGGGTTCGACGGCGAACCGGTAGGCGGCACGCGGGATCAGCAGTCCGGTGACGGCGCCCCAGACGGCGGCGAGGGCGAGCAGCACGGCGTCCACGGAACGACTGTAAAGGGCGGCGGCGCCCCGGGGCGTGGGCCCGGAGACCCATGTCCGGCCGGGGCGAGCCCGGACGCGGTTGCCCGGGGCCCGGAGGACGGTTCGGGGTTCGGGGTTCGGAGGCCGGTTCGGGGTTCGGGCGCGGTCGCCGGGGGTTACGGTCGATCCCCATGAGGACATGGCGCGATGGCGAGGGGACGCTCACGGTCGCGGCGGCCCCCAGGGTGCGGGAGGTGCCGCTGCGGATCGCGGCCTCGTACCGGACCCGTAGGCAGGGGCTGCTCGGGCAGGACGGTGTCGAAGGGGCGTTGATGCTCACCCCGTGCGGGAGCGTGCACACCTTCGGGATGCGGTTCGCGATCGATGTGGCTTACCTGGACCGGAAGTTCACCGTGCTGGCGGTCCGCACGATGGAGCCGGGCCGGCTGGGGCTGCCCCGGCTGCGGGCCCGGCACGTGGTGGAGGCGGAGGCGGGCGCGATGGAGCGGTGGGGCGTACGGCCCGGCGTGCGGCTGGAACTGAGGGCGCCGGCGGACGCGGCGGGCTGACGGGCGTAGGGCGACGGGGCGCGGGACGGGGGCGCGGTGGCCTCAGGGAGCCAGCCGCGGTGGCGCTCGGAGCCGGGCGGTCCGCCGAAGGGGAGCTGCCCGGCCGCGAGGCCCGAGCGGTGCGAGAGGGCGCGGCGCGTCTACCGGAGGGGCCGGGCGGTGTGTGAGCGCGCGGCACGCCTACGGCGGCGGGCCGGGCGGTGCGGAGAGGGCGCGGCGCGTCTACGGCGGACCGGAGCCGAGCAGCGTCCACGCGCCGAAGCCGGCGGACGCACAGGCGAGCGCGGCGAGGACGGCGGCCGTGCGCACCGTGGTCCGCAGCCGCAGCAGGGCCACGGCGGGCGGGAGGAGGAGCGGGAACGCGGGCATCATCAGGCGCGGCCGGGAGCCGAAGTACCCGGCTCCGATCAGCGAGACGACGACGATCGCGAGAGCGTAGACGAGGACGGGGAGCGGCTGCCGCTGCCGTACGCAGAGCACCACCAGCCCGCCGAGCAGCGCGAGCGCCGCACACAGGCCCAGGGCTGCGGGCCAGGGGAGTCCGGCGATGAAGGAGGCAAGGGCACGCCCGCCGTCGATGCTGTTGCCCCACTGCGCCTGGACCTCGAAGTACGCGAACGGGCTGTTCTCCCGCACCGCCACGAACACCACGTACGCCAGCCAGCCCAGCGGTGCGAGCGCCACGCCCACGAGCATCCGGGTGTTACGGCGGAGGGCGGGGCCGACTCGGCCTCCGCCACGGCACTCCCGTACGAGCGTGACGGCGGCGGTGATCGTCAGGGCCGCGATGAGCGCCGCAGCGGAGGGCCTGGTGAGCCCTGCCAGGACGCACAGCGCGCCCGCCGCGATCCAGCGTCCGGTGAGCACCGCGTACAGCGCCCAGGCGGCCAGGGCCGTGAACAGCGTCTCGGTGTACGCCATCGACTGGACGAACGCCGTCGGGTAGACGCCCCACAGCGCGGCCAGCACCACCCCCGCGCGCCGCCCGCGCAGGTGCGAGCCGACGGCGAAGACGCCCCAGGCGGTGAGGAGCCCGGCCGTCCAGGCGACCAGGAGACCCGCGCCGCCCACGGTGAGCGGGCTCACTTCGCTGAGGCCGCGCTCCAGAGCCGGGAGCAGCGGGAAGAAGGCCAGGTCGGAATGGACGGCTCCGTCGGGGAGGGTGGCGGTGTAGCCGTACCCGTCGGCGGCGATGCGCCGGTACCAGACGGAGTCCCAGCGCCCGCTGAGCCGCGTCAGGGGGTCTTTCCCCTGGGCCGATGCGGCCGCCCAGAAGACCAGGAGCCCCAAGGCCCGCACCGCGGCGTAGACCGCGAGTGCGGGAGCGGCGGCCCGGAGTGCGGCGACGGCCCGGGGCCCGGAGGCGCGGGCGCGCCGGGGCGGGTCGACGGGCGTCCGGGGGCGGAGCTGGGTGGCGGACATACGGCCGATTATGACGCCCGGAACTGGACGCTCCCCCCTGCCGGGAGTTCGTCCCGTCGTCGCGGGAAGGGGTTCCGGCCCTCGCGGAACGAGGGGTGGCCCCTCGCACCGGGCAGCACGGACCAGCGGTGTCGGCGGCGACGGATCGACCAGGTGGACCCCCACCGGGGGTCGATGGGATCGGCGGGGTCGGTGGGATCGGCGGGGTCGGCGGGGTCGGTGGGATCGGCTGCCTTCCCGGCGGAGACGTCCACGCCAAAGCTCTCATGCCGACGGGCCGCCCATCGACGGGTTCCGCGTGTCACCCGTCGAGGGACACGGCCCCTCGCGTCACATGTCGAGGACCGCTTTGCCGAACACCTTCCACGGCGATACGTCCCGTGCGTCCACACCGCTCAGCTGAGGGTGCCGGGCCGCCGTCCCGTCGCGGACTGCGAGGGCGTCCGGCCAGACGTCGATGGGGGTCCCGCCGTCGATGACGACGCCGTCCCAGTCGGTGGCGGCTGTCGCGCCGCTCCGGTCGACGACGAACCCGATGCACAGCACGGACGCCCGCCCGACCGTCCGCCGGATGGCGCCGACCGCGTGTTCCCGTTCCGGACCGGGCAGCTCTCCGATGGAGAACTCGACGGCGACGACACCGGCCCGTGCTCTGCGGATGCGCACCAGGAGGTCGAGATTCCGGTCCGCCCACAGCCGGAAGCCGATTTCGTCAAGCCGTTGGAGATCGGCGATGGAGAGCAGCTGGTCCCGGGTGACAGGGGAACGGGCCCCCCGGGAGCCGGGGTCGAGACTGACGAGGACGGTGCGGCCGGTCACCGGATGCGCCGGGCGGAGCCCTTCGGCCTCCAGATCGCCCAGGAGCGTCCGGGCGTCCAGCCGGGTCCAGCCCAGGTGGTACGAGTAGAAGAATCCGGCGCCCGTCACTTCCCCACCCCATCACGAAAGAACCCGGAGATTTACTCAAGCGAACACGGCAGGAAGACGTCTCCCCCGCACGGACATGTGCTTCCGACGATCGCTCAACCCCCACGAAGGGATGAGGAGGGCAGAGCGGAGACGGATCGGCCACGGTGTCGTGGTCGGCGACCACCGGCCCGTCCGAGCGTACTGAGGGACAGCCGGGGCAGCGTGGGCCCACGGGCCCACAGGTGGCCCAAAGGCCGGGACGGCACCGCATCCCCCTCAGCCCGGTTCGCTCGCGCACACCGGGTCATGCCCGGGTGGCCGAGAGCGTACGGCCGGGACGGAGTACCGTCCCGGCCGTACGCTCTCGCCATCAGGACGGCGCATGCGCGGGGCCGCCTCGTCCGTCTCTCCGCCGATGCCCTGACCGGCCGGACACCGCTGGAACTGGGTCCGCGTGGGGCGGAGAGCACAGCGCGGCCGCGGTGCGGTCGGCGGCCCCGCGTCGGGTCACACGACGCCTCCGCCTCGGAGGGCGTCCAGGGCGACCAGGTCGTCGTCGGACAGGCGCAGTGCGCCTGCGGCCACGTTGTCGGCCAGGTGGTCCAGGTCGCCGGTGCCCGGAATGGCGAGGACGTGCGGTCCGCGGTGCAGTGTCCAGGCCAGCCGCACCTGCGCCGTGCTCACACCGTGCGCGCGGGCGACGGCGAGCAAGGCGTCTCCGTCGGCGCCCGAGAGCACGCCCGCCTCACGCCCGGCGCCTGCGATGGCGTAGAAGGGGACGAAGGCGATCCCCTGCTCACCACAGCTCCGCACCAACGCGTCCTGCTCCGGCGGAGACCCGGGGCCGTACGAGTTCTGGACGCAGACCACCGGGGCGATGGCGCGGGCTTCGGCGAGCTGGTCGGGGCCGACGTTGGAGAGACCGAGGTGGCGGACGAGCCCGGCCTCGCGCAGCTCGGCCAGCGCACCGAACCTCTCGGCGATCGAATCGGTGCCCACGATGCGCAGGTTCACCACGTCAAGGCAGTCGCGTCCGAGCTGGCGGAGGTTCTCCTCGACCTGGCCGCGCAGCTGTCCCGGCGTGGCATGGGGCTGCCATGCTCCCGACGGGTCGCGGCCGGGGCCGACTTTGGTGGTGATGACCAGGTCGTCGGGGTAGGGGGCCAGCGCGCTGTTGATCAGCTCGTTGGCGGAACGCAACCGGGAGAAGTAGAACGCTGCGGTGTCGATGTGGTTCACGCCGAGTTCACGGGCCCGGCGCAGCACCCCGATCGCGCGGTCCCGGTCGCTCGGCACCGCGTCGACGTCGAACGCCGCGCCCTGCTGCGGCAACCGCATCGCCCCGAATCCGACCCGGTTGACCACGAGGTCACCGAGCGTCCAGGTGCCCGAAGCCTCTGCGGTGATCGCTTCATTTGCCATGCCCGTATGGTCGCGGGGCCGTGGTGGTGCTGGCAACGCCACAGCACCCGGGAGAAAGGCGCCGGGGGTCGGTCAACGCACCCCGCGCTGGTGTTCGCCGACGCAGCAGTGCCGTGCCCCTGCCCGGGAGAGGAGAGAGCCCGCGTATGCCGGAGCCCGCCGGCCCGTACAGAGCCCCACCGGCACAGGAGCCGTCTGCGGTGCACGAGCAGGAAGGCGGCGGGGCCGAGTGCCCTGTCGGCTCCCGGCCCCGCCGTCCGCATGGCCGCCTCCAGAAACCCTTCGGGACGGACAAGGGTGGCCAGAAGTCAGGAGTCTCCGCCGCGAGGGAAGGAGACCTCTACGCGGCGGTTCTTCTTCCGGCCCTCTTCGCTGCTGTTGTTGGCGATCGGGTACTGCTCGCCGTAGCCCCGGATCTCGTACGTGATGGTGGGGCCCAGCTCCTTCGACAGCACCCCGTGCACCGCGTCGGCGCGCTGCTTGGAGAGGACGTCACCGTGGGCTGAGGAGCCGAGGTTGTCGGTGAAGCCGAAGACGCGGACCTTGGTCGCGTTCTGCTTCTCGATCTCCTCCGCGATGGCAGCGATCCGGGCATTGGCCTCCGAACTCAGCTCCGCGCTGTCCTTGCCGAAGAGAACCTCCGCCTGGAGCGCGAGCTTGATGTCGGCGTTGCTGTCCTCCCTGCGCTCCTCACCACCGAGGTCTTCTACGACCTGGACGATGTCGAGGACCCGTCCGGGAGCCAGGGTGCCGCCTTCGGGCATCTTCAGGTCAGGGTCGTTGGGGTCGACCGGGACCGGTGGCTCCGACGTCGTCTGCGTGCCCGGGGGCACGCTCGGTTCGTCGTCTGCATACGACGGGGTCGCCCCGAGAAGCGTGGTACCGGCGATCAGCACGACGACCGCGACAGCCCGCCCCGCGTTGCGCAGCGCCCCGGGTCGCTGGATGGTCTCCATGTTCGCACTCACCCAGAAATCTTCAGCGAGGTGGTGGCGAAGGTCGGAAGGTTGAAATCCACCTCGGTCGTCCCCTCGGGCGGGGCCGGGAACTGCATGAAGATCGGTGCGGTCTTGCCCGGTGCCAAGGACGTGATCGCCGTGGTGCACAGGCAGCGGGAGTCGGTGTCGCGCAACACGTAATAACGCTTTTTCCCCGCCCTGTCCACCAGGGTCGCGCCGGCGACGGAGTTGGGGTTCTTGTTGACGATGTTCACTTCAGACCCGGACCACGACGAGGTGGTCCGTGCCCGGTCCCCCTGATTGGTGACCTCGCCCTGAACGGTGAGGAATCCACCGGAGTCTCGCTTGACCTCATTGATCACCAGAACAAGCCCGCCCTGCCCTTGTGCCTCCGCAAGCTTGACGTCCCGGTCCACGTTCTCGCCTGCGGCCGTGTCCTCCTGCTGCGGTTGGCCCTTATCCTCCGCAGAAGAGGTGCCGGCTGGGGCAGAAGCCATGCTGGAGCCCTCGATACCAGGCTCCTCACCTCCGTCGTCGCCACAACCGGCGAGCACAAGAGCCAGAGCGGCCGTCGCCGTGACAGCCGTCATCGCCCTTCTGGTTTTCGTGGTCCGCCGCATACTCATGGTCCCGATTCCTCTACTCGTCGTTCGCTTCGCTTTTACTGGTCGACCAACCGCACATCAAAGAGGGTCCTGCTCACGCTCTCCCACGGCGGAGGGCTGCCTGGCGCGATTTCGAGCATCTTGCCGTCCCGGCACGTGAAGACGAAGAGGTCTTGGACGCCGTCACCGTCCTTGTCCACCGCCTTCGGGGCGGGGCAGCGGAACTCGATGAGTGCGGTGGCCTTGGCCTTGGCGAACGTGCTCCCCGAGCCGGGGAGCACCGACGAGTCCACCGCGTCACGTCCCTGGGCCTCGACCGCAATGCGGTCGCGCAGGAAATCATCAGTCGGCTCGCAGAGGGTCAGGGCGGCTCCATTGGCTTCAGCCAATCGTTCTGCTTCGTAGCAGGGCGAGGCGAAGGGCGCGTCCAGAAAGAGGTCCAGGGTGTTCCCGAGGAGCGAGGCGTAGAACCCGGCCCCGAAGTCGTCACGAGCTTTCTGAGCAGCAGCCAGCGCGGCGGCGTCCGCCGCGCCCTGTGCTCCATTGCGCAAAGCCGAGGCTTTGCCGACAGCGAAGAAGGCGAACGCGAGGAAGAGCAGGCCCGCCACCATCACTACGTAGATGGGGAAGGCCTGCCCTGCGTCGCTGCGGGGGCGCCTACGCATCAGCCAGAGGTGATGGCGGTCACCAGACCCTCGATGCGGGCCGAGATGTTCCCACCGATCCCGGCGGCCGCGATAGCCCCGATGATCGCCACAACCACCAGGACAATGCCCAGGTACTCGAACGCCGTCTGCCCCCGGTCCTTCGCCGCGTAACGCTTCTGGATGCTGCTGACGGCGGTGTCGGCCCAGCCGTTGACGCGGACGGCGGTCTTCAGGGTGTTGTTCGACATGGGGTGGCCCTCCTGGTCCGGCCGGCCGGTTGCCGGCCGGCACGCGCGTTCCTGCGGTGCCGTCCTCGGCACCGGCTTCCTCCTGGCCGGTGCCGCTGGCGACGAGAGAACCATAGGGGGTTGCTGCCGGATTGGCGGAGGGTCCGTGGGCCCATCCCCGGGCCCAAAGCGGTTGCTGGGCTCTTGCGTCGGAGCCGTGATCAGTCATGGCGCCGCCCGACACTCCGGGGCGCCGTGCCGAGCCAGTGGGCGATCGCCTCGCTACGGGTGGAGCAGTGGAGCTTGGTGAAGATGCGGTTGATGTGGTTCTTGACCGTCTTCTCGCTGATGAAGCAGGTGGCGGCGATCTGCTGATTACTCATTCCGGACGCAATCAGGTCCATGACCTCCACCTCCCTGGAACTCAGCGCGCACTGTCGCCTGTTGGGAGGGGGCGCCAGCCTCCCGCTCACAGAAGACTGTCCCACAACAGGTTGCAGTTGCGAAAGACTTCCCCGCGTTTCGGCGGGCCGCGAAGTCGCGTGGTCCGCCGGGGTCCCAGGGGCCGCCAGTGCCGTTCCCAGGCCCTCCGGCAGGGGCGGCCCGGAGGGCGGCCCCTGACGCATGTGGGCCAGCAGGGCGTCGGCGGCCGTGGCGGTGAAGTGCGCCCGGCCGTTCTTCGTGTCGCGTACCGCTTGGACCAGTTGGTCCGCCGTGAACTCACCGTGTACCAGATAGCCGCCCGCGCCCAGCCGCAGGGCCTCGTGGACGATCTCGCTCTCCCGGCTGTACGTCAGCATCAGCACCGGCGCGATGCCGACCAGGTGCGGGAGGGCGGAGATGCCGTCCACACCGGGCATGCGGACGTCGAGCAGGACCACGTCGGGGCGGTGCTGCACCGTCTTCTCGTACGCTTCCCGCCCGTCTACGGCTTCTGCGACGACCTGGATGTCGGCGCGTCCCGAGAGCAGGACCCCCAGGCCCGCCCTGACCACGGGGTTGTCGTCCGCGATGACCACCCGGAGTCGGGCCTCCCGGGACGCCGCGAAGGTCGGGGAGAACGGTGACGATTGCGGGGTCCGCGGCGCGGGAGGGGCTGGGTGGTCGGTCGCAGGGCGCTGGGGTCCAGCGCGCTCGGCGGGGTCGGGGTCCTCGCCGAGCGGGGCGCCCAAAGGCGCGGGGCGCCCAAAGGCGCTTGGGTGAGTCACCGGCCCGTGACGGTCCGGCCCGTGACGGTCCAGTCCGTGGCGGTCCGGCGCGGGGGATGCGCCGTAGTCGTCCGGCATGCTGCGCCCTCCTCTCAGGGGTGGGGACTACGGGTGGGGCGGGGGGCAGGTGCCTGGGCGGGGGTGCACGAGGCCGAGGGCGGGGCAGCCTCAGGCCCGCCGAGGCCAGGATCAGAGCCGGAGCCGGAGCCCCCCTCCGGCTCCGCCAGCGCCGCCAGGGGCAGTTCCACCCGCACCTCCGTGCCCCTCTCCGCCCTGCCCCGGCCGATCCGGATGCGGGCCCCGATGGAGGCGGCGCGTTCGACCATGCCGACCAGGCCGAAGTGGCCGGCCCTGCGGAGGGAGTCCAAGGTGGTGCCGGCGGGCAGGCCGCACCCGTCGTCGTACACGCTGACCCGGAGCACGTCGCCCTTCACGCCCGCGCGGACGACCAGGCAGGTGGGGTGCGCGTGGCGGTGGGCGTTCTCCAGGGCCTCGGAGGCGATGGCGAGCAGGTGCCGGGCGACCGCCTGCGGTACCGGGGGCGCCGGGGGCTCCTCGCCGATTCCGCGGAAGGCGGCTGGGACGGGGTGGCGCTCGTTGAAGCCCCGTACGTGGGTGGCCAGTTCGGCCAGGATGTCGACGCCGCGCCCCAGGCCCTGTTCACGGCGGAGGTCGGTGAGCAGCTCCCGGGACTCCGTCGCGGCGCGGCGGGCGGCGCGGGCGACCAGTTCGGCCTGGTGCTTCACGGTGGGCGGGTCCATGCGGTCCGCCGAGCCGGCCAGTCCTTCGGCCGCCAGCGCCAGGCCGTGCAGGGTCTTGGCCACAGAGTCGTGCATCTCCCGCGCCAGGCGCGTGCGTTCGCCCTCCACCGCCTCGTGCACCGCCAGCCGCGCCCGGGTCTCGGTGAGGGCCTGGGTGGCCGTGCCGAAGCGCAGGAGCAGATTGCGCAGCGTGACTCCGACCGCCCCGGCGATCACGCAGAAGCCGGGCAGCAGCAGCGTCGCCCCGGCGCCCTGCAGCTTCGGGACTCCGGCGTACACGCCGAAGACGACCACCACCTGAAGCGCCGCGAAGACCGCGGCCCCGCGCCAGCCGTGGACGAGGCCGGCCAGCAGCGGGGTGCAGACCGTGACGTAGGCGAGGGTCGACTCGGGGGTCGCCGTGACCAGCAGCAGCGACCCGAAGAACGCGTCGACGGCGAGCAGCCAGGGATGGCGCAGGAGCACCGGGCCGAACCGCTCCCAGTCGCGGAACAGCACGTACGAGCCCATGAAGGTGACCAGGATCGCCGAGCCGACGAACCAGGTGGGCAGGCCGGGGGCCGTGCGGTCGATGGCGTACGGGGTCGCCAGCGCGATCATCGCCAGCCGGAAGCCGAAGACCTGGCGGCACATCGCCTGGAGGGCGTTGACCTGGATGGCGAAGGCCGGGCGGGCCGGTGTGCCGGAGTGGGCGCGGTTCAGTTCCGCGGTCAGTCCGGGCTGGGGCTCGTTGAGCTGGTAGGCCATGCGCCTGTCACCTCCGTTCCGTCTCGTTCCCCGTGGTGGCCGACCGTCCCGGCCCGGGCACGCCCCGGGCCCCTGCTCCGAGCCTGCCCCGCGCCCCGGGCCCGTGCCCCGGCGCACAGCGCCTCTGCCGCGCGCGCAGGGACGACGCCCACGTCTCGTCCGGGACTCGTCCAGGACCCGGCCGCCGGGCCTCCCCGGGGCTCGTGCGCAGAATCCCGCCACCGCGCCAAGGCCCCACGCCCCGCCGCTGGCCGCCACGCCGCCGACCGCCGCGGTGCCGCGGTGCGTTTCCCGTGCCGGTGGCCGCCGCACCGCGGTCGGCCCTCGTGCACGGGTTCTGTCCCCGCCCCGCCCGCCGTTCATGTCAGCCGCCCGTGAGGAACGTGAAGTCGACGTCGGCTCCGTACACGAATCCGACCGTGAGCAGCACGAGGGTTCCCGGCAGCAGGAACGAGGTCACCGCGAACGTGGCCTTGGGCACCGCCTTGGCCGCCTTGCGGCGGGCGTTCTGGGCGTCGGTTCGGCGCATGTCGTTGGCGATCTGGATGAGCGTCTCGACGATCGGCGCACCGAGCTCCTCGCCCTGCTGGAGCGTCGTGACGAACATGGCGACCTGCTCCGAGTCGTTGCGTCTGCGCAGTTCCTCGAAGGCTTGGCGGCGGCTGACGCCCATGTCCATCTGCCGCAGGGTGATGCGCACCTCGTCGGACCACGGGCCCTCGTACTTCTCCGCGACCCGGTCCAGAGCCTGGCGGAAGCCGAGCCCCGCGGAGACGACGACGGCGAGGACGTCGAGGAAGTCGGGAAGGGTGCGCTCGATGTCCTCCCGGCGCACCCGGATCGCCGACCAGATGCCCGCCTCGATCCAGAAGAGGCCGAAGGCGACCATCAGGAGGGCCAGGAACAGTTGGCCGCGCAGGAGCATGGAGAACGCGCCGAGGAGGCCGAGCGCCCCGTAGACCGCGCGGCGGGCCGCGTAACGGTCGATGGTGAGGCCGCCGGGGTTGCCGGCCAGGTCGATCTGCCGGCGCTTCTTGTTGACGGCCTTGGGGCCCATCATCCGCAGCACCATGGGGGCCCAGCGGATGCCGAGGCGGTCGATGCCGGAGCCCACCGCGCTGGTGCGGGAGGAGCCTGACTCCAGGGCGACGGCGAGGTCGCCGGGGAGTTTCGCGTCGGCCCGGTACATCCGTATGCCGTGGATGGCCCCGTAGACGGCGAGGCCGACGACCAGGGCGAGCAGCAAGTCCATGCCGGGTTCCTCTCGGTGCGGTGCGGTACGGGCCGGGCGGGGCCTGGCTCAGACGTCGATACGGGAGAGGCGGCGGATCACGACGAACCCGATCGCGTACAGGGCGATGGCGACGACGACGGCGGCCTGGCCGATGAAGGCCCCGGTCATCCGGTCGAGGGCGCCGGGCATGACGGCGTTCATCAGGAGCATCGCGCCGACCCCGAAGGCCGGCACGGCGTAGGCGGTGACCGTGACCTGGGAGAGCTGGGTCTTGACCTCGCGGCGGGTCTCCTTGCGCTCCTCCAGGGTCTCGGTGAGGTTGCGCAGCGAGCTGACGACCGTGCCGCCCGCCCGGTTGGACAGGACGAGGGTCGTGACGAGGACGACGAGTTCCCGTGAGGGCAGCCGGTCGGTCAGCTCGCTCAGCGCGTCCTCCAGGGGCTCGCCGACGGCCAGTCGGCGGGCGACGCGGGCCAGTTCCTCGCCGGCCGGGTCCTCCAGCTCCTCCGCGGCCATGGAGAGCGCGGTGCGCAGGGCGAGGCCTGCCTGTGTGGCGTTGGCGAGGATGCGGGACAGCTCGGGGAGCTGGTTGATGAAGCGCTCGGTCCGCTTGGTCCGCTGCCAGTTCAGGAAGGCGTTGGTGCCCCAGAGGCCGATGAGGGCGGCGACCGGCCCGAAGAAGGCGGCGAGCACGGAGGAGGCGATCATCCACAGTCCGGCCATCGCCACCAGCGCGTAGACGGCGAACTCGCCGGGGGTGAGCTCCATGCCGGTCGCGGCGAGCTTCAGCTCCAGTCTCCGGCCGAGCGCGGTGCCGCGCAGTCTGCGGTCCAGACCCTTGAAGCGGCGGACGCGGCCCGGCTCGGGGATCTGCCCCACGTGCGAGAGCCGCTCGACGAGGGCGTCGCGGTCGGCCTTGCCACCGGAGTAGGCGTACAGGCCCGCCACGCCCAGCACGCAGCACAGCAGCGTGACGCCGACGGTGATCAGGGGGAGGTTGACGTTGTCCATGGCTCGGTACCTAGTTGGCCTCTCGGGTGGCGAGCTGTTCGGCGGACCGGGCGATCCCGAACGCCTGCGGAATGGGCTGGCCGGCCAGATAGAGGCGGTCGGCGAGCCTGCGGGGCAGCGGAAGGTACTGGAAGTCGCCGTGGACCCGGCCGTCCGGGCCCATCGGGCGGGCGTCGAACCGTGCGACCGTGATGATGCGGTACGGGTCCCGGCCGTGCGAGTCCAGGACGGCGATCTCGGTGATCTTCCTGGCGCCGTCGGCGTGCCGGGTGAGCTGGACGATGACGTCGACGGCGCTGTTGATCTGGTCGTGCAGCGCCTCGAAGGGGATCTCGACCTCCGACATGGAGGCGAGGGTCTGCAACCGCATCAGGGCGTCCTCCGCGCTGTTGGCGTGGACGGTGGCCAGCGAGCCGTCGTGGCCGGTGGACATCGCCTGGAGCATGTCGAGGGACTCGCCGCCGCGGACCTCGCCGACGACGATGCGGTCGGGGCGCATACGCAGGGAGTTGCGGACCAGGTCGCGGATGGTGATCTGGCCCTTGCCCTCGACGTTGGCCGGGCGGGACTCCAGCCGGATCACATGGTGCTGCTGGAGCTGGAGTTCCGCGGAGTCCTCGATGGTGACGATGCGTTCGGAGTTCGGGATCAGCCCGGAGAGCGCGTTGAGCAGGGTCGTCTTGCCGGTGCCGGTGGCACCCGAGACGATGATGTTGAGCTTGGCCTGGACGAGTCCGGCGAGCAGGACGAGCATCTGTTCGTCCAGCGACCCGAAGGCGATCATCTCCTGGAGGGTGAAGGAGCGCGGGAACCGCCGGATGGTGAGCGTCGCGCCGGTCAGCGAGAGCGGCGGGATGATCACGTTGACGCGTTCGCCGCTGGGCAGGCGTGCGTCGACCATCGGGTTGGACTCGTCGACGCGGCGGTTGACGGTCGACACGATCCGCTCGATGGTCTGCATCAGCTGCTCGTGGGAGCCGAAGCGCATCGGGAGCTGTTCGACCTTGCCGTTGCGTTCGACGAAGATCTGGTCGGGGCCGTTGACCATGATCTCGGTGATGGAGGCGTCCTCCAGGAGCGGTTCCAGGATGCCGAGGCCGAGCGCCTCGTCCACCACGCGGCGGATCAGCTGGGAGCGTTCGACGGTGGACAGCACCGGGCCCTCACGGCTGATGATGTGGCCCAGGACCCGCTCCAGGCGGGCCCGCCGGTCGGCGGCGGCCAGGGAGGACATCTCGGCGAGGTCGATCTCCTCCAGCAGCTTCGCCCGGTAGGCGGCCACCAGGTGGCCGTCCTCCCGTGCCCCGCCCTGCTCGTCCGGGGCGGTCATGCGTGCCCGCAGGCTCATGTGCGTAACTCTCCTCGAAATCGCGGACGGTGCCGGTACGGGCCCTCGGTTCGGGCCTCGGGTCAGGGCCAGGCCGGCTCGACGGCCATCGTCGTGCTCCGCTCGGCCCACCAGCCGTCCAGTCCGGGGACGACGGAAGGGACCCGGATGCGCACGGTGGCGGTCACGTCGTCCCCGCCGCTCTCCTGGTATCCGAAGTCCGCGGGGTCGTCCACCAGCCACTGGCTGACCGCGCTGCGGGCGGTGGAGCGGGGGTCGCCGTGGTGGTCGGCGCTGGCCGCCGTGCGGGCGGCGGCGCGGGCCGCCGTGCCCGCCTGGCTGGCGGCGTACGCGGCGAGGCCGAGCTGGAGCGCCAGCAGGGCGACCAGGAGCAGCAGCGGGAGGAAGCCCAGATACTCCAACGCGACCTGGCCCCGGTCCCCCCTGCGGGCGCGCGGGGGCCGGGGCCCGCACGGGCGTCCGCCCTTCGCGGGCCTGCGAGGCCGGACACCGGCCGGGCGCGGGGAACGGGCGCGGGACGGGCACGAAGGGCGGGGCGTCGGGGGCGACGAGGCCGTAAGCGCCTTCGGGGCCGCCGGAGCCGCCAAGGCCGTCAAGGCCGTCAGCGCCTTCGGAGCCGTCAGCCCCGTCGGGGCCGCGGGGGCTGTCGGGGCCGCGGAGGAGGCGGTCGCGGGTGCCGTCATCACTCAGTCCTCCAGCGCCGATCCGGCTTCGCCGTCGATGTGGACGTCCAGGTCGAACAGACCGGGCGCCAGCACGGGGACCTTGAGCCGCACCGTCGCCTCGTACAGTCCGCCCCCGCGGCGGCAGCGGATCTCGGCCCCGTCCTTCCATGCCTTGGGCAGGTCCGCCTCCGCGCCCGCCCGGCAGGCCGCCCGGGCCCCGTGCTCGGCGCCGCTGCCCTTGCGCGCGCCCACGTCCGCCGCGTTGCCCGCGAGGCTGAACGTGTAGCCGATGAGGGCGCACTCCCACATCACGAGCATGATCAGGATGATGAAGGGCGTCATGCCCAGGAACTCGATCGCACTCTGCCCTCGGTCCGGGCGGTCACGCAGGGCGGTGACCCGCCCCCGTATGCCGCTGCGCCCTGTTCTCGTGGTGGCCATCGCTCAACGTGTCCCCTCGGGTTCTCCGGGCCCGTGGCCGCCGCCGCGCCGGCGGCGCGGGCGTCCGACCGGGCCGCGGTCGTGTCGGGCGGTTGCGCTGCTCCTCTTGGCCAGGACGCCGCCGGTCTTCTTCACCGCGGCGCTCTCCTTGACGATGCCCAGCTCCCCGGCGAGCCCCCACAGGGCCTGCTTGACGGTGCTCTTGGCGTCCAGTTCGTGCAGGCGTCCCGAGTCGATGGACGCCTGGAGCTCCTTGAAGTTCGCGGGGACCGAGGCCGAGGCCACCCGGGTGCCGGTGATCTTCTGGATCAGGGCCGGTTGGATCTCGGTGTTGCGGGTGAAGCGGTTGACGAGGGTGACCGTCTCCTCCGCCTTGCGGATCTGGAGCCGTTCCCACATCCGTACGACGCGTTTCGCGCCGCGCACCGCGACCACGTCGGGGGTCGTCACCAGCAGGGCCACGTCGGCCATCTCGACGGCCGCCGCGTTGGCGCCGTTCATCTGGCCGCCGCAGTCGATGACGACGATCTCGTAGCGGGAGCGCAGGGCGCTGACGATCTGGCGGGCCGAGCGGTCGCTGACCTCCTCACCCCGCTCGCCCTCGCCGGGGGCGAGCAGCAGGGCGAGCCCGGTGGAATGGGAGAACACCGCGTCGGCCAGCACCCGGGGCGAGATGTCGGTGATCTGCGCGAGGTCGGCGAGGGAGCGGCGGAACTGCACATCGAGGTACGAGGCGATGTCGCCGGTCTGGAGGTCCATGTCGACCAGGGCGACGGCGTTGCCGGACGCCTGGGCCGCGAGGGCCAGTTGGATGGCCGTGACGGTCGCCCCGACGCCGCCCTTGGCGCCGGTGACCGTGACCACCGTGCCGCCGGGGCCGGTGAGGACCTCGTTGCCGGCGGAGAGGTGGCGGCGCACCCCGGCCGACCACTGGGCGGCCGCCTGGACCCGGTTGGCCAGTTCCTCGTAGCTCAGCGGCAGGGTGACCAGGCCGCGCGCTCCGGAGTCCATGGCGTCGGCGAAGAGGCTGGGGCTGGCGTCCGCGGTGATCATGACGACGCCGACGGAGGGGAACCGCAGGGACACCTCCCGGATCAGCTCCAGGGCGGGCACCGGCCCGATCCGCTCGTGGACCACCACGACCTCCGGCAGCTCGTCCAGCGCCTCGCCCGCGAGGCGGGCCAGGGCGTCGATCAGCTGGGTGGAGTCCCCGACGGGCGTCGCGGGGTCGGCGTCGGGCAGCTGGCTGAGCAGAGTGGTGACGGAGCGGGCCGCGTCGAGGTCGCCGACGGCGGGGAGGATTCTGGTGGTCATCCCATCCTCACTTGTCCTTGTCGAGCGTGTAGGTGCGGTCCCCCGGGCGGATGGCGCCGTCGCTGCCCGGGGCGACGAGGGCCAGGCGTACGTGCTCCGCGAAGGACTCGGCGTAGGCGATGCGCTGGGTGTCGAGCGTGTTGAGCGCGAAGGTGATCGGCACGGCCTCCGTGGCCTGGCTGCGCCGGTCGCTCGCACTGGGGTTCAGTGCGGTGAGCTTGCCGACGTCCAGCACCCTGGCGTTGGCGACGATGACCTTGGACTGGGAGGGGTCGCCCTGCTGCTCGCCGGCGAACGTGGCGTACACGTTGACCGTGGCCCCCGGGGTGATCTTGCCCGCGACGCCGGTGGAGGCGTCGATCATGATGGCGATCTCCTGCTCCCCCGCCCGCAGTTCCGGTTTGCGCACCATCATGTCCGACTGGAGAAGGGACCCTTGGCGCAGCTCGGTGACCGCGATCTTCGAGTCGATCTCCCGCAGATCGGTCACGGCGTTCCTGGAGAGCCAGCGTTCCGGCATCGTGATCTTCTCGAACTGGCTGCTCTTCAGGGCCGTGTACGGGGCCACGTCGGTCTTCAGCTGGTACGCGGACACCTCGGGGCCGACCTTCGAGTTGACGTCGCTGATCACCGAGAGCACGCCGGCGAAGGCGGCGAAGGCGCACAGGACCGACAGGAGCAGGAGTATCACGCCGCGGCGCTGGCGGGAGTTCATGGTCCGGACAACCTCGTTCGAATCGGGTGCGTGGGCGGCGGACGGGTGGGCGGTGCTGCTGCGGGTCGGGGCCGGCGCGGCGGCGTCGCGGTGCGGAGGCGGTACGGGTGCGGGCGCGGGCGGCGCCCGCACCGCTCCCGGCGGGGTGCGCCCTCGCGCGGCGTCAGGGGCCGGATGGCAGGCCGTCCTCGTGGTGGAGGACACCGGCCGAAGGCATGCGGTTCTCCGGCGCCGCGAGCGGTGCGGAGCAGAACGCACAGCGGTCGCCGATGAGTTCCATGGTGCACCAGTGGCACGCCTCCCGGCGCACGGAGGAGACGAGCTGGTAGAGGAGGGAGAGGTCGGGGATGTGGGCCGCGAACTCCACCAGCCTTCCCGTGCCCCACCAGCGGGGCGAGTCGGACGGGATCGCGGTCTCGTGCAGGGCCTGGACCTGCCAGGCGGGTGCGAGGGTCTCGTGCACCCAGTCGGACTGGTGGGCCCCCCGGGCCACCAGGAGGTGCGTGCCGAAATCGGGGCCGGGCGGCGGCCCGGCGCTCGGGCCCACCTTCACGAGGTGCGGTTTTGGACCGGCGAGGACGGCGAACTGGGAGCCGGGGACCCAGGACTTGGCGTGGGTCCTGAGACTGACGGGCACCCGGTCGAGCCGGGCCACCGAGTTCAGCAGGGCGCCCGCGTAGATGTAGTGGGAGAGCAGCCGGGCGGCGGAGGCGACCACCCCGGGGCTGAAGTCGCAGATGGACAACTGGCGCAGCTGACGCACGAGTACGGCGACGCCGAGAGGCGGCAGGTCCACCCTGACCAGGGCGATGCGGTCGCTCTCCAGGACCGAGCGGATGGAGTGGAGGCGGCGTTCGTGCTCGGGGCGGATGCCCGACGGGTAGAGGGCGATCACATACCCGTGCTGTTCGAGCAGCAGGTGCATGTCGCCGATCGCCAGCTCCAGGGTCTGCGCCTCCGGGGCCTGGAGCAGGGCCGCGGTCGGTGTCTGCTGATCGGTGGGCGGCAGCACCAGATCTGCACTCGTCACTGCTATGGCGGTCGGCACGCTCTTCCCCGTTTCGGCTCCGGTCGACGGCGGACGTCGGCCGCAAACGCTCCTGCTCCGTGCTCCTGTCTCAGCACTTTAGCCACGTCGCAGCAGGCAGAGAACAGTTATCGGAGACCAGTGCGGCGGTATGCGAACACCGTTCGCACACGGTCCGGGCGCCAAATGGGATGAATCGATTCCGGTCCATCCGCTTGTCGCTGCGGAGCGTTACCGAACCCGGCGTCCGCGTTCCGGTCAGCTCTTCGTCGGCGCAGGTCAGCCCGGGCGGCCGGGCACCGGGGCATCGCCTCTCGCGCCGGCGCCGTCACCGTCCGGAGGGCTTCCGCAAGATCACTCGCGCGGGGGGCCGTGGAGTGGATTCCCGGCGCGGAGCACGCCGTCCGGGACCCCGGCGGACCCCAGGCGCGGGCAGCCGTCGGCGCCCGGAGCGGGGCCGCCCGCCGAGCGGGCCGCCGGCCCTCTCCGAGGACCAATCGCTGCCAGAGGTCTTGACAACTCGATTGGTCTGGACCAGCTTAGCCGCCAGGCGATGACCGCCACCCCCCGGTCCGACACCCCGACCTCGCAGCTCCGACTCGCGGCCCCCGCACCGCCCGTACCGCCCCCACCTCCGTCCGGCACGCCGACACGTCCGTACGATCCCGCCACGCAACACCCACTCCCCCCGGAGGCACCAGTGGAACGCTCCGTAGGCAGCAGAAGCCGCAGGCGTCACTCCCGGCCCGTGCTCAGCGGCGCCATGGCCGTCGTCGCGGCCGGCGCCCTGACCGTGACCGGACTCGCCGGCACCGCACAGGCCGCCGACGTCAACAACGCCAAGAACGCGGGCTTCGAGTCCGGGCTCGCCGACTGGACCTGTTCCGGGGGCAGTGGCGCGGCCGTCTCCTCCCCCGTGCGCAGCGGCACATCGGCGCTGAAGGCCACCCCGGCCGGCCAGGACAACGCGAAGTGCACGCAGACCGTCGCCGTGAAGCCTGACGCGACGTACGCGCTGAGCTCCTGGGTGCAGGGCGGTTACGCCTACCTCGGCGTGACCGGCACCGGCACGACCGACGTCTCCACCTGGACGCCGGGCTCCACCGCCTGGACCAAGCTGAACACCAGCTTCAGGACCGGCCCGAACACCACGTCGGTGACCGTCTACACCCACGGCTGGTACGGGCAGGCCGCCTACTTCGCCGACGACATCGCGGTGACCGGTCCCGACGGCGGGGGCGGCGGCGAGGACCCCGGCCCGTCCATTCCTGCGGCACCCGCCGGTCTCGCGGCGGGCGCCACGACGACGACCTCGGTGGCCCTGTCCTGGAACGCGGTGTCCAACGCCACCGGGTACACCGTGTACCGGGACGGCGTGAAGGCGACCACGTCGACCGGCACCTCGGCGACCGTCACGGGGCTGTCCGCCGACACCGCCTACCAGTTCTCCGTGAGCGCCACCAACGCGGCGGGCGAGTCGGTCAAGTCGGCCGCCGTCAACGCGCGTACGGCCAAGGAGAACGGGCCCGGCCCCGGGCCCGGGCCCGCCGTGCCCAAGCACGCGGTGACCGGCTACTGGCAGAACTTCAACAACGGCGCGGCGGTCCAGAAGCTCAGCGACGTCCCGGCCGACTACGACATCATCGCGGTCTCCTTCGCGGACGCCACGCCGACGCCGGGCGCGGTCACCTTCAACCTGGACACCGCCGGGCTGAACGGCTACACAGACGCGCAGTTCCGTGCGGACATCAAGGCCAAGCAGGCGGCCGGCAAGAACGTCATCATCTCGGTCGGCGGCGAGCTGGGCTCTGTCCGGGTGAACAACGACGCCTCCGCCACCGCCTTCGCCGACTCGGTGTACGCGCTGATGCAGGACTACGGCTTCAACGGGGTCGACATCGACCTGGAGAACGGCCTGAACGCCACCTACATGACGAAGGCGCTGCGCCAGCTGTCGGCGAAGACGGGCCCCGGGCTCGTCCTCACCATGGCCCCGCAGACGCTGGACATGCAGTCGACGTCGGGTGAGTACTTCAAGACGGCGCTGAACGTCAAGGACATCCTGACCGTCGTCAACATGCAGTACTACAACAGCGGTTCGATGCTGGGCTGCGACGGCAAGGTCTACTCCCAGGGCTCGGTGGACTTCCTCACCGCGCTCGCCTGCATCCAGCTGGAGGGCGGCCTCGACCCGTCCCAGGTCGGCATCGGCGTCCCGGCCTCCACCCGCGGCGCGGGCAGCGGCTACGTCTCCCCGTCGATCGTGAACGCGGCCCTGGACTGCCTGACCAGGGGCGTCAACTGCGGCTCCTTCAAGCCGGCCAAGACCTACCCGTCGCTGCGCGGCGCGATGACCTGGTCGACGAACTGGGACGCGACGGCCGGGTTCGCCTGGTCGAAGGCGGTCGGCCCGCACGTCCGCAACCTGCCGTAACCCCTCCCGCGCCACCGACCCGCAGCGCCGCCGCTCCCCCGGCGGCGCTGCCGCGTTCCGGCCCCGCGGGGCGCGGCGTCACCAGAGCAGTTCGCGCACCTGCTGGACGCAGAGCACGACGAACAGCAGCCCGGCCAGCGCCAGCATCCCGTTGCTGATCCGGCCGTTGCGCCACTCACCGGGCGTACGGGAGGAGTTGAGCAGCCAGAGCAGGGTCAGCGCGAGGAACGGCATGAAGAAGGCGCCGAGCACTCCGTAGACGACGACCAGCCCGAAGGGCTCGTCCAGCCAGAGCAGGGTCATCGGGGGGAAGGTCAACCAGAGGAGGTAGGCGCGGAACGGCAGCGACCGCTGCCGCCGGTCCACGCCCGCCGGATGGGTCCCGGCCGTCGCGGCCGGGGCCCGGAAGCGTTCCACGAAGTCGGCGAACATCAGGCTCACCCCGTGCCAGACGCCGATCAGCGACGAGAACGACGTGGCGAGGAAGCCGATCAGGAACAGCTTCGCGGTGCTCGCGCCGAACCGGTCCTCCAGCACCGCACCGAGGTCGAGCAGCCCCCGGTCGCCCGACGTGAGGGCGACCTGCGAGGAGTGCAGCAGTTCCGCGCCGACGACGAGCATCGCCACGACGAAGACGCCGGTGGTGAGGTAGGCGACCCGGTTGTCGAGCCGCATCACCTTCATCCAGGAGGAGTCGCCCCACCCCTTGGCGTTGACCCAGTAGCCGTACGCCGCCATGGTGATCGTGCCGCCGACGCCGCCGATCAGCCCCAGCGTGTACAGCAGGGAGCCGTCCGGGAGGGCGGGCGCCAGCCCGGCGAAGGAGGCGCCGACGTCGGGCACGACGCGGACGGCCACGTAGACGACCACCACGAACATGACGCCGACCAGGACCGTCATGACCTTCTCGAAGACGGCGTAGCGGTTGAACCAGACAAAGGCCAGCCCGATCAGGCCGGTGACGATCGCCCAGAACTTCAGCCCCGGCCCGTCGGGGAAGAGCGCCACGATGGGCAGGGCGCTGGAGGACATGGCCGTCGCCCCGTAGACGAAGCCCCAGATGACCACGTAGACCGCGAAGTAGACCGTGGTCCAGGGGCCGAGGCTGCGCCAGCCGTCGAAGAGCGTGCGGCCGGTCGCCAGGTGCCAGCGGCCGGCCGCCTCCGCGAGCGAGATCTTGACGACGCAGCCGATCACCGCCGCCCACATCAGGGTGTAGCCGAACTTGCTGCCCGCGATCAGCGTCGCGACCAGGTCTCCGGCGCCGACCCCGGTCGCCGCGACGACGATCCCGGGGCCGATGTGCTTCCAGCTGGACTTGCGTGGGCGGGAGGCCTGCTCCCCTGCCCCTGTGGTTGCGCTCGTCTTCGCCATGCCGGTCAAGGAAGCGCAATCGGCCGTCCGGCACAAGGGGGCGCACGCGCGGTCGGGGGCGGGGAGCGCCGCTGGGGCGGCCCCGGGCGGGCCGCCCCAGGCCGGACACCCCCTAGATCAGCAGGCTGAGCAGCGCCGCGACGACGAAGCCCGCGACCGAGAGCACGGTCTCCAGGACGGTCCACGACTTCAGGGTGTCGCGCTCGGAGATGCCGAAGTACTTCGACACCATCCAGAAACCGCCGTCGTTCACGTGCGAGGCGAAGATCGATCCGGCGGAGATCGCCATGATGATCAGCGCGAGGTGGGCCTGGGAGAGGTCCTGGCCCTCGACCAGCGGGACCACGATCCCGGCTGTGGTGACGATCGCGACGGTGGCCGATCCCTGGGCGACCCGCAGCACGACCGAGATGAGCCAGGCCAGGAGGATGACCGGGAGTCCGACGTCGTGGAAGGTGTCGGCGAGGGCGTCCGCGATGCCGCTGCCCTTGAGGACCGCGCCGAAGACACCGCCGGCGCCGACCACCAGCAGGATGTTGCCGACGGGCTTGAGCGAGGAGGTGGAGACGGATTCCAGGGACGAGCGGGACCAGCCGCGGCGGATGCCCAGCAGGTAGTACGCCAGGAGGAGGGCGATCGTCAGCGCGACGAACGGGTGGCCGAAGAACTCCACCACCGAGCGCGGCGTGGAGGGGGCCATCGTGATCGAGGAGAACGTCGCGGCGAGGATCAGGAGCAGCGGGGTGCCGATGATCGCGAGGACCGTGACGAGAGACACCGGCTTCTCGTTCGGGGCGACGCCTGCGGCCCGCTGTTCGGCGACGACGGCCGCTCTGGCCTCCGCGGCGGCCTCCACCATGTCCTGCGGGACCTCGACGAAGATCCGCTTGCCGATCCAGGCGGCGTACGCCCAGGCGGCGAGGACGGAGGGGAGGCCGACGACGACGCCCATCAGGATGACCCAGCCGAGCGAGACGTTGAAGAGCCCGGCGGCGGCCACCGGGCCGGGGTGCGGAGGCAGGAAGGCGTGGGTCATCGACAGGCCCGCCAGCAGGGGCATCGCGTAGAGCAGGATCGATTTTCCGGAGCGTTTCGCGGCGGCGTAGACGATGGGCGCCAGGACGAAGATGCCGACGTCGAAGAAGACGGGGATGCCGAAGACGAGGCCGGTCAGGCCCATGGCGAGCGGAGCGCGTCGCTCACCGAAGAGGTTCAGCAGCCGGGCGCTCACCACTTCCGCCCCGCCGGAGACCTCGAGGATCGCACCGAGCATGGTGCCCAGCCCGATGATGATCGCGACATGGCCGAGGATGCCGCCCATGCCGGATTCGACGACCGAGACGACGGCGGATCTCTGCACGGTGCCGAAGAGTTCGGTGACCGAGAGCCCGGCGCCGAGGCCGACGGCTGTGGAGACCGCGAGCAGGGCGACGAACGGCTGGAGCCTGACCCTGATGATCAGGAAGAGGAGGAGGGCGATGCCGAGGGCGGCGACGGTCAGCAGACCCGCGGTGCCGTCGATCAGCAGGAGCAGTCCTCCGGTGTGCGGCGGCGTCTCGGCCGGCGGCGGGGTGGCGGCGAGCAACAAGGGGGGCTCCGGTGCGGCGGGGGAGTTGAGGGGGTCCGGCGTGCCGGGCGGCCTGGCAGCTGAGGTCCAGGAGCGGGCCGGGCCCTGCCGCAGGGCAGGGCGGAGCGCGGCACGGCGCCCCGGGGGACGGGGCGCCGCGCCGGGCGACGGGGGGAGCGGTGCGCTGGGCGGTGCGCCGAGTGGCGCGCTCAGCCGGGCGCGGGGCGGGCCGGCGGGTCGGGTGCGGGGCGCGCCGCCCGGCGGTGGGCCCGAGCGGTGCCGCGGGCGGGCGGAGCGGTCAGCTCAGCACCGCGAGGGCGTCGATCTCGATGAGCAGGCCCTTGGGCAGGCCGACGTAGACCGTCGTGCGGGCGGCGGGGGCCTCCTTGAGGTTCTGCTCCGCGAAGTACGCGTTGTAGATCTCGTTCATCTCGGCGAAGTGGTCCACGTCCGTGAGGTAGACGCGCATCATCATCACGTCGTCCCAGCTCGCGCCGCCCTCCTCCAGGATCGCCTTGACGTTGGCGAAGGTCTGGAGGGTCTGCTCGCGCAGGGTGGGGCCGGCCGGGGTGGGGGCCTGGCCCTCCACGGCGGGGAGGAAGCCGACCTGGCCGGCGACCTGGAGGATGTTCCCCTTCTTCACGCCGTGCGAGAACCGGGCGGGCGGCGTGGTGTGGGTGGAGGGGGTGAGGGCGGTCTTCTCGGTCATGGCTGATCAGGCTTTCCTGGGTCGGTTGGCGCCGGAGTACTCCCGGCTGATGGTCTCGGCGGTGCGCCGGACCAGCGGGAGCAGGGTGAGGAGTTCTTCCGCGGTGACGACCACGTTGGGCGCGGAGACCGACATGGCCGCGATGACCCGCCCGTCCGCGCCGCGGATGGGGGCGCCGATGCAGTTGATGGACTCCTCGTGGCCACCGAGGTCGGTGGCCCAGCCCTGTTCGCGGACGACGGCGAGCTCCTTGAGGAACGCGGCGGCGTTCGGCGTCGAACGGGGCGTGTACAGGGGGTAGTCGAGCTTCTCGGCGACGGCGCGCCGCTCGGGCTCGGTGAGGTCGGCCAGGAGCAGCTTCGCCACGGCCGCGACGGTGATCGCGACGGGTTTGCCGATCCGCGAGTACATCCGCACCGGGTAGCGGCTCTCGACCTTGTCGATGTACAGGACCTCCTGCTCCTCGTAGACCGCGAGGTGCACGGTGTGCCCGCACCGGTCGTTGAGGGCGACCAGGTGGGAGTGGGCGATCTCGCGTACGTCGAGGTTCTCGACGGCCTCCTGGGCGAGGGCGAAGAGCCGGGCGCCGAGTCGGTAGCGCTGGTCCCGCTGGCGGTAGACGAGGCCGTGCTCGTGGAGCGTGCGGAGCAGGCGCAGCGCCGTGGACTTGTGGACGCCGAGCCGTTCGGCGACCTGTCCGAGGTCGGCGGGGCCCTGGGCGAGCAGCGGCAGGATGCTCAGTGCCCGGTCGACGGTCTGACTCATGGCGTACGTACCTCCTCGGGTGCCCGGTCGGCTGCGGTCCAGCCGGGGCCGAGTCGAAGTCTCTCCCAGGCCTCGTCGTCGAGGGCGGCGAGGCGGTCGGCATGGCCGCGGGCGGGCGGGACGGTGAGGTCCCCGGGGACGGTGAGGGCGGCGGCGGCCATCAGGTGCCCGTGCCTGGCCCGGTCGCGCACCGGGAGTCCGCGCAGGGTGGCGGAGAGGAACCCGGCGGCGAACGCGTCCCCCGCCCCGACGGCGGCGACCACGTCGACGCGAAGGGCGGGCACGGCGGTGACGACGTCGGGGGCCGCGGTGGCGCCGGGGCCGTCGGCGGGCGTGTGAGCGGCAGCGGCAGCAGCAGGCGCGGGGCCTTCGGCGGGGCGCGCGAACACCGTCACGCCCGCGCTCCCCCGCTTCACCACCAGCACCGACGGCTCCGGCAGCGCCGCCCGGATCGCCGCCGCGCCGCCGATCCCCCATGCCTCCTTCGCCTCGTCCTCGCCGACGAACACGAGGTCGCAGCGGCGGGCCAGGTCCAGCAGCACGGAGGCGTCGGCGCCCCGCCACAGACGCGGCCGGTGGTTCACGTCGAACGAGACCAGCGGGCGGCCCGGCCGAGGGGCCGTCAGCTCCCGCAGCAGCTCCAGGCAGCCGGCGGAGAGCGCGGCCGTGATCCCGGACAGGTGCAGGACACGGCCGGCGAAGAGGGCGTCGTACGGGACGGTGTCCGGCGACATCGCGGAGGCGGCGGACCCGGCCCGGTAGTAGGCCACCTCGTGGGCGCCGGTCCCCCGGTCCGCGGCCGTGCGGAAGTAGACGCCCGTGGGGCGGGCGGGATCGCGGCGGACGGCGGAGGTGTCGACCCCGTATCCGGTGATCGTCTCCACGAGGTGGTCCCCGAAGCCGTCCGTGCCGACCCGGCCGACCCAGGCGGCCCGGTGCCCGGCCGCGGCCAGCGCGCAGGCGACGTTGGACTCGGCGCCGCCGACCCCTCGCCCGAAGGAGGGCACGTCGGCGAGGCGGCCGGGCTGCGAGGGCAGGAACGCCACCATGGACTCACCGAGGCAGACGACGTCGGTGGTCGTGGCGGCGCTGGCCGTCCCTGCTGCGGGTCCGGACACGGAGGGCTCCTCGCTGATCGGCGTGCGGGCCTTGGGGTTCGCGGGCCCGGGGTCCTGCGGCTCCGGGACCGCCATTGACCGGGCGTCGGCTCGGATGTTAGACAGCGTTGAGCGATATACGCAATGGGTGTTGCATATGTTGCAACATACTTCGAGGAGCTTCCCTTGGCAGCCGAACGCCCCACCGGTCAGACCGCCGCCCCCGCCTCTTCCGCCCCCGGCGTGTCCCCCGCGTCCCTGGCGTCCTCTCTCGCCGACGAACGCGTCGACCACCGCTTCAAGGCCCTGCCGCCCGACGCGGCGGGCCTGACCGTCGGGGCCCTGGCCGCCGAGCGCCGCAACCTGTTCACCGGCGGGTTCACCACCCCCGTCCTCGCCCTGTCCGCCGGGTCGGTCGCGCACAACCTCGCCCTGCTGGAGACGTACGCCGAACGCCACGGCCTCGCGTTCGCCCCGCACGGCAAGACGTCCATGGCCCCGAGGCTCTTCGTCGACCAGCTGAAGCACGGCGCGTGGGGCATCACGGCCGCCGTGCCGCACCAGGCGCGGGTCTACCGGGCGTACGGCATCGGCCGGATCTTCCTCGCCAACGAGCTGGTCGACGCGGTGGCCCTGCGCTGGCTGGCTGGCGAGATGGCCGCCGACCCCGGCTTCCGTTTCGTCTGCTACGTCGACTCCGTGCGCGGCGTCGAGCTGATGGAGGCGGCCCTGAGCGCGGCGGGCGCCTCCCGCCCGGTCGACGTGGTCGTGGAGCTGGGCGCGGGCGAGGGGGCGCGCACCGGGGCGCGCACCGAGGCCGACTGCGCGGCGGTGGCCGACGCGGTGGCGGCGGCCGGGACCCTGCGCCTGGTGGGCGTCGCCGGGTACGAGGGCGAGGTCCCGGACGCCTCCCCCCAGCGGGTGCGGGAGTGGCTGCGCCGCCTCGTCGCGCTGACGGCCGCGTTCGACCGCGCCGGGCGCTTCGCCCCGGCCGACGAGATCATCGTCAGCGCGGGGGGCAGTGCCTGGTTCGACGCGGTCGCGGACGTCTTCGCGGAGATTCCCGGACTGAGCCGCCCCGTGCTCAAGCTGCTGCGCTCCGGCGCGTACGTCTCGCACGACGACGGGCACTACAAGCACCTCACCCCCTTCAACCGCGTCCCGGAGGAGGGTGCGCTGGAGCCCGCGTTCCGCCTCTGGGCCCAGGTCGTCTCGCGCCCGACCGGCGAGCAGGCGTTCCTCAACGCGGGCAAGCGGGACGCGGCGTACGACCTCGACCTCCCCGAGGCGCAGGCAGTCCGCTCCGGCCGGGACGGCTCGGTGCGGCCGGCTGCCGGGATCACGGTCACCGGCCTGTCCGACCAGCACACCTGGGTGCGCACCGGGCCGGGGGCGGAGCTGGAGGTGGGCGACTGGGTCGGGATGGGGCTCTCGCACCCGTGCACCAGCTTCGACAAGTGGCAGCTCATTCCGCTGGTCGAGGCGGACGGCACGGTCACCGACTACGTCCGCACGTTCTTCTGAGCCCGGTCCGCCCCGTACCGCCTACGCCCCGTGAAAGGTGACCCCCATGGACCTGGTCCTGCGCGACGCCCTCGTCGTCGACGGCACCGGCGAGCCCTCCTACCGCGCCGACGTGGCACTCCACGGCGGCCGCATAGCGGAGATCCACCCCGAGGGCGCCCCCGGCCCCCGGCCCACCGCCGCCCGCACCGTGGACGCGGACGGGCTCGCGCTGGCCCCCGGCTTCATCGACATGCACGCCCACAGCGACCTGGCGCTGCTGCGGGACCCGGACCACAGCGCGAAGGCGGCGCAGGGCGTCACCCTCGAAGTCCTGGGCCAGGACGGCCTGTCGTACGCCCCGGCCGACGACCGTACGCTCACCGAGGTCCGGCGCTCCATCGCCGGCTGGAACGGCGACGGCGACGACATCGACTTCGACTGGCGCACCGTCGGCGGCTACCTGGACCGCCTCGACCGCAACTTCGGCGGCCGGGGCATCGCCGTCAACGCCGCCTACCTGATCCCGCAGGGCACGGTCCGGATGTACGCGGTGGGCTGGGACGACCGCCCCGCCACCGACGCCGAGCTGGCCCGGATGAAGGAGCTGGTGGACCAGGGCATGCGCGAGGGAGCCGTCGGCCTGTCCTCCGGGCTCACCTACACACCCGGCATGTACGCGGACGACGCCGAACTCACGGAGCTCTGCCGGGTGGTGGCCCGCCACGGCGGCTACTACTGCCCGCACCACCGCAGTTACGGGGCGGGCGCGCTGGAGGCGTACGAGGAGATGGTGCGGCTCACCCGGAGCGCGGGCTGCGCCCTCCACCTCGCCCACGCCACCATGAACTTCGGGGTGAACAAGGGCAGGGCCCCGGAGCTGCTGGCCCTCCTCGACGCCGCGCTCGCCGCCGGGGCCGACATCTCGCTCGACACCTACCCGTACACCCCCGGCTGCACGACGCTCGTCGCGATGCTGCCGAGCTGGGCGAGCGAGGGCGGGCCGGAGCCGACCCTGGCGCGGCTGGCGGACGAGGAGAGCGCCGAGAGAATCCGGCGCCATCTGGAGGCGCTGGGCTCGGACGGCTGCCACGGGGTGCCGATCGAGTGGGACACCATCGAGATCTCCGGTGTCGGCGCCCCCCACCTGGACGGCCACGTGGGCCGCACGGTGGCCGAGTCTGCGGCGCTGCGGGGTGAGGAGCCCTGGACGACCGCGCGACGGCTGCTCATCGAGGACCGGCTCGGCACGACGATTCTCCAGCACGTGGGACACGAGGAGAACGTCCGGCAGATCATGCGCCATCCGGTGCACACCGGGGGCAGCGACGGCATCCTCCAGGGCTCCAAGCCGCACCCCCGGGCATACGGCACGTTCCCGCACTATCTCGGCAGGTACTCCCGGGAGCTGGGCATCCTCAGCCTGGAGGAGTGCGTCGCCCACCTGACCTCCCGCCCGGCCGCCCGGCTGCGGCTGGCGGACCGGGGCCTGGTGCGCGAGGGCTACCGCGCCGACCTGGTGCTGTTCGACCCCGGGACGGTGGCGGCGGGCTCCACGTTCGAGGAGCCGCGCACCCTGCCGGTGGGCATTCCGCACGTGCTGATCGACGGCCTCTTCGTCGTCGAGGACGGCAGGCGGACATCGGTGCTGGCGGGCCGGGCGGTCCGGGGCGCGGGGACGGCGGCCGCCTGACCGCGGATCTCCCCGGCGGCGGGCGGGCGGCTCAGGCCCGGTCCGTCCGTTCCGCCGCCCACGCCAGGTCCTCCTCGGTCGGGGCGTCGTCCTGGGTGAGCGCGCGCCGCCAGTATCCGCTGAACTCGACGGACGCCCTGGGCAGTCCACGGTCCTCGACCAGATGGCGGCGCAGCGCCCGGACGGCCGAGGCCTCGCCCGCCACCCAGGCCGCGTCCACCGCGTCGAGGGGCGGCCCGGCGGCCCGCACCGCCTCCACCAGCGAACCGCCCCGGTCGCGGTGGACCCAGTGCGCCTCGGCCCCTCCGGCGGCCGGTGGCAGCGGCGGCTCCTCCTCCGCGCCCGCGACCTCGGCGTACACCACGGTCCCGGTCCCGGCCGGAAGCGCCTCCAGCAGCGTGGCGATCGCCGGGAGCGCCGTCTCGTCCCCGGCGAGGAGCAGCCGCCGGGCGGCGGGCAGCGGGCGGGCGTAGAGCGACGAGGGCCCGACCATGCCGAGCACGTCGCCGGGCCGGGCGGCGGCGCCCCAGCGGGAGGCGGGGCCGTCGTCGCCGTGCAGCACGAAGTCGACGGCCATCACGTTGCGCACCCGGTCGTAGGAGCGGACGGTGAAGCTGCGCATCCAGGGCCGCTCCGGCTCCGGGATCGCGAGAAAGGCCTCGTACCAGCGCATGCCGTAGGCGTCGTCGGCCTCCGGTTCCGGCAGCCGGGGCGCGTCCTGCCCGGCGCGTGGCAGGCACAGCTTCATCTGCTGGTCGGGCCGGTCCTCCAGCAGGCCGGGCAACTCGTCGGCGGTGAAGCCGATCCGAGCCGTCCGCGGAGTGACCCGCTCGACGTCCGTGACCCGCACCCAGGTGACCGGCAGCGCCTGGCCCATGGCAGCCCGACCTCTCTCCCACTGATAGTTTACGACGTAAGGAATCAACTCGCCGGGATTACTTTACACAGTAAGGAGTCGCATGTGGTGGTCTTCGCCGGCCAGGGCGACCCTCGCCGCTCCCTGACCCTCCTGTGGCGCGCGGACGCCTCACCGCCGCCGCGCGGCGGCCCGGGGCCCCGGGCCCGGCTGAGCGTGGACGCGATCGTGGCGGCGGCCGTGGAACTCGCGGACGAGAAGGGGATGGCCGCCCTGTCGATGCGCGCGGTCGGCGACCGGCTCGGGCACACGGCGATGGCGCTCTACACCCACGTTCCCGGCAAGAGCGAGCTGCTGGACCTGATGCACGACTCCGTGCACGCCGAACTCCCCAGGCACTATCCGGAGTCGGACGACTGGCGGGAGGCGCTCACCACTTGGGCGCACGAGGTCCTGGAGTTCTACGTGCGTCACCCCTGGGTGCTCCAGGTCTCGCAGGCGCGGCCGGTGCTGGGCCCGCACGAGTACGCGGGCCTGGACACGCTGGTGGCGCTGTTGCGGGCGACCGGGCTGGCGGCGGGGACCCTGCGGCGACTGGTGGGGACCCTCTTCCCGTTCGTACGGGGCGCGGCACAGGCGGTCGCCGACGCCCGGCTGGCCGCGGCGGCGACCGGCAGCTCCGACGAGGAGTGGTGGGCGGTGCGCTCCGCGGCCCTGACGGAGCTGGTCCCTGATTTCGCGGAGCGCTTCCCCGCGGTGAGCCGGCTGGAGGCCGAGGGCCCGGTGGACCCGTATCCGGGGCCCGGAGGTGACGCGGACCCGGTGCCGTTTCCGGAGCGGGAGGCGCGCGAGACGTTCCGGGTGGGCCTCGGGGTGCTGCTGGACGGAATCGAGGCGGCGGTGGCGGCGCGGGAGGCCGGATGAGCGCGCCGGGCGGCCCCGTCCCCGGGCCCGCCCGGCGCGCCCTCACCGGCGGGCGCCGCTACGGCTTGGGCAGCGCGCAGCCCTCGCGGTTCAGGTCGATGGCGCTGCCGGCCCCGATGCACGGGACCATGGTGTAGGTCTGCTGGGCGTAGTTGATGCCCTCGCGGACGGTCACCCGGCCGTTTTCGTCGACCTCGCACGGGTTGTTGTCCGTGCACCGCTGGCCGCTCTCGTTGCCGGTGTTGTTGACGGCGACCACCTTGCCGGTGGCGTCGTCGATCACCGGGGAGCCGGACGTGCCGCCGATCGTGCGGCACTCCGGGGTGTAGCGGACGGAGTCCTTCCAGGTCCACCGGCCCTCCTTGAGCCGGTGGGCGAAGCCGTCGACGGAGCAGCTGTAGGTGCGCTTCCAGTAGCCCGACGCGACGGTGATCGCGGTGCCCGCGACCGGGCGGGCGGTGTCCAGCTCCAGCGCCCGGATGCCGTACCGGTCCTCGATCTGCCGGTAGCTGCTGGTGAGTTCGTAGAGCGACAGGTCGGTGTCGGTCATGGTGCCGTACGCGATCTTGTTCGCACGCAGGGTGCCGACGCCCCGGCCGGATGCGTTGAGCAGGGTGAACGCCCGCGTGGACGGCCGGTTGACGACCACTTCGCCCGGACCCGGGAAGCCGGTTTCCAGGCAGTGCCCGTTGGAGAGCACGAGCGCGGGGTCGGTGGGCGCGGAGAGCGGCGAACGGACCACGGAGCCCGAGCAGTTGCTGAGAGCGACCGTTCCGGCGAAGGACACGGCCCGCGTGGTGGGCGGCGACTGCGTCGCGGCCTTCTCCGCCTGCGGCGCGGCTTCGGCCGCGTGCCCGGCGGGTCCGGCCGCCGTGGCGGGCGCGGCCCCCGCTCCCAGCAGCAGGGCGGCGAGAAACGCGCCGACGAGAGGCTTGTTCATGTGGGGGTCCCCTCCAGTGATGCCAGGAGCCGGAGATCTTCCGGTCTTGGCATGCGCATGGTGACCCGGATTTCAGGGCGTCACAAGGGGGCCGTTCCGGCCGTGCCCGCCGCCTCCCCCTCCTCGGCGCCGCGGAAGATGTGGCGGCGCCCCCACTCCCCCAGGGGGCCCAGCGCCTCGTTCAGCGAGTGGCCGAGCGGGGTGAGCGAATACTCCACGCGCGGCGGCACCTCGGCATACACCTCGCGGTGCACGATGCCGTCCTCCTCCAGCTCCCTGAGATGGGAGCTGAGCACCTTCTCCGTCACTCCGGGCACGGCCCGGCGCAGCTCACCGAAGCGGCACGTCCGCTCGCTCAGCGCCCACAGGATGAGCACCTTCCACTTGCCGCCGATGACGTCCATCGCCGCGTCGATCCCACAGACGAAAGCCCCCGGCCTCCGCACGATCCGCATCGCCCACCCCTCCCCAACCGGACACTGACCGCGAGGTGACCACCCACTCGACAGTGCGTGCTCGTCGCCCCCGGCGCCTTCCAGCAGCCTAATCGGCATGTCCGACAACAGCGCCGCACCCGCCCCTGTGACCCTGCTCGGCCTCGGCGCCATGGGCGCCGCCCTCGCGCCCGCCGCCGGCTCGCGGCCGGCCACCCCCTGACCGTCTGGAACCGCAGCCCCGGCCGGAGCTCCCGACTCGCCGCCGCGGGCNCCGCCGCGGAGGCGGCGGCGGTGGCGGCGAGCCCGCTCGTCGTCGCCTGCCTCCTGGACGGCGCCTCGGTCCGCGAGGCGCTGGCCGACGCCGACCTGGCCGGCGAGGACCTGGTCGACCTCACCACCTCCACCCCGGCCGAGGCACGCCGCCGTGCCGCCTGGGCGCAGGAGCGCGGCGCCCGCTTCCTGGACGGCGGGATCATGGCCGTACCGGCGATGATCGACGCGCCGGGGCCCGGCGCCTACGTCCTCTACAGCGGCTCGCGCGACCTCTTCGACGCCCGCCGCGAGGTGCTGGCCGCGCCCGCCGCCCCGGCACGTCGGCACGGACCCCGGTCTGGCCGCGCTGAACGACGTGGCGCTGCTCAGCGCGATGACCGCCATGTTCGCCGGGGCCCGGCACGCGTTCGCCCTGGTGCGGGACGCGGACGCGAACCGGGAGGAGTTCGGCGCCCTGCTGGTGGAGTGGCTCTCGGCGATGGCCCCGCACTCCGCCGCCCTGTTCGGGGGCGCCCCGGCTCCGGAGGACGCGACCAGCCCCGCCGTGGCGGGGTCCGGGGACGCCGCGCTGATCCGGACAGCTCGGGAGCAGGGCGTCGACACGGCCCTGCTGACCGCCTCCGCGAGCGCGGTGAACGGGGCCCCCGCGGCCTGAGGCCTCGGCGCGGGCGGCGCGGGTCGCCGGGGAGGGGGTTCCGGCGCGTCAGGTCCTCGGTCCGAAGTCCCCGTCCGCCCGTCCGGGCAGATCGGACCGCGGTCGGAGGCCTTCCCGCACCCCGTGTGCGTACGGTCGGTGCATGACACTCGACCTCGACGCCTACGTCGCCCGCATCGGCTGGACCGGAGAGCTCCGCCCCACGACGGACGTGCTGCGCTCGCTGCACCGCGCCCATCTGACGGGCATCCCGTTCGAGAACCTGGAGGCCCTGCTCGGTTCCGCGCCCTCGCTGGCGCTCGCCGACCTGGAGGCGAAGCTCGTCCGCGGCGGGCGCGGCGGGTACTGCTACGAGCACAACACCCTCTTCTCGGCCGCCCTGAAGCAGATCGGCTTCTCCGTGACGCCGCTGACGGCCCGGGTGGTGCTCGGCGCGGCCCCCGGGGACATCCGCCCCCGGACGCACATGCTGATGCGGGTGGACGTGCCCGGGGAGCGGCAGGCGTATCTGGCGGACGTCGGCTTCGGCACGGTCGGGGCCCTGCTGGAGCCGATCGAGCTGGTGGAGGGCGCGGAGCTGTTCGACGCCCCCCGCCACCACCGCCTCGTCCACGCGCCGCACGACGGCCCCTTGCCGCTGTGGGAGCTGCACGCGGAGAAGGGGGGCTCCTGGGAGCCGCAGTACGCCTTCACCCTGGAGCCGTTCGAGGCCCCGGACTACGAGGTGATCAACTGGCACATCGCGACGAACCCGCACTCGCCGTTCAGCCAGGCGGTGTACGCGCAGCTCACCCGGGCCGACTCCCACCTGGCGCTGTCGGGACTCGACCTGGTGGAGACCGCGGACGACGGGACGATCGTGGAACGGCAGCTGAAGGACGGCGCGGAGGCGCTGCGCGTCCTGGCGGACGACTTCGGCATCCGGCTCCCGGAAGGCGCCCGGCTGCCCGAATGAGCGCGCCGGGCCCCGGTGGGGCGGCCCGGTGCGCCGGGCGGCACGCGGAGACGGGCGCACGCGCGGGGCGGAAGCACGCCGGTGCGTGCCCGCGCGGAAGACGGGCCCGCACCCGGGGCGCGCTCGGCTCGCCCCCGGCGGGACCCGGACGGGACCCGCGTGGCGCATCTCACCCCCACCGGCGGGCCACGCCCCAATCCAAGCCGGGACGCCGTCGCGACCGGGCGATTTCACGGCCCGGAGCGGCGGCGGCCATGGCGATGGAAGACGGCGGGGCGCGGTCCTGCCCCCCGGACACGGCGGGCTCGGAGCAATCCCCGCGCCCCCGGCGAAACGCGGCCGTAAGCTCGCGGACATGCAGGTCAACCAGTCCACGAAGCTCGCCAACGTCTGCTACGAGATCCGGGGCCCCGTGCTGGAGGAGGCGATGCGGCTGGAAGCGGCCGGTCAGCGCATCCTCAAGCTGAACACGGGCAACCCCGCCGCGTTCGGGTTCGAGTGCCCGCCGGAGATCCTGGAAGACATCCTGCGCAACGTCGCGGGGGCGCACGGCTACGGCGACGCGAAGGGCCTGCTCACCGCGCGGCGCGCGGTGACCCAGCATTACCAGACCAAGGGGATCGAGCTCGACGTCGAGGACGTCTACCTGGGCAACGGCGTCTCCGAGCTGATCCAGATGTCGATGCAGGCGCTGCTGGACGACGGCGACGAGGTGCTCGTACCGGCCCCCGACTATCCGCTCTGGACCGCCTCCGTCTCCCTGGCGGGCGGGACGGCCGTGCACTACCGGTGCGACGAGCAGGCCGACTGGATGCCGGACCTCGCCGACATCGAGCGGAAGGTCACCGACCGGACCAAGGCCCTGGTGATCATCAACCCGAACAACCCCACCGGGGCGGTGTACGACGACGCGATGCTGCGCGGGCTCACCGAGATCGCCCGGCGGCACAACCTGATCGTGTGCTCCGACGAGATCTACGACCGGATTCTCTACGACGGCGCGACGCACACCCCCACGGCGGCGCTCGCCCCCGACCTGATGGTGCTGACGTTCAACGGGCTGTCGAAGAACTACCGGGTGGCCGGCTACCGCTCCGGGTGGATGGCCGTCTGCGGCCCGAAGGCGCACGCCACCTCGTACATCGAGGGACTGACGATCCTCGCCAACATGCGGCTGTGCGCGAACATGCCCGCGCAGCACGCCGTGGCCACCGCGCTCGGCGGCCGGCAGTCGATCGAGGACCTGGTGCTGCCCGGCGGCCGCATCCTGGAACAGCGGGACGTGGCGTACGACCTGCTCACCTCGATTCCGGGGGTGACCTGCGTGAAGCCCAAGGGGGCGCTGTACCTGTTCCCCCGGCTCGACCCCAAGGTCTACCCGATCAAGGACGACCGGCAGATGGTTCTCGACCTGCTGCGGGCCGAGCGGATCATGGTCGTCCAGGGCACCGGCTTCAACTGGCCCGAGCCCGACCACTTCAGGATCGTCACGCTTCCGACGGCCGAGGACCTGACCGACGCCATGACACGGATCGGTACATTCCTGGACGGTTACGGACAGCCGTAGGGCGACCACTCTCCAGGATCGTGCGTAACTTTAGACTGAATCCAATGTAGGCTGGTCCCACGCACCACCGGGAGGCCATCCATGTACGAGCCGATCCGCAGCACATCGGTCCACACGCCCGTCGACGACGCGGACTTTCCGCACCGCAGCCGCGGGGAGGAGCTGGACATCCAGCTCGCCGGACACCTGGCCGCCCTGCTCGCGGTCACGGACGAGCTGGGCCTCGGCGCGGCGGGCGACCGCATCGCCGAGCAGGTGGCGCGGCTGCGCGGCGCGCCGCCCGCCCGGCACGCCGGGCGGACCGACGCCGCACCGGCCGACCTCCACCGCCGCGCCCACGCCCTCGCGGGGCGCTCGCTGGTGGTGGCCGCGTCGCGTGCCGACACGACCGCCGCCATCCTCTCCGCCGAGCGGATGGACGCCCACACCGCGGCGCTCGCCGCCGACGCCGGCGCCGCCTCCACGGGAGAGCTGGTCGGCGCCCACTGACGGCCCCGGCCCGCGTGCCGCAAAGGCGTGCGGGCCGGGTGCCACGCCCCCGGCCGGCGTCCCGTCCGGCCCTGGGCCGTTGCGTACTGGGATGGCCCCTTCATCTGCCGTCCACCCGGCGCCGACCGGAATGTGGGTTTCCGCGAGCACGCTGTTCGAGTGAGACGCATCGTGGGAATCGTCCTGGCGGTCCTGTTGATCGGCGGCGTGGCCGCTGCCGTCGCGGCAGGCCGCGGCAGCCCGGTCGGCGGCGCCGCGGCGAAGACCGTGCGCGGGGTCATCGGGTCGGAGAAGGCCGAGTTCTTCGGCGACCCCGACACCGTGGAGGCCCTCGCGGCTCACGGGTTCACCGTCCGGACGGAGACCTCCGGCTCCTGGACCATGGACCGGCTCCCCCTGAAGGGGTACGACTTCGCGTTCCCCGGCTCGAAGGCCCCGGCCGACGAACTGCGCCGCGGCTTCGAGTCCCGGGGCGGCCCGCTGCGGCCGTTCTACTCGCCGCTCGTCGTCGTCGCGCACCGCAACGCCGCCGAGGTCCTCGCCGCCAACGGGCTGGCCCGGCTGGACACCGGCGGCGGCTCGGCGTTCACCACGCGGGGAACGCTGCTGATGGGCCCGTATCTGGCGGCGGCCGAGGACGACCGGACCTGGCAGCAGCTAGAAGAGGCGGACGGGCATGCCGAGTTGAGCGGCACGATGTTCATCACGAGCACCGACCCCGTCGCCTCCAACTCGGGCGCCCTCTACCTCGCCGCCGCCTCCTACGTGGCCGACGGCGGCCGGGTGGCCACGGACGCGGCGGCCGTCGACCGCACCGCGCCGCTGATGCGCAAACTCATCCAGGTGCAGGGCGCCCAGCAGACCGGCAGCGACGCACCGTTCCGGGACTTCGTCAGCGGGGTCGGCAACCCCCTCGTCCTGGTCTACGAGTCCCAGGTGGCCTCGCTGTTGCTGCGGAGCCGGCCGCAGGAGATCGGTGACCTCGTGGTCCTCTACCCGGACACCACGGTCTCCAGCGACCACACCCTCGTACCGCTGACCGACCGCGGCCGGGAACTCGGCGAGCTGCTCTCCACCGACCCCGAGCTGCGGCAGCTCGCGGTGCGGCACGGCTTCCGGCCCCAGGGCGCGGCGGCCGAGTTCGTGACCGCCACCGCCGACCACGCCGACTACATCGACCAGCGGCTCACCGGAGTGCGCCAGGCTCCCGTGCCCACGGCGGAGGTGCTGCGCTCGATGGCCGTACGGGCCCGCGGCTGAGGGCAGGGGACACCACCGAACGCCCCTACGCAGGCCCGCCCCGGGCCCTGCGCCCCGCCAGCCCCGACGCCTCTCCCGCACCGCACCGCACCCGCCTCCCAGGAGACCTCCGCCATGCCCCAGGACGCACCGCGGCCGTTCGACCCGCCGACCGCCCCGCTCGTGCTCACCCCGCCCGGCCCCGTCGCCCCCGTCCGCGCCGAACAGGCCGCCGGACTGGTCCCGGTCGAGGACGCCGTGCGCGCCGACATGGCCCGGCGCGCCGAGGAGTACGTCGCCTCCCTGGCCGGTCTCGACCCCCGCTCCCCCGCATTCGGCGCCCGCGTCGGCGAGATCACCGCGCTCGGGCAGGGCGAGATCCGCGGGGCCGCCCAGCAGTCCAACCGGATGCTGGACCGCACCGTCCGCTCGCTGGCCTCCGGCGGGGGCGGCGCCCAGGCCCGCGTCGGGGCCTCACTGGCCGAGCTGCGCCGCACGGTGGAGGACCTCGACCCGCGGGACGCGCCGGGGCGCGGGGCCCGGCGGCTGCTGTCCCGGCTGCCCGGCGGGAACCGGCTGCGCGACCACGTCGCGAAGTACGCGTCCGCCCGGGGCGCCCTCGACCGGATCGTCGGCTCGCTCCGCGGCGCCCAGGACGAACTGCGCCGCGACAACGTGGCGCTGCACACCGAACGCACCCGGCTCTGGGAGTCCATGGGCAAGCTCCAGGAGTACGCGGTGCTCACCGACGCCCTGGACGGCGTCGTGGAGCGGCTGGTCGCGGAGGCCGAGGCGGCGGGCGATCCGGCCCGGGCGGACGCGCTGCGGGCGGACGTCCTCTTTCCCGTACGGCAGAAGCACCAGGACCTGCTGACCCAGATCGCCCTCTGCGGACAGGGCTATCTGGCGATGGACGTGGTGCGGCGCGACAACGACGAACTCATCAAGGGTGTCGACCGGGCGGCCACCACCACCGTCTCCGCGCTGCGGATCGCCGTGATGCTGTCCTCGGCGCTGGAGAGCCAGCGCAAGGTCACCGAGCAGGTGCGGGTGCTGCGGTCGACGACGGAAGAGCTGATCCTGGGCAACGCGGAGATGCTGGCCGCCCAGAACGGGGAGATCCAGCGCATCGCGGCCGAACCGGCGGTCGGTGTCGAGACGCTGCGGACGGCGTTCGGGCAGATCTACGCGACGCTGGACGCCATCGACACGTACAAGGCGCGGGCGACCGGGACGATGGCCGCCACCGTGGAGTCGCTCACCGCCGAACTCGCCGGGGCGAGCGCCCGGTTGGAGCGCAGCCGAGCCCTCGGCCCGACCCCGGACGGAGACCGCTCATGACGACACGCCCGCAGGCCCGCCCCGGCCTCCCGGTCCGCTTCGGCCTCCCTGCCCGGCTCGGCTTCCTGGCCCGCCTCGACTCGCCGACACCCGTCGGCCCCCCGCCGGCCGACCGGCCGGCGGGCAGCCCGCCCGCCCGTCGCCGCGTCCGGCGCCTTCTCGTCTCCCTGCTCGTCACCGGGCTGCTCGTCCCGCTCGCCGCCTGCGGTCGGGACGGCGAGGAGGAAAGGGGCGGAGGCCGCCGGGACGCCGACGACGGGCGTCCGCGCACCGGCACGCTACGGGTGCTGGCCTCCAGCGAACTCAGCGATATGAAGCCTCTGTTGGAGGCGGCCCGCAAGGCGACCGGGATCACCGTGCGGCCCACCTGGACGGGCACGCTGGAGGCGGTCGAGCGGCTGGAGTCCGGGGCGGCGGACGGGGCGTTCGACGCGGTGTGGCTCTCGTCCAACGACTACCTCCGACTGCACCCGGAGGCCGCACGCAAAATCGCCTCCGAGACCCCGCTGATGGCCTCCCCGGTCGCACTCGGGGTGCGGAACGCGGCGGTGCGGCGGCTCGGCTGGGACCCGGAGCGGGTCAGCTGGGCGCAGGTCCACCAGGCGGTCACGGCCGGGAAGCTGACGTACGGGATGACCGACCCGAAGCGCTCCAACTCCGGTTTCTCCGCGCTGATCTCGGTGGCCTCCGGGCTCTCCGGCGCACAGGCGGCGCTCACGGACGCCGATGTCCGCGGCGCCGGGCCCCGGCTGAAGGAGTTCTTCGCGGGGCAGCGCCTCACCTCGGGTTCCTCCGGGTGGCTGGCCGACGCCTACGCCCGGCGCTCCGGTGTGGACGCGCTGATCAACTACGAGTCGGTGCTGCTGTCGCTGAACCGGGACAGCGGCGCCGGGCTGACGGTGATCCGCCCCCGGGACGGGGTGGTGACCGCCGACTACCCGCTCAGCGCGCTCACCGGGGCCACGCCCGCCGCACGGGACGCGGTGGGGACACTGGCCGCGCACTTCCGGACGGCGGCGGCGCAACGGGAGATCACGGCGCGCACCCTGCGCCGCCCGGTGGTCGTGTCGGCCCGCCCCGCCGAACCGCTCTCCCCCGAGCAGCGTCGCGAACTGCCCTTCCCCGGCTCGCGATCGGTCGCGGACGGACTGCTGTCCGCGTACGAGCACCGGCTGCGGCGTCCTTCGCGGACCGTGTACGTCCTGGACACCTCGGGTTCGATGAAGGGGCGGCGGCTGGCCCGGCTGAAATCCGCACTGACCGGGCTGACCGGGGAATTCCGTCAACGCGAGGAGGTCACGCTGCTGCCGTTCGGCTCCACCGTCAAGCGGGTGCGCACGCACACGGTCGACCCGGCCGACCCGAAGGCGGGCCCGGCGGCGATCCGGGCGGACACCGCCGCGCTGACGGCCGAGGGGGACACCGCGATCTACTCGTCGCTCGCCGCGGCCTACGACCACCTGGGCCCGGACACCGCGTCCTCGTTCACCTCCATCGTGCTGATGACGGACGGCGAGAACACGGCGGGCCGGTCGGCGGCGGACTTCTCGTCGTTCTACCGGGCCCTGCCCGGGTCCCGGCGGGCCACCCCGGTCTTCCCGGTCGTCTTCGGCGACTCCGACCGCTCGGAGCTGGCCGCCATCGCCGCACTGACCGGCGGCCGGCTCTTCGACGGGTCGAAGGAGCACGGCCCCGGCTCGCTGGACGGGGCGTTCGAGGAGATCCGTGGCTACCAGTAGGCCGGTGGCGGGCCGGCTCCTGGTCTACGTGGAGTCGGCCCGCAACCTCACCGGCAGCGTCTTCGCCCTGGGCGGGCTGGCCGGTACGTTCACCGGGGTGGCGGGCCCGTACTGGCCGGTCGTCGTCGGCGGACTGTACGGGGCGGGCGCGCTGCTCGCCCCGCCGCGGCGAACACCCGCACCGGCGTTCGACGAGCCGTCGTGCCGGCTGGACGAGCTGCGGGCCGACCTCGGGACGCTGCGGGCGTATCTGGACGGGGTGGACCTGCCGCCCGACGCGACGGAGCGGCTCGCCGGGCTGACCGGGCTGTTGGAGGGGCTGCTGGCCCCCGGCCGGGCCTCAGAGGCGCTGGCGGACGATCCGGAGGGGGCGCATGTGCTGGCGAGGGCGGTGCGCCGGGACGTCCCGGAGTCCGTCGACGCGTATCTGCGGACCCGGTGGTGGACGCGGCTCGCGCCGGGCGGGCGGGCGCCGGAGGAGGAGCTGGAGCGGCAGCTGTCGCTGCTGCACGCGGAGGCGCGGGCGCTGGTGGAAGGGGTGCGCGAGGCGGAGGAGCTGCGTCAGCGTTCCCATACGAAATACCTGGAGGACCGGGGCGGGGGCGCTCCGTAGGACGTGCGGCCGTGCCGCCGCCCGGCGCGGCGACGGGTGCGCAGGCCCGCGGCATGAGCGGCCCCCGGAACCGTGAGGGGGTTCCGGGGGCCGGGCCGCGGCGGGTCGTCGGCCCCACAGGTCAGGGCGGATGTCCGATGGACCCGGCCGCGGAGCTGGGGCGGGCCGGCGCGGAGCCGCGCCGGCCCCGGGGGGATCAGCCCAGGCGCTCGACGAGCGCGTGGTACTCGTCCCACAGCTCCTTGGGCGTGTGGTCGCCGAAGGTGTTGAGGTGCTCGGGGATCAGGGCGGCCTCCTCGCGCCAGACCTTCTTGTCGACCGTGAGCAGGAAGTCGAGGTCGGCCTCGGAGAGGTCCAGCCCCTCGGTGTCGAGCGCGCCCTTGGCCGGCAGGATGCCGATCGGGGTCTCGACGCCCTCGCCCTTGCCCTCCAGGCGCTCCACGATCCACTTCAGGACGCGGCTGTTCTCGCCGAAGCCGGGCCAGACGAACTTCCCGGCCTCGTTCTTGCGGAACCAGTTCACGTAGTAGATCTTCGGGAGCTTGGAGGCGTCCCTGCCGGCCCCGACCTTCACCCAGTGCTTCATGTAGTCGCCCATGTTGTAGCCGCAGAACGGCAGCATGGCGAACGGGTCGCGGCGCAGCTCGCCGACCTTGCCCTCGGCGGCGGCGGTCTTCTCGGAGGCGACGTTGGCTCCCAGGAAGACGCCGTGCTGCCAGTCGAAGGACTCGGTGACCAGCGGGACGGCGGAGGCCCTGCGGCCGCCGAAGAGGATGGCTGAGATCGGCACGCCCCTGGGGTCCTCCCACTCCGGCGCGATGATCGGGCACTGTCCGGCCGGGACGGTGAAGCGGGCGTTCGGGTGGGCGGCGGGCGTGGTGGACTCGGGGGTCCAGTCGTTGCCCTTCCAGTCCGTGAGGTGGGCGGGCGCCTCCTCGGTCATGCCCTCCCACCAGACGTCGCCGTCGTCGGTGAGGGCGACGTTGGTGAAGACGGAGTTGCCCCACATGGTCTTCATGGCGTTGGCGTTGGTGTGCTCGCCGGTGCCGGGCGCGACGCCGAAGAATCCGGCCTCGGGGTTGATGGCGTAGAGGCGGCCGTCCTCCCCGAACCGCATCCAGGCGATGTCGTCGCCGACGGTCTCCACGGTCCAGCCGGGGATCGTGGGCTCCAGCATGGCGAGGTTCGTCTTGCCGCAGGCGCTCGGGAACGCGGCCGCGATGTACTTGGGGGTCGCCGACTCGCCGGGCGGCGGCGTCAGCTTCAGGATGAGCATGTGCTCGGCGAGCCAGCCCTCGTCACGGGCCATGACGGAGGCGATGCGCAGTGCGTAGCACTTCTTGCCGAGCAGGGCGTTGCCGCCGTAGCCGGAGCCGTAGGACCAGATCTCGCGGTCCTCGGGGAAGTGCGAGATGTACTTGGTGGAGTTGCACGGCCACGGGACGTCCTCCTCGCCCTCGGCCAGCGGGGCGCCGAGGGTGTGGACGGCCTTGACGAAGAAGCCGTCCTCGCCCAGCTCGTCCAGGACGGCCTGGCCCATGCGGGTCATGGTGCGCATGGAGACGGCGACGTAGGCGGAGTCGGTGATCTCGACGCCGATCGCGGAGAGCGGTGAGCCGACGGGGCCCATGCAGAAGGGCACGACGTACATGGTGCGGCCGCGCATGGAGCCGCGGAAGACACCCTGCTCACCGGTGAAGACCGCCCGCATCTCGGCGGGGTCCTTCCAGTGGTTGGTTGGCCCGGCGTCCTTCTCCTCCTTGGAGCAGATGAACGTACGGTCCTCGACGCGGGCGACGTCGGTGGGGTCGGAGGCGGCGTAGTAGGAGTTCGGCCGCTTGGCCTCGTCGAGCTTGGTGAACGTGCCCTTGGCGACGAGCTCCCCGCACAGGCGCTCGTACTCGGTCTCGGAGCCGTCGCACCAGACCACCCGGTCCGGCTCCGTGACGGCTGCGATCTCGTCGACCCAGGAGACCAGCTCCCGGTGATGGGTGGGGACAGTGAGGGGAGCCGCGATGTCGCGCGCCACGATCGCTCCTAGTTGAGGGTGTCAGTTGTCTGAAGGCCCCGTGGGGGCTGCGACCCGGATGCCTTCGAATTCCCCTGGCGCTCATCCGGTGCCGACTGCACTCATTTGATCATCCGGCCCTTCCGCCCATCTGTCCAGGGGGCCTCACACGTGAGCATCGCCACTCGTTTGCGCCCCATATCCGCTACCTACGGCCGCGTAGGTAGCATGCGAACATGACTGAAGCCGCCGCCGTCACCACGACCAAGGGCCCCGTCGCGCTCGACCCCGTCCCCGTCAAACCCCGGATGCGCGGCTGGCTGCACGCCGGGATGTTCCCCGCGGTGGTGATCGCCGGGGCGGTCCTGGTCGCCCTGACCGACAGCACCGTGGGCCGGATCGCCTGCGCGGTGTACACGCTCTCCGCCTGCCTGCTGTTCGGGGTCAGCGCGGTCTACCACCGCGGCACCTGGGGGCCGCGCGGAGAGGCGGTGCTCCGCCGCCTGGACCACGCCAACATCTTCCTGATCATCGCGGGCACCTACACCCCGCTGACGCTGCTCCTGCTCCCGGAGTCGACCGCACGGCCCCTGCTGTGGGCCATCTGGGCGGCCGCGGCGGCGGGCATCGCCTTCCGGGTGTTCTGGGTCGGCGCGCCTCGCTGGCTCTACACCCCCTGCTACATCGCGATGGGGTGGGCGGCGGTCTTCTTCCTGCCCGACTTCCTGCGGACCGGCGGGGTCGCGGTCCTGGTCCTCGTCGTGGTCGGCGGGCTGCTCTACAGCGCGGGCGGCGTGATCTACGGGATCAAGAAGCCGAACCCGTCACCGCGCTGGTTCGGCTTCCACGAGGTCTTCCACTCGCTGACGCTGGCGGCCTTCATCGCGCACTACGTCGGCATCTTCCTGGTCGCCTACGAGCACGGATAGGCGGTGCGGGGACGGGTGAGGGGCCGGTCGACCGACCNCCGGCCCCTCACCCGTCCAGCGCCCGGCGTGCGCCCGCTCAGCCGTCCAGCTTCTCCGCCAGCTCGGCCGCGTCCGTCGTCGGCGCTTCGCACACGAAGTGGCGGCAGACGTACGCCGTCGGCTCCCCGCCCACCAGCGGCCGGTCGCCCAGCAGCGGGAACTCGGCCCCTGCCTGCGGCCCCTCGCCCACCGCGACCACCGCGCCCGGAGCCCGGCCCAGCAGCGCCGTACGGTGCAGCTCACCGCCGACCGGACCGGCGACGGCCACCTCACGGGGGCCGTCCAGCAGCGCTTCGGCCACCGCGAGTCCCCAGCCGATGAACCGGGAGGCGCGCGGGCCCAGCGCCTTCACCACGCCGAGCGCCCCCTCGGCCGCGGCGCGGTGCGCCTCCGAGCCGGTGTACGCCGCGTAGGAGAGCAGCGCGCCCGCGGCGGCCGTCCACCCGGCCGGGGTGGCGCCGTCCGTGGGGTCCTGGGGGCGGCGGATCAGCCGCTCCGCGTCGTGCGCGGTGTCGTAGAGCTGGCCGCCCTCCCCGGTGAACTGCTCCAGCACGATGTCCAGCAGGAATCCGGCGAACTCCAGCCACACGCCCTCGCCGGTCACGGCCGCCAGCGCGAGGAACCCCTCGGCGACGTCGCCGTAGTCCTCCAGCACCCCGGCGTTGTCGCCGGCGCGCCCGTCCCTGGACGTCCGCGCCAGCCGCGCCACCTCACCCAGATGCACCCGGACCAGCAGGTCAGCGGCCTCGGTGGCCCGCTCGACGAGGTCGGGCCGGTCGAAGTACGCCCCCGTCTCCGCGAGCGCGGCGATCGCCAGCCCGTTCCAGGCGGCCACCACCTTGTCGTCCCGGCCCGGTCGCGGCCGCTCCTCGCGTGCCGCCAGCAGCCTGGCCCGTACGTCCGCGGCGCGCCCGGCGTCCACGGGGCGCGCCTCGCCCGGGAGCCGCAGCACGGAGGAGCCCTCCTCGAAGGTGCCCTCCTCCGTGACGCCGAAGTGCACGGCGGCGAAGACCGCGTCCTCCTCGCCCAGCACCTCGCGCAGCTGCGCGGGCGTCCACACGTAGTAGGCCCCCTCGACGTGCCGGCCGTCGGCGTCCTCGCTGTCCGCGTCCAGCGCGGAGGCGAAGCCGCCCTCGGCGGTGCGCAGCTCACGCACCATGAAATCGGCGGTCTCCAGGGCGATCCGGCGAGCCTCCTCCGACCCGGTGGTACGCCACAGGTGGGCGTACACCCGGCACAGCAGGGCGTTGTCGTACAGCATCTTCTCGAAGTGCGGGACGATCCACTCCCGGTCCACGGAGTAACGCGCGAAGCCGCCGCCGAGCTGGTCGTAGATCCCGCCCCGGGCCATCGCGGAACAGGTGTCGGCGGCCATCTGGAGCGCGCCCTCGGCCCCGGTGCGGGCGTAGTGGCGCAGCAGGAACTCGATCGCCATGGAGGGCGGGAACTTGGGGGCCCCGCCGAAACCGCCGTACTGCTCGTCGTACTCACGGGTCAGCCCGAGGAGCGCCTGCGCGGTCTCCTGCTCACCGGGGACGCCGTCGCCGCCGTGGGCCAGTGAACGGCCGGCGAGGTCGGCGACGATCCGCCCGGCCACCTCTGCGACCTCCCCGCGGCGATCGGTCCACGCGGCCCGCACCCCTTCGAGGACCTGCCGGAAGGAGGGGGAGCCGTGCCGGGGGGCGGGCGGGAAGTAGGTCCCGAAGTAGAAGGGCTCTGCGTCCGGGGTGAGGAAGACGGTCATCGGCCAGCCGCCGTGCCCGGTGGCCGCCTGGACGGCCTCCATGTAGACGGCGTCGACGTCGGGCCGCTCCTCGCGGTCGACCTTCACCGGGACGAAGTGCTCGTTGAGGAAGGCGGCCACGGCCTCGTCCTCGAACGACTCGTGCGCCATCACGTGGCACCAGTGGCAGGCGGAATAGCCGACCGACAGCAGAACGGGGACTTCGCGCCGTTTCGCCTCCTCGAACGCCTCCGGTCCCCACGGCCACCAGTCGACCGGATTGTCAGCGTGCTGAAGCAGATAAGGCGAGGTCACACCAGCCAACCGGTTCATACGACCCAGCCTCTCACAGCGCCTGCCGCGACCGGCGAAACACTGACGAGCCAGCCTCACCTGGCCCTGGACTCCGCCGCGGGCCCGGACTGGAACGCCGACACGGACTTCGACGTCCGCCTGCAGGACGTTCCCCCCGGGACAGCCGACCGGCAGCGGTACCGGTGCGTCCGCCACCGCGCTTCCCCGGTGCCGCTCGGCCGGCGAGCCTGCGGTGCGGAGGCGCTCCCGGTGAACTGCCGGAATCCTTGCGTCATATGCCTGCCGGGTGACACTGTTCGCACGATTGACCAGACGTGCGGCCACCAGGAACTGCAGGCGGGGATGGACGAGCAGGCGTTCGACGCCTTTTATGCCGGGAGCGTGGGGCGGCTCATCGGCCAGCTGTACGCCATGACCGGCGACCGCGCCGAGGCGCAGGACGTGGTGCAGGAAGCCTTCGTCCGGGCCTGGGAGTACCGGGCCCGGCTGGACGCGGACGGTGCGCCCGAGGCGTGGGTGCGCACCGTGGCCTGGCGGTTGGCGGTCAGCCGGTGGCGGCGCGTGCGTACCGCGCTCTCCTTCGCGCGGCGCCAGGGCCCGCCCCCGAACGTGCCTCCGCCGGACACCCACCATGTGCTGCTGGTGCAGGCGCTGCGGCAGATCCCCGCGGCGCAGCGGCGGGTCATCGTGCTCCACCACCTGTGTGATCTGGAGGTGAAGCAGGTGGCCGCAGAGGTCGACTGCCCCGTCGGTACGGTCAAGGCCCAGCTGAGCCGGGGGCGGGCCGCGCTGGCGAGGATTCTGGCCGATACTGAGCTGGACCGGCGGGCGGGGCGAGTTCCGGAGGTGGAGCATGGGTGACGGGACCGGCTTGGACGATCACCTGGCCGACCTTGCCGCCTCGGGGCAGCGGTTCGCCGTGCCGCTGGCCGCGGAGCAGATCCGGGTGCGCGGTGACCGGCGCCGGCGGCGCAAGCGGGCGGCCCGGGTATCGGGCGGCGTGCTGCTGGCGGCCGCGGTCGCCGTGGGAGGCCTGTCCCTGGTCCGGACCGGCGAGGAGCCGGCGCCGACCGCCGCGAAGCCGACGCCCTCGTGGAGCACCGCCCCCTTCGTGCCCCCGGCGCCGTCCCCGGGCGAGGAGTACGCCAGCGAGATCGGCTATGTGTACGGCGCGACGGTGGTGGACGGCATGGTCCAGGTCACCGTCGAGCAGCTTCGCGCCGAGGGGGGTACAGCCGTTCCCACCGGAGTGGTGCACCAGCTGACCCTGCCGCCGCAGACCCCGGTCGAGGCGGAGCAGGCGGCCGCGGGAGAGCCCGGGGATGTGCGGTTGGGGGAGCTGGTGGACCGGCTGAGCGGCGGGCCGCGGTGGGTGTTCGCCCTCGACTACGACGGCGAGGGGCGCGTGCAGTCGCTGCGGGAAGCGGTCTGGCTGACCGTCGGGTGAGACCGGAAGAAGTCCGGCCGGGACGCAACCCGGGGGGCGGGGTGAGGCGTAGACACCGTGTAACCCGACCACCTCCGTTCCCAGGGAGCACGTTGCATGTCTGTCTCACCCCGCCGGACGACCCTGCGCCTGCTCGCCGCCGTCGCCTGCGGCACGCTCGTCCTGACCGGATGCGGCGGGAAGGGCCAGGAGCCCGCCGATGACTCCGCCGCGGTCGCGGCGACGGGCGCCCCCTCGTCCGGCGGCGGGACGGCCGCTTTGTCCGGCGGCGGTGGGGGGTCGCAGGACGCGCCGACTTCGCCGGGCAAGGCCGCGTGGGCCGGCGCCAAGCGGTTCGTCACGATCGACCGGGCCTGGACCGAGGGCGGGCTGACCCACCTGTCGGTGCGCCCCGCCCAGAAGAAGGCCAGACCTCAGTTCGACACGTGGGAGGTCGTCCCCGGTACGGGAGCCTTCACCACGGTGACTCTGGCCGAGGACGCTCGGGTGCTGCTGACGAGCCCGGTCCGCGGCGAGGGCCCGTCCGACGCCGGCAAGGGCGAGCCTGTGCCGTCCTCCCACACCGAGTTCGTCGCCCTGCTGAAGCAGCTGGACTCCGGGCTCTCCGCAGGCATCGGGTACGACCTGAGCTTCGACGGAGAGGGCCGGGTGGCCAGGCTCCAGTCGCAGTACAAGCCGTGAGCCCCACACGTCCGGGCCGCCCGGGGGCCGCGACGGAGGCGGGGCATGGGTGAGGCGACCCCCCTGGGCGACCGCCTCGCCACGCTCGCCGCCTCGGCGCGGCAGTCGGCCGTGCCGACGGCCGCGGACCGTATCCGGGCACGCGGCGACCAGCGGCGGCGGCGCAAGCGGGCGGCCCTGGTGTCGGGCGGCGTGGCGCTGACCGCCGTTCTGGCCGTGGGAGCCCTGTCCCTGGTCCGGCTCGGGCCGGAGCCGGACCAGGTCGCCGCGAAGCCGACAGCACCGAGCACCCCGGGGCCGGCGCCCCCGGCGCCGGCCCCGGGCGAGGAGTACGCCAGCGAGATCGGCTACGTGTACGACGCGGTGCTGCTGGAGGGGGACACGGTCCGGGTCACCGTGGAACAGCCGCACACCGGCGTGGTGCGTGAGGTGAAGGCGCCGGCGGCGACCCCGGTGGAAGTGAGGCACGTGGTCGGCGGGGCGCCGGGGGACATGCGGCTGGGCGAACTGGTGAGCCGGTTGCGTGGCGGGCCGCGCTGGGTGTTCGCCGTCGACTACGACGGGGAGGGGCGCGTGCAGTCGCTGAGAGAGGCGTTCTGGCTGGCCTCCGAGTGACGTGGTCGACGTCAGCCGCCCGGTGTCGTCCGGGCGCGGAGGCAGGGCCGGGGGCGGCGCCCCCTGCGGCCTCCTCGACCGGTCCGGGCCTGCGTCGTCGCGTGGAGGACGCGGCGACACCACCGTTCGGTGCGCTCAGGGAATTCCCCAGAACACATCCGAGCGGGATGCAACCCGGAGGGCGGTGTGAAGCGTAGAGACCATGAAACCCCAACACGCCTATATGCAGGAGCAGTTGATGACGCAGACCGCACGCCGTCGGACCACCGGGCACTGGCTCACCGCTGTCGCCCTCGCCGCCGTCGCCCTGACCGGATGCAGCCAGCAGCCCGCGGATCGCATGGCCCCCACCGCGGGCGCGAAGGCGACGTCGCCCTCCGCGTCCGCCGACAGGGCGGACGCCCGGCCCGAGGGCGGCGAGAGGTCCGCAGCCCCCGCCGAGACCACGAAGAAGGCGTCGCCCTCCCCGCAGCCGGGCGCCCGGTCCGGCGGCAGTGGGGCGGCGAAGGGCACGTGGGCCTCGGCCGACCGGGCCCCCTTCGCCGGAACCGGGCAGTTCGTGACCATCGGCAAGGCCTGGACCAGCGAGGGGCGGACCCGTCTGTCGGTGCGCCCCGCCCAGAAGAAGATCAACACCCGGTTCGACACCTGGGAGATCACCCCGGGCACCGGCCCGTTCACCACGGTGCCCGTGGCCGACGACGCCCAGGTCCTGCTGGCCGTCCCGGTGCGGGACGAGGTGGCAGGGGTCAGCCGCGCCGAGCTGCTGCCGCACTCCCCGGCCCGGTTCGTCACCCTGCTGAACCAGCTGGACCCCGCCCTCTTCGACGGCATCGGCTACGACCTGGTCTTCGACGGAGCGGGCCGGGTGACCAGCCTGAAGTCGCTGTACCGGCCCTGACGGGGTTCCCACCGCCGCCGTACGGGCCGAGCCCCTGGCGCCGAGAGGGACGCGGCCACAGCGCTGCGGACCCCGCCGGGCCGGCGGCCACCCGGCTGCGGGGCTGTCGCGCACGGGAGCAGGGAGGGCGACGGGGAGGCGGCCCGTCGTCGTGCTGCCGGGAGAGGACCCGCGGACGGACCGACGAAGCGGCGGGGCGCCTCGTGGAGCCCCACCGCCTACCGCTCTCTCGTGCTCACGCTCCCGGCACGACCGCTTCCGTCACGCCGTTCAGTTCGGACGCCGGATCGCTGCCGTAGGGGCGGGTGATCACTTCCATGGCGCGCCCGGAAGGGCCGAGGAAGTGCACGCCCCGGCCGCCGTCGTTGCGGTTGAACCGCCCCGGCTGCCGGGCCCCCCGGGTCCGCGTAGACGGTCACCCCGGCCTTCAGCAGCCGGTCGAGGATCAGGTCCAACTCCTGCTCCGGCACCTGGAACGCGTAGTGCAGGATGGGCCGGGCGTCGAGCTCGACGGTGGCGAAGTCCAGGGGGAGGGCCTAGATCGCCGTAGCGCCGACGTCGAGAGCGTGAAAGGCCGCCGCGTGACGGACCGCCCCTCGCGCGCCGGGCCCCGGCGCGCGGCCCCGACGCCGTGCCCGTCGAAACGGGCCCGGCGTCGCGTACGCGGGCCGCAGGCGGGCATGACGGCAAGGCGTCCGGCGTACGGGCCGGTCGGCCGTACGCCGGACGCCGTGCCGTCGGGTCCCTACTTCCGGGCGGAGGCCCCGGAGGCCTCCGGCTCGGCGGCCGCCCCGTCCGGGTGAGGGGCCTCCTCGAAGTTCACCCTGCCCATGTGGCGGTTCATCGACTTCATGAGCATCCACACGCCGACGGCGAGGGCCGCGAAGACGAGGAAGCCGAGGACGCCGGGGGTCACCTTGTTCTTGTCGAGCTCGTCGGCGGCGAGCGGGACGAGGTGCGTCAGTGCCTGGGTCGCGTACATATCAGGCATTGTCGCGGATGCCCGCGAAGAGGTCGCTCTCGGGGAGGGAGGTATCGACCAGAGACTTCGCCAGCTCGTACTCCTCGGTCGGCCAGACCTCCCGCTGGACGTCCATCGGGACCCGGAACCAGCCGCCCTCGGGGTCGATCTGCGTGGCGTGCGCGATCAGCGCCTTGTCACGGATCTCGAAGAAGTCGGCGCAGGGGACGTGCGTGGTCAGCGTGCGCTCGACGCGTTCGAACTCCTTCCACCGCTCCAGCCACTCGCCGTACGGGGACTCCAGACCGCGGGCCAGGAGCGCCTCGTGCAGCGCGACGGTGCGCGGCCGGTTGAAGCCCTGGTTGTAGTAGAGCTTCTTCGCCTCCCACACCGGGCCGAACTCGTCCTCCGGGAACTTCTCCGCATCGGCCGCACCGTCGAACGCGATCATCGAGATCGTGTGCGTCATGATGTGGTCGGGGTGCGGGTAGCCGCCGTTCTCGTCGTACGTGGTGATGACCTGCGGCCGGAACGCACGGATCTTCGCCACCAGGCGCCCCGCCGCCAGCTCGGGGTCCTCCAGCGCGAAGCAGCCGTCGGGCAGCGGCGGCAGCGGGTCGCCCTCGGGCAGCCCGGAGTCGACGAAGCCGAGCCACTCCTGCTGGACGCCCAGGATCTCCCGGGCCTCGTCCATCTCCTTCTTGCGTACCTCGTGGATGTTCTTCTCGATGTACGCGTCACCCTGGAGCTTCGGGTTGAGGATGGACCCGCGCTCGCCCCCCGTGCAGGTCACGACCAGCACGTCCACCCCCTCGGACACGTACTTGGCCATGGTGGCCGCGCCCTTGCTCGACTCGTCGTCGGGGTGGGCGTGAACGGCCATCAGTCGCAGCTGCTCAGTCAAAGCTCGATCCTCAGTCATCGGTCGCTCATGGGTCGCTCTGGTCGTCGGGAAAGAGGCGCCGGCCCGCACGACGTCGGCGTGGGGCGCGGTCGGGTGACGGGCAGGCGACTTCTATAGTGACTGACCGGGGGGCTGGAAAATTCCTCGATGCCCGACCCGGAGGGAACGATCATGACGGCGGTTGGCGGGACCACGCCCGAAGGCCGGTACGGCCGGACCGCGGATCAGCGGGCGGACCGCAGGCTGAAGGCCGTCGGCGCGGTGCTGGGCGTCGCCCTGATCGCCGTGATCGGCTGGATCGGCTTCGACTACGTGGGCGGCCAGGGCATCAGCGCCGAGATGATCAAGTTCAAGGTCGTCTCCGACGCGAGGGCAGAGGTGCACCTCGAAGTCCGCAAGGACCGCGAGGCCCGCGGCTACTGCGTGGTGCGGGCGCTCAGCGAGGACGGCTCGGAGGTGGGCCGCAAGGAGGTCCGCTTCGACCGGGCCGAGGACCGGATCGACGAGATCGTGGCCGTGGTGACGCGCTCCCGGGCCACCGCGGTGGAGCCGATGGGGTGCACCGCCGACGGCGGCACGGCGAACTGATTCCTGCCGCGCGCTCCTGACCTGCGACGATGCCCGTCGCAGCGGGTTCCTCGGGCGTGTGGTGTTTTACCTTCTCCCCCTTTTCCTGGGGAATTGTTAGGCTCGTGGTTTCGCCCACCCGAGGAAGCACATGCTTCTGGGTAGGGCGATCCTTTGTATTCCCAGCACCGACGAGGAGCACCTGTGACTCAGACCAGCGAAAACGTCACCTGGCTCACGCAGGAGGCGTACAACCAGCTCAAGGCCGAGCTGGAGTACCTGTCTGGTCCCGCGCGCACGGAGATCGCCGTCAAGATCGCGGCGGCCCGTGAGGAGGGTGACCTCCGGGAGAACGGCGGGTACCACGCGGCCAAGGAGGAGCAGGGCAAGATGGAGCTGCGGGTGCGCCAGCTGACCCAGCTCCTGGAGCACGCGAAGGTCGGCGAGGCGCCGGCCGACGACGGCGTGGTCGAGCCCGGCATGGTCGTCACGATCGCCTTCGACGGCGACGAGGACGACACCATGACCTTCCTGCTCGCCTCCCGCGAGTACGCCAGCACGGAGATCGAGACGTACTCCCCGCAGTCGCCGCTCGGCATCGGTCTGAACGGCAAGCGGACGGGCGAGGACGCGGAGTACGAGCTGCCGAACGGCAAGACCGCCACGGTCAGGATTCTGGCCGCCAAGCCGTACACCGGCTGACCCGGCCCGCCCNAGCCCCGGCCCCCTCGGGGCCGGGGCTCCGGTCGTGGGCGGGTGACCGGTCTCAGGCGGCCGCCGAGCGGTACTTGCGGACCGCGAGGGTCCGGAAGACCACCAGGATGATCACCGACCACAGCACAGAGGCCAGGATCGGGTGCCGCATCGGCCAGGCGTCCGGGGTGACGAACCCGGGCGGCAGGTTGCCGAAGAGTTCGCGGCAGGCCTGCACGGTGGCGCTGAACGGGTTCCACTCGGCGATGTGGCGCAGGAACGTCGGCATCTGGTTGGCGTCCACGAAGGCGTTCGAGATGAACGTCAGGGGGAACAGCCAGATGAGCCCGCCGGAGGTGGCCGCCTCCGGGGTGCGCACGGTGAGGCCGATCAGCGCGCCGATCCAGGAGAACGCGTATCCGAGCAGGAGCAGCAGCAGGAAGCCGAGCAGCACCTTGCCGATGTTCTCGTGGACGCGCCAGCCGACGATCAGGGCGACGCCGGCGAGCACGATGAGGGTGAGGGTGGTCTGCACGAGGTCGGCGAGCGTACGCCCGGTGAGGACGGCTCCCCGGGCCATCGGCAGGGACCGGAAGCGGTCGATCAGCCCCTTGTGCATGTCGTCGGCGATGCCCGCCCCGGCCCCGGCGGTCGCGAAGGTGACCGTCTGGGCGAAGATGCCCGCCATCAGGAACTCGCGGTAGTCCTGCGGCGAGATGGAACCCCCGACCCGGATCGAGCCGCCGAAGACGTACGTGAACAGCACCACGAACATGATCGGCTGGACCAGCCCGAAGATCACCATCTCGGGAATCCTGGACATCCTGATCAGGTTCCGCCGGGCGATGACGAGTGAGTCCTTGACGGACTGCGTGATGCCTCCGGAGGGGCGGGGCGCCAGGGTGCGGGCGTCCTCTGTGGTCGCGCTCACGGGGTGTCCTCCTTGCTCCGGGGGCCTCGCGCACGTTCCTTCCGGGCGTCGCCCGGGCCGCCCTCCGCGTCGTCGGGGGTCTCGGCGGCGTGGCCGGTGAGGGAGAGGAAGACGTCGTCCAGGGTGGGGCGGCGCAGGGCGATGTCGTCGATCTCCACACCGCGGCCGTCCAGCTCGCGGATGATCTCGGCCAGCAGCTTGGCTCCGCCGCTCACCGGAACGGTCAGCTTCCGTGAGAGCTGCGCGACGGCGACCTCGCCCTTGCCGAGCGTGGTCAGCACGGACCGGGCCGGGTCGATCTCGTCCGGGCGGTGCACGACGACCTCGACGCGCTCGCCGCCGGTGCGGGCCTTGAGCTGGTCGGAGGTGCCGCGGGCGATGACCTTGCCGTGGTCGATGACGCAGATGTCGTGGGCGAGGTGATCGGCCTCCTCCAGATACTGCGTGGTCAGCAGCAGGGTGGTGCCGCCCGCCACCAGGTCCTCGATGACGTCCCAGAGCTGCTGCCGGTTGCGCGGGTCGAGGCCGGTCGTCGGCTCGTCCATGAACATCACGGGCGGCGAGACGACGAGGGCGGCCGCGAGGTCGAGCCGCCGGCGCATCCCGCCGGAGTACGTCTTGGCGGGGCGGTCGGCGGCGTCGGCGAGGTTGAACCGCTCCAGCAGGACGCCCGCGCGCGCTTTCGCGTCCCGTGCGCTCATCTGGTAGAGCTGCCCGACCATCCGGAGGTTCTCCCGGCCGGTCAGGTACTCGTCGACCGCGGCGAACTGTCCGGAGAGGCCGATCGAGCGGCGTACGTCGTTGGGCTTCTTCAGCACGTCGACGCCGGCCACGACGGCCCGGCCGCTGTCGGGGCGCAGCAGCGTGGTCAGCACCCGTACGGCGGTGGTCTTGCCCGCGCCGTTGGGGCCGAGCAGCCCCAGGACCGTGCCCTCGGGCACGTCGAGGTCGACGCCGTCCAGGGCTCGTACGTCGCCGAAGGTCTTCACGAGACCTTCGGCGTGGATCGCACCTGGCATAGCAGGACTCCCCCGTAGCTCGCGGATGGTGTCGCCGGTGGCGGCTTCCTGTGCAGATCCTAGGTTTGCCGGGCCCCGTCCGCCCGGCGAACGATGCATTTCCGCCAGTCGGCGCCCGGCGGCCCGGCCGCCGCGGAGCCGTCAGCCCATCACCCGGTACCCCGCCGCGCGCAGTGCCTCCTCGACGTCCGCGCAGTGCTGCGGGCCCTTCGTCTCCAGGTGCAGGTCGACCTCCACCTCGGTCAGCCCCAGGCGCGGGTCGGTACGCACATGGCTGATGTCGAGGACGTTCGCGTCGGCGACGCTCAGGGCGGCCAGCAGGGCGGCGAGCGCCCCCGGGCGGTCGGTGAGCCGCAGCCGCAGGCTCAGGTAGCGGCCCGCCGCGGACATCCCGTGCCGCAGGATGCGCTGCATCAGCAGGGGGTCCACGTTGCCGCCGGAGAGCAGGGCCACCACGGGCCCGCGGAAGGCCTCCGGGTCGCTCAGCAGCGCGGCGACCGGGCTGGCCCCGGCCGGTTCCACGACCAGCTTGGCCCGCTCCAGGCAGAGCAGCAGGGCGCTGGACAACTCGTCCTCCGTGACCGTGCGGACCTCGTCGACCAGCTCCTCGACGAGCGCGAACGGCACGTCGCCGGGGCGGCCCACCTTGATCCCGTCGGCCATCGTGGCCGGGGAGTCGAGGGAGACGGGGTGGCCGGCGGCCAGGGACGGCGGGTAGGCGGCGGAGCCCTCTGCCTGGACGCCGACGATCCGGACGTCGGGGCGCAGCGCCTTCACCGCGACGGCCAGGCCCGCGGCGAGGCCGCCGCCGCCGATGCCGACGACGATGGTCCTCACCTCCGGGCACTGCTCCAGGATCTCCAGCCCGACGGTGCCCTGGCCCGCGATGATGTCGGGGTGGTCGAAGGGGTGGATGAAGACCGCGCCGGTCTCCTCCGCGTGCCGCTGGGCGGCGGCGAGCGTCTCGTCGACGACCTGGCCGTGCAGCCGGACCTCTGCCCCGTACTCCCGCGTCGCGGCGACCTTGGGCAGCGGTGCGCCGACGGGCATGAAGACGGTGGACCGCACGCCGAGCAGGGACGAGGCGAGGGCCACGCCCTGCGCGTGGTTCCCGGCGCTGGCGGCGACCACCCCGGCCGCCCGCTCGACCGGGGTGAGACCGGAGATCCGGACGTACGCGCCGCGCAGTTTGAAGGAGCCGGTGCGCTGGAGGTTCTCGCACTTGAGGTGGACCGGTGCCCCGACCAGTTCGGTCAGGTGCCGGCTGCCCTCCAGGGCGGTCACTCTGGCCACCCCGGACAGCATCTTCTGCGCGCCCCGGACGTCGTCGAGGATCAGGGGCGGATGCGGGGCGGTCGCACGGAAGGTCATGCCCGCAAGTCTTGCAGCTCCGGCCGCACCCGGCAGACGGGTCTCCGGGCGGGCTGCGGGGGTGCCCGCAGGTTTGTACGGTGCCGGCACGCGCCGCCCCGGGGCCGCGTACTCTGTCCCCCACCCATCCGACACCGTATGAAGAGAGCCCCCGGCCATGCCCCCTCAGGACATGACGACTGCTGCGTCTCCTTCCGGGGGCCCCGTCCCCGAACTCCCGGCCGCCGACCGCCTGCTGGACACGCTCCAGCACCAGGTGGCGGTGTTCGCCCGCCGAGCCGAGCAGACCCGTCTCGGCGGGGTCGGCCAGGTCCGCAACTCGATGGACCGGGCGGCGTACCTGCTGCTGAACCGGCTGGACCGGGAGGGCCCGATGGGCGTCAAGGCGCTGGCGGCCGGCATGGGCATCGACTCCTCGACCGTGACACGGCAGGTCGCGCCGCTCGTCGACACCGGTCTGGTCAAGCGCACCTCCCACCCCGAGGACGGCCGGGCCGTGGTGCTCCAGCTCTCACCGCGCGGACAGGCCCGGCTGGACGAGGTCCGCGCCTCCCGGCGGGAGCTGATGTCCCAGGTCACCGAGGACTGGTCGCAGGAGGAGCGGGACACCTTCTGCACGCTGCTCACCCGGTTCAACGCCTCGCTCGCCGCCCGGCAGGCCGCGCACCAGCCTCCGCAGTCGGACTGACGCCCGGGGCGCTGTCCCGGGCCGGTCGTGTCCGGCCTCTTGACCCCGGTGGTGCGCCGGGGCTCGGATGTGGTCCATGGATGAGCGGTCGACCCACCGGGATGGGCTCCGCGCCCGGGAGTTCGAGGCCTTCGTGGCGGGCGCGGGCGGACGGCTGCTGCACACCGCGACCCTGCTCACCGCCGAACCGCCCGGGCCGCCGGGCGCCAACGTGCGGGCCGAACGGCTGCTGGACGCGGCGCTGGCCCGCACCTACGCCGGCTGGGACCGGCTGCACGGCGGCGACCCCTACGACCTGGCGCGCCGCGAACTGGTCCTCGGGTTCGCCCGGCGGGCCCGGCGGCACCGGCGCCCGCGCGGCGGTGTGCTGGAGCGGCTCACCCCGTGGGAGCGGCTCGTGCTGGTCCTGCGTGTGCACGAGGAGGTCGGCGAGGAGCAGACGGCGGCACTGCTGGCTCTGCCCGCCGACCGGGTCCGCGCGGTCTGCGCCCGGTCGCTCACCGCACTGCGCTCACCCGGCCCGGGGCCGGCGACCCGGGTGGCGCCGTGAGCGCCGACCGGGACCCGCGGGCGGAACGCGTCCGCCGGATGCTGGACGGCCGGCGCCCCGTCCCGCCGCCGGACCTGGCGGCGCGGGCCGTGCGGCGGGGCGGGCGCACCCTGCGGCTGCGCCGGGCGGTGCGCCGGACGGCGGGGGCGCTGCTGGGCGCGGCGCTCGCCGTGTTCCTCGTCTGGGCCGGGATCGAGCAGCCGTGGGACGTGGAGCCCGCCCGGGTGACGCCGCCGCTGGAAGGCTGGTGAGGCTCCGGGCCCGCGCCCCGTCCGGGGTGCGGGCCCGCACCGTCGCGGGGGTCAGCCGAGGGCCTGGGTGAGATCGGCGACCAGGTCGTCGCCGTTCTCGATGCCGACGGAGAGGCGGACCAGGTCGGCGGGGACCTCCAGCGGGGAGCCCGCGGCGGAGGCGTGGGTCATCCGGCCGGGGTGCTCCAGGAGGGACTCGACGCCGCCGAGGGACTCGCCGAGCGTGAAGAGCTTCGCCCGGTTGCAGACCTCGACCGCCGCTTCCTCGCCGTCCGCGACCCGGAAGGACACCATCCCGCCGAACGCCGTCATCTGCTTGGCGGCGACCTCGTGCCCGGGGTGCTCCGGCAGGCCCGGGTAGAGGACCTGGGAGACCTTGGGGTGCCGGGTCAGCAGGTCGGCGACCTTGGTGGCGTTCTCGGTGTGCCGGTCCATGCGGACGGCCAGCGTCTTGATGCCGCGCAGCACGAGCCAGGCGTCGAAGGGGCCGGCGACCGCGCCCATGGCGTTCTGGTGGAAGGCCAGTTCCTCGCCGAGCTCGGGGTCGCCCACGACGAGCGCGCCGCCGACGACGTCGGAGTGGCCGCCCATGTACTTGGTGGTCGAGTGCACGACGACGTCGGCGCCCAGGGCGAGGGGCTGCTGGAGGTAGGGGGAGGCGAAGGTGTTGTCGACGACGAGGCGCGCACCGGCCTCCCGGGCGACCTGGGCGACGGCGGCGATGTCGGTGATGCCGAGCAGCGGGTTGGACGGGGTCTCCACCCAGACCACCTTGGTGCGCGGGGTGAGCGCGGCCCGTACCGCCGCCACGTCCGAGGTGTCGGCGACCGAGAACTCCACGCCCCAGCGCGTGGCGACCTTCGCGAACAGCCGGAACGTGCCGCCGTAGGCGTCGTTCGGGATGACCACGTGGTCGCCGGGGGTCAGCAGCGTACGCAGGAGGCAGTCCTCTGCGGCGAGGCCGGAGGCGAAGGCGAGACCGCGGCGGCCGCCTTCCAGGGCCGCCAGGTTCTCCTCCAGGGCGGTGCGCGTCGGGTTGGCGCTGCGGCTGTACTCGTAGCCGCCGCGCAGCCCGCCCACGCCGTCCTGCTTGTACGTGGACACCTGGTAGATGGGCGGGACCACCGCGCCGGTGAGGGGGTCGGCGGTGTTTCCCGCGTGGATCGCGAGGGTCTCGAAGCTGTGCTGGTCGCTCATGGGACCCGAGGGTAGTTCGTCACGAGGGCGCTCACCGGCCACTGGCCGCTCCGGTGACAATGGACCCATGGAGATTCTGTGGTTCCTGCTCGCGATGTGCCTGCTCGCCGCGGTGATCGGTCCCTGGGTCATGCGCCGCCGCGGCGGCATCCGCCAGGTGGCCCCCGGTTCGCCGGACGCCGCCGACCCGGACACCTACGGCTTCGTCCGCCAGGAGGAGCTCGACGTCCGGATGCCGGGGCCGGACCAGGACCTTCTGGACGTGCTGGACGTCGTGCAGGCGACCCAGGAGTGGCGGGCGGCGGCGCAGCTGCTGGCCGGCACGCCGAAGGAGGGCGAGGCGCGCTGGCAGCGGGTCCAGGCGTTCGCGGGCGCGGCCTCCCTGGAGCTGGCGCAGCGGCCCGGGGTCGGCGGGGCGTGGCTGCGGAAGTGGCGCGCGGAGGCCCCGAAGGACGCGGGCGGAGCGGCGGTGCACGCGGAGTTCCTGGTGCAGCAGGCGTGGCGGTCCTCGTCGGCCGGCAGCGACGACTTCCGGATCATTCTGGAGGAGGCCCGCACGGTGTGCGGCGAGGCGGCCCTCCTCGCGCCCGGCGACCCGGTGCCCTACATCGTGGAGCTGGCGGTGGCACGGGGGCTCGGCTACACCCCCGAGCAGTTCGACCAGGTGTGGGCGAAGATCATCGACCGGGCTCCGGCGCACATGGGCGCGCACATCGCGGCGCTGCACTTCCACTGCGAGAAGTGGCACGGCTCCCGGGCGGAGGCCGACCGTTTCGCCACGGCGGCCGCGGCCCGCGCCCCGCGGGGTTCGCTGCTCGCGGCACTCCCGCTGTTCGCGGTGTACGAGCACCTGCCGGAGGTCAACCTGGTGCAGGGCTTCTACCGGGGCCAGGTGGTGACCCGGGCGGTCGAGGGCGCGATGTTCGCGGTGCACGCGGCCCGCCCGGACGACCCGATGCTCGCCCATGTACGGCACCTGCTGGTGCTGTTCCTGGTCCACATGGAGCGCTGGTCGGAGGCGATGCACCAACTCGTCCTCGTGGACGGCCACGTGGGCGCGCTGCCGTGGACCCAGGACCCGGACCCGGCCGCCCAGTACACGGTCTACCGGGCCCTGGCGGTCGCGGGCTACGAGGCGAACGGCGGCAGCCCGGCGACGCTGCCGCACTGAGGGTGGGCCCACCGGGCCTGAGCCGGCTCAGGAGGGGCGCGCGCCGCGGCCCGTGCGGAAGGCGGAGGGGTCCGTCGAGACGAGCCGCTTCAGCAGGGCGGGAGGCTCGTCACTCCGACCGCACGCCCGTGTGCAGGCGTCCGGGGGCTCCCGGGCGCCTGCGCACGCGGGGGCGCGACGCCCCCGCGTCGGCACGGTGTCAGGCTCGGACTGCGGCGGGGGCCCGGCCGACCGTCGTGGTCACCAGCGCGCTCACGGCGAGCGCTCCGCCCACCCACATCACCGCCGTGATGCCGATGCCGTCCGCCGCGAGTCCGCCGATCAGCGCGCCCAGCGCGATGGCTCCGTTGAACACCCCGACGAACAGCGAGGAGGCCGCCTCGCGGGCGTCCGGGGAGGCGAGCAGAATCCAGGTCTGCGTGCTGACCGAGACGCCGCCGTAGCTGACGCCCCAGACCGCCATCAGTACGCCTGCGAGGGCGAGGGACCCGCCCAGCCAGGGCAGGGCGATCATGGTGGCCGCCAGCACCGAGCTGATCACCAGCAGCGTCTTGCGCGGCGAGCGGGCCGCCCCGGCTCCGGCCAGGAAGTTCCCGGCCACCCCGGCCACCCCGTACACCAGGAGCAGGGTGCCGATCATCGCGGCGCCGACGCCGGAGACGTCCTCCAGCACCGGCCTGACGTAGGTGTACGCGGCGAAGTGACCCGTGACCACGAAGCCGACGACGATGAGGCCCGTACGGACTTGGGCGTTGCCGAACAAGGACATCACGCCCCCCAGCGGAATCGTGCGCTCCGCAGGCAGTCGCGGCAGCAGGACCGCCGCCGCGACCAGGACCACCAGCCCGAGACCTGCGGCCGCGAAGAACGCGGCGCGCCAGCCGGCTGCCGCGCCGATGTACGTTCCGGCCGGGACACCGAGGACGGAGGCGACGGCGATGCCGCTGAAGACGAGCGAGGTGGCGGGGCCTACCGACTTCGCCGGCACCAGTCGCACCGCGAGACCGGCCGCGATGGCCCAGACGCCACCCATGCCGATGCCGACCAGGATGCGGGCCACGACCATGACCCCGAAGTTCGGCGCCCAGGCCGCGCCCAGGTTGCCGACCACCAGCACAGCGACCAGCGCGCAGAGCGCCATCCGTCGGTCGACCTCGCCCAGCATCGAGACGAGCACCGGGGACGACACCGCCGCGACCAGACCGGTGATCGTCAGCGTGAGCCCCGCCACCCCTTCGGAGACCCTGAGCGACTCGCCCATCGGGGTCAGCAGTCCGACGGGCAGCATTTCGGACGTGACCACCGTGAACGTGCCCAGCGCCAGAGCCACCACGCCCAGCCAGCCGCTGAGCGGCGATCTCTGCCCGGGGGGCGGTGTGCCTGTGGATTCCTCAACCTGCGTCATGCCTCCAGCCAACAGATAGCGGGCCGGGGGAACAACAGCGAACTTCTCATCCTTCTATGAGCTGGGCTCATCGATAGATTGGCCGTCCGCGAGCGACCGACGCCGCGGTGGGGGAGGAAGAGCTGTGAGCAGTCCGGACACCCGCGAGCTGGAGGCCTTTCTCGCGTTGGCCGAGGAACGCCACTTCGGACGAGCGGGGGAACGCCTGTACGTCTCGCAGAGCCGCATCAGCCAGCTGCTGCGGTCCCTGGAAAGCAAGATCGGGGCCCGGCTCGTCGAGCGCACCAGCCGACGGGTCCGGCTGACCCCGCTCGGCGAGCAGCTCCTCGCGGGGCTGCGCCCTGCCTTCGACGCGATCGTGGAGACGATCGACGAGGTCCGGGACGTGGCGCGGGGCGTCGGCGGGCTGCTCCGCATCGGTTTCCAGGGCGCGGCCAACGACCAGGTCATGAACGCCATCGCGCTGTTCCAGAACCGGTACCCGGAGTGCGCGACGGAGATCGTGGAGATACCTTTCTCCGATCCCTTCGGCCCGGTGCACCGGCGGGAGGTGGACACGGCGGTGGTGCTGATGCCGGTCCGGGAGAGCGACCTGGTGCTGGGGCAGGTCTTCTCCAAGCAGCCGCAGTCCCTCGCCGTGGCCGCCCGGCACCCCTTCGCGAAGCGCGACGTACTCGACGCCGAGGACCTGGCCGCCTGCTCGCTCATCGGCGTCCACGGCGCGGCCCCGGCGTACTGGCGCCACGCACAGGCCCCGGTCGTCACCCCCCAGGGACGCCCCATCCCGGCCGGCCCCGCCGTGAGCACCCTCCAGGAGGGCCTCGCCCTGGTCCAGGCGGACCGCGGTGCGATGGTCCTGTGCCACCCCACCGCGGACTACTACGGCCGCAGAGCCGTCGTCTTCGTCCCCCTGACCGGTCTCCAGGACTCCTTTCTCGCTCTCGTGTGGCACCGCCACCACGAAACCGCCCGGACCCGCGCCTTCTCCCAGGCCCTGGCGGCCGTCGCCGACGCCGCCGAGTGAACGGCCGGGGCGGGAGCCCGCTCCGGCCCCACCCGGAATCCCGGTGGCCGCTCCGTTGTTGTACGTGCCGAAGACCGACACCCCGGAGGAGCCCCCGCATGTTCCTGAACCGCCGCACCCCCGAGCTCCCCGCCCCGGAGCAGGCCCTGCGCGGCCGCCCCGACCCCGCATTCACCGTGCCCTCCCGCCACACGGTCCTGGGCAACCCGCTGGCCGGACCGTATCCGGAGGGCCTGGAAGTGGCGGACTTCGCCCTGGGCTGCTTCTGGGGCGCGGAGCGGAAGTTCTGGCAGACCGAGGGCGTCTGGACGACACTGGTCGGCTATCAGGGCGGCTACACGCCCAACCCCACGTACGACGAGGCCTGCTCGGGCATGACCGGCCACACGGAGGCCGTTCGCGTCGTCTTCGACCCGGCCGTCGTCTCCTACGAGGACCTGCTGAAGCTCTTCTGGGAGTCGCACAACCCGACGCAGGGCTTCCGCCAGGGCAACGACGTGGGCACTCAGTACCGCTCCGCCGTCTACACCCACTCCCCGGCGCAGGCCGCGGCCGCCGAGGCCTCCCGCGAGGCCTACCAGAAGGTGCTGACGGCCTCGGGCCACTCCACGATCACCACGGAGATCCTTCCCGTCGAGGGACGCCCGTTCTGGCCCGCGGAGGCGTACCACCAGCAGTATCTGGACAAGAACCCGGGCGGCTACTGCGGGATCGGCGGCACGGGCGTGTCCTGCCCCATCGGGGTGGCTCCGGCCGGAAGCTGACGTCGGCGGCCCCTCACCCGAGCATCGCCGGAATCAGCCGGCGCAGCAGTCGTTCGAACAGGGCGTCCCGCTCGGCCGGGTCCGCCGACGGGGGCTCGCCCGCCGTCGCGAGGGCGGCCACCAGATGGGGGTGGCCGCCCTCGGCGGCGATCCGGGGGAGGTGGGCGGCCTGGGCCGACGCCGGGTTCGCCGTCGCTCGCTACGACCAGCGGGACGCGGGCGAGTCCACCCGGTTGCCGAGGACCACAGCGGGCGGCAACCCGTTCACCGCCCTGGCCGCCCGCCGTGGCGCGGCCTACACCGTCGAGGACACGGCCGACGACGCCGTCGCCGTCCTCGACGCGCTCGGCTGGCAGTCGGCGCGCCTCTTCGGGCACTCGCTGGGCGGCGTCGTCGCCCAGCGAGTGGCGCTGCGCCACCCGGACCGGGTGCGCACCCTGACCTCCTCCGCCGCGTTGTCCAGCGATGTCGCGGGGCTGGGCGCGTTGCGCCGTCTGCGCCTCGGCACGCTCGAGGTTCGCCCGGATCAAGCCCGCCCGGGACCGGGAGGCGCGGATCGCGGCGGGGATCGCGGTGGCGCGGCTGTGCGCGTCCCCGGGCTACCCGTTCGACGAGGCGGGGCCCTGGAGCGGGTCACCGCCGACGTGGACACCGGCATCGCCGACCCGGACGCCCAGCCCCGCCAGATCGGCGCGGGCTGGCACGGTCCGCCCCTGGCCGACCTGCGCGTCCCCGCCCTCGTCCTGCACGGCACGGACGACCCGCTGCTCAAGCCCTCCGCCGGCCGGGCGACCGCGGCGGCGGTCAGCGGCGCCCGCCTGGCCCTCCAGCCGGGCGTCGGCCACGACATCGGCGCGCGAGCGGCACACCGCGGTCGCCGCCGAGGTACGGGCACTCGCGGACCGCGCCCGAGCCGGACGGCGGGGACCGGCCGCCCCGTGACGGGCCGAGGGGCCGGCCGGTCAGCGACGGCCGAGGGGCCGGCCACGCCCTGACGGTCGGCCCGCGACAGCCGCCGGACCCCCTGCGCGGCGTTCCCTGCCCCACCCCGTACGAACAGGCCGGGCCCGGCCTGCGGGGCACCCGCAGCGGGGCCACGGGCCAGGCGCCCCAGGTCAAGCGGCCAGTCGCACGCTTCCCAGGGGGCCCGCCGAGACCTCTGCGCGACGGCCGGCGGCGGCGCCGAGCGAGCGGGACCGCGCCCCGGCGAGTCGGACCAGCCGCTCCCCCGCCAGAGCGAGAACGTCGGCGAGGCTCAGGCCGAGCGCGCGGGCGGCGGCCGCCAGCACTTCGGAGGAGGCTTCCTTTCGGCCGCGCTCCACCTCGGAGAGGTAGGCCATGGAGATCCGGGCTGCCTCCGCGACGTCCTTCAAGGTCCTTCCCTGCGCCCGGCGTTCGCGGCGCAGCACATCCCCGACGAGGTCGCGCCAGAGCGGCTCCGGGGGTGGTGGTGGCGCCGCCCGGAGCGGGCGCAGTACAAGCACGTCGGTCTGGGTCCCCGCTCGGATGGTCACGCACCCCAGCCTAGGAGCGCCGCTCCGCCTCCGCACGGGCCATCCGTTGCGCTCCGGGCTGATCTGCTGTCGGCGAAGTTCCGTGACAAGCGCTGCCCGGCACAACGAGCAGCGCGGACGGGGGCCGGAGGGGGAAGAGGGGAAAGAGGGCGAGCCTCGGCCGACGGGCCGGAGGGGCGTGCCCCTCCGGCCCCCTTCCCTCCCCGTCAGATCAGGCCCTGCGCCAGCATCGCGTCCGCCACCAGCTCGAAGCCCGCGATGTTCGCGCCCACCACGTAGTTGCCGGGGCTGCCGTAGCGCTCGGCGGTCGTGTAGCAGGAGTCGTGGATGTGACGCATGATCTCGGCCAGCCGCTCCTCGGTGTGCGCGAAGGTCCAGGAGTCCCGGGACGCGTTCTGCTGCATCTCCAGCGCGCTCGTCGCCACCCCGCCCGCGTTGGCCGCCTTGCCGGGGGCGAAGGCGACGCCGGCCTCCTGGAGCACCCGGACCGCCTCCGGGGTGGTGGGCATGTTGGCGCCCTCCGCGACGGCCTTCACTCCGTTGCGCACGAGCTCCAGCGCGTCGTCCGCGTGGAGTTCGTTCTGCGTGGCGCAGGGCAGGGCCACGTCCACGGGGACGGACCACACTCCGGTGCCGGGGACGAACCGGGCGTGCGCGCCGCGGCGTTCGGCGTACTCCGAGACCCGGCCGCGGTCCTCCTCCTTGATCTCCTTGAGGAGGGCGAGGTCGATGCCCTTCTCGTCGATCACGTAACCGCTGGAGTCCGAGCAGGTCACCACGGTCGCCCCGAGCTGCTGGGCCTTCTCGGTCGCGTAGATGGCCACGTTTCCGGAGCCGGACACCGCGACCCGCTGGCCGTCCAGCGACTCGCCCCGGCTGCGCAGCATCTCGGCGGTGAACAGGACGCAGCCGTATCCGGTCGCCTCCGTACGGGCCTGGGCGCCGCCCCAGCCGAGGCCCTTGCCGGTGAGGACTCCGGACTCGTACCGGTTGGTGATCCGCTTGTACTGGCCGAAGAGGTAGCCGATCTCCCGGCCGCCCACGCCGATGTCCCCGGCGGGGACGTCGGTGTACTCCCCCAGGTGACGGTGGAGTTCGGTCATGAATGACTGGCAGAACCGCATGATCTCGGCGTCGGACCGGCCCTTGGGGTCGAAGTCCGCGCCGCCCTTGCCGCCGCCGATGGGCATGCCGGTGAGGGCGTTCTTGAAGATCTGCTCGAAACCGAGGAACTTCACGATGCCGAGGTTGACCGAGGGGTGGAAGCGCAGCCCGCCCTTGTAGGGGCCGAGCGAGCTGGAGAACTCCACCCGGAAGCCTCGGTTGACGTGGATGTCGCCGGAGTCGTCCGCCCACGGCACCCGGAAGATCAGCTGCCGCTCGGGCTCGCAGATCCGCTCGATGATGCGGGCGTCGACGAACTCGGGGCGCTGCGTCAGCACCGGGCCGAGCGTCTCCAGGACCTCGCGGACCGCCTGGTGGAACTCCTGCTCGCCCTGGTTGCGTCGCAGGATCTCGGCGTAGAGCGGTTCGATGACCCGATGGGAGTCGTGCGTGCGGGCGGGGTCGGGGGTGACCGGCATCTGATCAGGACCTTCCGTGGTCGGCTCGTGCGCGTCGGCGTCCCCGTCCCGGGGAGCGCCACGGGCCCGCCTCCCCCGTCGGGGCCCGTGGACTCCCCCTCGGGCGAGACCGCGGCCGCCGCCGGACGGGCGATGCGCGGGACCTTGGTACGGACCGATTGTCCAGCGCGATCCGATGATCTTCGAGGACCATCCATATATTGACCATGATCAGTCGATTTGATCAGCGCCCGGAGGACCTGCGGGGGCGGTCGACGGGCCCCGGACCGCCGCCCCCACCGGCCGCGGAGCACTGCCCCCGCCGCACTCTCCTCACCGTGACGTGGCGAAGGTCACAGCCCTCGCCCCTGCGTGTCGCACCAGCAGCGCGTCCCTGCCGCCCCGCCCGGGCGCCGCAGCGGCCTCCCCGTTCGGGTGCCGCAGCGGCCCGGGCCCGGGCCCGGAAGCCGGCGCGGGCGACGCCCGCGACGAGGCTCAGGACGGCGGCGGGCACCGCGCCGATCGCGCGCCGGGAAAGAGGCCGGCGGCGGGCGCGCCACGCGGGACGAGCGGGAGCGGGCGGGACGGGTGGGGGCGGGCGCTCCCTGACGGGGCCGCCCCGTGACCGGCGCTGCCTCAGCCGTCCTTCCGCTCGCGTGCGGACGTCCGCGCACCTGTACGTCCGCGCAACTGTAGGGGGCCCGGAGAACAACGTCCGGGAAACGGAGTTACCCGCCAGGAACAAGGACAGCTCACCTGACGTTCGGTCATGATGCTCCCCATGACGAAGCCGCGGGGGCGTCGCACCGGGCAGCCCCCTGATGCATCACGGGCGTCGCACGCGGCGCGACGTGCGGCGGGCGGGGCCGTGCGGCCCCGCCCGTACGGCCCCGCACCGCCTCCCTCTTCCGCGTACGCCCGTGCGCTGGCGCCTGCCGCGCGCCCGGGGCGCTGGGGGCGCCCGCCCCCCGGCGCCCCGGGGCTCCCCCGCGCGCCGGGGGATCTGCGGCGGTATCTGGCCGTGGGCCTCGACTGCTACCTCTGCCTGCTGGCCGTGGGACTGCTGACGCCGCCCGGACTGGGCTCCGCCGGGGCGGGGCGGGCGGTGGCGCTGCTGGCCGGTCAGGTGCTCGTGCTGTCCTTCGCCAACCAGGTGCTCCTGACGATGGCCTTCCGGGCGAGCGCCGGAAAGCTGATCATGGGCGTGCGGGTGGTCCGGCTCCCCGACGCGGGCCGGCCGGGATTCCGCCGCCTGGTGGTGCGATGGCTGTACGGGCTGCTCTGGCTGCCCCTCCAGCCCTGGCGCCTGCTCGGGCGGCCGGGGGCCGCTCGACCCCCGGAGCGGTCCGCGAGCTGTCCCGCGAAGCCGCACGAGGACCTCGCGGGGGTGCGCCAGGTCCGCCGCAGCGACATGCGGTGCCACCGCGCCGCCGCCGCGGCGGGCCGCACCGGCTGAGGTCCGGCCCCCCGCGTCCTCCGTAGCTCCGCGCCCCCGCCGACGCGCCTGGCGCACGCGGGCGCGGCACGTGACGCGCCGAAGGCGGCGGCCCCGGGGACTTCCGGGTCCGCCGCCTTCGGGCGGGGACGGGGTGGCGCGGAGACAAGGCGCGCCGGGGCGGGGTCAGGCGGCGGAGCCGGCCTTCCACTGCGCCCAGTCCATGTTCCAGCCGTTGAGGCCGTTGTCCGGGGTGATGGTCTTGTCCGGGGAGTTCTTGACGATCACCACGTCGCCGATCATCGAGTTGTCGTAGAACCAGGCGCCCGGCTGGTCGGCGTCGTTCGCGCCCTTCACGTCGGCGAGGCCCACGCAGCCGTGGCTGGTGTTGGCCTTGCCGAAGATGCCCTTGCCCCAGTAGTTGCCGTGGATGAAGGTGCCGGAGGTGGACAGGCGCATGGCGTGCGGCACGTCCTTGATGTCGTACTCGCCCTTGCCGTCGTCGTCGGTGAATCCGACGGTGGCGCCGTTCATCCGGGTCTCCTTGTGCTTCTCGGAGATCACCATCTGACCGTTGTACGTGGGGTTCTCCGGCGAGCCGGCGGAGATCGGGATGGTCTTGAGCGTCTTGCCGTCCCGGGTGACGGTCATCGTCTTCGTCTTCACGTCCACGGTCGAGACCTGGCTGCGGCCGACCTTGAACGACACGGTCTTCTGCTGGACGCCGTAGACGCCGTCCGCGCCCTCCACGCCGTCCAGTGCGAGCTTCAGCGTGACGGTGGAGCCGCCCTGCCAGTAGTTCTCGGGGCGCAGGTCCAGACGCTGGTTGTCGAACCAGTGGCCGACGACCTCCTGGCCGCTGCTGGACGTCACGGTGATGCCGTCCTGCACGGCCTTCCGGTCCGTGATCGGCTTGTTGAAGTTGATCGAGACGGGCATCCCGACGCCGACCGTGGAGCCGTCCTCCGGGGTGAAGTTCCCGATGAAGCTGTTGTCGGGCGAGACGGTGGTGAAGGAACCGTTCTCGTGGGCCTCGCGGCCCTTCGCGTCGGTCGCCGTGGCGTTGATCTTGTACGTGGTGGAACGCTCCAGCTGGCCCGCGGGCTTCCAGCTGGACCCGTCGGCCGCGAGCGTGCCCTCGACCGGGTCTCCCGCCGCCGTGGTCATCAGGACCTCGGTCAGCTTGCCCTTGTCCACGGAGACCTGAGCCGCGTTGTTGATGCTCGCGTTGGTCGAACCGTTCTTCGGCTGGATCGTTATCTGGGCCTCGGACGCGTCCTCGGCTGCCGCCTTGTCCACTTCCTGCGCCCGTGAGGACTCCGAACTCCCGGCGCCCGTCTTCTCGCCCTTGTCGCCGTCGTCGGTACAGGCCGAAAGCACCAGCACGCCGCCGAGCAGTGCGGACACGGCCGTGAGGCCCCTGCGCCGCTTGCTGTCCGTCATCACACGCTTCTCCATCGTCGCCGATTCCCCAAAAACCCCGGGCGAGACCGCCAGGCGGCCTTTTCCCCGCCAATGTTCCAAGAACACCCGGAACTGGTGCTCCGTTCCACATCCACGGAAGATGTGGGGAACACCACTCACTGACGCGGCCGCGGCGGCGGTGGTTCCCTCCGCCGGGCACCGTGCCCCGCCATCGCAGGCAGCGGCCCCGGGCCGCAGACGAGCGGGGCCGGGGCCGGTGTTCTCACACGTCAGACCCGCTGTGCGGGACCATCGCCCTCGCTGTCGTCCTTCCCATTGTGCGCGACCGCGTCGGCGTACCCCTCCTCGTCGCCCTCGTCCAGCGGCAGGAACAAGCCATCCTCCTCGTCGTCCGCGTCGCCGTCCCAGCCCTCCGCGTCGGGGTCGTACTCGATGCTCTCGCTGCTCCAGGAGGCCTGGGCCAGCTCCACCCCGGGCACCTCACTGACCAGGTCGAAGGGGTCGACCAGCGAGGCGAGCGCCTCCGCGGCGTCCGCCCGGACGGTGTCCTCTGCGAGCAGGCGCTCCTCCGCGGCGTCGCCCCCGGCGGTCTCGCCGACGGGCTCTCCGTACTCGGCGGCGATGCTCTCCAGGGCGGTGCCGGTCAGGACGGCGGGGTCGGTGATCTCCAGCACCATCTCCACGCGAAGTCGAACAAACCTGGATGTCTCTTCTGTGCTCATAGGCCGGAGCGTAAGGCCCGTCGGCGCCACGACTTTCCTCCGACCCGCTGCTTTGCTTAGCATCGGCCCACGGGGCTAACTCATGCTTGTCGCAAGGGGATCGAATCTGTGTCCGTCGCTTGTCGAACACCTCGTCGCACACTGCTGACCGCCACCGCCGCGGGCGCCCTGCTGGCCGCGCTCTGGTTCGTCCCGTCGGCCAACGCGACCGTCGAGGGCGCGGGGCAGGACGCGTCGGCCGTCGTGGCCGGCCGGGCCGCCCCGGAGGAAGCCGGGGCGGCGGACGACGCCTCCGGCGCCCGCCTCGCCGACACCGGGCCGGGCCCCGAGACCACCCCGTATCTCATCGGCGGCACGGCGCTGCTGGGCCTCGGCGCGGGCTTCGTCGCCTACTCCGCGCGTCGCTCCGCAGCCCACCTGGCGTTCTGACCCGGGCTTGCGGGAGGGCTG